>NC_015557.1:0-1200000 GCF_000213785.1 Hydrogenobaculum sp. 3684 | reverse complement strand
GCGTTTAAAAGGCCGTTGTCTATCAAATAAGCTTTTTTCTGGAGTTCAGATTTTAAGATAGATTTGTTGTATTTTTTTACAACAAAAAGAAAGTATATATCCTGAAGCATCTCAAGATATTCGTATAAACTGTCTTTGGCTATCTTATGAGCTTGGGACTTTAGCTCGTTGTATATATTGTTTATAGACAACATACTTCCGATGTTTTCCACCACTCTTTTTATAAAGTACTTCAATGCGATGTGGTTTTTTATTTTGTATCTTTCCACCAAATCCCTATAAAACATCACTTCAAAGTAATTTTGTAAAGTTTTTAGTTTTAGGCTTTTATCATCAAAAAAAACCACCTCCGGGAAAGCCCCGTAGTTAAGATAATCTAAAAACGCCTTTTTTAAAATGGCTCTTTTTTCTATATTGTAGAAATCTATTTCTTCAAAATAAAAGCCCTTAAACTTTAAAAACTCTTGAAAGGAGAGCGGAAACACCTCATATGTCAAAGTCCTACCCCTTAGAGCCGTGGCTATTTCTTTTGATAAAAGCTTTGAATTTGAACCGGTGATGTATATATTTTTTGTATATTTATCGTAAATCCTTCTTACAAAGGTTTCCCAGCCTTCTACGTTTTGAATCTCATCAAAAAATATGTATACATCGTTTAAGGGTATATCAGGATATAGCTCTTTGTAAGCCTCAATTAGTGAACCAAGCTCATCTGATGAGATATCAAGCCTTTCATCTTCAAAGTTTACATACAAAATCCTTTCTATAGGTACACTATTAAGGAGCTTTTTTATAGTTTGAAACATAACGTAAGTTTTACCGCTTCTTCTTGGGCCTATCAAAGATATTATCTTATTGGTGTTTAAAGGGAGCTCTATATTTCTATTTAAAAGCTTAGGAAGTGTCCATTGATGGAACTCAACTATAACTTGCTTAAATACATCTTTCCTTTTCATAAGGAAATTTTAACATAATTATTTCCTTTTTAGAAGGAAAGAATAAATGCCACTAAAAACCATATCTATAATCATAGTATTTTATTTTTAACAATATTATCATTGTTAAGATGAGTGATTTTGAAATAAATAAAGAGCTTGATATTACTGGGGAAGTATGCCCTTTTACATTTGTAAAGAGTAAGCTTGTGCTTGAGACGATGGAAAAAGGAGAAGTTTTGAGGGTTATAGTAGATTACGAACCGTCGGCGGTGAGCGTACCAAAAAGCATGAGAGATGAAGGTCAGGAAGTGTTAGCCACCAACAAGATAGGCGATAACAAGTGGGAAATCATCGTTAGAAAAGCAAGATGAATATCCTTATAGTAGTTACATCAAACCCTTTTTCAAAAGATTTTGACAGCGTATACAAACTATCTAAAGCCCTTGTAGGTAAAGCTGATGTAACGATTTTTTTAAGCGGCAACGGCACTTATTGGCTTAGCTACGATATGACAAAGCAATTTTTAGATATAGGTGTTAAGATAATATATTGCGCTCACTCAGCACGCCAAAGAGGCATCGAAGAGTCTATAAAATCTCAAAATTTCATATCAAGCTCTTCTTACGATATGTTTAGAAAAATATCAGAGTTTGACAAGGTGATAAACTTTAACTGATATGATAAGCTTTATACTTAAATCAGAGTCTTTTTCTTGGAAAGCCCACGAAGGGTTGAGGCTTGCCGCTGCAAGCGGTATAACAAACGATACGAATGTAATATTTACCGGAGACGGTATATACGCTATAACAAAATGGCGCCCAGAAGCCTTAGGACTAGCCAGCTTTGAAAAGATGTTAGAACAAATGAGTATGTTAAACATAAACTTTTACGCAGAAAACTCTTGTGTAGAATCAAGGGGTTTAAAGGCTTTTGAATTTATCATAGAACCAAAGATTATATCCTCTGAAGAAGTCAAAGACCTGATACACAAATCTAAAGCGGTGCTTGTATGGTAGAAAATCCAAATACAATCTGGCTTGTAAGAAGGTTTGGGGATTTTAAAAGTAGCTTACCATCGGAGAACGATATAGTGGTACTTATACAAGATGCAGTATTAAGAGCACCAAATAAAAATTGGTATCTATGCAAAGAAGATGTGTCTGCAAGAGGTCTAAAGGTCCAAGAAGAGTTCTTGCTTAGCTGGGAAGATATATCAAAACTCATATTAAAAGCCAAAAACGTGGTGGTGTGGTAAATGTGGTATATATCAAAAACATTTAGGTTTGAAGCAGGTCATAGAGTTTGGAAACAAAACCTATCTTGCTCAAGAGGATCAAGTCTTGGTTCTGATTGTATAGAAAATAAGTGTGTAAACTTACATGGGCACAGTTATGAAATAGAAGTTGTGCTTTGTTCAAACGTACTTGATAATCAGGATATGGTGATGGATTTTCATCATCTTAAAAGCGCATTAAACCCTCTTATAGACCAATTTGATCATAGTTTTATAATAGATAAAAACGATCCTTTGTTTGAGGCTTTTAAAAAAATAAACCAAGATTTTGGATTAAAACTTACGACAGTGGATTTTTGCCCTACAGCGGAAGCCTTGGCAAAGTATATATACGATTATGTAAAAGAGAAATTTGAAAAAGCAGGACTTTTAAACGAAGTAGATATATATAAAGTAGTTGTTTGGGAAACAAAAACCTCAAAAGCTGAATACATAGGAGAAAGACTATGAGTGTAAGGCACAAAGTAAAAGAGCTTATAGACAAAAAATATGAAGAGATAGAAAAAATAAATAAAAATCCCATAAAAGTCTATGTGGTATTTAGCCCAAAGGACAATTTAGAGGATTTTGACCCAGAGCTTGCAGAAGTTATAGAGTTTGAATTAGATAAAGAGAGTGAAGAGTCAAAAAAGAAGTTTTTGGATAGGCTTTTAAGAGAAGTGCTTGAAGCAGAAGTTAAAAATATGGTTTGGTGTGGGTTTGTAGTGGATACAAAAGATGAGCTCATACCAATATTAGAACACATACCTCAAGATGAAATGGTAGAGTTTATAAGCTTAAAAAAAGAAGATTAGATGCCCTCTTTGATACTTTTAGCGGCTGGAATTGGCAAAAGAGCCGGTATAAAAAAACAGTTTATAAAGTTTAAAGATATGCCACTATACAATTTTACTCTAAGAAAAGTGGCAGATCTTTTCAACGAGATAATCATGACAGTGCCCCAAGATGTGGAACATTCTATTTTATACGATGCTCATAAGTTTGGAGCAAAGTTTGTATATGGGGGCGCGGAAAGACAAGATTCTGTAAGGTTTGCATTGGAAGTGGTAAAAGAGGATATAGTGGTAATACACGATAGCGCAAGGCCCTTTGCCAGCCGAGAGGTGTTTAAAAAGGTGATGGAGCTTGAAAACTACGACGGGAAAATAGCAGCGGCAAAAGCAAGAGATACTATAAAAAAATTAGAAAACGGTGTTTTAAGAACTATTCAAAGGGATAACATGTGGTTGGCCCAAACCCCCCAATGTTTTAAAACAGATGTTATAAAACTTTGCCATGAAAAAGCCTTAGAAGATGGTATAAAAGCCACTGACGATGCTTACTTATTGGAATATTATGGATACAGCGTAGGTATAGTAGAATCCTCTTATTGGAACATAAAACTCACCTATCCTGAGGATATTCCGTTTTTTGATAAACTTTTGCAAAGATAAAAGCCAAAAAGCTTTATTATAAGAAAATCTTATTGACAGCATGTAAAATTAATTTATTATATTATTATAATACACTTAAAAGGAGGACGTTTTATGGAACAAAAAGCCCCAGATTTGGTTATCATTCTGTTAACCGGTCCAGAAAACCCAGCAAGGTTGCCATCTGCGTTTTTCTTGGCATCCACTGCAGCTGCCGAAGACATGAACGTAGTTATGTATTTCACAGGACCATCCACACAGCTTCTTAAAAAAGGTGTAGCTGAAAACACATACCCAATGCAAGGTGGACAGCCAATATCTTACTTTATCAACTTAGCCCGTCAAAATGGTGTGCAAATGATCGCTTGCAAGCAATCCCTTGACCTAAACGGTATGAAAGAAGAAGATTTAGCTTACGATTTTCCGCTTCTAACACCAACGGCGGCACTACCAAGTCTCGGAATGGCTGGCAAAGTAGTAACCTGGTAAAAAACTAGGGGGCTTATGGGCCCCTTAAACAAAATTGAACAATAGAAAACATCTAAGATTTTATACACATATAGAAACTCAATATGGCATTATAAAAAATATATCCTACCAAGGTGCTCTAATAGAACTATCAAGCCAAGATATTCTAAAAACTCTATTAGAAAATGATAACTTTTCCATAAACATACTAGGAGAAGAGGTTAAAGCCAAGGTAGTCTCAGATAATATGAATCAAATCAAAAATTCTAAAGATCGTGGCACACCTGGAGATCGTGGTATACTTGTAAACCGTGGTATACTTGTAAATCGTGGCATACTTGTAGGAATCGTATTTGAAAAGCCCATATCAAAAGATACATTACAAAAAGCCATAAAACTACACAAAAAACCAGAGCACATAAGAAAAGAGCCAAAATTTAAGATAGAAATAGATACATTAGAAGCTTTTGAAGCTCATGATTTTATAAAAAGAGTAATGCCTATTATAATGGAGCTTACCGATGAAAACACCAATGTAGATAAAATATATGCTCTTATTAGAAACATGCCAAAATTAGAAGAAGATATATTAAAGATTGCAAACAACGCTTATTCAAACAAAGGCATAGATATAAAAGATATAAAATCCGCCATTATAAGACTTGGACTCTCAAGGATAAGGGATTTTACATTAAAAGCTATATCAAAAGAAGCTATTACAGAGTATAAAGATGAGCTAAAAGAACTAACAGAAATAGAGAAAATACTTATACTTCAAACAGCCATCTTTGACAACATATGCCAAATCGCTTGCACCCAAAGAAGTAGATTTTATGACCTTCTTGTGCTATCTATGATAGATGGACTTCTTATCGTTATAGATTTCCTAAACAAAAACAAATACAACGATATTAAAACCCAAATACTAAATTTAGTAAAAACACCATCAAAATTATACTCTTATATATCAAGAATATTTGAAAAAGATACGTTTGGAAAAGATATGATAAAATTAAACAAAGAATATTTCGAAAAGGTATTTTACGGTTTTGATGATTTCATTAAAAGCATTATCATTGGTTACAATACTTATGCCCCATACTACAAATACAGCACCACTAATAAATTACAACTATCAAAGCAAGCCATAAACCTATCTTTTACAATACATCTTTCTATCCTAGGTACAAAGTTTATAATGCAAAACGATGAAAAGGCTGGATTTATCATGTTAAATAGATTAAATAGGTTTGGTATAGATAGCATAAAGTTTTCAAGCTTTTTAAAAAATATCATAAACGACGCAAACCTGACAATAAGAGACTTGGGAGTTTCAAAAGAAGTGTGCCATAGGCATTTCTCTGAGCTATCGAAAGGCTATGCCAATTCCTTAGATTCGAAATGCGATAATATCACTCTAAGCACTTCTATACAGAAAATAAACTACATCCCAAATATAGAAGGTGAAAATGCAAAAGAACAAACAAAAATAGAAATACCAAATACCCTTCAAAATTTTTACAATATATTCACACAAACGCTTACAAAATTAAAAAGGGTTTGCGTAAGATACGAAGATAAGGCTTATACAATGTTAAAAATAGAAAACCTCATAAACTTTATAAAAGAAACCCAAAAAGGTGTATTTGGAGTAATAGATTTAAATACGTTTGAAATACCCTCTTACGAAGATATAAGCTTTTTAGATATCTTAGTGTTAAAAGATATAGGCAACATAGAAGATATAGGCAAGCTAAAAGCAATACTAGATAGTTTTGAAGGGTATATAATAATGACTCTAAGAAACGATATAGATTTAGAAACTACAAACAACGGGCTTTTTAATATCATTGTAGAATTTACAATAGAATTTCCCTCTTACATGGAAGACGATGAGCTTTACGCTGATCTTATTAAAAGCGCAAAAAACTTGTTAAAAAAAGACTTTGGTATAAATCAAGAGATAGCTTCAGAAGATCTACGATACGATTTAAAATCAATTGTAAGAAAAGTAATTAACAACAACTTTAATATATATTAATATTATCATATCTTATAAGTATATAAATAATTATAAAGCTCATGTTTAGAAGTTTATAGTAAACTTAAAAAGTAGGTTTTATGAGTATAAAAGCTAAATTATGGAGTATAATATTGTTTATATTTATAGGGGCTTCTGTGGCCCAAATCTCTCTTTACTTTACAGGTAAAAGTATAGAAGAAAAGATAATATCTTTAGATAAGGCTTACCATCAAAATGAAAACCTACACAAACTATTTGAAGAAATACTTACATTAAAAAATGCATACTCCACAATACTTATAGATCCCTCAAACAACTTTGCAAGAAACAAGATGTATTTTCCAGCTTTAAAATATGTAAAATCTCATGAAAATCTTATAAAAGATCAAAACCTAAGGAGTCTTTTAGATAAATTCATAAATCATACTTTAGATGCAGTAAACAATGTAAACGCCCAAAATCAACAACAATATATGCAAAATAGTATAAACCTCCAAATCACAGTGTGGCAACCTTTTAGGAAAGGATTTAATAAGGTTTTAAATGAGTCTGAACTAGCTTTTAAACAAAAAGAAAAAGAAACCATAAATTATATTACCTCTAGCGGTATAAAGCTTATGGTATCATCTTTAGCCGCTCTTTTAGTGGCAATAGCTACATTCTTTGTGGAAAAGGATATACAATCAAGCATAAACAAGCTTATAAACATAATTCAAAATATTACAAACTCCATGAGGTTTGATTATTTTAAAACCATGAAACCAGAGTTAAAAGGTGAGTTTGGAGAAATACTTGACTCATTGGCAAAGATGTTAAATGAAGTGGATATATCTATGAACGAGATAGAAAAAGTTATGAAAAGTATCTCCAAAGGAAACTTTAAAGAAAGAATAAACGAATCTAACTTAGATGGAGATTTAAAAAATATGGCAAGAATCATAAACGACTCTATATCAAAGTTTGATAATATATTTCATAACATAAACGATACACTATCAGAAGTGGCGAAAGGAAATCTAAGTGTAAGGATAGACAATACAAACTTAGAAGGGGATTTAAAAGAAATTGTAGATAATATGAACAAATCCTTAGAAAAGCTAAACTTCATTGTAAACGATATAAAGAATACACTAGAAGGTTTAGCAATGGGTGATATGTCGGTACAGATAAAAGAATTTGCAACCGGAGACATAGAAAAAGCCCAAAAGCTTATAAACGATTATATAATACTGATAAGATCATCCATGCAAGCCCTAAGAAAGATAATGGAAACATCTCTCATGTCAAGATGAAATTGTAAAATATTAAAAATGTTATAATATAACTAATGAAACTTAACTATATTTTTTATATTGCTTTTGTAGTGTTTTCTATTTTTAGCATATATTCTTGTGCCCAGAACACCCACAATATAGAAGAGCTATCAAGTAAAAATTCAGAGTATTATTACAATATAGGAATGGCTGGTTTAACTGCTGGAAACTATGCTGCTGCCATAGCAAATTTTAAAAAAGCTATATTAAAATACCCATATTATTACAAAGCTTACGACAAACTAGCCCTTGCTTACGCCAACGTAGGTGATTACAAAAAAGCTTTAGAAAATATAGACAAAGCACTACATATAAAACCAGACTACTATCAAGCTATTTTAGACAAAGCTATAATATTACAAGCAGAACATAAAACCAAGGACGCAATAGACACTCTTAACAAATGTATAAAAAACGATTATTGTAGCTTAAGGCCCCAAGCTTACTATCAACTAGCAAACATATACAAATTAAAAGGCGATACAAAAGATTACATTAAAAATCTAAATTTAGCAATAATCTACGATAGAGATTTTAACGTAGCAAAGTTTGATTTAGCAAGAGCCTACGTAGACAACAACATGTGTAGCAAACCAGACATAGAAGAAAAAGTAATCTATCTTATAGATAGTGAGAAAAATAATATAGGTGCTTCAAGTATGCCAGATATGTTGCTTCTAAAAGCAAAGTGCTATATGGAAGCTAACAAATTTAAAGAAGCATCGAAATTGATAAGGAAAATATTGTTTAATGAAGATATAAACCAGCATTACAAAGACAAAGCTATAGAACTATCAAAAGAACTTATAACATTAGAGTATGTAAATAAAAATACTGAGAATCCACCTATATCCTACGCAGAGTCAACCAAAGAAAATAAGCCAAAAAACCAAAATAAAGTAGTTAATAATAACAATAAAGAGAAAGAGACCAAAAACTTCTACTACTATCAACTTGGAGTTTACTACATAAAAGAATATGCTTCTGATATTTATATAAAAGCTAAAAAACTTGGGTTTGATACTTATATGGTGAAAAACAACAAAGCTATTATAGTGTTTGCGAAAGTACCAGAAGATAAAAAAGCTTTATTTAAAAAAGAGTTTCCATTTGCTTTTAAGATAAAAAATCCACAAGAGTTGCTTAGTTTAAAAATGGTCCATGTAGAAGAGGCTCCTTCTTTCTACTACTACCAACTTGGAGTTTACTACATAAAAGAATATGCTTCTGATATTTATATAAAAGCTAAAAAACTTGGGTTTGATACTTATATGGTGAAAAACAACAAAGCTATTATAGTGTTTGCAAAAGTACCAGAAGATAAAAAAGCTTTATTTAAAAAAGAGTTTCCATTTGCTTTTAAGATAAAAAATCCACAAGAGTTGCTTAGTTTAAAAAGAATTGAATAGATCCTTCATACCATCTGATACAAGAATTGGTTTTTTACAATTGTTGTTTGATATAAACTCATTTGCTATTGTATTTTTTTCTTTTAAAAGCCTTGAAACCACAGATTTTTTTGATTTTGATATAAAAAATATAAGCTTTGAGTTTGATAAAGCTTTATAGTTTAGCGATATACGAAGTATATTGTTTGGACCAACACTTATTAGCGTGTTTTCACAGGATTTTAGTATACGTTTATCTGGAAAAATAGAAGCGCTATGACCATCTTCTCCTATACCAAGCAAAGCTATGTTTATTGGTTTTTTATTGATAATATCTGAAAACTCCTCACAATCTTTTTCAATATCACCAGATTTATAAACGGGTTCTACATTTAAAAATTTTGATATATTGTGATAGTTGCTATCTTTGTGATCGTTTGGAACGTAGCGCTCATCTGTAAGAAAAAATTTAAAATTGGGAAAATCGTATTTTGACATAAGCTCATACAAATATAAAGGCGTGCTACCACCAGCTAAGGCTATGTTTAGTTTTAGTTTTTTGGCTTTTAGGAAAAATCTAAGTAAAAAATAAGACGAAGACTCTATTGAATCAAAATCGTAAACTTTTATAAAATCTAAAATATATACCATTGTCTGTTATCTTTGTTTATAAGTATATCAGCAGATTTTGGCCCGTAAGAGCCCACTTCGTAAAGCTCTACATCCTTTTTTTCTTTCCATATATCTAAAAGAGGTTGATAAAGTGCCCATGCAAGCTCTACTTCATCTTCTCTTAAAAATAGTGTTTGATTTGAGTTTATTATATCAAGAAGAAGAGTCTCATAAGCCTCTGAAGAGGTGTTATTTTCCATACCCATAGACACTTCCAAAGGACAAGATAGAAAATCAGAGTTTGGAGCCCTTATTTCAAGGCGAAGCTCTATATTTGTAAAAGGTGAGATTTTTATAACTATCTTATTTTCTTTTGGCTCACAGCCTATGAGTTTAGCAAAAGATGTAGGCATTTTTTTAAGCACTACTACGATTTGAGTGGCTTTTGTTTTTAACTTTTTGCCAGTCCTAAGATAAAATGGTACCCCATGCCATCTTAAATTGTCTATATGAAGTTTTACAACAGCAAAAGTCTCTGTTTTTGAGCCTGGTTTTACACCTGGCTCCATCGTATAACCTTCATATCTTCCAAGCACCACATCCTCAATACCTGGAGTTCTTATGGATTTTAAAACTTTTACCTTCTCATTTCTTATCTCTTCTGCATCTATACAACAAGGGGGCTCCATAGCTATAAAGGTTGCCATCTGGGTAAGATGGTTTTGTATCATATCTTTAAAAGCCCCAAACTTGTCGTAATAAGCACTTCTTCCTTCTATACCAATATCTTCCAAAGCCGATATCTGAACATGGTCTATAAAGTTTTTGTTCCAAATACCTTCAAATATGTAATTTGCAAACCTAAAACTAAATATATTTTGTACAGCTTCTTTACCTAAAAAGTGATCTATCCTATATATTTCTTTTTCTAGGAAAAATGTATGAAGAAGGTTGTTTAAACGTTTAGCAGATTCCAAATCGTATCCAAAGGGTTTTTCTATTACAATTTTTCTTTTGTTTGTCATATCAAGAAGCACATGGCCTATATTTTTTATAGCAGACTCGAACAAGTTTGGCGGTATAGAAAGATAAAATATAATCTCATCTTTTTCTATGCTTTTAATAAAATTAAAGTCTTTTGGATTTGTAACATCTACATTTATATAATCACAAACAGATGCGTACTCCTCACCAAACAAAGACTTTATCTTTGGTATAAATTCATCTCTACTGGATTCTCTTGAGCAAGATATAACCTTTTTTGGTGAAATTTTACCTTCTTTAAGGAGTTTTGCAAGGCTTGGATGTATTTTTTTCCAAGCTAAATCGCCGTTTCCACCAAATAAAACAAAAACAAAGTTATTCATCTTTCTTAAACTTATGTTGCCCAAACTCGTATCTTAAGGCTGCTAAGACCCTATCTCTAAAGCTCTCTTGTTCTCTTGATCTAAATCTCATAAAAAGAGCGTTAGATATAGATGGCATAGCCACACCCTCATCAACTGCTTCTATCACACTCCATCTTCCTTCACCGGTATCTTCTACGTAAGGCTTTATCTCTTCTAAAAGCCCAAAATCACATAAAGCTTTGTAAGTTAAATCCATAAGCCAAGAAGCCACAACGCTTCCTTTTGTCCACACCCTTACAGCCTCTTTTAGATCTACTTCTGGTTTTGATGTTTTTATAAGATCAAGCCCTTCTGCTATACTTTCCATCATCCCATATTCAACGGCATTATGTACCATCTTAACAAAGTGTCCCATACCAGGCCCACCCATATAACCAAAACCAACACCCTCATTTGCCAAATCTTTAAGTATTGGGCTTATAAAATCAAAATCCTCTTTATCTCCTCCCACCATCAAAGAAAAACCCCTTTCATAACCCCAAACACCCCCAGATGTCCCTATATCTAAAAACTTTATAGATTTTTCTTTTAGAGTGTTATACCTTCTTATAGAATCCTTATAGTAGGAGTTCCCACCATCTATTATAAGATCCCCCTCTTTTAAATAAGGCAAAGCTTCGTTTATAACATCATCCACGGCACTTTGAGGGACCATTATCCATAAAACTCTTCTATCATCTCCAAAAGCCTCAAACATCTCTTTGTAAGTGCCAAAACACTTTACCCCGTAAGAAGATGCCTCTTTTGTGCAGTGCTGGTTTCTATCAAACCCAAAAACCTCATGTCCTTTTTCTTTTATCCTTCTTGAAAGGCCAATACCCATTCTCCCAAGCCCAGAAAACGCTATCTTCATAAAAACCTCCTATTAATATATCTAAAACTTTTATAATTAAATTTATGCCAAAGAAGAAAAAAAGCATTACAATTCTGGAAGCTAGGTATTACCACAACGACAATCCCACCATAGATGGGCATGCTAAGATGATAGTAAAGTTTTGTGAGCTTCTAAAAAACGACTTTAACATAAGCCTTATAACAACATTTAAACCTCTCTACAACGAAGTAAAGAATATAGAAGATGTGGATAGCGTCCTAACAAAATATGAAGATGTAAAAGATTTCAAAGATATAATATTAGAATCAGATATCATGCTTTTAACCAAACCAGACTATATATTTTATCATCCAAACACCTATGTGTGGATACTTGCAAACTACGCATCGTTAGAGTCAAATATGGAAGCACTAAAACAATGGTCTATTAAGTACTTTAATCATCCTTATATAAAAAAGATTATATTTGTATCACCTGTGATAGAAGAGTCTTTCTTATCAACAAACCTAGTACCAAAAGAAAAATCAATAGTAATACCAAATTGGATTGAAAGCGTAAAAAAGAAACCAAAAAAGTATGAAGATATAAAAGATTTTAAAGTATTATGGCTATCTAGATTTATAGCTGAAAAAGGATGGGAAGATTTATTTAATGCTGTTAGAAATACCGATATAAAAACAGAATTTATAGGGTATGGAGATGATTTTGAAAAAGCTTTGGAATTAAAGAACAAAGAACAATTAAATAACATAGAGCTGTTAGGCTTTGTAGAAAATGCAATTGATTATTTAAATAACAACGCAAGTGTATATGTTTTTACATCTAAAGACCCAACGGAATCTTTTGGGCTTTCATTACTAGAAGCAATGTCTATAGGTATACCTTGTATATCAAGTAATATACCAACATCCAGATATGTTTTAGGAGATAAAGGTTTATTTTACAATACAATAGATGAATTAAAAGTTCTTATTTTAGAACTTAAAAACAATAAAGATTTATACAACGAACAAGCTAAATACTCTTTAGAAAGAGCCAAACTATTTCATAAAGACAACATTAAAAAGATGTGGAAAGATGTTATCCGCTAATATGTAAATGCTGTACCAGCTCTATTTATACAAAACAAAGTATTTTTTCGGTTCATATTATAAAATACCTCTTATAATATTTCTCAAATCAAACTCTTTTATGTTTTTTCTTATATAAGATACAATCTCTTTTGCCTCATCTTTGTTTTCTTTAAAATATCTTGCTTTTTCTACCATATCCTCTATAGAAAACCCGCTCACATACTCACCGTATTTACCAAACATATCTTCAAGTATTGGTTTGTAATCTGTTATAAACATCGTTTTTTTGTTAAAAGCCTCAAAAAATCTTTTATTTAAGGCATTTGAAACTATATCATTTAAACCAAGTATTATGTTTTTTCCGTTGAAGATATACTTTATATCTTTTGGATGTATCATTATAGGAAAATCCCTTGTCTTTGCAACAGTAGAAAGAGCTACTCTAAAGACCATCTCATCGTCAAACTCCAAAGTGCCTATATGTTTAATGGTGCTATCGTTGTATTTACATGCATAAGCCCCCATATAGATATAATCGTAAATATACTCTCTTATATCCTCTAATGCTATATCTTCATTCAAAGCTTTTAAAGACGTTCTAAAGTTTGATAGCTTTTTAATAAAAAATTCTGTAATATTATTATCAGCATAGGTTTTATGAATAGAACATTCTGATAAAAATACAATATCAGATGACTTATTATTTATATCTTTAGTATTATAATCCACAAAATACCCATAAAAATATCTTACATCTAAAGATCTTTCTTTCAAAAAATCCACTATCCTCTCGTCGTTTGATATATAAATAGTTTTTGATGGGGAAAACTTACCAAACATATCACTTAATTTATCTAATATATCTTCATTCTTATCTTTTTTATCTTTGAATTGATTTAGAAGATCCTCATACGTGGTATCTTTGTCTATAAAAACTATTTTAGAACCTATATAGTTTAAATAGATTTTTTGTTTTAGGTTTTTAAAATCTGAAAAAACTATATCAATACCTATATTTGAAAGCGTTTGAAGAAGTATATCTTTTTTAGAGGCGTATTCAGCTTCTGGCACAAACACCGTGTATATAGAAAATCCTAATTCTTTAAATACGTTGTAAAAATCGTATAAATGTTCTTTTTCAAAGGATAAGAAAACCTTACCTTTACTTCCTCTTTGAAGCTCCACTATATCAAACTCAGAAGTTTTTGAGCTTTTGGTATAAAAACTAATTTCTTTATACTTATCTGAGATTAAATAATAATATTGCATTGCACTAAAAACATCAAGATGATGTCTTAGGTTTATATTATCGTTTATAACGGCTATTAAAAAAGCCCCTTGAAGGGAGTTTATATAATCTCTTAAAAATACGTTATGAGGAACTTGATTATCTATAGAGTTTGATTTGCCAAAAACACTTTCATACTCAAAATATGATGTAGGGGTTTCGTAAACTTGAAAATCTTTAAAATGTTTAGAAAGTATAGATACAAGCTCATCTTTTGTATATTCATAAACACTTTGCTTAACCACACCCAAATCAAAGATATCAAGACCTTTTTTAACGAAGTTGTAAAGCCTATTTTTATTGGCAAACACAATGATAGCTTTTTTATTTTTTAAGCTTTTAAAATCTATATTTTTATAAAACCCATCTGTTATTATAATATTTGAAGAGTTATCATCTATTGTTATATCTAAATCTTTTAAAGCCTCTTCATAAAGGACTTTATCGTAGCCTTCTATCTTTACATTTTTATTTTTTCTAGCAAATTCTTGTATAAAATAAAATAAACTATGTCTATATTTATAAAAATAAAGATAAGCTCTTCCTATATAATCGTTTACAAGCTTGGTTTTATAATAATAACTGTAAAGCTCTTCAAAATTATCAATTTTATCTTCTTTTTCTATATCTGAACTTTTTACAAGATGTTCCAAAGATTTAAATGTTTCTAAAAGCTCGATTCTGTCTATAAATTTAAAACAAGGGGAATAATCATCGTCTTGTTTTTTAAGGTCTTTAAAAAGTTTTGCCTCGGGGCATGGTTCTGATAAAGCGTGTATCCTACAGGGGCTTGAGCATTTTGTACCTACATATCTTGCATTTACTCCCTTTATATGAGGTACTTTGTAATCATAAACAGCCTCAAAAGAACCAGGTCCAAGCACAACAAGAGTAGGCACACCAAGAGCCACCCCTATGTGAGCTACCGATGTTTCAGCGCTTATTAAAATATCTAAAATACTTACATAATGAGAAAGATACTCTATATCCTTTACATAAGAAGATACATCTACTATAAAAGGGTATTTTTCAAAATACTCTTTGGCAAGGTCTTTGGCTGAATCTGTATAAGCGCAAACTACAGTGTATTTATCTTTTGCATAGTTTAGTACGATATCTAAAACATCTGGTGGTATCCTCCTATGGATAGAGCTTGCTTCAAAATGAAGCCCTAAAAGCGGTCTTCCAAGGGATATAAACCTTTTTATCTTATATATAGTTGTTTTAATCTCTGGATCGTTAGAAAGTGTAATATCTGGTTTTTTATCCTTTTCATAAAAGCCAAATACTTTTTCATCAAAAAGCGAAGCCAAATAATCTGGCACAAATTGATTATCAAAACCAACACTAGCCACATGAGCCGTTAGATCAAATATATAATCAAACCTATCTAAAACATCTATATCTATAGGGGTTGGTACAAGCTCATCTATGTAAGGATTATCTATAAGAAGCTTGTTATCTTTCTTATGCTCATAGCCTATATATATATCTTTGTAAGCTCTTTTTATGGCTTTTAAAACAGGTAAAAAATGTATACTATCCCCAAGTGCAAAAGCTGTTATTATTAACAATTTTTTACCGCTAAGATCAACGCCTTTTTTATATATCTTAGATGGTGGTATTTTTATATTTGCATAAACTATATTTGGTTTATCTATATCAAGATAGGATATATAATATCTATCTTTTTCTAAACCACTATAATCATATTTTTTTATATTTTGTTTTACTAAAGACTTTGATATTTTCATTTAATATATTATATAAAATTCCCCCTCCAAGGGGGAGAAAAATAATAAAATTGTTACGATGCTGTACAACCAGCACTAGTACTATTAGAAGAACATATACCAGTACCTGTAGCTATACCTTTTGTTACAACACAAGTACAAACAGCACTACCGCCTGTTGTAACTATAGTTGGACAAGCAGCAGATATAACAGAATCAATTGTAGCTGTGACACCTAAAGCAGATGCTGCTGTATTTTGAGCTGTTACTTCATCAAGGCACTGTCTTGCATCTGCCAAAGCAGCACCAGCAGCAGCAGTATGCATATATTGAATGTACTGTGGTATTGCTATCGCTGCTAAGATAGCAATGATGGCTATAACCACCAAAAGTTCGATAAGGGTAAAACCCTTACTTAGGCCTTTCTTTTTAGAGAGTTCTTCTCTCAAAACAAAAACGTCTTTCATTACGCACCTCCTTAAGGTTGATATCTTAATTATAAGTAGTTATTAACTAAAATTGTTAAAATATGATATAGATTGTATTACATTTGTAATACAAAAATAAAATTTATGGTAAAAACCTATTTACATTTTTCTTGTATATATTTTTGCTATATAAGTAAAAATATTATGTCTATAAAATTTGTCTACAAAAATAACGCTTTTATATAGACATCGTTTTTGGCTTTTAGACAACGTATAAACACATATAAACATAAAATAGAAAATAAATTTAGTCAGAAATTTTATTGATAGATAAGGGTTTTTCAAGGATTTAGACAAAATAGAAAGATATTATTTATATTCTTACTCTTTAAATATTTAAAAGATTCATATAATTAAAGGATAAAGAAAAATAGGGATGTCTATAAAAGTATCACATACGGAGAGGGAGGGATTCGAACCCTCGGTGGGCTTTAAACCCACAAGTGATTTCGAGTCACCCGCTTTCGACCACTCAGCCACCTCTCCTAGAAAATATTATACAAAGTTTTTGGGATTTTGATATAATAATAGATTAAACTGCACTCTAATCAAAAAGGGTCGTCAGGTAAAACTGACGCTTGGATTAGAGGAGGTTAAAAACCCTTTTGGAGGTATGTTATGTCAGTAAGTATGAAGGATCTTTTGGAAGCTGGTGTTCATTTTGGACACTCAAAAGGAAGATGGAACCCTAAGATGGCACCGTATCTTTATGGTGTAAGAAACAACATACACATTATAGACCTTGGAAAGACCGTTCTTTATTTGGAAGAGGCTTATAACTTTGTATCAGATGCCGTATCAAAAGGTGCAGAGGTGCTTTTTGTAGGTACAAAAAAACAGGCTAAAGATGTTATTATGGAAGAGGCTTTAAGATGCGAGTCTTTCTATGTAAACGAAAGATGGGTGGGTGGTCTTCTTACAAACTTTAAAACCGTTAGAAAAAGCATAGCCAAGCTCCGTCAGTTAGAACGCATGGAAAAAGAAGGAGTTTTTGAGGTTTTACCAAAAAAAGAAGTAGTAACCATGAAAAGAGAGATGCAAAGACTTCAAAAACTATACAAAGGCATCATAGATATGGATAGAATACCAGATATAATATGGGTAGTGGATACCAACAGAGAACATATAGCTGTTACAGAGGCAAGAAGGCTTGGTGTAAAGGTTGTTGCTATAGCAGATTCAAACTGCGATCCAGATGAAATAGATTATCTTATACCTGGAAACGATGACGCTATAAAATCTATTAAACTTTTAACATCAAGGATAGCCGATGCTGTGTTAGATGGTAAGCAAAGAAGAGAAGCTTCTGCTGTTTCTGAAACATCAAAAAGAAAAGTGGTGGTGGTGGCTGAAGAGGAAAAAGAACTCTTTGAAAGAGCTATGGCTATGTCAGAAAAGTATGAAGATATAGACAAAGATAGTGTAGATTATTAATAGGAGGAGATTTTATGGCAGTTAGTTCTGAAAATGTAAAGCTTTTAAGAGAGATGACCGGCGCTGGGATGCTTGATTGTAAAAAAGCCCTTGAAGAGGCAAACGGAGATATAGAAAAAGCCAAAGAGATACTTCGTATAAAAGGTTTGGCAAAAGCCGATAAAAAAGCTTCAAGAGAAACTAAAGAAGGTCTTATAGTGGCAAAATCTACGCCTTCAAAGGGTGCAATGGTTGAGCTTGCCTGTGAAACAGATTTTGTGGCAAGAAACGAATCTTTCAAGGAACTTGCCAATAAAATCCTTGATTATGTGTTTGAAAATGTAGGTGATACAAAAGGTGAGTCAAGAGATAGTTCTATACTTCAAGGTAAAATAGACGGTATAACTATAGAAGAGCTTTTAAAAGAAGCTATAGCCAAAATAGGAGAAAACATACAACTAAAACGCTATTGCGTGGTGGAAGGACCAAACTTTTCATATATACATGGTGGCGGAAGAATAGGTGTATTGCTATCTTATGAAGGTGATAACCTTGATGTTGTAAAAGATGTTGCACTTCAAACAGCCGCTATGAGGCCAGAGTTTTTATCCCCTGAGACTGTACCTCAGGATGTTATAGAAAGAGAAAAAGCCATATATATGGAACAAGCTAAAAAAGAGGGTAAACCAGAAAATATGCTTGAAAAGATAGCAGAAGGAAAGCTCAAAAAATTCTACGAAGAGAAAACGCTTTTACATCAGAAGTTTATAAAAGATGAGAAAAAGACTATTCAAGATTACATAAGAGCTAACAACGTAACTATAAAAGGCTTTTGTAGATTTGAAATAGGTACATGAAGTATAAAAGGATATTGTTAAAGATATCAGGTGAAGCCTTGGCGGGAAGCCAAGGCTTTGGTATAGATAAAGATGTTATTTTAAGCTTTTCAAATGAAATAAAAGAAGCTTACGAGCTTGGAGTTCAAATAGCTATTGTAATAGGTGGTGGAAACATATTTAGAGGTCTAAAAGCTCAAGCAAGTGGTATGGATAGAGCCACCGCCGATTATATGGGGATGCTTGCCACCGTTATAAACGCTTTAGCCATGCAAGATACATTAGAGAGAATACACAACATACCTACAAGGGTTTTATCGGCTATAGAGATGAGACAGGTGGCAGAACCTTATATAAGAAGAAGGGCTGTAAGGCACCTTGAAAAAGGAAGAATTGTTATATTTGCCGCTGGCACTGGAAACCCGTTTTTTTCCACAGATACAGCCGCTGCTTTAAGGGCTGCCGAAATAAACGCCGATGTTTTTATGAAGGCTACAAAAGTAGACGGCATATATACAAAAGACCCAGCTATTTATAAAGATGCAGAGCTTATAAAAGAAATATCTTATATAGAGATTATAAGTAAAGACCTAAAGATTATGGACCATACGGCTATCACCCTTTGTAAAGACAACAACATACCTATGGTGGTATTTAATATTTATCAAAAAGGGGCTTTGAAACGTATTTTATCTGGGGAAAACATAGGTACAGTGGTAAAAAGTTATAATGCTTAAAAAGCCCATAGCTTTGGCTGTAGGTAACTTTGACGGTGTTCACTTGGGTCATCAACATCTTTTAAAGACTCTTGTTCTAAAAGCCAAAGAAAAAAACTTGGTACCTTCTGTCTTGATGTTTGATCCACATCCTTTGGAGGTACTAGAAAAAGAATCCGCTCCTTGTATGATATATACTATAGAAGAAAGAAAAGAATATATATATAAACTTGGTGTTGAAAACATCTTTGTAATAAACTTCACCAAAGAATTTAGCAATATATCTGCAAGGGATTTTATAAAAGACTATGTTTATGAAAAGCTCAATACAAAGCTTTTGATAGTGGGATACGATTGGAGGTATGGAGCCAGAAGAGAAGGGGAGTTTGAACTTGCAAAAGAGATGGGAGAGATGCTTGGGTTTGAAGTAATACCCAGTGAACCTTACAAAGTGGATGGGCATATAGTAAGTAGTACCCTTATAAGAAGGCTTTTAAAAGAGGCAAAGTTTGAAGATGTTAAAAAATACCTTGGAAGAGAATATACTATTAAAAGACATATTGTAAGAGGAAAGGGCTTAGGCTCTAAAATAGGCTTTCCCACAGCAAACATATCGGACACGTCAAACATGTGTTTAAAAGAAGGTGTTTATGCTGTAAATGTAAATGGATATCTAGGTGTGGCAAACTATGGCAAAAGACCCACCGTTGAACACACAGATCAAAATATATTAGAGGTACATATTATAGATTTTAACGGTGATTTAACTGATGATATTTTAAATATAATGTTTTTAGGCTTTTTAAGAGAAGAAAAAAAGTTTAACTCCATAGAAGATCTAAAAGTCCAAATAAAAACTGATATAGAAACTGCTAAAAGTTTATTTTCTAATAAAAGCGTATAATAAAAAAATATTTATAACATCAAAACGTATAATACAAGTAAAATGTTTTTATAAAATTGTTTTTAGATATTTATAAACCCTCCCCGAAGGGGAGGTTATATATTTTATTATCTGAAGAGTGTAAGAAGTTGTTGTGGGATTGCGTTTGCTTGAGCTAACATTGCGATGGCTGATTGTTGTAGTGTGTTGTCGTTTTGATATTGGGTCATTGCTTGAGATATGTTTAAGTCTCTTATAGCTGCTTCAGCGTTTAATGTGTTGGTTTGGCCTGTTTGGTCTCCGTTTGCAAGCGTTTGCATTTGTTGCATTACGGCACCTACTTGGGCTCTTATGGTATCAACATAGTTTATAGCGTTTTGAAGTATTATTTGAGCTTGGTTTGCACCTTGGGTGGTAGTTACGTTTATATCTAATAGGTCTTTCACAAAGTAGTTATAACCAACTGTTTGAGATCCGTTTATTGTTGTGGTATTTGTGGAGCTATATCCGTTTATATAGCTATTTGATACTGGGGTGTTGAATACGAGGTTGTTTATAAGATTGTCGTTTGCATTTGCGCCTTGACCAAAAGCTGCTATTTGTAGGTTTGATGGGCTTGTAATCTGTAATGAACCCACAGAGACTATAGCGCCGTATGTAGCTGAAGCTGTACCGTCTAAGCTTGCTGGTTGTACTGCACCAAACTTTGCTAAGTTTAATCCGTATGTGGCTTGGCTAGCAGTATTAGAATTTGTCACATTGATGTTTATTTGGAATGTAGAACCGTCTGTGGTATAAAGTTGTAAATATTGACCTGTAGAGTCTGTGGTGGCATATACACCAGTGTTTGTAGCAACGCCGTTTATAGCAGATATTATGTCTTGTAAACTATAGGTTTGTCCACCAACTAGGTTTATAGTCTGAGATACAATACCTACGTATTGACCGTTTGCAAGTTGTTCTGGTTGACCTGCTGCGTTTGTAAGTGCTGTAAAACCAACACCTACAGTGCTGCTTTGTTCTACTTGTCTTGATATTACTATACTTACTGTGGCAGAAGAGGCTACTTGTATAGTACCGAAAGCTTGGGTACCTTGTAGCGTGTTGGAAGCTTGGGCTGTAACAGTACCATTGAATACAGAGTTTATGTTGTTAGCTATTATATGTGCGTCTAAGTATGCGTTTGTGGCTGAAGCGTATGCACTAGCTACAACTTCGTTACCGTTTATAAATAGCTGTTTGTTACCATCAAACAATACATCGGATGTTATTACTGTTTGTGAAGCAGTTGTATTGGCTCCGACGTAAGTTGTGGCGCTTGCTGTGGTGTTTACAGTTATAGGTCCAGAACCGCTGTAATAAGCCATTATATTTGCGGCGGTAGAACCGTTGTTTATATTTTGGAAATCTCCAGTTTGGGCTATAGCAGCACCCATTCTTTCTATGGATAGGTTACCTATTGATATGTTTATATACTGACCTGCTTGACCACCAAATTGAATGGCTTGGTTTATAAAACTACCGTCAAAGAGTTTTTTGCCGTTAAACGTGGTGGTGTTAACTATTTCTTTTATAGATTGAGCCAGGGCTGAAATTTGGTTTTGTAAAGCACCAGCTGAGTTTATATTGTTGGTGGAGTTTGCAGCGTTAACGGCGTAAGTGTACATGGTGTTTAGAGTGTTGTAGATTTGAGATAGCTGACCATCTGCCACTTGAGCCAATGAATAGCCTTGTTGGGTGTTGAGATAACCCTGTCCTAAAGCTGTACCCAATGTGTGTAATTGGTCTGCTATAAATAGACCAGCTGGGTCATCTGCTGCACTCAATATCCTTAAACCTGTGGATATGTGAGTGATGTCGTTGGTAACATTTTGGTTTGCTTGTTGTAAAGCATTGTTAGCTACAAGCGCACCGTAGTTAAAATTAATTGATAGCATAACGCACCTCCTAAAACTTGTTATTTAACATATCGGAGGTTTTTAAAGTTTTTTTAGCTTTTAAGATAAAAATCTTGATATGTTTTGCCATATGCTATCAACCTTTCTTTTTGTTTCATCGTCGGTTTTAGCCACCTCTGGCCATACTCTTGTATATCCTTCTTCTTTTAGTTTTTTTGTGGCATCTATTATAATCTTACCACCAAAACCTACTTCGTTGGTAGAATGATCAAGTACATCTATAGGTCCTTTTGTGATGATTATATCCCTTGAAGGGTCTGTGTTGTTGCCCCATATCCAAAGCACTTCTTCTATATCGTGTACGTTTACCCATTCGTCAAAAACCACTATATACTTTTCCAAAGACATCAGTCCAAGCCCAAGTAGTGCATAAGCTACTTTAAAGGCGTGCCCAGGATAGCGCTTTTTTATGGAAACAAAGCAAAAGTTGTGAAATACTCCACTTGCTGGAAGATGATAATCCACTACCTCTGGTAGATTAAACTTAATAAGGGGTAAGAATATACGTTCTGTGGCATAGCCAAGGTATTTATCCTCTTGGGGTGGTGGTCCTACTATAGTGGATATATATATTGGATTGTCTTTAGATAAAATAGCTGTTATGTGCATTGCTGGGTATTTGTCTACTGGTGTGTAAAATCCAGTGTGATCTCCAAAAGGCCCTTCGTCTATAAGCGGTTCTTCTGGGTCTACATAACCTTCTATTACAAAATCTGCGTATTTTGGATACTCTATATCAACAGTTTTACCCTTTACAAGCTCTAAAGGGTTTTCTCTTACCATACCCACAAACAAATACTCATCCACCTCTGGCGGAAGCGGTGCCGATGCACTGTAAGTACAAACTGGATCTGCACCTATTACTATAGCTACTGGTAATTTTTTACCAAGTCTTTTTGCCTTGTGAAAATGTGAGTTTCCGTCTTTGTGTATTTGCCAATGAAGAGCTACTTTTTTTTCTTCTAAAAGCTGTATACGGTACATCCCCACGTTTCTGATACCTGATTCAGGGTCTTTTGTGATAACCTGAGGAAGTGTTATATATCTTCCACCATCTTTGGGCCAGCATTTTAACACAGGTATATCAAATACACTTTCGCTAAAGGTTTTATAAGGGTTTTTAGATTCTACCTTTGGTAGTGCGTCATTTAGTTTTTTTAGTTCTGGGAGTTTTTTAAGCTTTTCTAAAAATGTATTTGGTATTTCTGGTCTTAACACTTTATAAAGCTTCCAACCTATATCTTCAAGGTTTTCATAACCAAAGATGATTTTTAACCTTTTATAAGAACCAAAGGCGTTTGTGAGAACAGGTATATTGTAGCCTTTTACATTTGTAAAAAGTAAAGCTTTTGGGTCTTTTGTTTTACACATTCTATCTGTTATCTCTGTTATCTCATAATGAACATCTATGGGGTCTTTTACCCTTATAAGCTCACCTTCTTTTTCTAAGATATTTACCAGCTCCTCTGTGGTTTTAATGCTTCGCATAAGTAAAATATATTTAGTTTTTTTAGCTTTTCAAATCTAAGATATAATCTTTTGAAAGTATTATTTGGTCTTTGTCAAGTTTTATCAAAAACGGTTCTTCTGCTGGTATTATATATTTTCCAAAGTCTATTTCAAGGTAATCTTTGTTTGCATATTTAAATACGTTTGTAAGTCTTCCAAGCTCTTCGCCGCTATCTAACTTTACTTTTTTTCCAAAAAGCTCGAAAAGAAATACCGTTTCTTCTTTTCTTGGTAAATCTTTTGAGCTTGCAAAGATTGTGGCGTTGCAAAAGCTTTTTGCCATCTCCACTGTGTCTATTCCTTTTATATGGCATAGTACCTTGTTTTGGTGTTTTTTAAACGTTACGTTAAAAGCTTTAAACTCTTTAGTTTGTTTGTTTTGTAAATATATCTGTTTTAGGTTTTTAATATAAAAATCTATATCTTCCTCAAACTCAAAAACCACTTCCAAATCACCTTTTAATCCAAACGTTGATAAAAACTTTCCTATTATTACCCTATCATCATTCATCTTTTAAGCTAAACTTGTAACCTACGCCCCTTATGGTTTTTATATATTTACCAAAATCCCCAAGTTTATCCCTTAGATGTTTTATATGAACATCCACTGTTCTATCGTTTATGTCTGTGCCATATGACCATAGCATATTTATTATTTTGTCCCTTGTCATTATTTTGTCCATATTTTCAATTAGATGTTTTAATATTCTAAATTCTGTTTTTGTAAGGTTTATAGGTTTTCCATCCAACGTTACTTCCATCTTATCTTCATCTAGTTCAAGATTTTCTACTTTTAACTTGGTTGTGGTAATTGTTTTTTTGTATCTGTTTAATACAGCCCTTATCCTTGCTATTAATTCTTTTGAAGAGAATGGTTTTGTGATGTAATCATCGGCTCCTGCATTAAAACCCTCTATCTTGTCTTCTTCTTCTGATTTTGCAGTAAGAAATATAATAGGTATATCTTTGTAAAGGACGTTTTGTCTTAGTATTTTTGCTATCCTTACTCCGTCGTAACCAGGAAGCATGATATCAAGTATTATTATATTTGGTATTGTTTGTTCCATTGTTTTGAAAAATTCGTTGCCGTTTGTAAAGTGTTTTACCTCAAACCCCTCGTTTTCTAAGTTGAAGGTAAGTATCTCAGCTAAATCCATATCATCTTCTACTACGTACACAATATCTTTATCCATATAAGTTATTATAACTTAAAAGCCTTTATTGTTTTTCCAATCATCAAATGTGATATAATATTAGTCAATTTCTAAAGGAGGCAAAAGTCTTATGAACCTCTATGAGTTTGAAGCTTACGATAAGAT
Organism: Hydrogenobaculum sp. 3684; assembly: GCF_000213785.1. Lineage (NCBI taxonomy): Bacteria > Pseudomonadati > Aquificota > Aquificia > Aquificales > Aquificaceae > Hydrogenobaculum > Hydrogenobaculum sp. 3684. The sequence continues at coordinate 1,175,092 of NC_015557.1, read as the reverse complement.
TTTTAAGAAGTACGGCGTACCAGTTTTAAATTATATGTACGCCGATCATATCAACGATGATTTAAAAGACTTTGCCAATAAACTTGGTGAGTCTGTGGTGAAGTCTCAAGTGCTTGTAGGGAAACGTGGAAAGGCAGGCGCTGTGAAGCTTTGTAAAACACCAGAAGAGGCTATAGAAACGGCAGAAGCTCTTTTACAGTATCCAGTTTACGGCGAGATGCCAGTGGGTATTATAATTGCCGAAAAAGCCAAAATACTAAAAGAGTTGTATGCCTCTATCACATATTCCACAGAGACAAGGACTCCGGTGTTGGTGCTTAGCTTAGAAGGTGGTATGGATATAGAAGAAGTCCCACCAGAAAAGGTAAAAACCTTTAAGATAGATCCGTTGATAGGTTTATATCCTTACATGGTAAGAGAATACCTAATGGATATGGGATTTCCAAAAGAGTATATCGGGGTTTTAAGAGAACTATCAGAGGTTATAGCAAACCTTTATAAGGCTTTTTGGGAAACAGAAGCAAAGCTTATAGAAATAAACCCCCTTGCTATATGCGATGTAAATGGAAAGCAAAAAATATATGCCCTTGATGCTGTAGTAACCATAGATGACGATGCCTCTGTGCCGCCTTCTAAAATATACGGTGTTAGAAGCGCCATGAAACGCCCTCCTACCCAAAGAGAGATAGAAGCATCTTTGATAGATAGAGACGATCATAGAGGTAAAGCCGGTTCTTATGTGGAGATGGATGGTGATATAGCCCTTATGACCTTTGGTGGTGGTGGTTCTACGGTTACTATAGAAACTTGTTACAACATAGGTTTAAAACCTGCAAACTTTACAGACATAGGTGGAAATCCTCCAGCCGAGAAGATGTACAAGATAACCCGTATAATTCTATCCAAACCAGGTATAAGAGGTGTATTGGTTTGTGGAGGTACTGCCAACAACACTCGTATAGATGTGACACTCGGTGAAGGCGTGGCAAACGCTATAAGGGACTTGAAGAAAGAAGGTAAACTTGATCCAAATTGGGTATGGGTAGTAAGAAGAAACGGCCCTGAAGCTGAAAAAGGTTTGAGGATGCTTTATGAGGCTTTTAAAGAGTGTGGTGTGAAAGGTGAGATTTACGATTCATCTTTACCTCTTACGGAGGCACCTGTAAGGTTGAAGTATCTCTTGGAGCATCAAGTAAAATCTGTAAATGATAACGTTGCTGAAGATTTAGGAGTATAAGGAGCGTGTTATGAAAGGTACTGTTTATTTAAACGATAGCCATAGGTTTGTGGTAATAGGTATTACAGGAAGAGAAGCTTCCCAGGTGGTTACAGAAACAGAATCCCTTTATCCTGGGTTTATAAAAGCTGGTGTTACACCTGGAAAAGGCGGTACTAGCGTCGCTAACGTACCAGTTTACAACACAGTCAAAGAAGCTCTATCTCATCATCCTGAGATAAACGCAGGTCTTATATATGTACCCCCTGTGTCTGTAAAAGACGCTGTCATTGAGCTTGTAAACAACGGTATAAAGCTTATATACATTATCACTGAGCATGTACCAATAAGAGATACCACTTACTTCTACAATTATGCCAAAGAAAAGGGCGTTATCATAGTAGGTCCTACTTCTCTTGGTGCCATAGTGCCTTCTGTGCCTATGAGGGTTGGTGCTATTGGTGGTAAGGATCCTTCCATTGCCTATAAACCCGGCGGTCTTGTGATATTGTCAAAATCTGGTGGTCTTACTACCACTACCGCTGAGATGATGATGAGAAGAGGTTGGGGTGTTTATACCGCTATAGCTCTTGGAGGAGACGTAATATCTTGTACTACATTTGAAGATGTTATAAGAAATATATACGATGACCCAAATGTAAAGGCTGTTATTATCCAAGGTGAAGTGGGTGGTACCTACGAAGAAAACGCAGCCATGGCGATACTTGAGCTCTACAAACAAGGTAAGTGGAAAATACCAGTTGCTGCTTTCGTAGCTGGAAGATTTCAAGAAAATTTGGAAGGCGTATCCTTTGGTCATGCTGGGGCTATAGTGGAAAGGGGCAAAGGCAAAGCAAGCACCAAGATAAAACTATTTAACGAAGTGGGCAAAGAGACTGGACTTGTAAAAGTAGCTGAGTTTTATCACGATTTACCCACTTGTCTGGAAGAGCTTGGTGTTCCAAGAGACTTTGAAGATACCACCGGCGCTTCTGTGAAACCCCTTTACTCTACCATATAAATATATCCCCTCCTTTTGGAGGGGCTTTTATGATATACTGGTTAGCTCTTTTTTTAGCTCTTTTTCTTAATGCTTTTTCAAATATAGCTGTAAAAATAGGTGCTATTAAAAGCTCAAAACTTTTCATATTGGCTGGTCTTATAGGTTTTGGTATTCAATTTTTGTTTTACGCTTTTGCTCTAAAAAAGATAAATTTAAGTATTGCCTATCCTATTATGGTAGGTAGTGGGTTTTTTATTATAAGTTTATTTTCTTATTTTTATCTAAAAGAGCATATGAATATATACGATTTTGTTGGTATGGTTCTTATATTTGTTGGTATTTTGCTTATAAGTATAAGATAAAATATTTGTAATGAAGAAATTTTTAAGAGTCTTAGTGCTTGTTTTAGCGCTTTATTTTCTTGTTTTAAATCCAATTTATTTTATATACAAACACCACATAAGCTTTGGTTATAAAAATAGAAGTTTTTACGTTAAAAATTTGGCTTTTAAAATAGATGGAAAAGATATAAAAATAAATAAAATTATATTTTATAGGCTTGGGATAGGCATAAAAGGGCTTTCTTACAGCTCAAAGCCAAGATATTTTTATCTAAAAGATGGAGATATTTACATTTATCATAAACATATATATGCCGATGCCAACCAGTTAAACATCATCCTTGTGGCCCAAGAAAACAAACCTTCAAATGTGCCAGATTTTAATCTAAGGCTTTACGAAAGATTTTACAAAATACTTCATGTAAATGTTAAAAATCTTTATATAGCTGGTGCAGATAGATTTTCAGACAACGCTTTTGCACTTTTTATACCCAGAGTTAGCCTTAAAGATGGCATTCTTCATACAGAAGATTATGCTCGTTATGTTTATCTTAGTAAAAGCTCAAAACAAGAGCTTTATGTATATGTGCCAAAAGCATACCTTGAAAATGGTTATTTTGTAGCAAAGGATGTAAACGCCGTGTCCTCTTTGTACGATTTTAATATAAACTTTTGGTGGGCTCATAGAATAGGTAAAGCTATAGCTTCTGGTTTTGTAATACCTATAAAAACACCGGTTTTTGAGACTTCCACGTTAAACGGTATTTTAAAAGCTTTTATAAAAAATAAAGATGTATATTTTACATCGAACCTAAAAATAGACAATATATACATACCAAAGTTAAAACCTATAAAAAATGCTTCTTTTGATATAAAGGGATCTGTTTTAGATCAAGGGGGTGTGTCTTTTGACGGTATCTTAAAAAGCCCTTTGGCAGAGCTTTATATAAATTATACGGATACACAAAACGATTTTGATATAAAGGTAAAAAATCTTTATTTAACCAACAAAGATATAGCTTCAAATATAAAATATACTATAGATTTATACGCTGGTGGAAAACTATTTTACAGCTTAGACAACAAAATCCTAAACTTAGATTTAAAACTTTCAAATGTAAGACTTTACAAGTATAAATTTGGTATTGGGCTTTTAAAGGGAAAACTTGATTTTAAAAGAAAAAACGCTGGTAGTTTGTATTACTCTTTGTATGGAAATCAAAGTGTAAAAGGTTATATAGCTTTTAATAACAAAAACATTTTTACAAAAGCGAACTTGGATAATTTTTATATCTCTTACAACAATGTAAACGCTTCTATAAGCGGTATTTTACAAGCAAATCTTTATCCTAAGTTTTTTGTAGAAGGATATTTAAACGCATCTTCTATAAAAGCCCCTTATGTAAATGTTAGTTCTTTACCTATAATGCTTTCTTACAAAGATAATATTTTTACACTTTCTAGTGATTCATCTTATATGAGTGCTTTATTTACTTATCAGAAAAATATTATAAATGGCTATGTAAAACCAAAGCACCTTATGATTTACAAGTATATAAACGGTGCAATTTATACCGTCAATTTAACAAATGGTATTATCACTATATCAAACAACAGCATATATATAAACAACGTAGGGTTTAGCGCTTCAAATTCAAAAAATCTTTACGCTTTTGGCAATATAAATGGTGCTGGAACTCTTAAAAATATCTCTGGAAACGTTGAGATATCAAATGCAAGTTATAGCTTTTTGAAAAATATAAAAGGAAATGTATATTTTTCTTATAAAAACAATATGCTTAATCTAAAACCCACTTTGCAAGAACAAAACTTTTTACTTACTTCAAATCTAAACATATCAAAGTCAATAAACTTCAATGCTAAACTAATAGGTAAAAATAAGATTTTGCATGTGGATTTGGCTTTTAACGGTAGTGTTGATAATAAAGAAAATATAAACGCCGTTGGTTTTGTAGTTTATAAAGGTATAAAAATACCTATAAACTTTTATATAAAAGATGAAAACGGTATATATACTATGTACGCAAATGGTTTTGATATTAAGTATAAAAACCTTTATATAAATGTGGCAAGTATAAGAGGATCTTCTCAAAAAGATGGCAATATAAATTGGAAAACAGATGGATTTAAGGTATATCTTTACAATCAGCCTATTTTGGAAAGCTCAGTTATAGATGGTGTACTTAGTTTAAAACCTTTTTATTTGAAATCAAACCAAGCACATATAGATGGTCTTTTTAAGGGAAGTTTTTACTTTGGCTACGATAAGAAGTTTTATACAAGCTCAAACGGTGTTATAGATATAGATGATACTTTGGCCTTCATCAAATCAAAGCTTCCTTTCTTACTAGCTGGTAACATAAACTACGCTATTAATATAGATGATAAAGACATAAACTTATATCTTAAAAGCCAAAAACCTGTTTTACTTCTTTCAAAATATTTATCTTTACCTTTGTACAGCGATATAAACCTTGATATAAAAACCTCTAAAAATGGCTATTTTACACCTGTTAACCTTGTATTTTCATCTTCTAATGGTAAACATTTAATAGCTTTTAATATAACAACCTCTAACCATAACATTTATATAGGTTCTTCTTTAAAGAGATTACCAGTTTATTTATATTCAAAAAATGGCTATTATCAAGGATTCGTAGATGGAGTTGTCAATACAAGCTATGTTTTTAAAAATCTTTCTTCTTTTATAGATATAAAAGGGTACCTTGATCCAAGGGGTATTCTTTATATCAAAAGCTTTTCCACTGGTTCTTCTTATGGAAGCTCTCCTAAACTCCCTAAAAATCTTTATATGAATATAGATATTAAAAACTCAACACCGATTACCGTCATGTTGCCAGAGGGAAACATATACACTGGTATAGAAGGAAAAGTCTTTGCAAGAAATGGAAATTTTGGTTATAATCTAAATTTGAAGGCTTTCAGTGGAGAGCTTACTTACTCTGACAAAACATTTTACGTAAGGTATGGCATGCTAAAACTAAGAGATGCCAACAAGTATATAAACGTACTCTTGATGTCGCCAGGAGACTCTTACAACACCTATATATCGTTGGTGGGAAATTTGGAAGATCCTACTTTTGATATATACTCAAATCCACCTATGCCAAGAAATGAGCTTTTGTCTTCTTTCATATTAAATAAATCTGGTATAGCAGCACTTCCTATCAATGCTATGGCAAGCAAATTAGCAAAATACTCACCTTCTGGTTTGGCAAGCAGCATATTTGGGACAAATGTAAACTTAAGCGTATATCCAAGTCAAAGTGCAAACGGTAGCTTAAATACAAATGTAGAAATGAGCAAAGACATATCAAAGAATATAAAACTAAAAGCTCATATTAGCACAAGCCAAAATCCTCTTGATACTTATTATGGGGGTTCTATAAAACTAACCCCAAACACCTCTATAGAGTTGCAGATGTATGGAAATGGCTCTTCGGAAGGTGATATGAGTTTTGAAAAACGCTTTGATTTTGGTAGATGATGGAAGATTTAGAAAAACCCATATCCCTTATAAAAGATTTACTTTCAAGCGATATTAAGTTAGAAAGGGCAAAAGGTTTTGGGGCTTATCTTAGCAACGCATTAAAACCATACATATCAGAAAGCCTTTATAAAAGCCTAAATATAATAGACGAACTTTCAAAGGAAAAGAAAAAAGCCCTTTTAGAACAAATACTTCAAGAGTTAGAGGCTTTTAAAAGACCAAACTACCTATCTATATCAACTCAAAAGCAAAAACTTAGAAGGCTAAGGGATTTAAACATAAAGATAGAGGATATGGATTTTCTAAATAAAAACCAAAAGAAGATACTCCATGCAAGCGGTCTAAATACCCTAATGGATGTACTTTGGTATTTTCCATACACTTATGAAAATAGGCTTGTGTCAAAATCAATTTCCTCATTAGCTTTAGATACTTATGGCACTGTTTTAGTGAAGATAGAAAACCTCATATATGACGAAAAAGAAAAATACCCTTTTAGTATAATCACAACAGACGGTAAAACTAAACTAGCTTTAAAGTTTAAGGCAAAAGATAAGTCTGTGATGGGCTGGTACCAGAAGGGACAAAATATAGTAGTATATGGTATGCTAAAAGAGTTTAGAGGCCAGAAATATATGATACATCCAAAGATATTTAGTGAGTCATCAAAAGAAATAGATATCGTAAAACCTGTTTATCCGTTGGAAAGATTTGAAGATCCCCAAAGCTTACTAGCTTCCTCTTCTCAAAAAAGAAGAAAGCTCTTAGAGTCTTCTATAAAAGCAATATTAAACTACTACAAAGATTACTGGCAAAATTTACAAGATATATTACCAGAGGAGTTTTTAAAAGACAACGATTTGATACCTCTTTCTACAGCTTTTAAGATAATACACGCTGAGGATTACTTTAAAGACTTTAAAAGCTTTGAATCTATGCTATCAAAAGCCAAAAAACGGTTTTTATACGAAGAAATATTTGTATTTGAACTTGCCATGTTAAAAAGGCGCTCTTTGGTAAAATCTCTAAACGCTCCTTCTATAAACGCTGACCCAGATAGCATAATAAAAGAGGCGCAATCTCATATAAGCTTTCCTCTTACAAATGCACAAAAAAGAGCTATCACAGAAATAATAAACGATATGAAATCTACAAAACCGATGAGTAGGTTGCTTCAAGGGGATGTGGGAAGCGGTAAAACTATGGTAAGTATAGCCAGCGCTTTGGCGGTGCTAAAAGAAGGTTTTCAAGTGGCTCTGATGGTGCCCACTGAGATATTGGCAAACCAGCATTATAAAAACTTTCATGATTTTTTCTCAAAGTTAGGTTATAGAGTTGGGCTTTTAACATCTTCAACATCAAAAACAGACATTCACAAACTTATATCTATAGGGGAGATAAATGTAGTAATAGGTACCCATGCTTTGGTCCAAGAAAAAGTAAAGTTTAAAAACCTTGGTCTTGCCATAGTAGATGAACAGCATCGCTTTGGCGTAGCTCAAAGGCAAATACTGTTAGAAAAAAACAACAACCTTATGCCCCATATGCTTTATATGAGTGCTACTCCTATACCTAGGACTATAGCGATGGGGATTTTTGGAGATTTAGATATTTCTGTTTTAGATGAAATGCCAGCCATGAGAAAGCCAGTAAAAACCTCTGTTTTGTATTCAGACAATCAAAAGGATATGGCGTTTTTGATAGAGCATATAAAAAAAGAGCTATCAAACGGCAACAAAGTATACATAGTTTATCCTCTTATAGAAGAGTCCGAAAAACTAGATTTAAAAGCTGCTCAAACCGAATATGAGAAATGGAAAAATATATTTGAAGATTACAAAGTGCTTCTTTTGCATGGTCGTATGAATGACAGGGAAAAATCAAGCGTTATGGAAGAGTTTAAAGAAAGTGGGCATATATTGGTATCCACCACCGTTATAGAAGTAGGTATAGATGTAAAAGAGGCTAGTACTATTGTTATAGAGGATGCTCACAGGTTTGGTTTGTCTCAGCTTCATCAGTTAAGAGGAAGAGTAGGTAGAGGTGATAAAGAAGGCTATTGTTTCTTATTGGTAAATAGCTCTTTTATTAAAAGCCAAAAAATTACAGAACAAAATGCCACGTTGCAAAGATTACGTATTATGGTAAAAACTAGAAATGGTTTTGAAATATCTTTAGAAGATTTAAAATTAAGAGGACCTGGTGATGTGCTTGGACTTTCACAATCTGGTTATTTTGGTTTTAATTTTGCAGATTTAAAAAACGAAGAACATCTAAGATTGATGAGTACCATAAGAGAGGCTATTCCAAAGTACAAAAAAGGTATAAGCGAAGATCTTATGTGGTTTGTAAATAAAAAGTATATGGATGAGAAGGTTATTGTGGCTTAGTAAACATGTTTAATATGTCTTCTTTTTTCTTAACGCCTATAAAGGCGTTTAATACATTACCTTTTTCTATTAAAACCGTAGTCGGAGTGCCCATTATACCTAACTCTTGAACAAGTTTTGCCCCTTCTTTGCTAAATACGTCTATTTTCTTAACCTTTACCTCTTTTATAGAGTCTATTATAGGAGCCATCACTTTACAAGCACCACAGTTTTCAGAATAAAAGTAAAGTATCAATCTTTTTTCATTTTTAAACTCGTTTAATGTGGCTCCTTTTAACTTTTTCATCTTGTATATAGCTAAAAGTCTTAGGCTTATAATAAAAGCTAAAAATAAAATTAAAAATATGATAATAAGCGTAATAATAGCATGCATATCAGAGCACCTTAAAGCTTATTTTATAGATATCTGAGTTATTTTGGATAGGTATTGTACCTACTTTTCCGGTGATAACAAATATACCTTCTTTTGTAGATATTATACCTTCTATGGCTTCTTCAAAAGAAGCACCTCTTAATTTTTTCATATACACAAGTTCGTTGTCTTTGCCACCTATATCAAGAGCGTAAAGATTGCCGTAAGCGTATTTTGTAATACCAAAGAACTTTTCTATGGAGCTTTCTTTGTTGGCGCCGATTAAAAATACCGGTAAACCTTCTAAATTAGAGGGAGTACCCTTTTCATAAAAAATATACTTCATCGTAGTATCGTTTATAAAAGGTATGTTTACATAAGCATAAGACCCACCAAATACCGCTGAAGATGAGTATAGTTCTGTATCGTTTTTAAATACCCTAAGCCTGTGGGAGCTGTCTATGAATATGGTATCGCCTTTGTATAAAGAAGCCCCGTCTATTCTAAAACCAGCTGGCACATCTACATTCTGAACAGCTTTTACTTCACCATTTTCAAAAGCAAGCTGTTTTACAGCTCCAAATTTGCTATCGGCTGTGAAAGTCTGACCCCAGAAGGTTTTATGTGGATGTTTCTTATCTAAAATAGACATAAAGTAATGAATGTGTTTTGCAACAATTACTGGGCTATCTCCTATCATTTTTACTATAAAAGAAGACATATCTGATCCAGTAAACATATTTACAAGTATATAATCTTCTTTGCCCTGACCTATTCTTCCTACGCTCACAGAGATAGGATGACCTGCCGGTAGGCTCATGTCTGCTATTTTTACTACATCATCTCTTAAAAGCTGATAGATTAAAAGGTTATCCCTTGTTAAAAGCACCAGATACTCTTTGCCGTTACCATAAAGATCTCCAACGTCCGCACTTAGCACCAAAGAACCCACAGACTTTATAAATTTTGATGTTACAAGAAGATGCAAGTCTCTAATGGATGCTTTTTTTATGACAACACCCTGAGAGGATGCTTCATATATAGATTTTTTGATAAAACCACCTGGGATCCTGGAAAAGGCAATGCCGTAACCTTTTGGAAACTCTTTTATGGTAAGAGCACAGTTTTCGCCGGATTTTACGTTTGGAAATATGGCAGCTATATCGTAGAGTTTTTCATCAGAACCTTTAAAACATATATCTGATGTGTCTATTTTGGCTATATCGCCTACGCTTGGTTTTTTACCAGAAATAATATTGCCTACTGCAAAATTATCGTAAACTTTTTCTATTTTTACTTTTGCAACTTCTTTATAGGAATAACCTAAAAACTGATGGCTAAGTGGATTTATAATACGTCCAGTTTGCTCTTTTATATCAAGCACCTCACCTACGTGTAGGTCTTTTCCCGCTATATATACTTCGTTATTTTTTACATTTATCACTTGATAGGTTTCTTTGTTAAGCTTTTGCAAGAAAGAATCTAAATTGCCCCCGTATGAAATGCTACATAAAACAGCTAAACTTAGCAAAAACTTTTTCATAAACCCTCCTATAGGTTTTCTATAATTTTTTTGGTCATTTCTTTTGTGTTTACCTTAATACCTTCTCCTCTATATAAATCTTGGGTTCTATACCCTTGAGCCAATGCTTTGTCAACTGCATCTTCTATAGCTTTTGCCACATCGTCCATTTTGAAGGAATACTTAAACATCATCGCCACTGAGAGTATAGTGGCTATTGGATTTGCTATGCCTTTACCTGCTATATCAGGAGCAGAGCCGTGTATTGGTTCGTAAAGGGCGTATTTATCCCCTAAGGAAGCAGATGGAAGCATACCAAGACTTCCTTGTATAACACCAGCCTCATCAGATAGTATATCTCCAAATATATTGCCAGTTACTATGGTATCAAAAGAATAAGGTCTATTTACAAGTTGCATAGCGCAGTTATCTACATAAAGATGTTCTAATTCTACATCCTGATAATTTTTGTGTTCTTCGTTTACTATATCTCTCCAAAGCCCAGACACTTCTAATACGTTCGCTTTATCAACGCTGGTGAGTTTTTTCCTTCTTTGTCTTGCTATCTCAAAAGCCTTTTTTACCACCCTTCTTATTTCTGATTCTTTATAACCCATTGTGTTAAAGCCGTATCTTTCGCCGTTTTCGAGCGTTGTTATACCTCTTGGCTCTCCGTAATACACATCGGAAGAAAGCTCTCTTACCACCATCAGATCCGTGCCTTTTACTACTGATTCTTTTAAAGGGGAGCTTTCTATGAGAGCATCAAAAACTTTAGCAGGTCTTAAGTTTGCATATAGATCTAAGGCCTTTCTTATACCAAGAAGCCCTTTTTCTGGTTTTTTATCTGTGGGTAAATCATCCCACTTTGGTCCACCTACAGCCCCAAGTAGCACCGCATCAGATTCTTTGCATATTTGCACAGTTTCTTCTGGAAGAGGATTGCCTGTTTTATCTATAGCTATACCACCTATTAGGCCTTCTTTTGTTTCATATTGGAAGTTGTATTTTGAGGCTAAGCTATCTAGTACTTCTAAAGCACTATCTACAATCTCAGGGCCTATACCATCACCTTTTAAAACAGCTATTTTTAATGTCTTCATGCTTTTATTTTAGCATATTTCCAAGCACAGCTTAATATATTATTCAATTTCTATCTCTAAACAAGGGTTAAAAGGATAGCAGTTGTATTTTGCGTTTTTTACGTAGGCTTTTTTATCTTTTACAAAAACTCTATTTTGTTCTATCCATTTTATTACTTGGGGTAATAGCTTATGTTCTAAGCTTAGGACTTTTTGTTCTAATATATATTCTGTGTCTTCTTGGTCTATGGGTGTAACCGCTTGGGCAATTATGCAACCAGCGTCTATATCCTCTGTTACAAAATGCACGGTAGCCCCGCTAAACTTAACACCAGATTCTATAACTCTTTTGTGTACATCTATTCCTTTAAAAGCTGGTAGCAAAGAAGGGTGTATGTTTATTATCTTTTGTGGATAGTCTTTTATAAAGCCCTCAGAAAGAATAGCCATAAACCCCGCTAGTACGATAAAATCTATGTTCTTTTCTTTTAAAAGCTTTAAAGCGTTTTCTTCAAACGCATATTTTGGTTTTGGCTCAAAATAAAATGTTTCTACGCTATAAGACTTTGCTATATCTATGGCTCTTGCGTTTTTGTTGTTTGATATGACGATAAACTCTGAGTTTAAAAACCCTTTGTTTTTGGCTTTTAGTATAGCTTCTAAATTTGACCCTCTTCCAGATACAAAAATTGCCATTTTCATAAAGCTTTTGCCCTTTTTATAAATTTTTCTAATTTATCAGGATTTTTTTTACCTGGTTTTTCTTCAACCCCAGATGCTACATCAACAGCATAGGGTTTTATATCTTTTAAGTGTTGAACGTTTTCTTCGTTTAAACCCCCAGATACAAAAAAATTCCTTTTCAAAGTTTTTAATATATTCCAATTAAAGCTCTTACCAGTGCCTCCATATTTATCTGATAACGTATCAAAAAGTATAAGATTTTCATCCCAGCATTTTTCTATATCTGGTAGTTTATCTTTTACTCTAAATACCTTTATAATCCTATTTGATATACTGTAAGTACAATCCTCATCTCCATGAAGCTGGATAAAATCAAAATAATTAAGAAGCTCTTTTACTGTGTTTAAAGGCTCATTCACTATTACTCCTACTGTCGGTATTTTTAAATGCTTTTTTATTTTAATAGCCTCTTCTAAATTTATGTATCTTTGGCTTTTAGGATATAGTATAAAACCTAAAAAATCAGCTCCAAGTTCTTGGGATAAAAGGGCATCTTCTAAGTTTGTAATACCGCATATTTTTACCTTTGCCATATTACCCCTCACGCTCTTTTAAAGAAAGAAGTATAAGCCCTGCTATGGATAAACTCACAGCGCTATCTGCCACGTTAAAAGCTGGCCAGTAGTGATCTCCTATATGGAAATACAAAAAGTCTGTCACTTTGCCATAATACACCCTTTCAAACAAGTTTCCAAAAGCCCCGCCTGAGAGCATACCCATTAGTATACTAATTTTTGTATCTTTGCTTTTAAAAGCATAAAAACCGCTTACAAATATGGCTATCACCGGAAGGACTTCCAAAAGCAACACTCTAAGCATGCCACCCAAACTAGATAGCATACCAAAAGCAATGCCAGTGTTGTATATAAGCACTATTTTTAGTATAGGTAGTACATCTACACTTTCGTTTGGTTTTAGTATGCTTTTTATCTCTATTTTTGTTATCTCATCCAAGATAAATACCGTTAAGAATGTGATAAAGTATATTAAAAGAAATCTTTTAGGCTGTTTTTCCATATATATTTTGCTGTTTCCAAATCACATCTTAGAAGTTCTCTGCCGTTGTATTCTATGGTAAAAGATTTTTCTGATATGATGCTTCCTATGAGCATCCAATCGAGATTGGTTTCTTCCACTACACTCTTAAACTGCTCTTCTAAATCTTGGTCTACGCTTACCACTACCCTTGTGGGATTTTCTGTAAACAAAAACATCGTTGGGTCTTCGTCTACATAAAGGCTTATGTAGGCTCCCAAGTTTGTATCTACTAAACTCTCGAATATATTTACTATAAGACCGCCCATCGATACATCGTGAGCTGAGAGTATTAAATCTTTTTGGATTAGGCTTATAAGAACTTTAGATAAGAGTTTTTCTTTTTCAATATCTACTTTTGTAAGAGCACCTTTTACACTACCAGTTAAAATTTTCTGTACAAGGGAACCATTTAGAGTATACTCTTGGTTTAAATTTCCTATAAGGAACAGATTAGAGGGTTTTTTAAACCTGTGATCCATGTGTTTACGTACATCTTCTAAAACTCCAACCCCAACTACCACAGGCGTTGGCATAATATTTGTGATGGTGTTTCCTTCAACGGTTTCGTTGTATAACGATACGTTACCGCTTATTACCGGGACGCCAAACTCTTTCATCGCATCTGCCATACCACTTACGCAAAGCTCTATCTTTATTGCCACATCTTCTCTTTTTGGGTTTCCAAAGTTTAGGCAATCGCTAAAAGCAAGGGCTTTGGCTCCTACGCAAGCTAAGTTTCTAGCGCATTCCGCTATAGTCCATCTTGCCCCTTCGTAAGGGTCTGCTTCCATATAGTAAGCGTTTCCATCAGCTTTTATAGCTATTCCCTGATCTGATTTTACGGCGGGTCTTAAAGGCCACTTTATCCTTAAAACTGCCGCATCGCTTGAAGGTCCTATGACCGTATTAGTGCCTACTTCAAAATCGTATTGAGTATATATATGCTCTTTTGAAGCTATGTTTGGATTTGATATTACCTTTAAAAATAACTCTTTTAGGTCTATTTTATCTGGCAAAAATTTTTCTTTGGCTGGTGTAAATTCCTTAGAAGGTGTTGTGTAGCAGCTTGGCACACCTTCTGCTACTATTTTATAGTCCAAAGATGCTACTTTCTCATTTTTGAAGTATACGTTTACCGTGTTTGATGTGGTGGTTTCTCCTAACACACACCAAGAAAGGTGAAATTTGTTTGCTACGTTTATTAACTCTTGTAAGTTTTCTTTTTCGGCTATAAGAAGCATTCTTTCTTGGCTTTCTGAAAGGAGTATTTCGTAAGCGTTCATGTCTTTTTCCCTAAGTGGGACTTCGTCTAAGTTTATATCAACACCCATATTTGATTTGTAAGCTACTTCAAAGCAAGCGCCAGCTATTCCTCCAGCTCCTAAATCTTGTATACCCACCACCAATTGGTTTTCTACCACATACATTATAGCTTCTAAAAGTTTTTTGCCGTAAAAAGGATCGCCTATTTGGACGTTGGAACGCTTTTTCAAAGCTTTTTCATCAAACTGAGAACTAGCCATCGTAGCTCCGTGTATGCCGTCTCTTCCGGTGGATGAGCCTAAGAGAAATAGTATCTGACCTACTTTAGTGGCTCTTGCTTTGTATATTCTATTTTTTGGCATTACGCCTATGCAAAAAGCATTTACAAGAGGGTTTTTTTCGTAGCAGCTATCAAAAAATGTCTCACCACCAACGGTGGGTATACCTATACAGTTGCCATAGTGACTTATCCCCTTTACTACCCCTTTGGTGATCCTTTTGGAGTTCTCTCCAAATCTAAGGGAATCCAGTATCGCTATAGGCCTTGCTCCCATAGACATTATATCTCTTATTATCCCCCCTACTCCTGTAGCAGCACCGTTAAAGGGATCTATAAAAGATGGATGATTGTGACTTTCTATCTTAAAAGCAAGCCAAACATCTTCTAATTCTATAACACCAGCATTTTCACCGGGTCCTTGAACCACGTAAGGAGCTTCTGTTGGAAATTTCTTAAGAAGGGGTTTTGAGCTTTTATAAGAACAATGTTCAGACCATAAAACACCAAATATACCGAGCTCTATATCGTTTGGCTCTCTACCTATGAGAGATTTTATAGTTTCATACTCTTGCTGTGTAAGCCCATGTAAATTATCCATTTTAAATATTTTAGCATAGGTTTAAAGTAGGTTTGATAATAAATATATTATACCTATAAAAGCCAAAGACAAAAGCGCAAACTTTAAAATACTTATAAAGAACAAACTAAGTATTGTATAACTCAAAATAGCTGGTTTTCTTAGGTGTATAGCGTCGTATTTGTGAGATATATATACGATAGCCCATATGGTGGCAAAGTAGATTATTGTATCTACGACAATTGCATACATAAGACTTGATAGATTTATATGAAAAGGCAAAGACCCCAACAGTTGATTGAGTAAGCTATTTTGAGGATTCATCTTTTGTATCGTCTTCTGGCTTTTTAAACCATAAGCTTTTTGGAAGTATTACAATTTTTTCGTTGGGCCTTTGCATCTGCATATACTCTGCGGCAAACTTTTTCATAAAGAAGTTGGGGTTTTCATCTATTTGCTGTTTTTTTGCATAAAGGTATTGATATCTATCCTCTTCTTTTTTTAAAAGAGCTTCTATAGGGGCATTGGATTTTTCAAGGGCTATAAGTGAGAATATATTGGAAGAGCTTATAAAAATATTCCATATCGTATAAAATATAGCCAGCGAGAAAAACCCAAGCGTTATAAAGTTACTGTAAGAACGGCCAAAATTCTTCTTTTGACGCATACATAGCTCCGTAGCCAAGGTACTCTTCTATCCTTAGAAGCTCGTTGTATTTGGCTATCCTTTCAGATCTTGATAAAGAACCTGTTTTTATCTGTCCTGCGTTTGTACCTACAGCCAAATGAGCTATAAAGGTATCTTCTGTTTCCCCGGATCTGTGAGATATAACGGTGTTGTAGCCGTATTGTTTTGCCATAGCTATGGTTTCCAAGGTTTCTGTGAGAGTGCCTATTTGGTTTAGCTTTATAAGTATTGCGTTTGCTATGCCTTTTTCTATACCATCTGCAAAGATTTTTGGATTTGTGGCAAACACATCATCTCCTATAATCTGTACCTTATCTCCTAAGCTTTCTGTAATCATCTGCCATCCTTCTTCATCATCTTCTGAAGCTGGGTCTTCTAACGATATTATCGGATAGTTTTCTAAAAGCTTTATGCAAAAATTAAGAAGTTCCTCTTTGTCATACTGCTTACCATCTATAGTATATATACCGTCTTTGTAAAACTCCGAAGCTGCAAAATCAAGACCTATGGCGATGTCTTCTCCGGGTGTATATCCGGCTTTTTCTATGGCTTTTAGTATAAACTCTATAGCTTTTTCGGTGGATTCTAAGTTTGGTGCAAAACCACCTTCATCTCCTACACAGGTGGCAAAACCATTTTCTTTTAGCAAGCTCTTAAGCACATGAAACGTCTCTGAAGCCATCCTAAGGGCATCAGAAAATGTCTCGGCTCCATAAGGCACTATCATAAACTCTTGTATGCTAAGAGGGTTGTCTGCATGTACTCCGCCGTTTATTATGTTCATAAGAGGCACAGGCAATTTTTTTGCAAACACGCCTCCTAAATATGCAAAAAGTGGTATTCTAAGCTCGTTGGCCATGGCTCTTGCCACTGCCATGCTTACAGAGAGTATTGCGTTAGCTCCTAAGTTTGATTTGTTGTCTGTGCCATCAAGTTCTATAAGTGTTAAGTCAAGCTCTGTTTGGTTAGAAGCGTCAAGGCCTATTATGGCTTTTGCTATTTCTTTGTTTACGTTTTCTACGGCTTTCAAAACACCCTTACCAAAGTATCTCTCGTCGTTGTCTCTTAGCTCTAAAGCCTCTTTTGAGCTGGTGGAAGCACCACTTGGAACTATAGCTACACCCATAGCTCCCGATTCCAACAACACTTCTGTTTCTACCGTTGGATTGCCCCTTGAATCAAGCACTTCTCTTGCTTTTACGTCTGCTATTTTACTCATAACTCCTCCTTTTGATAAAATAGGCACGAGGGGGATCGAACCCCTGACCTCAGGCGTGTCGAGCCTGCGCTCTCCCAACTGAGCTACGCGCCTTATTTTCCTATTATATCATATCTACTGGTTGCACCGCTCCAAAGCGTCTTTTTCTTTTAGAAAAATCCTCCACTATCATACAAAGATCTTCTGGTGTAAAATCCGGCCAGTATTTTTCACAGAAGAAAATTTCAGCATAAGCTATATCCCAAAGCAAAAAGTTCGATATTCTTTTTTCGTTTCCAGTTCTTATTAGAAGGTCCACCGCCGGTAGAAAATGAGTGTCCAAAGCTCTTTTTATATCCTCTTGAGTTACTTGATTTTTTTGAGATACAAGTCTACCACTGCTCAGCAGCTTGTTAAAAGCCCTTGTGATGTCGTCCAATCCACCGTAATCTACAGCCAGTGTTAGGGTTATAGCGTTGTTTTTTTCGCTTTTTTGTTCTATACTATCCATGTATTGAAGAAGCTCTTGTGGTATTCTGTCTTTTCTTCCTATAAATTTCATCTTTATGCCGTTTTTTAATATACTTTCTTCTTTTCTTATGAGGTATTCTTTAAAAAGCTTAAAAAGAACATCTATTTCTTCTTTTGGTCTTTTCCAGTTTTCTGTTGAAAAAGCAAAGAGCGTTAAATAACCCACTCCCAGTTCTTTAGCTTTTAATGTAACGGGCTCTACTACCTCAGCCCCTGCGTAGTGCCCATAAAATCTACTTTTACCTTTTTCTTGGGCCCACCTTCCGTTACCATCCATTATTATAGCTATGTGTTTTGGCACATTTAAGTCCATTAAATTAGTATAAACTAAAAAAGTGAAATCAAGATGAAATTATATGTTGTAGTTTTCTTCTTCCTCCTCTTCCTCTATCTCGTTGAAGTTTAAGTCTATTCTCTCAGCAGGTATTATTGTAGTTATAGAGTGTTTGTAAACCAACGTTTGTTGTTTACCATCTTCTATGAGGATTGTATAAAGATCAAAAGATCTAACTTTTCCTTGCAACCTTACGCCGTTAAGAAGATATATAGATACTTTTACCTTAGACTTTCTTATTTGGTTTAGCATCAAATCTTGTAATCTTGCTGCGTTTTTGCTACCCATAGCTTTACCTCTCAAAGTTAATAATTTATTATTATATCAAAATTTCATAAAAATTACAGGCTTTTGATTTATAATAGATAATATGATAGAGGATATCTTGAAAGAAGCTGAAGAGAGCATGAAAAAGAGTATAAACCATTTTAAGAGCGAGTTGGCAGGCTTTAGGACAGGTAGAGCTTCTACATCGCTGGTGGAGGACATCAAGATAGAGTATTACGGCTCTAGAGTGCCTATTAAACAAGTGGGTAATGTAAGCGTACCAGAGCCAAACCAGATACTCATTCAAGTGTGGGACCAAAACGCCATATCACCTATCGAAAAGGCTATAATGGAACAGCTTTCTTTAAACCCGGCAAGACAAGGAAATACCCTACGCATTACACTTCCACCCCTTACTCAAGAAAGACGTAAAGAACTTGTGAAGCTTTTACACAAAACCACTGAAGAAGCAAAAGTGGCTATAAGAAACATAAGAAGAGATGCAAAAGAGATGATAGAGTCTTTAGAAGGTATATCTGAAGATGAGATAAAAAGGGCCCTCGATAAGCTTCAGAAAATCACAGACCATTATATAGATGAGATATCAAACCTATCTTCTTCAAAGGAGAAAGAGATTACGGAGTTAAAATGAACATATCAGAGGTTTTTGGGCTTTTAAAACAAAAAAATAAAATAGCATTGCTTTCTTACATGGTGGCTGGATACCCAGATTTGGAAACTTCTTACAAAGCTTTTGATATACTCTTAGAGCAAGGCTCTGATATGATAGAGATAGGTTTTCCTTTTTCAGATCCTGTAGCAGATGGACCCACTATTCAAGAGGCTCACACGGTAGCCCTTCAAAACGGCATCACCCATAAAGATATATTTGATCTTTCTAAAAGCCTAAAAACAAAGCACAAAGACAAACCCTTTTTGCTTATGACGTATTTTAACCCTATTTTTAAGATAGGGCTTGATAGGTTTTTTGAAGAAGCGAAAGAGTCTGGAATAGATGGTTTTATAATACCAGATTTACCAGCAGAAGAAGCTCAAGGTGTAAAAGATGCCTTAGAGCAAAGATCTCTTAGCCTTGTGATGCTTTTGGCTCCAACTTCTTTTAAAAACAACAGGGTCCAAAGTGTTTGTGAGATGTCATCAGATTTTGTTTATATGGTATCTATTACTGGTATTACCGGTGCAAGAGACAAACTACCCATAGAAAGTATAAAAGAATATACCACTAACTATAGAAAACATTGTCATAAACCCATAGTTCTTGGTTTTGGTATATCAAGCAAGGAGCATATAGATAGTTTAAAGTCTTATGTGGATGGTGTGGTAGTGGGTAGTCATTTTGTTAAAAGCCTAAAACAAAGAGGCTTGGAAGGGTTAAAAGAAGAAGCTAAAAAGCTTTCTGAAGCCACCTATCTATGAAAGTCCTTGTGGTAGAAGATGATAAGATACTTTTAGAGCTTTTGTGCAAAAAGTTAAAAGAAAACGGCTTTTTGTGTGAAGGTGCCGAAAACGCTCAAGATGCTATTCTATATTTAAAAGCGGAAGCGTTTGATGTGATATGCCTTGATATCATGCTTGGGAAAGACAGTGGTATAAATCTATGTAAGGATATAAGAGAACTAAACAAAGAATCTTCTATTATATTTATAAGTGCTATAGCAGATTTATCCACCAAAACAAAAGGTTTTGAAGAATGCTTAGCAGATGATTATATCACAAAGCCCTTTAGCGTAGAAGAGCTTATCCTTCGTATAAAAGCCGTTGTAAGAAGAAAGCACAACATAAAAGGAAGCGTTGTAAAGCTAAGAGAAAACGTCCTTTACGATATGGATAGAAAAGTTCTTATAGTGGACGGGGAAGAGAAAGAGCTTACTAGAAAACTTGCCTGCATATTGGAAACTCTAATATTAAAAGCTGGAAAACTGGTATCTTATGAAATGCTTATGCAAAATTGCTGGGATATGGCAGAAGCTCCAAGTCAAGATTCTATTAGGACCCATCTTAAGCTTTTAAGAAAACTTTTGAAAGAAGAAAATAAGGACCTTATAAGAAACGTGCCAGGGCTTGGCTACAGGCTTGTTTAGAAATATTTTTATAAACGCCAGATTAAAGTTTGCCGTTTTAAACTCTTTTATATTTATCATCATAATGGGGCTTTTTTATTATCTTCTTTACAACCTTTACGTGAGTTATGCAGAAGAGATCATAAAAAACCGCTCAGAAGATATAGCAAAAGTGGCTTTGTTAAAAGCTGTAGAAAAAAAACTCTTTACATTGCCTCCCGGTTTTAGCATAACCATAGAGCGTAACCACAAAATTTATTATAGTGCCAACAACATGGATAAAGACGATAAAAGGGCTATAAAGCTAAAAGATAGATTTGAATACAACGGCAAAATATACACCGTTTTCTTAAAAGCATCGGTGGAAGACATCGTTGAATCTGAAAAACGTATTATGTTTTACGCAAGTTTGGTGTTTTTTGGGCTTACGATGGTGGTTTTTGGGATTTCTTACTGGTTTTCTGGGATTTTCTTAAAACCTATAGAAGATTACACCCAGAAGCTCGATATAGTCCTAAAAGGAAGCATGCACGCCATAAACACACCGCTTAGTATTTTAAAGCTTTCTGATATAAAAGATAAAAGGGCTAAAGAGGCCATATCTCGCATTGAAGATGCCATAGGGCGTGTGAAGTCTATTTTTATATCAAAACCAAGCCAAGAAACTCTTTTAAATATAAACGCCTTTGTAGAAGATGCGTTGGATGCCCTTGAAGATTCTTTGGAATCAAAAAACATCGCTGTAAATCTTGAAGAGAATACAACACTTAAAGTATATGGAGACCCTGTGGATATTTCCATGATAATAGAAAACATCTTTGACAACGCTATAAAATACAACAAAGAAAATGGTTTTATAAACGTAAAAATATCCTCTTCTAAGCTTGTGGTGGAAAATCCAAGTGAGCCTATAAAAGATACTTCAAGGCTCTTTGAGCTTTTTTACAGAGAAGATGAGTCAAAAGAAGGTTTGGGTCTTGGGCTTTACATAGTAAAAACGTTGTGTGAGAGAAATGGTATATCTGTAAAAGCCAAATACGAAAACGGCATTTTTAGGATAGTGCTTGAATGGTAAAGTTTATATAACTATATTATAAGATTATGGATATCGTAGCGCTTATAGAAAAAGCCCCGGAAGAACCAGGTGTTTATATCTTTAAAAACCAAAAACATTATATTTATATAGGTAAAGCTATAAATATAAAAAAGAGATTGCTTCAGCATCTAAAAGAAAGAGAGCAATCTAAAAAAGAAGCTAATATATTTAATCATTCTAAGGAGCTTGAATGGATAGTAACAAGAAACGAATACGAAGCTCTTCTTTTGGAGATGGATCTTATAAGGACTCACAAGCCAAAATACAATGTGCTTTTAAAACATGGCAGTGGCTACCCTGTTATACTTCTTACCGATGATGAATATCCCACTGTTAAAATCACCAGAGACACATCTCAAAAAGGAGAAGCTTTTGGACCATTTTTAAATATAAACAAAGCCATAAAAATTAAAAAACTTATACATGCTACTTTTAGATTAAGAACTTGTGAGGAAATGCCAAAAAGACCAACCCCTTGTATGGATTATCATCTTGGGCTTTGTTCTGGTCCTTGTGCAAACCTAATATCCAAAGAAGACTACGCTATAAGCGTAAAATCTGCAAAAGCGTTTTTGTCTGGCAACGTAAAAGACGTGCTTCCCACTCTTTATGAAAAGATAGAGCAATATGCTTCAAATCTTGCTTTTGAAAAGGCGGCATTTTTAAGAGATCAGGTGCTTGTGCTTCAAAATATAGTGGATGGGCAAGGGGTTTTTCTATACGATATAGAAGAGGCTGATGTGTTTTATTTGGAGGGTTATAGTTTATGGCTTTTTATAATAAGAAACAAACGCCTTGTAGCTCATAAGGAGTTTCGTTTAAACAAAGAACTTATTATAAATTATGAAGAGATGCTTGGTACATACTATATGTCAAATATAGTACCCAAAAAAATTGTGGCAAACTTTGAGCTAACTGAAAATTTTAGGCTTTTTATAAAATCAAAACGAAAAGACGTAGCGTTTTCAAACAACATTCCAAAACCGCTTTTAAAGATAATAGAGAAAAACGTAGTTTTAAAACCAGACACCAAAGAGTTTGAGAGTGAGTTTTACAAGCTTTTTGGAAGAAAGGCCCCAAAATTGATAGAATGCTTTGATATAAGCCACTTTCAAGGTCAATATACCGTAGGCTCTATGGTGGTGTGGGAAGATGGCAGTCTAAACAAATCAAAATATAGAAGGTATAGGATAAAAACCGTAGATTACATAGATGATTTTGCATCGTTAAAAGAAGTCCTATCAAGAAGGGCAAAAAGGATAGTATCAAAAGAGGACCAAACTCCTGACATGTGGCTTATAGACGGTGGTAAGGGTCAGCTTTCAATGGGTATTGAGGTAAAGGAAAAGTTTTTATTAAACATATACATTTGTTCTTTAGCCAAAAAAGAAGAAATCATTTATACAGAAGACGGGCTTGAAATCCCAATTAAAAACCACCAAGCTCTTTATAGGGTATTTGGGCTTTTAAGAGATGAAGCACACCGGTTTGCCATCACCTACAATAGAAACCTCCGTTCAAAAGAGTTTATAAAAGATACTCTTTCAAAGATAAAAGGCGTTGGCAAGGTAAAAAAAGAAATTATATATAGACATTTTGATAGTTTGTATGATTTTATAAGATCTGACGATGAAAAGCTTAAAAAACTTGGTATATCAAAATCCATAAAAGATCAAGTAAGAAAGATGCTCGGTGAGAATTAGGGATTTTTAACAACTCCACCAAATCCTGAAATGCGCTGATAGCGCTCTAGTATGCCAACGGCATTTCTCACATCGTATAATAAGCGTCTGTTAAGAAAACAGGCGTCTGAAATGCGATTTTATCGCTCTAGTGTGCCAACGGCATTTCTTACACTACCAGTGCCTGTTCTCTCGTCAACCCCCGAAGTAAAATGCGCTTCCATCGCTCTGTGGTTTATTAATAAGTACCGAGCTCATAAAATTTTTGTTATGATGTGCTAAAATAACACTTATGGCAAATATTGGAAGGGATAGAAAATCAAAACAAAAAATAACTATAGATCAACTAAAGCAAAAACTTTCTGAACTAAAACCTATTCTTGAAGAGAAGTATAAAGTGAAAGAGATAGGCATATTTGGCTCTTATGTGAGAGGTGAGCAAACAAAAAATAGTGATCTTGATATACTTGTGGATTTTTACGAAGTTCCTGATCTTTTTACGTTTGTTGAGCTCAACAACCTGTTATCAAAAGCGCTTAAAATAAGAGTGGATCTTGTTATGAAATCGGCGCTTAAACCATACATTGGCAAAATCATCCTTCAGGAAGCCATTTATCTGTGAAAATAAAACGTGAGATAAGAGATTACATTTTAGACATAAAAACCGAGTGCGAATATTTAATTAACAAATCTAATCGTTTAACTTTTGAAGAATTCCTCCAAAATGAGGAGCTAAAAAGAGCTTTTGTTAGAAGCTTAGAAATCATTGGAGAAGCTGCAAAAAATATCCCAAAAGAACTAAAACAAAAGCACCCAGAGATTAAATGGACAAGTATTGTAGGTATGAGAAATAAATTAATTCATGAGTATTTTGGAGTTGATTATCTGGTAGTATGGAAAACTATAGACCTAAGGATACCAGAGCTTTATCAAGTGATACTTAAATTAGTTGATGAACTGTAATGCTATATTATATAGTCATCAAGCTGTTTCATCTGAACTGTTCGGGTTTTAACAACTCCACCAAATCCTGAAATGCGATTTTATCGCTCTAGTGTGCCAACGGCATTTCTCACATCGTATAATAAGTGTCTGTTAAGAAAACAAGCATCTGAAATGCGATTCCATCGCTCTAGTGTGCTTTAGCATTTTTCACATCGTATAATAAGTGTCTGTTAAGAAAACAGGCATCTGAAATGCGCTGATATCGCTCTGTTCCATCAAGACCCTTAAAGTTTATGCTAAAATAAACATAAATGGACAAATTGGAAATAGAGCTTTTTGGTATAAAGTTTAAAAACCCTGTATGGGTGGCTTCTGGGACTTTTGGATACGGTGTTGAAGGAGCCAATATATACGATATATCAAAGCTTGGGGCGGTGGTAACAAAAGGACTTTCTTTAAGACCAAGAGAAGGAAACCCAATGCCAAGGATTGCAGAAACCCCTTGTGGTATGCTAAACTCAATAGGACTTCAAAATCCTGGTGTTGAGGCTTTTATTAAAAAAATATATCCAGTTATAAAAGATATAGATACGCATTTTATAGCAAATGTATTTGGAGAAACCGAAGAAGAGTATATAGAAGTAATAAAGATTTTGGAAGATGTGCCAAAGATCTCTGCCTACGAGTTAAACGTGTCCTGTCCAAACGTAAAAAAAGGTGGTGTGGTCTTTGGTCAAGACCCAGTAGTTTTAAGATCTTTGATAGAAAAGATAAAATCTTTTGCCAAAAAACCACTTCTTGTAAAGCTCTCTCCAAACGTGACAGATATCACAGAATTTGCAAAAATATGCATAGAGGCAAAAGCCGACGGGATTGTGCTTATAAATACGCTTATAGGCATGAAAATAGATATATACAACGAAAGGCCTTTCCTTGCCACAAAAACCGGTGGGCTTTCTGGTCCTGCTATACTTCCAATAGCCGTTAGGATGATATGGCAAACCTATGAAAAATACGGCAAGGCTATACCTATAATTGGCGTTGGTGGGATTACTACATATGTAGACGCTTTAGAGCATGTATTGGCAGGGGCTAGTGCTGTGCAAGTGGGTACTGCAAACTTTTATAAACCTTTGAGCCCTTTGGATGTGATAGAAGGTATAAAAAATCATTTGGATGCTAAAAACCTAAAACATTTCAAAGAACTAATTGGAAGAGCCCATAGGCTTGATATAAAGCAATGATTTTTGATGATTTAAGACCAAAGATAGAAAAAAGACTAAGAGAGCTTTTAACGCCTTTTGAGCCAAAGGTTTTATATGATGCAATGGCTTATTATGTATTTCAAGAGGGTAAACGCATAAGACCCGTCTTGTGTGTAATAGGGGGTTATGCTTGTGATTTAGATGAAGAAGATGCTATAACCCTTGGGTGCGCTATAGAGTTTATCCACAACTACTCCCTTATTCACGATGATATGCCAGAGCTTGACAACGACGATGAAAGAAGAGGAAAACCCACATGTCATAAGATATTTGGTCAAGATATCGCCCTTTTGGCAGGAGATGGTCTTCTTAGCTTAGCTTTTGATATATTATCAAACGAAAGCTTATATAAAAATCCCAAAAACCTCGCTAAAGTGGTAAATTACGTTTCTAAAAACGCAGGTATAGAAGGCATGGTAGCAGGTCAAGTGTACGATATAAAAGGTGAAAAAGATTTTCTTAAAGTGGCCTCTTTAAAAACCGCCGCTCTTATAAAAACCTCTTTGGTTATACCATCGATATTAAAAGGTGTAGATTTTTCTTTATACGAAAAGCTTGGACACAATATAGGCGTATTATTTCAACTAACCGATGATTATTACGATAAAGACGGGGCATACGTTGTTTTAGGTGAAAAACCTCTTTTAAAACTTATACAAGATTATAAAAATACCATTTTCACTCTCATAAACCAAACAAACGTATCTTCTTATCTTAAAGAGTATGTAGATTTTATAAGCTTTGGTATATAGAAAAATGAGAGGTTAGCAACGTGAAAAAGTTTAATTTATCAAAAGAGCTTTTATTAAACGGCATACTCATTGGAGCACTTTCTATTGGCTTAGCCTCTTGTGGCGGCGGAGGTGGAGGTAGTAGCTCATCAACACCTCTACCCTCTTCAATGGCAACATATATTTACGCTGGTACAGATTATTACAACGAGCCTATTATCACAGTTTATATAGATGGGTCTCCTGTTCAACTACTAGCTGATACTGGAGCTTCCGGTCTGATAGTCAACAGCTCTGCTATCAATATCCCAAGTTCTGATCTTACATCTTATTCGTTTTCTGGGACGTTTGCTGATGGTTCTACTTACTCAGGGACTATGGCAAGCGCTACTGTGTGTCTAAATCCAAATATAACCAACACTTGTGTAGTGATGCCAATAGGTGTTATTACATCTGGTAATGCCTTTCCTAGCTTTGGGGAAGCCCAAGGAGATTTTGGGTTAGACTCCTCGCTTAATATTATGGCTCTTGGTTCAAACTCTTCTGGTTCTTATCTTGCGGGACTTTCTTACCCTACTTATCTTGAAAGACAGTACGACATAAACTCTTATACTATAAGTTTTTATCCACTATCAAACACATTTTATGCAAACGTTTCTCCAAATACACCGATAGGGCAGATAAGCTTTGGTACTTACAACGGAAATAGTAGTTCTATTATATCTTATTCTGGAGGCTTTCCATCCACAACAGCTATATTTCCTTCTTATACCTCATCAAACCCTTCCTTTACAGCGGGCGTTTCATTCTTTGATACAGGTTCTAACTTAAACTTTTTGACCACAGAGGTCTTTACCACAGAGATACCTCATTTTTCATCATCTGATGAAAACAACTGTTCTATATCTTCTCTTTTAAATGGTGGCTACAATATAAGCTACCAAATACCTTACCAAAATACTACAAACTTTTACAATACAGCTTTTACGACAGAGCCTTCTTCTTCAAATCTTTGTAATTTTAACCCTCCTTGGAATCTGATGACAGGCATGACAATAGATAGTGGATCTTATCAAACCGTAGGTTATGAAGATTTTGGACTATCTGAGATGCTAAGGCATACATACGTTTGGATACTAAACAATCAAGGTTTTGTACAGGATATATCTATCAATCCATAATTAAAGGAGGTGGTTTATGTATATATTTATAGGTCAGCCTTTACCAATTGAAGCAAATACTAAAATAGTTAATAAAGCCAATATATCTACTCCATACATGAAAATCCAAGGTAAAACATTTACATATTATGTAAAAACAAATCCCAATGGCAACGTTCAAGAGGTAATAGCAAAATCCCAAAGAAACTTAGCCCCAGCATCTTATTTTATTCAAAATGTAAATGCATGTACTAAAAAGCTTCTTCTTAGAGTACCCCTTAGAATGGCAAAATGGGAGTACGATTGCCCCCAGGGGAAATTTGAATACACTACTTTTGGCGTGATAGGAAATCTTATAACAAAAGCAAAGATGATTAGATAAATTAACAAAAAATTTATATTTTAAATATATAATAATATCATGATAGAAGTGGATGTGCTAACAATTGGTGCTGGCGGAGGGGCTTATCCTGGAGCTTTTAGGCTTGCTAAAGCAGGTTTTAGCGTATTGATGGTAGATAAAAAAGGGGTGATGAGTGGCAATTGTCTGGCCGAAGGTTGTGTACCTTCAAAGGCTATAAGGGAACAAATACATACTTACCTTAGGTTTAAGGCTTTTAGTAAAAAAGATATCGATATAGATTATAAAGATATAATAGCTAAAAAAGACGAGGTTCAAAATATAAGGTACAAACTCCACGAAGAAGAATTAAAGGCTTTTAAAAACTTAAAACTTATGAAAGGTGTAGCTCGTTTTAAAGATGAACACACCGTTGTGGTAGAGTCTGACAAAGGAGAGGAAACTATAAAAGCAAAATACATCATAATAGCCTCTGGGGCTGATGTGTTTGTACCACCTATAAAAGGAAAAGAACATGCTATAACAAGCACAGATATATATAAACTAAATCCAAACCTCACTTATGTACCTAAAGAATTTGCCATAATTGGTGGTGGATATATAGGGTTAGAAACGACCTTCTATTTTGCCAATCTGGGTTCTAACGTTTATATATTTGAAAAGCTTGATAGAGTTTTAGCTGGCATAGATAAATACGCTACTAATACCCTTTTAAAATACCTTCCTAAAAACATTAAGATATTCACATCTGTGGAGGTCCAAGAGATAGGTCTAAAGGATAATAAAAAAAAGGTTGTTTATTACAAACAAGATGATACTGTAAAATCTATAGAAGTGGATGAAGTGCTTATGGCGGTGGGTAGAAAGCCAGTTATACCAGAAGGAGCGGATAAATTTCTTAAAATATCAAAAGCTATAGAAGTAAATAGGGCTTGTCAGACAAACATACCTCATATATACGCCTCTGGTGATGTGAACGGCAAAGTTCCTCTTTTCCACACAGCCATAAGACAGTCCTTGGTTTGTGCTTACAATATTATGGCAAACAATACACCCATTGATTACGCTGATTTTGATAACGTTCCCTTTACCGTTTTTACAATACCAGCTATGGCTTTTGTAGGTATTACCAAAGAAAAGGCTGAAAGTCTAAATATGGATATAGTAGAAGCGTCTTTCGATTTGAAAGAGGACTCAAGAGCCGAAATATATTCTGAAGAAGGTGAATTAAAGCTATTTTTCGATGCTAAAAGCTTAAAACTTGTAGGTGCATACATAGTAGGCACAGATGCAGAACAGTTGGTATCTCATCTTGGGCTTGCTATAAAGCTTGGGGCCAGTGCCAGAGATTTGGCAGAGCATCAAGATCAGCACCCTATGACCCAAGAGTGTATATCAAAAGCTGCAAGAAAACTATTTTGAAGATATTACAAACTTCATACTCCAATTTTATTTTGTATATAGCTTTTAGTATATGATAGATACGCATTGTCATTTGGATTTATTGGAGAAAGAGCATTTCGAAGAGGCTATAAACGATGAGTCTTTAGAGTATCTTATAACTATAGGTTTTGATAAAAAAACCTGTGAAAACGCCGTAGAGATAGCTTCAAAATACGATAAGGTGTATTGTGCTGTTGGTTTTCATCCAAACGATGTAGCTGATATCACGGAAAAAGATATACTTTGGCTTGAAGATCTTGCCAAATCAAGTGCAAAAGTAAAAGCTATAGGGGAGATAGGTTTAGATTACTACAGGTCAAAAGATCTAAAGGATAAGCAGATAGAGTATTTTAACATCCAGCTTGAGCTTGCAAAAAAACTTGGTCTTCCGGTGGTGATACATTCAAGGGATGCAGAGGAAGATACTATAAAAGTGTTAGAATCTCATCAAAATGTAGGTGGGGTGCTTCATTGTTTTAGCGGTTCTTTGGAGTTTATGAGAAAAGGCGTAGAGCTTGGGTTTTATATATCTTATTCAGGCAACATAACCTTTAAAAATGCTCAAAGCTTAAGGGAAGTGGTATCCAAAACCCCTACTTATAGGCTTCTTATAGAAACAGATAGTCCGTGGTTAGCGCCGGTGCCTCATAGAGGTGAGAAAAATAAACCTTCTTTTATATGGCATACTGCCAAAGTGATGAGTGAACTTATACCAAACTCTAGCCTTGAAGATATAGATAGAACCACCAGTGCCAACGCTAAACTTTGCTTTAACTTAGGTTTTGATAAAAACGAAGATACTATAACCTATGTTATCAACAACAAGCTTTATATAAACCCCACAAACAAGTGTAACCTTCACTGTAGATTTTGTGAAAGAGAAAGAGATAGAAACTTTATGGTAAAAGGCTATTGGGTCTGGACAAAAAGAGACCCGTTGGCTGATGATATAATAAGAGAGATCCCAAACCCAGAAATTTATGATGAGATCGTCTTTTGTGGATATGGAGAACCAACCCTTAGGATGGATGTTATAAAGAAAGTATCTTCTTATATAAAATCAAAATCCCCAAACACAAAGGTTAGAGTAGATACAAATGGTTTGTATTTGGCTTTTGGTAAAAAAGAAGATTTAGAGAATTTAAGAGGTTTAGTGGATACTTTTTCTATAAGCCTAAACGCCCCCGACGAAAACACCTATAACGACGTCTGTAGACCCCCTTATAAAAATGCATTTTCTTTGCTTATAGAGTTCATAAAAACTGTTAAAGAGCTTGGTTTTGAAGTGATAACCACCGCCGTTACATATCCTGGTGTTGATATAGATGCCACAGAAAAACTTGCTTTAGAGCTTGGTACTAAGTTTAGAAAAAGAGAGTGGGAAGTCTTAGGGTAAGATAATATTTGATATTGCTATTGGTTTTACCCCAAAGTATAGGTTTTTTATGTTAAACATATAAGAGTAAGCTACTATAAAAGATGGTTTTTGGGGCTTTTCAAAAGAAGCGTAACCCCCTAAAAATGTGCTTTTTGGTATACCTTCTTCATAGAGTATAGAGAAACTGTTTTCATAGGGAAGATAAGCCAATATGTGGTTTTCTTTTTCAAAGAAAAAAGAGGGTCTATCCACAAAAGATATAACGGTATTTCCTTTTTTTATGTTTTCTATTATGTCTTTTTTCGTTTCTAACTTGCTTTTAGAAAAAACAAAGTTTCTAAGCATGCCAAAAGACCATTTGTAAGAGGGTATTAAAAGCCTAATACCCACTTCTCTTACGTATATTTTTACATGATGATCAAGCCCACCTATTATAGGGTTTTTCCAACCTTGCTCAAAATATTTTTTTATATAAACCTCTGGTGTTAAAGCAGGCGCAAAAAACCTGTATATACGCTTTTTTAAAAATATCTTTGGTATCAAAGATGCAATATATCTCCAAAGGATTTTGTATTTTGATGCTATGATGGCATCTCTTAGATCTATAAGCTCTACCACAAGATCTTCTTCTTTTGGAAGCCTCCATATGTATTTTTTCTTAAAAGGATGTGCTACTACCCTTAGATCTTCTACACTTATAAGGCTACCCACTATGCCTTTTTCGGTGGTGATCTTTTGTTCTGTACCCACTATGGTGTGATCGTTTTCAAAGCACTTGTAATGTGTGTTTTCATGATCTGTGATGATTGCATAATCTATGGCTTCTTCTTTTCTTGCGGTTTCTATGTCTTCTGGTTTTCCCAAAGAATCGTAGGAAAACTCTGTATGTATATGAAACACAAAAGATTTTACATAAAACTCTGGTGGGTCTATGGGCTGTCCTTTGGAAGGGTTTTTTAGGCTTTTAACAGGAAGTATAAAAAATAAAAGTTCCAATATGCCAAAGGCTATTATAAAAGCGTATATACATATTATTACAAAGAGAATCCACACTTATAAAATTATAACAAAAGATTTTTTGCTAAGTCTTTTCCTAAGCCTATGGGGTCTTTGCCTTCTAATGTTAGTTCTCTATAGTTTGTGCCATCTTCGTTTGCTATAAAACCTCTTATTTTTATAAGATCTTGTGTAAGAGTTGCATGCGCTCCCATTGGGATTTGACAGTTTCCTTCCACTGTTTCTAAAAACGATCTTTCTGCCAAAGCGCATATGTATGTAGGCTCGTGGTTTATTTGTCTCAAAATGTTTGATAGTTCTTTGTTTGAAGCTTTGTACTCAATAGCCACTATCCCTTGACCTACCGCTGGTATAAAATCAAGGTATGAGCTTATAACACCTTCAAAGCCAAGCCTTTTAAGACCAGCACTTGCTAAGATAATAGCATCGTAAAGCCCATCTTCTAACTTTTTTAGCCTTGTGTCTACATTTCCTCTTAGATCTTCTATGGTTAGATCTTGTCTTTTTTGTAAAAGCTGGACTTTTCTTCTTATGGAAGATGTGCCTATTTTTGCGCTTGGTGGAAGCTCATTTAGTGTTTTATAGCTTTTACTAACAAAAGCATCTTTTGGATCTTCTCGCTCTAAAAAGATATCCACCACAAGCCCTTGTGGTATAAAAGCTGGTACATCTTTTAAAGAATGAACGGCAAAATCTATCTCATCTTTCATAAGGGCGTTTTCTATCTCTTTTACAAAAAGCCCTTTGCCCCCTATCTTTGATAGAGGTGTGTCTAATATTTTATCTCCGGTGGTGGTGATAAGCACAAGCTCTATTTCTAAGCCTAAAGCCTCAAGCTTTGATTTTACAAAGTTTGCCTGCCAAAGGGCCAGTTTGCTTTTTCTTGTGCCAAGCCTAAGTTTCAACGATTACTTTCTCCTCCACCATTTTTTTATCTAAAAGCTCAAAAGACCTAAAAGAAACGGCTTTTCCTTTTTGCACAGATACTATTATGTAAGATAGGTATTCAAAAGCCCTTTCTTCATCGGTTTTTGAAGCCATGTCTGGATGGTCTGGATGAGAGTGGTATATGCCCACTATCTGCAATCCTTTTTCATCGGCATAGCGTTCGGCTTTCATATAGTCTTTTGGGTTTATCTCGTATCTGTCGTTTTTTCTTTCTTTGTTGGCATTTTCTACTGCTAAAAGCTCATAAACTACCCTTATACCATCTTCTTCTTTTCCTATCATAATACCGCAAGTCTCGTAAGGGTAATCTTTTTCAGCTTGGGATTTTATCTTTTCTAAAAGCTCTTTTTTTATCTTAAGCATGTTTTTCTTGGGGCTTTTTGTGTAGTATAAACCAAAGAACAACAGAGCCTATCATCATACCTATGCAAACGATTTGATTCCAAGTAAGTCCAATACCTGGGATTGGTGGTGTGACTCCTCTATAAAACTCTTCTATAAATCTAAAAAGCCCAGCAAAGAAAAGATAAAATATAAACACCTCACCGTCAAATTTTTTCTTATAAAAAAGCACTATAGCGCCTATGAATATGAAAAGGTTAAATATGAGATCCATAAGCTCTGTGGGATAAAGTGGTACATGAGGAGGTGCAATGGCCCCTTCTGGAAACACCATGTAAAAATAGGGAAACTTTGACATAAAATGAACGCCTACACTTAAATCACTAACCCCAGATACTTCTTTACCATAACAACAACCTGCCGATGTACAACCTATTCTTCCTATAGCTTGACCTATGGGAAGTGCTATAGCACCAATATCAGCCACTTTAAAAGGTTCTAAATTGTAATATTTTACAACAGCAAGTATCGTGATAAGCCCACCTATAAGACCTCCAAACCAATCAAGACCCCCTTGCCATATTTCAAAGGGACTAAAAAAACTTCTCATCTCGTTGTGATGCTCTATCACATAAGCAAGTCTTGCCCCAAGTATAGCTCCTATTATGCCAAATAAAAATATATTTTCTATTTTATGGGATTCTATACCTTCTTTTTTTGCAAAAAATATTGCCAAGAGGTATCCCACTATCATGGCAAGTGACGCCGTGACACCGTAGGTATAAACCTTTAACCCAAACAAATCAAATAGTATAGGATGCATACAAATATTATAAACCTAACAAATGAGTTTTGTATGAAAGAAAATTTAATGTACAGAAGAGGCTATATCTACTATAGGAAGCATAATAGAAAGTACCACAAGGCTAACCAAAATCCCTACAATTAAGGTTGCCATCGGCTCTAAGCTAGATACAAAAATGTTTATGGTTTTATCTAAAAGCTGTTCGTATATCTTATAAGAGGTTTTTAAAGCTTGTTTTAAATCTCCTGTGTATTCGCCGTTTTTTATAACAGATAATACGCTTTTTTTAAATAAACCAGTTTTTAAAAGGGCTTGATGAAAGCTTATACCACTTCCTATATCTTGTTCTATGAGAGAAAGCTTTTGTTTTATAAAATTGTTTTCCACGGTTTGAACAGAGACTCTTATAGAAATACCTATTGAAGAGTTTGAACCAAGCATTAGGCTCATAGCGTATAAAAACTTTGAAAGCTCAAGGTATGTTATAAGGCTTCCAAGTATTGGGATTTTAAGATAAAAACTATCTATTTTTTCTTTTGAAAAAAGCTTTTCTTTAAAAATAAACATTAAAAACAAAAGGGGACTAACATATATAAAAAATACCACTACTTTTGCAAAATACATAAGAAATATAGTAATAAGGGGAAGTTTGGCGTTAAAGCTCTTCAATACATCTTCTATACGGGGAATGACGTAGTTTACCGATATAAAAACCGCCAATATGCTAAAAAGAGTTACTATACTTGGGTATACGGCTTTTGATATAACTTTTGATTTGTAACTATCCATATTTTCTAAAAAATCTCCAACGGTTTTAAACACGTTTTCGAGGTTTTCAGAGGTCTCAGCAGCGTATAGCATGTTTGATAGTATGGAGGGTAGTGGTTTTTTTGCAAAGGCTATATGAAGAGGTTTCCCCATTTCTATATCTTTTTTTATATTTTGATAAAGCTCTTTCAAGATGGGTTTATCTTGAAGGTCTATGGCTATGTCAATGGCTGTGTATAGGTTTGTCCCAGCGTTTATAAGCTCGTAAATTTGCTTAAGGGAAAAAGCTATATCTTTTTTTGAAATAAGCTTTGTTTGTACATTTTTCTTAAAAGCCCCGATATCAAGTTTTAGGCTTAAATGTGCCTCAGGCATTTTTTTTATACATGCTAAACAAGTTTATATACTTTTCAAACTCCATAGGAGGTACGTTTTCTATTTCTAAATTTTCCTTAAGATGCTCTTTGTTTTTAGTGCCTACAAGCATCGTGCCTACTCCGGGAGCACTTCTTACAAACTGTAAGGCTACGTGGATATCTTTTTCCAAACCAAAATAATCTTTAAGCTCTTTGGGTATTCTTCCTATCACTTGCCCTTGATAGATAGAAGCGCTTGTGTATACGTAAACTCCAAGCTCTTTTGCAGCTTCTAATATGGTTTTGTATTCATTTCCTACTATTTGGTTTTTGACGGTAAAAGCTTCAGACATACCTATATTGTAAGGAAGCTGCATAAATCTAAAATGATGATCTTTTGAAATATAAGAAGCTATATCTAAAATTTCTTTTAGTTCAAGGTGCTGTTTGGAGGCTCTTGATATTCTAAAACCGCTCCATGTAGCCACTCCGTAGTATTTTAGCTGTCCTTGAGATACTTTTTCTTCTAAAAGCTCAAAACAAGATTTTAGTGTGTTGTAAAACTCATCTTTGTTTTTGTAAAGAAGCTGTTCTTCTACGTTGTGTAAAAAGTATATATCTATATAGTTTGTATTTAGGTTTTGTAGGCTTTTGTTAAAACACCAATCTATAAATTTTCTATCAAGATAGTGCCAGTTTTGAGTTAGTTTTCTTTCGTCTATGATACCAGGATAAACAAATATATCGTAAAAGTAGTCCTTTGGGTCTATGCCACTTTCTATATCGTAAGGTACGTATCCTCCTTTTGTAGATATTATAAGGTTTTCTCTTTTTATATCTTTTAGCACCCTTCCTATAGCTCTTTCGCTTTTCATGTATCTGTAGTTTATAGCGCTATCTACCACGTTTATACCTAGCTCATAGCCATATCTGATGGTTTCTTCGTAAGCTTTGTCGGTTTCTTGATCAAGCTCTCCCAAATAAGTGCCTATGCCTATTTCTGATAGTTTAAACTCTAAAAATTCTTTGTATACCATTTTGTTATTATACCATTTTATTGAAAAAATCTTTTTATTTTGTTTAAAAGCCTTGAAAACATACTGTCTTTCTTCTTATATCTGTTTGTATGTATCCTTGGAATCTCTTTTGATTTTTGTTTTTGCGGCTTTTTAAAGAATAAATCAAGCTGTTTTATAAAGTCTCTTAAATTTAAATCGTAGAAATTTTCTATACTGGATAGTTTATCAGAAGCGCTTTTGGCGTAGTCTTTTGCTCTATTTAAAATGTCCTTTTGATAAAACTCCATTGCAAAACAAGCGTCTATGAGAGCGTCGAAAAACTTTTTCTCGGTGGTGGAAAAGCTCCTTTCTCTTAACATGTTTGCATAGAGTATACATTCTTTAAAAAGTTGTTCGTTGTAAAGAAGTACAACGGTGGATACTTTCTTTTCGGATAAAGATCCGTCACCAAAAGAGGATAGCTTGCTTACTATGTTCCAATATTTTGCTATAAGGTTTGAGATGTTGTTAAAATCTGGTTTGTAGATATGCGCTATGCTAACTTGGGCTTGTGTCGTATCTTGGATTTTAAATATATCTTTTCCCTCGTAAATTTTATCATCCTCGTTTACGTAGAAGATGTCAAGCTCCATCATTATATCGCGCCAATCACCTTTTATATGTTTATGGGGCTTTTCAGAACATCTTATAAGGTCTAAAAGAGGAACTTCAAAGCTGTTTTCTCTTCTTACAAGCTGGATATAGCAAAGCACCATAAGGAGCACTTCTTTTTTCGATAGATCATCAAGCACCTCTAAGAATATGCTATCTAAAGAACGCTGTTGAAACTCTAAGTTATGCATATATATAACCTAAGTCAAAATGAGCTTTGTAGTATGATTTGATACGCTCCAATAAGACGTCTATGTTCCAATCTTTTTCGCTGGATACCAAAACGTAAGGTTTTTCAAAGAAAAACTCTTTTTCAAAACCAAGGATATCTTCTTTGGAGCTTACCAACTTATCGATTTTATTAAATACGTACAAAATAGGTTTATCTTTAACGCCTATATCTTCCAAAATTTTGTTTACTACATCTATTTTCTTTAACCATCTATGGTCTGATATATCTACTACAAAAACAAGCAAATCTGCAAGCGTTACCTCTTCTAAAGTGGTTTTGAAAGACTCTACCAACTCTGGTGGTAATCTATCTATAAAGCCTACGGTATCTGTTATAAATATTTTTTCTCCGTCTACAAAGCTTGTACCTACCTTTGTATCAAGAGTGGCAAAAAGCATATCGCTTATAAAAACGTTTTTTTTGGTAAGGGCTTTCATCAACGATGATTTCCCGGCGTTTGTGTAGCCTACCAAAGCTACTTTTAAGTAATTTGTTTTAAGCCTGTTCTTTCTTTGCTCTTTGTGATGTTTTTTTATTTGTTCTATTTCTTCTTTTATTTTGTGTATGCGTTTTTGTATAGCTCTTCTTTTTATTTCTATGAGTTGCTCACCGGGTCCTCTGGTGCCCATCTTACCGCTTTGCCTTGATAGTTTTGTACCAACGCCGTAAAGTCTTGGTAGTTCATAGGTGAGTTTGGCTAGTTCTATCTGAAGTTTTGCTTGTTGGGTTTTAGCTCTTGCCATGAAAATCTCAAAAACTACGTTTGCTCTGTCAAGGACGCTTACTCCTAAAAAAGATTCTATATTTCTAACCTGAGATGGGCTTAAAAACTCATCGAACACCACTGCATTTGAGCCAGTGCCCTCCACAAGCTCTTTTATGAGATTTAAGTATGAGCTTCCCACAAGCGTTGAAGCATCTGGAAAATCTCTTTTCTTTACAAGGTATCCTACGCTTTTGCCACCTATAGCCTCAACTAAGCCTTCTAACTCTTCTAATGATTCTAAAACTTGATTTCTTGTTTGATGTCTTAACTGTAAGGCTACAGATATAGCTTTTATCAATTTTCAGACGCCTCTTCTATGACTACTGTGCTTATTGCATGCTTGTAAATCAAGTTTGTACCGCTTTCGGATTTCAAAAGTACAGTGTATTTGTCCTGGTCAAGCACTTTACCTACTATTCTGTTCCCCCTTGTGAGGTATATCACTACCTCGATGCCTTTTTCTTTGGCATCCTCCAAGATTTTGTCCTGTAAATTCTCTGTCATATTTATACCTCCTGATAGTATTTTTCTATTGTTTCTAAAAGCTCTGATACCATATTTTCTTCGGTAACTTTTTTTAAGATTTTACCATCTTTAAACAACAAAGCGCCCCCTTTCATACAAGCTAACCCCACATCTGCGTGGGAAGCCTCACCTATGGCGTTTACCGCACAGCCCATTATTGCAACCTTTATAGATAAATCTTTGTCTTTTAAAGCTTCTTGGACCTGTTTTACAACATCGGGTAAGTTTACTTCTATTCTACCGCACGTAGGACAAGAGACTATATCTATACCCTTTTTCTTTAGCCCTAAACTTTTTAAAATTTCGTAAGCTACTTCTACTTCTTTTTCTGGTTCATCCGTTAGGGATACTCTGATGGTATCTCCTATACCTTTGTAAAGCAATATACCAAGCCCTACGGAAGATTTTACCATCCCTTGGGTACCCATTCCTGCCTCTGTTATACCTATATGTAGAGGTATATCGGTTTTTTCTGCAAATATTTCGTTGGCAACAGCATTTTGAATTACATCTGAACCTTTTATAGACACTTTAAAGTTGTAAAAGCCTAAAGACTCAAAAAATTCTGACCAGTTAAGAGCGCTTTCTGCAAGAGCTTCAGCGCTTGGATACCCATATTTTTCCAAAAGATGTTTTTCTAAAGAACCAGAGTTAACTCCAAGTCTTACGCAAATATTTCTTCTTTTTGCCTCTAGGACTATATCTCTTACTATCTCTTTTTTGTTTATATTGCCTGGGTTTATTCTGATGCCGTGAGCTCCAGCTTCCATAGATAAAAATGCCATGTTAGGCACAAAATGAATATCTGCTATTATAGGCACTTTAGAGTATTTTATTATCTCTTTGAGAGCCTCGGCATCTTCTTTAGCTGGCACCGCTACTCTTATGGCTTCACACCCTGCTGTTATAAGCCTATCTATTTGAGAGATGGTAGCTTCTATATCGTGGGTTTTCGTAGATGTCATGGACTGGACTACGATGGGATTATTTCCCCCTATTTTTAGAGTACCTAACGTAATTTCTCTAGTTTTACGTCTTTTTATCATACAATTTTTCTAAGCTACTTCGTGATTTGCCCATAATAAAGTCTCGTGAGAAACTCTTTCCATATAAGAAAAGCTAAATATTCCAGCTATATATTCAAGGTTTGATATCAGGTTTTCGTTATAAAGATCTATAGGGTTAGAAAACTCAACGTTAAGAACTATACTATAACCATCTTTTGGCAAATTTACTTGCAAAACACCGTTTTTATAATCTTTTTTTGTTTCGTAAGGCAATATGCTTTCAATTCTTTTGATGCTTATATCTACTAAATCAAATCGTTTTTTCAAAGCCTCAAGAAATTCATCCATGTTTTTTGACTCTAGGGCTTTTTCTAAGATAAACTTAGATTCTTGATGCTTTAGCTGATCTTTTTCCCAAGCGTCAAGGTGTTTTAGCATATCTTTGTAGGCTGTTCTTAAGTTTAATATCTTGTGGTGCTCTTTCTTGAAAGCCGATATTATATCTGGGCACATTGAAGCTACCAACATACCAAGCTGTAAACTGGCAAGGAACAGCATATAGGGTATATTTTGATGAACTTTGTATATATCAAAAGCCAAAGACTCAGCGGTTATCAAAAAAGAAACGTTAGACTGTCTTGGAGAGAAAAGCCCTATGCTTATTAGGGAAAGAGGGTATGTGTATATGCTTGAGAATGTAAAAAACCCTGCAAAGTAGAAAACATCAAGGTATTTGTTTATGCAATGTCCTAACTTTAGTTTATAGTAAGATAGTATGGCTAAACTAAAGTATAAGAACGTAAGCGTTATTATAATTGCCCTTATGTGAAAAGAAGGTATAGAAAATGCCGCTGCTACAGCACCTAAACTTACAAGCAATCTAGAGGTTACATATATGTTTGTAAGTAGGTTTCTTATCATCTATTAGTAATCCACTTTTGCTTCAAAGAAGTTTGTGAGGTCTGGTAAGTCTGTTTGAGTGGTTAGCCATTTCATGGGGTTCTTTTGACCGTATATAGCTTCAAAACCAAGAGAGCGCATCCGTCTGTCCGCCAGATACCTGACATAAGATGTATAAGTTTCAAAAGAAAGTCCTATTATCTTTTCTGGCATAGCTACTCTTGCGTACTCAGTTTCTATATCCACAGCCTCTTCCATAAGAACTCTAAACTTGTCCTTGTAATCGTTTTTATTTTTGTCTTTTAGAAGCTCATTGAGAAGATAAATACCAAAAGCCAAATGTCTTGTCTCATCTTTTAATATCCACCTTACTAAAGCAGCTACATTTTTAAGCACGCCTCTTCTTCCAAAGGCAAGAGGTGTCACAAAACCGCTAAAGAAAAACAACCCTTCTAAAATTGCATAATATACAAATATATCCTCTATAAGGTTTTCCTCGGTAGGTTCTTCGCAAAGAGCCATCGCACGTTTAACTTCAAAATCAGCCTTTCTTTTTATTTCTTTGACGTTTTCATGCATTGCGTATACTTCGTGAGGTTTTAAATCAAGACCATCCATTATGTATCTAAACGTATCTATGTGTTTCATCTCTTCCATTAGCTGATATCCTAAAAACATCCTTGTTTCTGTGTTTCTTATGCGTTTTGAAATCTCCAGTATGTTTTGTCCAACCCAGCCTTCTGCTGAAGAGAAAAATCCAACTGTGTAGAGCATGTAATGACGTTCTATATCATTTAGCTTTTCATAAAATTCGTGTTTATCGTTCGCAAGGTCGTATTCTTCCGGTATCCAGTAGTTGTTTTTGGCTTTTGTATAAAGGTTTAAAATCTCAGGATACACTACGGAATCTAGCTTATATGTATAAGATTGACAAACCTTACCGTCTTTCTTCATTACTTCCATGAATACCTCCAAATAAAATCATATGCCATAAATATAGTATATCACAAAAGCTTGTCAATGATTTTTTGAGACCAAGCAACGTCTTTTATTTGTTAAAAAATCTGTACAAATTTGTAGGATAATATATGATGTTTTTTAGAAATGTAAATATATCTTTTACCGCTGTTATACGACCTATATCGTATCTATCTTGATGTGGATATACTGGTTTTTTCTTAGTACTAAAAGCCATATAAAAATACTTTGAAGCCTCTTCTTTTAAAATGTCTGACATATCCCCGAATGGATAGGCAAAAGATATTATTTTTATACCAAGGGCTTTTTCTAAACCCTCTTTTGAGGTTTTTAGCTCATGCCTTACCCTTTCTCTGTACTCATCTGTTGTTTCAAAAGAAAGTTTTAGGCTTTTAGTATAAATATTAAATAAGTTTTTATCTTTATTTTTTTCTAAAAGCTCATAAACTGAGTTTGGTATAAAAGCTTTAGGATGAGATAAATCGCTTTTTGAAGGGTATATAGGAAGGCCTTCTTTTAGTGGATTGTAAATAGAAGAAAGTGAATAGTGATAGTTTTTAGCATTGTATATGTCTATTGGTTTTTGATCTATAAAGGTTTTTGTATGGGTGATCCCGTGAGAGCCTACATCAAACACATCAAGCATAGACCTTAACTCTTCAAAGCTCAAAAAGTCGTAAGATATACCTTTTTCAAAAAACTCTTTGTTGGCCTCACCAGCCCCTAAGGGTTTATAAAGGTCTTTTAATGAGACTTTTCCTTCCCAATAATCAAAAAGGGTTGGTCTTTTTATATCTTCTTTTAAAAGCCTTGAATATATGGGAAATATGATAGCTCTTTTTTTGTATTTTTTAAGTATAGGATAAGCGTATATAAAATTATCTACATAACCATCGTCAAAGGTGAGCACCACAGCTGGTTTTTTAGGTGTATAAAGCCCGTCTATATATGCTTTTAGTTCTTCTAAACTAAGGACCTCGTAAAATCTATCCAAAATGTTTATATGCTTTTGAAATAAAGATAAATTAACATCGTAAGATTTTTTTGGAAATATCTTGTGATAGCAAAATACCATTACGCCCATTTTTCAAAATACTCCTTTATATGTATAAAATCTAAATCTGTTTTAAAACCCTCTGGGCTAAAGTGTGTGGGTTTTGCATCTAAATCTTTTAATATTTGTTTTAGCTTTGGCATCGTACCTTTTCCAAATATATTTGCTTTGTAAAACCAAGGGGTTTTTATCTTAGATTCTTCTAAAATTGTTTTAAAAATCTTTATGGTATCCTTTGTAAAATATGTAAAGTCTTGTTCTTTCATAATATCCAAAAGCTCTTTGTCGTAAATATCTCCTATATAGATAGGACCAGCGTAATCAAAAAAATCATCACAAAGAGGGCAAAATTTTGGTAGATCAAGAACGCATGTGTAAGTATTTCTAAATTTACAACTATGACAATACCCTATATAAGCTATATCTTTAGATATATCTATGGCTTTTGATACACCTTTTAATTTTATAAAAAAAGCCCTTAAAAAGTGCCTATAACTAAAACCAAAAACAGGTTTTAAGACCACATCAAGCCTAAAAGAGGCTTCTATTACAGATTTTACAAGTATCCTCAATGCACTTTCGTGATAAAACTCACTATCAAGAGGTTTGGCGCTGTATCTTCTAAAAGCTTTAAATGGATATGACCCAGATAAAGATGCCGTATCTGTGGCAGTTATACCTATAAGACCACCGGTTTTTAAAGCGTTTATAGCGCTTTCTAAAAATCCTATAGGGCTTCCATAAGGGTCTATATCTATATAATCAAAGCCTTTGTTTTCTAACAAAAACATATTTGCATCTTTGTTAAAAAAATATACGTTTTGATAAGCTTCAAGATTTTTTTGAGCTAATTCTATGGCCTCTTTTTTTATATCGTTTAAAAAAGCTTTTTCTACTACGTTTGTTTCTTTTAAAAGCCTTAAAACCCTAACCCCAGAAGCGCTCATTGGATCAGCTATAAAAAGTTTTTTGGATTTTAGTATAGAGTAGGCTTTTAAGATAAGCACCGTGAAATCTCTGTTAACAGCCATAAAGGGGTTGTAGAAAACCTCTACTTCTTTTGATAAAACCTCCGGAAGCTCTGGTATAAAAAACTCTACTGCCCCTTCTTTTACAAGCATACTACAATTATAAGAAAAAACTATAAGCTCTTGGCGTTTTTATAAGGTTTGATATATATCATATAATATTTGCTAATTTTTTTATATTTAAATACATGGAAAGGTTTAATAGTGTTACAACGAGGGATTACGGGTTACTTAGTAAAGTATATGGGCTTTTGGCTTTTTCTATAGCTTCGGCCGTAGTGGGAAGTGTGGTAGGGCTTTCTCATGTGATAATGGTGGCAAGCCATTTTTGGTTGTTTGCTATACTTGAGTTTGTGCTTGTATTTGCCACATCCATAGTGGGTCAAAACAAAGATATGGCTTTGCCAGGTTTTATACTTCTAAACGTATTTACCTTCATTACAGGCTTTACGTTAGCTCCTATACTTTCTTTAGCTTTGGCAGTAAACCCTGCCGCAATAGTCTATGCTTTGGTTACCACCGCAGCTACGTTTGTAGGTATGAGCTTAGTGCCTATCGTTTTTAGGGTGAATGTGCTTGGCATGGGCGGATTTTTGTTTGCTGGTCTTATAGCTATAGTGGTGGCAAGCTTACTAAACTTATTTTTCCATTCTGGTGTTGTAGCTCTTGTTATATCCATAGTCGCCACAGTGCTATTTAGTTTGTATGTGAGCTACGATACAGCCCGCATTTTAAGCATGGATCCAGACGCTCCAGCAGTATCTTTGGCTTTGGCTTTGTATCTTGATGTGCTTAACCTTTTTGTAAATATTCTATTCTTATTCTTGGAGTTTTCAGGTAATAGAAGAAGCTGATATATTTAACTTGAGCTCCCGGCAAGGGGGCTTGTTTAAATTTGTGTTTGCACTAATGTCGTGATGTCTAGCTTTTGTAAAATCTTCCTTAGTTTTCGCCTCACAAGATAAAATAAAG
Source organism: Hydrogenobaculum sp. 3684 (assembly GCF_000213785.1). Lineage (NCBI taxonomy): Bacteria > Pseudomonadati > Aquificota > Aquificia > Aquificales > Aquificaceae > Hydrogenobaculum > Hydrogenobaculum sp. 3684. The sequence continues at coordinate 1,131,224 of NC_015557.1, read as the reverse complement.
CAATTATAACACCGCTTATTTTTTAGCTTTTAAAAGCTTAAAACACTGGATTTATTATATCACCGTTTGTATTTCTGGTTTCATACAAAAGCTTACATACGTTGTCTATAGGGTCTACACCAACTTCCCCGATGATGGCACCTTTTTTAACGTAATCTCCCTTTGCTACAAATACTTTACCAAGATATGTATATACGTCCACTAAGTTTTGAGGGGTTTTGATAAGGACTATGTAGTTGTAGGCTTTAAGTGTATTGCCTGAGTATATAACCTGACCAGGTTCTACCGCTTGTACCATAGATCCGCATTCTGTGTAAAAGTATACTTTTTTTCCAACGTATACGGGCTTGGCGTTTACTGGGTATATTGATTCTACTTTTGGCTGTGGCGGTTTTTGAGGTTTTTTCTTAGGTATGATGTTTTGAATAGGTTTTGTGAGCTCTGCTAGTCTGTTGGGGCCTGTGCTTTTCACCTCTATTTGGGCGCAAGAGCTTATTAAAAGCCCAAAACCAAAAAGTAGTAAAAGTCTTTTTACCATATTCATATTTTACCAAATTTTAGTATAGCTATAAGCTTTTGTACGTTTTCTTTTTCTTTTTCTAATTTTTCTTTTGTGGTTTTTGCTTTTTCTACTTCCTCTGGAGGTGCTTTTTCTATAAAGTTTTTGTTTTCAAGCTTTGATGCGTATATAGAAAGTTGTTTTTCTATGTCTTTTAATGCTTTTTCGTAGTCTTTTAGAAGGGCATCTCTGTCGAAGTCTTTTTCTGGTATATATAGTGTTATATCTTCAAAAGGTATTGATAGCATGTTGGTTTTATCTGTGGGTATATCAAAGGAGCTTAATTTACAAAGACTTACTATGTGGGGTTTAAACTCTTCTAAAAACTCTTTTGAGCTATGGCTTTCAAAATACATATCTATCTTTGATTCTATCTTAAAATCAGATTTTATCTTTCTTATAAAAGAAATCAATCTTTTTAGTCTTTCTATGGTTTCATAGCTTTTAATATCTATAGCTTCTTTATCAAAAGCCGGAAACTCTTTTAAAGATATATCTTTGTCGTTGAAGATGGTCTTGTCGTGTATGTAGCTTGTAATAAAGGGCATAAAAGGGTGTAAAAGTCTTAGGGCTTTTGATAGGACGGTGTTTAGCACTGCTAAAGCGGTAAGTTTTTTCTTTTGGATTTGGTTGTTTATTTGTTCTATCTGTGATTTTTCTTCGTCTGTCATGTCTTCTTTTATTTCTATGGGCTTTTCGTATATGCGGATTTTTGAAAACTCTATATACCAATCGCAAAATTCATTCCAGAAAAAGTTGTAGATACTTTGAGCAGCATGGGAAAACTGATAATGTTCAAGGTATTCTGTCACTTGTCCTATGGTGAGGTTTAGGGCTGTAATGATCCAATAATCTTCTTTTTCATACATATCCCCGTATATTATGTCTTGGAGAAAATTCTCAGGGGTGTTTGATATTACAAATTTGGCGGCGTTCCATATCTTGTTGGCAAAAAACTTACTTGCCTCAAACTTTTGTTCAGAAAGTTTTATATCCCTTACAGCAGAGCTCAAAGAAGCCAGTGTAAATCTTAGGCTATCCGCTCCGTATTTTTCTATTACATCTATGGGGTCTATGACGTTTCCTTTGGTTTTTGACATTTTTTGACCTTTTTCATCCCTTATAAGAGCATGTATATAGACATCTTTGAAGGGTTCTTTGTCGTTTAGCATTTTGCTCATCATGATCATGCGAGCCACCCAGAAAAAGAGTATGTCAAAAGCCGTTACCAAAAGGCTATTTGGATAGCAAACATCTAAATCGTGGTTTGGCTCTGGCCAAGAAAAGACTCCAAAGGGCCATAAAGCGGATGAAAACCATGTATCAAGCACATCCTCTACCTGTTTTATGTTTGTAGAACCACAGTGTTTACATTTTAATAAAATCTCAAAACTCTTTATATCCTTATGGTATTTGTATAAGTCTCTTCTGGTGGCCATGTATTGCCATATAGAAAACTCGTTTATACCAGTAGAATAGTATTTTTTGTAGGCAAAATGCTTGTAAAAATCAAGGGTTGACATCTCAGGGTGTACAAAATTCTTACCGTTTAGGATATCATCTATCTCTTTTGGTGTAAAAACCTTTTTTATCTTACCATCTGCCAAAAGATTAAAAATAAGTTTATCTTGGACGTAGTTAAAATCTTCGTCGGTATAAATAGATTCTTTTTTGCAGTCTTTACATTCCCATACTGGTATTCTATGGCCCCACCATATTTGACGTGATATGCACCAATCTTTTATGTTTTCCATCCACTCGTTGTAGTTTTTCTCCCAGTTTGGTGGTATAAACCTCGTTTTTTGGCTTTTAACAACCTCTAAAAACTCATCTTTTTTATTAGAGACTTTTAAAAACCACTGGGTGGATACCATGGGTTCTATAGTGGTTTTACATCTATAGCATTTCCCGACAGCATGGGTATGCTCTTCTTCTTTTTCTAAAAGCCCTAAACTCTTAAGCTCTTCTACTATTTTTTGTCTTGCTTCGTATCTATCTAAACCTTCAAATCTACCTGCGTTTTTTGTAAGTTTTGCCTTTTCATCCATTATTTTTACTATGGGAAGGTTTTGTCTTAAGCCTGCTTCATAGTCGTTTGGATCGTGAGCCGGTGTGATCTTAACGGCCCCTGTACCAAACTCCATATCCACAAACTCATCTGCTATAACTGGTATTTCGGGGCTTACTTGGTTACCAGACATATCTTCTCTTTGCCAATCTACCAAAGGAAGTTTTAGTTTTTTACCTATAAGGTGTTTGTATCTTTCATCGTTTGGATTTACAGCCACCGCCACGTCTCCAAGCATCGTTTCTGGTCTTGTGGTGGCTACAACTATATATTCGGTGCTATCTAACACTGGGTATTTTATGTAATAAAGTTTCCCTTTTTCTTCCTCGTGTTCTACTTCCAAATCAGAAAGAGCCGTCAGATCTTTTGGACACCAGTTTATAATGTATGTGTCTTTTTTTATAAGACCCTCTTCGTAGAGTTTTTTAAAAGCATGTCTTACGGCTCTTGAAAATCCTTCGTCCATCGTAAAGCGTTCTCTTGACCAATCTACAGAAGCTCCTAATCTTTTTACTTGGTTTTTGATGTTGTCTCTTGATTTATAAACCCATTGCCATACTCTTTTTAAAAATTCTTCCCTTCCTATTTCAAGTCTTGATTTATTTTCTTTTGAAAGCTCCCTTTCCACCACAAACTGAGTGGCTATACCAGCATGATCAAATCCTGGCACCCATACCACATCGTAGCCTTGCATTCTTTTAAATCTCGCCACTATGTCTTGGATGGTGATGTTTAAAGCGTGTCCTATGTGAAGAGAACCAGTGACGTTTGGTGGGGGTATCACCATGCTAAAAGCCTTTTTTGGGCTTTTAACAGTATATATATTTGACTTAATCCAGTTTTCCAAAACTTCTTGTTCAATATCTTTTGGTATATAATCCTTCATAAACTACTATTTTACCAAAAACTGTCTTTTTTATTTTTATAAATCGCCTCTTATATGTATTTTTCCTCTTTTTAATTCTAAGAGCCCTTGTTTTTCTAATTCTTTTAAAAGCCTAGAAACTACTTCTCTTGCCGTACCTATATCTTTTGCAATATCTTCATGAGTGCAATTTACTACCATTTGGTTGTTGGCGTTTTCAACGAGATATTCTCTAAGTCTTTGTTCTAGTGGTTTTGACATTATTTCGTTTAATACAAAAAATACCTCGTAAGCGTTTTTTACTACTGTATCTAAGACAAAGTTTCTCCAATAAGAATACTTTTCAAACCAAGCGTTGGCTACTTGAGATGGTATTGTAAAACCTATTACATCTGTTTCGCAAACTGCATATGCCGGATAAGGCCTGTTTTTGTAAATTGCAAGGTTTGTCAGCATACATGTCTCTCCAGGACCTATTTTATATAAAAATATTTCTTTGCCATTGTTTAACATTGCATATACTTTTAAATAACCCTCTATCACAATCGGTGTAAAGTCGCATCTAGCACCAGGATACCCTACCATAGTTCCTTTTGGAAGATTCACAAAAGTGGAAAATTTTTTTAGCTCATCTTGAAAATCTTTATTTGCAAATGGGAAAAGATTTATCAAGCTTACAGTTTCCATACTTATTAATATTGTTGATTGTTATAGATTTTCAATGATAAATAATTTGAATATAGCCACGCTTAGGCGTGGCTATTGTTTTTTTAGTAGCTTTGCTTTTGTACTATGTATGGCTTAAGAGGAACCAATCTTTCCAATAGCTCTTTTTGTAATTTTGGCGGCACTCTATATTCGTCTAATACGCTTTCTGTTATTTTAACAAACCTATTCCAGTCCGAATCTGTTATACCAAGGCCAGCGTGAGCTTCTTCCATGTTTTCTCCAGTGTATATACAAGGTCCTCCGGTGACACTGCATAAAAAGTCAGTGAGATTGTTTACAACGACTTCTTTGTGGTGGGTGTTTAACCCTTTAAAATAGACGCCAAGCTTTGGGTCTTGTACAAGCTTAGTAGCCAAGGTCTTAGTAACGGCGGATATGGCATCATATCCACCCAACTCCTGATAAAGGGTTTTGGCATTTGCCGATGTTAACCCTATGCTTGTGAAAATGGCCGCTGCCAGTAAAAGTTTTTTCATACAACTACCTCCTATTGGTTTATGCTTTTAAGATAAATGTTAAGCTTTGGTTATTCAGTGATAAAATTACATAATATATATGATGTTTACCATATAATATAGTAAGATGTTAATTATATTAATATAAGATGCAAGAGGCGAAAGATAAGTCTTTGGAGCTTGACAAGGTTTTTATAAATAGCATGAGGAAGATGATTCAAGAGAAATTAAACGAGCTTAAATATAAGGATCTTGATGAGGATGCCATAAGGGCAATAGATCATATAGAAAGGGTAGCAAGGTATACAGCAAAACTTGAGGAGTTGGAGAAAAAGACAAAAAATAGCACATTTAACGGATATTTTACCAACGCTGAGATGGTTATAATGAATATTGTGGAAAATGTATTGAAAGATATAGAAAAAATGGATAAACTTGATAGTATACATCTAAACTATCTAAAACTTTCCATATATGAAAGATTAAACGAAATAGCAGCTATAATAGAAAAATATTTGGATTAGAGTTTATTTATAAGCTCTTTTACTTTATCTATAGACATGCCTTCTCTTACTATTTTTATGGTATTTTGTTCTATTTCTACTATTGTTGAAGGTGGGCTTTCTATAAAACCCCCATCTATGTATAAAGGTATTTCATCTTTGAAATAGCTTATAGCCTCTTCTATGGATTTTGCAGGAGGCTCTCCTTCTTTGTTGCAAGAAGGTGCTAAAAGGGGTTTTTTAAGTTTATCTAAAAGCTCTTTTATAAAACCCTTTTGTGGTATTCTAAAACCTAAGCTTTTGTCTTGGGCTTTTATTATGATACTAACACCTTCTAACTTGGATAACTCAAAAACTTTATCGTTTGGTTTAAATCCATACATTTCTAAAAAATCTATATCTGGTAAAAGCCTAAGAAACGGTTTTTTTGAGGGCCTTCTTATTTTGTAAAGAAGCTCTTGAGCTTCTTCGTTGTCTATTGCTAGTACTCCATAGATAGTATCTGTGGGGGAGCATATGGGCATATTTTTGTTTAGTATATATATAGCGCTATCTATAACGCCTTCTTCGTTTATTTTTTTAACATCAAAAGCCATGAAGAGATACTAAAAAGTTTTTTAGCTTTTTCAATGATAAAAGATAGTTTTAGTTTTGTGATTTTGTTTAGTACATTTTTTTTCAATAGAGTTATAATATTTGTCTACAATGTTTGGAGGTAAGCTAATGCAAGAAAAAGACTCTTGCGGTGTTGGTTTTATTTGCGATGTAAACGGTAAAAAATCCAATAAGATTGTAAAATATGGTATTGAAGCTGTCAAGAATCTAACTCATAGAGGAGCAGTTGGTGCTGATGGTAAAACCGGAGACGGTGCTGGCATACTAATACAAATACCTCATAAATTTTTTCAAAAAGAGATAGATAGGCTTGGTTTTGAGATATCTTCTGTAGAAAACCTTGGAGTAGGTGTTTTATTTTTGAAAAACAACGATACATCAAAAGTAGAAGACATAGCCAAAAAAATGGGCTTTAAACTTATAGGTTTTAGAGATGTACCCATAGATAAATCTGCCCTTGGTAAAAGTGCCCTTGAGACGATGCCTGTTATAAAACAAATGCTTCTTGATTTGGAAGGCATAGAACACAAAGAGCTTGCTTTGTATTTTCTTCGTAAAAGCCTAAAAAAAGAGCTTAAAATATACATACCTTCTTTGTCTTCTAAGACGATAGTTTATAAAGGCATGTTTGTGGCTTATCAGATAGATCATTTTTACAAAGATTTAGAAGATGAAGATATAGAATCTTCCATATGCCTATTTCATCAAAGGTATTCTACAAACACGTTTCCAAACTGGAATCTGGCGCAACCTTTTAGATATTTAGCCCACAATGGTGAGATAAACACAATAAACGGCAATAGAAACTGGATGATGGCTATTCAATCTGAGCTTTACCATAAGCTTTTAGAAGACAACATAAAACTTATAAAACCTATAGTAGAGTATGATGAAAGCGATTCTGCTTCTTTGGATAAAGTTTTTGAGCTTTTAGTGTTAACAGAGTACCCAGTAGAACATGCTATAAATATGCTAATACCACCTGCTTGGGAAAACGACGATACACTAAAAGACGATATAAGGGCATTTTTTGAATACAAATCCTTACTTATGAAACCTTGGGATGGACCAGCTGCCATCGTATTTACCGATGGTGTAAAAGTGGGTGCTCACTTAGATAGAAACGGGCTAAGACCTTCAAGATACATAATCACAAAAGACAACATAGTAATACTTGGTTCTGAAGTGGGCATGGTAAATATAGACCCTTCTGATATAAAAGAAAGCTCAAGACTTTCTCCAGGTGATACTATCCTTATAGATACTTCCACTAAAAGCCTAAAAACCACCCAAGAAATACTAGAAGATATATCAAAGAAAAACCCTTATAAAAAATGGATAGAAGAAAATCTTCTAAGGCTTGAGGATATTATAAAAGATAGAACGTTAGAAGATGAGCATGTAGACAAAGATACGCTTACACGCTTACAGGCTTATTTTGGCTATACAACAGAAGAGCTTAAAAATCAAATAGACTATATGGCAAAAGAAGGTAAGGAATATACATTTTCAATGGGAGATGATACACCACTACCTCCTTTAAACGAAAAGCCAGTACTCCTATTTAGATACTTTAAACAAAGATTTGCTCAAGTTACAAACCCTCCTATAGATTCTATAAGAGAACGCTTTGTTATGAGCTTGAAAATGAACCTAGGGCATAAGAGAAACTTTCTTGTAGAAACTCCTCAGCATGCTAAAAGATTTCAAATAGATTCTCCGGTGCTTTTGCCATATCACATAAAAGCTATAGAAAATCAGAAGAATTTTAAAGTAAAACGTATATCTTTATGCTATCCAAAGCATAGAAGCGATAACATACAGGCCCTTCAGGATTTAAAAGGTTTTGAAAGGGTTTCAGATATATTGATGGACGCTGTTTATGAAGGTATACCTATTGTAGATTTGAAGATAGGCTTAGAAGTGCTTACTCATTTAGTAGAGCAAGCTGTAAAAGAAGGTGCAGATATAATAATTCTTTCTGATAAAGGTGTTGATGAAAAGAACGTAGCTATACCAAGCCTTTTGGGGGTTAGTGCCTCCGTAAGACATCTTGCTAAGCTTGGCTTATCGCAGAAGGTAAGCTTTATCGTAGAAACTGGAGAAGTAAGAGATACACATTCTCTTGCATGTCTTATAGGATACGGAGCATCTGCGGTTTATCCATATCTTCTTTATGAAACCTTATATCACACTTATCCTGAAAACTACGAGCGTGTGTTGAAAAATTATAAAAAAGCCCTTGAAGATGGTATTCTCAAGATAATGGCTAAAATGGGTATAGCAACGCTCAACTCTTACCAAGGGGCTGAGATATTTGACTCCGTATGTCTTAACAAGGATTTTGTGGATGAATATTTTACTGGTACTCCCGTTACGTTAGAAGCGGATGGTATAGAGCAAATAGAAGAATCTATTATAAAAAGACATGATTTTGCTTTTAACAGCGAAAAACCAACCCTTGATTATGGGGGTGATTTGAAGTTTAGAAAAGGCGGTGTTTACCACGCTTGGTCTCCTCATGTGGTAAGAGCTCTTCATAAGTATTTGGAAACCCTTGATTATAAAGATTATCTTGAGTTTTCTAAGATTGCCAACGAAGAGCATCCAACGTTTATACATCATCTTTTGGATTATAAAAAAGCTAAAAGCCCAATACCTATAGAAGAGGTAGAACCCGAAGAAGAGATACTAAAGCGTTTTGTGACAGGTGCTATGTCTTTGGGAGCGCTTTCTCCAGAAGCTCATGAAGTACTTGCAATGGCTACCAATATGCTTGGTATGAAATCAAACAGCGGTGAAGGTGGAGAAGACCCAGAAAGGTATTTTACCGAGAAAAACAGCGCTATAAAACAAGTGGCTTCAGGTAGATTTGGTGTGACCCCTACTTATCTTGCTTCTGCCACCGATATAGAGATAAAAATAGCACAAGGGGCAAAACCCGGTGAAGGTGGTCAACTTCCTGGTAAAAAGGTAAGTCCCTACATAGCTAAGATAAGATATGCCCAAGAAGGGATAACCCTCATATCACCACCACCTCATCACGATATATACTCTATAGAGGATTTGGCACAGCTTATAAACGATCTTAAAAAAGCAAATCCAAAGGCTCGTATATCTGTGAAGCTTGTTAGTGAATCTGGCATTGGCACCATTGCCTCTGGTGTTGCAAAAGCTTATGCTGATATCGTACAAGTGAGTGGTACCGAAGGAGGTACTGGAGCATCTCCTCTTAGCTCTATAAAAAATGCTGGTAACTATTGGGAAATAGGTCTTTACGATACCGTAAAAACCCTTATGGAAAACGCTTTAAGGGATAGGGTTAGCGTAAGGGTAGATGGTGGTTTTAGAACTGGTAAGGATGTGATAATAGGTGCTATTTTAGGTGCAGAAGAGTTTGGTTTTGGTACCGCTGCCATGATAGCAGAAGGCTGTGTGATGGCCCGTCAATGCCACTTAAACACATGCCCTACAGGTGTGGCTACCCAAGATGCAAAGCTAAGAGCTAAGTTTAGTGGCACCAAAGAAGGAGTGGCTGCTTATTTTAAGGCTTTGGCTAGGGAAGTAAGAGAGATACTCTCATCTATGGGATACAAAAGTCTAAACGATATAATAGGTCGTCTTGAGCTTTTAGAACCAAGACCGTCCAGACTAAAGCTTGATGTATTCACAAAAGGCTATCCAAAAGATGCTCCAAGGTTTAGGACCTTTGAAAGAAACGACAACCCTGAAAAAACTTTAAACGATTTTATAGCCGAAGAATTAGAAGAGTTTATTAAAAGCCAAACACCTGTTGAAAGGCATTACAAAATCACAAACATAGATAGAAGTGTGGGGGCTACCATAAGTTATTATACGGCTATTTATCATAAAGATAAGGGCTTGCCATCAAACACGTTGAACCTTTATTTTGAAGGCGTTGCAGGCCAAAGTTTTGGAGCTTTTAACCACAAAGGTATAAACTTATTTTTAAAAGGTATGGCAAACGATTATGTAGGAAAGGGAATGCACGGGGGTATTATATCTATAAGACCTTTTTATTATGCTGATAAGCCTTTTGTCTTGGCTGGAAACACTATATTATATGGTGCCACCGGTGGTGAGCTTTACATAGCTGGGTCTGTGGGTGAACGTTTTGCCGTTAGAAACAGTGGTGCAAAAGCGGTGGTAGAAGGAGTGGGTCATCATGCACTTGAGTATATGACAGGCGGTGTTGTTGTAAATATAGGGAATTTTGGCTACAACGTAGGTGCTGGTATGACTGGTGGTATAGCCTATTTCTACGACAAAGAAGGGGTTTTGGAAAAGCATATAAACACATCTTACGTGCTGGTGCAAGATATAACCGAAGAAGATATAGAGCTTATAAGGTCTATGCTTGAATCCCATGTAAAATATACAGATAGCCCTAAAGCTAAAGAGATGTTAGAAAATGGGTTTGAGGCTTTTAAAAAGATTATGCCGATAGAGCTTTGTGTAAGATCTGAGAGTTCAGACGAATGTGTCCAGAAGGTATAAACCTAAATCAAAAGCTTGAAATTAAAATAGGTTTAAACCTATTTTTTGTACTAAGTCAAAATGTTGAGCTTCTACAAGATACTGCAACAGATTTAGAGCAAGAGCTTAAAGTAGAAGAGAAGCTAAATCCTTTTTTAAAACTAAAAGTACTAAAACCGCCGAAAAAGTTTTTTATAAACAAAGAAGACTACACCCAAAATATAGCTTACTCTTACTCTTACAAGGAGCATCTTATAAAGGCTATAAATGAAGAGCTAGAGGATATAGAAAAAGAGATAGCCAAAGAAATAGTATATTCTCTAGATAGCAGTGGTTTTATATCTCTTGAGACGTTAGAGGATATAAAAAATCATTTTGGCGTAGATTGGGATGTCGTAGATGATGCCAGAGCTTTTGTGATGGAGATAGAGCCCATAGGGCACGGTTCTTTAAATCCTTTTGAGTACATGGAACTTCAGATAAGGACTTATTACAAAGACAAGAAAGAGTATATAAAATATTTAAAAGATTTAGAAGAAAGAAAAAAAATACCTAAAGAGGCTATGGAGTTTTTCTCAAGTCTCAAAAAAACACCCATTCAGATAGATAAAACAAACCTTTTACCCTCTAAAGTGGATATCGTAATAGAGATAGATCAAGGGGAGATTTTATACGATATATTTGATAACTATGTAGATATTTCTCAAGAAAATATAGAAGAGAGCTTAGAGGACAAAGAGCTTGAAAGATATTTAAAACAAAGGGCTAGAAGGTTTGTAGAAGCCATAAACTTAAGAAGGAAGTTTCTAAAAGAGCTTACAAAGATTGTTGTAGAAAGACAACAAGACTTCTTTTTAAAAGATAAGCCTCTTAAAAGCTTGATGCTAAAAGATGTGGCAAATGAGTTTGGTATTTCTATATCCACTGTTTCAAGGCTTGTAAATTCAAAGTATGTAAAAACGCCAAAAGGGGTATTTAAGCTAAGATCTTTTTTTGTGAGAGAGAGCGTATCCTCAAAAAGTCAAGAGGAGATATTAAACATGATAAAAAAACTCATTCAAAACGAAGAAACTGTATATACCGATAAAGATATAGAAGAGATCTTAAGAAATTACGGTATAAATATATCAAGGCGCACTGTGGCAAAGTATAGGGCAAAACTTGGTATTGGAAGTTCGAGGAAAAGATGAAAGATATTTTGGAAAAGTTTTATGGGCTTTTAAAAGAAAAACATATAAATAGCTTTTTAGTAACCTACAAACCAAACGTTTTATATCTATCTAAGTTTAAATCCTCAAACGCTTATGTGCTTTGTTTGGAAGGCGAATTTTTCTTTTTTACAGACTCAAGGTATATAGAAGGGGCAAAAGAAAAGATAAAACATATGGAAGTGATAAATATAGAGGGAAATTTTTTAGAGTTTATCTCAAAGTTTTTAAAAACCAAAAACATAGATTCTATACACATAGATAAAACAGTTTCTTACTCTTTTTACGAAGAGCTTTCAAAATATATAAACTTATCTTTTGAAAAAGACCCTACTTTTTTCCTTAGAAAAGTAAAATCAAAAGAAGAAATAAACATAATGAAAGAAGGTGTAGCAAAATCAGATGCTGTTTATAAAAGGCTTCTTGATTTTGTAAAACCTGGTATGAATGAAAAAGATGTAAAAGATTTTGTTGTATGTGAGTTTTTAAAAGAAAAAGCCCAAAAAGAGAGTTTTGATACAATAGTGGCTACTGGCAAAAATTCAGCTGTGCCTCATCATGAGACTTCTTTTGATGTTATAGAAAAGGATAAACCTCTTCTAGTGGATATGGGGCTTATATGGGGCCATTATGCCACTGATTTTACAAGGACCTTTCACGTAGGAAAGCCCTCAGATGAGTTTTTAAAAGTTTATAACATCGTAAAAGATGCTCACCTTTTTGCCATAGAAAAAGCTAAATCTGGTAATATTCTAAAAGATGTGGATTTAGCAGCAAGGGATTATATAGCATCAAAAGGATATGGAGATTATTTCACACATTCTACTGGACATGGAGTTGGCCTTGAAATACATGAAGAGCCAAGAGTTTATAAGACATCTGAGGATATCATAGAAGATGGATATGTATTTACTATAGAACCAGGCATATACTTGCCAAACCACTTTGGTGTAAGGCTTGAAAATATAGTTTATATAGAAAAAGGATATCCAAATGTTATGTCTTCCATAAGCCTTGATTTGGTGGTTTTATGATTTATATTTTAAAATCTTGAAAACTAATATATATAATATACTTATGGAGAAAGTTTACATTTACGATACGACGCTAAGAGATGGCTCACAGTCGGAAGGGGTGAACTTTAGCTTAGAAGATAAACTACTTATTACAAAACATTTAGATGATTTTGGTATAGATTATATAGAAGCTGGCTGGCCTGGTTCAAATCCAAAAGATACATTTTACTTTGAAAAGATTAAACATGTATCTTTAAAACATGCCAAGATAGTGGCTTTTGGTTCTACAAGAAAAAAAGCTCTAACAGCCTCTTCAGATCCTCAAGTGTTATCGCTTTTAAAAGCTCAAACACCAGCTATTACCATATTTGGTAAATCTTGGGATTATCATGTACTAGATGCTATAAACACCACCTTAGAAGAAAATCTAAATATGATATACGATACCATATCTTTTTTAAAAAAAGAAGGAAGAGAAGTTATATTTGATGCGGAGCATTTTTTTGATGGTTTTAAATCAAATAAGGATTATGCTTTAAAAACGATAGAGGTAGCTTTTGATGCAGGGGCTGATTGGGTGGTGCTTTGCGATACCAACGGCGGTACGCTTCCTTTTGAAATGATAGAAATATTTAAAGAGGTGTTTGATAGGTTTAAAAATGCAAACATAGGCATACATGCTCACAACGATGCAGAGTGTGCGGTGGCTAACTCTCTTATAGCTATAAAGATGGGCTGTAGACAAGTGCATGGGACTATAAACGGCATAGGTGAAAGAACAGGCAATGCAAACCTTTGCTCTATAATACCAGCGCTTTCTTTAAAGATGGGATTTCAAACTGTACCAGAGGAATCTTTGAGAAATCTCACAGAGCTTGCAAGGTTTGTTTCAGAGGTATCAAATGTGCCTCTTCCAAAAAATATGCCTTATGTGGGAGCGAGCGCTTTTGCCCATAAAGCTGGTGTGCATGCTTCAGCGGTGAGCAAAAAAACTGATATGTATGAACATATAAGGCCAGAGCTTGTGGGAAACGTAAGGAAAATAACCATCTCCGATATGGCTGGTAGAAGTAACATACTTTATAAACTAAAAGAGTTTGGTCTCAGTGTAGATGAAAACTCTCCAGATGTTATAAAGCTTGTGGAGCATATTAAAAACCTTGAAAAAGAAGGATATGTGTTTGAAGCGGCCGATGCATCTTTAGAACTTCTTCTTAAAAAGCATTTTGGTATTGCAAAAGATTATTTTGAGTTAGATTTTTATAAAGTGGAAGTTTTTAGTAAAAATCACGAGGAGCTCTCAGAAGCTACAGTTAGGATAAAAATAGGAGATACTTACCAACATACCGCAGCTTTAGGAAATGGCCCTGTAAACGCATTGGACAACGCCCTTAGAAAAGCTTTGATAGATATCTATCCGAACCTTGAGTCTTTAGAGCTTATAGATTATAAGGTTAGAATAGTAAATGAAACCGAAGGGACCTCTGCAAAAGTTAGGGTGCTTATAGAGTCCACTGATGGAATCAGAACTTGGGGTACTGTGGGTGTCTCTTACAACGTTATAGATGCCTCTTGGAAGGCCCTAGTGGACAGTGTTAGTTTTAAGCTTTTAAAAGATGAAGAAGAAAATTTATAGTTTTTTAACAAAAGCGTATTATATTTAAGATTTATTAAAATTGGAGGTTTTGGCTATGGCAATGCGTAAAGGAGCCGATGTTGTTATTGAGACGCTTTTAAAAGAAGGCGTTGATGTTATATTTGGTATACCTGGCGGTGCAAATATGGAAATATACGATGCTTTATATAGAATAAATAAAATAAAACACATATTGGCAAGACATGAGCAAGGTGCTGGACATATGGCAGAAGGATATGCCAAAGCATCTGGAAAAGTAGGTGTGGCTTTAGCTACATCAGGCCCCGGTGCTACAAACCTAATTACTGCTATAGCAGATGCTTATATGGATTCTGTGCCAGTGGTATTTTTAACGGGCCAAGTACCTACGTTTTTGATAGGAAACGATGCTTTTCAAGAGGTAGATATAGTAGGGATGACAAGGCCTGTGACAAAGCATAACTTTTTGGTGAAAAGAGTAGAAGATTTACCCCTTATCATAAGACAGGCTTTTTATATAGCAAGAACCGGAAGGCCTGGGCCTGTTTTGGTGGATATTCCAAAAGATATTACCCAAACCATGACAGACGTAGAGATACCCTCTGATGAAGAAGTTATAAACTCTTTACCGGGTTATAAGCCTCACATAGAAGGAAATCCTCAGCAAATAAAAAGAGCAGCTCAGCTCATATTAGAAGCCAAAAGACCTGTGCTTTACGTAGGTGGTGGTGCGGTAGCAGCAGAAGCGAATGCAGAAATTACAGAACTTGCGGAGCTTATGAAAATCCCAGTGACCACTACAAATATGGGTAAAGGAGCTTTTGATGAAAGGCATCCACTTTCTTTAAGGATGCTAGGTATGCACGGTACATACTATGCTAACATGGCAGTTTACCACTCAGACCTTCTTATTGCTGTAGGCTCTCGCTTCGATGATAGGGTCACTGGTAAAGTGGATGAGTTTGCTCCTTTTGCCAAGATAATACACATAGATATAGACCCAGCCTCTATATCGAAGAACATTACTGTGGATGTACCTATAGTAGGTGATATAAGAAGCGTATTGGTAAGACTTATAGAGGAGATCAAAAACAAAAATTCTAAGATAGTGCACGAAGATGAAAGAAAAGCATGGCTTGAACAAATAGATGCTTGGAAAAAAGCTTACCCATTGTCTTACAAGCCTTCTGATAAGGTTATAAAACCTCAGTTTCTCATAGAAACTATATACGATGTGACCGAGGGAAACGCTATAATTGCTACAGGGGTAGGACAGCATCAAATGTGGAGCGCTATGTTTTATAAGTATTCTTTCCCAAGGCAGTTTATAAACTCTGGTGGACTTGGTACAATGGGCTTTGGTTTGCCAGCGGGTATAGGTGCAAAAATTGCAAGGCCAGATAAAGATGTTTTTATAATAGATGGAGATGGTTCATTTTTGATGACGATGCAAGAACTTATAACTGCAGCTCACTACAACATACCTATAAAGGTAATAATATTGAATAACGCTTATTACGGTATGGTTCGCCAATGGCAAGAACTTTTTTACAACAAAAGATACTCTGAAGTTGATTTGTCTTTCCAGCCAGATTTTGTAAAACTCGCAGAAGCCTGCGGTGCTATAGGCATGAGAACTGACAACCCGAAAGAGCTAAAAGATATACTCTTAAAAGCCAAAAACGTAAACGATAAACCTGTGTTGGTGGAAGTGATAGTAGACAGAGAAGAAAACTGCTTACCTATGGTACCTGCTGGAAAAAGCTATAAGGATATGCTACTTTCCGATGGCAAGAATGTAGAAGCTGAAACAATGTATTTAGTAGGATAGAGGAGAAGAAATGGAGGCAATAAACGGAAGACCTAAAAGAGAGATCAAAAAGGGCGAGACCAGAAAGCACATCATAAGCATATTAGTAAACAACGAATTTGGGGTTTTGGCCCGCATAGCAACTTTGATTGCTGGTAAAGGCTACAACATAGAAAGTCTCAGCGTAGGCGATACCTCAGAAGCAAACCTATCACGTATAACGATAGAGGTAAAAGGTGATGATATAGTTATAGACCAGATGATAAAACAGTTAAGAAGGTTGATAGATACGGTAAAGGTAAGGGATTTGACAGATGTACCGAGGGTTGAGAGGGAGCTTATGCTTATAAAGTTGCATGCTCCTTCTCATAAAGAAAGAGATGAGATACTTAGAATAGCCCAGATTTTTAGAGGTAAGGTGGTGGATATTTCTCAAAACAGTATAATGATAGAGCTAACAGGAGATAGTGAAAAGATAAAAGCTTTTTTAAACTTAGTAAGACCTTTTGGCATAAAGGAGATGGCCACCACTGGAAAGATCACGTTAAAAAGGGAGTCCGTTTTAGAAGAAATGCAAGACTAAAGCCGAATATATTATAATGTTATACATGTTAGTTACTAAATTAAAAAGAGAGTCTATTGTAAATAGGGATTTTTCAACATTTGGCTATAAGTTTTCTTTAGAAAGTGAAGATGAGTTTGTTCAAAACGATGCTGCTGTTATTCTTAGTTCTCTTATAGAGTTTGATTTTAGAAAGTTAACCCACGGATTTAGCACTTTCATAGATGTAGGGATAGATGTTGATTTTATATACAACGATTTCCTTCCACGCGTT
Organism: Hydrogenobaculum sp. 3684; assembly: GCF_000213785.1. Classification (NCBI taxonomy): domain Bacteria; kingdom Pseudomonadati; phylum Aquificota; class Aquificia; order Aquificales; family Aquificaceae; genus Hydrogenobaculum; species Hydrogenobaculum sp. 3684. The sequence goes on along the minus strand of NC_015557.1, from coordinate 1,114,448 downwards.
GAGAAAGACATGAAGCTTGTTTGCATTCTTGACTATAAAAAACTCTCTTTTTCTTATACGTTAAGCTATATAGAAGATGTCTTTGAAAAATTAAGCGTAGAGAATATAAGCATATGTGTTTTCAATTTTAACCCTGGGGAATCAGAAATATCTGATAATATTTTGAAAAGAATATCTTTCATAATGGTGCCAGTATCGTTAAATCCAGAGGTTTATGCTCCTTATGTAAACATGGGTATTAGCCTCATATGTAAAGATATCAACTCTATGGAGGAAATGGACATAGCTTTAAAGAATGAACTGTTTTCCTACTATATGGGTTATTATATAGAATCTCCTAAAAAATTAAATATAAACAGGATTGAAAAACCATCTTCTATGATAACGGAGCTCTTTATAAAGTTAAGAACACCAGAAGATATAAAGGAGGCTATAGATATAATAAAAAGATCACCAGAGCTTACTTTTAGCATATTGAAATTTATAAACTCCGCTTTTTTTGCAATACCTTCAAAGGTCTCATCTGTGGAGGCAGCCGTGACCCTTCTTGGATTTAACAATTTAAAGAAATGGGTAAACTTGATATTTTTATCTTCTTCAGTGCCAAATCCAGCTAAAAATATATACGTGGAAAAAGCCGTAGCTAGGGCCTATTTTATGGAGAAAGTTTGTAAACTTATAGATAGCACAAAAGCACTCACAGCTTACATGGTGGGTATCTTATCTTTCATGGATGTGCTTTTGGGAAAAAGCTTTCAAGAGATATTTGAAGATATACCGGTTTCTCCGGATGTGGCAGAAGCCCTTATAGAAGGGAAGAATATGTTTGCAGAGCTTCTTGATTTGGTAAGAGCTTTTGAGTTTCAAGACAAAGAGAAGATAGATTTTTATGTGTCAAAATACAATCTAAATAAAGATAGGGTTGAAAGAATTTACTTAGAAGCCCTTTACGAGTACGATAGATTTATAGAAGCTATACGCTAATGAAAAATGATATTTTCCTTAAAAGCCTAAAAAAAGAACCTATAGAAAGATATCCGGTTTGGCTGATGCGTCAAGCGGGCAGATATTTACCAGAGTATAGAGCCATAAGGCAAAAGTATAAAAGTTTTTTGGATTTTTGTAAAAATGTAGAAGATGCCGCTGTTGTATCCCTTCAGCCGGTGGATATACTGAGTGTGGATGCTGTAATCATGTTCTCAGATATCCTTGTATTGTTAGAACCAATGGGTATAAAAGTGTCCTTTGAGGCTGGGGAAGGTCCAAAGTTAGAGCACGATTTTGATTTTAAAAGCCTAAAATCAAAGGATATAGCAAAGGATTTGGGTTATGTTTTTGAGCTTTTAAAAGTATTAAAAGAAAAATCCCCAGTGCCTGTGATAGGTTTTTGTGGAGCGCCTTTTACGTTGGCCTCTTATGTGATAGAAAAAGAAAGCTCAAGGGATTTTACCAAAACAAAGGTATTTATGTATGAAAACCAAAAAGATTTTCATATCTTGATGGAAAAGTTATCTGAAGCTCTTGTAGAGTATATAGATAATCAAATCAAATCTGGGGCTGATGTAATCCAAATCTTTGATTCTTGGAGTATGAGTTTATCGAGATTTGCCTACAAAGAATACGTTCATAAGTACAATGCTTTTATCATAAAATCTATAAAACAAAAACATCCAAACACCCCTATCATATACTTTTTTAGAGGTTCTTCTTCTCATATAGAGGATGCTGTTGATTTAGGTGCTGAGGCTTTGAGCGTGGATTGGAGTGTTTGCATAAACGATGTTTGTAAACGCTATCCGGATTTGGTTTTCCAAGGCAATTTAGAACCTCAGATACTTTTGTTAGACAAAGACAATATAAGAAAACATGTGGAAGAATTTGTGATGTGCATACCAAGGGATACTGCTTTTGTGGTAAATCTAGGGCATGGTATAACCCCAGATGTATCTAAAGATAATGTAAAATATTTTGTAGAATGTGTGAAGGAGGTGTCTTATGGGAAAAGAAATCTCTCTAAAAACGGCTAAAGCTTATTTGTCTGGAGAAGGTAATAAAGCTATTATAGTCCTTCATGAATGGTGGGGACTTGTGCCACATATAAAAGACATAACAGATAGGTTTGCCAAAGAAGGTTTTATGGTGGTAGCCCCAGACCTTTACGATGGTAAAACCGCCGATAACCCAAACGATGCGGGAGCTCTCATGCAACATCTATTTTCAGATTTATCAAAAGCAGAAGAGATAATAAAAGAAACGATAGATTATTTAAAATCTCAAGGAGCTAAAAAGATAGGTATAACAGGTTTTTGTTGTGGTGGGACTTTGACATGGTATTTTGGAAAATACGCCGATGCCTTGGTACCTTTTTATGCTCTTTATCAACTTGCTCCCATTGATTTTTCTTCTATAAAAGCACCTGTTTTAGCTATACATGCTGAGAAAGATGAGTTTGTGCCACTTTCTGATGTAGAAAAAGCCAAAGAAGAGTGTAAGAAGCATGGTATAAACGCTGAGTTTATCGTATATCCAGGTGTAAATCACGCTTTTCTAAACGATACAAGGCCAGAGGTTTACAACGAAAAAGCTGCAAAAGACGCCTGGGAAAAGGCTGTGAACTTTTTCAAAAAACATCTTAGCTGATGGGCTTTTTAGAAGAGATAGTAGAGTATAAAAAGAAAAGCTTAAACAAGTCCTATAGTTATTTTGATGAGCTTTTGGGCAGGATAAAAGAGGCAAAGCCCGCCTTGTCTTTAAAAGAGAGTATACTATCATCAAAAGTCATGAAAACCCCTATCATAGCCGAGATAAAACAAGCATCCCCTTCTATGGGTCATATAAAAAATGTTGATATAAAAGATCAAGCTTACATATATCAAGAAGCTGGGGCTTGCGCTATATCGGTCCTTACAGAAGAGAAATTTTTCAATGGAAAACTTAGTTTTCTTGAAGATGTAAAAAGCGTTGTAAATATACCTGTTATGAGAAAAGATTTTATAATAGATCCTCTTCAAGTATATGAGGCAAGAGCTTATAAAGCGGATGCTATACTTCTTATAGCAAGGATTTTAGACAAATATCAGATTGAAGATATATCTTATGAGGCAAAAAAGCTTGGTTTAGAGATATTGATGGAAATTTTTGAAGAGCATGAGATAGAAAAGGTAAAAGAGTTTGAGATAATTGGCGTAAACAACAGAGATTTGGATACTCTTGATATAGATATCAACAAAAGCAAAGAGATGCTTCCTATTTTAAAAGATTATACAAAAGCTGTTTTGATAGCAGAAAGCGGGATATCTTCAAAAGAAGATATTGAGTTTTTAAAAGGATATGACGGATTTTTGGTGGGTACATCCATTATGAAAGAAGATGATCCAGCCAAAAAACTGAAGGAGCTTGTATGGTAAAAAGAGTGCTTATATTTTTAGGTGTTATATTTGTCTTTTCGCTTGTTTTTGCGCTTTTAAATAGAAGATCCCCAAATATAGCCATAATAAGAGTAAAAGGTGTTATATTAAACCCGCTTCCTATAGAAAAAGAGATAGAAAAAGCCCAGAAAGATCCCAATATAAAAGCCCTCGTGCTAAGAGTAGATAGCCCTGGTGGAGCTGTGGGAGCAGCTCAGGAAATCTATAGAGCTTTACAGATATTTAGAGCTCATAAAAAGCCCATTGTAGTTTCAATGGGTAGCTTGGCAGCCTCTGGTGGGTATTACATATCTGCTCCTGCAAACTACATATACGCAAACCCAGGCACGCTTACAGCCAGCATAGGTGTTATAATAGATTATCTAAACTACAAAGACCTACTTAAAAAAATAGGTATAGAACAAGGTGATATTAAAACTGGAAAATACAAAGACATCTTGGTGCCATGGAAGAAGCTTTCCAAAGACGATAAAGCGTACCTTCAGTATCTTATAGACAACACCTATCAGCAATTTATAGATGCAATATTGGCCTATAGGTCCAACAAAATCTCAAAACAAGAGCTTTTATCCATAGCAGATGGTAGAGTTCTAACGGGTGTTCAGGCAAAAGAAGTGGGTCTTGTAGATGGTATAGGAAACTTAGAAGATGCTATAAAAAAAGCAGCAGAGCTTGCCCATATAAAACATCCGGTGGTAGTGTTTTATAAAAAGAAAAAACCTTTCTTGAAAGAGCTTATGGAAAGCTCCTTTGGCGGGGCTTTGGACAAGTTCGAGCTTATGTCACCGATCCACACCATGTATATGTTTCAAGGCTTTTGATATAATATATAATTTAAGGAGGTGAAAAACGCCTATGGAAGAAGAAATCAAGCAAGAAAATGAGAATATTCAAGAAGAACAGGAAATCACAAAAGAAGAGCTGTTGGAAAAATATTCCAATTTAGAAAAAGAATACGAAGCACAAAAAGAAAGATGTTCAAAGTTAGAGAGTCTTTTAAGAGTGTCAAATGAAAAATTGGTTTCTTTGCAAAAAGAATTAGAGCAATTGAAAGAGCATTATAGAAAAGAACGAGAGCATCTTAAAAAATACGCTCACGAGGGCATAGTAAAAGATATGCTTGATGTAATTGATAATTTTGAAAGGGCGATGGCTCAGTTTAGCAACATGGAATCTTTGGACCAAAATACAAAAAATATACTTTTAGGTATAGATATGATATATAAAGATTTAAAGAACATACTCAAAAAGCATGGAGTTGAGGAGTTGGAGCTAAAAGGGCAAATCTTTGATCCTACCATAGCGGAAGCTGTAGATACAATTCAAGACGATAACCTTGGACCAGATGAAATAGTTGAAGTAATTACAAAAGGCTATAAATTGCACGATAAGGTTATAAGAGCGGCAAGGGTAGTGGTAAACGTAGCAAGAGAAGAAATCACATGATGCTGGTGCCAAACTCTAGGAAAATAGCTGGTATCTTTATAGATGGGACAAACCTTTACTTTGTCCAAAAACAGTTTTTGGATTTTAAAGTAGATATATTAAAGTTAGTTAGATATTTTGCGAACTACTTTGTTATATACAATACTTTTTTTTATCTGGCTTATAAAGAAGAAGAGGAAAAGCAAAATAAGTTTTACAGAATGCTTACCTTTGGCGGTGTTACTGTCATCAAAAAAGCTGTAAAACAATTAAAAGACGGCAGCATGAAGGGAAACCTTGATGTAGACCTTGCGATGGATTGCCTTCTTACCAAAGATAACTACGATGTAGCGATACTTGTAACCGGAGATAGCGATTTTGAAAAGCTTATAAATATACTTAGGACCTTTGGCAAACAGATAATAGTAGTCTCTACAAAAGATAGCTCTTCTATAGAGCTTGTAAATATATGTGACCTTTTTGTGGAGTTAAAAGATTTGGCACCTTTTATAAAATTAGAAGAGCATGAAAAACAAAACAGTACATAACTATATAATAGTAAAAGGTGCAAGACAACACAATCTTAAGAATATAGATGTAGATATTCCAAAAAATAAGCTTGTAGTAATAACAGGCCCTTCTGGTAGTGGTAAATCCTCTTTGGCTTTTGATACGATATATGCGGAAGGGCAAAGAAGGTATGTGGAATCTTTATCTTCTTACGCAAGGCAATTTTTAAATGTCATGGATAAACCAGAAGTAGATAGCATAGAAGGTTTGTCTCCTGCCATTGCCATAGACCAGAAAACCACCTCTCACAACCCACGCTCTACGGTGGGTACTATCACAGAAATATACGATTATATAAGGGTTTTTTGGGCAAACCTTGGAAAACCAAAATGTCCTATATGCGGAAGGGTTTTGGAAGGGCTTTCGGCTCATGAAATATTGGAGCATATATACAACAAATATAAAAACAAAAAGGTTCAGATTCTTTCTCCCATAGTAAGGGGGAAGAAAGGCGAGTTTAAAGATGTTTTTAAAAGCATAGAAAAACGGGGATTTTCAAGGGTAAAAGTAGACGGCAATATATACAGAATATCAGAAGTGCCTTCTCTTAACAAAAATCAAAAACACGATATAGACATTATAATAGATAGACTTACTTTGATTGAAGAAGATAGGCCAAGGGCTTTGCTTGCTATAGAAAAAGCCCTAGAACACGCCCAAGGGCTTGTTAAGATGGAAGACGTTGAGTCTTCTTCTTTTGAGCTTTTTAGTGAAAATATGGTTTGTCCAGAGCATGGATTTTCTATACAAGAGCTTAGCCCAAGACTTTTTAGCTTCAACTCTCCATACGGTGCTTGTCCTGTTTGTAAAGGTATTGGTGTAAAATGGGAGATAGACGAATCCGCTCTTGTAGATATCAACGCACCTACTATAAACGCCATTAGGATATTTAACGAATATCAGTTTTTTGATTATTTAAAGTATCCAGTTTTAGAGATTTTAAGAAAGTTTAAAATAAACCCAAATACAGCTTTTAAAAATATACCTAAAGAAATAAGAGAGCTTATACTTTATGGCTCAAGAGGCAACTACAGTTTTTATTTTGAAGGTATCATACCGCACTTAGAACAAAGATATATGAACGCTGAAGAATCTGATCGTGTTAAAGATATGCTTGAGGGTTTTATAAGAGAAAACCCATGTCCTGTGTGTGAAGGTTCTAGGTTAAAGCAAGAAGCTTTGTCTGTTTTTGTGCTTGATAAAAATATATGGGATGTAGTAAAAGTATCGGTGGATAAAACCTATGAGTTTTTTGATAGCATAGAAGAGAAGCTAACTGACAAAGAAAAAGAGATAGCAAAACCACTTTTAAAAGAAATAAAAAACCGTATAAAGTTTTTATTAGATGTGGGTCTTGATTACATATCTTTGGGAAGGAGTGCAAATACGCTATCCGGTGGCGAGATGCAACGTATAAGACTTGCTACACAAGTAGGTTCTAAACTCACCGGCGTTTTATACGTGTTGGATGAGCCATCCATTGGTCTTCATCCAAGAGACACTGGAAAGCTTATAAACACATTAAAGGAGTTAAGGGATCTTGGAAACACCGTTATAGTGGTAGAACATGATCACGAAACTATAGAATCGGCCGACTACGTGTTGGAGCTTGGGCCAGGTGCTGGTAAAAACGGCGGTTATATAGTATCTAAAGGTAGCGTAGAGCAGATTAAAAAAGATAAGAAATCTCTAACGGGTGGTTATCTTTCAGGTAGGCTTTCTATAGAAATACCAAAACAAAGAAGAAAACCCCAAAAAGGCTTTCTTACTATAGTAGGGGCCAAGGAAAACAACTTAAAAAATATAACGGTAAGATTTCCGGCTGGGCTTTTTATATGTGTAACAGGGGTTTCTGGTAGTGGAAAATCAAGCTTGGTTTACGATATACTTTGGCAATACGCTAAAAGACATTTTTATAGTTCTTACGAGTATATAGGTAAGTTTGATAAGATAGAGGGTATTGAGCTTTTTGACAAAGCCATAAATGTAGACCAATCTCCCATAGGAAGGACTCCCAGAAGCAATCCAGCCACCTATGTAAAAGTCTTTGATGCTATAAGAGAGCTTTTTAGCCAAACCCCCGAGGCAAAAGCGAGAGGATATACACCGGGTAGGTTTTCTTTCAACGTAGAGGGTGGGCGTTGCGAGGCTTGTCAAGGAGAAGGTGTTATAAAAGTTGAGATGCACTTTTTGCCCCCTGTCTATGTAACTTGTGATGTTTGTAAAGGTACAAGATACAACAAAGAAACGCTTGATATAAGATATAACGGTAAAAATATATCGGACGTTTTAAATATGACAGTAGACGAAGCTTACGAATTTTTTAAGAATATACCTTCTATATCAAAAAAGTTAAAGCTACTTCAAGAGGTGGGACTTGGTTATATACCACTTGGTCAAAACGCTACTACTTTGTCTGGCGGGGAAGCTCAGAGGATAAAGCTTTCAAAAGAACTTTCCAAAAAAGATACCGGCAACACCCTTTATCTTCTTGATGAACCTACTACAGGTCTTCATACTGACGATATAAAAAAGCTCATCTCTATACTTCAAAGGTTGGTTGATAAGGGAAATACTGTAGTGGTGATAGAGCATAACTTAGATGTTATAAAATGTGCAGATTGGATAATAGATATAGGACCAGAAAGCGGTGATAAAGGAGGATATCTTCTTTTTGAAGGTCCACCAGAAGAGCTTATCCATCATCCGCATTCCTACACTGCAAAAGCGCTTAAACCTATTTTGGAGGTTTAAATGCTTGAAAAAGATTATATTTTCAAGATTTTAGCGTTTTTAAAAGCTAGGAACAAGAATGTGTTTATAGCATGGCAAGAAGAATCGGTATTAAACGGTAGTATAGCAACTATAGTAAATGTATCAAGCGAATCTATATCTTTAGCTTTTGAGCATCAAGAAACGCTTTATTCTATATCTCCTGGCAAAAATGTGTTGGTTAGAACTGGCATACTTTTGAGGCCTCTTCTTTTTAATGTAGTGTCTAAAGAAAAATCTATAGCTAATCTTAATTATATCAACATAGTGGCTGTAGATAGAGAAAAAAGAAGATTTTTAAGGATAAATCTCGAGGATCCAATAGATGCCACCGTGATAATTATCAATCTGTTCTTCCAAGCAAGAATAATAGATATATCTGAGGCTGGAGCCGGTATTATAATAAACACAAATAAACCTTTAGACGCATTTTCCAATAAATATGCAGATATACAATTTACTCTTTTAAATAATATAATTAGAATGAAAATACGTTTTGCTTGGATAAGTAAACCAAACTTTGAGCAGTTTTTTGTTGGTGTTGAGTTTTTAGCGGATAGTTTTCAGAAAAATAAAATCCAAAAATTTATGATAGACAATATGTATAACATAGAACAAGAAATGCTTGAGTTTCTCAGTTTTTTGTGAGACCTGCTTGTGATAAAAACCATTGAAAGATCTTGCTCTGGTGGGTTAAAATCTTTTTCATGAGATACGATGTAATAATTGTAGGTGGTGGACCAGCTGGGCTTTCTTGCGCTATAACTATTGGTTCTGCGGTAGAACACGAAATGGAGTTTGCCAAAGGCAAAAAGGTGCTTGTCATAGATAACGGTAATTCTGATCTTAAAAGCGCAAAACTAAACAACGTACCCGGTATAAAAAGAGGTACCATCGGAAAAGAACTATTAGAGCAGATAAAAGACCAAGCCAAAGAGTATTCTTGTGTAGAAATATTGGAAGATACGGTTCAAAAAGTTTTGAAAAATAGCGGTTTTATAGTGCAAACTGCTTCTGGCAATAGTTTCGAGGCTGATGTTGTAGTTTTAGCCTCTGGTTTTAAGGCTTTTGATATAGAAGGGTTAGACTTAGATGTTGTAGAAAATCCTCTTTCACCAAAACCAGGAAGGGTTATGATAAAAACAAACAAAAACTATGAGGCTCTTGATAAAGATGGCAACGCTATAGAAAATCTTTATATAGCAGGACTTTTAGCAGGTTTTAGCTCTATGTTTACTTGCGCGGCTGGTTCTGGTGTACAAGTGGGGATAAATATATTAAACAAATACGCTGGAAAACCAATAGTAATTCACGATGTTCCGTAATATTTGCTAGACTTTTTATTTTTAAGCTTATTTTAGGCTTTTATGATAAAATAATATCGTTATGTTAAAAGCTTTAAAACAAGGAATTATTTTAATTTTAGGACTTATTTCTTTATCTTTGGCATGGCATAGAAAATATGAGCCTATGTCAAACTGCGACGTTAATTCTATAACTGCAGATGCCAGTTCTTATGTGGGGGATATAAAAGATATAAAGGTATCTCACACCAAAAAAGGATGTCTTTACACTGTGAAAGGGAGTAATGGTATAGCAAAATTTGATGATGATGGTAATCTTTTGTACTACAAGAAAAAAAGATGAAAGCAGCAGTACTTGGTTCTGGAGCTAGAGAGCACGCTATAGTCTGGAAATTAAGACAAGATCCACGCATAAAAGAAATATTTGTTTTTCCAGGAAACGCCGGCACTTCTAAGATAGCTAAAAATGTTGAACTTGATGCAAACAATATAGAAGATATAGCTAAGTTTATTGTAGATAACTCTATAGATATAGTTATACCTGGACAAGAGATTTACTTGGTAAAGGGTATAAAAGATTTGATAGGGGATAAGTCGTTTGTTTTTGGTCCTTCAAAAAAAGCATCAAACCTTGAAAGCTCAAAAGACTTTGCCAAAGCTTTTATGTCAAAGTATGAAATACCTACTGCTAACTACGGTAGTTTTACAGATCCCAAAAAAGCGCTAAACTTTATAGAAGATATAGGTTATCCTGCTGTTATAAAAGCCGATGGTCTTGCCTCTGGTAAAGGTGTAGTGATAGTGTCTTCAAGACAAGAGGCTTCTCAAGTTTTAGAAGATTTTATGGTAAAAAATAAACTTGGTGAATCTGGAAAAAAAGTAGTGATAGAGGAATTTCTACGAGGAGAAGAAGCTTCTTATATAATAGCTATAAAAGATGGTAAGTTTGGTGTTATGCCCACATCTCAAGATCATAAGAGGTTAAAAGACAACGATGAAGGTCCTAACACCGGTGGTATGGGTGCTTATTCACCGGCCCCTATTATTAATAAAGAACTAGATAAAAAGATAATAGAGAAGATTGTAAAGCCTGTAATGTATGGCTTAGGACAAGAAGGTTTAAACTATACGGGGTTTTTGTATATAGGGCTTATGATATCTGAAGGAGAACCTTATGTTTTGGAGTTTAACGTAAGGCTTGGAGATCCAGAAGCCCAAGTACTTATGCTAAATCTAAAAAAAGAGCTTCTTGATGTAATATCTGATCCAAGTGTTTTGCAAGGCTCAAATACCGATGAGTTTGCAGTGGGTGTTGTGATGGCTTGTAAAAACTATCCTTATTCAAACTGTGAGCCAACACCTATAAGAAATTTGGAAAAAGCCCAAGAAAAAGGCACTATTATATTTCAAGCCAATACAAAACTTATAAACGATGAAATCTACTCTTTGGGTGGAAGAGCCCTAACCGTTTGTGCTACATCAAAAGATTTGAAAGAAGCTCTAAAAAAAGTATACGATGCTATAACTCTTATAGATTTTAAAGATGCTGTTTATAGAAAAGACATAGGTCAAAAAGCCTTTAAATACCTATGAGATTAAAATTTTATCTTACACCTATACTAATTGTCATTTTTAGTATATTTATATTTTCTTGCTCTTCTAAACCCTCTGGTGCCAAAACTATAAACATAAACAACGCACAAGTATCTGTGTATTTTTCACCCAACGGCGGGGCATCGGATGCTATCATAAGAGAGATCGATCATGCACATTCTTTTATAGATATAGCAATGTATGCTTTTACATCAAGACCCATCGGTCAGGCGGTTATAGATGCTTACAAAAGAGGCGTAAAAGTTAGACTTGTAATGGATGTAAGAGAAGCAAACACAAGATATTCAAGATCAAGGTTTTTTTACAGAGCCGGCATTCCTATAAAGACCTTACCCGTTGAAGAAACAAGGTTTGTAAAAGGTCTTATGCACAACAAATTCGCCGTTATAGATGGTAAAGAAGTAATCACTGGTTCTTACAACTGGACTGCATCTGCTGAAAAACTAAACTATGAAAACCTTCTTATTATTAAAAGCCAAAAACTAGCAGATATTTATGAAAAATACTTTAATTGGATGTTTTCTATAGGAAACGATTTTAAGCCTAAGGAAGATAGCGGTTATTGATATGGGGTTTATAATAGGTTTTCTTTTAAGCGTTTTTGGTTATCTTCTTGGTTCTATCTTGTTTGCTAAGATAGTAGCCTCTTACAAGGGTATAGATATCACATCTGTTGGTAGCAAAAGTGCAGGGGCTACAAACGTCACCCGAACCCTTGGTAAAAAATACGGTGCTTTGGTGTTTTTACTGGATGCTTTTAAAGGATTTTTGATAGCTATTTTAGATAGATTTTATATAGATCCAAGCTCTCTTTGGTTTGGGATTGTGATGGTATCACCGGTGATTGGTCATATATACTCTTATAGAGCTGATTTTAAAGGTGGAAAAGGGGTAGCCACCGCTTTTGGAGTGGTGTTTGGGATATCGCCTTTACTTGCTTTAAAGATGTTCTTGGTTTGGGCTGTTGTATTTTATCTTTTTAGATATGTATCTTTAGCTTCTATAACATCTGTGTTAGTAGGGTATTTTTTGTTTTTGGAAGGAGATTTTACTACATCTCAAAAACTTGGAGCTAGTTTGATAGCTTTTCTTATACTTTATAAGCACAAAGACAACATTTTTAGGCTTTTAAACAAAGAGGAATATAGGTTTAAATGAGTGTTTTTATAGGGGTTTTGCACTGGCCTGCTACTGATAGATACGGAAATAGAATCATCACATCTTTTACTACCCTTGATCTTCATGATATAGCAAGACCTGCAAAAACCTACGGTGTAGAGACTTATTATATAGCCCATCCGGTGGATGCTCAAAGGGAGGTTATCCAAAGACAGATAGAGTATTGGACTTGCCAAGAAAACAAAGATAAGCAGTTTACAAGGTATGAAAGTGTGGCTTTGGTAAAGCTTGTTTATAACTATGAGGAGATTATAGAAGATATTATCTCTAAAAAAGGCAAAAAACCAATAACGGTGGGTACCGATGCAAGGACTTATCCAAATACGATATCTTACAAAGAGCTTTCAGAGGCTATAAAATCTGGTGAAAACGACTATCTCATACTATTTGGCACAGGATATGGTATACCAAAATCTTTGATGGAAACCTTTGATCTTATATTAGAACCCATCTATGGGGCTTCCGATTGGAATCATCTGTCGGTTAGAAACGCCGCCGCCATAATCTTAGATAGGCTTCTTAGTAGAAATAGGTGTTAAATGTTATATTGGCTTGGTTTAGTCCTTAAAAGTCATATATTTTTATTCAACGTATTAAGATATATCACCTTTAGGGCGTTGATGGCTGTTATTTTAAGCTTTTTTATTACACTTGTTTTATCTCCTATTTTTATGAGAAAAGTAACAGCCCTAAATAGATTATACGGGGGCTACGTGAGGGAAGATACTCCAGAGACTCATTCTAAGAAAAAGTTTGTGCCTTCGATGGGCGGGCTTATAATAATACTTAGCCTTGAATTATCCTCAATTTTGCTTATGAGGCTTGATATAGCCCAAACATGGATAATGGCTTTTACCGTGCTTGGGTTTGCCATTGTTGGTTTTATAGATGATTTTGTAAAACTAAAAAATAAAAAAGGTATATCAGCAAGATCCAAGATGCTTGGTCAAATTGTAGTGAGCTTTGTAAGTGCGCTTCTTCTTTACTTCGTGGTTCATATAGATACCAATTTGTATTTCCCTTTTTTTAAAAGCCTAAAATTAAATTTAGGATATTTTTATATAGTTTTTGTAATGCTTGTACTTATAGCTACTTCAAATGCTGTAAACCTTACAGACGGACTCGATGGACTTGCTATAGTACCAGCTATGACCACCGCTTTTGCCCTTGGTATCATTTCTTACGTGGCTGGTAATGCCGTATTGGCAAAGTATCTTGAGATTCATTATGTTGAAAATGCCGGTGAGCTTGCTATATTTGGTATGGCTGTAGTGGGGGCTGGTCTTGGGTTTTTGTGGTTTAACTCTTTTCCCGCTCAAATGTTTATGGGGGATGTGGGATCTCTTGGGCTTGGAGCGGCCCTTGGTATGCTTGCTATCATGTCAAAGCAAGAACTAACCCTTATAATAGCTGGTGGAGTGTTTGTGGTGGAGGCCCTTAGTGTAATAATTCAAGTAAGCGTTTTTAAAATTACAAAGGGAAAACGGGTCTTTAAAATGGCGCCCATTCATCATCATTTTGAACTAAATGGCACTCCAGAACCAAAGATTGTTGTAAGAATCTGGATAGTTTCTATACTTCTTGCAATATTTACCATAGCTACGCTAAAATTAAGATGATGAACTTACCAAACGGTCAAACCCTTTGCTATGGTATCTTTGGATATCCGGTTAAACATAGTCTATCCCCTGTTTTTCAGTCTTTTGCTTTTAGTAAAAAAAATATAAACGCTATATATATACCTTTTGAAGTAAAACCAGAAGACTTGGAAATCGCTATAAAAGGCGCAAAAGCAATGTCTGTTAAGGGCCTAAATATTACAATACCCCATAAAGAAAGCGTGTTGGAATTTGTAGATGTGATCTCTGATGATGTAAAGAAAATAGGTTCTTGCAATACACTTCTTTTTGAAGAGAATATCATAAAAGCCTACAACACAGATTATATAGGTTTTAAAAGGGCTTTGGAAGAAAAAACTTCTTTAAATGGCAAAAAAGCTTTAGTGCTTGGAGCTGGTGGGACTTCGAAAGCTATAATATACGCTCTTACAAGCTCTGGTGTAAAAGTTTACCTTCACAATAGAACTATAAAAAAAGCCCTAAAACTAAAAGAGATTTTTGATGTAGAAGTGATAGGACACATAGAAGATATACTTCAATACGTAGATATCATAGTAAATACCACATCTGTGGGCTTAAAAGATGATGATGAAGCTCTTTTTGATTACGATAAGATATCAGCTCATCATATAGTTTTTGATGTAATATACAAAGATACAGCTCTTATAAAAAAAGCAAAAGAGAAAGGAGCCGTTGCTGTAAACGGCCTTCCCATGCTCGTTTATCAAGGCTTAGAAAGCTTCAAAATATGGACAGGTGTTGATGCTTTTGATATAGCGCCTCAGATTTTTGAGCTTTTAAAAGCATATAAAACTTAAACTCCTTCTATAGCTTTTTCTTTTACTTGTTTTTTGAAAAGCGCTTTGTTTACAGCATCCAAGAAGGCATTTGCGCTGGCTTTTACTATATCTGTATCCGTGGAACTGCCAGAGGATTTTATATCGTTTAACTCTATCAAAACCCTTGCTTCTGCCTGGGCATCGGTGTTTGGTGTAAGGGCTTTTATGGAGTAATCCAAAAATTTAGGTTCTTGAGGTAAGGCTTTTTCTATAGCTTTTATAACAGCATCTACAGGACCATCGCCGGTGGCTGTAAAAATCTTCTTTTCGCCGTTTATCTCTAAACTAACTGTGGCAGTGGGAAGTAAGTTGTCTCCAGTTTGCACTTGAAAGCTTATTAGTTTTAAAGACTTGTTGTCTTGTTTTAATACATCTTTGTAAATGAGGGCTTCTATGTCTTCGTCGTATATGTATTTTTTCTTATCAGAAAGAGCTTTAAACTCTTCAAAAAGCTTTTCAAACTCTTCTTCTGGGAGTTCTATACCAAGTTCTTGCAAGCGAGATTTTAAAGCGTGTCTTCCGGAGTGCTTACCAAGTACAACTCTGTTTGATGGAAATCCTACATCTTCTGGTTTCATGATCTCGTAGGTCATAGGATTTGACAACACACCGTGCTGATGAATACCAGACTCATGGGCAAAGGCGTTGTCTCCTACCACAGCTTTATTTGGCTGAACAAAGCTGCTGGTGATTCTACATAAAAGCCTACTGGTTTTGTATATCTCTTTTGTATTGATATTGGTATAAAGATTATCAAAGTATTCTTTTCTTACTACCAAAGCCATCGCCACTTCTTCAAGTCCTGCGTTTCCAGCCCTTTCTCCTATAGCGTTTATAGTGCATTCTACCTGCCTTGCCCCAGCT
This sequence comes from Hydrogenobaculum sp. 3684, assembly GCF_000213785.1. Taxonomy (NCBI): domain Bacteria; kingdom Pseudomonadati; phylum Aquificota; class Aquificia; order Aquificales; family Aquificaceae; genus Hydrogenobaculum; species Hydrogenobaculum sp. 3684. The sequence goes on along the minus strand of NC_015557.1, from coordinate 1,098,834 downwards.
TTTAAAGCCATAAGTGAGTTTGCTGTAGCCATGCCAAGATCGTTGTGGCAATGCACGCTTATAATGGCTTTGTCTATATTTGGAACATTTTCTTTTATGCTTTTTATAAGCTCATAAAACTCCAAAGGCGTAGCGTATCCAACGGTGTCTGGTATGTTTATAGTGGTAGCGCCTTCTTTTATAGCCTCTTCTATGATTTTATAAAGAAAGTCTTTTGAGCTTCTGGTGGCATCTTCGCAGGAAAACTCTACATCGTCTGTGAAGTTCCTTGCAAATCTTACCGCTTTTTTAGCAAGTTCTAACACTTCTTCTTTGGTTTTTTTGAGTTTGTATTGCATGTGTATATCGGATGTGGCTATAAAAGTGTGTATACGTTTTCTTTCGGCTGGTTTTATAGCCTCAGCGGCTCTTTCTATATCTGTTTCGTTGGCCCTTGCCAAAGAGCATATGGTAGGTCCTTTTACCTCTTCAGCAATTAACTTTATAGCCTCAAAATCTCCTTTAGAAGCTATGGCAAAGCCAGCTTCTATGATATCAACCCCAAGTCTTGCCAGCTGATGAGCCATTTGTAGCTTTTCGTCTATGGTCATTGAAAAACCAGGGGCTTGCTCACCGTCTCTTAACGTCGTATCAAATATATATACTCTTTTATCATCCATAAAAATAATATCTAATTCTTATCATTAAAAACTATGAAACTAATCAGTTTGCGTCTTTGTTATATCGTGTTATAACAGAAAATTCTATCTAATAACCTTTCACCTTTCAATATACATATAATCTTTTTTATAAAAGCCCCAGACTGTAGGATAAAAATTTTTCATATAGACTTTTGAGGTCATTAGGCTTTTAGGCGTGACTATGAAAACCATAGGCTCGTAATACTGAATCAAATAAAAAGCAGCCCTATATATATTTATACGCTTTTTTTGGTTTATGGTTTTTGCTCCTTCGTCAAACAACGTATCGAGCTCTTTTTCCCAAAGTGTGGCTGGTTTTTTCTCCATAGGATACCATATATGTAAAGAACCCTTTGAATACCAAACGTTTTTACCATCGTTTGGGTCAATGGAACCAGTTAGACCTATCAAAACGCTTTCCCATTGATAAGGAGGTGTTGTAAGTTTAGATACCAAAGAGTTGAAGTCTATTGGTTGAAATATTACTTTTATACCTATTTTTTCCAAGTCTTCTTTTACAATGGCTCCTATATATTTTCTGTCTTGGGCATCTGAGTTTGTAATAAGGCTAAACTCTACTCTATGACCATCTTTATCGTAGAGCTTACCTTTTTTGTAATAAAAACCAGCTTTTATAAGAAGTTTTTTGGCTTTTGATAGATTAAAAGGATAACGTTTAAATAAACCTTTTTTATAGTAGGGTTTGTTGGCGGGGGTTATTGGTCCGTAAAGGGGGCTTGCCATGTTGTTGTAAACCATAGAAGCTATAGCTTTTCTATCTATGGCGTAAGATATAGCCACTCTAAAAAGTCTGTCTTGAAACCATTTTAGTTTATATTTTGGTATATCTGCATGAGGATTTTGATTGAATGTGATAAACGTTGTGGTTGGAGTCTCCCCTAAGTCATATACTATGGCCGGGGTTTTTGGTTTGTTTAAAGCAAAGTAAGATAGATCTTCTGGGGATAGTCCGACGTAAGATATATCTCCTTCTAAAAATTGCATTAGGGCTATATTTTTATCTTGTATAATAAAAGCTTTGATACGTTTTATATAGGGGAGGTTTTTTGAGCTTTTATAATAATATGGATTTGCTTCGTATTCTACATATTGGCCTTTTACATATTTGACGAGCTTATAAGGGCCAGAGCCTACTATTAAAGAAGGCTTTTGAGATACACTCCAAAATGTGTTAAAGGTATTTTGTTTTACAGCGTTTTCTAAAATATGCTTTGGTAGTATGGGAGCGCTTATAGCTTGTAAAAAGGGGGCAAATCGGTGAGGCAAATCAAACTCTACAGTGTATTTGTTTAACGCTTTTACCTTAAAAGGTTTACCATCCACTGACAAGGTATCTTTTATAGAATTTGGAATATGAGGGTTATAATATATATCGTTGTAGGTAAACTCTACATCGTAAGCGGTTAGGGGTTTTCCATCGGACCATTTTAAACCTTTTCTAAGATATATTATGTAGGTTTTTCCGTTATTTAGTATTTTCCAAGAAGAGGCAAGTTCTGGTTTTATGCTCATAGTTTTTAAGTCAATCCTTGTAAGACCGTTAAAAAGAGGGGCGATTACATCTGTAGAAGATGTCTCTTGAGCTAGTACTGGGTTTAGGGTTTTGGGATCCGAAGCTAAGACGATATAAGCGATGTTAGATGTCTTGCCAATGGATATATGAGCTTTTCTTAAGTCTACAGTTTTTATAGGTATGTTGGAGACTTTTGGGCTTTTGGAAAAGTATATAGGCAAAAAACATATAAGTGTAAATAAAATGCCGTTAATATAGGGATTTTTGAGTATTTTAAAAGCAAAATACATAAGATAATTATAATACTTCAAATGAGGCTGTTCTAAATTTACTCTACTTCCGTAGAGTCGCCCCGTCAGCCTGAGCCGGAACTAACCTACTTGCTACCCTATCCACATCCCCTAAGACTAGTAAAGTCTTTAGGGAGGAAAAGTCCCTAGTAAAAACTTTTCCAAGCACAGGGATCACAAGAGCTACTCTCAAAACTTGCCAAGCTTTGTTAGTCTGTTCGAGATTCCTTCCATTGGCTCCCTTACAGAAACTTGACTCGCTTTGAAAGCTTTCAAGTTTTTTAACATCATTAAGTATTCTGTTTAATTCCTGTTTTAATGGATTTTGTTTGTATTTGTCCTTTTCCTGTTTTATTTTTTCTTTTAGTTTTTGTATTTCATTATTTAGTCTTTCGAGTGCATAGTTTATATAATTTTCATCTTTTAGTAGTTTTTTGTAATTAATTGGTATCCTTTCCTTAAATCCCATAGCTCTTCTAGCAATAACGTAAGCTCCTGCAATATCTTTATCTATGTTAAGTATAGGTGCATATTTTAAGGCTCCTATAACAGAAGTATAAGCAGGATTTACTTTTATTATCTCTACACCTTTTTGTATGGCTACACTTTCTATCTTAGATAATAAAGATTTATAGTTCCACTTAGTTAATCTTTCCCTAAGCTTTGCCTTGCCGTCTCCTCTATAGCCTTTATTAACTTTGTTTAGATTTTCTATAGCTATAGCCTTTTGCTTTTCTATAGCTGTATTTACGATTTTATGAGCTAATATCCATTCTTCGTATTCTTTTCTGTTTTTCTCATATAATAAAAAGTTATGTAGTTCACGTCTTTCATAACTTATTAAATTACCATCCCTAGATATCTCTGCTAAAGCTAAGTGAAGAGGACTAGCATTTGTATCTATACCTATGACCCCGTTATTCTTAGTAATATATGTACTTGGTACTGGAAAGTCAAAGGTAATATAGCCATATATATCGTTTCCTCTTATTTTTAACTCTACTGTATAAGGAAAGTATCTTTTGTTTTCCCATAAATCGTTTAGCATAGCTAAAAATACAGCCCATTTATCATTTTTACTACTTATTTGCCTTTTAACTTTTAACCATATCCATTTACGTGGTTGTATATTTACTCTTAAGTATAGTTCATCATTTTTCTTTTCAAAACGTAATAATCTGTTGCCTTTATCTGTGTTGTTAGCAGTTCCTATGCTAATTAGATTATACTTCCTGTTTTGTCTCCATTGTTCTTTTAGTTTTTCTCTTTGTTTTCCTTGTAAATGGCTTTTGCACAATTTTTCAAATATTTCTCTGTTTCCAAATACAATGGTTTCATGTTCTTTGTTAATTGATTTTGCTTTATTTATTGCACTAGGTATATACCTTGTTGGTAAACTTGGAAATTTCTCTCTAATCAAATGGTATATATCTTTATCTGCATAGCCTTCTCTTATCCTGTTATATGCATATCTAACAGCTGATGATTGGAGTTTCATTAGGTTTTTTCAATATCTCTAAGTCTTCTTTACTATTTTCAATAAGCTTGAATCTTAATGTTATATACATAGTTAACAATATAACATATAAGTTGATTTTTATCTCTGATTTATATTAGAGATTGATTTTTATAACAGCCTCTACTTCAAATTGACAAAACATCTTATTTGTATTATCATTATACCCATTATGCAACAAGAGAAAAAGTACGGTGAAATTGAAATAGAAAAAGCAGCTTTAGAACCATGGGAAAACCCAGCCAAAGAAAACGACTATATAATAGAAATGTCTTTTCCAGAGTTTAGCTGCCTTTGTCCTAGATCTGGTTATCCTGATTACGCCACTATAAAGATAAGGTATATACCAAACGAGTATATTGTAGAATTAAAATCTTTAAAACTATGGCTAAACTCTTTTAGAAATCAATATATATCTCATGAAGCAGCTACAAACACCATATACAATAAACTTTTTGAGCTTTTAAAACCAAAATTTTTAGAGGTAATAGGGGATTTTCATCCAAGGGGAAATCTTCATACCGTAGTAAGAGTAAGGTCTGATAAAAAATATGATTAAATGCTCATAAGGGGTATATATTTAGACACTTCGGTAGTTCTAAGAAAAATAAAAAATTCTTTTGAGATAGTAGAAAAAGGTAAAGAAGATGTAACAATTAGAGTACTGGCTGTCAAGGATGCCATTTTAATAAAAGATACTTCAAGTATTGATCCTACATTAAGTATATTGGATATATCTGGATATAAATTTTTAACCAAAAAGCCTATAGACTTTGACACAGAAGATATATGGGCTTTGGCTCTTTTAAGGGCTCTTGATACTATGGGCTATGACAACCTTTACGTAGTTTTTAAAGATGTTTATGCTTATGTGCTTTGTAGAATAGAGAATAAGGATATAGCTTACTATGAGGTGATATTTGACAAAGATGAACTTATAGACAAACTAAACACACTTGAAGGGGATATACTTTACGATATAGAAGATATAAAAGCTACTAACCTAAGAGCATTGCCTATGCTATATATTAAAAAGGGTCAGCTTATAGCTTTTGGTGGTGCTTTAAAAAAAGTCAAAGATAGATTTAACCAAATTCAAAGGATATCTTTTCAAAAGCTAAAAAAAGAATTTGTAAGTATAGGTATATTTGTTTTGGGGATTTTAATAAGCTACTTGGTGTTTCTTTTATCAGTACATTATCAAGTAAAAATAGTAAAAGAAAAAGAAAAACATATTTTTGAAAAAGCTTTTCCAAATACCCCGATAGTGGATATAAAAGAGCAAACAGAAGCCTATATAATACCAAAAGACAGCTTTAAACTTTCTAAACTCCTTTTAAAAGCCTATAAAAACTTACCACCAGATGCCAAAGTATATGAGCTTTTTTACAAAGATAACGCCCTAAGTGTAAAATCAGAGATTAGCTCGTATGAATTAAGCTCGTTAGAAAATGTGGTTTCTTCAAGAAATCTAAGTGAGGGAAACAAACAAGAGGTAGTTCAAAAATGGATTTTAGGAAGATAAATATATCACCAAGGTATGTTTATTTTTTATATAGAATAAGGTATATTTTATATGTTGTAATTTTTTTAGCTATTTTTCTTGAGGCTTTTAATAGTGTAAAAAAAGAAAAAGAGGCACTTTACAATAAAATAGCCCAGTATGAATATATAAGCTTTCTTATCAAAAACGGCAAACCCAAAACAAAAACGTTAAACGAAAATTATATTAGAAATTTATTTTCACATACAAAAGTAGATTATATAAAATATGAAAACGGTTTTTACAACGTAAAAGCATCAAACGTTGATATTCAAACACTTGCTAATATAGTTTATCAGATAGAAAACGACGGTTTTAAGATAAATTTTTTAAAAGCTACAGACTATACTGGAGAACAAAACTTTGATCTTCTTATGGAGATAAGCCCTTGAAAAAGTCTTATGCAACATACAGCCTAATAGTTGGTATTTTGCTTATACTTACAAGTATTTTATCTTCTTATTACAATATTAAAAGCCTAAAAATTGTATTGAATCAAGAAATACCCACTATACCATCTTCTTTTAATAAAAAGGATCTAATGGAAGCTATAAGTAAATTTGCACACCAAAAAATAACTCCTCAAACCACTAGCTCAAGCTCAAACATGGAAGTACTTGCTATAGCCTACAGTGAAAACCCAGCTTATTCTATGGTGCTTGTTAGCTCTAATTGTGGTAAAAAAGTGCTTATGGTAGGAGATAGTTTTTGCGGTTTTACAATAGAAGAGATAAAACCTTTTTATATAATAGCAAGCAACGACGGCAAAACCCTTACTCTAAAACTTTCAAAAGGTGCTAAGATAAACAGTGCCAATACACCAAGCGGTCTTCCTTCTTTGAAAGAGCTTTTAAGCGGTAGTTTAAATCAAAATACTTATACAGTAAATAGAAACGAGCTTCTTGAAATTACATCAAACCCCTACAAGATGTTTAGCGATATAGACCTTGTACCTACTCCAAAAGGTTTTATGTTTAAAAGCGTAAAACCAGGATCGCTTTTTGCCCAGATGGGTATAAAACCAGGTGATATACTTCTTTCTATAAACAACGAAAGCCTAAACTCTCCAGAAGATGCTTTTAGAATATTAGGTACATTAAGAAACAGCCAAAGCTTCAGCGTAAAAATCATAAGGGACAACAAAGAGATAACCCTTTATTACAAAGTAGAATGAAACTTTCAACTCCACACGGTTAATTAGAAACTCAACAACTCCCGCTAACGTTTATCAAACGCTTGTTGTCTTTCAACTCCACACGGTTAATTAGAAACAGTTTTTGCATCGGTATTTATAAACGCCCCGATGCTCTTTCAACTCCACACGGTTAATTAGAAACTGCCTCAAATGATTGAAAGACTACATCAAACCTTAGAAGCTTTCAACTCCACACGGTTAATTAGAAACCATGTAGTTTAATAATTGTTGCAATTTTTCAGTAATCTTTCAACTCCACACGGTTAATTAGAAACCCATTAGCTACTGGCTCGGGCAAGTGCTAAAAGTATCATATCTTTCAACTCCACACGGTTAATTAGAAACGAATAGAGTCTTTCTTGAAAAAAGACAAAGCTCTAATCTTTCAACTCCACACGGTTAATTAGAAACACTAGACAGATCGCAAGAACTTTCCGCCATTTTAAACTTTCAACTCCACACGGTTAATTAGAAACCCTATTTTTACACAAAAGAAATACTATTTTCAAACGCCTTTCAACTCCACACGGTTAATTAGAAACAAGTCCCACAGGAGCATCTATTAATGCAAATGCTCTACTTTCAACTCCACACGGTTAATTAGAAACATAGAAGACCTCCATTCTGTTAAAAAAACGCTTACTCCTTTCAACTCCACACGGTTAATTAGAAACTTTGTTTTACAAGTGCGTTGATAATGTTTGTAATCAACTTTCAACTCCACACGGTTAATTAGAAACTGGTTGGAAGGTGATAGGCGTAGATGCGATTGGTAGCTTTCAACTCCACACGGTTAATTAGAAACAGAAGCCGCCAGAAGCAACAGAGCTTTGTTTACTTCCTTTCAACTCCACACGGTTAATTAGAAACTCTTCTTCTTGTCATCGTCCACTTTTTCAGCAATTGTCTTTCAACTCCACACGGTTAATTAGAAACTCAGATGAAACACATAGATGCGTTAGGTCGTGTGAAAAACGTCTTTCAACTCCACACGGTTAATTAGAAACTACACCGTTTGCGTTTAAAAGGTTTGCGTCTGTGTTCTTTCAACTCCACACGGTTAATTAGAAACTGCAGCTTCTTTAGAAGAAGTTTTAAGCAAAAACTTACTTTCAACTCCACACGGTTAATTAGAAACAGTCCTACTGGAGCATCTATGAGTGCAAATGCTCTACTTTCAACTCCACACGGTTAATTAGAAACCAAGGAGATACACATCTGCGGCTTGAAGTGATTAAGCTTTCAACTCCACACGGTTAATTAGAAACAGAGCCCTCAAGCCTGAAGAGATTGCAAATAGAATACTTTCAACTCCACACGGTTAATTAGAAACTCATGCAAAATATCAAAGTGATACTCACAACTCAACGCTTTCAACTCCACACGGTTAATTAGAAACTTTTTGACTGAGTGCAAATCTTCAATCAAGTCTTTGTCCTTTCAACTCCACACGGTTAATTAGAAACTAAAATGACATCCCCCGTAAGACCACGCACACCGTCCTTTCAACTCCACACGGTTAATTAGAAACTGCTATTACACCAGCCAATCTCTGAGAATATGGCTCACTTTCAACTCCACACGGTTAATTAGAAACGCCTTCCTTCAGCTTTTGACCAATACATGTTGACATCTTTCAACTCCACACGGTTAATTAGAAACCTGAAAGACAGTGGGGTTGGAGCTGGGCTGCTATTTCTTTCAACTCCACACGGTTAATTAGAAACAGATGGAAAAGCAACTTAATCTTGAAGCTCTTCTAAACTTTCAACTCCACACGGTTAATTAGAAACTTCTGTGATATCAAGAGTAGAAAGAGCGCCAAGGAACTTTCAACTCCACACGGTTAATTAGAAACGAATAGAGTCTTTCTTGAAAAAAGACAAAGCTCTAATCTTTCAACTCCACACGGTTAATTAGAAACACTAGACAGATCGCAAGAACTTTCCGCCATTTTAAACTTTCAACTCCACACGGTTAATTAGAAACTCTATTCGCATTGGCTCGCAAAGTGGCACTTGCAAGTGCCTTTCAACTCCACACGGTTAATTAGAAACGCGAAAGTTTTGGTTCCTGATACGCTTGATGCAAAACTTTCAACTCCACACGGTTAATTAGAAACCAAATAATTACAAAGTAGTGTTTAGATTGACAGCTTCCTTTCAACTCCACACGGTTAATTAGAAACCCATGAAGTACAAAGTAAAAATCACTTATCCAACAACTTTCAACTCCACACGGTTAATTAGAAACTTAAACCTAATGCATCGTTAAAAAGTGATGCTAAAAAACTTTCAACTCCACACGGTTAATTAGAAACCAAGGAGTATTGAGATACCTACAAAAAGATGAGATAACTTTCAACTCCACACGGTTAATTAGAAACCGAATGTGCTTGTTTATCGTTTTTATCAAGTATATTTTGGCTTTCAACTCCACACGGTTAATTAGAAACGCAAAAAGAAGCAGTCCCAGATTTGCATGATGTTGAGTTCTTTCAACTCCACACGGTTAATTAGAAACTATTTTAGCAAGTAGTCTGTTGCTGTTTAGCTGTGCGACTTTCAACTCCACACGGTTAATTAGAAACAAACAAGCTTTTAAGAGATGTTTTACAAACTTGTAACTTTCAACTCCACACGGTTAATTAGAAACTATAAACATCAATCTATTGAAGAAGCTAACTGCAAACTTTCAACTCCACACGGTTAATTAGAAACAAATAACATATTATCAATGGAGTGCTGTAGGAGATCTTTCAACTCCACACGGTTAATTAGAAACTTCTGCTATTTGCTGTTTTTCAAACGATTCTTTAACCTTTCAACTCCACACGGTTAATTAGAAACAGAAAAATATTTCTATCATCAAATTATCTCAAGAAATCTTTCAACTCCACACGGTTAATTAGAAACAAAAAGATTTCATATCCTCCACACTTTCAAAATTTAGCTTTCAACTCCACACGGTTAATTAGAAACTCTCAAAGCTGGCAGACTATTGACGTATGCTTTGAAGACTTTCAACTCCACACGGTTAATTAGAAACATACAACTCCAACGAATTTTAATGTTACGAGACAACTTTCAACTCCACACGGTTAATTAGAAACTCATATCAAAACACAAAACACTTGCACGTGTGATAACTTTCAACTCCACACGGTTAATTAGAAACTTGCAAAAGTAGGAAGTGTTATGCTCTCATTTTTGTCAGGCTTTCAACTCCACACGGTTAATTAGAAACGTTTGATAGTTCTAATGTAATAGATACTTTTGCATAAGTCTTTCAACTCCACACGGTTAATTAGAAACCCAGAAATCACTATATTTAAAATTATATAGTGTATCAATGGTTTTGTCAAGGGGGTACCCATCGCAAATGAAGGTAATTTCCCGAAAATGCCAGATTCTGCAAAGTTTAGTGTACCACTATCAAGTTTAAATCATTGTCTAACAAGCCTTTGACAAATTCGCCGTAATTACGGTTTTACGGTTTTATGTAATTACGGCATTGCGGTTTTACGGCAAGATTATATATTTAAATCTATGAGGAAAAAAGGCAAGAAATTGGTTAAAACAACAGTTTTATTACCTTCCGATGTTCACCGGGCTTTGCGCATAGAGGCTATAACCAAGAAAATATCTATGGGAGATCTGATAGTCCAAAAGCTAAATGAGTTAGAAGAATATAAAGAAAAATACGGCGGAGTTGTTAAAGCGGAAGAATATCTTCATTAGAAACTCTAACGCCATATTCAGCTGTTGAAGTTCACAGGGCTTTTATAAAGCCCTTAATCATTGAAGTTATTTATATTATATCATATTATCAATCTAAAGTTTCCAAATAGCCAAAACCTTGTCCTGTTCTAACTCCCAGACCATACTGATAAACAAATCTTAATAGATCTTTGCTATCTGTGTGAAGTTTAAACTTTCCCAAAAAGCCTCTTACGTATCCTTCGTAGTGTTTTACAAATTCTTCTTTTATCTCTATTGGCTCAAGTTTAAAAGTCTTTACACTCAAATCTTCCCCCACTAAGGCTCTGTAGCGTTTTAGTGAGTTTTCAAAAAGCCACCATTCGAAATCTTTATCCATCGGAGTGGCGTATCTTTCTTTGGGATTTTTTGAATATACGGCTCTTTCCACTACCACAGGAGATAAAGTTTTAAATAGTCCATTTGGTTCATACTCTTTTTCGACCCTCACGCTATCAATTTTAAACTGAGCATTTCCAAGCTTTGTATTCATGTTGTGAAGATAACTCTCTTTGATGAGCTTTAAGATCCCATTGTAAAAGGATATGGCTGTTTTTGGCTCCCCTGTGGAAAACCTAAAGTTTATACTTTCTACTCCTTTTATATGATCTTCTTCTATGTTTGTATGCTTTCCAAAATAAACCGTAAAGGTATAAGGTTTTGGGCTTTTTTCATGAAACTCTTTTTCAAAAATTTTTTTTTAAAAGCGATATAAACCTTCTTCTGTAGTCAATATTTATGGGAATATCTTCTTTTGAGGCTCTAACAAGCTGAACTTTAAATCTCATGGAATTATCATATCAGATTGTCTGTAGGGTCTTTGATGTTTGTTAGTATTTCCCTTTTATAATTTGTAGTATCCTCAAGGATATAAATTATCAGCGAGTCTTTTTCCTTGTCTACAACCTTCAACATCTCATTTTTTAATCTTTCAATACCAGAAGCCGTTAGGTTTCCCTCGAAGACAGATTTTTGAACATGGGTTAAATATTTCCTTGCGGTTTTTAGAGCCTTTTGAAGCCTTCTCTGCCCTTTTTTCTCTGTGGTATCTATGTCGTAAAAAAGTATTATTCTCATCTTTTTAAGCTATGATAATTTACGGGAAGATAATACTCTTCTCCTGTCAGGTGCTTTACCAGTTTATAAAGTTCAAGTCTTATCAGTGTTTTTAATGAAACATTTCTTTTTAGTTTTGGATGATAAACCGTGGATTTTAAAAGATCATCAAAAGCTCTCAAAAACTTCTTTCTGCCCTCTGCATTTAAATAGCAGTATTCGGCTTCTTCCAAAAAGTCTTTTTCTGTTATGGCTTTTGACTTTAAAAGCTCAATAATCAACCCCTCCGATAAAATGGGTTTAAAAACCTCTGCCATATCCAAGCTAAGAGAATGTCTTTTCTCAGAGGGTTCATGCAGATAACTAACCGTTGAGTTCAGTGGGGTGTGGTATATCTCCCCAAGCACTTTGGCATATACTAATGAGTTTCCAAAAGATATTAAAGCGTTTAGAGGGTTTTGGGGTGGTCTTTTTGTCCTTGCTTCAAAATCCCAACCTGTTAGCTCTTCAAGGGCTTTATAGCAAAGTTTTTTAAAATTTCCTTCCACTTGCATGATTTCCTGAGTATTAGAGGCTTGTTTTAACGCTTCTAAATGCTCTTTTGTATCTATTTTATAAATCCCCTCAGAGTTTATTATAGAACCAATCACAAAGCTCTTGGCAAGATAAAGCTTTTGTTCTTTGTCAAGGTAATGCTCTACTTGCTTTATTATGAGATGTCCCGAAAGCTTGCTTTCTCTAGGATAAAAGCTTCCTATGTAATAGCCATAGTAGTTAAAAAAGTGAGCTACTATATCGTACTCAGACAATAGGCTAAAAAATTTTGTATTGGTGCTCACCTCTGTCACTATGAAAAGCTCAGAGACGTTCTCAATTGGAATTTTCTTCTTTATATCTTGGTTTTCAAACAATATAGTATTTTCGTCTCTTCTTAATGTACCACTTGTAGTTATGTAGTAAACTTCACCCATAGCAATACTCCCAATAGGCGCACTTTTTACAATAAGCTTTGTTTATAACCTCCGGTGGCTTATCTTTTTTGATAATATTATCCATATTCTTAAACACTTCCTGCATAAGCTCATTATCCTGCTCTTCGAGTTCCACTTTCAAAAGCTTTTTACTTTTAGGGTAATGTATTATTCCATGCGAGACTTTTATCCCTTTCTGCCTTAGATAGTATATATAATATTTAACTTGTAGTATATGGGCTGGTTCCAAAGCAGATGAGTGTTTTATCTCATGAACCACCAAACCATTTTCTGTGCTAAAAAAGTCTATACTAACTGGCTCATAAGAAACCCCTTCTTTATTTTCTCTTGAAAAGCTTGTATCGTCCAAAAGTTTTCCAAGCTCTACATAATCTGATTCATCTTCAAAGCTTATTCCTTTTGTGAAAAGCCAAAGCTTTCTATGACATATTAAATAATAAGCCACTTGTGTACCTTTGAATCTAAGCTCACTCGTATTATACATATCAAATAATGTTATCTATCTGCTCTAAATCTGCTTCAGGTTTTATAACGAAGCCAGTATCTTCGCTATAATCCCCTTCCAAATAGTAAACACCAAATCTTCTAAGTTTTTCGTTAGCTTTCTGGAGTTTTATTTTCTTTAAAGACCATTCGGGAACAGATATGGTGTATTCAAGTATCTCGTTAAAAATCTTTGTTCTTTCTTTTAAGTTTCCTTTCACTGCTTCCCACTTTTGCATTAGATTTTCTACCTCACTTTCAAACTTAATAGGAATCGCTGATATTGTGTTTATATCTCTAAAAAGCTCTTGAGCTTGAGATTTGCTTCTTATGAGACTATCTGTTCCTTCCCAAAGGCTTTTTATATATTCCTCAGCTTTATTAAAACGCTCTAGATACTTTGTGCCTTTTAAAGATTGTTCCGAATAGACATTTTCTACAAGTTTCCATTTGAAGGCCCAATCCCAAAGACCATCTTTGAGATTTTTTAGGGTGCTTTCGAAAAGATGCTTGTAATAAACTTTGCCTATACCAGAACAGTCTTTTGTAAACACAAACACGTTGGGTTTGTCGGTTGGTTTTTCACCTTTTCTGTTGCACCTTCCCATACGCTGTATTAGGCTATCTGCAGTGGAAAGCTCAGTAAAAAGATAATCTGCATCAAGGTCCAAAGATACCTCTGCAAGCTGAGTGGTAATCCAGGCACCATTGCTATTAGCATCGAAAAACTCTTTTATCTTTTTTTCCTTATCTTTTCTGTCTTTTAGTATGAACCTACTGTGTAAGAGATTGGCATTTGAAAGCTTTTCCTTTACCTCTATTGCTTTTTTCACAGTATTTACCACCACAAGCACTTTGGCATTTTTAGAGAGATTGTTTATAATATCTACGTAGTTATCTATAGTATCGTCTATAACCTGAATATTATGATATATCATAGGCTGTAGGTTTAATTCTTTATATACTACGCCCATATTTTTAAACCTATCTCTTAAAAATTCTGGGAAAGTAGCTGTCATTACCAAAAACTTACCACCGTTTTGTATTATTATTTCCAACGCTTTTACCATAAAAGCTAAGGTAATTGGGTCGTAAGATTGAATTTCATCTATTACAAGCCTTGAGTAAAGGGTGGTTGCGTAATACTTCTCAAAACCTTTGTATCTAAAAACAAAGTGCATAAGTTGATCTGGTGTAGATATTATTATAGGCTTGGCAAAATTGCGAGAAAGAAAGTAGTTTAAAAATATTGAATCGCCTTTGTTATTTTGAATATCTTCTGTGCTATATTCCTTTTCGAGCACATAGCTTAAGGCACTTGAGTGCAAAAGCCCTGCATAATCTTTTAAAATTCCTTCTGCCCTTGTATAAATGCCATTGGCGGAAACCCTGTAGGGCAACATAAAAAAGCCCTTCTTTTTAAGATAGATTAGACCTGCTTCCGTTTTACCTGAACCAGTAGGAGCTATTATCAAAAGGTTTTTATCTCTATTTTCTTTGACAAAGATTTGCATTTCGTTTGGGACTCTTTTAGTGCTTTTAAAAAACTCATCCACAAAATTAAGTGTATCCTCTGGTGGGTTATCCTCCACCTCTTGTGTTTTCTTTGAGCTACTTGCATGGTCTATACGAAGCAAAAGGCCTTTTAATAGGCGGTAATAACCAATTAGCTCATCTATAGAAATGTTAAAGATTTTTGCTACATCATCTCTTAAGTAATCTGTCTCAGTCTTTTTCAGCATAAATCTAATAGGGATTTTTTCAAAACCAAACTCTTCTTTTAGAACTTTTTCTACATTTTCAACAGATGGGTCTTCTACAGGATGATGGTGTAAAACCAAAAGCCTAACAATCTTTCGGGCTAGTTCATCTTCTATGTCTACAAATGCCGGTGATAAAAGGTTGTGCCTTACTTCTGGAAGTTCTTTTATAGGCTTTTCGCACTTTAGGTTTTTGTTTCCAAGTTTTTCTTGAAATTTACAGTGTATTTTTCCATAGTCGTGGTATTCACAGGCAAGTTTCAAGATCTCCCAAAATCTTTCTTTTAGCTCATAGGGAAGCCCTTTGGGCATAAGCTCTTCTATCTCTTGTTTGTAGTAATTTTTTAGTTTTTCACAGTTTTCTAAAAGTTTGTCTGTGTGGTCTCTTATAGTAGTTCCATCATCTTTTGCCCAACGCTCTTCAAGCAGATTCTGTAATATTTTCTTCATTTTTTACTTGCGCTTCTTCAGTTTTTTCCTCTGAATTGAGCCCTATCAAAAAGGCATAAGCTATCATGTTAAAGTTTTTATCGTCTAGGCTTTCTTTAATGACATAAGGGATTTCTCTTTCCACCTCAAGATATGCTCTTATTAAGTTGTGAATAAAATATCCTTTGTCTTTTCTCCGTATAGCTTCAAGTAGTCTATAGATAAGTGGTTCGAGCTTTTTCTCTTTGTTTGGATCTTTGGTGTAAAACCCTTTTAATTTTTTTCCTTCCCAAAAAGCCCAATCGATGTAATTTTTCTGTTCGCTCATATTTAGCACCTCCTGAAATTCTATAAAAAATAGCAGATTTTTACTTAAATAATCCAACTTTTTACCAGTTTGTATTATTCTGCTTTCAATAGTTCTTATTTCTAAGTTTTTATAACTCTCCTTTTTTATAAATCCTGATATTAAAAGCAATAAAAACTCATAAAGAGATTTTCCAGTGTAGACATAGAAAAGAAAGTCGGAAAATACAGCTTGAAGATTTTTTGGATATTTGCCGATTAAGTTACGGATGGCTTTTGCTAACGTTGGACTGATATTAAAAGAGTATATGTTGGCAGTTGCATTCCCTACCATTTCTATTTCCACAAAATAAATGTTTTGTAAAATCCAACTGCTTTTTTGTGTTTCCAAGCCTAAAACATGCTTTACAACGCTCCATATTTTACCTAACTTATCTTGCTCTACTTCTTCTTCCGTGCTTAGTACTAAGTTTAATCTGTAGGTTTCCAAAAGGTTGTCTGGTATATAAATAAAAAGATATTTTCCTCCTGACTTGTAAAAGCCTGCACTTGCAAAATATAGCAGAAATTCACACTCTTTGCATATAGGTATTGGATCCCATATAAAATTTTTAACTGTATCAAGACTAGAAAACAGTGGAGTAAAATTTGTAGCATCTACAATATTTTTAGCTTGTCTTTCGTGACAGAAAAAGCATACTTGAGAAGTCTCTATAACCTTGGTTAGAAAATATTGATAGCCTTCTATGAAACTCTCTTTTATTTTGCTCTTAACATTATTTATATCAGATATAGACAAACCTCTTAACTTTGTTATGTAAGATAAAGAAGGATTTGTAAAAGGACTGTTGCTGTGAAAATCTCCAAAGCTTCTAAGTATTATCACGTTGTATGGATTAAACCTTTCTTTCTTTTTCTCCTTTTCATAAGAAGAAATAAGCGCATGTTCTAACTGTTCTGAGTCATTTAGTAGATAATCCGCATAAGTTTCCGGCAATTTTTCCCACAGGTCTTTTGGGATTTTCAACGTTTTTTCTTCAACAAAATCTTCTATTCTTTCTCCTTGCTTTTTTAAAACCTTCAAAACCCCTACACAAGCACTTGCCATAAGCCAATTTTCTGAGTAGAATCTAATATATTCATTTGCATCTGAACCGTGGCATACTTGTGAACCGTGGCATACTTCTTGTCTTCTTTGTTCTTTTTCTACAAGTATATCACTATCCAAATCCGTTAGGAAAACAGGATTTTCATCCCCATCAAACATCAAAGAACCATAAATATATGTTCCTTTTTGAAAATAGTAAGCATCAATCCAATGATATGTTTTTGGTTTGTGAACCGTGGCATACTTGTTAGAATTTTTATAAAAGTAGGATAGGTTAAAAAGAATCCCTTTGTCAGTGGTGTTGATGTTTTCTAAATGCTGTTTTGGTACGTAAGCGTTGTAGGCAAGCTTTATATAATCTTCTTCAGATATTCTTTTCTTTTCACATGCAACCCTTTTTACTTCTTCTACTTTTACCGGGTACTCACCACCCGATAGGAATAAAACTTCCTTTGGCTCTTTTAAGGCTTTTTCTATTTGATCTAAAAACTCATTTTCTGTCATTATGTGGATTAAGAGTGTTAAATTGTACAGAATTGGAACCTGTAAAGGAAGTTTGTCTAACTTTTTATCTCTTAAGTTATACTTCTTAAACCATACATAATCCCTATATATCGTCTCATAATCCCCTTGAATAGAAATTTGAAAATGTTCTTTGTTCCACTTTTTTCCCATTGCCTTGTAAATGAGTCCTATTATAGTGGAGTATGGTGGAAGAGGATAAACCTCAACGCCCTTTATTGATAGAGGATTTTTGAAAATACCAGTAGGAGTATAAAGCTTAAACCTAAGACAATCCATAAACTTTATCCACTTTTGTTTTTAGCTCTTCAAAGGCTTCTCCTACACTTTTACAATTTAGTTTTTCTCTTATATCCTCCTCGTTTTCAAAAAATCCCGAAAGCACTCCGCAAAGTGTATTTTCTTTTTCTTCTTCGGGTATTAAGCTTTTGCAATCAAGAAGTCTATTGAGGTCTAAAAGGAGTTTACCGTTTTCTATTTCTTTTGCATCGATGCATCCCATAAAAAACGGATTTTTTATTTTGTAAACCCCACCTATTACAAAAATAGGTGATAAATTTTCATATCTTCCCCTAATCTGCCTTGAGAATGTTCTTATTATGTCCAAAAGATCTTTTACTCTTTTCGCCCTTTCTTCAGGCTCTATAACTTCAACGGTATTATTTTCAGTTTCTAAAACTCCTATCCTGTCTAAGTCTATGGCTATTGTATAATAGTAGTGGGTAGTGTGCTGTTCAGATTGGGCTATGGCTTGAGCTTCCTTTTGTTCAATGTGCTTTATATACCTATTAAAAGCATCTATATTGTTAAGAAAATCCATATCTCCTTGAAACTTGGATACGGAAAAGGCGTAGGTTGTTTTTACTGGCGCAGTTCTTTTGACACTGTCTCCGTAGGATAAATCCACCTTCTTACCATCGTCCCCTTTTAGATTGGTCAAAAGCCCTCCAAAAAGATCAAACTCATGATATTCTTTTATTAGACTTTTAGAAAACTCATCCACATCAAGTTCTTTACCTTTTTTTGAATTTTCAATATACTCCTTTATCTTTTCATCCAACAATCTCCATCCCTTCTCTTCTTTACCCTTCCTCTTTATATCATATTTTATTGCTTTGTCCGACACATAGGTGAGCTGAGAGTTGTCTCCTAGGGAAAGTTTCTTAAGAATTGATACATTGCCTATGTTCTCCCCGTAATTAAGGCTTGTGGCCCTTTGGGTTACAACGGTTAATGTCAATATTCCTATCATTTTTACCTCCTTCGTTATATTATATTCCACTTATAATATTTATATTTAAAGGAAAAACCTTATAGAAGCTATACCGTAAACACCGGTTTTAAAAACATCATCTATATTTTCTTTTGTGATACCTCCAAGGGCAAATATGGGTTTTTTGGAGGACTTGACTACATCTTTTAAATATTCTAAACCAAGAGGTGTTGCGTTTTCATGGCTTTTAGTAGGAAAAATAGGGCTAAGCGTGACGTAATCTGCACCTTTTTGAAAAGCTTCAAGCACATTTTCTTTTGAATGAGCCGAATATCCTATGATCATATCTTTACATATATTTTTTACAACAGATACATCCAAAGCGTTCGATGGAAGATGTACTCCGTTTGCCCCTACAGCCAATGCTATATCAAAGCGTTCGTTTACAAAAAATAAAACACCGTAATTTAGTGTGATATCTCTTATAGCTTTTGCATATTCATAAAAATATTTCCCTTTTAGGTTTTTGGCCCTTAGCATAATGATTGGTTTGTAAGTTTCTACAATCTTCTTTGTTTTTTCGGTTATATCATCTTTAAATGCATCTACATCAACGATTGCAAGATATCTTGAGAGTTCCATGAGCATTAAGCTAAAGCCATCAATATACCAGCCGTAAAAACCCCAGCGTATAAGAGCATTAGCGCGTTGAAAAGCCCTACGTCTTTTATATCTTTATCATAAGCTTTCGGAAATTCTTTATCTCCTTTTGCTCCTAAAATCACAAAAACCTGGAAAAGAAGGAGCATAAACATAAAAAGACTTCCAAATATGAAGTTTCTATCTGCTAGAAAACCCATAGCCATCACCGATAATCCAACAGATGTCACATAGATTACCAGTTCAATGGTATACTTCTTTAATAGTTCCATAAAACCTCCTACACCTTTAATTATATACCACTCTATTTTTACCTAACTCTTTTGCTTTATACAGCCTCATATCAGCTACTTTTATCAATTCTTCTAGGTTCTTGGCATCATCATCAAAAGTAGCTACACCAAAAGACGCGGTTATATAATACTTTGGATAAATATCATCTATATCTAATGTGCTTATGTCTTTAGATTCCAAAGAGTTTATATAAAACATTTTGCTTGATAGGGCGTCCTTTACTCTATTTGCTATTTCAATTGCATATTCTTTAGGTGTTTCTGGAAGCACTATCATAAATTCCTCACCACCATATCTAGCAAATATATCTGAAACTCTTATGTTTTCTTGAACTACTTTAGATAGATGCTGTAAAGCCATATCCCCTGCCCTATGACCGTATGTATCGTTAAATTTTTTAAAGTTATCTACGTCTAGTATAATAATCGATAATTTGGTTTGATATCTTATAGCTTTTTGAAATGCCTTTTCCAATATCTCATCTAAAAACCTTCTATTGTAAGCATTCGTGAGAGGATCTCTTATAGAAAGCTCTTTGTTTATTTCCATGAGTCTTAAATTGCTAACTACAGGTATAAAAGCCTCTATAAATTTATTTATTTTATTCTTTATGACTTCTGTGAAAAAGTTTTCTTTAGAAGACATTAGGGTTAAGATAGCTGTGGCGTTTGTTATGTAAATACCACCTATAAAAATAGGGACGCACATATAAGATTTTATAGAAGATCCTAAAGCAATCCTAGGACAGCCATAATCTACATTAATATTGGGAGTAGCTAGAGTAGTTCCAGATTTTATAACTTTACACAAAGACGGATTGTCTTCTAAACAATCATTTACCCATAAGTTATTCTCATTATGCAGTTGATATATGCTTTTTGTATTTAGCAAATAAGAGGATACAATTTTGTTTAGGGATGGATTTAGTTTGTACATATGAATGTATTCTATTCCTAGTCTCTTTAAGTAATGTATAAGAATATCATAAGCTTCATCTTCTTGATGCGCTTTAGAAAGATCTGTAATAAAAGAATAAAGCATATTTAGATCTTTGTTTGTATTTTTTAGTTTTTCTTCTATAATTAACTCTTTTGATATATCTCTTGCTACCACAAGTATATGTTCTTTCCCGGTGTTATTTTCAAATTCTACTCTTGTTGCTACTACATGCACTGGTAAAAATTCTCCGTTTTTTTTGATGTATACTCGTCTTCCTACCACTTTTTTGTTCTCTTTTATAACGCGTTCTATAAAGTGTTTTATTACATTTTCTGAATTTAATATGATATCAAAGAAATTTTTGTTTGTAAGTTCTTCTTCTTCATATCCCAAGTGTTCTAAAGTAGATTTGTTAACAAATTTGATCTTATAATCATAAGCATCGTAGATTATAACCATATCGTTCATTGCGTCTAAAATATTTTTATATTGCTTATTTATCTTTTTTAGTTCTAGCTCAGATTTATAGGCTTTTGTTATGTCTTTAAACAAAATTTTGATTCTACCGTCTATTATTTTTTGTTCATCCTCAACATACAAGCAGGATATATGATATATGTGATCTTTTATAAATATAGGCTCATAGTTTACACTTTTTTCATTTTTAAGCTTTTCGTATATATATTTCCATGTATAATGATCTATAATTTCTTCTATATTTTTCCCTAAAAAGTTTCCAAATATGCTCTTTGCACTATCATTTTGCCATATTATTATACCAGAGGAAGAATCAAAAACACCAGTGTCCATAACCTCTAATACTGGATCTTGCATTATATTTAGCATAGATCTTAAGTGTTTTAACTTTTTCTCTACATATTCTTCATATTTTTCCTCAAGATTTCTTATTATATCTCCTTGGGTTACTATGCCTATGGGATTGTCTTTTTCATCTACCACTACGAGTCTTCTTATATTAAAGCTTGCCATAATCTTTGAAGCTTCTATAAGAGGTGTGTCTATTCTGCAAGTTATTACAGGGGATTTCATATAATCTTTAATCAAAGCTTTATCTAAATCAACACCAACAGATATGAGCTTAGTCAAATCTTTTTGAGTTATTATACCTACAAGTCTACCACGCTCCACAAGTCTACCACGGCTTACAAGTCTACCACGGCTTACAAGTCTACCATCGTTTGTATCTTGCTCATTTTCACCAAATTCACTACTATTTGTGTTGTTGGGTTCTAATATTACTACTGCTCTTATTTTGTTTTCTACAAGCGTTTTAAGAGCCAAGCTTAGAGTATCTGTAGGAGATAAGCTTATCAAATCTCTTTGTCTTAGTATATCTTTAACATTTTTGTTTCTTTTTAACATTTCTTGGTCTATTGTTTTTATAAGAGTTCTTTGAGTAAGCACACCTATTGGTTTATCTTCATCATCAACTATAATAAGCTTTGATATATCGTTTTCTATCATTAAATTAATGGCCTCAAAGAGGTTGAAAGAGCTTCTAACGGTTATTGCCGGTTTTGAAGCATACTCTAATACGTTTTTATCGAGATTTTCGTTGGCGTATTTTAACTTTAAAACATCAGACTCGGAGAAAATACCCACTGCTTTATTGTTATCAACAACAACTACGTAGTCCTTATCAAAATTAGCCATCAGCTGTATAGCATATTTTGTAGGCGTATTGGCTTCCACCTTTAGAAAATCTAAAACTTCCTCATTTTTTAAAGCCAAATGAACAGTATAACTCATATAATCGTTTTAAAAATAAACAGTAAAATAGCCCCTAATAAACCAGCGGCAATATCATCTAGCATAACCCCAATGCCATTTGGAGTTTCTAATTTCCTTATACCAAAAGGTTTTGTTATATCTAAAAGCCTAAAAACGAGAAAACCAAAAACCATCCACCAAAAGCTATGTGGCACAAACATCATTGTTATAAAGTATCCTACAAGCTCATCTACTACAACTTCATCTGGGTCTTTGTTTCCCGTAATATCTATTACATATTGAGAGGCTATAACACCAAGAGGAATAAACACAATTAAAAATAAGAGCTTTTCAAAAAAATTATTACCCAACAAATATATAAAAGGTATAGCGCTTAAAGTGCCCACAGTACCAGGAACCACAGGAGCTTTTCCGAGCCCAAAGCCAGTGGCTACAATTTTTAAAAATAAATCTTTGTAATTCATAAAGGTATATCTATGGGCGGGAGTTCTTTATCTTTGCAAAGACCTTTTGGGTCTTGAAGAAGCTTTTCTATAAATCTTATTTCATCCTCTTTTGTATTTAAAGAAACACCGTATATTTTTGCCAAATCGGATAACTCAGGTGTTTGACAACCTATGCTTGAAAGTTTGTGCGGTATTACATAAGCTATGTTGTCTATAGCTGGGTAGATGTCTTTTAAATAAGTTAAGACAGCGCTTTGATATATAACTACTCTTTGATAATTTGGAAGTTCTTTGGTAAGTTTTTCTACACTAAGTTGGTCAAATTGTTTTATATTATCATCGTTTTTGGCTTTTAAGAATAGAAAAAGTTTGTCACCATCAAACCCAGCATGTAAAAACGCTATGTTGGTAGGGTAATCTTCAAACCCAAGCTCATAAGCAAAGCTTCTAAAAGCACCCATGGCTTCTTCTTTGGATTCAAACACTCCCACAGACTTATTAAAATCTTCATCGTTCGTTTCTATATAAACCACGTTTATTGTATCGTCACCTACTTCAATAAGTTTAACGCTTATTTTATAAGATATCTCCGGCCAAGCCTCAAAAAGGCTTTTTATATCGTTTTCTACGTCCTCGTCGTATATTTTTTGCAAAATCATAACACTCTCCTTTTAAAGTTCGTCTGTGAAAATAATATCTGGTATATCTGCTTTGATGATACCTTTTTCTTTGCCAAGCTTATATAAAAGCCTTACCGCTTCTTTTCCATCCGGTCCATAGTCTATAGTTCTTTCGTTTACATACATGCTTACAAACTTTGAAGCCCTCGCCTCGTCGTTTTCTAAGTCCCTTGCATAATTTATAGCGTAGTTTAGAGCCTCTTTTCTTATCTCTAGGGCTTTTTTAACACTTTCTCTCATTAGGTTTTCAATTTTTTTTATGGTATCTAAGCCAAGGTCTTTTCTTACTATGTTGCATCCTAATGGAAGTGGGAGGTTGTATTTTTTCTTCCAATCTTCCCCAAGGTCTACAAACTTGTATAGTCCTTTGTCTTTGTATGTAAGCTGTCCTTCGTGTATGATAAGGCCAGCATCTACACTACCCTTTTCCACTTCATCCAATATCTTATCAAAAGGCATAACAACTGGCTCAAAATCCTCTTCGAAAAGCCTCAAAACAAGGTAAGCCGTTGTTAGCTCTCCTGGTATCCCTATTCTTTTCCCTTTTATGGTGTTTGTAGGTTCTTTTGTGACAACGATAGGGCCATATCCTTCTCCGACGCTTCCACCGCTTGGCAAAACGTAGTACTTATCTGCTACGTATGGGTATGCATGAAAAGAAATTGCGGATAGTTCGTATGTGCCTTTTTTAGCGTCTTCGTTAAGGCTTTCTATATCTTTTAGAACGTGTTCTATCTTAAATCCATAGTTGTCTATAAGACCTTTAACCATAGGATAAAACATAAAAGCATCGTCTGAGTCTGGGCTGTGGGCCACTCTAATAACTTGCTCCATAAAAATCTCCTTAAAAAGCTAATAATATAAACATTATAAACCAAACAAAAATGAGCTAAAGCAAGTTTTTAAAAACCAAAAAACTTCAATCTTCTAACTTATTCGCTACAAAATCTGCTATGTGCATAATCTTTTGGTTGTTTTTAAACTTCAAATTGCCATCTTGAAGCTGTAAAACACATCCAGGACATGCGCTTAGTATGTATTCTGCGTTTGTGGATTTGAAGTCTTCCATTTTCTCTTTTTGAATGGCAGTAGAAAGCTCTGGGTTTTTCATAGAAAAAAGTCCAGCAAAACCACAACAGCTTTGGGCTTTAGAAGCTTTATTGTACTCTACATTTTCTATTTTCTTTATAGTATTTTCAAAATCGGAAACCGGTGTTTTCATGGCGCTGTAAGAATGGCACGGCACGTGAAATGTAACAGATTCTTTTGATTTTGACTTTAAAACAAGATCGTTTGAAGAAGCTACAATGCTTGCAAAATCTAAAACATTTTTATATCCATAATCTTCTAAAAGTGCACCACCACAGGTGGGACAAACTACCACTATAGCATCAAAGTTGTATTTTGAAATCTCTTCTTGGTTTTTGGCTTTTAGTATATTAAAAGCCTCAATATTTCCAGAGTAAAGATGAGGAGCACCGCAACACTTTATATCCTTTGGTACAATTACATCGTAACCTGCTTTGTTTAAGACTTTTATGGCATTTTTACCAGTGGTAGTGTAAAAAGCATCTACCATGCAACCGGTGAAGAAAAGGAGTGTGCCTTTGGAAGGAGTTTTATCGGTTTTAAAAGTTTGTCCTCTTATACCAAAAGCGTCTTTGGCGGGTTTTGGCATAAATTTTACAGCACCGTTTATACCAGAGGGTATATAAGTTTTTAGTTCTTTTTTGGGGATTAAAGATAATAAAGAACCAGCCATTTTTACGACAGTTCTACCAACGTTTGTTTGCATGAGCTCAAGAGCGCTTAAAGCGGTATATTTAAAAGGGTCTTTGCCAAGTGTGTTTGATTGAAGCTCTTTGGCCTTTGACATAATTTCTTTATACTCTACGTTGTTTGGACAAATCCACTCACATCTTCTACACATGGCGCATTCGTCCCACTGTCTTGCCACATCTTTGGTAAGAGGCAATTCTCCAGATAGGACCATCTGAGCTAATGCAAGTCTTCCTCTTGCGAAGCTTCTTTCTTCTTCGTTTACCCTATAAGTAGGGCATACTGATTTACAAAGACCACATCTAACGCATTTTTGTAGCAAATCTATAGGTATTTCAAAATGTTTTTCTTCCATATTTAAAATATAGATTTTATTTGGTATATGGCTTTTAGTAAAATCATAAAACTTTTATATTATTAAGTAAATAGTATTTGGTCTAAAAACTCATCAAGGCTTTGTCTAAAAAGCATATCTTCAAATAAATTTGGGTAAAGCTTTTTTAATAAAAATAGCGGTGGATAGCCCACACCTACCACAGGTCTTGGTTTTAAAACGTTTGTAGAGGATTTTGCTATTTCAAAGATTATGTCATATCCTGTCTTAATGGCCTCTTCTATGTTGTAAAACCTCTGAATGGGATCACCGTATTCAAGAAGGTATATGTTTCCTACCGAGGTGGAGAAAGCATCCCAATCTAATATATTTGATATTAGTTTCGAACCGTAAAAATCGGTAATCTCTACAGAGTCCAAATCGATAAGTTTAAAGGATACCATGTAAAAATTTATTAAGTATTCGCCTACATATGTGTCGAGATAAAAGTATAAATCCATCAGAAGATCTCGTAAGAAAGCATGCCTTCAAATACTTTTGTAGTGGGACCTTCTAAAAACACTTTGTCATTCTCTATGGTTATTTTTAAAATCTCACCGGATTTGGTGATAATGTCTACTATGTTAGAAGCCGACAAACCAAGAAGATATGCGTTTATACCACAAGCTGCACTACCTGTCCCACAAGCGAGAGTCTCGCCTTCAACACCCCTTTCGTAAGTCCTTATTCTAAAATTACCATCTTTCGTTTTTGCCACAAAATTTACATTTGTTCCTTTTGGAGCAAAATACTCATGGTATCTTATGGCTCTACCTACTTTTTCCACATCTAAGTTGTTAAGCTCGTCTTCATCCATAAATATAACAAAATGTGGTACACCAGTATTGACAAAATGACCTTTGAAAGTGCCATACTCGGTTTTTATTTCTATATCCTTTTGATATGAATGATATGGGGTAAGTTGCACTTTTACCCTTTTATTATCTACGATATGAGCTTCTATCTCACCTGCTATTGTTTCAAAAACCATATCCTTTGGAGCAATGTCTTTTTCATAGGCAAATCTTGCAGCACATCGAGAACCGTTGCCACACATCTCAGCTACAGACCCATCGGCGTTAAAAAAAGACCAGCTAAAATGATTTTTAGGGTTTTTGGCTTTTTCTATAAGTATAACACCGTCTGCACCCACAGATGTATGCTGTTCGCAAAGCTTTCTAACAAATTCGTTTATACTTAAACCTAACTTTTCTATCTCTTTATAAACAAAATTATCCCTATTGTCTATGATGATAAAATCGTTGCCAGAACCTTGATATTTCGATATTAGCATATTACTTGAGGTTCACAGTCACAAAGATATTTTGACCGTTTCTATCTACTAAGAAAGTAGCGGTATCTTTGTGCTCAGATATTAAGCGCTCTAATATATTGTCCATCTGGGCTTTTGTATAAACTCTATGAAGATTGATGCTTAGTATTATATCACCAGCTCTTATACCAGCCTCATAAGCTGGAGAACCTATAAGGACATCTTCCACCAAAAGGCCACCCTTTACTTCGTAACGTCTTTGCTCTTGTGGGTTTAAAGGTCTTACTATAAGACCCAAATCTTTAGCTTCCGACGTAACGCCTATGTTGCTAGCGCTGCTTGGCATTTTTGCGGTTTTTACTTTGATCGTTATAAGCTTATGATTTCTTATAACACCCAAAGTCAAGACAGTGCCAGGTGGGGATTCCATTGTTTTAAACTGAAGCTGATCTATGCTTTCAAGAGGCTTTCCATCTACAGACACTATTATATCCCCTACTTTAAGACCGTACTTTTGAGCAGGAGATCCAGGAAACACTTGAGCTACTATAGCGCCATAGTTTACACCTAAAGAAGAAGCCATCTGAGGTGTTATCTGTTGAATAGATACCCCAAGCCACCCTCTTATAACTTTACCGTGCTCCATTATTTGATGATAAACCCATTTAGCTAAATTTATTGGTATGGCAAAACCAAGCCCTTGACCTCCTTTTACCATTGCGGTATTTATACCTATTACTTTGCCTTCTATATTTATGAGAGGACCACCGCTGTTGCCTGGGTTTATAGCGGCATCTGTTTGTATGTAATCTTCATACTGAGAAAGGCCAAGTCTTCTATTTAAAGCAGATACAACACCCATCGTAACGGTTCTACTAAAACCATATGGATTCCCTATGGCTATAACAAGTTGCCCTATCCTTACATGAGAAGAATCACCAAGAGTAGCAACCCTAGAACTAGGGTTGTTTATGCCTTCAGCGCTAACCTCTAGCACCGCTAAATCTGTTTTAGGATCTCTACCTAAAACCTTAGCTTTTCTTTCAATGGTTCTAGATAATTTTACCATTACATCTTTTGAATTTCCTACAACGTGATTGTTTGTTAAAATTATAAAAGCATTTTTAGATTGTATATATTTAATTATAATACCAGAACCCAAATCTTTTTCTTTCTCTGGAATTTCTGGAGTTGGAATACCAGGCATCATAAACGGTGGAAACCCTGGAAATATTTGAGTGCTTAAAGGAGTTTTGACTATTTGAGTAGCGTAAATTGTTACCACTGAAGGTGAGACTTTATCTACTATTTGCTCTACTTCGTTTTGAAATTGTTCTAAAATTGGACCAGAAACTGCACTAACATTTGATCCTAGGATAGCTAAAGCCAAACCCAAAGCGAAAAATTTCTTTTTCATAAAAAACCTCACACTTTAAGAAAAATAAAAACCTCCCCAATATGGGAAGGTGTCATAAAGCTTGTATTAACCTTTCTTTTCGGTCTTCTTTTCTTCTTTCTTAGAGCTTTTCTCTTTGCTGTTGTTTGAAGATGATGAAGATGATGAAGATGAGCTAGAAGAATTTTTGTTATAAAGAGCTAACACCATTTGAGCCAACTTTTTAGCGTCAGCATCGCTCACGTTTTGAGCTGGCATTGGTACAGCGCCCCATATACCTTTGTTACCGTTCTTTATAGCTTTTGCCAACTCATCTACAGCGTTTGGTTTACCGGCATATTTTTTAGCAACGTCTATCCAAGCTGGTCCTACCACTTGTTTGTCTACAGCGTGACAAGCCAAACATCCTTTTGTACCAGCCATAGCTACTAACTTCTTAGCATCGTCTTGGTTTATAGAAGATGCGCTAGCACATACTTGTTGAGCACCGGTACCAGAACATATTTGAGCTGATGAGGAAGATGAAGCTGATGAGGTAGATGATGAAGATGAAGCTGATGAAGCTGATGATGAAGATGAAGCTGATGGGGTAGAAGAAGTTGTAGCAGCTGCTGATTGTTCTGAGCTTGCTGATGATGACTCACTTGAGCTTGATTGTTGGTGGCTACATGCCACAAGACCTAGGGCTAAAACTGCAGCACCTAAAAGTGTCTTCTTCATTTTTAAAACCTCCTAAAAATAAAAATTATCTAATATAATAACTTATTATATATTAAAAAAGCTATGATATAAAACATTTTGATATAATGAAAATCGTTAAAAAATAAAAACTTTATAAATTTTTGCTCATAACGGATTTTGTATAAGAATATCCTATATTATAAAGCTCATCAAATTTTTTGTAATTTATAAAACTAATATGCTGTACTGGAAGCTCCAGATATATATCACAAAGTTTTTTGCTAAGATCCATATTTTTTCTTGCTATTAAAAATGTCGATCTTAATAAGTTTCCAAAAGTACCTAAGTTTTCTTTTATCAAAACATTTGGCATTATATCAGAACATACAACCTTTAGGTTGGGATACTTAATTTTTATTGGATTAACAGGCAAATTTTCCGTTAACCCACCATCTACTAAAAGCATGTTCTTGTAAGCTACCGGTTCAAAAATAAACGGCAAAGCGCAAGACCCGAGAGCTATAGAAGCTGGTTCACCTTCATCTAAATAAATGGTCTCACCAGAAAACAAATCTAATACGCTAGCGCTGTAATAAATAGGCAAATCTTTTATATTGTTGTATGGTATGTAGCTTCTAATTATTTTAAAAGCCTTTTTAAACCCAAGTATTCCCCCTTTTCCCACTGTAAAAGTAGTAAACCAGTTTATAGATTTTAATATAGAAAGCATCTCATGGGGCTTATAACCTGCTGCGAAAAACAATCCCACTAAAGCACCAGCACTTGCCCCAGATACAGCTTTTACATTAAAACCCATTTCTAAAAGGGCTTGTAAAACGCCAATATGGGCTGCGCCTCTTGCCACACCTCCAGAAAGGCATACCCCTATATCATTTTCTGCAAAAGCACTATGCATATTACCTCTAAGCTATCTTCTTTGTTGTAACCTTCTTTAGTTTTGGCTTTTATAGATATATTATCTTTTGATATACTTAAAAGCCTCGATAGACTATCTATTATTTTATCTCTAACACTTGATATGTTTGGTTTATCTGCTATTATGTTGCAGTCTAAGTTAACTATTGAATAATCCATGTCGTACATAATCTCTAAAGCTTTATTTAGAAAATCTACGCTGTTTCTATTTTTGTTTTCTTTGCTTTTATCGGGAAAAAGAGTGCCTATATCGGTTTTTGCCAACGCTCCTAAAATAGCATCCGTTATTGCATGCAAAAGAGCATCACCATCCGAATGCCCTTTTAAGCCATATCCTATATCAAATTCTTCACCCCCTAAATATAGCTTTTTGTCTTTTTCAAAATAATGAGCGTCTTGACCTATGCCTATCCTATACATGAAAAAAATTATACCACGATTTACAAGTATGCCACGATTTACAAGTCTACCATGATTTACAAGTATGCCACGGTTTACAGCTATTACCAGCTTTCAAAAGTAAATTTTATAGGATTTAAAGGCTTAAAAGTTTCGGTTTTCTTGATATTTACATAAGGATGTGTGGCAAGATATCTCTTGTCGTAGTTTGATAGGGTTACTACGGCGTATTTATACAAGATTTTGTACAACTCTTTGGCTTTTGGTATTGGAAGCTCAACGCATCCTGCAGATTGTGGGTAACCGTACCTTTTTCTTGGAAAACCGTGTAGCGCTTCCCCTTTGTAAAAATAATTTACCCAAGGTACATCAGGGTCGTCGTAGGTTTTATTGGAGCCTGGAAAAGTGCCTTTCATTTCAGTTTTTTTAAAACGAAGATAAACCATATATGTGCCAGTGTTGGTGGTACCCATTACTCCAGTGTTGGCTGGGCTTTCAAATATATATTTTCCATTTTCCCACACATATACTTTTTGAGGTATGTGTTGATTCACGTAAACCCATACAAACGGTTTCTTAGCTTTAAAACCCGTCTTATAGGCTTGTTGTAAAATGATGCTGGCTAAAGCTGTATTATCCGGATTAAACTTTATGTTGTACTCTTTCATAAACCTCAAAATGGCACTTTTATAAAGGATGCTATTTTTGCTTGTAATACTTAATTTTACAAGCTTTGGCGGTACGTCTTCTGCATCCCATTCATAAGTAATTTTATAGCCATCTTTATATGGTATATAGCTTATAACCTTAAAAGGCAAATAACCCATGTTGTATAGATAATTGATATCCTTTATAAGATATTTGTCCTTTATAAAAACAGAGTTTTTAAACTTTAACGGTTTTATTTCGGATGGTGTTGACTTTGTGATGGTTTTAGGCGGTGAATAGTTTATGGGGGATTTTGATGCATAAGATGCATTTATAATTTTTACATTTACACTGTATACTTTAGGTTTTATTTCATCGTAGGCTTGTATGGGAATTGGTTTAAAAATAGGTTCCGCATAGGCTAAGCTTAAGCAAGAAAAAAATAAGATTACTACAAGCCTTTTGCTATCCATTAAATATATTTATAAAAGCCTATAAAACAAACCCTAAAACAAACTTTTTGCAAATAAAAAGTGTTTTCTAAAGTAAGGTTGATTTATAGGCTCTATAACTACTTTACCGTAAGCAGATGACGCATCTATCATAAGACCATGGCCTATATATATCCCTACATGGCCTGGATGATGTTTCCTGTAGGTTTTGAAAAATAATAGATCCCCAGGTTTTAAGTTTATAGCCAATTTCCCAACATGAGCTTGTTCTGAAGCGGTTCTTGGAAGCTTTATCCCTAGCTTATCAAAAACTTTCATGGTAAAACCAGAACAATCAATCCCGTATCTGGATGTACCACCAAACCTATACGGAGTGCCTAAGTATTGTTTTGCTATTTCAATAAGTCTTTGCACTAACTTTTTATCAAATTTATCTGAGGCTATCTTTGTAGGAATAGGAGGTTTGCCTACGCTGTATCTTACAAGTTCTGAAATAGTTTGAGGCTTTTCTAGTTCTACTTTAGACTTTTCTATTATGTTTAGTATAGGATCTTTATAAACGTCCTGCCCGTATTTGTGATAGTTTATTATTTGCCTTATGGGACTTACAAATTCGCTTCCGTAAGCGACATTAAAAGCCAACACCAAACTTGCTAAAACCGCCCCTACATATTTTACCTTCTTCATAGTTTTTTCATTTTATTATATGCATCATTAACATTTCCATGATATATATCATTTTCTGTTAAGAAAATATGCAATAAGTGTTCTGATATAATATTAAATATGATTTTTATATTTGGAGCTGGCAAATGGGGCTATGCTCTGTCTTATGCTTTTAGCAAAAAAAGAATACCGATAACCATATACGATATAAAAGAAGAAACGCTAAAAAATATACCAAAACATCCTTATATAAAAACCACAACAAATACTGAAGATGTTCTAAAACATGAGATTGTAATCATAGCAACACCAACCCAAAGCATCAAACATATAATAGAAAATTGCAAAGATAAAGATACAATAATAGCTTCAAAAGGTATAGATATATCCACACGTAAGGATGTTATAGACTTAGCCTTAGAGTACAATATAGAAAAGTCAAACATCTTTGTTTTATCTGGGCCATCTTTTGCTGAAGATGTCCTAAAAGATTTGCCAGTGGCTCTAACGCTTGGATATTTTAACAGGGAAAAGGCTTTAAAGCTTCAAAACCTGCTATCATCACAGCTTTTTAGAATATACACTTCTAGTGATATAAAAGGTGTGGCATTGGGAGGTGCTATCAAAAACGTTATGGCTATAGCCTCTGGTATAGTGGAAGGAGCAGGTTTGGGTGAAAGCGCTCAAGCGGCTTTGGTAACAAGGGGGCTAAAAGAGATGATTAAAATAGGAAAATTGATGGGCGCTAGAGAAAAAACCTTCTATGGACTCTCAGGGGTTGGAGATTTGTTTTTAACGGCAAGCTCAAATAAATCTAGGAATAAGCGTTTTGGGCTTTTGATAGGAAAAAAGAAATCACCAAAGGAAGCGTTAGAAGAAATAAAAGAAGTAGTGGAAGGTTATTATACCGTAAAAGCGCTATACGACATAGCAGTAGAAAGACATTTAGACCTTCCTATAACTAACGCTGTTTATAAAGTACTTTATGAAAATATGTCCATTGAGGAGAGTATGAATACGCTTTTATCAAGAGAGCTAAAAGAAGAAGATGACTAATAAGATAAAGCTTGAAAATATAGATATATCGCTTTTGACCTCTGTAAGTAAGGCTCTTTCTCAAAAAGATTTTGATAAGGCTTTAAGGGATATTTTAAAAATATTTTACTCTTTTTGGGGTGTGGAATACTCTTATATAGCTTTTTATGATAAAATCACAAAAACTATAAAAATAAGAGAAGCTTTTGGTTTTAATCAAAGTGTAAAGAAGATACTGTTTGAATCTGGAAAAGGGATAGTAGGAAATATATTTAAAAACAGCATACCTGTTGTAATAAAAGACCCAAGACACGACAAGGCTTTTTTGAACAAAACAAAAATCTTAGACAAAATAAAAGATGAAACCTTTGTGGGTGTACCTATAAAATCTGAAGATGAAACCATAGGGGTTTTTTGTCTTTTTAAAAACTTAGATAGATACGAAGAACTCACAAGGGTAGTAGATATTATGCTTATAGTAAGCGCTATGATAGGTATGTCTTACAAACTTTTTGGGATTTTACAAGAGGAAAAAGCCTCTTGGGAAGAACAAAGGCAACTTTTGGCAAAAGAGTTTTCAGATACTTTTAGCATAGAAGGATTTGTTGGAAAATCAGAAGCTGTAATTACATTAAAAGATACTATCCAAAAAATAGCGATGACAGACAGCACAGTACTTTTGTTAGGAGAAAGTGGAGTAGGTAAAACGCTTATAGCAAAGGCAATTCATGCTTTGAGTGATAGAAAAGATAAACCTTTTATATCTGTAAACTGTGCAGCAATACCAGAAACGCTTCTTGAAGCGGAGCTGTTTGGCTATGAAAAAGGAGCTTTTACAGGAGCTATTCATTCTAAAAAAGGTAAATTTGAGCTAGCAAACGGAGGTACAATATTTTTAGATGAGATAGGTGAGCTTCCTCTTCAATCTCAATCAAAACTGTTAAAGGTTATACAGGAAAAGGAATTAGAAAAACTTGGAGCTGAAAGGAGTATATTTGTAAATGTGAGAGTAATAGCATCCACCAACAAAGATTTAGCGTCTATGGTGGCAAGAGGAGAGTTTAGAGAGGATTTGTATTACAGATTAAACGTAATACCTATAAGAGTGCCGGCTCTAAGGGAGAGAAAAGAAGATATACCCCTTTTGGTAAAACATTTCTTAGATAAATTTAACAAGCATTACAAAAAGCATATAAACATAGAAAAAGAAGCTATGGAAGCTCTTATAAATTACAATTGGCCAGGCAACATAAGAGAGCTTGAAAATCTTATAGAGCGTCTTGTGGTTATAAACAATAAAGACATTACAAAAGAAGACGTTTTGTTGGCTACCAAGATAAATTCTAATAAACTACAAACTGACATACCAAGCATTATAGAATCCACCGAAAAAGAGGCTATCAAAAAAGCTTTAGAAAAATGTAGTTATGTAAAGTCAAAAGCTGCAAAAATGCTTGGACTTACCTTAAGACAGTTAGACTACAGGATTAAAAAATACAACATACCTATAGAAAGGCTTTGATATGAAACTTTTAAAAGATTATAGGGTCTTGTTTTTACTTTTAATAGTACCATACCTTTTTGTATTAAACCTTCCTTACGTGGGAGAAGAGGCAAACTGGGTTATACCATCTTTTGAGATGAGCTATTTCAAAGAATACGTACTTCAAACAATATACAAAGTACCTTATTATAGACCTCCTCTTTTTAACTATCCCACTATCGTATTTTCAAAGCTTTTTGGATGGGAATACGCCAAAGCTATCCAAAGGCTTCAGACTATAACAATGACTATACTTACAGCTCTAAGCATAAGGTATGTGCTAAAAAGAGTTTACAAAGATGAAAAGCTTGGATGGTTTGGAGCTCTTATATATCTAAGCCTTGGGGATGTAATGATTCACGATGGATGGCTTGGATACGAAGATGGGGTTTACATAGGCTTTTCTTCTATGTCTATGCTGTTTACGATGCTTGGGGTGTATGAAGAGTCTTATATGTTTATATTTTTTGGATCAGTGCTTGCCACTGGTGGATTTTTGACCAAAGCCCTCACTTCTTTTGTTTATTTTTATGCTACTCTTATAATATCTTTTTACATACTAAAACCCAAAAAACTAAATATATATAAAACCGCTTTTATAAGCTCTATAGTGCCTTTGTTTTTCTTGATTCTTTGGTATGGTTTTGCTCCAAAATCAAACGTTAGCGAACATGGTATGCTATGGGATATAATAAACAAATTCAGATTTAAAGGTATAATACCCTATCTGAAGCAATTTTTTGGTTATCCTGTTCAATTTTGGTTAAATATGTCTTTAAACTCTTTGGTGTTTTTGTATTTGGCTTTTAAAAGAAAAGTAGATTTAGATATTTTAAAAACCGATAAGTTTTTATTAAACGCTTGGATAGTGGGGATTGTAAATTTTATACCCTATTGGCTTCCACCTTTTAGCGGTATAAGATACGCTGCTCCTTTGTACAGCATCTTTGCACTTTGCTTTAGTGTTATGCTGTATCCAAAGTTTAAGGATTTGATGTTAAAGTTTGTATACTTTGCTATAGTGTTTAAGTTTGTAGCCCTTGGTATAGCCTTTCCCATATACTATGGACACATAAGAGAAAATACCAACAAGATAGCAAGAGAAGTTTACAACCTCACCATAAAAAAAGGAATACCTTTATATTGCGATGATGATGGCTGGGTGGGTTTTTCGGTGATAGCAAATATAGATGTAAAAATACATAAACCTATCTTATATCCACCAAAGGATCTAACGTATGGGTGTGTGTTTACAGCAAACTTATCAAAGTATAAGGATTTTAAAATAGTAAGAAATTATCAAAACTCAGACTATCTTGTATGTAAATTTTAAAGGTATCTATCCACCACATATTTTGCTATCCTTACACTTTCTGAAAAACCCCTATCCTCTGGATAATAGTATGTGGTATCAAGAGCGTATAAGTTGTTTGCTATGTTTATAGGCGGGAGTTTGTAAAGATAAAGCGGTTCATACACTCCTTGGGCATTTTTATATATGTTTATACTAAAAGCCAAAAAATCTTCGTCTTTTAGATCTTTGTTTATCTTTTTAAGATAACTTTTACAAAGCTCTTTTATATAAGCTTCATCTTTTTTAAGAAACTCATGGTCTTTTGGAAGATAAAAAGGTATATAGACTATGTTTGATTTTATATCTTTTCTTAAAGCGCTGTAGTTTATTATTCCTGGTATTTTTATATCCTCATCGTTTATATTTATCCAAAAATGCTTTGAAAATGGTTTTCTTAGTTTTATAACCACACACATCACATCAAGGTATGTAAAATCTTTATACTTAGAGGCTATTTTTTCATCTGTTATAAGATGCTGAAGTATGTTGATAGGTATCGTGCTTATCACCTTGTCGTAGTTAAGCACTGTATCTTTTATCTTTATACCTTTTAGAGTGTTATTTTCTATAAGGATTTTGTCAACGGGACTGTTTAGATAAATGTTTGCTCCTTTTTCAAGAAGCGCTTTCTCTAAGCTATCTATTATCGTTTTTACCCCTCCTTCCACATATCCAAGGGATTCTTTGAATATGCTATCCCTTGAAAGTCCTACTCTTTTTATCCTGTTCCATATCCAAGCTGCCGATATTTTGGTTTGATACTTATAAAACTTTAAAGAAAAAAGCTTATCCCACAAAACGCTGTAGGCTTTTTCTCCTATTATTGATTTTATCCAATCTATAGCGTATTTTCTGTCTAGGCTACTCCAATCGTTAATTTTTGTGCTATAAAAAGCCAAAAAACCATATCTTAACTTAGAAATTATATCAAGCCCGTCAAACTTTAAAAGGCTTATAGGATCTCCAAAAGGCTGGAGTTTTTGGTTGTAATAAAATCCCATTGTGGTGTTTTTCCATTTTAAAAGATGATATATGTTTAGTTCTTTTAAAAGCTCAAAAAGTGCTAAATCTGTTTTACAAAAAAAGTGATAGTATTTTTCTATAATATCCCCATCAAAGTTAAAGGATGCGCTCATACCTCCCAATACGTTATCTTTTTCATATATATCAACACTGTAGCCTTTTTTAAGGGCATAATACCCAGCTGCAAGACCCATGGGTCCACCCCCTATTATGGCTACTCTCATCAAAAC
Source organism: Hydrogenobaculum sp. 3684 (assembly GCF_000213785.1). NCBI lineage: Bacteria > Pseudomonadati > Aquificota > Aquificia > Aquificales > Aquificaceae > Hydrogenobaculum > Hydrogenobaculum sp. 3684. Next base: position 1,061,890 of record NC_015557.1, on the reverse strand, counting down.
TCCAACACCACTTTAGAATATATAGGGTGAGTAAAAGTCTCTTCAATGGCTTTTTCAAAGGGAGTGGGTTTTACATTGAAAATATGTGGCCAGTCTATAACCTCAAATATATCACCCGCCACTAAGGCTTTTAACTGATCTACGGTAAAAGGCGGATTTGGGTCAAAAATCCCCCATATGTATAAAAGCGTATAGAAAAGCCAGTACGGGATGTTTAAAATAAGAGTTTTTGATTTTGTATATTTTTTAATGGCTTTTATTATATCTATATAATATACCTTTTCAATGCCAGTAATGTCGTATATGCCTTCTTTTCTTGTTTGAATGCAGTCTATTATGATGTTGCAAAAATCTTTTACATAAAGGGGCTGTCTTATATACTTTCCGTCTCCTGGTATTGGAAATATAGGAACTTTTTTCATAAACCTTGAAAGCCATCCAAGATGTTTTCTATCAAACCATCCAAACATAAGGGTCGGTCTTAAGACAACATTTTTTATACCAGATTCTAATACCATTTTCTCTTGATCTTTTTTGGTTTGTGTATAAAAATCATCGGCCACAGAGTTTACCACCGAAGAGCTTATATGTACTATATATTCTATGTTGTACTTCTTACAGGCTTTTAAAACATTTTCTGTAGATTTTATGGTATTTTTGTAAAATGGTTCATAGGTTTTTGCTCCTATCTGAGCTTGGAGCATCACTACCACATCTGCCCCTTCTATAGATCTTTCCCAATCTCCTTCTTCTGATAAATCCCCATAAATTGCCACCACATCTTTATGAAGGGATTTTAATATATCTAAATTCTTCTTATGTTTATCTACAACCACTATATTTGAATACCCTGCTTTTTTAAGAAAGGCCACCAAATTTTGACCTACAAGCCCAGCGCCACCTGGAAGGACTATCTTTTTATCTTTTTCCATATGAAAATTATATCAACTTTCGTTTTTTATTATTACATTTATTGTTTGATATGGTATTTCTATGTTTTCTTCCTCAAAGCGCTTTTTTATAGCTTTTATAAGCTCATGAATTATAAGGTATTGGTTTAGGAATTCTTTTGCTTTTACAACCAGGCTTAAATCTATGCCAGAACTACCAAAAGACCTGTATCTTACGACTGGCTCATAGCTTTTGTCTGCACCCTCTACTTTGTTTACAACCTCTTTTGCTGTTTCTATAAGAAGCTTTTCTACTCTTTCAAGATCTTCTTTATAACCTACAGAAAAAGAAAATATCACTGCCATGTTCTCATATGGAAGGTGATAATTTGTAATTACAGAAGATGTAAGCTTTGAATTTGGTACCACTATAACGTTCCCAGAAAGAGTTCTTATATGAGTGGTACGCCAATATATATCTTCTACATATCCCTCGTACACATCAAACTTTATATAATCTCCTACTCTTATATTTTTACTAACTAGTATATAAAACCCAGATAAGAAGTTTGATAGGGTATCTTGAAGAGCAAGACCTATTACTACGGTGCCAACTCCTAAGGTTGTAATAAGTGGGGTTATGGAAAGCCCTATACTTTGGAAAGCTATAAAAAGCCCGATAATGGAAACAAATACTACTATTGAAGCTTTTAATATAGAAGAAGGTACTTCATTGGTTTTAGACTTTATATATAAGCCTATTATCTCTCCTATAATGTTTGAAAGTATATAAAAACCGATAAAAATAAGGCTAAATAGTATAGTCCTATCTATTACAACATGAGCTTTTTTTGTGATGTAAAGATAATCAGAAGATAGATAAGCTCCTAAGAAAACGCTCCACAATCCTATGAGAAACGGGCTTATTCTTATTTTGCTGGTGGTCTTTAAGCTTTTAAAAACGGTATTTAGAAATACTCCTATTAAAAACCCTATACCAAAGAATAAAATACTGTAAAAACCAAACACCACTAAACCGTATTCTTCTCTACTTTTAAAAATGTGACCCAGGAACTCTAACCTTAGATGTCTGGTGATTGTTATTTTGTCCATACTAAAAATATACTATGGTGGTACCAGGTCCACCTTCTTTTGGGTAGGCATCCCTGTAGAATACAACGTAAGAAGATGACGAAAGATAGTCTGTTACAGCTTTTTTAAGCACTCCAACACCGTGTATTACTTTTGCCATTTTAACTCCACTTGCAAAAGCGCTATCTAAAAATTTATCAAGTTTGCTTATAGCTTCTTCTACTGAAAGCCCGGTTAAATTTATCTCTGGCATACCTGCTTTTTTATTTTCAAACTTTTGTAAGCTTATATTTATAGTGTGGGTTCTTGGTATTTTGGCGGTTTTTGAAAGATCTTTTAGCTTTATCCAAGCCTTTATATCACCAAACATCACCTGAGCTTTGTCTTGCCTTATTTCTAAAACCCTACCTTTTCCACCCATAAACTCTACCCAATCTCCTACTTCTATTTGCTGCTCTTCTTCTTTTTCCAACTTTTTTAACTCTTCTTGCTTTTGTTTTATAAAATCTTTTAAACTAGCTTTTTCTTTAAGACCAACCAAAAATTCCTGAGCTTCTTTCTTAAGTTGTTCCAAATAGTTTTGAGCCTCTTTTGCGGCATTTTTCCATGCATCTTCTTTGGCTTTTTCCATTTCTTCTACGAGAGATTCATATTTTCTTTTTAAAAGCTCAAGCTCCTCTCTATGTTTTTCCAATATTTCCATTTTATCTTGGTATTCTCTGACAAGCCTATTTAAGTTTTCCATAACACCTTGGTATTCCAAAGTATTCTCTCCAAGAAGTTTTTGGGCTTCTAAAATAACCTCCTTTGGTATCCCAAACCTTTTGGCTACTTCTATACCCATGCTTTCTCCAATGGTACCATAAAGCACTTTGTAAAGAGGTCTTAGGGTATCCCTATCAAACATCAACGTAGCCGGTTCGTAATAATCAGAATTTACCGCCCAAAGCTTTATGGGTGTGTGATGAGTGGAAACCACTACAAAAGCGTTTAACTTCTTTATATAATCAAGGATTGCTATACCAAGAGCAGAACCCTCCAGTGGGTCTGTGCCAGCTCCTAATTCGTCTATCAGTATCAGTGTTTTTTCTGTGGATCTTTGTAAAATCTCCGAGATATTTTTTATATGAGAAGAAAAAGTCGATAAAGACTGTGATATGTCTTGTTCATCTCCTATATCCACAAAAATATTGTCAAAAATAGGCAGTTTGCTATTAGGTGAGGCAGGTATAGGTATAGCGTGTAAAAACATGATATAGCTAAGTCCAAGGGTTTTTAGGAAAACGGTTTTCCCGCCGGTGTTTGGCCCTGTAAGCACAAGCCCTTTTTTGTCTTTTAAAATTATATCCACTGGAATAGGATTTTGAGATAAAATGCTCATAATTGGATTTCTTGCTTCTAAAAGCTCTATACAATCGCCAATAGAAGGCAATGAGCACTCGTATTCTATGCCAAAGGATGCTTTTGCCATCAGAATATCTATTTTAACAAGCGTATTAAAAGATTCTAAAAGTCTATTTGCCCTTTCTCTTATAAAAGAAGTGAGTTTTTTTAATACAAGATGTATCTCTTTTTCTTCCTCTGTTCTTAAAACTGCAAGCTTGTTGTTTAAATCCACCACTATCTGGGGCTCTAAATATGTGGTAAAACCAGAAGAAGAAACACCATGCACTATCCCCACTATCCTTTTGACGCTTTGGGTTTTTACAGGCACTACATATCTATTTTGTCTTACTGTTATAAGCTTTTCAGAAAATAGTATATCACTATCTGGTCTTTGGAAAAGAGCTTCTAGTTTCTCTGTGATAGTTTTTTCTACTTGCTTTATTTCTTTTCTTATCTCAAAAAGATCCCTAGAGGCTTCTGATTTTACAACGCCAGAAGGATCTATGGTTCTTTCTATTTCAGCTTCTAAGGTTTGAAACGTGCCTAAATCTTTTAGTATTTTATTAAATAAATCGCACCTATCTAAGGCATCCACTAAAAATTTTCTTACATCTTTTATAATTTTTAAAACTTTGTATATGCTAAGTATTTCGTCTATTCCTAAAACACTTTCTTCTATCATTGCTTTTTTTAGGCTTTTAGAAATATCATCAAAGCTATACAATATGTTTTCTCTTTGTCTTAAAAGCTTCATAAAACATTCAACAAGCTTTTGTTCTTGTAAAAGTTCCTCTTTTGGGATAGGTTTTATATTTTCTATATACTCTAAACTTGCTACAGAATGCGTCCTCAATTTCAGATTTTCTTTTATCTTGTGAAACTCTAACTTCTTAAGCTCATATTCTCTCATATTTAATATAATAACATCAACTTTGCTCTGTGCTTAGCATATAGCCTCTTCCTCTTATGGTGAGGATGAGTTTTGGGGGTTTGTCGTCTAGTTTGTTCCGAATATTTTTTATATAGACATCTACGATGTTTGAATCGTAATCGGAGGCTATGCCCCATACTTTGTTTAATAGCACTTCTCTTCTTATGATCTTGTTTGGATTTTGAGCTAAAACTTTTAAAAGCTCAAACTCTTTTGGTGTAAGGTTTATGGCTTTTCCTTTATAAAACACTTTAAAATCTTTTAAATCCATTGTGAGGTCTTTTAAAACTATCTTTTCTTCTTGCACTTTGTTATAACGTCTTAAAACGGTTTTTACCCTCATTATCAGTTCTTTAAAAGAAAAGGGCTTTGTGATGTAATCGTCTGCTCCTGCTTCAAGGCCCTCTAGCTTATCCTCTAGCTGGGATTTTGCCGTTAGCATAATAATGGGGATTTCACTTTGAAGTCTTAACTGTTTACATACTTTTACACCGTCTATTTTGGGAATTACAACATCGAGAATTATGATATCGTAGCTGTTTGTTTTTGCCTTTTGAAGAGCCTGAAAGCCGTCTTTTGCTATATCTACTTCAAATCCCTCGTGTCTAAACCCCTTTTCTAACGTTTCTAGTAAAAGCTCATCATCTTCTACTATAAGAGCTTTAAGACTCATAAGCTTATATGAGGTTCTAGACTAAACCAACTATCACAAGAGCACTTTGGAGAATAATTTTTAAAAGCATTACCGCAATCTTTACATTTCCATAGTTTTAGGTTTTTAAAAACAATATCAAACCCCTCTTTTTGGGATTGATCTTGATAAGCTTTTAGGAGAAAATCTACAATTTCGTTGCCGGTACTGGTATCTGCTAAAACCTTTATCTTTTGAGGAGCTCCTATATGTATAAAAAATATACTAAGCACATCTTTTGAAGCGCTTTTTTCTATGTTTGTACTCATCAAGTAAACGGCTCTTTCTGGCAATGAGCATCCCACCAACAAAATTTTATCTTGCAAGTTTAACTGGCTTAAGCTGTCTATTGTCTTTGAGGCATCTTTTGTTTTTTCTTGGGCTAAAAGCTCTGATACATATAAAAATCCTGTTATTTCGTTTTTTGTATCGCCAAAGGCATCTTCTAGCTCATCTAGGCATTTTGTTTTATCTTCTATGTTTAAAGCGTTTAAACTCTTTATGGTGTTTAATATATCTTTTTGATAGGGTTTTTCAGATCTAGGTGTTAGTTTTAAAACTTGGTTTTGAGTATCGTATGCTCCTTGGTAATCTTTTATATCAAAAAGTATATCTCTTTTTAGCTGAAAAGCTGGATACTTTTCTTCAATATTATCTAAAATTCTAATAGCTTCTTGAGGGTTTTCAATCCTTAGAGATTTTGCCCTTTCAAATTCACTGTACATATCTGTATCGTAGTTGGGTGTTTGTTTTAATATATTTGCTAGTATAAAGTAAAGGGGTTTGATATCTTTTATGATGTCTAAGTTTGTTTTTGGCTTTTGATATTTTGAAAAAAATGCAGCTTTTGATATGTTAAAAATATTTGATAGCTTTGAACTTAGGTTTCTCTCTCTAAAAGAAAATATCAAAGTAGGTATTATAAAACCTATGAAAGTAAAGCTAAGCACCAACACAAACAAAGGTACTTTAAACGTATAGGTTAGGAAGTATACATTCACATCGTACATGTGTTGGGCTATAAATACAATGAAAAATATTATTAAAAGCCCCAAAAATAAAATTTTTAAAATGTTTACAAACTTCATAAGCTTACCCTCTCCGCATTTGACCAAAGCCAGTCAAGGTTGTAATACTCTCTAGCCTCTTTGGTTTGTATATGCACTATAATATCTAGCAAATCTATCAATATCCATTGAGCATGTTCGTTTAAACCTTCTACGTGGTCTATGTTAATGCCTCTATTTTTTAGCTCTTTTTCCAAATGTTCTGCTAAAGCTTTTGCATGAACGCTTGAATTGGCGGTAGCTATTATAAAATAATCGGCTATATTCGTGTGTTTTCTAACGTCTAAAACCGATATATCTTCTGCTTTTTTATCTTCCAACAACGTTTTTATAAGTTTAAGCTTATCCATTTGTTTCTTTTATTATTCTCTCCAGTTTTGATACGTAAGGTGTATTGCCAAATATTTTTTTATACTTTTCAAAGTATTCTAAACCTTCTTTTCTTGATTTTTTTGCTAAATCTTCCCATCTTTTTATCTGAAGTTTCCAGAATTTTATACGTTTTTCTATAAATGGTTTGTCTTGGGCTTTTGCGTGACGAAGTTTGTCTTCATCTTTTTTTAGCATATCCTTATACTTATCTTCATACCTTTTAGCTTGTTTTGGTACTAGCAAAAGATTTTTTATTAGCCTGTAGTAGGTTTTTGTTTTGGATATATACTGCGTGTCGTTTATTAGCATGTCTTTGTAGCGTTCGGCAGCCGGATAGTAAAAACCGTAATCTTCGTAAAATTTTGCTATAAGCTCATCGTGTTTTGCTATTTTTTGTCTGGCTTCATCTATAAGGGCTCTTACATCCGAGTCGTAAGGGTTGTTTGGGTATTTGCTCAAAAATTCCTTTGCCAAGTCTATAGCTTTGTAAGTGTAGGTTTGATCTCTATAGGCGTCCGGAGCTATTTTATAATAGCTTTTTATAAGCATGTATGTGGCTTGAGGGGCTTCTGGGGAGTTTGGATAGTAGTATAGAAAGCTTTCAAGGTATATGATGGCATTTGTATAATCCTGATCAAGATAATAGCTTTTAGCCAGCATAAACCTAGCTCTTTCTATTTGCTCTGGGGTAAGGTTTTCAAGGTATTTTAAAGCTCTTTTTAGGTTTTCTTCCGCAGAAGAGTAATCTCCGTTTGTAAAAGCTTCCGAGCCTTTGATATATCCTTTTATAGCCCTTTGCTCCCTTTCTTTCTGGGTTACCTTAGCACATGAGCTAACCATCAAAGAAGCTCCCAAAATCACCATAGAAAGAGTAAACACTTTAAAGTATCTTTTCATATAGATATTATACCACTCCAAAGCATTTTTTAAAAATCTAAAAGCTTTCTATCTTTAACATATGAAGATATGCTTCTTAATACCTCTTCAAAGTTTCTTATTTTTTCAATGGCAAGGATGATTTCATCTTTTACAAGGGATATATTATCTGGATATTCGTGGGTAAGTTTGTTTCTTAATTTTCTTATTTGTATCCATTCATCGGTACTTGGTATAATATTCAACTTTTCAAGCTTGTCTAAGATATCTACAAAACTTAGATTATCACAATCTTCTCCTAAAGATGTTAAAAAATTTTTAAAAAGTTTTTGCCCCATATAATCTTGAAGCTTTAAAAACCTATAAACAAAGGCATCTATTGTTTTTATGGTTTCAAAATCTTCTAATTTTTCAAGCATGTTGTTTTGTAAAATATCAGAAGATAAAGTTTTTAGCCTCTCTAGATGTAAATAAGATACTTTTAAATTTTCTTCTAAAAGCTTCATATCAAAACGCCTGTTCTTTTTGCCTCTTCAAAGATTGGTTTATTATCTCTGTTTTTGGCTTTTATCAAAACGTCGACACTCCTTTCAACGCCTTTTATCTCAAGCTTTGCTAAAAACTCAATCTCTTGATTAAGAGAAACTTCCTTTTGGGTTTCTATGAAAATATCTATATCACCACCTTTTTTTGTTAAATCTACCCTGCTGCCAAATATATAAACCTTTGCATCTTCCCCAAATATCTCAATTGCCACTTCTTTTATAATCTCTATCTCTTCATCTTTAAGCCTTATTCGTCTATCCATATATTATTATATTTTATAGTTTTTAAAAGCAAAAAACTAATTTATACACCCAAAATTAAGAAGGGAGAGATTACCCATCTCAAAACCATCGTAGAGGAGCGTTGGTCTTTGGCAAGCACCTATAAAGTAAAAAAGTGGTATAAAATGCTCTATAGTAGGGTGGGCGAGATTGGCGTATCTATGATGTTTGAAGTTTTTTAGGCTTTTGATATCATGGTTTAAAACTGCGTTTTTTATAAAACCGTTAAACTCGTAAGCCCAATCTTCTGTAGTATCTTTTATAAGCATTAGATTGTGTATGGCACCCCCACTAAACAAAATGCTTGCTTCATCTTTAAAGTGCGATAATTTCTCACCAAAATCTATATAAAAATCAAGATCTTTACCAATGGGTATGCTAATTTGTACTATAGGTAAAGAGGCGTCTTTTAGCATGTGATAGAGCAAAGCCCATGCTCCATGGTCTAAACCCCTTTTGGTTTTTGCCAAGTGAAGCTTAGAAGATATGCTATCTACAATGTTTTTATCGGTAAAAGCCTTGTAATCTATAGAATAAAGCTCTTTTGGAAAGCCGTAAAAATCATAAATAATAGGATAAGGGTTTTCGCTTATCATCGGCTCTTCTGTAAGCCAGTGAGGAGATAGTACTATAATGTATTTTGAAGATTTTATCCGTTTTTTCTTGATTTTTCAACATCTTTGTAAAATCGTTGTTTTCCAATAAAAGCATGGGAGACCCATGCGATATAAAATATATCATAATAAAGTTTTATAAGCTTGGGGGTTATAAGCTTGGGGGTATCTTTATGGGGTTATTCATCTTCTTTTCTAACTCTGGGTCTGGTGCCATAGCGTAAACCCCGTAGCAGTATTTACCAAGATCCACCATACGCCCTACTTTTATACCAACGTCTTCTAATGCAAGGCCAAGCTCCCATTCGGAAGGTACTTCTTCTTTTGGTGGACCTTTATCTCTGTCCTCTTTTTTCCATTCTACAATACCTATCAAACCACCAGGCTTTAATACTCTTAAAAGCTCGGATAAAAACTCACCAGGATTTGTAAGCTCATGAAATACAAAAGCCATATATGCAAAATCTATTATCTGATCGGGAAGTGGAATTTTATTTTCTTCAGATTGAAGCACTACTACGTTTTGAAGACAAAGCTTTTCTACCTTGTTTTTTGCATACTCCACTGCTGCCGGCTGAGAGTCTATGGCATAAACTTTTCCCTCTGGGCCTACCATCTTGCTAAGGTAAGGAAGATAAAAACCAGTTCCTGTGCCCACATCGAGCACTTTATAACCTGGTTTTAGGCCAAACTGTTTTAGAGTTTTCTCTGGGTCAAAAAGCTCAAGACGCTCTTCGTTGTCAAGACGATGTAAATGTTCTGGATTAAACTTGTGCATGAGCCACTCCTTTTTTAAGAAATAAAATCTGTTCGTTTGCTTTTTTCATGGCGTATCTTAAAGAATCGTTAAAAGAATTACCTTCAATATAGTTTCCTGCTATAAACACACCTTTGTTCATGTTCTCTATATCCTTTACTGTGTTTATAAATCTCTCGTAGCCTATGTTGTACTGAGGTATGGCTTTTTTCCATTTTTTGAAATAATATTTTTCAAAATCCTCTATACCAAGGATTTTTTTAAGCTCTTTTTTCACTTCGGACAATATCTTTTCCTCTGGCCAATCTGCTACATCTTTTCTTCTTTCACCGCCTACATATATAGTGATAATATTCTCATCTTCTTTGCAGATTTTAAATAGATTGCTTGAAAAAAGTGCTCCAAGCATGATGGTATTTTCTTTTCTTGGTATTAAAAACCCAAAACCCTTTGGAAGGGTATGTTTTACGATAGCACTTATCACTATAACAGGTGCATACTCTATCTGGTCTAATTCCGCAGACATGCTCCAAGTGAGATTTCTAAGAAGATAAGATGCACTGTAGGCTGGTGTGGCTATTAGTATAGATTTTGTTTGAATTTTACCGCTTTTAGTATCTATAGTATATATATCATCTTTTTTAGTGATTTTAAGTGCCACATTTTCCAAAGATATATCTATGCCAGAAGCCATTTTTTCTAAAAATGTTAAAAGCCCACCTTCAAAAGATGTGATCTCTCCTTGAGGGCCAAGGGCTTTTTTCTTCATAGAACCTTTTATGATAGACCCATATTCATCTTCTAAGGCTTTTACCCTTCTAACGGCGTATTTGGCAGACAGCTTATCCGGGTCTCCAGCGTATATACCGCATACAAAGGGTTCTACTATCTTATCCAAAAACTCTTTACCAAGACGCCTTGTTACAAAATCGCTTATACTTTCTTTGAGATCGTCTTTTGGTGGTATAAATGGCTCTCTTAAAAGCCTGATTTTACCAAATATAGAAAAAAAATCGGAGGTTAAAAACTCAATCGGGTTTGATGGCATCCTTTTAAGTTGACCGTTTAAATATACGTATCTTGTGTTGGCGTGCTCTTTTGGTGGATGTAGAGGTTTTAGATTTAGTTCTTTGGCAAAAGCCATAAACTCATCTTGGCCAAGCACAGATTGTACGCCAAGCTCTATGATACGGCCATCTTCTCTCAAAGTATGGGTAGAACCACCTATGTGAGGCTCTTTTTCTATAACAAGAGGATCAAAACCAGCTTTTTTAAGCGTATAAGCTGCTACTATTCCACTAACACCTGCACCTATTACAACGGCGTCTTTCATTTAAAAGGCACTCCCGTTAAAGGAGATGATGGGACTGCGTATGTTCTTTTCGGCATCCTACCGGCTAAATAAGACATCCTACCTGCTATCCAGGCATGTTTCATGGCTTTTGCCATCAAAATAGGATTTTGAGCCTCTGCCAAGGCTGTGTTTGTTAGTACCGCATCTGCTCCAAGCTCAAAAACGATAGGAATATCGGCAGCACTTCCTATACCAGCATCTACTATTACAGGCACAGATACAGCCTCTTTTATAAACATAATGTTGTATCTATTTTGAACACCAAGACCAGAACCTATAGGGCTTGCCAGTGGCATAACCGCTACACATCCAATATCTTCAAGCTTTTTAGCGGCTATAGGATCGTCAAATATGTATGGTAGCACCTTGAATCCTTCTTTTACAAGTATTTTAGCTGCTTCTAGAGTTTGTTCCATATCTGGGTATAGGGTTTTTTGATCTCCTATCACCTCTAATTTTATCCAATCTATGCCAGTGGCTTCTCTTGCAAGCATAGCTGTGTTTATAGCATCTTTTGCCGTATAGCAACCAGCGGTGTTTGGAAGTATGAGGTATTTGTTTGGATCTATGTAATCAAGTAGGTTTTCTTTTGTTCTGTCCGTGATATTTACCCTTCTTACAGCTACCGTTATTACTTCAGCACCAGATGCTTCTAATACTTCTTTGTTTTCTTGAAAGCTTTTAAACTTACCAGAACCTATGAACAGCCTAGACTTAAACTCTCTTCCAGCTATTACCAAAGGATCAAAAGACATGAGATCTTCCATTTAACCACCTCCTACTAACTCTATAATCTCAACACAATCGCCATCTTTTATGAAGACTTCTTGATACTTGGATTTTGGTATGATGTCTTCATTGACGGCAACAGCAAGACCCACGGGCCTTAGTTTTACTCCAAAAGTTTCTATAAGCTCCAAAATGTTTATGGGCTTTTCAAAATCAAAATATTCACCGTTTACCTTGATACGCACATTAAAAATTTAATTAAAAAACTTATCTTATGTATGATGAAAACATTATTACATCCACAAATTCCCCAGCAGGTATTTCGTTGACACCCTTTGGTACCAATATATAACAATTGGCGCTTCTAAACTCTGTAAGCATGTGAGAACCTTGCTTAGGAAGAGCCTCCACCAAAAGCTCTTGTTCTAAATTTAATATACCTCTTAGAAACTCAAGTCTATCTGAAGATTTTCTTTTTATTGGGGCTATTAGTTTCGCTCTCATGAAAGGTTTTATAATATCTTTGTAGCCCATCATTTTTTTGATAGAAGGTCTTACAAATATATCAAAGTTTGTAACACAAGATACTGGATTTCCCGGAAGTCCAAAAAACAGCTTATCGCCTTTTGTAGCAAACATCATAGGTTTTCCAGGCTTTACAGCTACTTTATGAAATTTAACATCAAAACCTAACTCTTTTACCGCTTCTTTTGTAAAATCTTTATCGCTTACAGATACTCCACCAGTGGATATAAGAATATCAAACTCCTCTATACGGTTTAAGGTGTTTTTTATTGATTCTTTGTCATCTTTTATTATACCCAAAAATGTTGGTTTTACACCCATGCTTTCCAAAAGTCCCATTATGCTTATATGGTTTGAGCTTCTTATTTGAGCATCGCTGGTTTTTTCTTGTCCTACATCTAAGACCTCATCCCCGGTGACAAAAATACCTACCCTTGGCATTCTAAACACATCCAATGTAACTATATTCTGAGAAGCCAAAATACCAAGCTCATATCCTCTTAGTACTTTGCCAGATTCAAGCAATAAATCGCCTTTTTTGATATCTTCACCTATTTTTCTTATGTTTGATCCTTTTTCTTTATAAGCTAAAATCTCTACTTCATCGGCGTTTACTTTTGTAAGTTCAAGTTCTATTACAGTATCAGCCCCTTGTGGTATGGGAGCCCCTGTGTATATCTTAACAGCTTCTCCTTTTTTAATAGGTATTGGTTTTGCTCCTGCTGATACTTCTCCAGCTATCTTTAGCTTTACCGGCAGTGCGTTTTTCAAAGGCAATAAATCTTCATTTAAAAGCGCAAAACCATCCATTGCCGAGTTATCAAAGCTTGGTATGTTTTCTTTGGCGTAGATGTCTTTAAAAAGCACTCTATTTAGTGCTTGGTCTAAAAATATACGCTCACTATCCAAAGTTTTTGTATTGTTTAAAATAATTCTTAAGGCCTCTTCAAAATCTATCATAATTTTATTTTAGCATTGTTTTACCCTTTTCATGCAAATTTTATAGGCTTTTAGTATAATATACCAAATGAACTTTTTAAAAGAGATAAAAGAATTAATAATCATCGTAATAGTGGTGATTTTTTTAAGGGCTTTTGTGGTGGAGGCTTTCAATATACCATCTGGTTCTATGAAGCCAACCCTTGATGTGGGGGATTTTGTGCTTGTAAATAGATTGGCTTATGAGATATCACAGCCAAAAAGAGGGGATATTGTGGTTTTCAAGTGGCCGGTGAATCCAAATATAGATTTTATCAAACGTATAATAGGCGTCCCTGGAGATCACATAGTAGTAAAAGGTCAAACCCTTTATATAAACGGCAAAGAAGTAAAATGGCAATTTGTAAAACAAACCGATAGAAAGCTTATTTACTATGAATATCTTCCAATAGGCGATGGAAAGTTTAGAAAACATCTTATAGCTATTTACAAACATCCTTTTGTACCAAGAAGAAACGTAGACGTAGTGGTCCCACCTGGTGATTATTTTGTGATGGGAGACAACAGAGACAACTCAGAAGACAGCAGGTATTGGGGCTTTGTGCCAAGAAAAGACCTAATAGGCGATGCTTTTGTTATATACTTCTCTGGTCATGTCCCATCTCTTACCACCGCCGAAAATAGCCCCCTCATTGGTCTAAGACAGCTATTTTTAGCCCTTATAAGCCCAAGGATAGATAGAATAGGTATGCAACTAATGAGAAGGTAATCATGAGAAAAGAACTAACTTTTGACAACTTACACAACAATATATGTGATTTTACAAAGATAGAAAATGGTATTATTGATGTTTCAAGTTATCATTACGTAGAACCTGTTGGTATAGCTATACTAAAAGCTATAAAACAAGAGATAGAAGATGTTGAGATTAAATCAGATCCAAATTCACGCTTTTATTCGTATTTTAAAACGTTAAATGAGGCTCATTACGATGAAAGTAGAACTTACATTCCTTTAGAGGTTGTAAAGATTGGTAATGTAGATATCAGTAGAGATAGATTGGTAAAAAAGATAATGGACAATTTTGATGATCTGAATTATGAAGACAAAAAAGATTTGAAGAGTTATTTAGATTACATGGTAGGAGAGATATTACACAATGCCATTCAACATTCACTTAGTCCTATTGGAGCTATAATTACTGGTCAATACTTCCCAGCCCAGAGAAGATTGCAAATAGTTGTAGTAGATAGAGGGGTAGGATTTTTACACAATATACAAAAGCGATATCAAGTAAATACGGAACAGGACGCGATTTTAAAAGCTCTTGAAAAAGGTGTTAGTAGCCCACCGGCAAAAATAAATACTTATTATTCTCAAAATAATAATGTTGGATACGGACTTTACGCTCTGAAAACGATAATAGAAAAGACAAATGGAAAACTAATGATAATTTCCAACAACGGCATGGTAAGATTGGACAGAGATAACCATTTAACTGTACAAGAGTTTCAAAATACAGACTGGAAAGGATCAATAGTAGCTTTTGAATTTTTTGAAGATGAAATAGAATTCTCTAAAGATGAGTTTTTCAAAATATATATATGGGATCAGGATGAAGAAGTGCTTTGAGCCATCTTCTTACTGTAAGATATCACCCAGTTTAGCGTACCACGAATAAAATTGTTTGCATTAATAACTTTTATTTTGTTTTTAACAAAATCTACCCCATTTTTTCTAACGAATACCCCTACTATTTCGTCCCCAAACCCTTGTGTAATAAGTTCAATACCCTCAAAATCCAAAATAATTTTCACATTTTTTTCTAAGAGCTCTTCCATCATTTTCCTTACTATAACTCCGGTTTCTCTTGCAGTCAAAGAGTCCAGTTCAGGAAATAACTCTTTAAGTTTTATAACAGCCGCACCCTGCATTTCATCATTTCTAATCCCTTGCTTTGTAATCTCAACACCACTCTTCATAATCTCTCCTAAAAAACACTATAATTCATTATATATATTTTTGAAAAATTTACAACTATAGAGCGATAACATCGCATTTTACTATTGCGTGGCATACTTGTCGGTAATTGACGAGGGAACAGGTACTGGTAGTGTAAGAAATGCTTACAGCACACTAGAGCGACGGTATCGCATAACTCTGCCACGACCTCAAGTCTGCCACAATTTATAAGTTCACTGCACAGTGAACTTATACACCTAATTGAGAAATATGCTATCATATATTACCTATGAAGAAGAAAATTTTTCTTTTGGGTATTTTTGCTTTTATAATGATAGGATGTTCTTCAAAGCAACAAACCAAAGAAAACACTAGCGCTCAAAACACATCTCAAGCACCACCACCTTCAATTTCATGCAAAGATTACTGCAAACAAGAGTGTCAAGGCTTAGCTAAAAGCTGCGAGACAAACTGTCTTAACGCCTGTTATCCTACCCCTTAACAAACCTTCTAAAAGATTTATATTTATAGTATGATAGCTAAAAATTTTGATTATAGATCGGAAGATATAACCTGTGAAGGGTATTTGGCTTACGAAGAAAGCTCCAATATCAAAAGACCTGGGGTTTTAGTGGTGCCAAATTGGATGGGTGTAGGTGATTTTGTAAAAGAAAAGTGCGAGACACTTGCTTCTCTTGGCTATGTAGCTCTTGCTGTAGATGTTTATGGCAAAGGAGTAAGACCAAAAGATAGAGAAGAAGCCGCTAAACTCTCTTCTTATTACAAAGAAAATTACCTTATTTTGAGAAAAAGACTTAAAGATGCACTAAATGCTATAAAAACTGTAGATCTTGTGAAAGATGATTACATAGGGGCCATTGGTTATTGTTTTGGCGGTAGCGCTGTTCTTGAGCTTGCAAGGTCAAACGAAGATATAAAAGGTGTTGTAAGCTTTCATGGTGGTCTTGCTACTCTGGATATCAATAGAAATCCCATAAAAGCCAAAATATTGGTTTGCCATGGAGTAGATGATCCTTTTGTACCCATGTCTCAGGTAGAGGCTTTTATTAAAGAGATGAATGAAAGAAAAGCCGATTATCAGATTATCATGTATGCTGACGCAGTGCATTCTTTTACAGAAAAAGCAGCGGGTAACGATAAATCAAAAGGAACCGCCTACAACGAACTTGCGGATAAAAGATCTTGGAACCACATGCTCTTGTTTTTCCAAGAGATATTTAGATGATTAAAACAAAAAGAGTATACGAACCAAAAGAAGAAACTGATGGTTTAAGAATATTAGTGGATAGACTTTGGCCACGAGGTATAAAAAAAGATAAGATAGATTTATGGCTAAAAGATATAGCTCCTTCTGATGAAATTAGAAAGTTTTATCATGAAAGCAAAGATTTTGAGGCTTTTAAGAAAAAATACATAGAAGAGCTTAAGGAAAAAGACACAAAAGAATTATTAGAATTAGCCAAACAAAACACTATAACGCTTTTATACGCTTCAAAAGAACCTCAAAACAACGCCGTTGTCTTAAAGGAGTATCTAGATTGGATATTAGAAAAGCAAAAATAAAAGATGCCCCTTACATACATGAGCTTATAAACGATTACGCTAAGAGTGGTGTTTTACTGCCAAGAAGCCTTAGTTCTATATATGAAAACATAAGGGATTTTTTTGTAGCAACAGAAGATAATAACATCATAGGTGTTTGCGCTCTTCATATAGTATGGGAAGATTTGGCAGAGATAAAGTCTTTAGCGGTAGAAAAAAACTATACAAAAAAAGGGATAGGGAGAGCATTGGTGGAAGCTTGTTTAAAAGAGGCTAAAGAATACGATATAAAAACTGTATTTGTCCTAACTTATCAGGTGGATTTTTTTAAAAAAATGGGTTTTGAGCTTATAAAAAAAGAAACGCTGCCTCACAAAATATGGGGAGAATGCATAAATTGCTCAAAGTTTCCTTCCTGTGATGAAATAGCTATGTCAAAACTTTTAAAAGCCTAAAAAACGATATAATATTAATATGAAAATAGGTTTTGTGTGTGATAAACATTCCAACAGAAGCATTATAGCACAAGCTTTAGCTTTAAAAATGCTAAAAGAACTTGGCCTAAAGGCAGAAGTATATTCAGCGAGCCTTGAACCCGATCAAGAGATAGATGTTAGCGTCTTAAAGCTTTTAGAAGAAAAAGGACTAAACACAGCCAACGTTAAAAACAACGCATTGGAAGATATACCTTATGAAGAGTTAGATGTGCTTATAGTGATATGTGATAAACTAGATAAAACCTGTCCCTACATAATATCCCACGAAAGACGAGAAACTTGGCTTGTGGAAGAGCCTTATCCATTGACAAGGGAAGAGTTAAAAAAAACTATAGACAAAATAGAAAGGTTTTTGAAGGATTTATTTAGATATGACAAATTATCCAAATGAAAAAAATACTGTGGTTAGCAACAAATGAAAACCCAAATTTTGGTGGAATAGAACTTCATAGCGTAACTTTTGTAAAGGCCATAAAACAAAGAGGCTTTAACGTAAGCTTGTGCTTATCTAAAGACAACTACGTAGACAAAAACACACGTGATATTGAAAAATGTTATGTAACTACGCGCTATTCTTTTGATTTAAAAGCTTTTAAAAAGATATATGAATTTACAAAAAAAATAAACCCAGATGTCATAATAGCCAACAACGCTAAGGAGTATGAAATAGCTCTTATCGTATCAAAGCTTTTAAGAAAAAAGGTTATAGCTTTTAGACATATGGAGAATCTGAAAAACCCTTTGGTGGCAAGGCTAATACTATCAAATATGGACATAGTCTATACAGTAAGTGAAAAACTAAGGCAAGAGCTTTTATCAAAAGGAGTTAAAGAAGACAAACTAAGAGTGCTTTACAACTTAGTAGAAGAAGGAAACCCTAAAAAGCAAAGTACAGATAAGATAAAAGTTCTTTTTGTAGGAAAAGTTATAGAGGCTAAAGGTATTTGGGAGTTTTTGCATCTTGCCAAAGAGCTAAAGCCCTATCAAGAGTTTGAATTTTATGTGGTGGGAGATGGTCAAGAGCTAAGCAAAGCAAAAGCTTTTTCAGAAGAAAATAGTTTAAATGTAAATTTTGTAGGCTTTCAAAAAGATGTTTACCCTTACTATCAGATTGCAGATGTTGTTTTAATACTATCAAAGTACGATGAGGCCATGACAAGGGTTGCAATAGAAGCTTTGGCAAACGGCTGTGCCGTTGTAGGTTCCATAGTCGGTGGTATAAAAGAGGCGATAGAAGAAGGCAAGAATGGTTTTTTGGTAAATCCAACAGATATAAAAGCCATAAAAGATGCCGTTCTTTCTTTTATAGATAAGAATAAGCTTTTAGAAGCTCAAAAATACTCTTACGAGATATATAAAAGAAAATTCTCAAAAGAAGCCATTTTAAGTAAGTTTGAAGAGGATATATCAAATCTGATATGATATATCTATGAACTGGCTTATAAATCTTATAAAAAAACTGTTTAAAATAGAATCAAAACAGGAATACGCCTATAAATTAACGCTTAGTTTCATAAAGCAGGTTGGATTAACTCCAAACGATAAAGAAGATGTTGAGTTTTTTTATGTGATGTTTTTAGAATGGGGAAAAACAAAAAATGGCATGAAAAATCTATACGAGCTTTTGAGTAAAGCATATGTAATTTTTGTCAAACTTTTAAAAGCAGAACCAAATTCTTTAAAAGCTTTAGATCCTGATGTAAACGAAGCTCAAAAAAATAAGAAACATATCATCAAAATGCTTGAATTTGTTTTATCAAAAGCAAAAACAAAGGGTAATTTTGAGAAAATTTTGGAGGCTATAGATAGGCAAGAGGTGATAGACAATGCCCTTCCTTCCGCGGTAATAAGATTTTTGATACCTGTGATGCTAGACAACTTAACAAAGTTAAACATAAAAAACGACCTCGTGAAATTTGCCAACATAATTGAATTTTATAGAAACATCGTTAATCAGGAGATACTCATATTTTTAGAAAATGTATTTGGTACATATTTAGACACATACATAAAATATAAAAACGATATAGAAGCTTTTGCCATGCAAACCATTCAAGATTTTGCCTCTTTCATAGATATTTACAAAAATGGTGATAAGGAAACCGTAAAAACCTTTATCAAGTATGTGGCACCTTCTTATGTGTTGTTTCATATAAACAATTACAAAGAATACTCAGAAGAAGCAAAGCAATATTTTGACACGCTTTTACCAAATTTAAAGCAAAGGTATGAACAAGATGAAGCTCTCTTACAAGCAGTTCTTATAGTCTTGTCAAATATTTTAAAACTTTCAAGCTCTTTAAACGACGTTACGTTATATGTTCAAAGTGTAGATGGCTATATAGTAGATTTTATAGAAGTGGCAAAATCTGAACAAGTAAAAGAAAGGTTGAAAGAGAATAAAATGTTCTTTTACGCCTCTAAGAAGATAAAAAAAGATATTTATACCACTGAAAGCCTTCTTATAAATTATGTGGCTTACGCAATACCAAACCTCCTAAACGCTTGTCAGAATATAGAATTATTTGAATACTGCAGATCTTTAGTGAAAGATTTGATGGATACTTTTATAGATGTAGAGATAGCTTTTTATTATGTATACGTAGTATTGCCAAAATGGGTAAAAGCAAACAAAAATCAAGATACGCTATTTGATATGCATGAGAAACTCAAAAGAATTCTTTATCCTATGCAAAAAGATATTAATGAGCTGGTAAGATTTTTCTATTTTGACTTCAAAGATTATATGGTATAAATGCTTTGTATCATGGCTTTTAAAATGAACTTTTTTAAATTCTAAAATCACAAAACCAAAGGAGGCAAGGATGAGCTACATACTTTCTATAAGCATGTTTCCAGTGGATAAAGGTGAATCTCTAAGTCAATATGTGTCAAAGGTGTCTAAGATTATTCACGAGTCAGGTCTTGAGTATGTAATAACACCCATGGCCACCATGATAGAAAGCACGGAGATAGAACCACTTCTTGAAATAATAAAGAAAGGGCTTGAGGCAATGCAACAAGATTCTAACAGAATATACGTCAATATGGCTATAGACTATAGGAAAGGAGACAAGACCGGAAGGTTAAAACAGAAGGTAGAGTCTTTAAAATCAAAGATTGGTTAATTATTCGTAATATTCGGCACCGCAGTTTTCTGTTTCCCAAACTATTACTTTTTTAACGTTGTATTTTGTTTTTAATGTATCAAAAAAATATTTAGCTAAATTTTCGGCGCTTGGTGAAAAATCAAATACATCGTTTAAAAGCTTATAATCTGGTAATATTTCATCAAGATATTGATCTATCTCTACAAAATCAACACCTATGCCACCTTTGTCCAGATTATTTGCCTCTATAAAAACCTCTATGCCAAAAGTATGACCATGAATGGGTTCTGGAGCCCCTTTGTAATATGTAAGAAAATGAGCGGCGTTAAACTTCTTCTTAACCCTTATTGTATAAGGCATCAAATATCCTCTATGGATTCTCCTCTTAAAAGCCTTCTTGCTTTGTTTACCACAGAAAGCACCACAAACCAAAGGGCATGATAATCTATGTTATCAAATTCTTCAGCCACATCAAGAGTTCCATCGTCTTTTTTTACAAGATAAACGTATTTCATAGCCTCAAGACAAAGCACTTTATTTACGCATGTAGCCAATATCTTATCTTTTATATCCTTTGGCAGTTCTAACTTTTCCATATTTTCTCCTTTATTCTAAGTTTGCAGACTGTTGCTTTATTTTATCGGTTTCATACTTCATATTAACAGCTATACGAGATAGTTCTGGCACTTTGTTGGACATCGTGGTAATCTCCCTGTGAAGTTCCTGAGCCACAAATTCTATCTTCTTCCCCTTTTCTATTTGCTCTGAGGATATTATATCGAGTATATGATTAAGATGATTTTCTATACGAGATATTTCTTCAGATATATCAAGCTTTTGAAGTAAAAGCATAAGTTCATTTACCACTATAGGATTTTGCTCTTCTAAACTTAAACTCTTGGCTTTTTCTATTATTTTTTCCTTTGATGCGTTTTCATATTCTTTAAAACTTTCTTTTGCTTTTGATAGGTATTCTTCTAAAAGCTCTACACGGGATTTTATATCTTTTATAAGAAATTCTCCCTCTTTTTCTTTGGATTCCATAAACTCCTTTAACGCTTGTTCAAAAAGCATTGTGATAGTATCTTTAATACGCTCTTTTTTCTCTTCATCTTTTTCTTGGGAGGTTTTGTAAGTTTCCATAGCAATATCAAAGATTTTATCATCCGTTAGGTTTATGTTTAACCTTTGACAGGTTTCTTTTAAATCTTTTATTATATTTTCCAAAAATCCCACATCCATATTCTTAATATCTTTTGTTTGTTTTAAATCTATGGACACTAAAACAGTACCTCTTGCCAAAGAGCTTTTTATCCTATCTTTTATATAGGTTTCTAGGGTTTGAAAATCCTGAGAAGGAATCTTAACAGATATGTCAAGACCCTTCCCGTTTACAGATTTTAAGGTTAAAACTATACTAAAGCCGTCTATCTCCGCAGTTTTCTGGGCAAACCCGGTCATGCTCCTTGCAAAAAAAGTTACACTCAAGGGGTTTGCCATGTACCTTCAGCTAGTTGCTCTTCAAAGTCTGTTTTCACGTTTTGAGATATACGGTAAGAACAAAACTCAGGTCCACACATAGAACAGAATTTTGCAGTCTTGTATCCTTCTTGTGGAAGCGTTTCATCGTGGTAAGCTCTTGCGGTTTCTGGGTCTATGGCAAGTTCAAATTGGCGATTCCAATCAAAAGCGTATCTTGCTTTTGACATTTCTAAGTCCCATTCTCTAGCTCCTGGTAAACCTTTTGCCACATCTGCAGCGTGAGCAGCTATCTTGTAAGCTATGAGACCTTGTTTTACATCTTCTAGATTAGGTAAACCAAGATGTTCTTTTGGAGTCACATAACAAAGCATAGCAGCCCCATACCAACCAGCCATTGCAGCACCTATAGCAGAAGCTATGTGATCATAACCTGGCGCCACATCTATCACCAAAGGACCAAGTACATAAAATGGTGCTTCATGACAGTATTTTTGTTGGATTTTCATATTAAACTCTATTTGATTCATCGGTACATGCCCAGGTCCTTCCACCATTACCTGTACATCGTGCTCCCATGCTTTCTTTGTGAGCTCTCCAAGCACCATAAGCTCTGATAACTGAGCTTCGTCTGATGCATCTGCTATGGCTCCAGGTCTTAGCCCATCTCCTAAAGAAAAAGATACGTCGTATTTTTTAAATATCTCACATATTTTATCAAAGTTTGTATAAAGAGGGTTTTGCTTTCCATGCTCTAGCATCCACTGTGCCATGAGGGCACCGCCTCTTGATACTATGCCCATAACTCTATGAGTAGTAAGGGGTATAAACTCCTTTAGCACGCCAGCGTGAATGGTCATATAAGAAACGCCTTGCCTTGCTTGTTCTTCTATTACATCTAAAATAAGATCTTCGGTAATATCCTTTATTCTATTTTTTGCTATCTTAAAAGCTTCATATATTGGCACTGTACCTACTGGCACATCAACTGCATTTATAATAGCTTCTCTTGTTTCTTTTATAGCTTCACCAGTGGATAGATCCATTATTGTATCTGCGCCATACTTGATGGAGATTTTTGCTTTCTCTATCTCTTGTGGTATATCTGATGCAAGCTTTGAGTTTCCTATATTTGCATTTACTTTAACTTTTGAATTTATACCTATACACATAGGTTTTAAGTGTCTATGGTTTATGTTGGCAGGTATTATCATACGGCCTCTTGCCACCTCTTGACGTACAAACTCTGGGTGAAGACCTTCTACCTTTGCCACATAACGCATTTCTTCACTTATAATACCTTGCCTTGCAAGGTGCATTTGTGTTTTATTGGTCCAGTTGCTTCTTAGGCTCCAATCTTCTCTCATAAAAGCCTCCAAAAATAAGATACATAAAATATTTAACTAAAATTTTAAAAGTCAATGGTATTTTGTCATTGTTTTATAGATTTTAAGATGTAGATTTAATTGGTTTTTTCAAAATATGTTTGATCAGAAATGGCATCCCCAGCGGGATTCGAACCCGCGTCGCCGGCGTGAAAGGCCGGTGTCCTAGGCCAGGCTAGACGATGGGGACTACCATCAAACAACTTCTTTATTATAGCAAAATCTTCTATCATTGTAAATGATTTTAGTTATATTGATTGAGCTAAAGCTATACAATAATTTTAATCCCCAGTATCATACTTTATAATGCTATCGTGGGATAAAAGGCTAAACTTGGTTTCTCTATGACTGTTTACTATTGAAAAGCAGAGTCCAAGAAGTATAGAGCTAACCATTATATTACTTCCTCCATAAGAAATAAAAGGAAGCGGTATACCCACCACCGGCACAAGACCCATAGCCATAGCCAAATTTATCGTAGAATGAAAAAATATAAAAGCTGCCACCATCACCACGTATATTTTTTCTGTATACAATCTCAAATAGTAAGATATACTTAAAAGCCTCAAAACCAAATACAAATACAATATTATTATAACCACAGATATCACAAATCCAAACTCTTCCGCTATAACAGAAAAAATAAAGTCGGTATGTCTTTCCGGTAGAAACAGAAGGTGAGATTGGGTGCCTTTTAAAAAACCTTTGCCAAAAATTCTACCAGAGCCTATTGATATTATGGATTGGATAAGCTGATAACCACCTTTGGAGTAATAGGCTTTTGGGTTTAAAACCGTCAATATCCGCTCTTTTTGATATTGCTTCATAAAATGCCACGCTACTATAGGAATTACCATTGCTATAGGTATTGCGTATCTGAAAAAATTTTTTGGAAACTTCGCAAAGAATACCAAAGACATTACAGGTAATGTCATTATCACCGCAGAACCCAAATCTGGTTGCTTATATATTATAAGAAAGGGTATACCGATACTAAGGAGTATATAAGCTATTTTTTGGGCTTTTAAATAAGGGCTCATATAAATTATATAATCTACTATAAGTATTACGGAGGCCTTCATAAACTCCGATGGTTGTATGCCAAAAGGACCTACGCCTATCCATCTTTTTGCACCGTATATAGTTTTTCCAACAAACATCACCGCTATTAAAAGAAAAAGATTTACACCATATATCAAAGGAGCTAAAGAAAGAACTGAAGAGAACCTAACCCTACTTATACCATACATGATAACCCAACTTAAGAAAATATATAAAAGTTGTTTTATAAAAAGTCCATATTGAAAACCGTAAGTGGTGTATGTAGAACTATAAACTCCCACCAACCCTATTATCTGAATAAAGAGTATAGTGAGTGCTAAGTCAACGGGGCGCATTTATTGTATAAAACACCAGCGAGCTAAACATAAGAGCATCAAACCTATCTAAAAAACCACCATGTGGACCAAACACATTTGAAAAATCCTTAACATTGTATTGTCTTTTTATTAGGCTTTTAAAAAGATCACCAAATACTCCAACAAGACTTACAGCTATACCTATGATAAGACCTTTTGAAAAACCAAAATAAAATATATTAAATATAATACATGACAAAGAACCTCCAATAAATCCTTCTATAGTTTTATTTGGAGAAATCTCAGGTGCCAATTTGTGTTTGCCAAAATTTTTACCTACATAATAGCTCATCGTATCAAGTATCCAAACCCCCAACAAAAGCCCCAAAATGTAATGATTGCCAAGCGTTTTCACCTTATATATATATTCTGGAAGCGCTGTGCTAAAGGTTAGTATAAAAAAGCTTTTATAAAAGGAATCTAAATCTTTTGTAGTTAAAAGCTCTAAAAAAACCACTAAGAAAATTGCCAAAAACCCATAAGTTATATTGTAAAGACTTAACAACGTAATAAAAGGTGCTAAAAATACGGCTGTTTTTGAACCTAATACATCTTTTAGTTCTTTTGCTACAAAAAAACTTAAGACACACACTCCTAAAAGCGTTATAAATTTAAAAGACAACAAGAAAAATAGTGTACCAAGACCTACAATTATACCATAATATTCTCTATTCATTGAATCTCTAATTCAGATCTTGCTAAAGCTGCTTCTATACTATTTGGATAAAGTTTTATAAGCTCCTTGTATAAGTTTACAGCCGCTGATTTTTGTCCCATTTCTTTATATATATTAGCCGCGGAAAAATAAGCCGACGGTGCTTTGTCACAAGATGGGAGTTCTCCTTTTTTACATTTATCTATTAGGGTAAGTAAGATTGCCAACGCTTCGTTGTTATGATGCATGGCTTTTTCAGTCATTCCTAACCAGTAGTATGCGTTGTTTGTAAGTTTTGAATGTGGGTTTTTCAATATAAACTCTTTGAAAAGTCTCTTAGCTTTTTGATAATCTCCAGATTGATAAGCTGTGTAAGCCATTTCGTATAGTTCTTGAGGGCTTTGAGGCGTGTTTGAGATGAGGGCTTTCAAATTGGAAGATGAACTTTGAGTTTCAGAAGGAGCCGTAGAATTTATTATAGTAACGGTGCTTGATAGATTTTTTATGCCCTTTGAAGGGGTTATAGCTGGTAAAGAGCTAAGATTTGAAGGTGATGGCGGTGTTTCAGAAGATTCTGGTGGGGTTTGAGACTCAGATTCTCCAAGGTTTTTTGTAATATTGTTGTATGTAGAAAGCCCAAGCTTTACCCTTAATTTTGCTAAAGACTCATCCAAAGAATCTAGCCTTCTATTTATTTCGTTGATTTCTTGTTGTTGATATTGATACTGTTGCTGAAGCATAGTTATTGGATTTGGCCCTTGCTGTGTTGGTGCTGCGCAAGAGCTAAGAAGAATCGCCAACCCGCTTGCAAAAAACAATTTCTTTTTTTTCATACTTTTATTTTAACATAGATAAGGTTTTAATCTTAGGTTAAAATAGATATATGGGATTTGTGCTTTATAATACACTTAGTGCTGAGTTGGAAGAGTTTGTACCTATAAACCCTCCTCAAGTAAACATATACACCTGTGGTGTAACAGTATACGATGATTCTCACGTAGGGCATGGAAGAAGTCTTATAGTATTTGACGTTTTTAGAAGATACTTAGAAAAGCTTGGATACAGAGTAAAGTTTGTTAGAAATTTTACTGATATAGATGATAAGATCATAAACAAAGCCAACGAAGAAAACAAAGACTTCATGAGCATAGCCAACAGATACATAGCTAGATACTACTTAGATATGGAAGCCATAAACGTAAAACCTGCCAACGTAGAACCAAGAGTTACAGAACACATGGAAGAGATAATATCCCTTATATCAAAGCTGATAGAGCTTGGCAAAGCTTATGAAAGCGATGGCGATGTGTATTTTTCAATAGATAGCTTTAAAGAATACGGTAAACTTTCAAAAAGAAGCCCAGAAGAACTAGAAGCAGGAGCCAGAATTGAACCTTCTTTAAAGAAAAGAAATCCCCTTGACTTTGCATTGTGGAAAGCATCAAAATCCCACGAACCTGGCTGGGAATCCCCTTGGTCTTACGGAAGACCAGGTTGGCACACCGAATGTGTAGCTATGATATTTAAACATCTTGGAGAAACTATAGATATACATGCAGGTGGTATAGACCTCGTATTTCCCCATCATGAAAACGAGATTGCTCAAGCGGAGAGTATCACCGGTAAACCCTTTGCCAGATATTGGATGCACAATGGTCTTGTTACCGTTGGCGGTAAAAAAATGTCAAAATCCCTTGGAAACTTTATCACTTTAAAAGAGATATACACAAAGTACCATCCAGATGTTTTGAGGCTTTTAGTATTATTTACACATTATAGAAGCCCTTTAGATTTTTCTTTTGAAAAGATGGAAGAAACAAAAAAAGCTTACGAAAGATTAAAAAGCGCTATAGAAGACATAGAACCTTTAAAAGCTATAGCAAAAGAAGGAAAACCTGTTGTAGACATAGATTTTTATAGTCTTGAAAAAAGCACCCAAGAGCAATTTTACAAAGCCCTATCAGAAGATTTCAATACATCGTTGGCTATGGCTCAAGTCTTTAACGCTGTAGCCGAGTTAAACAGAGCAAAAACAGAGAGCTTTAAAATAGGCTATATTACACCTAAAGAGCTTGAAGGATATCTATTTTTGGCAAACAGCTTAAAACAGACGTTAAAAGATATTTTTGGGCTTTTAGAAGAAAACACCTTACAAAACACTCTTAAGACGTTGGAACCAGCTTCAAGCGTCAATATATCCACAGAATTTTTAGAAATTTTGATAAAAGCTAGAAACTTGGCAAAAGAAAACAAAGATTTTAAAGTAGCAGATTTCATAAGGGATGAGCTTCTAAACTATGGTATAAAGCTTGAGGATACAAAGGCCGGCACCATCTGGAAAAAGCTCTGATGCCATTTTACATAAGAATAGGCAAATTTGCTGTATCCACATTAGGCCTAATGATAACCATATCCCTTTTTATCTCTTACGTTGTGTCGTTGCAGATTTCTAGATATATAGGCATATTAAAATCCCAGACGGAAAATATATTTTTGGCGGGAGTGCTTTCTGGTATTTTCTTTGGAAGACTTTTTTATATTATCAAAAATCACGACCAGATACCAAACGTCATAAGCGTATTTCAAATATGGAACGGCGGTATCGATTATTACGGAACTATGATAGGTGTTATAATAGGAGTTGTTTCCGTGGCTTGGTTGTACAACATACCTATTTTAAAAGCCCTTGATATAACCTCTATAATAGGCTCTCTAATGCTTGGATTTGGTTATATATCGGCAGGTCTTGTAGGTTTTGGTTTTGGAAGACCTGTACCTATGGCAGTGGATGTTACACCTGGGTTTCACCTTTTGAGAGTGTTTCCGTTTTTTTATGTGGTTTATAAGTTTGGTGATATAGCCCCTCCTTCTATTCCCTTTTATCCAGTACAGTTTATTTACGGTATATTGTTTTTGCTGTTTGGCATAAGCCTAATATTTTATGTGATAAAAAAACAAAATAGGTTTATGGGAGAAGTATTTTCTATTTTTCTCATGCTTTATGGAATTTCAAATATTATAGTAGGATATTACACAATAAGCCGTGTTGTATTTAATCACATTACATTAGAACAGTTGTTTGGGCTGTTAAGTTTTATATCTGGATCTGTTATTTTGATGCTTTTAAAATCAGAAAAAACCAACGTATAAAGATTTGCTATAATACTTCTATATGTACTACAACGAAGAAGATAGATATGCTAAGCACAAGAATCTAAAAAGGGTTCTTGTGTTGTTGGTGCTTGGATTTATTTTTTACGTTGGTTTTCAGCTTTTTAAAGGCTGGCCAAAGCCAAAGTTAGAACTTTCTTTGAAAGATCAACAGATACCAGGTTCTTTTAACATCTCTTGGCCCACTGATATAAGGTATGGAGTAATTGGTACACTTCAAAGCGGTATCATATCAAAAACCCCAAATCAAGGTCAATGGCCGTTAGCCAGCGTAGCTAAAATAATGACCGCCTATATAATTTTAAAAGATCACCCTCTTTCAATAGGGCAAGATGGGCCTACCGTTACCGTCACCCAAAAAGAGGTAAACGAATATGAAGCTTTTAAAAAAGATGGCCAATCTGTAGTAAAAGTAACCTTGGGGGAAAAACTTACAGAAAGACAACTTTTAGAAGGTCTAATGATACCGTCTGCCAACAACTTTGCATATATATTGGCTAGATGGGACGCAGGTAGCGTAAAAGCTTTTGTAGATAAAATGAATAAAACCGCTCAAAGTCTTGGCCTAAAAGATACGCGTTACGAAGACCCATCAGGCGCTAGCGCTGGAACTGTAAGCACACCAACAGATCAATTTAAACTCACCCAGCTTGCCATGCAAATCCCAACTTTTAGGCATATAGTAGCTATGCCTCAAGTAGTTTTACCAGTGGCTGGTATACAGTACAACGTAAACTACGACCTTGGTAAAGACAACATAGTAGGTGTAAAAACTGGTTCTTCTTTACCAGCTGGTGCAAACTTTGTTTTTGATTCAAAACAAGGCAACATAGATATACTAGGAGTAATCTTTGGTGCATCTGGCAGATCTCCTCTTATCACAGCTTTAAAAGATGCCATAACCCTTATAGACATGACAAAAACTCAGCTATCTACCGAAAAACTTATATCAAAAAATCAACAGATAGGCTTTATCAAAGTCCCTTGGATAAAAAAAGAGATTCCTATGTTGGCATCTGATGATTTTAGCACCGTAGTTTATCCTGGCATGAAGATAACTTACTCTCTTTATCCTGTAAAGGATATTAAATTTCCAATAAAACCTAACGAAGTAATCGGTACTCTTATTATAAATTATGGAGATTCTAGCTACAGCATGCCAGTAATAATTTCTCAAGAGATAAAAGCACCTAGTTTTTTAGATAGATTAAGGAGGGTATTGTGAAAAATTTTCTTTTTACAGTGGTTGTCTTGGGGATGGGGCTTAGAATGGCTTTTGGTTATATAGGTGATTCCTACGATACATTTTTAAAAGAGTACAAACATGTAAAGATTTTGAGCGTAGACAAAAATATTACACCGCATGCCAAAAGAGCCCTTGAAATAGAAAAAAATGGTTTTAAGGTATACGCTCTTTTTGATGAAAAAGATATTTGCTACGAGGAATACACGTTAAAAAATAAAACCCTTCCATCGCCAGATTTATTTATAAAAGATGCTTCTAAGATAAAACCAAAGCTTTTGCTTAGAATACCTTTAAGAATGGCCGTATGGGAATACGATACTCCAACATATAAAATTATTTACCAAACCTTTGGCCTGCCAGGTTATCTTAGTGCCGATGCAAGAATAAAACAGTAAAATGGATTTAGACAAGATAAAGTTTATAGGATTTTCGGATAAAAAGTTAAAAAAATTTTTGGACAAATCAAACTATGTGTTTTGGGAATGGGCTGATAAACTAAAACATCACAAGGATATTGAATATATAAAAATATATGGAAAAGATGCCGTATATTTTGGAAAAGAGTTTGGAAGGGTTCAAGTGTTTGTAAAACTTGAAAACCTATATAGAGGCATAATAACCCTTCGCAAAAAAGCTGTGGCAATCGGCGTATTTGTATTTTCCGATGATATATATCAATTAAACGTAAAACAGTTTAGATATCCCATTTTAGATGAAGCAGAAGAAATAGTGGCAGGCCTTATAGATGCTATAAGACATGGCAATCTAGAAAAATCCATAGAAGAAACTATAAAAAAAGAGGTTATAGAAGAGCTTGGTATAGAACCAACATCACATATATACAAAAGCCTAATGGAATCTAAGCCTATTTTTATAAAATCTCTTTATCCAACCATAGGAGATTCTTCTGAAGAAGTATTTTTGTATGTTTTATTTTTAAAAGCCAAAAAAGAGGAGATAGAACATCTTTGCAAGAAAGAGGCTGGCAACAAAGAAGAAAACGAATATACAAAAGTTTCATGCATAAAAGGTATAGAGAACATCTTAAACAGAGATTACATAGATGCCAAAAGCTTTATAATACAGCTTTGGTTAAAAACCAAATACTTAGAATTTAAACAATCTTCTTTTTCTCATTTTGAAGATTTTATTGGAAGCTTATATAAATAAAACTTAGATACCTATCATATGCTAATATATTTAGTATGGATTTAAAGCAAGAAACGCAAGAATTACCGTTTTTTTTGGTATCTATATTGATAAACATATTCTTGTTTTCTGGTTTAGCCATGCTTTTTACCATGAGACCACTTCTAAGCCAATATCAAAATCCACCTGTTAACGTACAGCTAATAAATCCACCAAAAGAAGTACCAACTCCGCCAAAACCTATAAAACTTCAAAAATTTCATATGAAAAGAAGCTACTCTAAACCTTTAAGCCCAGCCAAAGGCTATAAACCATCAAGAGGCGTCCATAAACCCTTGCAAACAAGCGCTTTAAGACAAAGACAAGTTTTTAAAAAAGGGGATATTAAAATCCCGGTGGTACACCATCCACCAAAAGCACCGCCAAAAAACATCAGCGTATTGTCATCTTTGGAAAAAGAAATCGAAGCTCAAAGAAAACAAGCCCAAACAGACATAGAAGGGGCTATAAAACAAGTGGGAAATTTAAGCGCTACCATAAGCTCAAAAGGGTCTTACCTTCATGAGGGTTCTAGAAAGCTTATATACGCACCGCCCGCTCCTGTTATAAGAGCTGGAGAGTTTCCAGCACCAATGGTTTTAAGGATTTTTGTATCACCTTCTGGTTATGTCACGAGGGTTATTATCCTTAAAAGGAGCGGTATAGCATATGTGGATAGAGAGGTGGTAAACTACGTAAGAAGGTTTAGATTTGAACCTATAAATGGACCAGTAGAAAGTGGTACAATTACTATTAACTTTAAAGGAGGTTAAACTATGCAGATTGAGTTTATCGGCAAGCACTTTGAAATCACAGAACACTTAAGGGCTTTTGTAGAAGCAAAACTATCAAAGTTTAAGAGGCTTTTAAGAGAAACAGGTGAAGACCAAACAGAAGTAGTAGTAACAATATCAAGCGCCAGAGCAAAACACACCGACGACAACATCAACAAAACATCCATTTACAGAGTAGATATAGATATATATATAAAAAGCAACGGCGGTGGTACAGTGCACGCTTGGGAAGAGGACAAAGATGTCTATACAGCTATAGATAGAGTGATAGATGAAGTAGAGCGCCAACTTTTAAAACTAAAAGAAAGAAGGCTTAACTATCGTCGTAAAAGCTCAAAAACAAAAGAGGAAACAAGAGAAATACCACTAGAACCACTTGAAGAAGAGCAAGAGACTAAAACATTTGTAATAGAGGAAACGTTTTCAGTGGAAAAGCCTATGAGCGTTGAAGATGCTATTTTAGAACTAACCGAAAACCATATGGTATTTTTACCTTTTATGGATACAAAAGACGGTAAGATAAAAATTTTATATAGAAAACGTTCAGACAGTTTTGGTGTTATCGACTTAGGGTGTAAAGGATAACTATGCCAAAGAATATTTTTCTAAACATCCTTATAGGGGCTTTTATCATAATAGGTTCTTTATTGGTGGTAGCTTTTAAGCCAGTAAACCTTGGTCTTGACTTGAAAGGGGGCATAAGCATGGTCTTGGCTCCCGATATAGACAAAGTTATAAAAGAAGAGTATGAAAACACAGCCTCTGATATATCAAAACTTTTTTTAAAAAATCATATAAACGTCTTAGATGTTACACCTTCTCAAGATGGTATATATATAGACCTATTAAATGCTTCAGATTACAACAAAGTTTATGAGCTTTTGACAAAATACTACAAAAATAGAATAGATATTTCTAAGGTATCAGCTCTTAAAGTTAAAGTTAGATTTAGCTCTATCTACCTTAGTCAGATAAAGGAAAACGTTATAACTCAAACGGTGGAAGTGTTAAGAAGAAGGGTAGACCAACTTGGTGTAGTGCAACCTGTAATTACAAGGCTTGGCAATTCTAAAGTTATGGTGGAGCTACCCGGTGTTATGGATTTGGAAAGGGCTAAAAAAGTCCTTGGGAAAACCGCTCAGCTTGAGCTCATGGAAGTGGTGGACGCATCAGCTTCTTTAGATGCTTTACAAAAAGAGCTAAAACCAGATGAAAAGATATTGCCATCAAAAGATGGGCACGAATGGTATTTAGTTAAGAAAAAACCCATAATAACAGGGGCTGATTTAAAAACCGCTTACGAGAGCACAGATAGCTTTAACAACCCTGCTGTTAGCTTTGAGCTAAATTCAAAAGGAGCTGAAATATTTGGTAATTTTACCCAAAGCCATATAGGTAAAAGACTTGCTATAGTCCTTGACAATAGAGTTATGTCTGCTCCAGTTATTCGTTCAAGAATATCAGATCAAGGTCAGATAACTGGTAATTTTACACCAGATCAAGTAAGAGACTTGGCCGCTATTTTAAGAGCCGGTGCATTACCTACAACGCTTCATATACTCCAAGATGCTGTGGTAGGACCCACTTTGGGAAAAGCCGCTATAAAACAGAGTATCTATGCTGGTTTAGCGTCGTTTTTGTTTGTGGTGCTTTTGATAATAGCAAGGTATAAGACAGCAGGGGTCACAGCCACTATAGCAATAATAATGAATGGGCTTCTTCTTTGGGCTGGTCTTGTGCTTTTAGGAGCTACACTTACATTGCCAGGTATTGCAGGTATCATACTAAATATGGGTATAGCGGTAGACTCAAACGTTCTTATATTTGAGCGTATAAAAGAAGAGATAACAAGGGGCAACACCCTAAGGAAAGCCGTAGAATACGGTTATAAGAGAGTGCTTAGTGCCGTTTACGATACACACGCCACACTTCTGGTGGCAGCTTTGATACTTTTTCAATTTAGCAGTGGTCCAGTAAAGGGCTTTGCCACCACACTTACTATTGGTACCATAGCATCGTTTTTGTCAAATGTTTATTATTCAAAAGTGATGATAGACATCCTGGCTAAACTAAGAATGCTTAAGATATGACAATCCTAATCTTACTTACATTCTTTTTGCTTGGTACTATCTTTGGAAGCCTTTATAACGTGCTGATATATAGACTTCCAAGGGGAGAGTCTGTCGTTTATCCAAATTCCAAGTGCCCTCATTGTGGACATAAGATAAAACCTTATGAAAACATACCCATATTATCTTACATTTTCTTGAGAGGTAGATGCAGTGCTTGCAAAAATAAAATATCTATGAGGTATCCTATAGTAGAAGCCCTTACCGGGTTTTATTTTGCCCTTTGTGTTTATGCTTTTTATATAAAAAACAATGAAAATTTATCTGTGCTAAATATAAAAGATGCTGTAAAAACATTAGAAGCTCTACTTTTTGGATCAATCCTTATAGTACAATCTTTTATAGATTTAGATTGGTTTATCCTACTTGATAGTTTTAACTACGCTGGCATAGTGTTTGGACTTTTATTTTCTCTTAGTAATTATGGTTTTGTTGATATTAAAAGCTCAATACTTGGGATTTTGTTTGGTGGTTTAATTCCATTTTTAATATACTATATTTATCTTAAGGTTAGGAAGATGGAAGGTCTTGGCATAGGTGATATAAAACTTTTGGCAATGATAGGAGCCTTTGGTGGTATCTGGATGGTGCTTGGTGCTATGTTTTTTGGTTCAGTTATAGGGCTTTTGGTAAGCATACCTACCATTATAAAAAATAAAAATATGCAATACTATATACCCTTTGGACCATTTTTGTCTATTGGTGCAATAATTTGGATGTTTTTAGACCGTGGCATACTTGTTGGTATATTTATAGAGAGAGTGTTATGGACTTAGGTCAGATAATCATAATACTGGTTATAGCGTATATAGTGCTTGGGCCTGAAAAAATGATGGATGTGGCTACAAAGCTTGGAGAGTTTACAAGAAAAGCAAGAGAGTTCATGGATGAGATAAAAATGCAAGCTTATATAGAAAATGTAAATAAAAAAGTGTTAGAGCTTGAGAAAGAACAAACTAATACCGAGGAAAAGAAAGATGGAGAAGGAACTTCCGAAAGCTCCACTGATGGAGCATCTTCAGGAACTAAGACAGAGAATACTTAAATCTATAGCAGCTGTACTAATATTTTCTGCCATAAGCTTTTTTTACGCTAAGTATGTTTTTGAGATTTTAAAATACCCTATAGATGTATATTATCCTGGTATGAAACTTATAACACTTTCTCCCACAGAGCCCCTTTTTATCATGATGGAAATATCTGTAATAGTGGGAATAATACTTGCTATACCTGTTATTTTATATCAAATATGGAGATTTGTAGAACCAGCTCTTTACCCAGAAGAAAAAAGACTTGTTTTTCCTTTGGTTTTCTTTTCTTTGGTATTGTTTGTAATGGGGGCTAGCTTTGCATATTTTGCAGTGCTTCCAATGGCTTTAAAATTTTTAATAGGTATAGGTTTTAGCCAGCTTAGGGCAAAACCCATGCTTTCAGCGGAGCTTTATATAAACTTTTTACTTAAAATGCTTCTTGGTTTTGGTATAGCCTTCGAGATGCCCATTTTTCTTTTTATGCTACAAAGAGCGGGTATAATATCTACAAAACAATTAAAATCTTTTAGAAAATACTTTATAGTGGTGGCATTTTTTATAGGTGCTTTGATAGCCCCAGATGTTTCCACTCAAATCCTTATGGCTTTACCACTTATTGCCTTGTATGAAATATCTATATTCGTAGGTAGATTTGCAGTTAAAAAGCAAAATACTTCAAAAGATATACAAAAAGCTCAATAAACATTTAGTTTCTTGTTTTAAAAATATTATCAAATATTTCAATCAGTTAGTTTATAGTATAATAATTCTATGCCAAAAAATACCAACATAAAAAGAATACTAATCTTAGGAGCAGGCCCTATTATCATAGGCCAAGCGGCAGAATTTGATTACTCTGGTACTCAGGCTTGCAAAGCCCTTATGAGAGAAGGTTATGAAGTAGTACTTGTAAATTCAAACCCAGCCACCATAATGACAGATGAACAGCTTGCCACTAAGACTTACATAGAACCCTTGACTGTAGAGGTTTTAGAAGAGATTATAAAAAAAGAACACCCAGATGTCTTACTACCTACCTTAGGAGGGCAAACGGCTTTAAACTTAGCAAAGGATTTATATGAATCGGGCATATTAGAAAAATATGGTGTAGGAATAATAGGTGCCAGCTACGAGGCCATCAAAAAAGGTGAAGATAGGGCTCTTTTTGCAAAAGCCATGGAGGAGATAGGTCTAAAAGTTCCACCAAATGCCATAGTAAACTCTCTTTCAGAGGGTATGGCCTCTATAAAAGATATAGGATTTCCAGCTATATTAAGGCCAGCTTTTACACTTGGCGGGACAGGGGGTTCTATCGTTTACAACTTAGAAGAGTTTCCAGCTAAGCTAAACGCTGCTTTAGAAGCCTCTCCTATACATCAGGTGCTTATAGACAAATCTCTTATAGGATGGAAGGAGTTTGAGCTTGAAGTCATAAGAGACACAAAAGACAACGTCGTTATAG
Source organism: Hydrogenobaculum sp. 3684 (assembly GCF_000213785.1). Classification (NCBI taxonomy): domain Bacteria; kingdom Pseudomonadati; phylum Aquificota; class Aquificia; order Aquificales; family Aquificaceae; genus Hydrogenobaculum; species Hydrogenobaculum sp. 3684. The sequence goes on along the minus strand of NC_015557.1, from coordinate 1,025,750 downwards.
TTTGTTCTATAGAAAACTTTGATCCTATGGGTGTTCATACTGGAGACTCTATAACAGTAGCACCAGCCCAAACCCTAACCGATAAACAATATCAGATGTTAAGAGATGCAAGCCTTGCCATTATAAGAAAAATAGGTGTTGATACCGGAGGCTCAAATATCCAGTTTGCAGTAGACCCAAACAGCGACAATTTTTACGTGATAGAGATGAACCCAAGGGTTTCAAGAAGCTCAGCCTTGGCTTCTAAGGCCACTGGTTTTCCCATAGCAAAAGTAGCCGCCCTTTTGGCGGTTGGATATACCCTTGATGAGATAAAAAACGACATTACAAAAAATACACCTATAAGCTTTGAGCCAAGCATAGATTATGTTGTAGTAAAAATACCAAGGTTTGATTTTGCAAAGTTTAAAGAATCAAGCAAAATTCTTGGTACCACAATGAAATCTGTGGGCGAAGTGATGGCTATAGGAAGAACTTTTAAAGAAGCTTTCATGAAAGCCATAAGAAGTTTAGAAACCGATAATCCATATCTCTTTATGAAAGATTACGAAGCGCTTTCTTACGATGAGCTTCTTACAAACATAAGGATACCAACACCAGAACGTATTTTTTATATAAAAGAAGCGTTTATGAGGGGTATAAGCATAGAAAAAGTGAATGAAGTAAGCCATATAGACAAATGGTTTTTACATCAGATAAAAGAGCTTGTAGAGGCTTACAAACAAGATATACCTTTCGATAAAGATTATATATTTGAGCTAAAAATATTGGGCTTTTCAAATAAAGAAATAGCTAAAAAGTTTAACAAGACAGAGAAAGAGATAGAAGAGCTTTTGGAAGGTCTTATGCCTACTTTTAAAGCGGTAGACACCTGCGCTGGGGAGTTTAGGGCTTATACGCCTTATTATTACTCCTCTTGGGAATATCCATACTATAAAATCGGGCAAGAAGAAGCTATTTTTGACAACGACTAAATTTTGCATAAGTCCAAAAACTACTGCCAAAGATAGACATAAATAAACCATCTCATAAAGATTTTATTTCCTAATTTTATTTTCTAAAAGCCTAAAAATGTTAATATAATTTCTAAATTATTAACATCAAAATCCCCAAAATCATTGTCTATCAACGATCTGTCGATCGGCAAAAAATTATTAAAAAACGCCTTGTTTTCAAACAAAAAAATACCTCATTTTTGGCATCTCAGCTATATCTGACAAAGAATTGTCGATCTCCTATGATTTTGCTCCTATTGACGATCGACGGGAAATATGTTATATTATAAGCTGTTGATAGGTTGATGGGGTACCTCAAAAACCTTGCCGGCGAAGGGTTTTAGGGTAGTTCACAATTTTTTCATTTTGGTGTTTTGTTTGTACCTATAGGGGATTGAAACAGTTTGTTTTTTATCACAAAGCCCCAATTTTTAATCTTGTTTTGTTTGTACCTATAGGGGATTGAAACTCCATAATCGGCACTTTATTAGTTTTGATGTCAATGTGTTTTGTTTGTACCTGTAGGGGATTGAAACAATGATACCACACAAGAAAGCGACACACAAGAAGGAAGTTTTGTTTGTACCTATAGGGGATTGAAACTATTTTAATATTTGATTCATTATTTCCCTAATTTGTTTTGTTTGTACCTATAGGGGATTGAAACTTTGATTAAAGAGTTTGACTTTACACCATCATTGTTTAAGTTTTGCTTGTACCTATAGGGGATTGAAACTCCTCCTCGAATATCGGCGTGACGCCGACTTGAAGAGTTTTGCTTGTACCTATAGGGGATTGAAACAATCTTCTATATCGTCTAATATACGCTCTATCAATAGTTTTGTTTGTACCTATAGGGGATTTACTTTTGTAAATAATGTTAGTAGTAGCAATTTCTGGTTTCATCTGAGCCGTCTGGGTTAAGAAGCTGTGAAATCATATCCTTTAAATACTTTTGATTTGTAGTAAAATAGATCTATGGATATACAACCTCACGATACATTTTTCAAGCAGATATTTTCAGATCCCAAAAGATTAAAGATGCTTCTTGATATCTTTGCAGAGGATATAGCACAGGATATACATTCTATAACACCCGTTAATACAGAAAAGTTTTCTTCTAAATCTCAAAAGTTCATGCTTGATTTACTTTTTAGCTGCAAAGTAGAAGATCAAGATGCATATATACGGGTAGTACTTGAGCACAAATCTTATCTTGATAAAGAACTACCTATTCAGCTTTCATACTACAACAGTGCTATCTGGGAAGAAGCCATAAAAGAAAAAGAGTATTACCCTCCTATTATCAACATCGTTTTTTATCATGGAAAAGGTGAATGGAATATGCCAACATGTTTACCTATTGTTAAAAATACCAAATTAGAAAAATACACATCTAAGCTAAACTATATACTTATAGATCTAAATAAAATATCAGATGATGATATTATAAGTGAAACACATAAAGATCTTTGCACACAGTGGGCCTTGCTTGCAATGAAACATATATTTGATAGCATAAAAGACTTTATAAAGGTATTTGAGCTTATAGCAGATTATATCAAAACCCATGATTATATAGAAACGACTCATTGCATATTTTTAACGCTTGATTATATTGTATCTGTGAAAGACAGTGCTGAAGAGGTTGAAAATATTTTAAAAGAACTAACAGGAGGTGATGAAAAAGTTATGACACTAACAGAAAAGTGGAAAATGGAAGGCAAACAAGAAGGATTACAAGAAGGATTACAAAAAGGATTAATTAAGGCTAAAAAAGATGACATCAAGAGTGCTGTCCTTATCAAGTTTGGGTTACTACCAAAAGATTTTGAAGAAAAAATAGAAAACACAGATGATATACAGGCTTTAAACGATATCTTCAAGAAAGTTATACTTGCCACTAAAATTGAAGAGATTCAATAATCTAGCCTATTTAGTAATGATTTATAAAATCTATTAAAATTGTTCAATCTTAACCATGTGGGTTTCAACAACTCCACCGATTTCTGAAACGCGATTATATCTTTCTAGTGTGCCAACGGCATTTTTACATCGTGAGTAAAATATTTGTTAAGAAAACTGGAATTTGAAATGTGGTAAACCACTCTGTCCATATTCTATCTAAACTTATTTAAGAGCAGGTCGTACTTTAATAACTGAATAAGTGTATAGAGCTTTTTATACTTAGTAAATCCCAGCATGGCATTTTTAACTTTTTAGGTAAAGGCTTTGTTTTATTTCATCTGAAGCTCTTGGATATTAAAAAGACATAAGTATAATTGCAATCATAACAACATCGTTGATTTACAATGCTTGAAAGGCAGCTTAATTTAAAACATGGTTTTGTGTACATAGAGGATTTAAACTGATAAATATCATTGCAAAAATAAAAATAGATATTAAAGTTTATCTATTTATAGGGGATTTTAATAGCATTTAGATAAAATACAATAAGAGGCGATAAATGAAGAAATCTTACATTATAGGAGGAACAATATTATTAGTTTTAATTGGTGGTTTTGTTTTTCACAGATACGTGTATAGTAAAATAGAATATAAAAAAGGTCTTTCTTATTATAAAAATAAAAACTACCAAAAAGCATTACCTTTATTTAAAGACGCAGCGAATCAAGGATATGCGCCAGCCGAAGTTAAGCTTGGAGTGTTGTATTTATATGGTGAAGGAACATTAAAGAATTACGACAAGGCTATCTATTGGTTCAAGAAAGCTGCTGATCAGGGAGATGCAGACGGAGGATTTGATCTTAGTGTGATTTATGTCAATGGTTTAGGAGTACCACGGAATTATAGAAAAGCTCTATATTGGGTGAAGAAATTTGCTGAACGAGGAAATGCATACGGAGAATTTGGTCTTGGATGGATGTATTTATTTGGTAAAGGAGTACCAAAGGATTATGACGAAGCTCTATATTGGGTGAAGAAATCTGCTGAGCAGGGAAATGCAAGAGGAGAAAATCTTCTTGGATATATGTATGAAAATGGTTTTGGAGTATCACAGGATTATAACAAAGCTTTGTACTGGTACAAAAAGTCTGCTGAACAGGGATATGCACCAGCAAAAGCTAACCTTGAACGTCTTGAATCAGAGCACTAATTTGGTGGCTATTGAATCAAAAACAAGTGTATGAAATGGAAAGAAATGATCTTGGAATGATGTACCAACATGGTTTACAAGTAGGCTTAATTCAAATGAACAAGGCAAACAAAAGGAGGTATTAAGATGTTAAAGAAGTTAGTTGCAACATTGGCTTTAACAAGCTTGGCTTTTGGCAGTGGGTTGTGCTTTAACCCGTATAACCATGATTATGGGGTTAGCACAAAAGACATGTCAAATTTTTATTATGTCTCTTATAATCGCAACAAAGAAATCGTGCTTCATAATGGTAAATTGCAGCTTGATAAAGATGTCAGTATAAAACTTTTAAAGTATATAGCAAAAGGTAATAAAGCATTGGTATTAATGAAAGCAGACGTCGATTATTTAGTATTTTATGTGGAATGTGTAAATGGTAAACCACAAACTAAGGCTGCGGAAGACATAGGTTCATATGTTGATTCAGATTTTTCACATCCTTGGAATGTTAAAAGGTATCCAGTCAAGGTAGGATTCTATAAAGATGGATTCTGGACTAAAGCTTTAGGTATAGATGGTGGGACATATCATGATCCAGAATATCATTGCAACTATGAAACTGCCTACTTCCCATATAAACTTGTAGAAGAACATAAGACGGATAATAATCCGCCACATAAAAACAAATTCTTACCAAAGAGAGTATGTAATGTTTTGGTAAAGCAGTTAGGCATAGGATTACCATAAAGAAAAAACCATTAGTATAATAAGAAAGCTATCTGAATGGTGATTGGTGTTTCCTAAGGGGATGACCTTTACGCTTTTTTGGTTTGGCTTTTTTATGTACCTACAAGAGACTGAAAAGAGCTTTTTAGGTTATAGAACGCTTGCTAAGATAGTTTACAAGTCTGCCATGCCCCACAAGTATACCACGATAAACAAGTATTCAACTCTCCCAATTATAGCAAGATTTATGTGTTTATGATGTATTTAACCTGTACTAAAGTATTATCGCTTGGTAGTTTCAGATATCAGCTTTTCTATCTCATCAATGCTATTGGCAGTAATAGATTTATCAAATATAACATTTAGCTTTTGAAGGTCCTCTATCTTAGATAGCCTATTTTCAATATCTTCTGGCAATATCCCAAATCTTGTCAATATCACACGTTTTATATCCTCTAATTTCTCTTCAAGCCTTCCTTCAAGTTTTCCTTCAATCTTTCCTTCAAGCCTTCCTTCAAGTTTTCCTTTTAATTTACCTTTTAACTCACCTTCAAGCATTCCTTTTAAGATGGCTTCTTGTTCTAATTCCTTAACAAGCTTTCCCACCACAGGCCACTCTTTTATGTCGTCTATAGTTAGGCTTATTTCAAGCATAGGTGCCTCCTCGTAAAAATCTATAATCTCTTTACTTAATTTAGGTCTTATGCTTAAAAGCGTCAATATCTTCTTAAACCAATCAGACCTTTCTTTGCTTGGCAGCTCTTTTAATTTAGCTACAGCTTTTTTGAATAGTTTTTCTCTATCTTTTACATTGCATAGAAATGCAAAAGTTATATCTGCTATATTGTTAGACTCTATTAGACTATCGCATTGAATATACTTTATATCTATTATCTCGTATTTGTAAGAAATACCAATATCTTCAAAAGAATTTTCCATATTGCATTCATCTTCACCAAGATAAATAAGCTTTTGATAAAGAGACCTGTCTTTAAAATGCGACTTTATAAGGCTATAATACTCAAGCATTCTGTAAAGCATGTCTTTGTCATTACTTGTTTGAAATTTTATATGTAGTATTGAGTTATCTTCAAGCTCTAAAAGTAAATCTACTCTTCTTTCTTTTGTGCTTGGAAACACTGAGTTCAAAACACGTTTGTAGTTTTTACCTGTTATCATTCTTATAAATGCGCTTTCTGAAAAAGATGGAATTATATCTCTTATTGTGATATCTATCTTCTGAGGATGTTTATTCTCTTGATCCATAACTTAAGTAAAATTATATCACTCTTTGTATAAGTCTATATAAAGCATAGAAAGAGAGGTTTGTCATATTTGAGATAAGTGTTTTCTTAAAAGAAAATAATATCACGACAAGTCTGCCACAATCCACAAGTATACCACGATAAACAAGTATACCACGCCCTACAAGTCTGCCACAATCCACAAGTCTGCCACGGCTTATGTCTGCGATGTATTGAACTTGTGCAATTTTTTATAAATAAATATGATATAATAAGTCATAGGAGAGTAAATTAATTATAAGTTTTAAAAGTAGTTGAAATAAACAGATAGGAATAAAAGGAGTGAAGTTATGGGAAAACCTTATGAGACTTTGAAATTGATTTCTTACTTTCACAATAAGCAGATCAGATTTTTAAAGGTGTGAAGGAGGTGAATATGCCTACTGAAATAATATTAATTGTTATCTTGATTTTATTATTAATTTCAATTGCTTTAAATATTACTACTTACTTGAAACTTGAGAAAGACAAAAGTTTAATACTAGAAGAGATGTCAAATCATCACAAAGAGGTATCAAATCACAACAATATGATTCAAACCGCAATGAACCAAGCGTTTTTAGATCTAGATAAAAAGATAGAGCGACATGAAAATGAAATCAAAGAACACAACAATATGATTCAAACCGCAATGAACCAAGCGTTTTTAGATCTAGATAAAAAGATAGAGCGACATGAAAATGAAATCAAAGAACTTGAGGAAAAAATTGAGCATATTATAAAACTTCTTAAAGAGCCATTAACAGAGGAAGATTTAAGATGAATGATAAACAATATATCTTAGATTATCTTGGATATTTAAAAGAGTTAAGTAGAAAAATCGGTGTTGGAGTTGATTTTGGAAATCTTGTTAAATCTAAACCAAGAAATAAAAATCTTGAAAATACTTTTTTCTACTTTGATAAAAACTTAGACATAGGAGAAATTTATAGAATTGACATAGGAGAAATTTATAGAGCTAATAAAGAAGTAGATGGAAAATTATATTGGTACTTAAGGCAAAAGCTTATAGAAATTAATAATTCAAATCAAGCAATATTTTTAGGTATTGGATTATTAAAATATGTAATAAAAGAGAATGGAAGTTATACCAATAAAGCCTTTGGACCTATTTTTATAGTTAACTTAGATATAGAAGAAGATAAGGAAGGTAAAAGTATATCTATTTATTTTGAAAACTCATATATAAATTATGATCTTTTTAATAACATATCTGAAAATTTAGAAGATAACGAAAACTCTATCCAATTAGAACAAGCAGTATACTTTATAAAAACCTTAGAAGAAAAACTTGAAGAAACAAATAATTTGCTTGGTTTAAAGACTCTTGCAAAAGAAGCTATTTTGAAAATTCCTGAAGCATTTAACATTAAAATTGAACAAGACATTACAATAGAAAACAAAAATGTAAAAGAGATATTCTATAAAAAAGAAAGCGTTTATTTAGATAGAAATTATTTTTTTGTCAATAACTTTCCTTCTGAACTATCAACTTACAAATCTTTAGAATTGTTAATTCAAGAAATAAATGAAGAAGGAGATTTTAAAAACAGCACACTAAAAAAACTTTTTGTATCAGCCTTTGAAGAAAAGATTAACTTAGAGAAAGTTGACAATTTTAAACTTGAAGACTATGAATATTTAACTCCTTTGCAACTTTCAGAAAGTCAGAAAAAAGCTCTTGAGAATGCTATAAATTACGAAATTTCTTATATACAAGGACCTCCGGGAACTGGTAAAAGCCATACTATAACTGCATTGGCTTTATTGTCTATTTTACTTGATAAAAAAATTCTAATCGTTTCTCAAAAACCACCGGCTATTAAGGTTCTGTTTGAAAAGTTAACAGAAATTTTAGAAAAAAATAACATTATTCCGTTTATTTATTACTATGATGAGCACAAAAGAAAAATGAAGGAAAATGTAGGAGCTGTTGAGAGATTAAATATAAAAGACGATTTAAAAGAAAGATTAAGATACTTGGAAGAAAGAGCAATAGATTACATTAATGAGTTAAAAGAATTAGAGAAAAATTATAAAAAATATCTTGCATTGGAAAATAAATATTACTCTATAAGAAAAGATTTGAATGATGAAGTCAAGTTTTTTGAGGGAGGATTTTTTAATATCAAAAATTACCTCAATCACTTAAAATGCATAGAAATTGAAGAGCTAAATCTTCATAAAAATACTTTTAAAGTATTAGAAGGATATGGAAATACAAGACTTTTGCAGTTAAGAAAAGTATTTCTTTATAGATTTTTAAAAAACTATCACAAAGAGCTTGAGCTTAAGAAATTTTTAAATATTAGCCAATCTTTATTCTTAGATTCTCTGATAAAAATAATTTATGATTATAATAAAATTCAAGATACAAAAAGTAAGATTTTATCATTTGGAGATATACAGAATTTAGTCAATCGGATAAACCATATAAAAAGCCAATTAATGCAAGTTTCAAAAGAGTTAGTAAATTTAAAGCTATTACTTAAGATTTATGAAAATGCACAAAAATATAAAAATAATTTAGCCAAATTTAAGAATGTTTTTCATTGGGTAAAAGATCGTTTATTAAAGAATGTACAAGAAAAAGTTAATTATGAAAATATTTTGGAAATTTTTAATATTTGGATTGTAGATATTCCAAACGTAGACAGAATACTACCTATGAAGCCAAACTTATTTGATATCGTTGTAGTTGATGAATCCTCTCAGGTAAATTTAGCTCAAATAATTCCGGTATTTTATAGAGGTAAGCATATTTGTGTAGTTGGAGACCATAAACAGCTAAGCCTTGAGGCTACAGGTTTAGGATTTTCTATTGGTGGAAAACTTGATAGGTATACATGGGAAAAATTTAAACCAAATAAGATAGATTATGAACAAGCAAAAAGAAGAGATTTAATATTAACAAAATCTTCTATTTTAGATTTTTTAGTTTCAGATGATTCTGATAAAGATTCGAACAGAGAATCTTTTAACTACATAAGTGCAGAAGCTCAAAGTATGTTAAACGAACATTTTAGGTCAGTTTATCCTTCGGCAAGCTTTACTTCAAAGAAATTTTATGAAAATAAGATTTATATTATGACAAAAAATCCCAATTTAGAAGATAAAGCATTTAAAAGTATCAAAGTTAACGGTAAAAGGCATTTAAAATTTAATGTTGTTGAAGAAGAAATAGATGAAGTTTTTAAAATTATTGAAAGTCTAAAAAGAAATAGAAGATATGAGGACGTTGTTTTACCAGATTATGTTCCAGAAAATTTTTCAATAGGGGTATTATCATTTACAAGGGATCAAGTGGTGAGGTTGAAGATTAGAAGTTATGAATATGGCTATGAAGATATACTTATAGGAACACCAGAAGAGTTTCAGGGTCATGAGAAAGATGTAATGATTATATCACTTGCTTTAGATGAGACATGCACAAGAAGTAAAAACCATTATGAAAATAAAAATAGATTTAATGTTGCTACAAGTAGAGCAAAATATTTTACGTTTTTAGTTTATGGTGGAATTCCTGAAAACTTCCATTTGACTAAGGAATACATAGTACACTTTGAAAGTATAGAGAATGTAGATAGAAAAAATATAGATACAGAAAATGCTCACCTAGATAAATCTAAATTTGAATCAGAATTAGAGGAATTTGTTTATAATTATTTAAAAGATATAGTAAACGAGATAAATAAAAATTACCACTCAGATATAAGAATATACAATCAATATGAAACTTGTGGTTATAGATTGGATTTTGTATTGCATAATAGAAAAAACAAAAAATTTATTGCATTGGAAGCTGATGGACCTTATCACTATGAACAATCTGGTTTACAAAGTATTAATTATGCTGATTGGCACATAGAAAGAGCAGAAAGGTTAAAAAGAGCTGGGTGGAAAGTAATTCATACACCATATTATAGGTGGTATATTAACGGATGGTTAGATTCAAGCAATCCTATTATGAGAGAAGAGTTAGAAAGAATTAAAAAGGAACTAGTAGAAAACTTAACCACTTAACTAAGCTCTATAAGTCTACCACGGTTTATATGTCTACGACTTATTGAACTTGTGCATTTGTATAAATTGTTTGTTATAATATAATATTAATTTTTAAAGGAGGTTTTAGATGCCCAACAAAAGACAGGCTGCTAAAAGAGCTAGAAGAGATGAAAGAAGAAGAGAGATAAATGCGTTGCATGTATCAAGGATGAAAACTGCCATAAGAAATTTTAAGAAACTCATACAAGCCAAAGATTTGGAAACCGCCAAAGCCAAACTTCCTTTTGTGGTAAGTATGATCCAGCACGCAGCCGCTAAGGGTTCTATACACAAAAACGAAGCGGCCAGAAGAGTATCGAGAGTTACACAACTTTTAAACAAGGCTTTGGCATCCAATGAGCAAAAATAAAATATACACTATTTTATCCCTTAGCATCACAGCTATATTTGTGGCCATAGGTTTTTATTTTCTTAAAAACCATGAAAAAGAGTACAACGAAGCTGCAAGCTATCAACTATCAAAAGTAGATGAGCTTTTGCAACAAAAAAACTATCAAGGAGCCCTAAACCAAGCCCAGTTTGTGGCAACCCATTATAAGAAAAGTCCTATGGCGCTTTTGGCGATGTCTTATGAAATAGGTATATCCACGTTGGCAAACTTGCCTGTGAACGACGTTGCTTTGTCTCAAGATATTTCATCTAAAGCAAAAACATTGCCTGCTAAATTCTTATACGAAGAAAGGGCAGCTTATGGGCTATACAAAGAAGGTAAATACCAACAAGCCGTAAGCATACTAAACACCATCCCAAACAACGCTTTCAACAAAGCTTCTGCCTTACTATTGGAAGCCGAAGCTTATGAAAAGTTAAACGACAAAGTAAAAGCTATAACAGTTTACAACGATATAATAAAAGCGTTTCCAAAAAGCTATTATGCAAACGTAGCCTCTCTTAGAATATCGATGTTAGAATCATGAACAAACTCTATGAAGGCAAGGCTAAAATAGTCTATGAAAACGACCAAGACACTTACATAATAACATTTAAAGATGATGTTACCGCTTTTGACGCCATAAAAAAAGACAACATATCTGGTAAAGGACATATAAATTTAGAAATAACATCTTTTATTTTTGAGCTTTTAAAAGCCAGAAATATAAAAACACATTTTATAAAAAAACTATCTGAAAACTCTATGGTTGTTTTAAAAGCAACCCGCATAGATGTAGAAGTGGTGGTAAGAAACATAGCTGCTGGAAGCCTAACCAAAAGACTTGGCATAAAAGAAGGTACATCTTTAAACCCGCCGCTGGTAGAACTTTTTTACAAATCCGATGAGCTTCACGACCCTCTTATATGTATAGAACACGTTAAACTTCTCAATCTTGCCACCGAAGAAGACATAACATTTATGAAACAAACCGCTTTGAAGGTAAATGATGTTTTAAAAGAGTTCTTTGATCAGCTTGATATAATACTTGTAGATTTCAAACTTGAATTTGGTAAAACAAAAGACGGCGAGATAATATTAATAGATGAAATATCTCCAGATAGCTGCAGACTTTGGGACAAAAAAACCGGCGAAAAATTAGACAAAGATAGGTTTAGGTTTGACCTTGGGGATCTAAAAGAGGGCTATCTTAAAATCTTAGAGCGTATAAAAACACATTCATAAAAATACAAAGCGTTTTAAAGCATAAATCTCTTGCTGATTTTGTAATAAAAACTTTTGTTTAAAAATATTTTTAATTTTCCGCATTTTGGTTTTTATTTTTGATGTTAATTTATTTAATTCAAAGGCAGTTTAACTTAAAAAGGTTAAATATTTTGTAAAATAAGTTTTTTGATTTTACAATTATAACACGATATATATCATAAAAAATGTTTTATATCAAAAGCGGGCTGCTTAATTTTAAAGGCAAAAAGAGGTTATGACAATGTGTCAAATCATATTTAAACTATTGACAAAAGATCTTATAAGTATAGATTTTTACAAACCAAAAAGGAGGTAAAGTCTATGGAAATAGTGGTATCCATACCATTTATTCCGCTTGTTATTGCCGCTTTGATATCCTTTGTGGATGATAAGAGGGCGATACCAAGAATCAGTATGTTCTTTTCAGGGCTTATAGCCATTATAAGCCTTATAGGTACCGCTTATGAGTTTATGTTTCACAAGGTGATAATAGGGTTTTACAACACCTTGGTGTTTGATCATTTGGCCTCTATACTGGTGCCTTATGTGGCCATCATAGGGCTTGTTATAAGAAAGTACGCTTCAAACTACATGTGGGACGAAAAAGGTTATAAGAGGTTTTTTATAATACTAAACTTTATTTTTAGCTCCATATACTTTATGATAATGGCAAACAACCTCATTGTAATGTTTATAGCTTGGCAAATACTAAGCCTTAGCCTTTACTTCTTGATATCTTTTAGGGTGGAGTCAAAAGATGCAGTAAGGTTTGGCTCTTGGGCTATCACGGTGCATAGAATAGGAGATTTCTTTTTCTTGTTAGGGACGATACTAACATACAAAGTCTATCATACGCTAAACCTTCAAACGCTATATCACATATGGCAAACCAACATAGAGCATAGCACTGTTGTAAATGCAATAGCCCTCTTGTTTGTGGCTTCTGCAATGGCAAAATCAGCTATTATACCTTTTTACTTTTGGCTTCCTTACACATCGGAAGCTCCAACTCCAGTTTCAGCCCTAATGCATGCTGGTATAGTAAACGCTGGTGGTATACTCTTGAACAAAATAGCTTACCTTTATCTATCTTCCTCAATTGCTTTGAATACCGCGTTTTTCTTTGGCATATTAACCGCTATAGCCGCTTCTGTGGTGATGCTCTCTAAACCAGATATAAAACGCTCTTTGGGTTATTCTACAGTAGGACAAATGGGATATATGATAATGGAAGTTGGTATAGGAGCTTTTAGCGTAGCAATCTATCACCTCATAGTACATGGTATATTTAAAGCTTCTTTGTTTTTAGAGTCTGGTAACGTCATACACCTTGCCAGAAAAGATCCAAACATACCAAAAAATCTCTCTTACAAGCTTTTCTCAGAAGAAACTGAGGAAAACAGAAAAACCATAGGTGAGATTGTAGCTATATTTACCATAATACCTATAGTGCTTTTTACACTTATAGAGTTTTTGATAAATAGAGTTCAATTTCAATTCCAAGCTGGTATTATATTCTTAGCTTTTGGTTGGCTCACCAGTGCCCAGCTTTTCCTATCGTTTTTTAAGGTTTCTAAAAATACATCTTTAAAAACTATCTTAGGTCTTATAGTATCTTTTGTATTTATAGTTTTAACCTACGAGTTTATGGGTACTACATTTGAAGAATACCTCTATGGGCCCAAATACGTAGAGTTTTACAAAGCTGCTAATCTATCTATACCTTACCTTCTTATATTACTTGCTTTACTTATAGGTGTTATAGTTTTTGGTTGGGCTATCATATACTATCAATCTTACAAAGATGCTTCTGGCACAAGGTATGAAAAGCTAAAATGGACTTTTTATAAAATCTTCTCCAGAGGATTTTTCTTACCAGATATTTTAATAAGGTATTTTAAGCTTTTATAAGGAGGTATTTATGTACTACTTAGCATTGACTATGATGGGTATTTTACCCTACTATCTTTTTGGCAAAAACTTCAAGACCTACAGCATGTTGTTTTTAGGGCTGCCGCTTATGGGGCTTTTTATCTACCACTTCGATGACCCAACGGCTACAAGCGCCATCTACAAAGCTCTTGAGCTTATGGCATTTATAACATCAGCGCTTACGTTTTTATTGTCCTATAGAACTTCAAACCTTATAAAACTTAGTTACTACTTTGTATTTGTAAACGTTGTGGCGCTTTTTATCTTTAAAGATAAATGGATGTTTGAACTTTACTTTGGTTCTCTTGTTTTCAGCGCATTCTCTCTTTACCTTGTAGGCTATTATATGGATAAAACCTTTGGCAGCGCCAACATAGACGCTATTACCGGTATCGTACTAAAAGCTCCAAAACTTGCTTTATTCTTAAGACTTTCTCTTATGAACCTTGGGCTTTATCCTCCTTTTGCAAACGCTTTGATAATTACTTCAAATATATTAAAATCAAGCTTACATCTTGATGGGTATTTGATAGTAGTTTGGTTATTCTTTGCAAACTTTTTTATGGCTTTTAGGATAATAAATAGCTCTTTGTTTGGTAAACCAAACCCATTGGTAAACTACAAAGATATAGGACAAGGCTATGTTTTTGTGTTTAGCTTGGTTTTTTCAGTGTTAACCGTTGTAGGTTTTTACAGCTTGATGGAGGTGTTGTTATGATAAGAGTAGCTTTTGAAAACGCGGTGAAGCTTATTCCCTATTATTGGCCAATGACCACATTCATATCTAGAAATCCTCTTATGGGTTTTGAGGATATGCCTTTTAGAGAAGGCCTTAAAAAAGCCTCAAAGCTTTTTAAAGCAAAAGTATACATGCCTTCTTCTTACTACGTAGAACTCTACAAGGATGGTATTATCAAAAAGGATGTTTTTGAAGAAAATTTGTTGGAAGAACTAAGAAAAATAGGACTTGAAAATTATTTTCAAGAAGCAAAAACCTTTATGGTGGATATAAGCCCATCTTTAGATGAGTATAAAAAAGTACCAAAAGACTTAGATGAAGCTATACTTAAACATGTTAAAACCAAAGATAACATATCGACAACGTATTATCAAAAAGGTGTATTGGGGCTTATAGAAGAACTTTGTGAAGATATGATCCTTTGCGAAATAGTAGATGCAGTGTTTGACAAAAACTATACAGACATTATAGAGAAAGAGATAGTGGAATTTATAGCAAGATTTTTAGACGAAGGCCAAACCACCATGTCTATGCCAGAAAGAGAAAGGGGCATGTTTGAGGCTTTTAAACTATACGAAGGTATAAAAGAAACCCTTGATGAAGAATCTTTTGTAGAAAAGCATATAAACTTTTTAAATCCAAGCGACATTGAAAGATATATATTAAACCATTTTGTTAAAGATTTTGGTTGGTCATCTTTCATAAAGTATAGAAGTGAAGCACAAGACTACTACTTCCAGATAAAATACCCATCTTCTATGATGGCGTATCTTGCTATAAGGCTTTATTTTGAGCACAAATACCTAAAAAAAGCACCAATAAAAAACTTCGATGCGTTTAGAGATTTTGCTTCAAAAAATCCCTATTATGTGGTTTTAAAGCTTTTAAAAGCCAAAAACATGTTATATCCAAAGTTTTTGGACGAAATTGAGCTTGGCAAAGATTATAAAGCGATATTTGAAGAGTATTTAAACTACAGAGAAGTTCAAAGGGCATCTCTTCTTCAAAATGTAATATATGCTATGAGTCTTTATTTGGACAACCCAAAAGCGTTGATTGAACTTGTGGAGTTTTTAGAAGAGGAAGTGGGATATATATGGCTTGTATCTTTGGAAGACTCTTACATAAAAGATCTTTCAAAAGAGTTTTTAATGGCAAAAGAAAGAGAATTAAAATCAAATTTAGCTACTGCGATATTTTGCATAGATGTAAGATCAGAGGCCATAAGAAGAAATTTAGAGAGGTTTGGACATTACAACACCTACGGAGTGGCTGGATTTTTTGGTACTCCTATAGCTTTTATAGAGTTTGACAAAGGACATGAAATATACTCTTGCCCTGTTATCATGAAACCAGAGAAGATTATCCTAGAACTTCCAAAGGACAGCCATAAAGAATATGAACAAAAGAAAAATATCAATTATACTTTTAAGAAGATCTTAGAATCTCTTAAAAATAACCCATATACACCATTTTTCATGGTGGAGGCAATGGGATGGCTTTTTGGAATTAATTTGTTTGGTAAAACGCTTTTCCCTGGACTTACTCAAAAGCTGATGAAGAATGTAAAAGCTCAAAAACCAGACACTACCTTTACCATAGACAAACTTTCTGAACAAGAGATTGAAGAGTATGCAAAAAGATTTTTTGTAGAAAAGATACAAGAAGCCTATCATGAAGCCTATAAGAAAAACTTAAAATACAAAGACGCCCTTGAAATACTAAACACTATATTAAACGAAAAAGCATCTTTTGATGCCAAATTTTTGGAGCTTTTAAAAACCAAATACAACGTCACAAAAGAAGCTTACGAATTCCAAAAGCAAAAGCTATCTATGATAGGATATACACCAGAAGAGCAAGTTAGCTTGGTGTACAACTTTTTAAAACTCATAGGTTTTACCAAAGATTTTCCTAAGTTTGTATTCTTGTTTGGACACGGAAGCACTTCTGATAACAATCCTTTTGAGTCTGCCCTTGACTGCGGTGCCTGCGGAGGCAACAACGGTCTTGCAAACGTAAGAGTCTTAGCTAGAATAGCAAATAAAAGAGATGTTAAAGAAGCTCTTGCTCTAAAAGGTATTTTTATACCAGAGGATACTGTGTTTATACCTGGTATTCACGATACCACCACAGATGAGTTAGAGCTTTACGATTTGGATTTTGTGCCGGAAACTCATAGAGCATACTTAAACAAGGTCTTAGAAGATTTTAAATTGGCTTCTCAAAAAACAAGAGAAGAAAGAGCAAAGATGCTTCCTTACGCTGATAACCCTGAAAAAATATTTATAAGAGCTATAGATTGGTCTGAAACAAGACCAGAATGGGGATTATCCAAAAACATGGGAGCTTACGTAGGAAAACGCTCTAGCACTCAAAATTTAGCACTCAAAAATAGGGTTTTCATGCAATCTTACGATTGGGAGATAGACAAAGATGGTTCTATATTGAAAAACATATTGGCTGGTCCTTATCTCATCGGTGAGTGGATAAACTTAGAATACTATTTTTCCACTACAGATAACGAAAAATTAGGAGCTGGTTCTAAGGTGTATCACAACGTAGTGGGAAAAGTTGGCGTTTGGACAGGAAACTACGGCGATCTAAGAACTGGTCTTCCCTATCAAACAGTGTATGTGGATGGGAAACCATACCACGAACCAATGAGGCTTCTTGTATTTGTAGAAGCTCCTATTGAGAAGGTTATGGAAGCCGCCAAGAGTGTACCAAAAGCCTTAGAGCTTGTATTAAACGAATGGACAAGAGTAATCATAATAGATAAAACAAAAGGATCTGCTTTCACCATAAAGAACAAAGAAGTCATAACAGTGTTTGAACAAGGCTCACAAACGACAGCTTAATAGTTTTTAATAAAGCGGAGGGGGTAGGGCAGGTGAGTTTTTAATTTTTTTAAAAGCCCCGAAATAACATCGGGGCCAGAAAATGAGAGGATTTATATCACTTCTTGTGCTCTACTTTTTTGTGCCATTTTTTGTGGGCTACTTTTTTATGCCACTTCTTGTGCCATTTTTTGTGCACCATCTTCTTGTGCACTGGTTTGTGTTCCATTTTCTTCTCTGCTGCCATCACCATTGGTGATACTGCAAACATACCTGCCAAAAGCATTGATAAGAACTTCTTCATAGCTCTTAACCTCCTATAAAAGTTTTGATAGTTTTTAATATAATAAAAAAAAGATGAAAATTTGATGAAAACTAAAAATATTTTATATTACAAGTATAAGTAATCTTCTCTGGCTGGGCCAGTAGAAAGCATCGATACTTTTGTATTTAGATAATCCTCTATAAACATTATATAATCTAAGGCCTCTTTTGGAAGTTTGCTTTTATCTCTTGCCGCTTTTGTGTTGGTTTTCCAGCCTTTTAATGTCTTGTAAATAGGCTTTGCGTTTTCCATATCTTTCAAAGAGGACGGAAAATCTTCAAAGTTTTCATAGGCTATACAAACCTTTATCTCATCAAAATTGTCTAAGACATCTAATTTTGTAAGTATTATTTCATCAAAGCCGTTGGTATCGCAAGCGTATTTTAAGGCCACAAGGTCAAGCCATCCACATCTTCTTGGTCTTCCGGTGGTAGAACCATACTCATGCCCAAAATCTCTTAAGGCATCTCCTATCTCATCTTTTAGCTCTGTAGGAAAAGGACCGGCTCCTACCCTTGTAGTGTAAGCTTTTGAAACACCCACAAACTTAGCATCGGTGAAATATTTTGGATGAAGTCCTGTACCGTTTGAAAGACCAAGCGTTGATGAGTTGGAAGAGGTTACATAAGGGTATGTACCTATATCTATATCAAGCATAACCCCTTGAGCCCCTTCAAATATCACGCTTTTTGAGGTCTGTATAAGCCTAAACGTATTTTTAATATTTTTTTCTATAGGTTTAAAAAGCCTAAAAATATCTTCTGCAACTTTGTCTTTGTTTAAATCAAAGCTTTCGTTGTAAACTTTCTCACATAGTTCTTTTGTGAATTCGAGATTTTCTTCGAGTTTGCTGTAAAATATGTCTTCATCTTTTAAATCTACCATCCTTATGCCTTTTCTGGCGTACTTCATCATGTATGTGGGGCCTATGCCTTTTAAAGTTGTACCTATGTTTGATTTTTTTTCAAAAAGCCTATCTAAAATTTTATGATAAGGAAGGATTATATGAGCCCTATCACTTATAAAAAGTCTATTCTCAATATCCAAAGCCTCAAGATCTTTTATCTCTTTGCTTAAAACTTCAAGGTCTATAACCATACCCTGGGCTATTATGCCTTTTGTATGCTTGTGAAGTATGCCAGTGGGCACAAGATGAAGGATATATTTTTTGCCTTCTACTATAACAGTATGACCTGCGTTGTTTCCACCTTGATATCTCACCGCCGTTTCATAGTCTTTTGATAGCAAATCCACTATCTTGCCTTTTCCTTCATCACCCCATTGAGCACCAACTATAACCAGTTTTTCCATAACCTATTAATTATATCAGAAAAAGCTTTATTATCATAGCAAAGTATTTTTACAACGATGCTAGAGACTTGCCGAACAAGAAAATTGTCATTGTCAGAGATGATAAGGGAGAGCTGTATGTGAAGAGAATCTATAAAGGCAAAAACGGCATCGCTTTCATATCAAACAATCCAGATTATGAACCTATCCATCCAAACGAGGGTTTTAGGATCATTGGGACTGGTCAAGAAGTGATAGCAAGACGGAAGTTGTGAGTGCAAAATTGCAGGGATGGTAGGAAAAAGTAGTATAATTTTTGTAAGGGGGTAAATTATGGGCTTAATTCTTCTTATCGTAGGGTTTGTGCTTTTCATAGGAACGTTTGTAAAACCGAAAAATGAAGCCGATGCAAAGAAGTTAGAGATGTTCAGAAACCACAAATGGATATTTAGGATTGGTGGGTTTATTGTCATGGTTATTGGTTCGGCGTTGATGACGGGCAATACTACACAATCAACAGTGCAGACATCTAATCAACAAGAAGCTAAACAAACTCAAGCATCCAGCATTTCAGGAACGGATCTGAAAAAAGCTGTGGTATCCTTTTACAAACAAAACTACCCTGAAGCTACGATAGGTGGCGGAAACAATGATGCTATCATACAATTTCCTTACAAAAACACTACTCTTACCGTTGATGTAGGAGATATAAGCGATGGTGTCTTTACTGTGAACTGTTTCATAGGAATGCGGCTTGCAAGAAATTTGGGAAGTAAAGAATGTTTATCTACTGAAGATAAAGCAGGGCGTTCTATTATTGACGCTTTTTATCATATCTATGACATCAAGAAACCAAGTGAAGAAGAATTTATTGAGTCTCTTAGGCACAAATGCATAGAAAGGGAATGCGATATCAAAAATATGACTGTAATAGCATCTGGCAATAAAAAGTACACACTTAATATTCATTCTGAATATATTTCACCAGGCAATAAACATATACAATACGTTATGATAAGCGTTCAATAACACTGCAAAATTGCAATATATAAGCAGGATTTTATGGCGGAGAGGGAGGGATTCGAACCCCCGGTGGGCGTCAACCCACAAGTGATTTCAAATCACCCGCTTTCGGCCACTCAGCCACCTCTCCTAGGATTATATTATTTTATCAGAAGTTTGAAGAAGTTTTTATAGTTTTTAACATTGTTCCAACGGCCGCTCTCTGAGCTATGGAGCGCCTATACCTGTTCGTTAGCTTTGAAATGCGAAGTTGTCGCTCTATACTCTTCACCCCATTTATGCAACACATCTAAGACGGGTTTTAAACTCTCTCCAAGAGGCGTAAGAGAATATTCTACTTTCGGGGGGATTTCAGGATATATTTTTCTCTCTATAAGACCATAATATTCTAACTCTCTTAGTTGTTTTGTGAGCATTTTTTGAGTTACTTCTGGCATAGACTTTTTTAGCTCCGAAAAACGCTTTTTGCCTGTGAGTAGTTCTTTTATAATAAGAAGTTTCCATTTGCCGTTTAATATATTTAACGTTATACTAACTGGGCATTCTTCACTCATAGACCGTGGTAGACTTGTTATCGTGGTAGACTTGTTGAGCTATTTCTTTTAAAGCGTTTATAAGAGCGTCGTTTTCTTCTTTTTTACCGATACTTATCCTTATATGGTTTTCAAGGTTTGGAAGGTAAGATATGTTCCTTGTCAAAATACCTTTTTGTATGAGGCTTTTATGAATAAAATCTGCATCGTTTACTTTTATTAGGAAAAAGTTTGCACAAGAATCATACACTTTTATACCTTTTATCTCAGAAAGGGCTTCTTTTAGCCTATGTCTTTCATCTGTTAAAACTTTTATTTGGTTTTTGATGTTATCTATGTGGTTTGAAACAATGTAATCTGCTATAGCTTGGGATGTGGAGGATACGTTAAAAGGCATCTTTAGTTTAGATATTTCTCTTATAAACTCTTTTGTGCCTATCAAAGCCCCAACTCTCAAAGAAGCAAGGCCTATTTTGGATAAAGTTCTCATAACTGCTATGTTGTCATCTTTTATAGCATCTTTTATATAAGTTTTACCACAAAAATCATAATAAGCTTCATCTACGACTGTAAAAGTATGTTTTCTTATAAGTGCTATATCTTCATCCTTAAACAAGTTTCCGGTGGGGTTGTTTGGATTTGATATAAAAGCGATAGAGGGTTTTTTCTCAATGGCTTTTTGAAGGGTTTGTTTGTTCATTTGAAAATTTTCATCCAAATCCACATCGTATATGGGTTTTCCCAAAGCGTTTGCTATAACCTCATACATGGGAAACGTAGGACGCGGTATCAGTGCCCCTTCATCAAGTTCTCCTATACCAAGCATAAGATATTGGATGGCTTCATCTGAGCCGTTGCAAACCATTATGTTTTCTGGTTCTACCTCATAAAGTTTGGATAGGGTTTGTCTTAGTTTTGTAGCATGGGGATCTGGATATCTGTTGAACTCTATATTTTTTATAACCTCTAAAAGCTCTAACTTTACAGACTCCTCCAAATCAAAAGGGTTTTCGTTGGAAGAGAGTTTTATATGACAAGGTGTTGTCTCGGTTTTGTAGGCTTTTAAAAGCTTAATTCTCTTGCTAAACATCTTTTTATTATAGCATTTATAATATTTAGAATGATAGGTATAATAATGGGAAGCTCATCGGATTGGGAATATATGAAAGAAGCTGCGGATTTACTTGAGGAGTTTGAAGTCCCTTACGAGAAAAAGGTGGTATCCGCTCATAGAACCCCAGATTTGATGTATGAATATGCCAAAAGCGCAAAAGAAAGGGGCATAGAACTGATAATAGCAGGGGCTGGTGGTGCTGCCCATTTGCCGGGTATGGTGGCATCCATCACTACACTTCCGGTAATAGGTGTCCCGATACCGACAAAGCATCTAAACGGTGTTGATTCTTTGTACTCCATAGTCCAGATGCCAAAAGGTATACCAGTAGCCACAGTAGCCATTGGAAACGCCTACAACGCCGCTCTTTTAGCCATTAGGATTTTATCTATAAAATACGAATCTCTTTCTAAAAAGCTCGAAGACTACAAAAAATCTTTAGAGCAAAAGGTTTATAATATGATTATTTAAGTGTGTCAACAGCATTTCTTATATCTTATGATAAGTGTCTTTTAAAAGGATAGGCATATAAAACGTGCTTACAGCACTCTGTTCATATTCTATCCGATCCTATACATTAGGGGAAGCTTTTTTGCAAACCAATATACCTCCCTCGTGACCAACCACTACAAGCTTATCGCCTGCTTTTACATCGTCTAAAACTTTTGCATGCCATAAGTTTACACCGAGGATTGGAGAAGGGGATTCCACCTCTATCATGGTTTTTGCTTTAGCGTCTTCTTTTGCGTAAACTTCCTTGCCAAGTATAGCGTTCTCTGGCTGAGAAGATTTTGGTGTTTTTACACTTATCCACTCTTTTGAGATTTTACGAAGAAGATATATATTTATAGCGCTTACAACAAAAAATGTGATAAGTTGGGTTATGAGCATTTTTTCGTAAGGTATTTTTGTAAAATATTCTATCAAAAGCCCAAAAACTCCAGTTGCAATAGCACTAAGCCCTATGGGAAAGAATATCATTACAGGATGTGCTAGTTCTAATAAAGAAAGCACTATACCAAGCAGTATCCAAAGAAACGGGCTCATTTGTCTATAAGGCCTTTTACGGCATCTATTATGCTGTTTGGGAATATTATCAGCTTAGAGCTGTTTGAAGAAGCCAAATCTTTTATAGCCTCTATATAACGCTCTCCTAGTTGTAATAAACCAGCGGTTTCTCCTGATTCTTTTAGAGATTGCCCTATCATTGCTATGACGTCTGCTTGGGCTTGTCCTACCCTTTTTATAGCTTCTGCTCTGTTGGTTTGTGCTATGAGATAACCTTCGGACTCTAAGCGTTGTTTTTCTCTATTGGCTTCTGCTTGAAGGATGATAGCTCTTTTTTCTCTATCAGCTTGTATTTGTTTTTCCATGGCTTTTACTATGGTTTCTGGTGGAAGTATATCTCTTATTTCTACCCTTGTTATCACTATGCCCCATTCGCTTTCTATACCAGATAAGTTGTTTCTAAGCTTTGCGTTTATTTCATCTCTATTGGATAGGGCATGTTCTAGTTCCATGGAGCCTATTATGGCTCTTAGGTTTGTTTTGGCTAATTGTATCAACGATGCATCTATGTTTGTAATGTTGTAAGTGGCGTTGTAGCTATCTACCACTCTGTAGAAAAAAACGGCGTCTATTTGGACTATAGCGTTATCTTTTGTTATGACAGCTTGAGAAGGTACATCTAAAAACTGCTCTCTTACGTTAACCTTGTTTCTGATGTAATCTACAAAAGGCATTATAAAAGCAAGGCCTGGTTTTAAAGTCCTATGGTATCTACCAAGTCTTTCTATAATCCACTCTTCTCCTTGGGGAACCGCTCTTATAGAAAATCTTATCAATACTAGCGCTATGATTACAATTGCAAGCACTATTGTCAAATTTATCAAGCTTTTTACCCTCCTTTACTTTAAAATAAAAAAGTTTGTGAAAAAGTCAATTGCTATTTTTTATTCTTCTATATGCTCTACTTTGTATTGAAGTTCTACAAATGCTTTTTTTAAATCCTCTGGCAAATCTTCGCGGTATTTTGCCTTGTAATATTCTTCGTAAAAATCTACAAGGTTATTTCTTATTTTGTTTATATCTACTTGTATATCTGGTTTTTCAAAGACGTTTCTTCTTATCTCTAATATTTTGCTGGCTATATGTTCTGATGTTAGCCTTGATTCTAAAAGCCTGGTGTTTTCGATGGTATCGTCTATGATAACTCTTACGTATCCTTTTACGTTTTCTATATCTTCTATATTTAAGCTTTTAGCATCAACTTTTATAGTTTTAAGCTGGTTTTTTGTGTCTAATTTTATCTTTTCTACTTTGTTGGTGGAATGCTTTTCTAAAACCACAAAGTTGAAGTATTTTTCTTGTCCTTCTTCGTTGAAATCTATTTGAAAACAAGAACCTGTGTAATAGGCATCTGTAGTGGTGGGTATCTTTTGATATCTATGCACATGCCCTAAGGCAACGTAGTCCAAGTTTTTAAGGTTGTTTATGTTGTCTAAATTTATTGCGTAATACTCCCCTATGGAAGCTTCTCTTTCTGATTTTGTTGGTTTTGCACTTTTTACCATCATATGAGAAAGCAATATATTAAAGGTATTTCTTGGAGCTTTTGAAATGAGCGCATTTATAAAATTTTCTACTTTGTTAGCGTACTCTGCACTTGAGTTATCTTCCCAGAGCCTAACTATAAACTTAGGAGAAATGTAGGGCACACATATTATGTTGGTATCTTTTATTGTGATAACAAAATCGTCTGGAGATGGTTTTACAAACAAATGCATGTTGGCGTATTTGGCAAGAGTCTTGTAACCTTCAAAAAAACTATGCCCGTCGTGGTTTCCGGTGATCATAACCACTGGAATCTTTAAATCGTTTAACTCCCTTACCATAAAATCAAATATGATTTTTGTGGCTTCTGTATCTGGGTTGTATTGATCAAAAATATCCCCCGCCATAAGAATAAAATCTACAGGCTCTTTTTTTACAAAATCTATCACTTGAGATATGGCATATTCTGCATCGTCGTTTCTTGATTTGTTATGAAGAGTTTTCCCTGCATGTATGTCGCCTATGTGTAAAAACTTGGTCATCTAAGACCTCTAATCCTTGCGGTATTTTTGTATCTTTCTACCTTAGAAATGTCTTCTTTTTGTTCTTCCATGAGTTTTATTTTTTCTAAGAGATGTTTGTCTACTATAGCTATAGCCTCGTCTATATCATCGGTAAGATGGATAAGAGATAAATCTTCCTCGTCGATGGTACCATGTTTTATAAAGGTATTTTTGTAAAAATCCACAAGACCTTCCCAAAATTCTTTACCAAAGAGAATAATTGGAAATTTTGGACTCTTTTTAGTTTGTATTAGGGTAAGAGCTTCAGAGAGTTCGTCCATAGTACCAAATCCACCAGGAAAAACAAGATAGGCTATAGAGTATCTTATAAGCATAACTTTTCTTACAAAGAAATATTCAAAGCTCATAGAGAGTGTCTGATATGGATTTGGCTTTTGCTCTTTGGGAAGCTTTATATTTAAACCCACCGATATGACACCAGCATCCTTAGCTCCTCTGTTGGCTGCTTCCATAATGCCTGGTCCGCCACCTGTTATAACGTTGTAACCACCTTTTCCAAACTCGTAGCTAAGCTGATAAGCCTTTTTATAGTAAAAGTTGTTTTCGTCGAATCTGGCACTTCCAAAAAACGTTACCGCTGGGCTTACATGGGATAGCGTATCAAACCCATTCACAAATTCGCTGAGTATTTTAAAGATACGCCATGTATCTCCTTCTTTTAACCTTAGCTCTTCCAGTATTTGGTTGTTGTCAGTCATAATTTAAGTTTTCAGCTTTTAAAATCATCCAAAAGGCATTATTAAAGAGGCGTAATAAAAACCTTCTTCTTCAAAGTTTCCACAAGAAACTAATATGCCGTTCATAGGATCATCGGTGGATATGTTTATATAGTCGCATGGAGCGTAGTCTACGGATTCTTTTAGATATCTTGCGTTTAGATCTACGCTAAAAGCTTCTCCTACGTAATCTATATCGATCTCATCCCTTCCTTCTGTTAGTTCTCTATCTGAGGTTTCTCCTATCAAAATGTTGTCGGCAAAGGTAAGCTTTATAGGTATAACAGTACCATCTGCACTAAAAGAAAGCCTTCTTATCAAATCTCTCAAATCTTTACGCTGTATTTTGGCGTTTAAAGGTCTTTCTACGTTTTCTATATACATCTTATAATCTGGAAACTCTCCTTCTAAAAGCCTGCTAAACAACGTCCAGCCCATTGCCTTATCTTCGAAAATCAAAAACGAGCCACCGTTTTTATAGTAAATATTTACAAAAGATGCTTTGTTTACTATGGATTTTAATATTTTTACTGTTTTTCTTGGTATTGTAAAAGACACTTTGTTTAAAGTTATATTTTCGTTGGATTCATCTTTGGGGTAGTATTTTTTGAAAACCGTAAGTCTATTGCCGTCTGTGGCGGCAAACTCTACAAAAGGCTTTCCATCGTTGTTGTCAAGTATCATGTTTACGCCTGTGAGGGTGGGGTTCATGGCATCTTCTTTTGCTACAGCGTAATCTGTCCTCTCCAAACCCTCTAACAGCATAGAGCCAAGTATGTTATTTGATATCATGTCCTCTTCTATCTCTGGAAAAGCTGGAAACTCGGAAGCTTCTGCTAACGTTAGCTTAAATTTACTCCTGCCGCTCTGTATTTGGACGTAAGAGCTTTGGGTTGAAGGGTCGTTAACAAGCGTTAGCGTGAATGTTGCAGAAGAAAGACTTTTTACTATATCGCTTAGTTTCTTAGAATTTATACACAAGGTGCAGCTAACTTCCGATTGCTCTGGTCTACCTTCTATCTTTATATAGTTTTCTAAGTCTGTGGCTTTTACAAAATACTTAGAATGTTCTATCTCTATTAGGAAATTTGATAATATTGGGAGTATAGATTTCGATTCTGTGGTATTTTTAGCTTTGGATACGATATCGTCAAATTCTTTTTTATCGAAGACTACGCTACATTGGTTTTTTTCTAAATCCATACCATAATTATAGCATATTTAATTTTTTTACAAAAAATATTTTGGTATAATATTATCTTATGATATGGAGGCTTTATGTTAAAAGTTGATATAGTCACACCAAAGGGCGTTGTATACACCGAAGAGGTAGAATCTGTAAATATACCAGCCTACGACGGTGAAATGGGCATATTGGAAAACCATATGTTGCTTTTAACTCAAATAAAGCCTGGTTTGGTTTACTTCAACAAAGATGACAAAAATGGTATAGCTGTAGGATATGGATTTGCCGATATAACACCGGACAAAGTTATAATACTAACAGAAGAAGCTATTCCAGTAGGAAATATAGACCTCGAAGAATACAAGAAAGTTTTTGAAGAAGCCACGAGAAAATTATCTGATGCAAAAACTGCGGAAGAAATATCAGAATGGCAGAAAAAAAGGGAGATGGCGGAAACGTTTATAAACATAGCAAAGCATTTTAGTCCTAAAATAAAAGCTTAAGGAGCACAAGCGTGAGATTACCAGAAAGGTTGGTGGAAAGAATAATAAATAAGTTATTATCTGAGCTTTTAACAAAAAAATATATAGAAGTAGAGGATGTAGATTATTTTAAAAAACAGTTGCTGGCAATATTTAAAGAAGCCGATGAAGAAGAAAAAAACTTAGATGAAAAAGCAAAAGAAATACTAAAAGACCAACTATCTTATATAGAAAAAGAAAACATAGATTACAGGACAGCTTATAGAACCATAAGAATGAAGCTGGCTGAGGAAATGAAAATAGAAACAAAACCTAGAGAACGCATGAATCAAATAACCAACAGAATAAGAGATCTTATTAAAAACGATCCAAACATAGAAATTTATGAAGATATACCAATGATAAGAAAAGTTATATCTTCTATCCTTATAGAAGCTGCCAAAGAGGAAGAAGAGATAGAGAAAGAAGTGCGTATGCGTATAAAAAATTATTCCAAGAAGATTGTAGAAGGAACATCCGAGTGGAACATTCTATATAAAAGGATATATCAAGATACTCTAAAGCAAAGAGGCCTTGCTTGATAGCAATTAATTATAAAAAAAATTAATTTTTTTTAATAAAATCTTAATACATAAAATATAAAATAAAGAATAAAATAATAACATAACTTATTTAGGAGGTATTTTGCATGGCTATTAAAGTAGACAGGACTTTAGATGCATCTGGTCTCAATTGTCCTTTACCGGTACTTAAAACCAAAAAAGAAATGGCAGAAATGTCATCTGGTCAAATTTTGGAACTCATCACCACAGACCCAGGAGCGAAAGCAGATATACCAGCTTACTGTAAAAGAACTGGGGATGAGCTATTAGAAACTGTGGAAGAAGGTGGAAAAATTATATTCTATCTAAAGAAAAAGTAAGGAGTTTAATATGGAAAGATTGGCTATAATAGCCACAAAAGGTACGTTAGATATGGCATATCCGCCATTGATATTAGCATCAGTAGGTGCTTCAATGGGTCTAGAAACGGCCATATTCTTTACGTTTTACGGCTTAAATATAATACATAAGGAAAAAGTAAACCAGCTAAAGCTGGCCCCTGTTGGAAATCCGGCTATGCCTATGGCATTCCCACCATCTATGGAAGAAAAGTTTCCTTTTCTTAAAAGCGTGTCAAACTTTATACCAGGTCCTCCTCAGCTAATGGGTGTAATACCCGGCATGACAGATCTTATGACAGAGATGATGAAAAAATCTATCAAAGAACACGGTGTGGCTTCTATACCAGAGCTTCTTCAGTTGTGTAAAGAAGCCGATGTTAAGCTAATACCCTGTCAGATGACTATGGAACTTTTCGGATACAAATACGAAGATTTAATAGACGGCTTGGAGCCACCGGCTGGAGCTATGACTTTGTTTGATTTCTTGTTGGAAGCAGATAAGCCGATAACAATTTTTGTTTAATGGTGATCTTGATGAACAACAAGAGGTGTGAGCTTAAGTTACTTATAAGCAATTTATTATATTCTTATAAGCAAATCTTAATTGATTTTTTAAATTTTAGGATTAAACTTATTAAAGGAGAGATTTATGGCGGTACCAAATGGATTTGATAAAATTATTTTTTATATTTTAACTGTTCCATTTTTTGAAAGAGCCGATGCGGTGACTGGTGAGCTTATAAACCCTCAAGCGGGTGCACCTTTTTTCTTGGCTACTGCGGCTACAACAATGGACTTTGAAGTGGAGATGGTTATTACTTCAGAGGCCGGATTTTTGTTGATGAAAGACAATGCAAAAAAGGTTAAAGTAAGACCAGGCGTAGAACAAACTGTGTATGATTTTATAAAAATGGCAAAAGAAGCAGGAGTGAAGGTATATCTTTGCGTACCATCTTTAGACTTGACGGAAGAATACAAAAGGGAGGACGTTAACACCGAGCTTTGCGATGGTATAATAGGTGGTGCTGCATTCTTGGACAAAGTAATGAGTGGCGAGTACGCCGTTATAACCCTTTAAGGAGGTAATTGTTATGGATGGACACGCTTACGGATACAATCTTCCCATATCGCAGAAAACCAAAGATGTGCCATGGGAAGAGAAGGTTAGAATTGTAGAGGAAGTCAAATCAGACTTTCGCTATCACGAATATATATTTGGTTGTTTAAATTGCGGTGTTTGTACTGCATCATGCCCATCCAACAGATTTTTTGATTATTCACCCAGAGAAATAGTCCAAAGATTTTTGGAAGATGATGTGGAAGTGCTTTATGACATGATGCACGAATACATATGGGCTTGTTCCCAATGCTTTACCTGTTGGATAAGATGTCCATTTGTAAACAACCCAGGTGGTCTTGTGGCTATAATGAGAGAAGTGGCTGTTAGAAACGCCTTTGACGCAACTAAAGATCTTCTCAAACCATACGGTCGTGTGCTCTTGAAGGTTATGACCACTGGTAACCAGCTCTCAGCGGATATGCTTCAACCGGACTTCTTCCCAGACTGGGGTCCAAAGATGGCTGACAATATGGAAAACTTGAGAGCAAAGCGTATGGCTATACCCTTTGATGTAGGTAAATCTGTAAAAACAGCTTGGGAAGTATCTCTTCAAACTGCCATAGAGCTTTACAGTATTTGGAGAGAAACAGGTATATTTGATATGCTTGAAAAGATAGACCCCAACCTTTACAACGTTATCATGGATATGGTAGAAGAAAACGAAGAGCGTTGGGAAGACATGCAAGAAGAGTGATTTTTGCAATTTTTGGCGTAGTGCCAAAAAAATTTTTTAGGAGGTTAGTTTTATGAGTTTACTTAGATATGACAAGACCAAATTTCCAATTCAAAACAACCATGCTCATTACGATGAAATATTTGAGCGCATGGAAGAATTGGAAGCAAAGGGTGAGATCCTTATACATAGAATCACCAAAGAACATAAACCTGTAGAGGTTTATACAAGAACAGGTCGTATAAAGACTGTGCCTACCAACAAACTATGGCACCATAAATCTTGTGGACAATGTGGTAACATTCCTGGATATCCAGCTTCTATATTCTGGTTTATGAACAAGTTTGGATATGATTATCTAAACGAACCACACCAAACTTCTTGTACTGCATGGAACTACCATGGTTCTGGTACATCAAACCCTGTTGCATTGGCTGCTGTATGGCTAAGAAACATGCACCAAGCTTGGAAGACTGGTTATTATCCTCTAATTCACTGTGGTACATCTTTTGGTTCTTACAAGGAAACTAGAGAACAACTCATAATGAATAAAGAGCTTAGAGATGCTGTAAGACCTATATTGAAGAAGTTGGGTAGATTGGGGCCAAATGGTGAATTGGTGATACCTCAAGAAGTAGTTCACTACTCAGAATGGACACATGCAAACAGATATAAGATAAGAGAACTATACGAAAAAGAAGGTAAACCAAAAGGTATAGATGTATCAAATGTAAGAGTTGCTATACACAATGCTTGCCACGTTTGGAAAATGATAGCTGATGACTACGTATATGACCCAGAAATATATGGAGGCCAAAGACCAGCAGCATCTACTGCTGTTGTAAAAGAGTTAGGAGCTATAGTGGCTGACTATTATACATGGTATGATTGCTGTGGTTTTGGATTTAGACATATATTGACAGAAAGAGAGTTCACCAGGTCTTTTGCTATAAACAGAAAATTGAAGGTAATATATGAGGATGCTAAGGCAGATGTTATAGTTACTCACGATACCGGTTGTACCACAACTTTCGAAAAGAATCAATGGATAGGCAAAGCTCATGATATGTACTATCCGGTAGCTGTTATGTCAGATGTTATGTTCTCAGCTTTAGCCTGTGGTGCGCATCCGTACAAGATAGTTCAACTATACTGGAACTGCTCAAGCTATGAACCTCTCTTGGAAAAAATGGGTATAACCAACTGGAAAGAGCTAAGAAAAGAGTGGGAAGACACTGTGAAATATATAAACGAGCTTGATAAAGCAGGCAAACACGATGAGCTTCAAGAATTCTTTAAAACCTATGACCTGTACGAACCATACAGCAGAACATCCGACGGCAAACCAAGGGCAAGTGCAACGGCTGATAAGGTATTGTTTAGATCTTAATAAACCTTAGGAGGTTATATATGTCTAAGAACGTATTAGTAATAGGTGGCGGACCTGCTGGTGTATCCGCAGCTAAAACTCTTGGTAAATTGGGTATATCTACCATCTTAGTGGAGAAGGAGCAAAAACTAGGTGGTAGACCGATATTGGAAGATTATCATACCCTTATTCCAAGAAAGCTAAAACCATCACAAGTTTTAGGTCCCGTTATTGATGAAGTAACTAAGAACCCAAACGTTAAAGTCAAGTTAGGTACAGAAGTGGAAGCTTGTGAAGGTGCGCCTGGTAACTACAAGGTAAAGCTATCAAACGGGGAAACTGTAGAAGCTGGAGCTATAGTAGTGGCCACTGGCTTCCAACACTTTAATCCAAGAAGAAAAGGTGAACTCGGTTATGGGCTTTTCCCAGATGTAATAACAAACCTTGAGTTAGAGCAAATGTTTTCTCGTCAAGGTAAGCTTTACAGACCATCCAACGGCCAACTTCCCAAGCGTGTAGCATTTGTATTTTGCGTTGGTTCAAGAGATAGGCAATTGGGTGTATCAAATGTACACTGCTGTAGATATGGATGTGCTCTCTCTGGTTTACAAGGCACAGAGATAAGAGAACATTATCCAGATGTAGATGTGTTTTGCTATTATATGGATGTTAGAACATATGGCACTTGGGAATACCCATTCTATTGGGCTCCTCAAGAAAAAGCCGGTGTTAGATATGTAAGAGGAAGAATAGCTGAAATAACCTTTAGACCGTCAGACGGAAGACTTGTAGTAAAGCACGAAGACACTATAGTTCAAAGACCATCAGAAGTACCAATGGACTTGGTAGTTTTAGTGCTTGGAATGGAGCCATCTGAAGGTACAAAGAAAGTTGCTAAGATACTAGGTTTGAACCAAGATCAAGATAGTAAATTCCTGATACCTTCTGACAACTCAGGTTCAAACATCATATCAAACAAAGAAGGTATTTTTATAGCAGGTGCTTGCAAAGGCCCTATAGATATAGAGTCATCTATGTCTGAAGGTGAGGCAGCAGCTGCAGAAGCAATAGCTTTTATAGGAGCTAAGGTGAGTGTATAATGAGCAACATTAAACCAAACGAGGGGTTCAAAGCGGCCCCTCTTGATGACTTTTTAGTAAGGGATTATCTAATAAAGATATTAGGAGATGGAGAGGAGCTAGCTCAAGAGTTCTATTCTAGGGTTCTTGAGAAATCGAATCTTTTTAGAGAGACATTCTCAAAGGAGCGATTAGCTTCTATAGATAAGGACACATTGCTTGATGTATTTTACAGGATGTACCCAGCTAGAAGATTCAGAAATAAGATTGTGGAAGAAACCGGTGTTAACAACCTCAAAAAAGCTATAAGCGATCTTTTATATTCTAAAGCGGATACCTGGGAACAAAGGGTTAACGCTTTTACAGATGTAATAAGAGGTGTAAGTAAGAAAAACGCTAGAGATATTGCTGCAGAGATACTACATTTTACATTTCCAGAAGATTACATACTTTTCACCTCTTGGATATGGGACCCTGAATCTGAAAGTGGAGCTATTGTGTTCTTAAAAGAAGAAGCCCCAGTAAATGGGCACGGCAGAGAGATGTATGGTTCTACTTACGAAGAATTTTATCAAACCTATGTTCAAGTTTACGAAAAGCTTCTGGAGTTCGGTATAAGAGTGAGAGGATTTTTGTTTGTAGATATCTTTTTGGCTATGATTTATGGTACTTACGTTGATTACATGACCCTATCTACAATGCATAGTGCTAAAGGGTTTTTCCCACCTGCAGATTTTATTGCCAAGCGTCTTTTAGGTGTTTTAAGAGATGATGAAGTAACTTTTACCTATTAATAGGAGGTTGTTATGGCTATTCATGAACGTGGCCTTGTAGAGCAAGAGCGTATAATAAAGAAAGATAGGATAGTTATAGACGGTGTTGATGCATCTGGAGACTGGAACCTTATAATACTTCCTCGCGTAATAGACGATTACGATTTAGATTTCGCCAAAGATATCATCAACCACCCCCAAGGGAAAACGATAAACCAGTGCTATCAATGCTCATACTGTACAGCTAGTTGTCCTGTGCACAACTATTGGGACGAGAAATACAACCCAAGACATTTCATATATTTAGCAAGATTAGGTATGTTAGATGAATTGCAGAAAAGAGCAGATGTAATATGGAGATGCGTGTCTTGTCACAAATGTACGCATAGATGTCCAAAAGGCGTTTTGGTAGAGGAAGTATTAAAGGTAATAGTAAATCAAATGTCGAAAAGAGGCCTTATAGAAGAATACCCATCTAAAAAGTTTGACAAGTTCTTTACTGAAAGTGTCATAGAATACGGACGTATAGAAGATGGAGAGCTTTTGTTTGGATGGATGGAAAAGCAAGGTTTTAATGTAATGAAGGATCCAATCCTCAAGAAACCAATACCTTTTGCAGGTGGTTTGCCAGATTGGTTAAAAAGCTTAGCTATCAAACCGTTGAAAGGTATGAACATAGATTTCTTGATATTAAATGCCAAACATATGTTGATACATCCAAGAACTCAAAACTGGAACAGATTCAAACAAGTTCTTGAAAGAGTTATAAATGAAGAAGGCATAATGACTCATTAAAGGAGGTTTTACATGGGTGTTATAGGTAAAAATGTAGCTTACTACCCAGGCTGCTCATTAGAAGGTGCAGCTAGAGCTTACGATGTATCTTTAAGACTGGTAGCTAAAGATTTGGGCTTAGAGCTTGATTATTTAAAAGATTACAACTGTTGCGGAGCAATGGAATCAAAAAATGTAACGTTCTGGGGCACTATTTTAATGAACGCTAGAAATATGTCTTTGGCTAGAAAACAAGGACATGAAGTAATAGTGGCTCCTTGCAACGGTTGTTCTTTTTCACTCCAAAGGGCTTGGTACTTTCTAACCACCGATAATTCTGTGCTTACTAAAACAAATGATCTTTTAAAACAAGGCGGTGTGGATCCTTTGGATGTAATACCTGAGACATATCATGCTTTAGAGTGGCTTTACGAAGAAGCTGGCCCAGAAAAAATAAAAGAAAAGACCAAGAAACCTTTAAAAGGTTTAAAGGTAGCCAACTACTACGGTTGTCTATATACAAGACCGCACTTCTATGCTAGGACATATTCGCACTCTGGTGGTCAGGACTTAGATAAAGATAGACCCATGAGAAGAGCAACGGCTGATGATGATGAACATCCATTTTTCCAAAACAAACTCTTAGAAGCGGCCGGAGCTACTAGTGTAGATTTTGAACCTATGCATACCCAATGTTGCGGTGGTCCTCACTCCTTGTCGGATGAGTCAGTGTCAGAAAAATTTGTTATGATGATATTGCAAAACGCTAAAAGAAATGGCGCCGATGTTATAGCTACCGAATGTCCACTTTGCCATGCTTCTTTGGAAATGTATAGACATAGATTAATGTTAAAAGGTGTTCCAGATGTTGATGTACCAGCCGTTTATTTTACTCAACTCTTAGGTCTTGCATTGGGAAGAAGCGCCTCTGAAGTAAAGCTAAAAGACAATTTATCTGATCCATTACCAGTGCTGAAAAGATACGGTTTGGCATGATATACTATTTTGCCCCCCACGTTTTCTGGGGGCAATTTCAAGCTCTAGAGGTGTATAGATATGGATTTACATGGTAATGTAGACGAAAATATAGTTGATCATAACGGTTGTTTGATACCAAAAGATTTGTATTACGATATAGAAAATCAAGTGTGGATTAGGTTAGAGCCAGACGGTAATGTAACGTACGGTCTTACAGATGTAGGGCAAACCAGATCTGGTAAGCTTCTACATATACGCATAAAAGATGTCGGTAAGAAAATACCCAAAGGTAAACCAGTGGCATCGTTAGAGAGTGGTAAATGGGCTGGTCCTATACCTTGTATCGTAGAGGGTGAAGTAGTAAGAAGAAACGAAGAGTTATTAGAGCAAGCTGATATAATAAATTACGATCCATATGGTAGAGGTTGGATAGTAACGTTAAAACCTGTAAATTTAGAAAGAGATTTAAAAGATTTGGTAACTGGTGAAGAAGCTGTTAGAAAAATGAAAGAGTACATAGATAGAGAAGATATTATTTGCATGAGGTGTACGTAGTATGGCGGCTTCTGATAAACATGTTATACTTTTAGTGTCTCAGTGGTGTGCTACATGTCCAGATGCAGATGCTCTTTATCAAAAGTTACAAGCTGAACTTGGTTTCAAGTACGAAGTGCTCGATGTGGCTCAACCAGAAGGTAGGGCTTGGGCTAAAAAGTTAATAGTTAGAAGTGTTCCATCTACGATTATAAACGGCAAACTAACATTTGTAGGAGTGCCCTCAGAAGAAGAGGTAAGGAAGGTGCTTAACTCATGATGGAAGCAGAAGGCCAAAAAGTGTTAATACTAATGACAAGCGGTCCAAAAACACCTCATAGATGCGCTACACCGTTTTTTATAGGAGCTTTGATGGCTTCAAACGATGCAATAGTAGAGATATTTTTTAATATGGATGGTACAAATCTAATAAGAAAGGGCGTTCCAGAATCTATATACCCCGGTGGAGATTCCTGTGTAGCAGGTCAAAAACCAAAATCGGTATATGAATTTATGAAAGATGCTAAAGCTGCTGGTGTTAAACTTTACTCTTGTAAGCAGGCTATAGATTCATCGGGTTTAAAAGAAGATGAGCTAATACCATTGCTAGACGGTATAGTTCCAGCTGGTGAATTTGCTCAAAAATCTTTAGAAGCTGATAAGGTAATAATTTTTTAGGCTTTTAAAAGTTAAAAATTAATTTAGAAAATAATTTATTAAGGAGGTATATATGGCAGTAGTAAACGGGTGCAATATCCCAGAGGATTTACTTTACGACGTTGACGCAGAGGCTAATGCCTTCACATGGGCAAAAGACAACGGTGATGGCACCTTCACGGTAGGCCTCACTTCTGTAGCTGCAGCTATGGCTGGTAGATTGGTAGCCTATACACCGAAAAAACCAGGTAAAACTGTGGAAAGAAGAAAGTCAGTAGCTACCATAGAAAGTGGAAAATGGGTTGGTCCAGTGCCATCTCCATTGAGTGGCGAAGTGGTAGAGATAAACGATGCAGTAAAAGCAAATCCTGCCTTAGCTAACGACGATCCCTATGGTGCTGGTTGGATAGCAAAGATAAAACCCACTAATCCATCAGAAGTGTCAATGCTTCTTAAAGGCCCAGAAGCTGCAGAAAAGTTAGGTGCTATAGCAAAAGAAAAAGGTATCTCCTGCGGTTAATATAATCTATGCCCTACTCTTTTGGAGTAGGGCCGCTAAATTTAATTTAAAAATCAATTGTATGTGGTGTTTTAAATGAAGAAATTAGCTATTGTGTTGATGTCTGATGTAAATATAAGTGAATTGAGAGTAGAGATGAGTATGAGGTTTGCTTTAAGAGCCTCTGAGGATCCAAGCTTTGATGTGAGATTTTTCTTTTGGGCAGACGGAGTTAAAGTACCAAGACAAATAGAGAATATACCTCATTTAAAAGATTTGTTTTATAAGCTTTTAGAAAAAGGCGTTACTACAATGGCCTGTATAAACAACTCTACAAAGCTAGGAGAAAAAGATTACAACGAACAAAAAGGCATAAACGTTTTGGCTATTGGTCCAGAGCTTTTAGAACTCATAGATCAAGGTGCTGAAGTAATAACATTTTGAGGTAGAATTTATGATAGACATAGAAGTAGATGAAGCTTTTTTAGAAAAGCTAAAAACAGGTCTTAAAACAAAAGAAGAACATTTTGGAAACAATATATTTTTTTATGGGCCAGGTTTTAAGCATTACGAGGTAGAGGATTTCAAAACTGTGCCAAAACCGAGGTTTGTAGATATATCTATAACTGGGAAAAAATGTGAATTGATGTGCGATCACTGCGCTTCTAAAATATTGCACCATATGATACCTGCCACTTCTCCCGAAGAGCTTGTAAAAGTTTGTGAGGACTTAAAGGAAGCAGGCGTTGGAGGTATACTTATATCAGGAGGCTCAAACAAAGATAACGTCGTGGAGCTATACGACTATAAAGATGCAATGGTATATGCCAAAAAAGAGTTAGGGCTTATAGTAACATGTCATGTTGGCCTTGTGGATGAAAGATTGGCTAAGACGCTAAAAGAAGCTGATGTGGATGCTGTTCTTTTAGATATTATAGGTGAAGATGAAACAATTCATAAGGTTTATAAGCTTCCTCATAAAAGCACCAAAGACTACGACGAGTCATTGAGACTTTTAAAAGAGTATGGCCTTAAAATAGTGCCTCATATTATCATAGGCCTACATTACGGTAAGATTATAGGCGAGTTTAACGCGGTAGATATGATATCAAAATACGATCCCGATGCTTTGGTGCTTGTAGTGGTTATGCCTTACTACGGTAACGCAAGATATCAGCTTATAAAACCTCCAAGCGCTGAAGAAGCTGCAGAGGTGATACTTTACGCTAGACAAAAAATGCCAAAAAACCCTATAATAATAGGATGTGCAAGACCAGCAGGAGAGTATCGCTTGGCTTTTGATACATACGCTATGTTAGCAGGAGCCAACGGTATAGCTTTTCCAGCAGAGGGCATAGTATCTCAAAGCATGGAATTTGGTATGAAGCCTCATATATCTCCAAACTGCTGTTCTACGGTGATATTTGACATTAGGGATTTTGTGAATGGCTGAAGTATTAGAAGTTTTAGATATCTCTAAAAGTCTGAAACTAATAAAACTAAAGAGTTTGTATCTTTCTAAAGCAAAACCAGGTCAATTTTTTATCATGCAATATCAAGAAAAGCCAGAAAGAATACCTGTTTTTATTATGAGTGCAGATGTAGAACATAGCACTGTTTCTTTCTTGTTGCAAAAATCTGATGACACGGTGGTGACTGAGGCTTTTGAAAATATAAAACCAGGGCAAAGGTTGCATTACGTGGAAGGTCCAGCTGGAAAACCTTTCCCTCAGCTAGAATATAAGAATATACTCTTTGTTAGTATAAATTGGGGTTTTGCAGGTATATACAATCTTGCAAAACATCTAAAGCCAAAAAACAAAATAGAACTTGCTTTTATAAATTCTGACTCAGTGCGTTTAGACGATTTGAAAAGCTATACAGATATATTTGATCATGTTTATGAGTTTGATAGTATAGAGGCTTTTAGCAAGATTGATAAACCATATGATGTTGTTGTAAGTGCTGGTTCTAACGATTTAGCTAAAGAGTTAGTTAGTGTTTATGAAGATAAAAATGTTTTGTGTGCAGTTATCACAAGGATGCTTTGTACGGTAGGGCTTTGTTTGGCTTGTAGGATTCAATATGATGGCAAGCTTAAACTTCCTTGCGTAGAGGGGCCTTGGCTTGAAGCCAACAAGATAGATTTTGATGATTTAAACAGAAGGCACCTAATTTTAAAAGAAGTGTTGGTGCGTTCTAGGAAGAGTTGAGCCATGAAAAAAATTAGGTATTACGATAGAAACCAAGAAGTCCTAATGCCAGTGGATAAGCGCACAAAGACTTTTGAAGAGTATGCTCTTGGCTATACAATAAATTTAGCTATAGATGAGGCAAGGCGTTGTATACTTTGCAAAGATGCGGATAAAAGATGTATTAAAGGTTGTCCTATAAATGTAGACATACCTGGTTTTATATCGAAGATAGCGGAAGGTAACATATTGGAAGCTTACAAGATAATCACTCAAACCGATATATTTCCATCAATATGTGGAAGGGTATGTCCTCAAGAAAGGCAATGCGAAGGTGCTTGCATATTGTACTTTGATACGGTAAGAAACAAGAGAAACAAGGGTCTTCCTGTTAACATAGGGGCTTTAGAAAAGTTTGTAGGAGATTTTGTAAGGATATCTGGCATAGAACCATCGGTAGAGATAGAAGAAAAGAAAGGATACAAAGTTGCGATTGTGGGCTCAGGTCCAGCATCATTAGGATGTGCTTATGAACTTGCTAGAAGAGGTGTAGATGTTGAGGTTTACGAGGCGCTTCCTAAGCTTGGTGGTGTAATGTTTTACGGTATTCCAAATGCAAGGCTTGATAAATCTATATTAGAATACGAAATAAACAAGCTCAAAAAAATGGGCGTAAAATTTCATACTGGCATAGTAGTAGGAAGAAGCATATCGCTTAAAGAACTAAAGGAAAATTTCGATGCGGTGTTTATAGGCGTAGGTGCCGGTAGGGGAAATCTCGGTATAAAAGGAGACAACCTTATAAATGTATATTCTGCAATAGAATTTCTCATGAATATAGCTTTAGGTTGTCCGATGGCAGATATAAAAAAAGTAGCCATAATAGGTGGTGGATTTACCGCTGTGGATTGTGCTATAAGTGCTATAAGGTTTGGTATAGAAACCCATGTAGTTTATAGAAGAACCAGAGAAACCTCATCAGCTAGAGACGAAGAATGGGATCATATTCAAGAAGAAGGTGCCATAATACATTGGCTTACACAACCGAAAGAAATAATAGGAGATGAAAACGGTTATACAAAAGGTCTTCTTTGTGTGAAAATGGAGCTTGGTGAACCGGACGAATCGGGAAGACCTAGACCAATTGAGATACCAAACTCAGAGTTTGTTATAGACTGTGACGCTGTGGTGTTGGCTATAGGCCAAAAACCAAACCCTATAGCCTTTGAAGAATTAAACTTAAAAACTACAAAATGGGGTACTCTTGAAGTGGACCAAAATTATATGTGTTCTGTTGAGGGTATATTTGCATCTGGGGATGTGGTAAACGGTGGTGATACTGTAGTAAGAGCTTTGAAAGAAGGAAAAGAAGCGGCAAAGCATATTTACGATTATCTTATCAATAAATCTAGGAGGTCATAGCATGTCAAAGAAGAAAATTGTTATAGGAATAGTAGCCTTAGGGGCTGTGTTTTTGCTTTTTAGAGCTTGTGGGTCTTCGCCTCAAGGGATATCTAGAGATTTAGTATCGGATTTTATGGCTAATCTAAAAGACCATCATCCTATAAAAGCTATAAGAAAGCTCGATCCAAGCCTAAGGGAAAGCTTAGAAAGCCAATTAAAATTACCACTTGCTTTAGTGGAGATGAAGCCGTATGAAGCTTTGGGGGCTTCTTTGGAGGGTCAGATGTCTTTTGTAAAATCTTTTAAGATTAAAAATG
This sequence comes from Hydrogenobaculum sp. 3684, assembly GCF_000213785.1. Classification (NCBI taxonomy): domain Bacteria; kingdom Pseudomonadati; phylum Aquificota; class Aquificia; order Aquificales; family Aquificaceae; genus Hydrogenobaculum; species Hydrogenobaculum sp. 3684. The sequence continues at coordinate 985,298 of NC_015557.1, read as the reverse complement.
TGTCAAAAATATCAGATTCTGAGGTAAAGGTTGTGCTAGAAACCAAAGACAACGAGCATATGGAACGTGATATTACTTTTACCGTATCAAAAGAGGACGGCTCTTGGAAGATAACCAGCATAAGTTTTTAGCGTTTATTTATTGAAAGTACTTGTTTGGCAAACAGCTTACTTAGGGGATGTGGTACTGGCTACATCCCTTTTGCAAAATACCGTTGATATTTTTGGTGAGTACAGCGTAGGTTTTGTAGGAAGGCCTTTTATAAAAGATGTTTTATATGGTTACCCTGTAGAGCTTTATCCTTACGATAGATCCTTAAAAGATTCTTTTGATATCATAAAAGCCATAAAAGGCTACGATGCTGTTTTGTCTTTACATGTATCTTTTAGAAGCGCCTTAATGCTTTATTTGTCTGGTATTAAAAAGCGAATAGGTTTTGATAGATCAGAGGGGAAATTTTTATATACAGACCTTATACCTTACCAAGAAAAAGGTATTCACGAGATAGAAAGAAATATAAAACTTTTGGAGCTTTTGATATCAAAAAAACTAACTCCAAAACCGCCAAAGTTATATATAGAAGAAGGTCTAAAAGAAGCTGTAAAAAGAAAATTCAATTTACCACTTTCTTTCATAGCAATATCCCCTATATCAAATTTTTTCTTAAAAACCTGGAAACAAGAGCACTTTGTAAAACTATCAAAATTTCTTGATAAACCTGTAGTTATATTATCTGATAAACGTTTAGAGGCTTTTGACAATATAAAAAATGTTTTAAACTTATCAGGTCTAACATCTTTAAAAGAGTTTTTAGCTGTTGTTAGTCTTTCTTCTTTGGTGATTTCAAACGATTCTTCTTCCGTTCATATAGCAAACGCCTTTGGTATAAAAGCTATTTCAATATATTGCGCTACTTCAGCCTCTTATGGGTTTTATCCTATAAATGGGTTTTATTTAGAGCCTAAGCTGTATTGTCATCCTTGTTCTATAAATCCTAAAAGCTGTAAAACAAAAACCTACAAGTGCCTTGATTTTGTAAAACCAGAGGACGTGTTAGAGAAAGTGAAGACTATTCATGATTTATTCATTTAGCTGTGGTATAATGGCATTTAATATTTAGGAGGAATTTTATGTATAAAAAGCTTTTGTTGTCTATAGGTGCTTTTGGTATGATTATAGGCAGTGCTTATGCAAAGGACGCTTGTCCATCAAAAACAGAGGTTAAAAGCATATTGAAAAATTTTAACCTACCGCCTACTATAAAAATAGAAGATGTATATCCATCCAAAAGACTTAGCGGTTTTTGTGAAGTGGTGTTTAAAGTATCTCCTCTAAACGCTCAATACTTTTTTATAAGTAAAAACGGAAACTATATAATACAAGGTCAAGTGATAGATATAAAGCATAAGTCTTTGGTAGCTCCAGATCTATCTAAGTATGAAAAGCTATCAAAGCATCAACTAAAAGAATTAGAAGACCATGTTGATTTTGTGTACAACTCTAAAAACGCTAAAAACTTTGTATATTTCATAACAGATCCTCAATGTCCGTTTTGTCACGAAGCGGAAGGCCCGCTTAAAGAATGGGCTAAGAAAAACCATATAGCAATAAAAGTAATTTTATATCCTGTACAAACACCAACAGGCTCTTTGCATCCAGGCTCTATTAAGAAATCCGCTGAGCTTTTATGTGACAACAACGCTAGTTATAGCATGCTGGAGTTTATGTACAGTGCTCCGGTACCAAAAAGCCCTTGTAAAAAAGGTTTAGAAAAAGTAAAGGAAAATATATCATATTTGCAAGGTTTAGGAGTAGATGGAACGCCTACATTTGTGGGTCCTACTGGAAAAGTGGAAACTGGTATTGCAAACTCAAAAGAAGCGATGTACAAAGAGTTTGGCAATCTGATAAAATAATTGTTATGATAGCTTACTTTGTAATGGAATGCGGCATAGAACCATATATACCCACTTACAGTGGGGGTTTAGGGGTATTGGCTGGTGATACTCTTCAAAGTCTTGCGGATTTAAAAGTGCCCTCTGTAGGTGTTACTATACTCTGGAGAAAGGGCTATACATCTCAGCATCTTACAGCTCATGGAGCTCAAACTGATTTCCCGCAAACTTGGGACCCATCAAAATATTTAAAGCCTTTAGATATTAAAATCAAAATACCTGTTAACGGTCAAGATATATATGTGACAGCTTGGAAATACGATATGGTGGGTATTTCTGGACACGTAGTACCAGTACTATTTTTAGATACAAACCTAAAAGAAAACCAACCAGAGATAAGACAGATATTTGACAGGCTTTATCTTGCCCAAGGAAAGGATAGGATGCTTCAAGAGATTATATTTGGTGTAGGTGGTTATGAGCTTTTAAAGGTTTTGGGTTATAAGATTATGGTATATCACATAAATGAAAGTCACTCAGCATTTCTCACGATAGGTCTTCTGAAAGATTTACAAGATATAGAAAAAGTGAGAGATAGAGTAGTTTTTGTAACTCATACACCTGTGGCAGCTGCTTTTGACAAGTTCCCAATAGACGATGTGAAAACCTATTTAAAAGATTATATAAAAGATACGAATATGGAGGATCTTTTTGATCACGATCAAGAGTTTAACCTATCTTGGATATCTTTAAAAGCTTCAAGAACTGTGGCTGCTGTATCAAGAAAACACAAATATGTTTCAGAGGGCATTTTTGAAGGGTATAAGCTGGAATACGTTACCAACGGCGTTCATCATATAAGATGGGCCTCCCCTCACCATAAAAAGTTATATACGGAATTTATAAGGGGTTGGGAAGAAGACCCATCTCTTCTAAGACAAATAACCAATGTGCCTGACCAGATATTTATACAAGCCCATCAAAAAGCAAAGGAAGATCTTATAGATCTTGTAAACTCTCAAACGGACGCTTCATTTTCTAGGGATTGGTTTACTATAGGTGTAGCAAGACGTATGACAGCCTATAAAAGAAACCACATGATATTAAAAGATCTTGATTGGCTCATAGATATAGCCAACGATTTTAACGGTCTTCAAATAGTATTTTCTGGTAAGGCTCATCCGCTTGACGGGGAAGGCAAAGCCATCATAAAAGAGATATTTGATGCAAAAGATTACGTAAAATCCAAAACCGACAAGTTAAAAATAGCTTTTATAGAAAATTACGACATGTATAAAGCTAAGATTATTATATCCGGTGTAGATATATGGTTAAACACTCCACAAAGACCTTTAGAGGCTTCTGGTACAAGTGGAATTAAAGCAGCTTTAAACGGTGTCCCAAGTTTCTCCGTATTGGATGGTTGGTGGATAGAAGGTTGTATGGAAAACGTAAACGGCTGGTCCATAGGTAAAAAAACCTCTTGGGAAGATATAGACGTAGAACCAGAATGGGATCCTGATGAGATTCATGATCTTTACAACAAGCTTAGATATATAATATTGCCCACTTACTATGATAGTTTTGGCAAATATGTAAGTGTGATGAAGATGTCTGTGGCCACTGTATCCACTTACTTTAATACAAATAGGATGGTGATGGAGTATATCACAAAGCTTTATCTAAAGAACACGTTGGCGGTGTGAAGAACTACAAATTTAGTATATCCTTTGTGGGTACAAATTACAGCGGATGGCAATACCAACCAAACGTACCCACCATACAAAACGAAGTAGAAGAAAAACTTTATTACATAGTAAATAAGAAAAAACCTATAAAGCAAAAAATAAGGGCAATAGGTTGTTCTAGGACAGACAAAGGCGTTCATGCTATTGAGTTTGTATTCAACGTCAAGATGGAATTTGATAAAGATTTAAACTTTTTAAAAAAAGCCCTAAACAGCGCTCTACCAAAGGATATAAAAGTCCACAACATAGAAGAAGTTCCTTTGGAATTTAACTCACGTTTTGATGCTTTAAAAAAAACCTATATATACAAACTGTTTTTTGATGAGAAAAACTCACCGTTTTTCCAGGATAGGGCAATGCTTGTGTATAAGCCTACAGATTTAGGCAAAATGATGGAGATATCGTACTTATTTTTAGGTTATAAGGATTTTAGGGGATTTACCAAAGAGCTTGAAGACGAAAACGGATATTGCTTTGTAGAAAATATAACTTTTAAAGTGGATTACCCTTTGGTAGAAATATCAATTACTGCCAATAGATTTTTGAGGTATATGGTAAGGCGTATGGTAGGCACGATGTTATCTTACGCTCAAGGGCTTATATCCATAGACGATGTTAACGATTTTTTACAAGCCAAAAAAGTTTCAAACCACACGGCAAAAGCTAATGGTTTATACTTAAAAAAGGTGTATTACTGATGGAAATAGGCGATATAGTTTTAGATATGTATAGGATAGTAGGGATTCTTGGGGAAGGTGAGTTTGGTAAAGTATACAAAGTTGAGGGCTTAAAAGGCAAATACAAATGGAAAGAGTTTGCATTAAAAATAGCAAAAGATGAATATGCCATAGAGTACCTTTGGAAAGAAGTCCAATCCCTTATTCTTTTAAGACATCCAAACATTATATCTTTGATAAGCTATCTTTATAAAAAAGAGGAAAAGAGATTGTATGTTATATACGAGCTTATGGATACTGGAAATTTAAAAGAATATATATCTCATCAAGATCTTAACAAAGAGGCTGTATTGAAGATTTTTACGGACATAACCAACGGCCTTGCTTTTTTACATCAAATGGGCTATATACACAGCGATATAAAACCAGATAACGTGTTTGGTAAAAAGATATTAAAAGGGCTTGTGTGGAAATTGGGGGATTTTGGGCTTTTAAAAACAAAAAAAGGACAATCTCTTATATCTGTAAAAGGTACTGTAGGCTATATAGCCCCTGAGATATTTAGAAATGAAATATATCCAGCCAGCGATATATTTTCTATGGGAGCGTTGCTTCACTATATCCTTACAAAAAAAGACCCTTTTGAGGTAGAAAGCGATATACCAAAGTTAAAAAGAAACAAAAACTGCGATTATAAGATATCCGAAGACTTACCTCAAAAAACAAGGGAATTTATAAAGATGCTTTTAGAGTGTGATTACAACAAAAGATTTCAAAACGCTATGGAACTAAGAGAATATCTAAAGACTCACGAGATTTTATGAATATAATCTACGAGTGCGGGCAGATAATAGGAGAGAAGAACTACCAAAGCGATGAAATATTTGTGCAAGATAGTGTATTTGCAGTGGCAGATGGTATGGGAGATAAAAACTCTGGAAAGCTTGCCTCAAAAATAGCGATACAGGTGTTAGAGCAATATTTAGATGATATAGAAAATGCTTTTAATAAAATAAACAAAGAGATTATAAATAGGTTAAGTAAATATGCAGACGGGCTTATATGTGGTACCACGCTTAGTGTGTTAAAATGCGATTTGGATAGCATGATGTACTATGTATATCATGTTGGAGATTCTAAAATATTTCTTATTCGTGATAAAAGCCTAATACAACTTACTAAAGACCAAAGCAAACTAGAAAACTATAAAAAATACGTAAAAGCCCTTGGTATAAATTGGAGTATAGATTTATATAAAACGATAGGAAACATTGAGAAAAACGATATTTTTTTAATATCCACAGACGGCATATGCGATATAAAAGATGTATTGGAAGATATAGCAGGAAAAGATCCTAAATCTATAAAAGAGCATATTTTGTCAAAAAAACATCGTATGAAAGATAACCTATCTTTTATAGTGTTAAAAGTTTTTTAGCTTTTGAGATGCAAATATGTTCTCTAATATGAACTTCTTAATACCATTTTTTGTAAGGTTAAACATCTCTCTTAGCTCTTTCTGAGAAGCATGCTCTACAAACTTGTCTGGAATACCTATTCTATAAAGTTGTACGTCTAACATATTGTCGTTAAAAAACTCTAAAACAGAGGCTCCAAAACCACCCTTTAAAACTCCGTCTTCAACGGTTAAAACTGTGTTAAACCTTTTTGCTATATCAAATAGCATATCTTCATCTAAAGGTTTTATAAACCTTGCATTTACCACTTCTATGTTTATACCATGCTCTAAAAGCTCATAAGATGCTTCTAAAGCTTCTTTCAAAAGATAACTGTTTGTAAGTATAGCTATATCTGTACCAGGCTTTAACACTTCCCATTTACCTATTTTTATAAGCTTTGGTGCTCTTTCTTCTTTGGATAAAACCGCTTCTCCTCTTGGATACCTTATTACAAATGGTTTGTTGGAATTTATAGCTGTGTAAAGAAGGTCTAAAAGCTCAAGATTGTCTTTTGGAGATGATATAACGATGTTTGGTATACAATTTAAAAACGATATATCAAAAACCCCATGGTGCGTAGGTCCATCTTCTCCTACTAAACCAGCTCTATCTACTGCAAAGACAACGTTTAGATTTTGAAGAGCTATATCGTGTATTATTTGATCGTAGGCTCTTTGCATAAAAGTAGAATAATAAGCCAAAACAGGTTTCAAACCCCCTGCTGCAAGCCCAGCAGAAAATGTAGCAGCGTGCTGTTCGGCTATGCCAACGTCAAAAAACCTGTCTGGATATTTTTTAGCAAAATCCACAAGACCAGAACCCTCTTTCATGGCTGGGGTTATAGCTACCACTTTTTCATCAAGCTCCGCTATTTTAAGAAGCGCTTCGGAAAAGCATTGGGTCCAGGATTTACCGCCAGACATTTTTGAAGCTTCACCAGATTCCTTTTTGTAAGGGGCAACACCGTGCCATTTCACAGGGTTTTCTTCCGCTGGTTCGTAGCCCTTTCCTTTCTTTGTGACAATGTGTATTAACACGGGTCCATCTATAAATTTTGCGTTTTCTAATGTTGTTTCAAGGGCTTCTTCGTTGTGACCATCTATTATACCTATGTAATTCAGACCAAGCTCTTCAAACAAAATACCAGGCGTGGCAAAACCCTTTACAAATTCTTCTGTAAGTTTTGCAAATCTTCTTGGTACAAACCCAGCTTTATCTAAAATATTTTTTATTTTATTTCTTGTATCTTGGATGTGTCTGCCGGTGATTAGTTTGTTTAAATATGTGGATATTGCACCTATATTTTTTGATATAGACATTTCGTTGTCGTTTAATATTATTATAAGTTTGTTATGATGAAGGTGTCCTATGTTGTTTAAAGCTTCATATACCATGCCTGCGGTCATAGCACCGTCCCCTATAACGGCTACTACATAAGAATCATCTTTTAATAGGTCTTTTGCTACTCTAAAACCTTCCGCTGCCGATATAGAAGTAGAGCTATGCCCAGCTCCAAAAGCATCGTATATACTCTCTTCTCTTCTTAAAAACCCAGATATACCACCTTTTTTTCTAAGCGTATGAAATACATCTTTTCTATCTGTTAGTATCTTCCAAGGGTAAGCTTGATGGCCTATATCCCAGATTACAATATCCTTTGGTACATCAAAAACCCTTAAAAGTGCTATGGTAAGCTCTACAACACCAAGACCAGGAGCCACATGACCCCCGTTTTTGGATGTTACATCTATGATAAGTTCTCTAACTTCTCGAGCTAAAACTTCCAATTCCTCTTTTGAAAGCTCTTTTAAATCCAATACGCTGTTTATACGTTCTAATACACTCATTTAATTTAATATATTATCTTGCTACAAAATCAAATATGATATCAAGCCCTAAAAATACTGTCAGTAGACAGAAAAATAAACCTGTTACAGCTATGGCTATACCTTTTAATTTACCGGCATCCTCTTGTTTTACCCATAGATACATAAAAGTACCTATAAGATAAAGAGCTGAGAATATGGCAATCCACTTGTGTAAAAATATAAAAAGCGCCGGGGCTTTTACCATTATATAGGATATTCTCTCGGCACCAAAACCAGCAAGCACCGCTAAAATTCCAAAAATCACCGATAAACCATGATTTGCAAGACCAAAAATCATAACTGGTTTTTTCTTAAGGATTGTAAACACAAGAAGATAAGTTGTAAAAGCCGTTAGAGCGTAAGTGCCAGCAAACATCGCAAAAAAAGCATGTAACATAAACTATACCTCCATAAGTATTAGAATATAATTATAAACCATAAATAAAGGTACAATGCAAAAATATTCTTATAAAAAGCTCAAAAAAAGCTTATACTATCAAAAGACATATTGACACACCAAACAAATGTTATAATATATATCTATCTCATTTCCAAAGGAGGCTTGATATGTATTATGTAGCTAAGGTTATAAATGACGAATGCAGCAAATACAACTGCAAACAATGCACGCTTTTTTGTCCAGAACCAAACACCCTTATGTACGATGACAACGAACATCATGCTTATGTGATTACAAATAGATGCAAAGGATGTGCTCTTTGCGTATACGTATGCTCTGATATGCTAAAAAGAAATGCCATAAAAATGGTGATGGCGGAAGCCCACGAAGAAGTGGCTTAGTATAGCGCTTATGGAATTTTCAAAAGAGCAATTGGAGTTTTTATCAAATATATTTGAGCAAGATGTTACCAACGATAATTTTGATGAGATACTAAAAGCCAAAAACTATAAACTATACCAGTGTAAAAACTGCGGTAAACTTATACTTCACGATAACTACGAATTTTGGAACATAACAGAATGCTGTGATGATAACTCTAAAATAATGGATGATGGGACTTTGATGTGTGAGGTTTGTTATTCAAGGTCTTTGGAAAATATGATGAGTTGGTTAAACAGAAGACCTGAGTGGGCAAAAGAAGTGAAGTTTGATATAAAAAGGAGGGAATGATGGCAAAAGTAGCTGTGTTGTTGGCACCTGGTTTTGAAGAAGTAGAAGCTATAGCCCCTATAGATATATTAAGAAGAGGCGGTGTAGAAGTGTTGATAGTAGGTGTAAAAGATAAAGTCATACCAAGCGCCAGAAATGTAAAAATTGAAGTTGATCTAACCATAGATGAGCTAAATGATGTAGATAACCTCGATATGATTATAATCCCTGGTGGTATGACAGGTGTTGAAAATCTCAAAAAGAGTGAAGAGGTAAAAAACCTTATAAATCAAATGAATGCTAAGAAAAAATATGTTAGCGCTATATGCGCGGGTCCTTTGGTGCTAAAAAATGCCGGTGTGGTGGAAAATAAGCATATTACCTCTCATCCGTCCGTGAAGCTTGAGTTTAACGAACATCTATACAAAGAAGAATCTGTGGTAGAAGATGAAAATATTATAAGCAGTAGAGGTCCAGCTACGGCTATGGTTTTTGGTTTTAGGCTTTTAGAAAAATTAACTTCAAAAGAAAAGGCAAAAGAAGTGGCAAAAGCGATGCTTTTTGATTATTGATATGGATTTTAAAAGCATAGAAAAAAAGTGGCAAGAACGCTGGGAAAAAGAATCTAAGACCCAAGAACCCGTAAACAAATTTTACGTACTTGAGATGTTCCCATATCCATCTGGAAAAATACACATGGGGCATGTAAGAAACTACACCATAGGAGACGCTATAGCCCGTATCAAAAGAATGGAAGGATATAACGTGCTTCATCCGATGGGATGGGATGCTTTTGGACTGCCTGCCGAAAACGCCGCTATAAAAAACAACTTAAGACCTGATATCTGGACTTATCAAAACATAGATTATATGAGGGCTCAGTTAAAATCTCTTGGTTTTTCTTACGATTGGGATAGAGAAATTGCCACTTGCAATCCAGATTATTATAAATGGAATCAGTGGATTTTTTTAAAGATGTATGAAAAAGGCGTAGTTTATAGGAAAACCGCCACTGTGAACTGGTGTCCTCACGATCAAACGGTTCTCGCCAACGAGCAGGTAATAGATGGAAAATGCTGGCGATGTGGTACTCTTATTGTCCAAAAAGAAATTCCCTCTTGGTATATAAAGGTTACAGATTACGCTGAAAGGCTTTTAAAAGATCTGGAGCTTTTAGAAGGAAAATGGCCTCAAAAAGTAATTATGCAACAAAGAAACTGGATAGGAAAAAGCGAAGGGGCTTTGGTAAAGTTTCCATTGGAAACAAAGCTAAAAGATTTTGAATATTTGGAAATTTTTACCACACGTATAGATACGGTATTTGGGGTTAGCTTTATGGCTATAGCCCCAGAGCATCCACTGGCCAAAGAGGTGTCCAAAGAAAACCAAGCTGTAAAAGATTTCTTACAAAAAATGTCTCATATATCTACAAGAGAAAGGGGTACCGCATCTGTTAAAGAAGGAGTTTTTACAGGCCTATACGCCATAAATCCTGCCAACGGCAAAAAAATACCCATATACGTGGCAAATTATATCCTCTTTGAATATGGAACAGGTGCCATAATGGCAGTGCCCGCTCACGATCAAAGGGACTTTGATTTTGCCAAAGCTTACAAGCTCGATATAATACCTGTTGTTAAACCCCAAAACGACAACCATGATTTTGATGAAAAAGCCTACGAAGAAAAGGGTATTCTTATAAACTCTGGAGATTTTGATGGACTTTCTTCCGATGAGGCAAAAGAAAAAATTTTAGAGTTTTTAAAAGCCAAAAACTTAGCCACCAAAAAAATCTCTTACAAGATAAAAGATTGGAATGTATCAAGACAGCGCTACTGGGGAACCCCTATACCTATGATACATTGTCAAAACTGCGGTATAGTGCCTGTGCCTTACGAAGATTTGCCGGTGCTTCTTCCAAAGGATGTAAACTTTACAGGACATGGAAACCCTTTAGAACAATCTGAGAGCTTTGTAAATACTACCTGTCCAAAATGCGGTGCCAAAGCAAGAAGAGAAACAGACACTATGGATACGTTTTTTGATTCCTCTTGGTATTTTTTGAGGTTCACAGATCCCAAAAACCACAAGCTTCCTTTTGATAAAGATATAGCCAATAGATGGATGAATGTGGATATATATATAGGCGGTATAGAGCATGCGGTGCTTCATCTTCTTTATTCGAGGTTTTTTGAAAAGTTTTTATACGATATAGGCCTTATAGACCATATAGAGCCTTTTGATAGGCTTATCACCCAAGGTATGGTCCTAAAAAAGTGGGTAAGTATAGGAAAACTCTTAGAACATCTTGGGCTTTCCGAAGAAGATGATATAGAGCTTCTTAAAGAAAAGTTAGAGCATCTAAATATATAAACAAATTAATATACCTTATAAAGAAAAATGAAATCTTAATGAAAAATTAACAATTCTATTTTATAATAAAAGCATCAAAACTTAAGGAGGTTTGTATGAAAAAGAAGCTATTACTAGCTCTATCAGTTTTTGGTATGGCTATGATACCCCTTCATAGCGCCGATGCTATCTTATTAAAGGCAAATGACAACGAGTTTGCAAACGTAGGTCTTAAACTTGCCATCTGGGCTCAAAACAATGGCAAAGTTACCACCAACGACCAAAATAGCACCAACTTCTCGGTGGAAAACGCAGGGCTTTATTTTTCAGGCCAAATAAACCCAATAGTCCAATTTGGCTCAAACATTGATTTTGCAGACAACAACACCTTATCTCCAGATGGTTCTGCAAGAGCTCATGGTGGTATGGGTTATACTCTTGTAAAAGATGCTTTTATAAACTTTAAGTTTATGCCACAAGCTCAAGTTATGGCTGGTCTTTTCTTAGATCCATGGTCAAGGGTAGGCCTTGGTGATTTGTACTCTTTCATAGTACCCCTTGAGAACTTTAACCCAGGTATATCTGAGATAAACGTTGATGGTGGTAATCTTTTACAAGCAAACTCTGCTGTAAACTCAAATTACACTTGTAAGAATAGTGTTTGTAAGTTTAAACCTTTCATAAACCCACTTGTTCCATTTACGCTTGGTTCTGATGTGGGTAACTCTTTTCGGGATGCTGGTATAGCCCTTTGGGGTGATATAGGTAAAGATGCCATGATAAAGTACTATCTCATGGCTGGAAACGGCAGATACGATTATGAAGCAGGTCAAAACGGTAACAGCAATCTAAAATATGGTTTTAGGATAGAGTTTACACCTACGATGCTTGGATACAAAGGTACACCTGGTTATGTAGATGAAGATACGTTCCTTGGTAAACAAAACACATTGACATTTGGTTTTGCCTATCAACAACAAGAGATAGAATGTGGAACAGACGCTCTCACCGGCAAAGCATTTTGTCCTCCAGCATTTGGTGGCTATAATGGTTCTTCCACCACAGCAAGAGCATATACATTTGACGTATTGTGGGAACAAAAGTTTGGGGATTTTGTGCCAAACTTCCAAGCTGCATGGCTTGACCAAAAGGATTTGGGATATGCAGAAGACAAGAACGGTAATGTAGCTCAACCAGAAGCCAAAGGGTATTATCTACAAACACAGCTTTTATACGATAGATATGTAGGTTTAGGTAAACCAGCACTCGTGCTAAGATATGAACAAGATGAAAACGAAAATTACTATGCCAACCCCACCGGTAGTGGTTTTGTAGATGCTAAAGTATCTATGACAGATATATTCTTTAACTACTATATAGATGGTGAAAATGCAAACATATCTTTGGGTGCTCAAATAGTAAATCCAGATGGTGCTTTAAAGGCTGCTACCGCAAATGGCAATAATCAACTCAAAGACTTCACAGACTACACACTTGCTTTAAGAACCGTATTTTAAGTTTTTAATCCCCGCCACCTGATAGAGTGGGTGGGGGGATTTTATGCTTTTCATAGCTTTGTCCTTTGGCGGGTCTAAAAGCCCGCTTTGTTTTATAAATTATGTTTGTTTACAAGTATCAGAACTTTAACCTATACATATATATGAAAAACGATAAGATTTTTTATATAAAACCTTTTATATCCGATGAAAAAGAGCATATACCAAAGGATATAAAAGATATATTTGATATATACTTCATAGAAAAAAAAGATATAGAAAATAAAGATATAGAAAATAAAGATATCTTTTATATACCAGATAGATACAAAGATATTTATATGTATCTTAAAAACCACATAACCTTTGGAAACGTTGTAAGCTACAAAGAGCTTGGTGCTAAGCTAAACCTTCATCAAAGGACTATAGCCACCGCTATGAAATCAAACCCTCTTCCTATCTTTATACCTTGTCATAGGGTAGTGTTTAGCGGCTTTTATAAAGATAAAAATTATATAGGTGGTTATAACGCCGGTGTGGATGTAAAAGTGTTTTTGTTAAAGCACGAAAGCGTATTGTAAATATATTTTATATCTTCTAAAGAAAGTTCTTCTACTCTTTTTAGAGCGTATTTATCTTCGATATTTAATTTATGTTTTAGCATCTTTCTTCTGTTGGAAAATATCTTTTTTAAAAAATCCATATAATTTTGTTTTTCAAAAGAAGGAGTATCTTCTTTTTTATCAAAAACCAAAACACAAGAGGTAACCTTTGGCACAGGCTCAAAGAACCTCCCTGGCACACTAAAAGCGTAATGTATATCAAAGTAAGTGTTGGCATATGCCCAAAGCCAAGATTTGTCTTTGGAATCTGTTATAAGTCTTTCTCCCACTTCTTTTTGAAGCATGAAAACCATCTTTGAGATATGCTTTTCTTGATTTATCATATTTATAAGTATGCTTGCATACATGTTGTAAGGGAGGTTTCCTATTACCTTGAGATTTTTATAGTTTGATAGATCTACCAAAGAAGCGTCTTCGTTTAAAAGCGTAGCATTTTCATACTTCTTTTCTAAAAGCCCAAAAATATCTTTATCAAGTTCTACCAGTATAAGCTCTTTTTTTGGCTTTTGATATAAAAACTCTGTCAATGCCCCAAGCCCAGGGCCTATTTCTATGACTGTATCATCTTCTTTTGTGTCTAAAAGCTCTACTATGGAGTGTGCTATATTTTTTGATTTTAAGAAGTTTTGACCGAATGTTTTTTTAGGTTTTAACATCAAAGATTTGGCATAGATACTTAAACGGTTCTTCAAAGAGTTGGTATTCTTGATGTTTTTGATATTTTACGATGATTTCAAGGGATTTTTTTATGAGCTCATAAGGTTTGAAGTCTTTAGAAAGCAAGTTTATAGATTGAAAGCCGTTTATTGTGTGTATCACATCTTCTGTGATACCTTCCATCACCATGTCAAACTTGTTTTCTTGGTAAAACATGCTCCTTTGCATGTTGTTTTGTAGGCTTTTAGCTAAAGCTATTATTTTTAACCATGTTTTTAAGGTGTTTTCCCAGTGGTCTTTTGGTAGGTTTTGAAGTTCTATGGTTATATAGCTTATAAGGTATTTTGCCACATAATCAGCAGCTGTTCTTTCGCTTACAAAATCATTGGACTGATAAAGATCTTCACTTTTAATAAGGTTTGTTAAATCTTTCTTCACTGTTTTTGCTCTTATCCTTTATAAGGAAGCGGTGCATAAAGCACCGCCACTAATTTAGTTAACCTAATTTCTTTAGCTCTTTAGAAGGTCTCCAAACGGCGGTAGTTCTGGCTGGTATTTTTATCTCTTGGCCAGTTTTTGGGTTTCTGCCGGTTCTGGCTTTTCTGGTGCTAACTGTAAAAGTACCAAAGCCTGGTATTGTGGTTCTTTCTTTTTTCTTTAGGCTTTCTGCCAATGCAGAAAATACAGCATTAACACATTTTTCAGCCTTTGCCTTTGTTATGTCAGCTTGCTGAGCCACATAACTAACTAATTCTGTTTTTGTCATGGTAAACCTCCTTTACGTGTTTTCAAATTACTATTATATCACTAAAGATACGTATGTCAAGATATATGTAAGAAGAAAATAAAATATTTTTTATAAAAGATAATTATATTGTTATATCCATACTAGCGTTTAGCCATTTAGAGGAGTGTATGATAGCCCCAGAGGATATATAATCAGGTCTTGTTTTGGCGTACTCGTCTATATTGTCTTTGTTTATTTCACCTGATAGCTCTATCTTTATAGAAGATCTTTTCCTTATAAGCTCTATGACTTTTTTGGCATCTTCTACGCCAAAATTATCAAGCAGTATCATATCTATATCTAAGTTGAGAGCTTCTTCAAGTTGCTCAAAGTTGCTTACCTCCACTTCTACTTTGTAAGCCATAGATAAATTTTTTCTTATCTGTTGTACCGCTTTTGATATGCTACCGTATAGGTTTATATGGTTATCTTTTATGAGCACCATATCGTAAAGGGCAAACCTATGGTTAGTGCCAGCTCCTGTCCTAACGGCGTATTTTTCAAAAAACCTATACCCTGGTGTGGTTTTTCTGGTATCAAGAAGCTTAACTTCATAATCTTTTATCTTATCAAGCATAAACTTTGTTTCTGTAGCAATACCAGATAAAGACTGTATAAGGTTTAAAGCCACCCTTTCACCCATAAGAAGGGCTTTTGCGTTTCCTTGAAGCTCCATTATGATATCTTTTTTATTTACTAAATCCCCGTCTTTGGCTTTTAACGTGATATCTTTAACTCCTAAAAGCTCAAAAACCCTTTTTGCAAAAAATAAACCACTTACAACCCCAGATTCTTTTACTTTTATAAAACCTTTGGCATTTAAATTATCAGGTAGGCCTGAGGAGGTTATATCCTCCCAGCCTATATCTTCTTCTAAAAAGCTTTTTAGAGCTTCATCTATTTTAAGCCAATTCATCAAAAGGTTTTAAGATTTTGCGTAGCTGTGAAGCCCTGGGAAGTATAAGTTTATAGCAAAAAAGCATATCAATATCGCTATAAAACCTATCACTACCATCCAAGCTACTTTAGGACCCTTCCAACCCATCATATAACGAGCGTGTAAGTAAGCCCCGAAGAAAAGAAGCACTATCAAAGCCCAAACTTCTTTTGGATCCCAAGACCAATATCCACCCCAAGCCTCATCAGCCCAAGCAGCCCCAAGTATGATAGAAGCTGTCCATATGGGAAATACAATAGCTACAGATTTATAAGCTATTTCATCTAAAACATCTTCTGGCGGTAATTTTGCTTTTACATGGTTAGGTGCATAATATTTTATAAGATAAAACACAGCTGCCGCAAAAGCCACTGTAAAACCTGCATAACCTAAAAATGCCGTTAAAACGTGTATATAAAGCCAATAGCTTCTTAAAGACGGCATAAGAGGTTCTATGTTTGGATCGGCTTTTAGCATGGCAAAAAGGTATATACCGCTTATGAAAAAGCTTACTACGCTACCCATTAACTTGTAGCCGTACTTTTGCTCTATGTAAAGATAAACAACGCCCACTATAAAAGACCAAAAGGTGAGAGCTTCAAAAAGGTCTGTCCAAGGAGGGTGAAAAAGCCCCATCTTGTAGCTATCAAGCATCCTTGCTATCATGGCAGATAGATTAAGCATCACCGCTAAGCTCAAACTTCCAGTAGATAGCTTAGAAAATAAATTGTTTCTTAAAATAACAAAAGCAAAATAAACAAAAAACGATATGGCGTATCCAAAAAAAGCAAGTTTGTAAAGAAGAAGGTTGTTAAGCCCAGATAAGCCCAATATCAAAGATATGCCAACGCCCGCTAAAGCATACCATACGTAAGAGGGTATATGAAAACTCTTTGAAGATTCAAGTTTAAGTTCTCTCATAAAAGCTCCTTAAATGTAGGATAAGCTTATTTTAAAGCTTTTCTGTGAAGTTTTCATGATTTTCTAAAAAGTATCTTACATCTTCTATAATCCAATCTGGAGTTGATGCACCTGCACTTATGCCTATGGTTTCTGCACCTTCTAACCAGCTTGGGTCAATCTCGTCTTTTGTCTCTATGTGATAAGACCGTGGGTTCAAAGATTTGCTTATTTCAAAAAGCCTTTTGGTATTACCGCTGTTTTTACCACCTATTATTATCATCACATCCACCGTAGGGGCAAGCTCATATATATCTGATTGTCTCTCTTCTGTGGCGTTGCAAATGGTGTTTATTACCTTTAATTCTTTTACATTTTTTAAAAGCTTTAAAACTACATTTTCAAAAAATATTTCATTTTGGGTAGTTTGAGCTACTATTCCCACTTTATCTTCTTTTATATCTTCCAAATCTTCAAGAGAATCTATAACCTTGTATCGTCCTTTTGCTTCTTCTAAATATCCTACTGTTCCTTGAACTTCTGGATGGTCTTTCTCTCCTACTATTACTACGAAGTAACCTTCTTTTGCAAGCGATACAACAGCCTCATGAACAGCCTTAACGTAAGGGCAAGTGGCGTCTACAACCTTAGCAAACGTGTTTCTTAAAAGCCTTTCTTTTTCTGGAGATATACCGTGAGAGCGTACTATCACTGTAGCATCTTTATCTATGTTTGTATCGGTGGCGGTTTTTATACCCATGTTGGAAAGTCTGTTTACTTCTTGAGGATTGTGTATTAGAGGTCCAAGTGTGTAAACTCTATTATGCTCTTTGGCAGCTCTTTCTGCAAGCGTTATGGCTCTTTTAACCCCATAACAAAATCCTGCGTTTTTAGCAATCAAAACTTTTGGCATAACATAATGGTATTTAAAAATGTTACTATTACAATGAAATTACTCATTATAAATTATATCATATTTAAAATATAATCTTGTAAATGTAGTGTTTACTTATTGCTCTTGAGTGTGTTTGTGTTGCTTGGACATATAAAAAACATTAAAATATTTGCATGGAAACTAAGAAATTTTATAAACCTCTACAAGCATTAAGCCATCCTTTGGACATAGTGAAAAATTTCACACCTAACTGGTTTACACTTACGATGGGTACAGGTATAGTGGCCATAGACCTTCACAACTCCCCCTATCACTTTCCTTATATGATACCTATCACTAAGTTTATATGGGAGCTAAACATAGTATTTTTTGTTGTGATTTCGCTTCTTTTTATAGCAAGATGGATATTCTTTTTTGAAGGTGCTAAAAAAATGCTTCATCACCCAGTCCAATCTATGTTTATAGGTGCTATACCTATGGGCTTTGCCACCATAGTAAATGGTTTTATACTATTTGATGGCAATACTTATGCCCATTTGGCTTACTATCTTTGGTGGATAGACGCATTACTAGCTATAATAAGCGGATTTTTAGTGCCATTTTATATGTTTACATCCCATGAACACAGTTTGGACAAGATGACAGCCGTATGGCTTTTACCAATTGTTCCATCGGAGGTTACAGCTGCTTCTGGTGGTATTGTAGCTTCTCATGTTCCCCAAATATATGGTCAATATATTGTTTATACAAGCTATATACTATGGTCTTTGTCTGTGCCTCTTGCTATGAGTATACTGGTTATTTTGTTTTTTAGATTGGCAGTACATGGCTTGCCACCAAAAGATATGGCAGTTTCCATATGGCTTACTCTTGGTCCTATAGGGACCGGAGCTTTGGCAATGTTTTTGCTAGGTCAGGCATCTTCTGGTATTTTTTACGGTACTGAGTTCGAGCTTTTTTCAAGGCTTTTCTTTAGAGTAGGTTTTATGATAGGTATGCTTTTGTGGGCTTATGGGTTATGGTGGTTTGTGATGGCTATTATGACTACCTTAAAGTATCTAAAAGAAGGATTGCCCTTCAACATGGGATGGTGGGGATTTACGTTCCCATTGGGTGTGTTTACAGCAGCTACTATTCAAATATGGATTTTCACAGGTTATATATTTGTTAAAATACTGTCTGGTATAGAGATACTTATGCTCACCGTTTTTTATACGATAGTTATGATAAGGACTCTTCAGGGCGTATGGCATGGTTCACTCTTTAGAGCCCCTTGTCTTTCCACTGAGACTGGCCTACCTATAGATAAAGAAAATATGTTAAATCCAAAAATCTAATTTATGGTATAATATTGGCTTAAAACGATTTTTGGAGGTCAAAAGCCATGAATATTCAAGAGTTAGAAAAGCTCTATACCCCTAAGAAAGAGTATCCAAAGTTTAAAGTAGGTGATACCATAAGGGTAAATTACAAAATAAAAGAAGGTGATAAAGAAAGGATACAGGGCTTTGAAGGTATAGTCATAAGGATAAAAAATAAGGGCCTAAATAAGATGTTTACAGTGAGAAAAGAATCTTACGGAGTAGGTATAGAAAGAACATTCCCATACTATAGCCCCAACATAGACAGCATACAGCTAGTAAAATACGGTAAGGTGAGAAGGGCAAAGCTATACTTCTTAAGACAGCTAAAGGGTAAAACTGCAGCGCGTAAGATAAAAGAGATTAAATCATGGGAAAAAGAGGCTCACGACAAGCTCAAACAAGAAGCCAAATCCAAGAAATCCTAATATACGAACATCAATTTTTGAAAAGAGGCTTAACGTTGGCTTGTGTAGATGAAGCTGGTAGAGGTGCTTTGGCCGGCCCTTTAGTGGTGGGTGCACTGCTCGTTGATAATATAGATATATTCTATAAAGAAGAATTCACTTTTATAAAAGGTGATTCGAAGAAGTTAAGAGAAGAAGATAGGTTTTGGGCTTTTGATATCATAAAAAAATATTTTAAATACAGCGTAGGCATAGCCACCCATCAAGAGATAGACGATTTTGGTATTACAAAAGCCACAAAACTAGCTATAAAAAGAGCACTTGAGGCTTTGAAAGGTTTTGACATAGTTTTGTCAGATTTTATAAATTTAGAAGATTATGATTCTTTGGCTATTGTAAAAGGTGATGAGAAGAGTTTTGGTATAAGGCTTGCGTCTTTGGTGGCAAAAGCCACCCGTGATAAAATGATGATAGATTACGCTTCTTCTTTTAGACCTTTTAGTTTTGATAAGCACAAAGGATACGGTACAAAAGAGCATATACAAGAGATAAAGGATTTTGGACTTTCTTATATACATAGAAGAAGTTTTTGTTATAATATTTAGTTTAAGGAGGTTTTTATGAGAGTAAAAGGTCGCTCTTCCAAAAAGTTTAGGAAGAAAGTTTTAAAATTAGCAAAGGGATATAGAGGTCAAAAAAGTAGAGTTTATAGAAAAGCCAAGGAAGCTGTTATAAGAGCACTGAAATATCAATACAGGGATAGACGTCAGCGCAAAAGACAGTTTAGAGCGCTTTGGATAGCTCGTATAAACGCCGCTTGTAGAGCCAACGGCATGACCTACAGCAAGTTTATAAACGGTCTTAAAAAAGCTGGTATAAACCTAAATAGAAAATCTCTATCCCAAATAGCAATCCTTGACCCTCAGGCTTTTAAAGAGCTTATAGAAAAAGCAAAACAGCATGTTGCTTGATAAAGATGCTATACTAAGGGAGCTAAACGAAGAGTTAGCTTCCGTTTCTTCTTTACAAGACTTAGAAAAATTAAAAAGCAAGTACTTAGGTAAAACAGGTATTGTAAAAGAGCTTGCAAAGGCTATAAAAGATATTCCACCAGAAGAGAGAAAAACCTATGGAAGTCTTTTAAACGAGCTAAAAGAAACTGTAGAAGAGCTATTCTCTCAAAAGTTTTTATATTTTAAAAGCTTAGAAGAAAGAAAAAACTTATCAAAAGAATTTGTGGACCCTACGCTTCCTCCTACAAACCAAATAGGTAGTCTTCATCCTATAACGCTTACCCTAGATAGAATACTTTCTATACTAAAGTCCATGGGGTTTTTAGAACAGCAAGGGCCAGAGCTTGAAAAAGAAGAATACAACTTTGATATGCTAAGTATACCAAAATATCACCCATCTAGAGATATGCAAGATACTTTTTATGTAAATAAAGAAGGCTATGTCTTGAGAACTCATACTTCTCCGATACAGATAAGAACTATGCTTTCTAACAAGCCACCTATATATATAACAGCACCCGGTAAAGTTTATAGAAAAGATGACGATCCTACTCATTCGCCAATGTTTTTTCAAGTGGAAGGTCTGGCGGTGGATAAGCATATAAATTTAAGACACCTAAAGTATGTTTTAGATACTTTTTTGCAGTTATTTTTTAATAAAAGCCTAAAAACCAGATATAGAAGTTCTTATTTTCCCTTTACAGAACCATCTTTTGAAGTAGATATCCAATGCGTGATATGTGAAGGAAGTGGTTGTAGGGTTTGTAAACAAACTGGTTGGCTTGAGGTAATGGGATGCGGTATGGTGCATCCAAACGTCTTAAGAAACTGCAATATAGATCCATCTTTATACACAGGTTTTGCTTTCGGAATGGGTGTAGAACGACTTGCAATGCTTTATTATGGTATAGACAATATAAAACTCTTTTACGAAAACGATATAAGGTTTTTGTCTCAGTTTGAACAGTAGTTTTTGGCTTTTCATGATAAAATAAATGTATGAAGTTAAAAAGAACGGCGCTTTTATCTTTGGGAGCGTTCATAGGTTTTACGCTTTTTTATATAGGTTTAAACCAGTGGCAACATGAAAAAGAATCCACAGGCAAGATAAATATAATTACAGCCTCTTCCACACCCAATCAAAATATATCTTCTGTGGCATCAAATCCTCAAACTCAAACACCTCAAATGCCTTCTGCAAACAATCAACAACCTCAAAATCAATCTGTGCAAACCCCTCAAAACCAAGCTATTTCTCAGCCTAGCTCTCCCACTCCCAGCCCATCAGCTAAACCCCCTCAAACATCAACACCAAAACCATCTACTAAGCCCCAAAAATTAATCCAAAAACCAAAACCAAATGCTCCAAAAACTATTACACAGATAATAAGAAATAGTCAAAAAAAGGAAAATAGCGGTAATATTTTATTCCAAATTGGAGCTTTCAAATCCCCAACTGCTTTGCAAAGGGCTATATCAAAGGCAAGAGCTTTAGGCTTCGAACCGATGGTAAAACAAGAAAAAGGTTTTTATATAGTAAGAGTTATGCTAACAAATTCAAATGAAGGTATAAAGCTTTTAACAGCGTTTCCTGGTGCTTTTAGAGTCCATTGAATCTTCTTTTTATCACAAGTTTAATGATATTTGCAAGTTGGATAGTCCAAGGTATATCTGGCTTTGGCGGCGGAGTTTTTATGGTTACACTTTTAAGTCTTGTGATGAATATAAAATCCGCTGTGCTTACGTTTTCTTTTATTCAAGCTTTAGGACCTTTTAGTATTCTTTTGGTTAGTAAAAGCTATAAACCAAATATAAAGATGATATTTTACCTGATAAGTGGTTCTTTTGTTGGTATATTTTTGGGTGCCCATATTTTAAAAATCATAAGTGTTCCTTATATGGAGATCTTCAGTGGGTTGTTTTTTATGAGTATAGGAATGTTTGATGGTTTAGCCATATTTAAAAATGAGCTTTTAAACTTAACTTCAAAAATAGAGACAAAACATGGATTTTTGGTGGGAGTTGTGTCTGGGGTGTTTTCTGGTATAGTAGGGATAGGAGGGCCGCCGGCGGCTATATATTTGAGAAATATAGTAAAAGAGTTTGATGAGTATAGATATCTCATATCTATTTACTTTGTTTTGCTAGTAGGTATTAGGCTTTTTATATACTATATGCTTCATGCTTTTTCAAATGTAAGATACGACTATATACTGTACTGGGGGATTGCATCTGTGGCGGGGCTCTGGACAGGTAGATTTATAAGTAGATTTATAAACAAACGCTATCTTAACTTGAGTGTGCCGTTTTTAACAATAATATGCGGTATAATTTTGATAACAAAAGGTGTAAAGAGTTTTTAAAAATTTTAATAATTTATGCCTAATGTTATTGTTTTAAGAATTTAATATGATATAATATTTGTATGAACAAGAAATCTTCTTTGGAGCTCCAATGGTTAGAAGAATTGTCCAAGTTGGACAGCTTTGTCATCAAAACCCCAGTCCATAAACAGGAGTTTTGGACCGAGTGGCAGGAAAAATATTCCAAAGCAAGAATGGGACGTATAGCTTCTATGAGGATGTTGAGAAAAAAGGGGTTAGATGGTGATCAAATAAGGAATATAAGAGACACTATCAACTTTTACGACAGCGTCCTTGAATATTTAAATGAATTTAAGAACATAGCTCTAAACGTAAGGGGTTTTTTCTTTACCACAGATACATTTGAAATAGATGACGAAGATATAGACTTAGACTTTTAAGTGGATATTCCTATATTCTTAGTGGGTTTCATGTGTAGTGGTAAAACATCTGTAGGCAATATATTATCTTCTAGATTAAACTTTACCTTTATAGATGTAGATAATGAGATAGAAAACCGCCTTAATATGACTATAGAAGAGATTTTTAGCGAGAAAGGAGAATCTTTTTTTAGAGATTTTGAGATAAAGACATTAAAAGATGTTTCGAAGCCAAAAAGTGTAATATCTACAGGTGGTGGTCTTGGGGCCAACAAAGAGGCTATGGAGTTTATGAAGCAAAAAGGTTTTGTAGTTTTCTTGGATGTGCCTTTTGAAGAATTTTACAACCGTTGCAAAGATTTACCAAATAGACCACTGCTTAGAAAATCTTTAGAGGAGCTTAGAAGCTTGCATAATAGAAGATACGACGTTTACAGTATGGCACATCAACGTTTTGATGCTACCAAAAGCCCAGAAACCATAGCAGAGGATATAATAAAACACTATGAGCAATTTAAAAGAGATATCAGAGCTTGTTAAGTTTGAACATACGATATTTGCTCTTCCTTTTGGTATAAGTGCGTTTTTGTTGCTTGCCCATGGTTTTGACCTATGGAAGTTTACACTTATCATAATAGCTATGGTGCTTGTAAGAACGAATGCCATGACTATGAATAGATTATCAGATATTGATCTTGATAAACTTAACCCTCGCACCAAAAACTGGCCCCATGCCAAGGGTACTGTTTCGGAGTTTGAACTAAAACTTATTATTTTCATCACCTCTTATCTATTTTTAATAGTAAGCCTTATGCTAAATAAACTTGCTTTTTTGCTTTCTCCTATAGTGCTTTTATCTATTTATATATATCCAAAAGCCAAAAGGTTTACCTACATGCCACACATTTTTCTTGGTTTGGTTTATTTTCTCATACCAATAGGAGTAGATGTTGCTCTAAATAGCCACGTATCAGAAGAAGCTATAATGCTTGGTCTTGCAATGGGATTTTGGGTGAGCGGGTTTGATATGCTTTATGCTCTTCAAGATTACGAGTTTGATTTAGAGCATGGTGTAAAATCAATAGCTGTTTGGCTTGGGAAAGATAAGGCTATATATACGGCAAGGGTGTTTCATGTCATAACGTTTTTATGCCTTTTGTGGCTTCATTTTATAGATAGTAGGCTTGGAGCTCTTTATCTAATTGGTCTTGTTGGAATAGCTGGGTTTTTGGTCTATGAACACAAGCTCATAAAACCAAACGATCTATCAAAGTTAAACAAGGCATTTTTTACTGTAAACGGTTATATAAGCATCGTTTTTATGCTTTTAATAATGTTATCTTTATGGATTTCATAAAAGCTGAGATACTAAAAGTTGCAAAACTAAGTTTTAAAGAGGGTTTGGTGAATGCTTTTGCTGGGAACATAAGCTATTCGTATAAAAACTATATGTATATAACTAAAAGAGGCTCTTTTTTTGGAGATCTAACGGAAAAAGATATAATAAAAATAGATCTAAAAAAAGATAAAATATCAGAAAAAGCTTCTTCTGAAGCCTCAGTTCACAAAGCCATATATCTAAACACAGGTAAAAAAGCTATACTCCATACCCATCCAAAGTATACTGTCCTTGCATCGTTTTTATACGATAAGATTGTACCGATAGACTCCGAAGGAAAGCTTATATTTGGGCAAGTCAAGGTGTTGGATGTAGATCCACCATCTGCATCAAAAGCTTTAGAAGAAGCCCTTTCTTTTGCATTAAAAGAATACAATATAGCGATAGTAAAAACCCATGGTGTTTTTGCCGCTTCAAGAAATCTTATGGAAGCTTACGCTTATACCGGGGCTTTGGAGCATTCTTGTTTTATGCTTTTAAAAGCCAAAAACATGATAAAATGAATCAATATGGATGATATAAGTAGATTTTTAGATGTGGCAAAAAATGCAAGCCTAATAGGTGGGGAAGTATTAAAAGAGCATTTTGGTAGTGTTCAAGTATCAGATATAGAGGAAAAAGCTGAAAAAGATGTTGTTAGTTTTGTGGATAAAACCTCTGAGGCTAAGATAGTAGAGTATATAAACTCAGTGTTTAAAGACCATCAGATAGTTGGTGAAGAAGGATCCTCTATAAACAATAGTCCTTACAAGTGGTATATAGATCCTCTTGATGGTACAAAAAATTATCTTATGGGTTTTCCCATATTTGCATGTTCAGTAGGGCTTGCTTATGAAGATGAGCCTATAGCTGGAGCTGTTTATTTGCCTTACTTTGATAAACTTTACTTTGCAGCAAAAGGTTTGGGGGCTTTTAAGAACGGAAAACCTATAAAAGTTAGCAATAGACATATACTAAAGCATTGCAACGTATGTTATGGATTTCCTTCTCGCTCTAAAAGAGATCTAAACAGCTATCTTCAAGCTTCAAAAGAGCTTTTTATAGAAGTGGCTTCTATGAGGCGTCCTGGTGCTGCGGCGGTTGATATATGCTTTTTGGCAGAGGGTATATTTGATGGGCTTATGGAGTTTGAGCTTCATCCATGGGACATATCGGGGGCTTTGATAGTGCTTTTAGAAGCAGGTGGGACTTACTCTTTAACCAACGGCCTCAAAAGTTCTACAGATATAGTGGCTTCTAACGGTTTAATACACGATTGGATGCTAAGTGTTGTGCAAAAAAACGTGGGGGTTAGCTATGAAGTATCTTGTAAGCGTTGATTTTTCAGATATCACAAACTTGGTGGTAAGAAGTGCAAAAGTCTTTGCTACAAAACTAAATGCAGAGTTAGAGCTTCTTCATGTTATAGCTCCTTTTACATATTTACCATACCCAGAAGGTCTTTCTATAGATATAGTGGATATGGATATTATCAAAAAAGCCGAAGAAAACGCAAAAAATTTGGCTTTGGAAAAACTAAGCGCCTTAGCAGAGTATTTAGATCCAGTGAAAACCACTTACAAAGTACTAATAGATACTCCTTTTTCTGAGGTTATCTCTAAAGAAGCCGAAGATAACCACATGGACGGTATATTTTTGGGTGGGCATAGCAAAAACCTTATTGAAAAAATATTGGTGGGAAGCACTACGGAAGATTTAGTAAAAAACGCTAAAGTAAGCACTATTGTGATAAAAGCCAAAGAGATAGAAAAACTTGAGCATATTCTTATAGCTTATGATTTTACAAGCATTTGCGATAAGATGTTAGATTTTGTATTTGATACTTTTAAAAGCCTAAAACCAAAGATTACACTACTACACGTTGATAAAGGTATAAATATTCAGATATCTCCAGAGGTATCCCAAACATTAGAGCAAAGTATAAACGATGTAAAACTAAAAAAACTAAACGATATAAAAAATAAATTTTCTGAATTTTACAGCTTTTCATACGAGATAATAAACGATAACGATATAGCTAAAACGTTGGAAGAGTTTGCCAACAAAGTGAACCCAGATATTGTATTTGTAGCTTCAAAAAGACCTAAGCTTTTAGAAAGGATATTTGGTGGTGTGGAAACTATAAGAATATTAAGACAAAGCACTTATCCTTTGTACATATTTAAAGCAGAGGGTTAATATGTTTAGAAAAGTTTTGTTATCACTTTTGTTCGCAAGTTCTTTAGGCTTGGCAAATCCGTATTTTGACTATGCAATGTGTCATTATTATATAGATAACCCTCAAAAAGCTTATCCTTATTGTGCAAAAGCCCTTAAGGAATTTCCAACCCCAAGCGTGTTTGAAGATGTTATAAGCATGTATGTAAGAGCCCATTATTTAGAAGGCGCTATTTACGTTGCAAAGCTTTACAAAGATAAGTATCCAAATCTAAAAGAACCTTATATAGATCTATACACCCTTTATACTATGGCTGAAGACCATGGAAATGCAAAAAAGATATTGCAAGAAGCACTAAGTAAGTTTCCCCAAGACGATTTCTTTGCTCTAAATCTTATAACTACTTATATACACGATGGAGAGATTGAAAAAGCCGAAGATATTCTAAATAGGTTTTTGGCTTTTAAAAACGAAAACGAGAAAGAGATATTTTACTATATTAGAGCGCGTATAGAACTTGCACAGCAGAAAAAAGAAAAGGCAATAGAAGATCTTAAAAAGGCTATAGAGTTAAAACCAAACTTTGATGAGGCCGTAGATACTTTGGCAAGTATATACGATCAAGAA
This sequence comes from Hydrogenobaculum sp. 3684, assembly GCF_000213785.1. NCBI lineage: Bacteria > Pseudomonadati > Aquificota > Aquificia > Aquificales > Aquificaceae > Hydrogenobaculum > Hydrogenobaculum sp. 3684. Next base: position 958,184 of record NC_015557.1, on the reverse strand, counting down.
GGCAAATATCAAGATGAGGAAAAACTTTATGAGGATATACTAAAAAAAGACCCGTCTAACATAAGTGCATTGGAGCGATTAGGTAACCTATTTTTCAAATTAGGCCTTAGCTACAAAGCTTCGGATATATACAAAAAACTTGCGGAACTAAATAAGAATAATCCAAACTATCAGTATCAGTATGCATTATCTTTGCTCCAAAGCATGAGATACGAGAAGGCTCTATCGGTTTTAGCCCCTTTGTATAAGAAGCATCCAAACAATAAACCCATTGCTTACCTTTACGGACTAGCATTGGAAGCTGCTCATAAACCGGTGAAAGCCCTTGAAGTATATAAAAAGCTTCTTCAAATAGACAAGAAAAAGCCAAAGCTATACGAAAGAATAGCGAGTATTTTGATAGACGAAGGTAAGTACAACGAGGCTATACTTTATATAGAAAAGGGCTTAAAACTCAATCCCTTGAGCTCAAAACTTTACATATTTAAAGCTATAATAGCGGCTAGCCATCGTCATTACATAAGGGCAAAAGTATACGCCGATCAATCTATAAAGCTAAATCCTCATGATTATAGAAGCTATTTCATAAGAGCTATGATTGAAGATAAGCTCCATCAAATAGACAACGAAATAAAGGATTTAAAAAAAGTAGTTGAGTTAAAACCAGATGATGCAGATATGCTAAACTACTTAGGCTATACTATGCTTATCTACAATAAAGATATAAAGGAAGCGATGAAGTATGTGAAAAAAGCCGTAGAACTTTCTCCTAAAAACCCATCTTATCTCGATAGCTTAGCTTATGGATACTTTCTTTTGCATGATTATCAAAAGGCTTTAAAATACGAAGAAGAGGCTTACAAGCTAAATCCAAAAGATTCCGTGATTATACAACATCTTGGTATGATAAAACTTATGCTGGGACAACCAAAAGAAGCCAAAAAGTTGTTGCTAAAAGCCCTACACATAGTAAACAAAAAAGGAGAAGAAGAACCAGGTCAAAAGAAAAAGATTTTAGAATTTTTAAAAGAGATAAAATAATGTTATGAGGATAGAGGACTTAACAAGCTTTATAAAAGGTGGTGGGGCTAAAGAGAAAGTTCTCAAAACGATAAAAGAAGATGTGCCTTCTTTTGAAGATACGTTAAAATCAGAAAACTCTCAAGAAACCAAATCAAAGTTTATTCCCTTTACAAAAGATGGTTTTATGTCAGACAACTCCTCTTTAATAGAAATGTTTAAATTTTTTGATATGGTTAGTGCCAATCAAGACCCTCCTATTGCCGATAAAGATCCTCCCACAGACAATGAAAATTATAACAGCTTAACAAATCTCATCACAGATAACACAAAAGAAGCCATAGGATATAGCTTTGATAGTTTGCCAAAAGACCTTAGAAGTCAAATAGAGCAAGCGGTGGATAGAGCTTCTTCCAAATACCATATTCCCAAAGAACTTATATACGCTATCATAGATCAAGAATCTTCTTTTAATCCTTACTCTGTAAATCACAACAAAGATGGTACTACAGATAGGGGGCTAATGCAGGTGAACTACGATCACAATATAGATATAATGAAAGAGCTAAATATAGAAGATAAAAACCAACTGTTTGATATAGATACCAACATAGAGGCTGGTACTGCTATACTGGCTAGAGATTTTCAGAAGTATGGAAATTGGCCAACTGCTATAAAAGCTTACAACGGTATAAACGCGGATAACTGGAGCTATGTCAAATCTGTGTTGTCAAAAATTAAGAAATATCAAAACATTACATAAAAATTGTTAAAGCCATAGCGGGTAAAACCCGCTTTAAAGTTAAATTTTACTATTGACTTGGACAGATCTCTCTGGTTTCTGTTTTTACAAGTTGTCCATTTTGATAGTATTTTGTGGTTACAGTTTGACAGCCGTTTGGAGCTTGGCCTTGTGGTATAGCTTGGATTGTTTGATTGCCATTTGAATATTGGACTGGCTGATTTTGTGTAGCTGCTTGTTGAGCAGCTTCGTTTGCTATCTGACCTAAGGTTCCACCAAGTATGGCGCCCATAACACCACCTATAACTCCACCGCGCCATCTGTTGCTATTGTCTAACATCGTACCAGCAGTGGCACCTAAGATACCGCCAACGGCTGCTCCTTGCTGGCCAGCTGGAGATAAACTATATTGGCCAGTTTGTGCACAGGAAAAAAGCACAGCCGATAGACCGACAAGTATGCCACAATTTACTATACTAGCTATTCTTACAAATCTATTCATCTTTTCCTCCTTTATATAATAATATAATATGTTTAAAGCGTTTTTTTATGATGCCGCGGGTAAACCGCGGCATACTTGTTTAGCGTGGCAGACTTGTAATAATTTACTTTTGTTCCATCTTTTTCATGGGTTTATGCCACATGTGTTTATGCCACATTTTTTTATGTGGTCTGCAGGCTCTTAGCTCTTTCCAGTTTTGAGCTTTTTCTACACAAGCTTTGTGTTTTGCTAAGAAGTCCATTCTCTTGTCAATCATATGAAGAATACGAGCCTTCACATGCTCAAATTTTTCCTGAGATTTGGTCTCCTTGGAAGCTGTTGGTTGTGCCAACACAACTCCAGACAAAATGGCAACTCCTAATACTGCCTTTGATAGCTTTTTCATATCAATACCTCCTTAAGGTTGATGTTATAAATATAAAACCAAAATGATGAATTTTTGATGAAAATGTTGACTACTTAATCATATGTATAACTCTTGATTATTTTTTGATGAAAATTAGTTTATAATAAAACTATGGAAGATATAAAGGCTATTGTAAAAAATGTCATAAAAGAAGGGTTTGAGTTTGAGATATATGTAAGTCAATCTAACAAAGTAAAGATTGACATTGAGGATAAGGCTATAGATAGAGTTGAAGCCTCAAAAGAACAAGGTTTGGGTATAAGGGTTATAAAAGATGGGAAAGTTGGATTTTCTTATACTACAAAGCTTACAAAAAAAGATATAGAAGATTGTACGAAAATAGCAATGGATATAGCTATATCTCAAGAGAAAGAGGATGTTTTCGAGCTTTTAAAAGAACAAAAAGAAAATAAAAACCAAATAGAGCTCTTTGATAAAGAAGGTCTGTCTAAGGATAGACAAACAAAGATAAATAAACTCTTAGAGACAGAAGATAAGATAAAGGCTTACGATCCTCGTATAGCTTTGGTTAGAGACTTATCTTACACAGAATCCACATATTCTTATCTTATGGAAAACTCCTACGGAGTAAAAATAGAAGAAACGTTGAGCGGTTTCTTTGTGATGGGATGTGCTATAGCAAAAGATGGTGAAGATACATCTTCTGGATGCTCTTATATAGCTAGTAGATTTTATGAGGATTTGGATTTTGATTTACTTTCAAAGGAAATAGCTATAAATACGGTAAATCTTCTTAATCCTAAAAGCTTTGAAACAAAATCATTACCGGTAGTTTTCTCACCAGATAGCATGGTGTCTTTGCTAAGGGCATTTTCCAGTGTATTTTTAGGAGACTCTCTTATAAAAAATAAAACTATGCTAAAAGACAAACTACAAGAGCAAATAGCCAGCGAAGAGGTAACTATAATAGATGATGGTACCATAAATAGAGCTTTGGGAAGTTCTCGCTTTGATGCTGATGGAAATCCAACCCAAAAAAATATAGTGGTGGAAAACGGTGTTTTTAAGATGTTTTTACACAACATATACACAGCTAAAAAATCCAATCAAGAGTCTACTGCCAACAGCGTAAGAGCAGGTTATAGGTCTGTACCACAAACTGGAATTCACAACTTTTACTTGGTACCTAAAAACAATTCTTTAGAAACACTTCTTGGTGCTTATGAAGAGTGTGTATATATCACAGAGCTTATGGGTCTTCATATGGCAGACCCTATTTCTGGAAACTTTTCTTTGGGTGCTTCTGGTATTGTTTATAAAAATGCAAAACCTATGTATGCCATAAGAGCGGTAACTGTAGCCTCAAACTTTTTGGAGCTTTTAAAGAAAATAAAACTCATAGGAAATGATTTTAGATTTTTTGGACACGTGGGATCTCCTTCGGTGTTGGTGGAAAATATTACAATAGGTGGAGTATAATATGAACCTCTTTACATCGCTTTTTGCCATGTTTTGCGCAATATTTTTTATAGTGGGTAGTTTTTACATAGCCTCAGATTATTATTATTATACAAAAGAAGAGCATATATCAAAAGATATGGCAATGGCTTTATACAGCATAAAATCAAATTCAAATCAAATAGTGTTACCTTATGGTGAAGATATGGTGGTGGTTGTGAGGACTCCAAACGGTGTTATAAAATCCACAAACCTTATAAACCATCCCATAGACCAAAATCTATTTCATGGGACTACCCAGAAGATAGGAAACGATACAGTAATAGTAGGTATCAAGATAACCAGTTTTGGCGATATTATGACAGAGCTTTTTAAGACGCCTATAGCCGTTGGTATGTTTTTGATAGGGCTTGCAATAGCAACATGGATAGTATGGAGTCTTAGGAAAACTTTTGTGGATTATCTTGATGAAGAGCTGATAGAAAGGCTGAAAGCTTTAAGGCTTACCATCGCCACAGCAAAGATAATACCCCAAGAGAGCTCGGAAGAAGCAAAGCGTATAATAGACATAATACTAAGTTATGCAAAAGAACGCTCTAAGGAGAGCAAATCATGAAGATTTTGGTATCTTCTTTTGATAGGCTTTTAATAGAAAAGTTACAACATCTTCTTTCGGGAGAGAACGTTATTTTTGTGAAAAACGGCGAGGAAGCTATAAGAAATGCACCAAAAGACATAGATATAATAATTTACGATGCGGTATCTGGCCTTGTGTCTGAGAACGATTTGAACTCTTTATTTGAAAAAGCCTATAGAAACTCAAAGTATATTGTCCTGATGGATGATCTTTTTCCCATAGACCCAGACAACCTAAAAATACCTGGTAAGATCATTATATCAAGGGATAGAGAGCTACCTGTTTTACCAGAGCTTGTAAAGAAATACAAAGAGCTAATTACATCAAATAAAAATGTTTCAATAGATAAATCTGTAAACGAATATTCTTTAAAAACTCAAGGAAATTATGAATATGATAAGGAATCTCATACAGGTGTTGAAATATCTGTAATATCAAAAGACAAAGAGCTCCTAGACAACATAAAAAGTGCTTTAGAAAATATAGCATATATAAAAATATTTTCACCAGAACAAATAAATAAAGATGAGATACTTAATTCAGATATTATAATATACGATACCACAGAAGGCGTATCGGCGGCAAGAGAGCTTATAAACATGTATCAAAATGCAAATATTCCTGTTATCATCGTGTTAGACGATATGTTTCCTATAGATATAAGCCGTATACCTATTGTCAAGAAGGTGGGTATCGTAAAAACAGAAATAAAAAGTTCTTTAAAAACAATAGTCTTAAAGCTTATATCAGAATATAATATTAGTTCAAGAAAAGCTAAGAAAGGATTAGATAAGATATCGGAGGTTTTAGCTATGGATTCTTCAAAAAGCCATTTAAAAGATATTATAGTAGATGTACTAAAAGAAGAGATAAGAAACTCTGTAAGAGAGTCTTTATCTGGTATAGATTTTAAAGAGCTTGCAAAGAACGCTATACAATCTCAGATAGCCACTGAGGATATAAAATCGCTTATGTTAAACAGTGTCAACGAAATAGTGAATAACATGAGAAATGAAATTATGAATATAGCCACAAAAGAAATAGAAACAGCTATAAAAGAAGAAGATATAAAAGCTATAATAAGAGAGATCACTACTACAATATTAAAAGAGCGAATAGATAGCTTGTTGGCATAAAAAGTTATGAAAAGACTTATATTGGCTGAAAAACCATCTGTGGCAAGAGATATAGCTTCGGCTTTATGTAAAAGCCTAAACAAAGATGCTTCAAAGAAAGGGTATTTTGAATGTAAAGAAAAAAACCTATATATCACTTGGGCTTTAGGTCATTTGGTAGAAATAGACGATGAGATAGCCCCAAGAAAGTGGAGCTTAGAAACGCTTCCGATACTGCCAGAGACTTTCAAGTACAAGGTTATAGATAAAACTTCGAATCAGTTTAAAGTGATATCTAAGCTTTTAAAAGAAGTAGACGAAGTGGTAATCGCCACAGATGCTGGAAGAGAAGGTGAGTTGATAGCAAGGCTTATTTTGATGTTAAACCACTTTAAAGGCTCTGTAAAAAGATTTTGGACATCCGATGCTCTTACAAAAGAAGTGATTATAAGGGAGATGGAAAATTTAAAAGATGCTTCTTTGTTTGATAGTTTATATTATTCTGCTTTGGCTCGTTCACATGCCGATTGGATAGTAGGTATAAATCTTACAAGGCTTATGACGGTAAAAGCAGGAGGTGGTGTATGGTCTGTAGGTAGGGTACAAACTCCCACTCTTAAGCTTATAGTGGATAGATATAAAGAGTTTAAGGATTTTATACCAAAAGAATACTATGTAATAAAAGCCATATTTAGTGCTTGTGATGATTGTATAGATAAATCTTATGTAGGGCTTTTGGTATTGGACAAAGCTCAAGAAAAAACTTATAAGACGTTAAAAGACGCTTTGGAAGAAGAAGATCCAGAAAAGACTACAGGTGTTCCAAAATCCAGATATTTTACACCGCTTTTAAAAGAATCAAAAGATGAAATAATAAAAAAACTGGAAAAGGTTAAAGAAGGTATTGTAAAAGATGTAAAAATCACTAAAAGAAAGGAAAATCCGCCACTTTTACACTCTTTGACGTCTTTACAAAGAGAAGCCAACAGAATATACGGATACTCTTCTATGAGGACGTTAAATATAGCTCAAAAGCTTTACGAATCTTACAAGTGTTTATCTTATCCAAGAACGGACTCAAACTACCTCGGAGAGGATCAAGAAACCAAAAATCTTGTTAAAAACATTTTAAAAAAGTTAGTTGATAAAGATACCTACGAATTTTTATCAAAGAATATAAACAAAGTTGGTAAGAGGGTATTTGATAGTTCAAAGCTTACAGACCACCACGCTTTGATACCCTTTGGACCTATACCAGAAGATGCTTCTGTTGAAGAAAAAAATATATACAACCTCGTTTTTAGACGATTTGTAGGTGCTTTTATGGAACCTTACGAATATGCTATTATTACTATAAAAACGATATTAGAAGAATTTACTTTTATATCAAATATAAACATAGAAACGTTGACAGAAGAAGAGTATAAAAAGACTTATCTTTCTTTATATAAACCTTACAAGCTTGAAATTAAAGAATCCTTGTCTGAAGATGAGGATATAGAACCTCAAAACCACCAAGAAAAAGAGAGAAATGCTTACAACACACTAGATTTTGATTATATTAAAAGCCTAAAACCAGATGATAAAGTTTACAAGAGATCTTTAGAAGCTTTGCAAAAGTTTACCAAGCCACCCGTTCTTTACACAGAAGGTACACTTCTTAGAGTTATGGAAAAACTTGGTCTTGGTACCCCAGCCACGAGGGCTTCTATAATAGAGACGCTTTTAGAAAGAAAATACATATCAAGAGTAGATAAGTCCTTACTGCCTACGCTAAAAGGAGAAGAGCTTATAAAATCTCTAAGAGATAGCGATGTATCCAAGCCAGAGATGACCACCACATGGGAAGAAGAGCTTGAAAGAATATACAAAGAACGAAAATCAAAAGAGGGTTATATAAGGTTTATGCACAACATAAAAGAATTTGTATCAGACAACATAGATAGGCTTAAGTTTGTAGAAATGAAACGAGTGCCGATGGCTACAAAGAAAATGATAGAGTTTGCAAGATCTTTGGCAAGGTCAAAAAATATAAAACCACCTCATTCTACGGATTATGAAACTATAAAAGCTTTTATAGAAGAGCATAGTCCTAAAAAAGAGGAGAATACCGAAGAAAACACAAATGGATATACACCCCCCACAGAAAAGCAAATTGCTTTTGCCAAAGATTTGGCAAAGAAATTAAATCAAGAAATACCAGAAGACGCTTACGTTTCTACGAAAACGATGTCAGAGTGGATAAAAAACGCCATAAAACAAACCGGGTATAAAAAATTCTACAGAAGGGGCAAAAAATGACAATAAAGGATGTACAAGAACTAAAAACTAAGATAGACCAGCTTAAAATACTTTACAAACAAGGTAAAACGGATGTAGAAAAAGAGTTGAGGGCTTTTCAAAAAGAATTAAAACAAATATCAAAAGAGTTTTGCAAAAATTTAAGCCCGTGGGATAGAGTAAGCATAGCAAGACACAACGAAAGGCCTCAGACTTTAGATTATATAAAAGCTATTTTCAAGAACTTTGTAGAACTTCACGGGGATAGATGCTATGGAGATGATCCAGCTATAATATCTGGGTTTGCGAAGTTTTACAACAAGAGCGTATGTATAATAGGGCATCAAAAAGGAAGAGATACGAAGGATAAGATATATAGAAACTTTGGTATGGCTCATCCAGAGGGTTATAGAAAAGCCCAAAGGATAATGAAGTTAGCGGAGAAATTTCAAATACCCATTATAACTTTTGTAGATACAGCAGGTGCTTATCCTGGTATAGGGGCAGAAGAAAGAGGCCAAGCTCAAGCTATAGCTACAAGCATAGAGCTTATGGGTAGTCTAAAAACCCATATTATAACCATCATAATAGGGGAAGGTGGCTCTGGTGGTGCTTTGGCTTTGGCGGTGGCTGATAAAGTGCTTATGCTTGAAAACGCCTGGTATTCTGTAATATCACCAGAAGGTTGTGCAGCTATACTCTACAAAGACCAATCAAAGGTCCAAGAGGCTACAAAATCTCTTAAAATAACTGCTCAAGATTTGTATGAACTGGGTGTAATAGATTGTATAATACCAGAGCCCTACTGCGGGGCTCATATGTCTCATAGGCTTACCTTTTACAATGTAAAGTTTTTCTTAAGAAAAGCCTTAAACGAAGTATTGAAATACAGTATAGATGAAATAGTTCAAAAAAGACATGATCGCTATCTCAATATAGGCTTTTACGAAAACGCTTAATTATTAGTCTCTATGCCACTTTACCCTTAGAAAATGAGCCCCTTCTTGGTAGTGTAGCTCTAGTTTACCTTTATAAGCTTTGTGTACAGCTTCTCCTATGCGTCTTGCTATATGTTCGTAAGTGGTTTTGATTGTTATATTGTCATCGTTTTCTTCTATTAGGGCTATTCTTTCTAGGGGTCTTAGGTTTTTCTCTTTTTCTTCTTCATTTTTTATAAGATTCATTATCTCTTCTTTATGAGTTTTTAGGAAATTTCCGCTTAGTTCTACTATACCACCGTAATACTTATCTTGAATTCTTCTGCAAGCTGGGCATATCATCTTTTTTGCATTTTTTGGAGCTTCTTCCCATCTAAATGCCCCGTCCCTAAAGACAACCCCACAAACTTCGCATACAGATGGCTCTTCGTACTTTTCTTTGTTAAAGTAAGGATCGTGAATGTACTCTTCTATCATCCTGTCTTTTCTGTTGTTCATACTGTATACCTCCTTTTAAATTTCATCTTTCTTCTCTAGCTACGCCACGTTTTGAGCTTTTAATAAAATCCACAAACATAAGAGCGTATTTGTTGTCTTTGTATAAAGAAAGCACTTCTTCAATAGCATCTTTTTTTAGCTTTTGGCTTCTAAAAATTATTTTGTAAACATGCTTTATAATCTCTATATCCTCTTTGGAAAAACCTCTTCTTTCTAAACCTATTGTGTTTATGCCAAAAAGCTTAGCGTGAGGGCCAGCCGCTTTTACAAAAGGCGGAATATCCAAAGATACACCGCTTAGTCCCCCCACCATAGCGTAAGCCCCTATTTTTGTATGTTGATGAGCTGCTGAAAGCCCTCCTATAAAAGCGTACTCACCTACTTCTACGTGCCCACCAAGTGTAGCGCAGTTTGCCATAATAACACCATCTTTTACCACACAATCGTGAGCCACGTGTGTATAAGCCATTAAGAAAACGTTTGCACCGATGGTGGTTTTCTTCTTATCAAAAGTAGTTCCTCTATGTATCGTGACGTATTCTCTTATAATTGTGTTTTCACCTATCTCTACAATAGAACCCTCGCCGTTATCTTTAAGATGCTGGGGGTCTTCGCCTATTATGGCTCCGTCGTATATTTTTACGTTGTCTTTTATGATGGTGCCTTTTCTTATAAGCACTTTGTTCTTTATCTTTACGTTGTTTCCTATCTTTACATCATCTTCTATGATGCAAAATTCACCTATTTCTACATTTAAACCTATCTGAGCTTTTGGACTTATTATAGATGTCTTCATAAGTCTATAATTTTACCATATATTTAACGAGGGGTATAAAAGTTTAGATAAATTTCTAAGTTTAACCTTCACCTCTTCAACGTCTTTTCCAACAACGTTTATATGTCCTAATTTTCTCCCTTCTCTTGGTGTTTTTCTATACCAATAAAGACTAGCACCTTCTAAAGACAATATACTATCTTTTAGTTCTTTTGTAAGATTTATATTACCTATTATGTTTATCATCCCACCTTGTGTTATAAGAGAAGGGGAGTGTATTGGCATATCTAACATTGTTCTTAAAAGCAGTTCAAACTGGGAATATTCTGCATCATTCAACGTGTGATGTCCAGTATTGTGTACTCTTGGGGCAAATTCGTTTATATAAACGTCTTTGGCTTTTACGAAAAACTCCACTGCCAAAACGCCTTTTTTTATATCAAGAGCTTTTAGAAGTCTTGAAGTTATAGCTTTGGTTTTTTCTTGTACCTCGTTTGTAAAAACATCTGTATGGTTATACAGTAAGATACCGTTTTTATGTATATTTTTTGTCATTGGCATGAAGACTATTCTATCTTTTGATACACCGGCTATTAATGACATTTCAAAATCAAAATAACAAAACTCCTCTACTAAAAATGTATCTTTATAGTCTTTTAATCTATTTCTTAAAAGCTCTAAATCATCTCTAGTATGTATTACATACTGACCTTTTCCATCGTAGCCGTTTGATATTGTTTTTACCACCACTTCTTTGTTTAAACTTTCTACAACTTCAAAAAGTTCATCTGTATTTTTAGCTTCGTAAAAAGGCACCACTGGGAAGTTGTGATCCTTTAAGAATTTTTTTTCTAAAAGCCTGTTTTGTTTTAACTCTATTGGTTTTACACCAGGATAAAGCTTATCCAGTAGCTTTTCACAACCAAATATCTTTTTGTCAAAATGCTCAAACTCATAGGTTATAACGTCGCTAAAAGCTGCAAACTCTTCCACTTCGTTTTCTTTGAAAACATGTTTAGTTACGTAAGAAGCCGGGGAATCTCCCTCAAAAGATAAGACAGCAAAATCTATATCCATCATGAGCCCTTCCATTACGCTCATCATGGCAAGCTGCCCATCGCCTATTATACCAATTCTCATAACATAATATTATAGCATCATAAGGTTCTGATAAATATATCTCTTTTTGCTGGTGGATAATTCTTGTTTTTAAGCCATAGCCTACTCCACAATAAAGCCTGGCTTTTGCAGCAAGGTTTTTTTCATGCTTTTAGCTCATATATATTCACGATGTAGGGAACTTGTATAAAACTTAATACAATGTGTGTATTATAATAGTATTATGAAAAATTTTATTTTCATGTTAGGATTGGTTGGGGCTTTGTGTTTGGCTTTTGGTGGTGAGAAAGATACGCATCAAGTTATATACCAGACGATATATCAAAAGAAAGTGGTAGCTGAGCCGAAGATACCAGCGTCAAATCAACCGGCCTACATACAGCAATCTTACAGCAGAGAATATTATTATAAATCATGTATGATGGGTCATGAAAAGCCAATAACAAGTGTGGATGAGATGGCAAAGGATATAGCAAATCAGTTGGTTTGTAGTGAGCTTACGCCTATAAGAGCTCCAATAGGTGTCTCTGTGATAGTGGATCTAAATAAATTACATCAAACTACGGATTTTGGTAGGCTTTTATCTGAAGATTTGATATCTCAACTTCAAAGGAAAAATATGGCAGTTATAGATATAAGGGCTCAAACCTTCATGCTTATAAATCCAAAAGGGGAATTTTATTTATCAAGAAACATAAATAATTTAAGAAAAGAATACAAAATAGGTTATGTGTTGGTAGGTACATATTCTGTAGGTGATTACTCAACATCTGTAAATGCCAGAATAATAGATGTCTCAAATGGTTTAGTGGTGGCTACTGCACATGCTTCTATACCTACACAAATAATAAGTGATCTGCTTTACAACTCCTCCCAATCTGTGCCAGAACTACAGCTAAGAGGTTCTTCAATGGTACCTTCTTATCAAAATGTAGCTCAAGTAACGAGTGTGCCAACACAAACTACTTCAGAAGTAAAGCCTTCTTCTAAAAGCGTGAAAAAATAGTTTAAGCCGGTGTAGCTCAGTCGGCAGAGCGAGGCATTCGTAATGCCTAGGTCGTGGGTTCGAGTCCCATCGCCGGCTTTTGTTGATTTCAAAATATAAACATGCTATAATAGTAAAAACTTTTAAAAGGTGGCAAGTATGAAAGAAGGAAAGGTGGTTCAAGTAATAGGAGCGGTGTTAGACGTAGAATTTGACACAGAAGAATTGCCCCCAATAAGACACGGGCTTGTTATGGACAGAAGATTTATGGGGGACAACGACGAGTGGCTTACTGAAAAGCTTTATTTGGAAGTAGCTCAGCACATAGGAGAAAAAAGAGTAAGGGCTATAGCGATGGGATCTACAGACGGTATACAAAGAGGTGCCAAAGTTCAATATTTAGGCGGTCCTATAAAGGTACCTGTTGGAGACGGCATCCTTGGAAGGGTTTTTAACGTAGTAGGACAGCCTATCGATGAAGCTGGCGATATAAAAGCCACAGACTATTGGCCGATGTTTAGGGACCCACCACCTCTTACAGAGCAATCCACAAAGGTAGAGATACTTGAAACCGGTATAAAAGTTATAGATTTGTTAGAGCCCTACGTGAAAGGTGGTAAAGTAGGCTTGTTTGGTGGTGCTGGGGTTGGTAAAACCGTTTTAATGCAAGAGCTAATACACAACATAGCAAAATTTCACAAAGGTTATTCGGTGGTTATAGGTGTTGGTGAGCGCACCCGTGAAGGAAACGACCTATGGCATGAAATGAAAGACTCTGGTGTTTTGCCCTACACCGTTATGGTTTATGGACAGATGAACGAGCCACCAGGTGTGAGGTTTAGAGTGGCTCAAACAGGTATTACAATGGCTGAATATTTTAGGGATGTTCAAGGGCAAGATGTTTTGACATTTATAGATAACATATTTAGATTTGTGCAAGCGGGTTCTGAGGTTTCTACGCTTTTAGGAAGATTGCCTTCTGCCGTTGGATACCAACCTACATTGAATACAGACGTTGGTGAAGTGCAAGAGCGTATCACTTCTACCAAAAAAGGTTCTATTACATCTGTGCAGGCGGTTTATGTGCCTGCTGACGACATCACAGACCCTGCTCCTTACTCTATATTTGCTCATTTGGACGCCACAACGGTGTTGGCTCGTAGACTTACAGAGCTTGGTATATACCCTGCTATAGACCCACTTGAGTCCACATCCAAATACTTAGCTCCAGAATTTGTAGGCCAAGAGCATTACAATGTAGCCATGGAAGTAAAGCGTATACTGCAAAGATACAAAGAGCTTCAAGAAATCATAGCTATACTTGGTATGGAAGAGCTTTCTGATGAAGATAAGGCTATAGTAAATAGAGCTCGCCGTATACAAAAATTCTTATCTCAACGCTTTCACGTAGCAGAACAATTTACTGGTATGCCTGGTTCTTACGTAAAGCTTGAAGATACAATAAGAAGCTTTAAAGAAATACTCACCGGTAAATACGATGATCTTCCAGAAAATGCCTTCTATATGGTAGGAAGCATAGATGAAGCTATAGAAAAAGCTAAGAAAATGTAATATATTAATATATATGAGAAACTTAGCTTTGGCTTTAGGACTTTTGGTGACGGTAAGTTTTGGGGCTTTTGCCATGACCCCGCAAAAGATATTTGAAATGCACTGTATGCAGTGTCACAATGGCAAGAGAGCCCCATCTGCTAAAGAGCTTCACACAAAGTTTGCTGGCAAGAAAAAAGAACTTGTAGAAGCTATATCTCACTGTAGACCAGCTATGGCTTTGCCAGCATCAGAAAGAGAAGCTATAATAAATTGGCTTTCTTCAAAGTAATATAAAGGCGGTATAGCTCAGAGGCTAGAGCGGAGATCTCATAAGTCTTAGGTCGGAGGTTCGAATCCTCCTACCGCCATTTTTTATTTTATATAATTTCTTCTACAATCTCAAAGTCTAGTTTTCCTTTTTGTTCATCTACTTTTATGACTTTTACTTTTACACTATCTCCCAATCTATAAGTTTTATGGCTTTTGGCATCTATAAACCTGTGATTTTCTTGGTCGTAGATAAAATCACCTTCCATAAAACTTATGCTTACAAACCCTTCGGCCAATATGGTTTTTATCTGCACGAAGATACCGTTTTGTATTATACCGGTGATAATGCCTTCAAATATCTCTCCTATCTTATCTTTCATAAACCTTGCCCTTAGGAAATCTATAGCTTCGTATTCAATTTTGTCAGCCAAACGTTCTTTTTCAGACAAATGCACTGCCGCTTCTTCAAGGTAGCTCATATTAAAAGCTAAAGGTTTTTTCTTTAAGATGGATTTTATTATCCGATGTACTATGATATCTGGATACCTTCTGATGGGAGAGGTAAAGTGTGTATAATGTTTTGATGCAAGGCCAAAGTGCCCTATATCTATGGGTGAGTATTTGGCTTTTTGCATGCTTCTTAAGGTTAAAAATCTCACCAAAAACTCCTCCTCTTTTCCTTCAAAATGTTCTATAATCCGCTGAAAGAACTTTGGCTCGAAGTCATCTGGCATTGTAGTTTTGTATCCGAGCCCAGATAGTATAGTTAGAAGATTTTGGACTTTGTCTTTATTTGGTTTTTCATGAACTCTGTAAAAGCCTAAATCTGATTTCTCATTCATGAATGTTGCTATCACTTCGTTGGCAGATACCATAAATTCCTCTATTATCCTATGAGCTATATGTCTTTCGTAAGGTAGTATAGCGCTTGGTTCACCTGTTTCGTCTATTACGATCTCGGCCTCTGGTAGGTCAAAGTCTATACTTCCTAAGTCCCATCTTATCTTATGTCTTTTTCTATAAAGATTTTCCATCTCAATAAGTGTTTCTCTTATGCTTGGAAGTGGTGGCTTGATTTTGCCAGTTATTATATCTAAAGCTTGGTCGTAGGTAAGCCTTGCCTTTGAGTTTATAACGCTTTCATATATCTCGTAATGTTTTAGTTTTGCGCTTTTATCAAAAACCATTTCAACGCTAAGGCAAAATCTGTCTTCATTTGGCACAAGGCTACAAAGGTTTGAGGATAGCTCTTCCGGAAGCATATGTATAGCTTCTCCTGGAAGGTAAACTGTGGTACCTCTTTCGTATGCTTCTTTGTCAAGGGCGCTTCCAAATTTTACAAACAAAGACACATCTGCTATATGTACAAAAAGCCTGTAGTCATCACCTTCTTTTTCAAGATAAACCGCATCGTCAAAGTCTTTTGCTCTTACTGGGTCTATGGTAAAACAAGGTTGGTCTCTTAAGTCTTTTCGTCTTGATATCTCTTTTTGAAAATCAAATTTTTCTAAAAACGAGTTTAACTCTTTTATAGCTTCTTTTGGATATTGATTTTTTAAGTTGTATTTTCTTTTTAAAAGCTCCAAAGACAAGAAGCTCTCAGATGGATTTCCTATTATTTCAATTATTTTTCCTTTGGCTTTTTGAGTCTTTGTAGGATATCTTGTTATTTTTACAAGTACAAGTTGCTCTGGTTTTATATTTTTGCATTGGTTTTTAGAAAGTTCTATATCGTGAAAGTGGTTTTCATCTACTGGATTTGCAATGCATTTTTTGAAATTTGATATACTGCAAACAAACTCCTTTCTGGCTCGTTTTAGGACCCTTTCAATTCTTAGCTCTTCTTTTCCTTTGTAAAGGACCACATATCCTTCCACCTCGTCTTTATCAAACACTTTTTGCATTTCAAAAAATGGTATGTATATATCTTCAGAACCATCCTTTGGTATTAAAAATCCAAAACCTGCTGGATTTGCCTCTACGACGCCCACCACCTTTTTTATAGATTCTCTGTTTAGGCTAAAATGTCCTTTGGTGGTGATGATTTTATCTTGTTTGATTAACTCTCTTAGAACCTTCCTAAGTATCTTTTTATCCACTGGTATATGCTTGGCAAGTTCGCCGAAAGAAACAGGCTTTTTCTTAGAAGATAGAAAACTTTCTATAGCAGTAACTATCTCTTCTTTTTCCATTAGAGCTTTACTCTCCCTTTAAACTCTCTTTGTAGTTCTCTCTTTATGTCTTTTTCTTTTAGCTCTTTTCTTTTATCGTAAAGTTTTTTACCCTTGACTAGTGCTATGTCTACTTTTACTTTGCCGTTTTTAAAGTAAAGGCTAAGCGGTATTATCGTATAACCTTTTTCCTTTGATTTTCCTAAAAGCCTCAAAATTTCCCTTTTATGAAGAAGTAATTTTCTCTTTCTAAGTGGGTCTGGGGGTTTTATGGTGGCGTACTTGTAGGGAGCTATGTATAAGTTGTGTAAAAACGCTTCTCCGTTTTCTATTCTAACAAAAGCATCTTTGAAAGATACGGTTTGCTTGTTCCTTATGGATTTTATCTCTGGTCCTAAAAGCTCAATACCTGCTTGATAAGTTTCCACAATCTCATTTTCATGTAAGCCTTCTTTGTTTACATACCTTGGTGTATTATTTTGTTCTTGTTTTTTCATAATATATAATATACTATATCTACGTTAGTAAGTGTATTTAATTTGCGCAAAAGCTATGGAGCCATGTTATAATAATATTTTGATGGAGGCTTAGTATGAGTATAGGTGTTATACCCAATGAAACCTTGTTTGTGGAGATTGTCCTTTTCTTAGTTTTTGTAGCCATTGTAAATTATATGGTTTTGAAACCGTATCTTGGTATAGCTAAAGAAAGACAAGATCAAGCTGATAAAACGCTTAAAGAAGCTCAGGCTCTTGCCAAAGAACGCGAAATGCTTTTGAAAGAAGCTCAAGAGATCTTAGAAAAAGCTAAAAAAGAAGCCCAACAGATTTTGGAAGAAGCTATAAAAAAAGCAAACGATGAGAAACAAAGAATATTAAAAGAAGCAGAGGAAAAGGCTGAACTTGAATATCGTACTCAAATAGAAAAGATAAAACAAGAATTAGAAGAACAGAAAAAAGTTTTGGAAGCTTCTTTGGACTCTTTAGTAGAATCACTGGTAGAAAAGGTAATAAAGGGGTAAGTTTATGTCTAACTATGTATTTGAAAATATATGGAAAGCTGTTAACGTAATATTATTTTTTGCTTTAGTTTATAAGTTTGCCGGTAAGCAAATAAAAGATATGTTTGAGAAAGCTTACAAATCATTAGTATCTCAAGTAGAAGAACCTCTTTCTAAGCTTTTATCAAATAGAGAGGCTGTATCTTTGGCCAAAAAAGAAGTTGAAGAAGCAAGAAAGAAATATGAAAAAACTCTTGAAAATCAAAGAATACTTGCAAAAGCACAATATGATGAGATACTGTCTCATGCAAAGATAGTGGCCGAGAACATAGAGAAAATGGGTAAAGAAATGGTAGAAGTAGAAGCCAACAGGTTAAAGTCCCAACTTATATCTGGGCTAAGTTCATCTTTGATATCAAAAGCAGAGGTTAAGCTGAAAGAGGCTTTTAAAGATGAGAAGGTAGAAATTTCTTACATAAAGTCAAGGCTTGAGAGGTTAGGCAAATGAAGGTAAACAAGGAGTTGGCTAGAAAGCTGGCAAAGAAGATCATTTCTTCCGTTCCAAAAGATAAAGAATCTCTTAGCGCTGTATCTGATTTTTTAGGGCTTTTAGGAGTACTTTATAGAAAAGAACCAAAATTTAGGGATTTTGTTTTGTCTCCTTTTGTGCCAAATGAGCAAAAAAAACTTTTTATAAAAAGTCTTATACAAAAGGGTAATATACCAAAAGAAATAGAGTTTTTCGTGGATGAGCTTATTGATTTAAACCTTCTTAGAATTGTTGATGAGATTAAAAGGCTGTTTGATTATGAATCTGAAAAGATATTGTCTATTTATAAAGGTAAACTTATATTCGCTAAAGAGCCTGCAAAAGAGCTTGTAGACGAAATAATACAAAGAGTTGAAAAGGTTTTAAATAGAAAGATAGAGCCAGAAATATCTGTTAACGAAGCACTGATAGGTGGGTTTGAGTTAAGGCTTTCTGGATTGGTGCTTGATACATCTGTAAGAGGTGTTTTGCAAAATTTGTCTAATAAAGTTAAAAGCTTATAAAACAGTGTGAAGGTAAAAGCCGCCAGCTGGAATGGCCTTCACGCTAGAAAGAAGGCGGGGTAAAAATACCAGCATCAAGGGTATCCTTGATAAAAGGGTGTGAGATATGACACTTGCTTATGACGACGCTTTGGAGATACTGAAATCTCAGCTTCAAAGCTTTGAAACAGACATAAAGATGGAAGAGGTTGGCGTAGTTTATGCTGTAGGTGATGGTGTTGCAAGAGCCTACGGTCTTGATAACGTTATGGCCAACGAGCTTTTGGAATTTGATAGCGGTGAGGCTGGACTTGCTTTTAACCTTGAAGAAGACAACGTTGGTATCATAATACTTGGTTCAGAGTCTGGTATAAAAGAAGGTAGTATAGTAAAGCGTACGGGTAGAATATTGGATGCTCCTGTGGGTGAAGAGCTTGTAGGTAGAGTTATAGATCCATTAGGTAATCCACTAGATGGCAAAGGACCCATCAACGCAAAGCAAAGAAGCCCAGTAGAAAAGATAGCTCCGGGTATAGTAAAAAGAAAGTCCGTTCACGAGCCTCTTCAAACCGGTATAAAAGCTATAGACGCTATGATACCAATAGGTAGAGGGCAAAGAGAGCTTATAATAGGAGATAGGGCTACTGGTAAAACCACCGTTGCTATAGACACTATTTTAAACCAAAGAGATACCGATGTTTATTGTATATATGTGGCTATAGGCCAAAAGAAATCTACCACCGCCCGTATTATAGAGCTTCTTGAAAGAGAAGGTGCTATGAAATATACCACTGTTGTGGTGGCTTCTGCTACAGACCCAGCTCCTTTGCAATACTTGGCGCCATTTACAGGTTGTACTATAGGTGAGTATTTTAGAGACAACAGTAAGCACGCTCTTATCGTTTACGACGACCTATCAAAACATGCAGAAGCTTACAGACAACTTTCTTTGTTGGTGAGACGTCCTCCCGGAAGAGAAGCTTATCCTGGTGATGTATTTTATCTACACTCAAGACTTCTTGAAAGAGCGGCTAAGCTAAACGATGAGCTTGGCGCAGGTTCTCTGACGGCACTTCCTATAATAGAAACAAAGGCTGGCGACGTGTCAGCTTATATACCAACAAACGTTATATCTATCACCGATGGTCAAATTTATTTGGAACCAGACCTTTTTAACAAGGGTATAAGACCGGCTATAAACGTTGGTCTTTCTGTGTCAAGGGTTGGTGGTAGTGCTCAGATAAAAGCCATGAAACAAGTGGCTGGTACTTTGAGACTTGACTTAGCTCAGTTTAGAGAATTGGAAGCTTTTATGCAATTTGCTTCTGACCTAGACAAAGCTACTCAAGACACCATCAATAGAGGTTTAAGGCTTGTGGAATTGTTAAAACAAGGTCCTTACAGTCCTATACCTGTAGAAAAGCAAGTTATAGCTATATACGCAGGTACAAACGGTTACCTTGACGATATACCTGTATCATCTGTAAGAAAGTTTGAAATGGAGTTATATGGATTTTTAGATGCAAACTTTAAAGACCTCTTGGATGAGTTAAAGACCAAAAAAGCCATAGATGACTCTGTAAAAGCTAAGCTAAAAACAGCCTTAGACAAATTTAAAGCAAGCTTTATTCCATAATAATTTGGCCCCGTTTTGGGGCTTTTATTTAAATAACAACCTTCTTTTTATAATATTTATCAGTTGATCATTGCAAAATTGTTTATTTGTTATATATATAGTTGTACCATTTTTGAAAAGGAGGTTGTTTATGGCTTACGAAAGACTTATAGGTAGTCTTAAACAAGAAAGCAAAGTTTTAGTGTCTGAAGAGATCAGAAGAAGAAAAGCACTTTTAGATAAACTTAAATCTAGTCCTAAAAGTGATTTTGAAGATATATATAGGGAGCAGAAAGAAAAACTTGAAAATAAACAAAAATTGATGTAAAATATACTTAGTTTTATTTAGGGGTCGTAGCTCAGTTGGGAGAGCGCCGATATGGCATGTCGGAGGTCACGGGTTCAAGTCCCGTCGACTCCATTAAGGCTTCATAAAGTATAATAATTTTCAAGGTTTTCAGGTATAATAATAGTATGTCAAAGAAAAAAAGCGGTATAAGGTTAAAAGATTTTGTTGAAACCTATGGTCTAGAGGACAGAGTAGACGAAATAAAAAGTGTACTTAGAGAATGGCGTAGCAAAAACATATCCCAAGTTACGCAGTATATAGAAGAAGAAGACAAAGATTTTTTGATAGATTACTATGAGCTTTCAGGTGCTGTGCTTGTTGAGGAAACTCCAAAAATTGTCGCTAAGGAAGTAGAAAAAGAGCATGTTAAATCTACTAAAAGCCAAAAACCAACTTCTAAAAGACCTCAACAAAAACCAATACAAGCATCGAAAAAACAAGAACCTCCAGCAAGAAAACCAGAAATAAAACAAGAAACAAAAGATCAAGTTGTTATACCAGAGCCAAAGAAAGAAGAGCAATCATCAGCACCAGTACTCTTAGAAACTTCTAAACCTGTAGAATCAAAACCTGTGGCGGAAGAAAAACCAGAAGAAAAGATAGTAGAAGAAAAGATGGAGCAAGATAAACCTATCGAAAAACCTGAAGAGCATATGCATAAAGTTGTTGAGGAAAATATTGCTAAAGAACAACCAAAACAAGAACCTTTAACTGAAGTAAAACCTATTGAAGAAAAACAGTCAGTTCAAGAGAAGGTGAAAGAAGAGCCAATACAGGTAAAAGCCGAAAAACAAGAAAAAGTCGAAACAAAGCAAGAATCTCCAAAGGCGCCTTCTCAAAAACCTAAGAAAGAACCTCAGAAGCCGTCTCCACCAAAAGAAGAAGCAAAGAAAGAGGAAGAGATAAAGATAATAGAAATTCCTGAAGTTATATCTGTAAGAGAGTTTGCCGAGCTTTTAGGAGTGGGTCCAAATCAAATTATAAAAGAACTTTTCCAAGAAGGTATCTTGGTAACTATAAACCAAAACATAGATCCTAACTTAGCTGTTAAAATAGCCGAAAAGTTTGGATACCTAGCTGAGATAAAAAAACCGGAAGTGGTTATAGAAGAGGAAGAACCAGAAGAGGAAGACCCATCGAAGCTAAAACCACGTCCTCCGGTAGTAGTGGTGATGGGGCACGTAGACCATGGTAAAACTACATTGCTTGATACTATAAGAAAAACCAACGTTGCTGCAAGAGAAAAGGGTGGTATAACTCAACACATAGGCGCTTCCATGGTAAAGACTAAGGATGGAAGGCTTATTACATTCTTGGATACCCCAGGACACGAAGCGTTTACAAGTTTGCGTGCCAGAGGTGCTCAGGTAACAGATGTTGCTATATTGGTGGTGGCAGCTGATGATGGTGTTATGCCCCAGACTATAGAAGCTATAAATCATGCTAAAGCTTTTAACGTACCGATTGTGGTAGCAGTTAACAAAATAGATAAGCCAGGTGCTGATCCCTCTAGAGTAAGAAGAGAGTTATCGGAGGTGGGGATTATACCAGAAGAGTGGGGTGGAGATACTGTTTTTGTAGACGTGTCTGCTAAAACTGGGCAAGGAGTTGATGAGCTTCTTGATATGGTTATGCTTGTGGCAGACATGTTGGAGTTAAAGGCCAATCCAGACAAAAAGGCAAAGGGTACTATTATAGAATCGAGACTAGACAAACAAAAAGGTCCAGTGGCTACAGTACTTGTTACGGAAGGTACTTTGAAGGTGGGGGATATATTTGTAGCAGGTGCTACTTACGGTAGAGTAAGGGCTATGATGGACAGTTATGGCCATAAGGTCAAGCAAGCAACACCTTCTATGGCTGTAGAGATTATAGGTTTTGAAGAAGTGCCGGAGGCTGGAGATGTATTAAAGGTTGTGGATTCTGAAAAGCAGGCAAAAGAACTTGCTCAAATAAGAAAAACGGCCAAAGAGCAAGATAAAAACAAAGAGCTTGGTATATCTTTAGATGATATATTTAAGAAAATCAAAGAAGGTGAAGTAAAAGAGCTTAAACTTATAGTAAAAGCCGATGCCGTAGGTTCTTTGGAAGCCATTAAAAAATCTTTATCAGATATAAAAACCTCAGAAGTTAGCATAAAGGTAATCCATGAAGGCGTTGGTTCTATCACCGAAGGCGATGTAATGCTTGCAAAAGCCGCAAAGGCAATAATACTTGGTTTTAACGTAAGACCAGACGCTAAAGCAAAAGAAGCCGCTGAAAGGGAGAAAGTTGATATAAGGGTTTACGGCATCATCTATGAGCTTTTAGACGATGTGAAGAAAGCCATAAGCGGTATGCTTTCACCGGTAAAGAAAGAAATCACCCTTGGACTTGCTGAAGTAAGAGCTACTTTTAAGGTAAAGGGTGCTGGTACTGTAGCTGGTTGTTATGTATTAGAGGGTAAAATTGTTAGAAATCAACGGGCAAGACTTATAAGAAACGGTGTTGTAATATACGATGGCAAGATAGAATCTTTAAAGCGTTTCAAGGAAGATGTAAATGAGGTAGCTAGAGGTTACGAATGCGGTATAAAGCTTGAGAACTACAACGATATAAAAGTGAAAGACGAAATAGAATGCTATGAAATAAAGGAAGAGAAGCAAACCCTTTAACGTTTAATGCTATGGTTTAAAAATATATCAAGTTTTAGATTAAAACTCATAACCCTTTTTAGTGTTCTTGTAATTTTAAGTATGGGGTTTGTAGCCATTAGCACATCGTTTGTTCTTCATAAAATCCTAATAAACTATATGTATACATATCTAAACAATCAAGCAAAACCTGTTATAGAGTTCTATTCTATATATTCAAACGATCTTGCCAAAGAGGCTAAAGATATGATAGACGATATTACATCAGAAAATATAACTGCTGTTGTTTTATCTTCAAATGGTGGTGTGCTAAGTGTAGGGTCTTTTGAAGATTCTGAAAAACCCATACCTATAAACAACTATATTTTAAGCCTATTTTTAAAGAAACCAATGGGTACTTTTGAAGAGAACGGAGAAGATTACGCTTACATAGTCAAAAAGACAAAGGATGTTTATTTTGTAGTAATAGGTAGGTTAAGAGAGATAAACAAGGTTATAAAGCAATTTATTTATATGCTTACTGTCCTTACGATAGGAGTTGTTGTATTTTCTGTACTTACCATATATACGATTTTAAACAAAATATTAAAACAGCTTGATGATATTACAAGGATATCTGAAAATATATACGCTGGTAATATGGACATAGATATTCCAGATAGTAGTTCCAGCGATGAATTTGGGATAATGTTTAGGGCTTTTAAAAACATGGTAGAAAAATTAAACAATACCATAAAAATCCAGAAAAACTTTATAGCGGATGTTTCTCATGAATTTAAAACCCCAATTAGCTACATAAAAGCTCAAATTGAGTTTATTTTGACAGGGGTTTATCAAGAAGATGAGATGTTTGATGTGCTTAAGAAGGTTTATAAACAGACGGATGTACTTAGTAAGTTTACAGAAGACCTTTTGGCTTTGGCTCGCTTAGAATCAAATATACCTATATCTAAAACAGAGGTAGATGTGGTTTCGCTTCTTAATCAACTAAAAGAAGAGTTCTCAATCCAAAATAGAAATATCATTCTTGATATTAAAAGCCAAGATACTTGGATAGCAGACCCACACTATTTAAAAATAGCTGTGAAAAATCTTTTGGAAAATGCTATTAAGTATTCTGATAAAGATATTATACTTGGATATACAGGGGATTGTATCTATGTAAAAGATTTTGGCCCTGGTATTCCTGAGGAGAACTTGCCTTATATATTTGAACGTTTTTACAGGGTTTCAAAAGATAAAAGAGGACTTGGCCTAGGGCTTTCTATAGTAAAAGCGGTGGCTCAAGTGCACAATTTTAACCTAAAAGTAGAAGTAAAAGACGGTACAACTTTTTATATATGCAAATGATATAATAAATATAAAATGAAAATAGGCCTTATAGCTGGTGCTGGTGAACTACCAGAAGTGTTTAGAAAAAATGCTATCAAGAACAAAGAAGAGGTTTTTACAGTAGGCGCTAAAGATATCACCACTATAGAGGCAGATGTTTATTTACCTGTTGGTAAAATCTCTAAACTCATAGAGCTTTTAAAAGAAAAAAAAGTAAATAAGATAGTGATGCTTGGGAAATTTGAACATAAACTCAGTTTAGATCCGAGAAATTACGATATAAAGGCTGTTTCGATACTTACTTCTTTAAAAGACAAAACCCCTTCAAGTATTATAAGGGCTTTTATGGATTTTATGCAAGAAGAGGGTTTTAGCTTTTTGGATCCAAAGCCTTATTTATTTGAGCTTTTAATAGAAAAAGAAGGGCTTTTAAACGATGTAGAGTTGGATAAAAATGTTGTTGAAGATATAGAGTTTGGTGCAAAGATAGCAAAGAATATTGCAGATATGGACATAGGTCAAACGGTGGTGATAAAACAAAAAGCCGTTGTGGCTGTGGAGGCTATGGAAGGTACAGACAAAACTATTCTTAGGGCTTTTGATATAGCTGGTAAAGGTACTGTGGTGATAAAATCAGCCCGTACAAATCAAGATTTTAGGATAGATGTACCCACCGTTGGTATAGATACGTTAAATACTTTAAAAGAGGTAAAGGCAAAAGCTATTGCTATTCAAAAAGGAAAAGTTTACGTGCTTGAAAAAGAAAAGTTCATTAAAATGGCTAACCGTTTTGGTATAGGTGTATACGCTTATGAATAGAAATATGCTTATATTGTTTTTAGCAACACTTTTTCTCTTAAACCCTTCTTTTGCCCTTGATAGATGTGATGTTTATGGTTTGTTTTTAGAAACTTGTGCTAATTTTGGTCAAAAACACGATTTTAGTGCCTGTGGCGATCTCGAAAATGAACTATCAAAGATCATTAAGTCCAATTCTAAAAGCACAAAACTTTTTATAGAAGCTTGTACTACGGCTTGTAAAGGCGCTGTTTTAAACAAGGGGATTTCTAAATTTGGTGTTGAAGCTTTTGTGAAAATGTGTAAAGTAATAAAATGAGAATAGTTTTAGAGCTTTTAAAGGAAAACATTTTAAACAACATAAGCCAAATCTACAATAGTGTGAATAAACCTATAATTGCTGTGGTAAAGGCAAATGCCTATGGCATGGGAAGTGCTGAGGTTTCTAAAGTTCTTGATGATAATCCCTATGTAAAATCTTTTGCGGTGGCTTGCATAGAAGAAGCTGTAGAGTTAAGAGAAGTGGATATAAAAAAACCTATCCTTGTGCTAGGAGGTGTTCTTGATCTAAAAGATGTAGAATACCTAAAATATTATAAACTTACGCCGGTTATTTCAAGTACCTATCAGTTTGATATGATAAAGGACGCCGGTATAGACTTTCACGTAAAGTTTGACACTGGTATGGGAAGGCTTGGTTTTTTTGAACTTCAAGAGGATATAGCAAATCATCCTAATTTAAAAGGTATTATGACTCACCTTGCTTCACCGTTAGATAAAGAGTATAGCGCTTTTCAAATACAAAGGTTTAAAAATATTGTTAAAAGCTTAAAAAGAAATAGTATTGAAATACACTATCAAAGTTCTGCTGGGCTTATGTATGAAAAAGATTTTACAACGGCTATAAGAATAGGCCTTGCAATGTATGGTGAGAAACCCTATGAAGGTTTTGACATACCTATAAAGCCAATATACAAAGTAAAGGCTAAGGTTATATCACTAAAAAATTTTAAAAAAGGCGATAAAATCTCTTACGGAGGAACATATACTTTATCTAAAGATGCTACTATAGGTGTGGTTTCTATGGGGTATGCCGATGGTATTCCAAAATCTCTTGCAAACAAATGGTATTTTGATTTTAACGGTGTAAAGCTTCCAATGGTTGGTGCAGTGACTATGGACATGACGATGTTTGAACTTCCCGATGAGGTAAATATAAAAATAGGGGATTATGTTGATTTTGTAAACGAAAAGCAAACGTTTTCTATGGCTTCTAAAATCGTAAAAACAATACCTTACGAGTTGATGTGTAGGATGGGTAAAAGGGTAAAAAGAGTAGTGGTTTAATATTCTTTGATATCACACTACCTTGTTAAAATATTCCTTAAAATTTTACAAGGAGTTAAGTGTGGTGGGTACCATGAAGGGAAGTATAGGTACCAAACCGTGGCATACTTGTAGGGTGTGGCAGACTTGTAGGGTGTGGCAGACTTGTAGGGTGTGGCAGACTTGTGAATCGTGGCATACTTGTCTTTATAGGTGCTCACTCAACTTATACACCTTCGGATTAAAATATGTTATACTATCTACATTGGGGCTTATTGAGCTTCTTAAGTTTTTCTTAAGAGCTGGCCGTACTTCAATAGCTGAATATGTGTAGAGAGTTTTTACATACTTTTGATAACCCCCACGGCATTTTTAACTTTTTTAGTTAGGGGTTTTATTAGATTGTTTATACAAAAATAAGTTTTATTAGCCTTCCAGCTTATTGTCTGACAATCAATTAATTTTACCGTAAAACCGTAAAGCCGTAATTACATAAAACCGCAAAACCGTAATTACGGCAAATTTGTAAAAGGCTTGTTGTTTCATCTGAACCGTGTGGGTTAAGAAGCGCTTTATTATGTATGAAGGTCAAATAGTAGGTAAGAGTTTCATCTGAACCGTGTGGGTTAAGAAGACGGTAGTGTGGATTGCTGGAAAGAGTTATCCTCTTGTTTCATCTGAACCGTGTGGGTTAAGAAGCAATGAGGTACCACTTGTGTGGTACCTTTTTCAATTCGTTTCATCTGAACCGTTTGGGTTAAGAAGATCATATGATTGGGCATCATTATCCTACACTCTTACACAGTTTCATCTGAACCGTGTGGGTTAAGAAGTTTATCGTTCTTGTTGGCTTTATAAAACACACCAAAAGTTTCATCTGAACCGTGTGGGTTAAGAAGCATTGTACCGTATCATTTGTCAATAACTCATAATCAGTTTCATCTGAACCGTGTGGGTTAAGAAGAAGAAAACGTATCCTCTAAATACTTTTAATTTGTAGTAAAATAGATCTATGGATATACAGCCCCATGATTCATTTTTTAAGCAGATATTTTCTGACCCTAAGAGGGTAAAATTGCTTCTTGATATCTTTGCTAAAGATATAGGGCAAGAGATACACTCTATAACACCTGTTAATACAGAAAAGTTTTCTTCTAAATCTCAAAAGTTTATGCTTGATTTACTTTTTAGCTGCAAGGTAGAAGATCAAGATGCTTATATAAGGATTGTACTTGAACACAAATCTTATCTTGATAAAGAATTACCTATTCAGCTTCTATACTACAACGCCGCTATCTGGGAAGAAGCTATAAAAGAAAAAGATTATTACCCTCCTATTATCAACATTGTTTTTTATCATGGAAAAGGTGAATGGAACGTACCCACATCTTTACCTATTGTTAAAAATACCAAATTAGAAAAATACGCATCTAAGCTAAACTATATACTTATAGATTTAAATCGAATATCAGATGAAGATATTATAAGTAAGGCACATCAAGATCTTTGCACACAGTGGGCTATGCTTGCAATGAAGCATATATTTGATAGCATAAAAGGCTTTATAAAAGTACTTGAGCTTATAGCTGATTATATCAAAACCCATGATTATATAGAAAAATCTCATTGCATATTTTTAACGATTGATTATATTGTATCTGTGAAGAATAACCCTGAGGAAGTTGAAAGTATTTTAAAAGAGCTAACAGGAGGTGACGAGAAGATTATGACACTAACAGAAAAGTGGATGATGGAAGGATTAAAAAAAGGTAGGCAAGAAGGATTGCAAGAAGGATTAGAAAAAGGATCTCTTAAAACCAAAAAAGATGACATCAAGAGTGCTGTCCTTATCAAGTTTGGAGTACTACCAAAAGAACTTGAAGAAAAGATAGAAAACACAGATGATATACAGATTTTAGATGACATGTTTAAAAAGGTTATACTGGCTGGTAAGATTGAAGAGATTTTGTAAGCTAAAAACCCACCTACTTCAATCAAACGTGCAAGTTTGCTATATCTTAAACATATAAATTGTTGTATGCTTGTAATGTGTGAACTTGTCTTATAACATGTCTCTGTTAAAAAGACAGGCATATAAGACGTGCTCACTCAACTTATACACCTTCGGATTAAAATATGTTATACTATCTACATTGGGGCTTATTGAGCCTCTTAAGTTTTTCTTAAGAGCTGGCCGTACTTCAATAGCTGAATATGTGTAGAGAGTTTTTACATACTTTTGATAACCCCCACGGCATTTTTAACTTTTTTAGTTAGGGGTTTTAGTGGATTGTTTATACAAAAATAAGTTTTATTAGCCTTCCAACTTATTGTCTAACAAGCGATTAATTTTGCCGTAAAACCGTAAGTACATAAAACCATAAAACCGTAATTACGGCGAATTTGTAAAAAGCTTGTTAGACAATGATTTAAACTTGATAACGGTACACTAAACTTTGCAGAATCTGGCATTTTCGGAAAATTACCTTCATTTGCGAGGGGTACCCCCTTGACAAAACCATTGATACACTATATAATATTAGGAGTAGTGATTTCTGGTTTCATCTGAACCGTGTGGGTTAAGAAGTTGGCATCTACAAATTTAAACTGTATCTTTGGAAGGTTTCATCTGAACCGTGTGGGTTAAGAAGCCTCTATCAGGCTTGAAATCTTCATTTTTTAATATCGCGTTTCATCTGAACCGTGTGGGTTAAGAAGTTTTACAATATTGACTCTAATCTATAAAAATGATATGTTTCATCTGAACCGTGTGGGTTAAGAAGCCATATCATAAAAAAATACTCTATTTCTTGATACAAATCATAGTTTCATCTGAACCGTGTGGGTTAAGAAGTTAAATTAGGGAATGGTGTTTGAAATTCAAAACTTGGTTTCATCTGAACCGTGTGGGTTAAGAAGTCCAGAGTTTATGCTTTGGTGTAGAGTGTATAAGTGTGTTTCATCTGAACCGTGTGGGTTAAGAAGTCTTGTATATCAAATGCAAACAATCCTAATGATTCTGTTTCATCTGAACCGTGTGGGTTAAGAAGGCTTGTTCTAAGAGTTTGAAAATCCTAATCCACAGCTGTTTCATCTGAACCGTGTGGGTTAAGAAGATCATGGACGCTGCGATTGAACTACTTGCTTACAACGGTTTCATCTGAACCGTGTGGGTTAAGAAGCCTTTTAAGATTTTCTTCATTTTCTTTTCTCGCAAGTTTCATCTGAACCGTGTGGGTTAAGAAGATGGCTTGGCATATTAGACCCTGTCAAACTAAACACAGTTTCATCTGAACCGTGTGGGTTAAGAAGACACATTTTAGCGTCACAGACAATGATGGACTGAGTTTCATCTGAACCGTGTGGGTTAAGAAGTACTTCTTTTACATTGTTAATGTTCCTTTCAACAAAGTGTTTCATCTGAACCGTGTGGGTTAAGAAGAGTCAATCAAGCAGTGCAAGACTTTATAAATTGGACTGTTTCATCTGAACCGTGTGGGTTAAGAAGCTATCTACTACGCTAAATCTTTAACGTGGGATGGACAGTTTCATCTGAACCGTGTGGGTTAAGAAGCTTTACGAAAGATTGAAGCCAAAGAGAAAGAAATTTGTTTCATCTGAACCGTGTGGGTTAAGAAGTTGCTTTAAATGTGTTGTGGAAGGTGTGTAATAATAGTTTCATCTGAACCGTGTGGGTTAAGAAAAAGAAAACGTATCCTTTAAATACTGTATGAGTTCAGATAGAGTGTGAGCGCACACCTTGTTAAAAGTATGTGTTCACGATGTAGTAAACTTGTGCATTGATATTGACTTTTACTTTATATATGGTATAATAATAGGCTATTAAGTTTTATAAAATGGAGGCAATATGGATAGCGTGAAGACTATAAGGCCAAAACCACAGGATATTAAAAGAGAGTATTGGATAATAGACGCTAAGGATATGGTGTTAGGAAGACTTGCAGCTAAATGCGCCAGCATCTTAAGGGGTAAGCACAAGCCTATATATCAACCAGATGTAGATTGTGGTGATTTTGTAATAGTTATAAACTCTAAACTGGTAAAAACCACAGGTAATAAGCTAAGAGATAAAGTCTATAAGTTTCATACAAACCATCCAGGCGGTCTCAAAGAGAAGTCTCTTGGTTTCATGTTGGAAACCAATCCAAACCAAGTTATTATGTTGGCGGTAAAGAGGATGCTACCTAAAAATAGGCTTGGTCATAGGATATTGAAAAGGTTGAAAGTTTATGAAACCGATAAGCATCCTCACATAGCTCAAAACCCTAAACCTCTTAAGTAAAAGGAGTATATTATGGCAACAGTGGTTAGAAATTTTAAGGTTTTAGAAGATAACTCTTATCACGGTGTAGGTAAGAGAAAAGACAGCGTAGCTAGAGTATGGCTTGTCAAAAATGCCAATGGTTTTATAGTAAAAGCTAGAGACTCACAAAAAGAGTACGATATGAGAGAGTATCTCCAAAGAGATAGCTCTTTTGCTAAAGTGCTTTTGCCCTTTAACATTACAAATACCAACGGTAAGTTTGGCGTTTACGCTATAGTAAACGGTGGTGGCTTGTCTGCTCAAGCAGAAGCTATAATGTATGGCATAGCCGATGCACTTTTGACCTATAATCCAAATTTTAGAACTACCCTCAAAAAAGCAGGTCTACTCAAAGTGGATGCTCGTATTAAAGAACGTAAAAAATATGGTAAAATGGGTGCTCGTGCCAAATTTAGATGGAGCAAGAGATAATAAAAGTTGGTATAGCTGGATTTACTGGCTATACCGGTTTAGAACTTTTAAGGATATTATCAAAACATCCTAAAGTAAAGATAACATCTTTATCTTCTTCTACACACTACGATAAGTACCTATACGATGTTTTAGACTTTGCCAATATAGAAAACATTAAAATTACAAAAGAACTTGAAGATGTGGATGTGGTGTTTTTAGCCTTGCCACATGAAGCTTCTTTAGACCAAGTGCCTTTCTACGCTTCTAAAAATGTAAAAATTATAGATTTGTCTGGAGCTTTTAGATTAAAAGATAAAAATATCTTTAAAGAATACTACAATTTAGAGTATAAGCTTGAGCATGAGTCTATTGTTAAAGAAGTGGTTTATGGTTTACCAGAGCTTTTTAGAGAAGGTATAAGAAAAGCCAATATCGTATCAAATCCAGGATGTTATCCTACTGCTGTTATACTGGGAGTGTTACCTATTGTAAAAAATACCTCTTATAGAAAGCCTATAATAGTAAACGCTGTTTCTGGGGTTTCTGGGGCTGGTGCTAAGTTAAAACAAGAATTTCATTTTCCATACATGGAACAAAACGCTTTTTACTACGGCATAGGAAAGCATAGACATACCCCGGAGATGTCTTTGTACCTTGGTTTAGAAGTGCAGTTTAGTCCTATGGTTATTCCTGCTTCAAGGGGGATGATTGCAAACATAAAGCTTTTTGACATAGAAGAGATTGATTTTAAAGCCCTTTATGAGGATTTTTACAAAGATGAACCTTTTGTAAAACTAACAGATAAACCACCTCATACTAAATGGGTAATAGGCACAAACATGTGCTATATATATATTTATTATCATAAAAGCTTAAAAACGCTTGAAATAATAAGCGCTATAGACAACCTTGGTAAAGGAGCATCTTCTCAAGCTGTTCAAAATATGAATATCATGTTTGGTTTAGAAGAAACGCTTGGTATTGACACGTTCCCTGTGATACCTTGAAAGCTTTGCCGATATTTGCCATACTTTATAACAAAAACTACGAAGAAAATTTATACACCGTATTAGAAGAGCTTGGAGATTTTGGCAGATTTTGCATATCGGAGCATTTTTACTTTGAAAATCTTCAAAAATATTATTCAAAAGAGATGGAAAAACCTCTTTTTAAAGTTTACCTTTATGCAAAAAACCTTTTTGAAGATACAGATATTTTAAGTCTAAAGCTAAAAACAATGGAAATAGAAAAACTCTTTAGTATAAACTCTAAAAGGACTGTTAATATAGACCCCGGTTATATAAATAAACAACATCTTATTTTGGCTTCTTCCAAAGAAAGAGGTGCTAGAATTCATATAGGTAAAAATATATTCTTAGAGATGGAGTATATTTATATCTATAAAGATTTTAAGCCCTTTTACTGGACTTATCAAGATTATAGATATGAAAAAGTAAAACTATTTTTCAAAATGGCAAGAGATTATTATCTTAGTGTTATCTAGATTTTTGATATAGAGTATAAAAATTGCCTTGTTTTCTCATGAGCTCTTCAAAAGTGCCTTCTTCCAATATTCTTCCATCCTCTATGTAAAGAATTCTGTCACAATTTATTATATTTGAGAGCCTATGAGCCACTATTAGTATTGTTTTATCTTTAAAAATCTCAAAAATATTTGATATAACAGCTTGCTCTGTATGTACATCAAGAGCTGAAGTAATTTCATCTAACAAAATTATATCTGGATTTGTTAGAAAAATCCTCGCTATGGCTATTCTTTGTCTTTCGCCCCCTGATACTGTATATCCGTATTCTCCTAAAACGGTGTCAAGACCGTTTTTCAATGTAAACAAAAACTCTGCTTTTGCTAGTTTTATAGCTTTTATTAAAAGCTCTTCTGATGCGTTTGGATTTGCTATTAAAAGGTTGTTTCTAACAGTATCGTTGAATATGAAAACATGTTGAGAAGCAAAGGCTATTTTAGATCTTATCGATTTGTTTGTTATCTCTTCTAAACTTTTATCTTTTATATATACATCTCCTTTGTAGCTCACAAGCTTTGGAAGTATATCAAGAAGCGTAGATTTACCAGCACCGGTAGGTCCCACTATACCTATTTTTTCACCTGGGTTTATAGTTAGATTTATATCTTTGAGAATTTCCTTAGAATCTATTGTTACATATACATTTTTCATGACAATAGGTACCAAGAGGTTATTTATATCTATAGTGCCGTCTTTTTCTTTTTGAAGTAAGAGCATCTCTTGAACTCTTTTTACAAGCGGGATTGAGGAGCGCATATTCATAAAGCCTTTTTGAGTTTCCATGATGGGCATTTGTATGAGGAGCAATGCAGTTATATAGGATATAAAATTCCCAGCGCTAGTATAACCATGGACTATCCTATAACCTCCATATAAAAGCACCAAACCAAAAACTATATAACCAGTAGATTGATTGAATATCGAGTTCATTACTGTGTAGAATATGGTTTTTATACCTGCTTTAAATAAGTTCTTATTTGCCTGGACAAAACGTTCCAAAAATTTGTTTTCAGCTCCAAATATTTTTATGTTTTCTATGCCGCTTATGAGTTGCGTTACATGTTGATTTATAATACCTAATCTCTCTTGGTTTAGCTTTACATATTTAGCCCTTTTTGTTCCAAAGTATTTTACTGAATAAGATATGATGGGAAAAGCAAAGATTATTATAACAGTCAAATATATATCTCTATATATTAAAACACCCAAAAGCAAAAGAACTGTAATGGGTTCTTTTATAAGGGATAGCATATAGTCTATAAGTATATTTTTTATTGCGTTTATATCGTTGTTGAACCTACTTATTATATCGCCGCTTGGATGGTTTATGAAAAAATCTACCTTTGAGTAAAGGAGCGATGAAAACATCTTTTCTCTGAAATCCATAAGGAGTTTTTCTGATACCATATTCATAAGGAAATTCCTTAAGAAAAATCCAATTTGGATAATAACAGCCGCCGCTGCAAAAAGATATAGTATCATGTAAAGCTTGTTTGATTCTTTTAATATGAATACATCATCCATTATTCTTTTAACAAGGTATGTCATAAAAGACGTGCCAAGCCCTTCTAAAATGGAACCAAATATAACAAGGCTTACAAGTGCCCAATAGGGTTTTAAGTTAGATAGAAGCCATTTGATTTGTTCCATTAAACATCAAATACATCAGAGCTTTTTGTGTATGAAGTCTATTTTCTGCTTGATTGAATATAAAATCTGCATGTTCTTCAAAGACTTCTTTTGTTATCTCTTGTCCCTTTTTGGCTGGTAGACAATGCATAACTCTTACATCTTTTTTAGCGTAAGAAAGCAACTTGGCATTTACCTGATAATCCTTTAACAAATTTATTTTGTGATCTTTTGAGCCTTCATCGTTCATTGAAATCCACACATCCGTATATATTACATCTTTGTCTTTAGCAGCTTTTATAGGATCTTCTTCCAATATAATCTCTGCCCCGGTTTGTTTTGAAACTTCTAAAGCCCTTTTTAAATTCTCTTCATCTGGCCTAAGCTCTTTTGGCGTACACACAGTTAGGCTTAGTCCAAATATAGCAAAAGCTGATATTAGAGCGTTTGCCATGTTGTTGCCATCGCCTATGTAAAGCACTTTTATATTTTTTATTTTTTCTCTAAAAGCTTCAAAAAGTGTAAATATATCTGATATAGCTTGGCAAGGATGAGTATAGTCTGTAAGAGCGTTTATAACAGGTATGACAGAGTATTGAGCAAATTCTAAAAGCCACTGATGAGAGCCAGTTCTTACAACTACACCGTCTACATAGCGAGACAGCGTCCTGGCGCTATCTGAAGCATCTTCTCCTCTTGATACTTGAAGGCTTGATTCTTGCAAAAATATTGGGTTACCCCCAAGCTCTTTTATGCCTACTTCAAAAGATACCCTTGTTCTTGTAGAAGGTTTGCTAAAAAGAAGCGCTATGTTTAAGTTTTGCAAGCTTTTAGGATTGAAATTGTTGTATTTAAAATCAAAAGATAAATCTATTATACGCTTTGCTTCGTCAAAAGTGATATCCCATACGTCCAGAAAATGCGCTTTCATATATCTATTATAACAAATTATACGCCTGTGAAAAGCCTTATTATATCGCTTAGTATTGCAACGGCTGATAGAGAAACTACAAAAGCTATACCTATCTTTTGCCAATATTCTTTAAACTTTTCTGATAATGGCCTTCTTATGATAGCTTCTATTAAAAATAGCACTATAAGACCACCATCCAACATGGGTATAGGTAAGATGTTTATTATGGCAAGTTGCAAAGAAACAAAAGCCATAAACCCCAAAAA
This sequence comes from Hydrogenobaculum sp. 3684, assembly GCF_000213785.1. Lineage (NCBI taxonomy): Bacteria > Pseudomonadati > Aquificota > Aquificia > Aquificales > Aquificaceae > Hydrogenobaculum > Hydrogenobaculum sp. 3684. Next base: position 922,578 of record NC_015557.1, on the reverse strand, counting down.
TTCTCCTAAACCACCTTCTGCCGCTTGCCCTGACATTTTTGCTATGCTTATCGGTCCACTTAGGTTTAAAACAGATGCATGCATTGTGACCAAAGCTTTTATAGAATCTATGCTAAGGATTGTCAGTTCTTTTATTTTTCTTATAGCTTGAATCATGGCTTCGTTTATAGGGTATCTTTTTAATACGTATGTAGTTTCTGGGTATATTCCTATGTAGTACTCTTTTAGTTTGGCAGAATATTTTGGTATAACATCTTTTACTAATAAAGTATTTGATCTTTCTATTACAAGCGTTATTGGATTGCCTTTGTCTTTTCTCATATAATCTGTTAGCTCATACCAATTTTTTATAGGTATTGCCGTGGGCATGTCGCTCATTTTTACTGCAAGTATCTTATCGCCTTCTTTTAATCCTATTTGAGAAGCCGGTGAATTTTTTATGATACCACCTACTACAGGAGCTATCTCAGGTAATATTCCTATGGAATCTTTATTTAGAATCTTGCCTAGGGTTATAGTGGTAGTATATATATGTCCATTTCTTTCAAAAACCACTTTAGAACTTTCACCTACGGCTTTTATCTCTGCTGTATATAGATCTTTCCATGTTTTTATAGGTAGGTTGTCTATTTTTATTATGGTATCACCAGGTCTTATACCAGCTTTGTAAAATGGTGATTTTTTGGCAATATAGCCAACTTTTACAGGTTCTTCTATGTAAGCTGGCTGATGTATACCTATGTAAAAAGATAGTGTAAAACCTATAAAAGCTATAATTAGGTTAAACAACGGTCCTGCCGCTGCTATAAGAATCTTTTGCCACGGTGCTTTTGAGGAAAATGCCTTCGGGTCTTTGGAACTTGCCTCCTCTTCTTCGCCGTAGAGTTTGACATAACCTCCCATTGGTATATATGCTATTTGATATTCAGTTTCTCCTATTTTCTTTTTAAATATCGGATTTCCAAAACCCACAGAAAATACTTCTACTTTTACACCAAAGAGTTTAGCAAATATAAAATGGCCAAACTCGTGAAATACTATTAAAATGCTTATAAGTATTAAAAACGCTAAAACCGTATGTATCATGAAGACCTCACTATGCTTACAACCACTTCCCTCTCTCTTGGTCCATCAAACTCTGCTAAAAATACAGCTTCCCATTTTCCCAACATAAGCCTTCCATCTAATATAGGTATTATTCTTGAATTTCCTATGATAGAAGATTTAATGTGAGCTGCAGCATTTCCTTCCATGTGAGAATAGTCGTTTGTCCAAGGTATTAGTCTATCGAGTGTGTTTAGTATGTCTTTTACAACGTCAGGGTCCGCTCCTTCGTTAATAAAAACCGCAGCAGTAGTATGCGGTACATACACTATGCAAAGTCCGTTGTCAATAAAAGAAGCTTCTACTATCTCTCTTATCCTTTGGGTTATATTTACTACCGAGGTGTGTTTTGCTGTTTTTACTTTGATTCTCTCTATCATAGTTTTATTTTAGCACAGTTAAACGTCTTTTGTTTTTGAAATAACCTTTTAACATATTCTCAAAATCGGAATTTTTCTTGTATTCCCACTTTAGTTTAAGTTCAAAGTGATCAATTATGTTTGCGTTGCTTAAAATAGCCCCTTTTTTATCATCCAAGGAAAAGAAATACACTTTTTCTATCCTAGCTAAGCTTATGGCGTAAGTGCACATGGGGCAAGGTTCTAAGCTTACATAAATATTGCATCCATCGAGCCTCTTTGCATTTAATACATTCATTGCTTTTTCTAAAGCTATTATTTCCGCATGCTCTATGCTTTTTATACCGTTAAAAGCCCAAGATACTATCTCATCATTTTTTGTAACTACGGCACTTACTGGTATTCTATCTTGGGCTATAGCTTCTTTGCAAAGTTCCAAAAGCTTTTGTTCTATATATTCTATTTGCACACCTCTTCCGATGTAAGCCTTTCTAAATTCATATCTTCAAGCATTTTGTAATCTTTTTTGATGTCTCTTCCAGCTCTTGTTAGATATCCACCTGCCATCAGTGCGTTTGTCATAAAAGCTGCCATACCGTGAAAATCGCCTAATGTTTGTTCTCTACCGCCACAAAGCCTTAACTCTGCACTTTTGTTGGTAAATCTAAACATAGCTATTATTTTAAGAGCATCTAAGGCTCTTAAAGGTTTGTTGTTTTCTAAAGGTGTGTTTGGTATAGGCATAAGAAAGTTTAAAGGTATCGAATCTACGCCAAGTTCTTTGTAAACAAAAGCTAAATCCACTCTATCTTCGTCTGTTTCTCCAAGTCCAAATATAGCCCCGCTACAGGTGGAAAGACCAGCTTTTTGAACGTTTTTTATGGTTTCTAACCTTTCTCTCCAAGTGTGCGTAGAAACTATGTTGGGAAAGTAGTTTTCGGAAGTTTCGAGATTGTGATTTATCCTTGTTACACCAGCTTCTTTTAGCTTCAATAGACTTTCAAGCCCTATGGTTCCTGCAGATACACATACGTTTATAGGTATGTTTTGCGCTTTTATTTCTTGCACGGCCTCGCAAAGCTTTTCTACCTCTTCATCAGAAGCAGCTCTTGCGCTTAAAACCATGCAATATCTATTTGCTCCAAACTCTACGCCCCTTAGAGCGCCCTCTACCAGCTCTTCTTTATCCACTAGTTTGTATATGTTGATTGGTGTTTTATAAAATTTAGACTGAGCGCAAAATTTACAATCTTCTGAACAAGCACCACTTTTTGCATTTATGATAGAGCAAAATTCAAATTTTGTAGAATCGAAAAACTCATCCTTTAGTTTAGAAGCCAAATATACTATAAGCGGTATATACTTGTCTTCGGCTTTTAGTATAAATAAAGCCTCTTCTTTTGAAATCTCATCTTTTTTTGCCTTTTGATATATATCAAAAAAAACTTGTTCCATGCTAAACTCCTTTAAGTAGTTGTTTTAAAAACATACGATAAAATTTCATTATTTCAATGAGCTTTGTTATTCTAGCTTTCTATTGGCTGGGAAAAGTATCACATCCCTTATGGAGTCTACGTTTGCAAAGAGCATTACAAGTCTATCTATTCCTATTCCTTCGCCGGCGGTTGGTGGCATACCGTATCTAAGGGCTTCTACAAAATCATCATCGGTTTCCATAGCTTCTTCATCACCAGTGGCTTTTTGAAGCTTTTGCTCTAAAAATCTTTTGGCTTGGTCTTCGGGGTCGTTTAACTCTGAATAGGCGTTTGCTATTTCTTTCTTGTTTATATAAAGCTCAAAACGTTCTACCAGCTCATCGTCATCTCTGTGGGTTTTAGCAAGTGGAGACAGTATTTTAGGGAAATCTATGATGAAAGTAGGTTGGATAAGCTCGTCTTCTACCGTATATTCAAATACTTTTTCTATAAGCTTTGGTTTTGTTAAAGTATAAGCTTTTGGTATACCAAGCTCATGGGCAAAATTCTTTAGTTCTTCTTCATTATGTAGGAAAAAACTTTTATCTTTTGATGTTTTTTCTTCTAAAAGCTCAAAAAATTTGGCCACTTTAAAAGGCGGCTTTAAGTTTATAACACCATTTTGGGTTTCTATGCTTTTAATACCGGTAACATCTGTGAGATAATCAAAAAGCTCTTCGGTAAACTTGATGAGTTTTTTATAATCCCAGTAAGCGGCGTAAAATTCTACCATTGTAAACTCTGGGTTGTGGGTGGTGTCTACGCCCTCGTTTCTAAAGTTCTTACCAATTTCATATACCCTTGGTATACCGCCCACTATAAGCTTTTTTAAATAAAGCTCTGGCGCTATCCTAAGATAAAGCTCAGATTCAAGGTAATTATGATATGTAACAAAAGGTCTTGCGGTGGCTCCTGATGCTATTGGCTGCAAGATGGGAGTTTCTACTTCCATAAACTTGTTTTTATCAAAAAAATCTCTAAGGGCTTTTATAATCTTTGATCTTAAAGCGAAGACTTTTCTAGAGCTTTCGTTAGCTATTAAATCCAAATATCTTTGTCTATACTTTATTTCTACATCTTTTATTCCATGCCATTTTTCTGGCATGTTGTTTAGAGCTTTTGTTAAAAGTTCAATATCAAAAACTTCTACGGTGAGCTCTCCGGTATGTGTTCTGAAAAGCTTTCCTTTTACACCTATTATGTCTCCTACATCTATATAATCTTCTACGAATTTGAACTTCTCATCTCCTACTATATCTTTTTTAATATATATCTGTAATTTTCCAGTAAAATCTTGTATATGTCCAAATATGGCCTTACCCATGCTTCTTAAGGCTACAAGCCTTCCAGCTATCGATATATCTTCAAAGTTTGGATCTAAATCGTACTCTTTTTTGATATCATCTATGCTTGTGGTGGGGGCTTCTTCTGTGGGTTTTGCATCTATTAGGCTTAATTTTTCTTCTACCCTTGATAGAATACCTTCTATGTTGTAAGTTTTGTTTGGCTCGAAAGCCTCTTTTGTATAAGTAAGCATTTCAACGCCACTTTCTGAAGCTATCCTCAGCACAAATCCATATTCTACTTTTGAAACCCTTTTGATGGTGGCTTTTACAACAATTTTATCTTTTCTTGGTTCTTTTTCGTATTTCTCTCTTATATCGTGGATAAAGTAAGGACTTTCAAATTCATATTTGTAGACGTGTTTTTGGCTTTTAGCAAGCTCTTCTAACTTTTTTTCCCTAAATTCTTCCATAGTGAAATTATTTTAGCATACAACTTATTTATTTTCTTTGTAAGCCACCAACGCTACATTCCCCATGCTTTTAAATCTCTTCTTAAAATCTTTAAAACTCATAAACCTATCTTTTTTGTAACCGTCGTTCATAAAAAACCCTTTTTCATTAAAACCAGTTATCACTACGTAATGCGGTATTGATACGAGAAAATTTCCCATATCTAAAAGGGCTATAACAGGCCTACATTTTTTTATTTGATGCTTTATGGCATTGATGCTTCTTATATACTTAGTTTTAAAACCTTCTTTCTCGAAATAATCTTGTATGTCTGTTATAAGGCTTTCTTCTATAGAGGGTGTGTATACAGCTTTTACTATGTTGTTGAAAGGCTTTTTATCTTTATAAAACATGAGAATCTCTTCCACTGCTACAGGACCGCAAAGATTCTCTTTTTGCTTTATAAATGTTACGTTGAGATGGGAGCAAAACTGCCCCCCATAGGATAAAAAGATAATAAAGATTGTTGCAAAAATTATACGTTTTATCTTATAATCACCTCTTTACCGGTAAGTCTTAGTATCAATACCACTAGCAACACTATAACAAGCACCGCTATTGCAAGTCCCAATACATCACCACCAGCGTTTAACTTTTTTGAAGCGTTTGCCAGAAGTCTTAGCTGTTCTTCATTCATGGATTTCAGTTTTTCTTTAACTTCTTTAGGGTTCATGCCGTATTCTTTTAGCTTTTGGGCTACTATTTTATTCTCAAGAGCTTTTTGGATCTCTTTTATATAATCACTTTTTTGTGAGTTTTCTTGTATGGGGGCTTTTGAACTTATGAAAGAAGCCATGGCTGGTGATACGTTGTAAAACATTGTCCAAGCTGCCAAAGCAATAGCTATTTTTTTCAAATTCATATAAACCTCCTAATTATTATCTATCATTATATACTAAAAGCTTAAAAACTCTTGTATAAAAAGAGGGTTCACTGTTCTTATGCCGAATTTGTCTGCCCAGCTGTTTATCCCTTCGTCTCCAGACAATATAACTCCGTTTAGTTCTAAAGCAAGCAATATAACATCAACATCTTCTTTGCTATCTAAAGTACCTTGTCTTAGAGCCTCTTTATACTTTTCTCTTAGCTTTGATATTGTAGTTTGTATATCTTGTGTTTTATCTCTGGCAAATTCTTCGGCAATTCTTAAGCCTTTGTTTATTCTTATGCGCATATCCTCTACAAAATCAAACAACGCCAACGCGTTTATGGTAATGTTGCATCTATTTGGGGATTTTATAATGATGCTAGATTCAAACTTGCTTTTTATTGATTCTAAATCCACGACCTTGCATAGTTCTATATAAACTGTCCGAGGCATATATATTTTTTTACTGCTTTTATGGGCTAAACCAATAAAAGCTTCTATAGCGTCTATGGGTTGTCCTAAGGATATGCTTTTGTAGATATTTGGATTTGTAAATATACTTGTGTCTATTATTACATTATCTTGCATTAATATATTTTATCATAAAGTTAATCAAAAGCCCCCACTAAATTGGGGGCACTAAACCTTTGTTATTGACCGTTTGAGCCAGATGGAGCTGCTGGTGCTGGAGCTGGTGTTGAAGATGAATTTGAGCTGTTGGAGCTTGAGCTGTTTGAGTTTGATGACGAAGCATTGGCGCCATTGCTTGTAGAGCTTGAAGAACCAGATGATGGTGTAGTAGCTGATCCGTTGTTTGAAGAACTTGAAGATGAAGAACCAGCTGATGGTGTTGCTGGTGTTGGTGGTGGTGGTGCTGCGTTTTGGGTAGCTGCTGGTGCGTTTTGGCTACCACTGCTTTGTTCAGCGGATTGTTGCTTTGAGCAAGCAACAAGTGCCAAGCCTGCGGCTGCTATGATGAGTAACTTTTTCATCTTACTCCTCCTTTAAAAAAAGTATAATTATATTATAAAGTAATTTTATAAAATTTTCAAGATTTTAATTTACAATGTTTATTTTAAAAACATTTTTAATTTTGTCCCATACGGTGGGTTCTTTTGGTTTTAGTAAGAATTTGTCTAGATGATCATCAAGATATATAAATTTATCACAAAGTCTTCTCAAAGAGTATGAAGATGTCTTTTTGAATGTGGCGTTCTCTACTCGTTTACCTAAAGATTGTACCACTTCTACTGTGTATGAAAAATCGCTGTCTCCACTTACAAGTACACATGAATCGTATGCATTTTTGTAGGCCAAAGATAGCATATCTGTAGCTAACATTATATCTACTTCTTTTTCTAAGAAATTGCCATCCGGTAGCTTTCTTAACTTTGCAAGCTTTACTTTGATTCCCATAAAAGCCAAATCTTCCAAAAATTTTTTTTGTTTGGCAAAGCCTTCTTTTGATTGTTTGTCTACGTCTTTGTCGCTTGGAAGTGCAGAATAAAAATACGCTCTTACCAAATACCTATCGGCCGTTAAAAATTCTATTAGCTTTAGGTAATCTAATCTGAAGGTTTCATTTTTTAGTCCATGAAATACGTTTGAACCATCTATGAAAATAACCAGTTTCTCTTTTTCCATTTTTCATTTTACGAGACTAGTTTTTGGGCTTTTAAAAGCAAGGTATTTAACAAATCTTTTGAGGTGGCTTCTGCGTATATTCTAATAAGAGGCTCTGTGCCTGAGGCTCTAAGCAGTACCCATGAATCATCTTCAAAAATTAGTTTTAACCCATCTTTTGTGTTTACTTTTTGTACTTTTATATCTTCTAACACATCAGGTGGATTTTTAATAAGATTTTTAAGTCTATCTTTTATGTGTTCTTCTACTTTTAGATCTACTCTGTTGTAGTAGGCTTCACCGTATTTGTTAAAAATATCTTTTATAATAGCTGATAAAGATTTATCTTCTAAAAGCATCATTTCTATTATAAAAAGCCCCGATAAAAACCCATCTCTTTCTGGTAGGAAAAATGGAAATCCGTATCCACCAGATTCTTCTCCGCCAAATATTACATCTTTTTTTAGCACTATTTCGTTTATATATTTAAATCCCACAGGTGTTTCTTCTACTTCTATGCCAAAATCCTTGCATATCCTATCCACCAAAAAGCTGGTGGATACTGTTTTTACCACCACTCCTTTTTTTATGCCTTTGTTTTTAATAATATGAAGCATAAGAAGTATATAAACAAGCTGTGAGTTTATAAACTCTCCGTTCTCATCCACAAGCGCTATTCTGTCTCCATCTCCATCGTTTGCTATGCCAAGGTTGGCTTTTACAGTTTTTACTTTATCCTTTAATATGCTTAAATTTTTCTCTACAGGTTCAGGAGCTCCCTCTCCAAAAAGTGCATCTTTGTGATGTCTTATAGAGAAAAGATTTAATTTTTTATCTTTAAAAGCCTCTAAATAGTATTTAAAAGCTGGTCCATACATAGAGTCATGTACTATGTTTAGCTCTTTTTCTAAGAGAATATTTTTGCTTATGTTTGACGTCGTTTTTTCTATATATTGAGATATAATATCTACTCTTTTTATGTTGTGTTCTTTAAAATCAACATCTTTTATATTTTTAATCTCATCTTCTACTTCGTTTATAAATTCTGGTGTAGCTGCGCCCCCAAAAGACTCTTTTATCTTATATCCATTGTAATAGTAAGGGTTGTGAGAAGCTGTTATCATCACGCCTTGATTATATCCCATATACTTTACTGCAAAAGATATGTTTGGTGTACTAACAGCTTCTTTTGCTACATCAGCTTCTATACCTTCTGTTTTCATTACATTGGCAACTAATATTGCAAACCTCTCCCCTAAAAACCTATGGTCATATCCCACTATAACTTTATTTAAACCGTGCTTTTTTAACGCTTTCGCATGGGCTTTTGCAACTTTTACTATGTTGTCTTGGCTAAACTCAAAACCTATTATTGCTCTCCAGCCGTCTGTACCAAATTTTATCATGCTGTTCCTCCTTTCTTTTCTAGTTTTTTCTTACGTTCTTCCAACCTATCTTTTAATGTCCTAAACCTTGGTCTTTTCTCTTGAAACTCTTTTGCTATATTTTCTAAAGCTTCGCTTATAGCCATGCTTTTGTTTAACGTGTCTATCTCTAAGTTAAACATATTTTGTTCTTGCTGCTCCAATTCTTCTTTTGATATTTGAGCATTCATTATAGATTGAATAGCGGATATTTTGAAGTTTAGCATAAGTTCTTCAAAAAGCCTAAAAGCTTCTTTTTTAAATTCTACTAGAGGATCCCTTTGAGCGTAGCTTCTTAGGTATATCCCCTCTCTTAATTTATCTATAGTGTGAAGCTGTTCTCTCCAAAGGTTGTCTATGATATTTAGGGTAAATACTTTTTCTATTTCTCTCATGGTTTCTTCGCCTATTTCTTGTTCTTTTTGGGCGTACTTTTCCATCACAAGTCTAAATATTTCCTCTTCTAACTCTTCTCGGTCTTTTGCTTCAAATTTTTCTGGTAAGTCAACACCTATCCATTCTTTGAAAAATGTTTTTAGAGGTTCTAATTCCCATAACTCTGGTTCGTCTTCTGTTAAAAGCGTATAAACTTGGGTGTGTATTACATCTTTTATAAAATCTTTTATCTCTTCTTTTATATCATCTTGAAAGAGAATGGAACGCCTTATATCGTATACCACAGAACGTTGTATGTTTATGACCTCGTCGTACTCTAAAAGTCTTTTCCGAGATTGGAAGTTTTGAAGTTCCACCCTTTCTTGGGCACCTTCTAAAGACTTTGATACTATAGAGCTTTCTATAGGCTCTCCTTCTGGTATTTTCATAAACTCCATTAGCTTTTTAACCCTATCTCCGCCAAATATCCTAAGAAGATCATCCTCTAAAGATAGTATAAACCTGGTTTCTCCTGGATCTCCTTGCCTTCCTGCCCTACCTCTTAGCTGATTGTCTACCCTTCTTGATTCATGTCTTTCGGTACCTATCACCAAAAGACCACCAGCTTTTATAACCTCTTCTTTTTCCTTTTGGGTAATCTTTGTGGCTTCTTCATAAGCTTTTTTCCAATCTTCTTCTGTAGCTTTTTCTTCATCTATGCCTTTTTGCTTTAAAATTTCTCTTGCTAAAAACTCTGGGTTACCGCCAAGAAGTATGTCAGTACCTCTTCCTGCCATGTTTGTTGCTATTGTCACAGCACCTTTTCTTCCGGCTTGAGCTATGACCCAAGCTTCTTTTTCGTGTTGTTTGGCGTTTAAGACGTTGTGCTTTATACCTCTTTGTTCTAAAAGCTTTGAAAGTGTTTCAGAGTCTTCTATGGATACCGTACCCACTAATATAGGTCTTCCTTTGGCATGGTTTTCTTCAATTATTTTTGCTACATATTCCCATTTTTCTTTTTTAGTTTTAAATATTGCATCCGGTAGATCTTTTCTTATGTTTGGTTTGTTAGTGGGTATAACAACAACGTCTAAGTTGTATATTTCTTTGAATTCAAGAGCTTCTGTCTCAGCTGTACCTGTCATACCAGCTAATTTTTTATAAAGCTTAAAATAATTTTGAAATGAAGTGGTGGCCAATGTTTGATTTTCTTCTTGAATTTCAACGCCTTCTTTAGCCTCTATAGCTTGGTGAAGGCCTTCGCTCCATCTTCTACCTGGTAAGGCTCTTCCAGTAAACTCATCTACTATGAGTATTTCTCCGTCTTTCACCATGTAATGTACATCTTTTTTGTAAAGATTGTGAGCAATGAGGGCTTTGTTGATAGCGTGTACTAAGTCGATATGTCTAATGTCGTATAGATTTTGAATGCCAAAATATTTTTCTGCTTTTTCTATGCCTTCTTCTGTGAGCATTGCTGTCCTATTTTTTTCATCTACTGTAAAGTCTTTTTCTATTTCAAGTGTTTGTACAAATTCGTTGGCCTGTAAAACAACCTTGTTATCTAAATTTGATGGACCAGCTATTATAAGAGGGGTTCTAGCCTCATCTATCAAAATACTGTCTATTTCGTCCACTATTGCATAACCATGACCCTTTACTTGGACTATCTGATCTTTTGATACTGCTAAGTTGTCTCTTAAATAGTCAAAGCCAAATTCATTGTTGGTACCATAAGTTATGTGAGCTTCATAGGCTTTTACACGTTCTACTGGTATCGCCTTAGTAAAATAAGATGTTTTGGCGTGTACATCTATTTTAGAGTAATCTATAGCATCCCCTACCATACCTTTAGGCCACACCCTTATATCTTTTTCTATGGCTTCCATCGCCTTTTCTGGGTCTTGCCAATCTATTATATAGCTCATGCTATCTGAGTTTATAACACCTACATCAAGCCCAAGAAACCTATATATAGGGCCTATCCACGTTGCATCTCTTTTTGCCAAATAATCGTTTACAGTGACAATGTGCACTCCTATATCTGTTAGAGCTGTGAAAAACGCCGGGGCTGCCGCCACAAGGGTTTTTCCTTCACCGGTTTTCATCTCTGCAATTTTACCTTGATATAAAACTATACCACCTATTAGCTGCACGTCAAACTGTCTTAAGCCCATAGTGCGCTTTGAAGCTTCTCTTACCAGAGCAAACGCCTCTATTAGCTCTTCTACCATTTCTCCTTCTATAATAGCTTGTTTTATATGTTCGTTTTGGTTTACTCTAAAGTATAAGTCTTGGGCTTTTAAAACAATATCTTTGTTTGAAAGCTTATCTAAAGACTCTTCTAGAGCGTTTATCTTCTCTACCCATTTTCTTATTTTCTTTATTTCTCTATCGTTTTTTGTCCCTAAAATTTTTTTTAAAACATATCCTATCATAAATATCCTGCCTCAACTCCTATGCAAGCTTCATAAACAAAATGGATTTTATCTTTATATTTTTCAATGACTTCATAATTCTCAGCCCCAGGCTGAAGCCAAACCGTTTTTGCTCCAAGCTTTATAGCTTCTTGTACTATAGGCTCTACGTGGGCAGGATTTCTAAAAACGTTTACTATATCTATAGGCTCTGGTATTTCTTCCAAAGATCCATATACTTTAAGACCCATTATCTCTTGCCCTGCTAACTTTGGATTTATTGGATATATCTTGTGAAGACCCTTTTTCAAAACCCTTTCTGTAACATAGTAAGATGGCCTTTCTGGGTTATCTGAAAACCCTACTACAGCTATAACTTTAGCATCTTTAAGAGTTCCAAAAGCATCATCTTTATGTGGTGTGTTGTTGTGTTCTGCCATAGTCCTTACTCCTTTTAAAACTTTACTTAATATATTATACCTCAATATTGATAAATACCCAATATCTTATTTTGAGGGGGTGAGTAATAAACTTTTGTGGTAAGTCTTTGTGTTATACCGCCCATTTTGGTTTTTGAAATTATCTTTATGACTTCTAAACTTGATTTTGTAGATACGATGCTTTGAATTTTATAAATATCGTCTAAAGATAATCCTCTTATATTTACCAAATCCTCAATATTTTTGATAGGGTGTAAATTTATATAATCTATAATTTCTTTTGCCATAGAGTCTGTAATATCTTTGTTTAAGGCTTTTAATATAGGTATTGGTATCGTATTTATATTTAAACTTTGGTTTTTTGTATCTAAAAAATACCATATGCCTTTTTCTTGTTTTTTGCCATGGCAGTTGTTTTTGTATAAAAGGCTGCTATAAGGTGTAGCGTATATAATTTCTTCTTTTGACTGCATGTCTTTAAAAGGAGCTGTATATGTCAGTGCATCTAGATCTATGTTGTCTTTGCTTTTACCAGTTATCCAGTAATAAACGTAGTAGGGAAAATCTTTTGGCATGCAGAACTCTTCAGATAAACTTTTAAAAACGTTAAAATAAATAGGGTTTTTTATGGAATTTACGTTGAACTTGTTGTCATCTTTTATTAAAAGCTTAATACTTATATCTTCTACTTTCATACTTTCTTTGTAGTATGGATTGTATGGGTTTTCTTGATAGATTTCTTGAGCCTTTTTCAATACAATAGGTATCAAAGAATCGTTGGTAACGCTCAAGCTTTGCTTTAGGTATAACTTTAGCGTATAGTTGTAATAATTTTTTGCTTCTTTAAAAGCCTCTAAACTGTAAAATATAGCTCCTAAAGAAAAAAACAAAGCTAGTAGTACTATCATTCTATATTTATAGTAGGGTTTACAACGGTACCTCCAAAAATAATGCGCATCCTTTTAAAAGGAAGGTTTATAAGTCCCACACCAGATATTTTTGAATTTGTAAGGGTATTTTGATCTATACTAACAATGCCGTCTCCTTTGACATCAACGGGTGTGTTTAAAATATCTGCCTCGCCTTTAAATGTGAAACGGTTTTTTTTGAAGTTTAGTTTTAGGCTTTTAATATAATAACCTTTTATGTTTAACATTTTAAAATCCATAAAACCATCCACGTAGTTTGGTGTAAGAAGCATTTTCGAGTTCATTTGACCTTGAGATTTTGAAGCTTTAATACAAGAAAGTGGAAACCTTTTAGAGTTTATGTTTATATGCTTTAAAAGCATATTTTCTTTTAAATCAACGTATCCATTTTGACAAGTAAAAGAAGCGCTTAGTATAAAAGGTGGATAAAATCCAATACCTACATAGGAAAGATGAGCTAAGTATTGAAAGTTCGTTGATGGGCTCTTGGGATTTTTATAAAAGATTTTCACATTGTTTAAATCTATGCTTGTTATATATTCTTTTGCTTTTTTATAGTAGAAGTAATATCCGTTTTTTGCCATTATATATCTTGCTATTAAAAGCTTTTCACCAAATAGTATAATTCCCAAAAATACTGTAGTTATGGAAGCTACCAAATAAAGTAAATATAATGGTTTAAAAACGTTTTTTAAACTAAAAGAGCTTGAGCTCATATGATATCTAGGATAAAATCTTGAATAGAATGCCACTCTTCCTCTGTTAACTGGACGTATACTCTATCGTTGTCTTCGTAAATCTCAGGAGTTAGCTCAGAGATGTAATCTATAAAGTTTTTAGCTTTTTGTTTGCCTACACTTATGGTGTATATTTTGTTATCCCATTCACCGTTCTCATTTTTTTCTAAAGATATATCAATCCATATGTCGTTAAAATCGTAAGACAGCATAAACCCAGATGGTTCGGAAAGCTCAAGTTCTTTTGTTATCTCTTTTATAGCTTTTGCTATAATATCTTTATTCATGCTTTTACCCTTTTCCTTTCTATATACATGAGTATTAAAGTAAAAATCATAGCTATAACAAGTGTAAAAGAGCCAAACCTCAAAACAGATTGCACGGCGTAAGCTTGGGATATAAGAGTTTGAAGCCCTATTACAAGAGCTTTAGCCTTTAGAAGGCTTGTGTTTAAAATCCATTTCAATGCTTCCAATCTATAGTATATATAATGTACATGGGTATAGTTCATATTGTTTATATTATCATATACATAAGCGGTGTTTTTGGTGAATGTGTTGGTGGCTATAGAGGTTCCAGCGGCAGCCCCTATAAGTCTGGCATAATTGTATAAAGCAGAACCAAGCGGGACTAAATCTTGTCTTAAATGCCTAAGAGCCAAAGCTGTAAGAGGTGCGAAGAAAAGCCCCATACCAACACCCACAAAAAACATATAAAAAGATATGTTTAGCTTAGGTGTGAAAAAATCTACATGAGAAAGGAAAAAGTGTATGTCTATAAAAATAATGCTTTGACAAGCAAGAAGAAGTATCTTTGGATCCAACCTATCGCTTAGTTTTCCACCTATAGGAGAAAAAAGCACTATGCCTATTGCAAAAGGAAATATGTATAGCCCTGTGTCAAAGCTTCCAAGCCCCCTTACCCTCTCAAAGTAAACTGGCATTATATATAGTATTTGGAAAAAAGCAAGGCCGTATACCAGAACAAAAGTGACGACTGCATAGTCAAACTCTTTGTATTTAAATATGTCAAATCCTATTAAAGGATGCTTTGATATTAAATCTGATATTAAAAAGGCTAAAAAGCAAAGTATAGCGATACTCAAAAAAACGATAGTTTTTATAGAATAAAACCACTCCCATTTCTCTCCTCTTGATAATAAGACTATAAGGCTTGTGGATGCTGTTGCTAAAAGCCCAAAACTTATGTAGTTAAAAGGTTTTTCATGCTTTTGGGGGTTGTGAAAATCTGGTAGTAGTATCAAAGATGCAAAGAATATTGGTATAATAAAAGGTAAATTCATGTAAAAGACCCATCGCCAAGACAAGTATTCCACCAAATAACCACCTATTGTAGGACCAAGACCTGGTGCAAAAGCAACTCCCATGGCATACATTCCCATAGCTAACCCGCGCTGTTCTGGTGGAAATATCCTGAATATGATAGCCTGAGCGGCAGGTATCAAAAATCCTTCCCCTATACCTTGTATAGATCTTGCCATTATCATTGTGCCTATGTTATCTACTGTACCAGAGAGCGCGCTTCCAACTGCAAAAAATACAATACCAGCAAGATAAACTCTTTTAAGGCCGTAAAGGTTTGTAAAATGATTAAAAACCAATATCGTGATAGCTGTAGCTACAAGATAGCTTATAGAAACCCACTGTATACCGTAAATATCCGTAGAAAGAGGGGCTATCATCTTTGGCATAGCCACGTTTACGCTGGTTATACCCAACACAGCTACAAACGTACCGCTTAAAACAATAAACGTATATAACCATTTCATATAGTTTCCTCTAAATGCTTCCTTAATTTTTCTAGAGCTTGAGATTTTATCTGAGATACCCTTGATAAAGATATTCCTAAGATATCTGCTACTTCTTTTATACCAAGCTCTTCATAAAATAAAAGCTGCAAAACCAACTTTTCTCTCTCGTCAAGCTTATCAATAGCCTCTTTTAACTTCTCTGCTAAATCTGATTTTACCGCATGTTCTTCTGGGGTTTCAATGCTTGATGTTACAAAGTTGTCGTATGAACTTTCATTTTCTTCTGTTATTTTATACACCATGTCTTCTAAACTTTGTAGATAGGAAAAAGATATCTTATAAAGGCTATTTTGATACTCTTCTAAGCTCTCACCTAAAATGCTACTTATCTCTTCGTCAGTAGGATCTCGTTGATACTCGTTTTGAAAGGCTCTTATAATTTCTTTTATTTTATGCTCTTTATCTCTTATGTTTCTACTGCCAAAATCAAGACTTCTAAGGTAATCATAAATAGCCCCTTTTACTCTAATTTTTATATAAGACTCTGGATTTTTTGACTCATCTAAATGGTCTATAGCGTTTATAAGTCCTATTATGCCGTTACTAACTAAATCGTTGTAATCTACGCTTGGTGGTAAATTTCTTGACATTTTGCTGCATATCTTTTTTACAAGCGGTATATATTCTAAAATTTTCTTTTCTCGTTGTTCTTTTTTTTCTATATCAAAATCTTTGTTTATGCTTGTGGACATTTTATGTCCTCGTGTTTAATGTATAACATACATCTATTATATTTGTTGAAATCCTTTTTTTCAAGGATTTTAAAGAAAGATCAGGAATATATATCTTGAAAGAAGTTTGGATAAGATATGCTTACACATTCTGGATCGTCTAACTCTGGCTCTGTTCCAAGCACCATACCAAGTATGCTCATGCTCATGGCAATCCTATGGTCTTTAAAAGATTTTATCTCTTTTAGCTTTAGCTTGCAAGGACCTTTTATGCTAAATCCATCTTCAAACTCTTCTATGATGGCACCAGCATTTTTGAGATTTACGTAAATGGCTCTTATACGGTCGCTTTCTTTCTTTCTTAGTTCTTTTGCTCCTTTTACTAAACTAATACCTTCTGCAAAACACATCAACACAGATAAAATTGGTATTTCATCTATCAAAGAAGGTACATCTTTTTCATCTATACTTATTGCTTTTAAATTTGGTGAATATCTAACCTCTATATCTGCTATGTCTTCTCCGTTTTGATGTCTTTTGTTTATATAATTTATATTTGCTCCCATCTCTTTTGCTTTTCTGAAAAAACCATCCCTAGTTGGATTTATAAGAACATCTTTTAATAAGACGTAGCTATCTTTGGTAAGTATCGCAAGGGCTGCTATAAAAGCTGCTGAAGAAGGATCGGCTGGTACGTCTATATTTATCGGATTTAAAACTCCACCTGATTTTATCTTTATTATATGTTTACCGTTAGAAATGATGTTTATATCTGCCCCCATACTAGAAAGCATCCTTTCGGTATGATCCCTTGAGATGTAAGGTTCTATTACCTCTGTAATAGTGTTTTCTTTTGCCAAAAATCCAGCCAAAAGAATACAAGATTTTACTTGAGCAGAAGCTTCTTTGTTTTCAAAGCTACCACCTATTAAATTCCCTCCTTTTATAGCTATAGGAAGCAAAGAGGCGTCTTCTCTTCCTATTATTGTAGCTCCCATCAAAGAAAGGGGTTTTGTAACCCTTTTCATAGGTCTTTTTTTGAGGCTTTCATCCCCTGTTAAAACACTAAAAAAATTAAAACCTGCCAATATACCAGACGTTATTCTAGCGGTGGTGCCGGAGTTTTTTGCATCTAGTATATCTTCTGGTTCTTTAAAATATTCTTTACCACCCTTTATCTCTAAGGTGTTGTTTTCTCTTCTTATATCTATGCCAAGCTTCCTAAATATATCTAGCGTAGCCAAGGTATCTTCTGCCACTAGCCAATTTTTTACATAGGATGTACCGCTTGCTAAAGCTCCAAACATCACGCTTCTATGAGATATAGATTTGTCTGATGGTACTCTTAGTTCTTTTTCTATTTTCTCTACTTTCTTTATTATCATAAATTAACTCCTATAAGCATAGATGCCAATATTATCATACATACAAATATTATAAGTCCGTAAGCGATATAAAGAGCTTTATGTGTTTTGTAAGTGCCTTTGTTTATATCGTCTATAGTTTTTATAAAATTTAATCCTCCTATTACAAGCGTTGATATACCAAAAAATATAAATATAAAACCCATACCTTCAAAATGACCATTGACATTTATCTTTGTATGAAGCATTATGGATAATTGCTTTAGGAAAAAATCAAACTTTTCTACTACAAAACCAAAGGCTATAAGACCTATGGCGGTTCTTATCCAAGCTAAAAATGTTCTTTCGGCAGCCATGTATATGCGAGGATCTATTACTTCCTTTTGGCTCACCTTTTGGCCTCCTTGTATATATTTTATATCCAGATAAAACTTAACAGCTAAGAAAAGAAGAGCTAAAAGCGATGGCCAAATCAATATGGTGTGAAGTTCTCCAAAAAAGATCGCCAGCTTATAGAAACCTGTATAAAAAAAGTATATTTCAAGTCTTTTTGCCACTATTCCGCTACCAAAAGCTAGCAGTATGAATTTAAGATATGTAAGGTATGTTCTTTCTGAAGACATGTAGAGCCGTGGCTCATCTACGGAGGGCAAATTCTTAAATATTATCACTTGTTCCTTATCTCTCTAAATATAAACAAAACTACACCTATTATTGCAAGTATAAGTATAAGCGGTTCTAACAAAAAAATAAGTTTCATACGCTAGCTAACTTTTCCTCCAATTCTTTTGCTTGTAAAGCAGATATTATATCATCTAAGTCCCCGTCCAATACGTCTTGAAGCTTATGTAATGTAAGGTTTATCCTATGGTCGGTGACCCTATTTTGTGAGAAATTGTAAGTTCTTATTTTTTCGCTTCTTTCTCCGGTACCAACTTGCTCTTTTCTTTCTTTGTCGGTTTCCTCTTTTTTCTGTTTTTCATAAAAATCTTTTAATCTAGCGTAAAGTATACGCATAGCTTTTAACTTGTTTTGAAGCTGGCTTCTTTCGTCTTGACAAGATATGCTGATACCAGTGGGAATATGCGTGATTCTCACCGCTGATTCTGTGGTGTTTACGTATTGTCCACCGGCTCCAGAGGCTCTAAAAGTTTCTATTCTTAAGTCTTGAGGGTTTATAATTACCTCGGTTTCGTCGGCCTCTGGTAACACCGCTACTGTGATAGTAGATGTGTGTATTCTGCCACCAGATTCTGTTATTGGTACCCTTTGGACTCTGTGCACACCACTTTCATACTTTAGGTGAGAGTAAACATTTTTACCCTCTATCGATACAATAACCTCTTTATAGCCTCCTAAACCTGTTTTGTTGGCTTCTAATATGTTGAATTTCCAACCTTTTCTTTCAGCATACCTTTGGTACATTCTAAGAAGGTCTGCAGCAAAAAGCGCTGCTTCTTCCCCTCCGGCCCCAGCTCTTATTTCGAGTATGACGTTTTTGCTGTCGTTGGCGTCTTTTGGTGTAAGTACGTTGATAAGTTCTTTTTCTTTTTGTAAAAGCTTAATGTTTAAGTTCTCCAGTTCTTTTTCTGCTAACTCTCTTAAGTCTTTATCTTTTAAAAGTTCTTTGGTGTCTTCTATATCTTTTAGTATTTTGTTATAATCTTTGTAAAGCTCATGTATGTAAGATAATTCTTTTAAATCTTTGCTAAGAGCTTTGTAAGTATCTGCATCTTTTGTTATATCAAGGGATGCTAGCTTCTCTTCCGTTTGTAAATACTTTTGCTCTATATCTTGAATTTTCTCTAAGAAGTTTTTTGGAAGCATCACCCCTTGACCGCGTTAGTTTTTCTTATCAAGCTCCAAAAATGCCGGTCTTAGCTTTAACTTTCCAGCATAAAAAGGATGACACTGGTTGCATGTTTCCAAATACACTGTACCACCTTTTACAGAAAGAAGTGTAAACGTGTTACCACAACCACAATGAAATACAGTTTCTTTTAATTCAGGATGTATATCCTTTTTCATAAAAAACCTCCTTTTAAAATTCTAAGTCTAATATTTTATCATAGATTAGGAGGAGTTTGTATGAGTTTTACAATGAATGAAGTAGATATCAAAGATTATCAAATATACTAAAATCAACGGTGTTGGTTTTTGGTGTATATACATCCGATGTAGGAGAGTAGTCTTTTACCTTGGTGGATAGTATCATTTTGATGTCTGGTATACAAGCCCCGCAGGAGGTGCCGGCTTTGGTCATTTTTTCTATATCTTGAACTGTTTTTGCACCGTTTTCTATGGCTTTTAATATGGTACCATAAGTGACAAAATTACACCTGCATACAATATGAGATAGATCAAACTCCCTGTTTTCGGATTTTTCGATCAAATCTTCCACAAGAAAGTCTGTGTTTACACCAAGGACGCTTGTCTTGGACTGAGCTAAGTGTAAAATTTCGCTAAAACCATGGGTGTTGTAAAGTATAGCCCCTGTTATAAAACCGTTTTTTATTAGTACCTTTTTGTATATATCTTTTAGGGTATTTTTGTAAATGATTTCATCGGCGTTAGCTTCATCTTTTGTATTGCCTATTACAACTATACTTATATCAAAGGATTTTAAAATAGCGTAATCTGGTTCGTGCATAGTGTATCTTTCTTTGTTGGCATTTAGTATGTTTTTGGTGCATACTTTTACTTGATCCATTATAGGTGCCACCGAGCCGAAGGTTTTTCCTTGAAATTCTATGCAATCCCCTATTGCGTATATATCAGTTTCTGATGTCTCTAAATATTCATTTACCACTATACCCTTGTTGACATTTAGCCCAGAGTTTTTCGCAAGCTCTACATTTGGCGATACACCAGTGGCAAGGATCACAAAGTCTGTTTCTATCGCGGTGCCATCTGAAAATTCAATCTTATCAACAAGTTTATCTCCGCTGAATTTTGTGGCTTTTTTAGAAAGAAGTACATCTATATCTAATTTCTTTAGATATTTAACAAGCATATCGCTGGCTTCTTTGTCTAACCAATTTTCCATCAGGATATCAAAGATATGTATGATTGTTGTTTGAAGACCTATATCTTTTAAAGCTTTTGCCCCTTCAATACCTATAAAACCACCACCTATTACAGCAGCTTTTTTAGAATGTTTGGCGTAGTTAGAGATTTTATATATATCTTCTATGTTGTTTACAAAAAATACGTTTTCTTTGTTTACACCTTCTATCGGTGGTATTTTTGGCACACTTCCAGTAGCCAATATTAGCTTATCGTAAGAAAAGGTTTCACCTTTATCGCTAACAAAGGTTTTATCTTTAGGATAAATTTTAGTTATTTTGGTATTTAATAAAACCTCAATACCATGTTCTTTATACCAAGCTTCATCTTTTAAAAGTATCTGCTTAAAGGTCTTTTTACCGCTTAGTACATCGAGTATATATATCTTGTTGTAAGGCAAAAACTTTTCTTCCGAGAAGATATGTATATCTACATTTCCTTGTTTTACAAGCTCCTCGGTAACATTGTAAGCCCCTATACCGCCTCCTATGATACAAACTTTCATAATCACCCCCCTAAAAATTATTGTAAATATTATAGCATTTTCAAAGATATCAACGTTTTTGCATAGCTTTTACAATCGTAATCCAAAGCTCTTTTCTTAGACATAATAGAGTAATGTTTTTGTTTTTCTTTGTCCTCAAGCATTTCTATCATAGCATTTGCTAAAGCATCTACATCTTTTGGTGGTACTAAAACTCCGAATTCATTTTTTATTATCTCTTTTGGTCCGCCGGGGCACTCGTAAGATATAACGGGTAGTCCAAAGTGCATAGCCTCTATTATCACATTACCAAAACCTTCAAAAATGGAACTTAATACAAAGATTTTTGAATTTTTAAGATATTTGTAAGGGTTTGTTTGATATCCAGTGAGTATGACATCGTTTTCAAGTCCAAGCTCTTTGATTTTGTTTTCTATTGTATTTCTTAACTCTCCTTCTCCTATTATGACAAGCTTTACATCTTTAAATCTATCTTTTACTTTTTTAAAAGCCTCAATAAGATAGATTTGACCTTTTTGGTCTACCAACCTTCCTATATTTATAAAATCTCCTTTTACATCGCAATCTTCTTCCGATAGTTTATCAAGTTTTTCAAAGTCTATACAGTTTGGTATTATCTTAAACTTATCTTCTTTTATAAAAAATGTTTTTTGAAGATCTTCTTTAATAGCTTCCGATGGTACTACGATGTAATCTAAGCTTTCGTATAAAAACTTTATCAAATATCTATAAGGTATATATACATTTTTCCCGTAAGCATAATAAGCGTCGTTGTTGCGTATACTTCCTAAATAAATAGTATTTTTAGATGGGTTTATAAGCTTTGAAAGAGATAGTACAATAGTCTGGGCTTTCATAAAAGACATCACTATATCTGGTTTTTCAGCTTTTAATGTATTTGATAATCTTATGGCGTAAGGCAGTTCTCCGTTTAAAAACGTGTTTTCTTTGTAAAGGGAATATACTTTAAAATCTATATCTTCTTCTACTATAGGTTTATTTACCACAAAGAAAACCTCATGGCCCAATTTTTTGAGTGCATTTGCTATATCTATAGACACGATGGTTATAGCTGTGGCATTTTGCGAAGCTCTTCCTAAATGATTTACGTAAAGACAAACAGTGTGCTTTAGCATTTCTTACACCTCCTAAGTTTCATTGCTTGTTCTTTAGCCCCGAAATGCGATACCATCGCTCTAGTGTGCTTTAGCATTTCTCAAATCTCCTTGAGTGGCTTTGCCTATTCCTTAGCTCTGAAATGCGCTGATATCGCTCTTTCACTCTCTTATTATAACATCTTATATGCTAAAATACTATTATGAAAGCGCTTTTTATTGGGGCGAGTTCTGATTTGGCTATAGCTACAGAAGAAGAGTTTGCTAAAAACGGTTTTGAGCTTTTTTTGATAGCAAGGAATAAAGATAAGTTAGAAGAGATTGCAAATCATATAAACGTTTTATCTTCAAAAAAACCAAGCACTTATGTTTGTGATTTAACGGATTACGACAGTTTAGAAAAGATAATGGATGAGATATTTTCAGAAAATATCATAGATGTGGTTTTGATATTCCAAGGATATTTGCCAAAAGACCCATACGATAAAAAAGAGATTTTAAATACTATAGATGTAAATTACACCTCTTGTGTGATGAGTGCAAACTTTGCTGTAAAACATTTTTTAAAACAACATCACGGCATGCTTATAGGTGTTTCTTCGGTGGCAGGAGATAGGGCAAGACCATCAAATTCTTTGTATGGCTCTTCTAAGGCAGGTTTTAGCTTTTACCTTGAGGGTTTGAGATACTGCATGGCTTCAAAGAATATCCATGTGATGAGTGTAAAGCCTGGATTTATAAAAACCAAGATGACCAAAGATATATCTTTCCCAAGCTTTTTAGCCGGAGAAAAAGAGACTGTGGCAAAGGATATATACGATGCTATGCTAAAGAAAAAAGATGTTCTTTATACACCTTCTTTTTACGAGTTTATAATAAAAGCTTTAAAACTTGTGCCATCTTCTTTAATGAAAAAACTCGGTAAAAACAAATGTTAGATGTTAAAATCAGAAGGCTATATACTAAACAGATTTTATCTTTTAGAGGCTGAAGAGACCGAGGCTCTTGCAAAGATTGTACAAGTTTATTTAAAATCAAGAGGTCTTGTCACTCTTTATGTAAGAGACATATATTTAGATTCCAATCTTTTTGGTAAACTTGAGCTTTTTGATAAAGTAAACATATGGTGGGAATCTGCAAAAGATTTGGCAAATTTGGTAGATATAATAGATTATAAGAGAAATAAAAATCTATACTCTTATGAGAATTATATGGGGCTTTCTTATATTTCAAAAGCAATAAAAGAAGATATAAAACTCTACGATGAATATGTTTATAGACTTTTGGAGTTTTTTTGGAGTTATGATTTTGGTAAAAACTTTTATATTCCAGTTTTGTGGTTTTTGATAAATGTAGCAGACTATTTTGGTTTTAGACCTTTATTCTTGGATAAAGATTTTTCTAAAAGCCCAAATGTTTTGTATATAAACCTTCAGGATGGAGATATAGGGGCACCGAAATACTCTATGAAAGTAAGAAAACATGTTTTAGAGCTTTTAAAAATAATATCAAACACCGATTTAGAAAATATAGGTGATGTAAAAATGAGTATATCAGAAGCCAAAGAAGGGACTAAATTTATGATGAGGCTTTTTAGGGGTTTAAATAGATGAAGATATTTGGTATTACGATGGGTGATCCAGCGGGTATAGGGCCAGAGCTTATACTAAAGCTTCAAAAAGACATGGAAGATGAAAACGCATACGTAATATATGGAGAAGAGTATATTTTAAAACACGCTTCAAGTGTTTTGGGCCAGAATTTTTACTATGAGAAAGTAAACAATATAGACGATGTAAAAGATAAAGGCGTATACTTGATATCCTTGGGATTAAAAGGAGCTTTAGAACCATCTCCTTCTTCTGGAAAGCTTGCTATAGCTTATCTTGCAAGAGCTACAGCGGATGCTATTTCAAAAAAACTAAATGGTATTTTAACGATGCCCATAAACAAGTATTTTGCAAAAGCCTCTGGTTTTAGCTTCAACGGTCAAACGGAATATCTTGCTTTTGCAGACAACAAAAAAGATTTTGCCATGATGATGTATAGCGATGCTATAAAAGTGGTGCTTGCCACCATACATATACCTTTAAAAGATGTAGCCAGTGCAATAAATATAGAACTCATAAAACAAAAGATAAAACTTATAAAAGGTTACATACCAAAGTACTTTCGTTTTATACCGACTGTAAAGGTGCTTGGTTTAAACCCGCACGCTGGGGAAGGCGGGCTTATAGGTGATGAAGAGGCAAAGATTATAATACCAGCCATAAGAGATGAGGATGTTGTAGGACCAATTCCACCGGATACTGCTTTTATAGACATAAAAAAAGATGATATATTTCTTTGCATGTATCATGATCAAGGTCTTATACCTTTTAAGATGTTGGCTTTTGATAAAGGTTCAAATGTTACTATAGGTCTTTCATTTTTAAGAACATCACCAGACCATGGTACCGCTTACGACATAGCTTATAAGGGTTTAGCAAGGGTAGATAGTGCCAAATACTCTTTGGAGCTTTTAAAACGTTATGGATATTAAAAGACTTGAAGGTACAGCTTTAAACGAGACTATTTTAAACTCACAGCCCCTAGAGGTTTCCAAAGAGTCTGAAAACCTTGCCATAGCTATAAAAACCACCGTTTCCCAAGCTCTTCTTGGAGCTTTGAGCGATGAGCTGTCAAAACAAGGTTTTATAGAAGCCACTGTAGAAGATGTAAAACCAAACGCTTATAAACTGATACTTAACAACGGTGTTGAGATTGAAGTAAACGCCGCCACCACGCTTGATATAAAGAAAAACGATATGCTAAAACTAGTTATAAGCTCTATAAATCCCCTTGTTTTAAAAATAGCTGATTTGAAATCTCCTTCATCTTCTATAAGTATTTTAAATAAAGCCATGGATTACGAGTCTTCGGTCCTCTCTCAAAGCTTTTCTAAAACTGATATTGAAAATAGCGGTCTTTTTTATGAAAAAAAGCTTTTAGATTTTCTTTTAAAAGCCAAAGACCTTTCAACTCTAACCCAAGATAACAAATATAAGCTTCTTCAAGACATAGTAAACACCGCTAAAGATATAAAAAGTCTAGAAGCTTTTAAAAACCTAAAAGAAGATATGAAAGTAGCCATCGAAAACATAGCAAACGCCAACTTCTCAAAAGAAGATTTGGAAGCGCTTTTTAAATCACAAAGCTCACCAGAGGATATAAAAGATATGCTTAGCTTATTGCTGACCCAAGAACCTAAAGGCATTCCAAAAGATGTTTTAAACTATATACCAAAAGCTCAAAGTATATTAGCTAATATAGAAAAAAATTTTATTTTTAATGCAAAATCCCTTCCAAACTTTGTATTGGAACTTTCAAGTGTATTGAAAAATATGTCCTCCGATATAAAAGATATCTTTTTTAAAAGCCTCCAAGACATTTTAAACATAAAAAATCAAAGCGCCAAAGAACTTTTAAAATCAAACCCAGAGCTCTTTCTTGATATATTAAATACAAAAGATCCTAAGGAGCTTGTGGCAAATATACAAGACAACGCTTTAAAAGCTATTGTTAGTGATGTGATAAAAGATATAAACAGCATCAAACAGGATGTGTTAAACCAAATATCTAAAAACCCTGTAAAAGTGTTGGAATTTTCAAAACATATAAAAGAAGCCTTAAACAACTTACAAAACAACGTAAGCTTTGATGCTAAACTCAACCATCTTAAGGAAGATGCAAATACACTATACAATATTAACTTAGCCCAGCAGTTTATACTACAAAACAACGCATTTTTTATAAATTTTGAAGAGGGTTCAAAAAAAGGTTTTGGAGCTTTTAAGAAAGAAGAAAACACCTACAGAGCTTTTATAAAGCTAAACTGGGAAGACGGATTTTTAGGGAGTATTTTAGAGATGCCAAAAAACGATACAAAAAAAATTTCTATAAAATTTTACACAGATATAGAACCTCTCTCAAAGCTTTTGGAATCCTCTAAGGAAGAGCTTGATAATGTGTTAAAAGAAGAAGGTTTAAATTTAAGTACTTTGGAAGTTTTTATGCTAAAAGCCCAAGACTTTGACTTAGAAGTAGCAAGAAACATAACCCAAAATTCAAATTTAAATATTTTTACATAGTATGGATGAAAAAGAGAAAAAAGCTATAGCATTAAAATACGAAAGAGGAAAAGACAACGCCCCTCGTCTTGTAGCAAAAGGGAAAGGTTATATAGCCCAAAAGATTATAGAACTTGCTAAAGAGAATCAAGTACCTGTTATCCAAGATGAAAAACTCCTATCTGCCGCTTACAACCTAGATATTTATGAAGAGATACCGCCAGAACTTTACAAAGCTGTCGCAAAAGTCCTTGTTTTTGTAGAAAAGCTAAAAAAGAGGCTATGAATCTGCTGGAGCTTTATAAAATTTTTCTTGATAGTTATGGCTATCAAAACTGGTGGCCAGTAGATATCGATTATCATAAGACCCATAACACAGATCCAAAAGATGAGATTATAATAGGAGCAATACTTACCCAAAACACAAACTGGAAAAACGTAGAAAAGGCTTTAGAAAACCTAAAAAATTATAAACTTTTAAGCCTAAAAGCTATAAAACATGTAGATATTGAGCTTTTAAAAGAACTAATAAGACCATCTGGTTTTTTCCAAAGAAAAGCTAATATACTAAAAGATATATCAAATATAGACATAGAACCCACAAGAGGAACTCTTTTAAACATTAAAGGTATAGGGAAAGAAACCGCCGACTCGATACTTCTATATGCTTACAACAAACCTTATTTTGTGATAGATATGTATACAAAAAGGATTATAAAAAGGTTGTTTGGACTTACCTTTAAAGAATACGACGAATACGCAGATTTTATAACTTCTAATATTCCACAGGATATAGATATATATAAAGAATACCATGCACTTATCGTAGAGCATGCTAAAAGATGCTGCCAAAAAACTCCAAACTGTGATGAGTGTATACTTAAAGACGAATGTTTAAACAAAAATGTAATCTTTAGCGTATAAATCTTAATTATTTAGAATCAATCTATCGCTTGAGAGTTTAAGCTATGGTATAATATCAATTTATTAAAAGCTTTAAAAGAGGTAAATTGTATGGAAAGGACGCTTGTGATAGTAAAACCAGATGCTTTTGAGAAAGGGGCCACTGGAGCCATTATTGACATACTTTCTAAAAATGGTCTTAGGCTTTTAGCACTCAAAATGTTTAAATTTACCAAAGAAAAAGCAGAAGGCTTTTACTATGTACATAGAGAAAGAGGGTTTTTTGCTGAGCTTGTAGAGTTTATGTGCTCTGGTCCTGTGGTGGCGATGGTTTTGGAAGGTGAAAACGCCATATCAAAAGTAAGAGAGCTAATAGGACCCACCGATAGCGAAGAAGCAAGAAAGGTAGCTCCAAATTCCATAAGAGCCCTTTTTGGTACAGATAAAGGAAAAAACGCTATACATGCCTCTGATTCCAAAGAATCAGCCTTTTACGAGATACCATATATATTTTCATCTTTAGAGATATACTCATGAATTGCTATAAATCCAACGAAAAGCTTTTCACACCAGGTCCTGTAGAGATACCAGAGGAAATAAGGGCTATTTTGGGAGCCCAGATAATACACCATAGAACCCCAGAGTTTAAACAAGCGCTTATAGATACAAGAACCCTTTTTAAAAAGCTTATTTCGAGCGAAAGCGAGAATTTTGTATTTTTTGCAAGCTCTGGTACTGGAGCGATGGAAGCTGCAGTTATAAACTTCTTCAATCAAGGGGATAAAGTACTTGTTTTAAATGGTGGTAAATTTGCTGAAAGATGGCTAGAGCTTTGTAAAACCTATGGGCTTGACGTGGTAGATTTTAAGGTAGAATGGGGGGAGACTTACGATAAAGATGCACTTAAAAACGCTATTGAAAAAGAAAATGTAAAAGGAGTTTTTATCCAAATATCAGAAACCTCCACAGCCACATACCATGATCCTAAATTTATAGGTAATCTTTTGAAAGATTCAGATACTCTTTTGGTGGCTGATGCTATAACAGCTCTTGGCACCTACGATATAAAACCAGAAGAAGATGGTATAGATATAATAGTAGGTGGTTCCCAAAAATCTTTTATGCTTCCACCAGGTCTTTCTATGCTTTGGTTTTCCGAAAAAGCCAGTAAAAGGTTGAGTCCTAAAGGATATTATTTTAACATCTCAAAGGAACTAAAAAAGCAAATAGAAGGTCAAACCGCTTATACACCAGCTATACCTATCATGCTTGGTTTAAAAAAATCGTTGGAAATGATCTTAAATGAAGGGATAAAAAACATAGAAAAGAAAACCACAGCCATATCAAAAGCCACAATAAAAGCCTTTGAAAAGATGGGTTTTAAGGCTTTTAGCAAAAATCCTTCTATATCTGTAAGTGCCATAGAAACACCCAATACGGATGCGGAAGCCTTTAGAAAAGAGCTTTTAAAACTTGGAATAAGAACAGCAGGGGGGCAAGATAAGTTAAAGGGTAAGATTTTTAGAGTATCCCATATGGGCCAAATAGATGCTATATCCACTTTCTCTGTAATACAAGCCGCCTCTATTGTTACAAATACCTCTAAAGATGTGCTGGAAGAGTATATAAATACAGTAAAAGCTTTATGTGTAGATTGATTCTTGTAAGACACGCCGAAAGTCAGTGGAATCCCATAGGAAGGTATCAAGGGATTTTAGATCCAGATCTCTCACAAAGAGGTGAGCTTCAGGCAAAGGCTTTGGCCATCCATATAAAAAAAGAGTTTCCACATGTAGAGGCTATATATTCATCTCCTCTTACTAGAACAAGAAAAACCGCCCAAGCCATAGGGGATGCCATCGGTAAAGATATTATCTTAGATCAAAGGCTCATTGAGATAGACCACGGAGAATGGGCTGGTGAGCTTGTGGATGATATAGAAAAAAAATACAAAGAAGATTTTGAAACTTGGATGAAGGCTCCTCATAAGATAAGATTTCCAAAAGGGGAATCTTTAAAAGAGGTTTTTGATAGAACGGTAGATTTTATATCTTTCATAAAAGCCACATACAAGGATAAAACTATAATAGCAGTTTCTCACTCGGTACCTATGAGGGTGTTTTACTGTGCTGTGCTTGGTATTGATTTGTCTCACTTTTGGGCTTTTGGATGCGATAACGCCTCTTATTCTATTTTGAGTTTGGGAGAGCAAGATATAATTCAAAAGCTAAATATAAGCTGTCATTTAGGAGAATTATATGCTGAAGCGCATAGGGCTATTTAGCTTATTTATATTTTTTATAGTAGCGTCTTTTGCTACGGACCCCACAAAGATAAATATAAAAGAGCTAAAACAAGAACAAGCATCTTCCAATAAAACAGGAATTCCCCATCAATTAAATTTAAACGTCCAGGTGATAAGCCAATTTAACATAGACAAACCACCCTTAGAACCACCAGCTAAGCTAAGAGCCCCTTCTTTTAAAGAGCTTGATTTAAGTGGTGAGGTGCTCCAAGCCCCTGCTTATATGGAACTTACTCCAGTCCAAAAGCTAAAAAACTCCTCTTTTATAAGCTGTGGCGAGCCGGATGATGTAGCAGATTACTCAAGCATGGTATCTGATTATCTAAGCGGTGATTATAAAGGTGTTGAGAGAAATTTTCAAAGGCTTTTAAAATATACTTATTCACCTTACCTTCCAATGGGATACTACGTAATGGGTATGACAAGGCTAAAAGAAAACAACGAGCTTTCTGCAAGGGATATGTTTTATAACTCTTGTAAATACACTTCTATGTATCAGCAAAGTGCCTGTGAAGGTTATTATGCTCTTAGTTTGAAGCTCAATCAAAAACCAGTTTTTATAAATTCCCCCACTTATCATAAAAAGCTTTGGGAAACTGTGTTTGCTATAAAAAATGGTGGTAGGTACTCCACTGTAGATTGTAGTGAGTTTGTTTTTAAAAATTACTGCTCTTATATAAACGATTTTATCCAAGGTATCATAATACCTGGTTATTATCAAAATAGCCTATTTTTTAGGTCTGGTATTATAAACTACTTTTCTAAAAAATACGACATAGCAAAGCAAATTTTTGAGACCATATACACAAACTACTCTCTTCCTTACAGCCTAAGGTATAAAGCCCTTTATTACCTTGCTTTGATAGATTTGAAAAATAAAAAATACGAAAAAGCCTTAGAAAAAGCTGTAATGATAGAAAATCTTTACCCTGGTTCTGATTTGGCTTTAAACCTATATGCTCTTATAGGCGAAGAAAGTCCTAAAGGCGCAGCCGTTGCTTCTATCCTATCAAACAACAAATACAGTATCCTTACAAAGTTAGCGGCGGTCCAAGCTTACAACAACGGTGATTACAACTATGCAAAGCTTTTATTCCTAAAGATAAAAGACTATAAGGATGCAG
Source organism: Hydrogenobaculum sp. 3684 (assembly GCF_000213785.1). NCBI lineage: Bacteria > Pseudomonadati > Aquificota > Aquificia > Aquificales > Aquificaceae > Hydrogenobaculum > Hydrogenobaculum sp. 3684. Next base: position 892,038 of record NC_015557.1, on the reverse strand, counting down.
TTTATGCTTGTGTAAAAGCCAAAGACTATAAAGATGCTATAAATATTTTACAAATGATGCCAAACCACGATGAGTTTTATTACAAATGGCTTGCAGAGAGCTATTATTATACTAAACATCTCATAGCCCTTAGAAATCTTTTAAGAAGCGAAGGTTTCAAACGCTATACTGAGCTTCACAACTACTATGAAGGATGGTATTATTTCAAGCTTGGAGACTATCAAAAAGCTTTAACTTACTTCACAAGCAGATACTATAGGGCTATAGTCTATTTTAACATGGGAGATTATAAAGACGTCATAAGGCTTTTAGAAAACCCATCTACCTATGACGAAAGGATACTTCTTGCCAAAGCTTACTTATCTATAGATGAACCCGCTAAAGCAAGGGAAGTGTTAAAACCAACCACTGCTGAAGCCAAATATCTTTATGGGCTTTCTTACTTTATACAAGATGATTATCAAGATGCTATAAGATATTTTAAAGAAATAGTTTCTTCCGAACGCTTTGGAGCGAGGGCGCTTCTTAAGCTTGGCGATGCTTACTACAATTTAGGCGATATCAACAAAGCCATTTACTATTATCAAAAGGTAGTGGAAAACTATCCAAACTCAAAAGAGGCTATGGAAGCTTCTTACGATATTATATCTTCTCGCATTAAAAATCCTTCTAAGAATTTGGAAGTGGCCATAAAGCAGTTTATAGAAAGATATAAAAATAACCCCCTTTCTGAAGATCTAAAGTATCAGCTTGCAAACATTTATATAAAGCAAGGTAAAAAAGAAGAAGCTTACAACCTCTTATCCACTATAGTTGGTGGTCCTCGCTACAGGGCTATGCTAAAAATGGCTATGTTAGAACTAGATCCTCACAAAAAAGAGGAGCTTCTTATAAACGTAATAGACAACGCTCAAGGAGAAACTAAAGAAAAGGCAAAGGAACTCTTGGCAGATTTATATTTAAAAGAAGGGCATATAAACAAAGCTGCCGCTATATATTCTACCGGTGATGAAAAAGACTTGATACACGCTTACGAGATATACATATCAAACCATATGTTAAACAAAGCAAAGGATATACTAAATAGACTTATATCCCAATACCAAGATGATAAAGTGAGGGCTTTGGCTTTAGAGGCTTTTAATACCTTCAAAGATCCAAGCCTTCTTAAGTTTGCATCAAATTCGCAAGATCCTTCCATAAGGGCTAAGGCTTTCTATGAGTTAGGAAACTATTATCTTTCTCAGGGTGATAAAAATAAGGCTTTAAAAGAATATGTTAGCGTTGTCATACTTACTCCAAACGAGCAGGATATGTATAAGGATTCTATATTAAAAGCCTCAAAGATTTTGATAAGTATGCACGCTTACGAAGATGCTTCTTGTCTTTTGGATAAGCTAAACATGAATTCTCTGTCCAATCAAGAGCTGTATTATGTAAAAAGCCTTAAACGCCGTTTACCGGCTTGTAAAAACAAAAATCTTTTAAACATTGGAGGTTAAGATGGATGATATTATGATAATAATTCAAAGGGGTGGTATAGTAATATATCCTCTTTTGGTACTTTCTATTATATCTTGGGCTATTATATTAGAAAGGGCTTTCTCTCTTAGACTAAGCAGATTTTTGCCAAAAGGATACGCTCAGATAAAAGCTCTTATACTTGGTAGAAATATAGATGCTGCTGTTAAAATGCTTGAAACTCAAGACACAAACGCTTCAAAGGCTTTTTTATCGCTTTTAAAAGCCTATCTAAAAGGAAGAAGAGACTCCTATCAGTTAAATAGAATTGCAGAAGATGCTTTTTCTTATGTAATATCGGATGCAGATAAAAATTTGGTTTTACTTTCTACAGTAGCTTCGGTATCTCCGCTTTTAGGATTATTTGGTACCATAACAGGTCTTATAAAGGTTTTTGCGGCATTCTCTACTTCTGAAACCCAATCTGCTATGTATCTTTTGGCAAACGGTATAAGCGAAGCTCTTACAGCAGCGGCTACAGGGCTTGCGGTGGCTATACCAGCTTTATTTTTTTACTGGGTTTACAAAGCCGTAGAAAATCGTATAGTATCTAAAATAGAAACAGAAGTAAAAGAGATAATAGACGCCATATCGGAGGGATAAAAATGAATTTAAGAAAAAAAGCAAAGATAGGCATGTCTATAGAAGAGAGGACGTATGTAGATGTAGTTCCTCTGGTGGATACTCTTTTGGCTGTGTTTTTATTCTTGGCAATCCTTGCTTTTCAATCTCCAATGGTATTTTTAGCGGTAAAACTTCCTCAGGCTCAAACAGGTAAAAAAACCGTTGTACAAACTATGAGGGTTGAAATATTGCCAAACGGTCAATATATACTCAACGGCCAATATGTAACTCTTACAGATATTCAAAACGCCATTCAAAACACTAAAGTAAACAACCAACCTATAAACGACCTCATCATAGAAGCCGATGAAAACACTTTAGAAAAGTACGTAGTAGCTCTTATGGATGTAGCCAAGCAAAACGGCATTAAAAACATCCTCATAGCTACTCGTATGAAAAGATGATATTTTTCCTTTTTAAAAAAATTTTAACTTCCATTCTAATACCTCCCGGTATTTTTATAATAACGTTTTTCTTTGTAAGCTTTTTTGTTAGAAATAAGAAAATAAAAATACTCTCATTTGGTATGAGTATACTTCTTTATCTTCTTTCTATAACCCCTGTAAAAGATGCTCTTATAACGCCTTTGGAGCATACCTACAGTCAACCAAAAGGCTTTTTAAACGCCAACGCGATAGTTGTACTTGGTGGTGGGTATTACAAAAACGGCAACTTATCTGGTGAAACTGTTAAAAGGCTTTTGGCAGGTGTTTATCTGTCTTATAAGACAAAAATTCCTCTCATACTCTCTGGTATTGATATAAAATACCTTCCTAAAAATACACCTATAGTAAAGCTTATAAACGCTATAGATATAGGAAATATATATGAAGATGTTAAAAGCAAAGATACTATGCAAAACGCAGCCCAAAGCTATAAGGTATGTACTCGCTACATAACACCAGATTGCGACAGTATAATACTTGTAACATCTGCCTATCATATGCCAAGAGCAAAGATGCTTTTTGATAGATTTTTTAAAAACGTAATACCTTATCCTGTAGATTACAAAGAGGACCTAAGATACAACATAAGGAGCTTTTTGCCAAATATGTCAGATTTGGAAAACTCTACGAAAGCCATTAGAGAATATCTTGGTATATTATACTATTTTATAATTTTAAAGGTAATCTGATGGCGAAGGAAAAAACCACTTACGTATGTCAAAACTGCGGTCAAACTTATATAAAATGGGTTGGTAGGTGTAGTGCTTGTGGTGAATGGAATTCTGTTGTAGAAGAAAAGCTCACCATATCAGAAAATATAGTTAAATCTTTTGAAAAGCCTACAAAACTTGTGGATATAGAAAAAGAACAACTTTTTAGGACTTCCACTGGCTATAAAACCCTTGATATGGCTTTAGGCGGTGGGATTGTAAAAGGGCAGGTGATACTTTTAAGCGGTGAGCCTGGTATTGGAAAATCTACGCTTTTATTAAAAATAGCAGATTTTATGTCAAGAGAACATGTTGTGATATACGCTTCTGGGGAAGAGTCTTCCTCTCAAATATCTATAAGAGCGAGCAGAATGGATATAAACTCATCAAATCTATATATATTAAATTCTACAAATATAGAGCATATAATATCTTGTGCAAAAGAATACAACGCCAAAGCTCTCATAATAGACTCTATACAAACAATGTATACCAACGCTTTGGAGTCTTCGCCGGGATCTGTGGCTCAAGTGAGGGAATCTACTTTTAAACTTGTGGAATTTTGTAAAAGTAGCGCTATACCCTGTTTTATAGTGGGGCATATAAATAAAGAAGGTGCTATAGCTGGACCAAAGGTATTGGAGCACATAGTGGATACCGTATGTCAATTTGAAGGAGAGCGCTTTAACCTTTACAGAGTTTTAATGATTTTAAAAAATAGATATGGAGCTACAGGTGAAATGGCTGTCTTTAAGATGGAAGATAGAGGGCTTACAGAAGTGTTAGAGCCTTCTTTGTTTTTCTTGAGTGAAAGAAAAGAAAACGCCATAGGTTCTGTAATATTTCCCCATACCGAAGGCACAAAGCCAATACTTGTAGAGATTCAAGCTCTTGTCCTAAAAGCTCTATACACCACCCCTCAGCGTAAAACTCAAGGTTTTGATGTAAATAGACTTGCCATAATTCTTGGTGTGCTTGAAAAAGAAGCGAGGATTTTTACAAGAGATTCAGATGTTTATGTAAATGTAGTTAGTGGCATTGAGATACAAGAACCAGCCTGTGATTTGGCTATCGCTATAGCTATAGCTTCTTCAAAAAAAGAAAAACCTATATCAAAAGATACAGCTATCTTTGGAGAACTCGGCTTAGGTGGTGAGATAAGAGCTGTGCATCATGTGGAAGCAAGACTAAAAGAGCTAGAGCGCTTTGGTATAAAAAAGGTTGTTTTGCCTAAAAGCTCAATAAAAGATTTACCTAAGACAGATCTTGAACTTTTTGGTGTAAGCCATATAATGGAAGCTATTGATATAGCTATTTGATGCTTAATTATACTTTTCCCACTCAAAACCCACTATGTTCTTATCCTTTTTACTAAACTCTATACCTATTAGGTATATATCATTATATTTGTCTATGTACTTCTCATAATATCTTTTTTCTTTTATCTGTTTTAAAGCAACGCCTTCCTCTTTGTCTTCTACCACCTTAAACTCTAGTATATAAACGCTGTCCTGGTTAAAGACGCTTAAATCTATCTGGCCTTTGTTTGTGTTGTCTTCTGCTATCACATTTAGCCCTGCTCCGTTAAAAAGAGCATATACGATGGATGCATAAAAACCCTCGTATGAGTCTATATCGTTTTTCCTATACCAATCATGGGGTATGCTTGCAAAGAATGTGTATATAGCATCTTTTAGTTTGTCTATATTTTTCTCTTTAAGAATTTGTTTTATATTAAGCTCTGTTTTGGTTATCTTGCTAGCATCGAAATCTAAATATATAAGAAGGGCGTTGTTTAAGCTTTTTCTTACTTCTAAGTTTGGATAAGATAGTATATACACCCCATCTTCTTCTAAAAACTCTTTTATTGTAAGATAACCAGCTTGAAACAAAAGATTTTCTACCCTTATATTATCAACATCAAGATTTGATAGAATCTCATCTCCTACTTCCAAGTTTTCAAGCTCTGGTATGTAGTATCTATTTTTCATAAACATCTTAATAAGGAATGTAGGTGTTCCTGTCTCAAACCAAAAGGCTCTAAACCTTTTTTCTGAAAAAAGAAGTAATATATCAAAAGGATTGTAAACTCTTTCTCCAAGCCAACTATAGCCGTTGTACCAGACTTTTATCTTATCTTTATCAAAATCCTTTAATCTATCTTCAAATACACTTTCAAGCTCAGATTGGGTATAACCGCATACTGTTGAAAACTCTTCATTTAAAGTAATATCCTGAAGCTGGTTTAATCCACTAAAGATTGATACCTTAGAAAACCTTGATACACCTGTAAGAAATACAAGCTTTAGATAAGGATCCATACCCTTTAACACCGAATAAAAATCTTTCAATATTTCTCTATTTTCTCTTGCTACTTCTATATTTTCTATCGCATCCAATATTGGTTTATCGTATTCATCAACAAGCACTACCACAGGCATGTTGTGTTTTTGATATATTTTTGTAATCAGTTCTTCAAATTTGATGTTTATAACTTCTTTTTCTTCTAAATTTAAATTCATAACGCTTTGCGTTGGTTTCTAATATATGATGTATATTTTTTTTGAGTAATTGAGATGAGCTCATCACCCCAGATGTAAAGTTTATAGTTATCACCGGATATCTTTTCTCCCAATTCCAATTATCGTATAAATAAAGTCCTTTAAAAAGCTCCTTGTTTCCAGAGAAAGCTTCTTTTAATGTATCAAGAAAAAGAGATTTTCCAAACCTTCTGGGGCGGGATAGAAAGTAATATTTGCTTGTTAGCTTTGGTATAAAGGGTGTTTTATCTACATAGAAAAACCACCTTCTATTATATCTCTAAATGTTTGTATACCTATTGGTAAAAGCTTCATACTTTTGATTATAACATTTTGATTATTATAAGATTAAAATGCGTTTAAAAGAAGCTTGTTGGTTTCTAAATAAGAATCTATAAAATCTCTATGCTTTCTAAATACATATTTTACAAGTCTATAATCTTCTATATAACCTAAGATAGGAAATCTTTTGCGAGGAGAGCTTATATAACAAAGGGCTTTTGCCAAGTCTTTTATAGGTTCTTCGTTTGATATATTTAGATATTTTGTAGATGTAAGTATTTTGTAAAATAAATCAGCGTAATAATAAAGATTTTTGATAAACTCTGTGGTGATAATAATTTTTGATTTTCTAAAAGCCTTATACTTTGATATAGCTTCTTCTACAGTGCAAACTTGATTTTGCAAGATATTTTCAAACTTATTCATATATTTATAAAACCCCGCCTAAGCGGGGTATGAAAGCTATATTAGCTATATTAGAACTCTGTTTGAAGAGCGAGTGTAAAGTCTGCGAAGTCTTTGAGATAGTTAGAATTACCATTAGGATTAAGATTAACATCTTCTAAGTTGCTGTTTGGATCTACGATATCAGCACCAAGAGACAACTTAGCAGCTTCGCCAGCTATGTAGTAGTTTACAAATATGCTGTATCTGTCGATTTTGGCGTCTGTAACATCAATGGGGTTTTTGCTACCGATAGGATAAGGATAATTATCTACCTTAGATTGTTCCCATCTAAAGGCTATACCTGGTTTTCCAAGACCTACCACTTGATCGTAAAGAACTGCAAGTTGGGCATAATAGCCATCAGATTTTACGTTGTCACCAACTCCGGCCATTAAATCTCTCTTTTCTGCCCAGCCAAGTTGGATTTGTGGTACAAAATCACCAAACTTTTGTTCCCAGTTGGCATCTACATCGTAGTATTCCGGTGTAAGAGAGGTGTTAGATCCGCACAGATCTTGGTCCAAAGCACTAGCGGTAGTGCTACAATCTAACTTTTGTTGTTCATAGCCAAGGCCTATTGTTAGGTTGTTGAGAGCGCCCAAGAATGTATCTTGATCTACAAAACCAGATGAGTTTTTGTATCCAAGCATTGTAGGTGTAAACTCTACTCTTGCACCATACTTTAGATTGCCTTCTGCGTTCGCGCCAGCTTGATAGTCGTAAGCGCCGTTGGCAGCAAATAGATAGTATTTGAGCATTGTATCTGCCACATTACCCCATAAAGCTATACCGGCATCTCTGTTGGCATTTTGAACATCATCACCAAGCGTAATAGGTGTGAATGGGTTTAGGAGGTTGTCAAGAGCGTAGTTAGTGCCATTGTTACCGCCCAATAGACCACTCTTATCACCAGTGATGTAACTCCACACCGTATCAAACCCATAACCAAAACCAGTGGGTATTACATAGGTATACTCATCTGTGTTGGAGAGTCTTGACACTGGGTCTCTAAATAGACCTGCCATGAGTTGAACTTCTGGCATAAATTTGAAGTTGATGAATGCATCTGACACTCTTGTGTAGCTTGTGCCTTCGTGAGCTCTTGCTGTGCCATCAGCTGGTAAACCGCTGTAGTCGTGGTCTGCGAAATCCAAATCTGCGCCAAATTGGACTATTGGGTTGATTTGACCTGAGAAGTATACCCTTGCGTTGTTGACGGAAAAGTTGTTGGAAGTTTGGTCGTTGTCGGTTACTTTTCCATTGTTTTGAGCCCAGATTTGAAGCTCAAGACCTACGTTTGCAAATTCGTTGTCGTTGGCCTTTAAAACTATAGCATTGGCTCCTTGCCAAGCAGCAGCTCCTAAGACTGCCATCGCCAAGAGAAGTTTCTTTTTCATAGCTTTGTCCTCCTTTTAAAGGTTTCTTAAAAATAATTTAATCACATTATCGTCCTTTTGTCAAGTGTTTTTAATCTAAAAATCTATATTTTTATATGATGTATATCAATATATTGCAGATAAAGACCTAACCCTTTGCGCCGATAACATATATGGGGTCTTGGGCTTCTTACTTCCAGACCAATGTAGGGGATAACCAAGGATTTGTTTTTAAAAGCTTTTGGACATACACAAATAAACCTTTATGTGGTAAACTTATTTAATAACGTTTACGAGTTAAGGGACCAAGGTATAGGGGTTTTTGGACCCCAATACCCTAAATTTTAGAGGAGGTTTTATGAAAAAGGTGCTTTTTGCTTTTGGTATATTGGCTTTTGGTGTAAGTATAAGTTTGGGAGATCCTATAAAGCGCATAATAAATGAATACAGCAACGCCACTTATAGAGTAAGAAACGACGATATTATAGGCGATTACATAAGACAAAACATAGATTACGCCAACAGGGGATTTCGCCCCGCTTCTTACACTTACAAAACCTACGGAAAGTCTTATTCTTATAAAGATATAAATAGAAACTTTATAGAGAGATTAAAAGAAGTGGCTTTTCAATATCTTGGTATACCTTATAGATTTGGTGGTAATTCAAGGTATGGTATTGACTGTTCGGCTTTTACTCAAGATGTATTTAGACAGCTTGGTATAAACTTACCACGCACTGCCAGGGAACAAGCAAGGCTTGGAAAACTCGTAAGACATCATCTAAAACCTGGAGATTTGCTGTTTTTCTCCACATACGCTCCCTATCCGTCTCATGTAGGTATATATATAGGAAACGGCAAGATGATAGAAGCCTCTTCTGTATACGGCAGGGTGATAGTGGACGATGTTGCCAACGACCCTTATCTGACGAGACATTTTTTGTTTGCTAAGAGGATATTGCCATAATTTAGTTTTTTTAAAGCTTGATTTATGTTAAAAGTCCAAAACGCAGGGGTTTTAAGCAAAGATTATTTAATCTCTTTTTTCTTGTTTTTGGCTTTTTTAATAAGCAAACTCTACCCTTGATATGGAGATAAAAATTATACCCTCTCCCATTCAAAACTAACTATATTCTTCTTCTCTTTGCTAAATTCTATCCCTATTAGATAGATCTCTTTGTACTTACCCATGTACTTCTCATAATATCTTCTTTCTTTTATCTGTTTTAGAGCTAAACCCTCTTCTTTGTCTTCTACCACCTTAAACTCTATTATATAAACGCTGTCTTGGTTAAAGACACTTAGATCTATCTGACCTTTATTTGTATTGTCTTCTGCTATCACATTTAGCCCTGCTCCGTTGAAAAGTGCATATACGATAGATGCATAAAAACCTTCGTATGAGTCTATATCGTTTTTTCTATACCAATCATGTGGGATGCTGGCAAAGAATGTGTATATAGCATCTTTTAGTTTGTCTATATTTTTCTCTTTAAGAATTTGTCTTATATTAAACTCTGTTTTTGTTATCTTACTAGCATCGAAATCTAAATAAAAAAGAAGAGCGTTGTTTAAGCTTTTTCTTACTTCTAAGTTTGGATAGGACAGTATATACACCCCGTCTTCTTCCATAAACTCTTTTATGGTAAGATAACCAGCTTGAAACAAAAGATTTTCTACCCTTATATTATCCACATCAAGGTTTGACAAAATCTCATCTCCTACTTCAAGGTTTTCAAGCTCTGGGATGTAGTATCTATTTTTCATAAACATCTTAATAAGAAATGTAGGTGTCCCTGTCTCAAACCAGTAAGGTTTAAACATTTTCTTATCAAACAAAAGCAATATATCAAAAGGATTGTAAACACTCTCTCCAAGCCAAGCGTAGCCGTTGTACCAGACTTTTATCTTTTCTTTATCAAAATCCTTTAATCTGTCTTCAAACACACTTTCAAGCTCAGATTGGGTATATCCGCAAACAGTGGCAAAGCTTGGGTCTATGGTTATATCGTTTAGCTGGTTTAAACCGCTAAAGATTGATACTTTTGAGAACCTCGATACACCTGTTAGAAAGGCAAGCTTTAGATAAGGATCGGAGGGCTTTAGTATCTCAAAAAACTTTTTTAGTATATCTCTATTTCTTCTTGCTTTTTCTATATCTTCTATTACATCAAGTATAGGTTTATCGTATTCATCTATAAGTACCACTACTTTTTGATTGTATTTTTCGTATAGTTTTTGGATGAGCTCTTTAAATCTTAGTCCCAATATCTCTTCTTCTAATGTTATTTGATGCTCTTTTGCTACAGCTTTTAGGAAAGAGTCTAATGATTTTATAAGATTTTCCTCTGTATCAGGATAAGCTTGGCTTAAATCAAGCTTTATAATAGGATACTTTTTCTCCCAATCCCAATTATCGTACAGATATAGCCCTTTAAATAGTTCTTTGTTGCCAGAAAATGCTTCTTTTAGTGTATCAAGAAAAAGAGATTTACCAAACCTTCTGGGACGTGATAGAAAATAATATTTACTCGTTAGCTTTGGTATAAAATGTGTTTTATCTACATAGTAAAAACCACCTTCTATAATATCTCTAAATGTTTGTATGCCTATTGGTAAATATTTCATAATATGATTATAACATTATTTATTTTAGGCTTTTAAAAGCCAAAAAACCCTTTGATAGCTTAATTGGTGTATAGCCTAAATGTTTTAAAGGTTTAAGGTCCTCGTTTTCTCCTAAGACAAGAAACGTATATTTGTTTGATAGTTTTTCCATCGTACTTACTATGTCAAGGGGTTTGCCAAAAGCCCTTTCTATAGTGGCTTCAAAGGTTTTTTCTAAACGAGTGGCATCTTTGCATAAAACCTCGTAATTTAGTCCAAGCTTAACTTTTATATGCTCTAAAAAAGCACATTTTTTTGCCACAACTTCTATTAGACTAACTTTTAGATCCTTATCAAGGATAGAAAACACCACACCTAAAAAACCAGCTCCAGCTCCTACATCTGCTATTTCTTTTATATCAAAATCTTTTAATTTGTAAAATATCTCTTCAGCGTCTTTTATGTGTCTTTCAAAAATCTTTGATTCATCGGCTTTTGATATAAGCTTATGTACCTTGTTCCATTTTAGGATTTCATTTATATATATTTCGTAAGCTTTATCTCTATTCATAAGTTAATTATATTATGCTATAATATATAGCTTGAAAACTTTCTATAGAAGGAGTGATTGTTATGAAAAGGGTTAGTATTGAGCTTTTAGAAAGAGAAGCTTCTACAAAAGGTGATAAAAAAAGCAAGAGAAAAGAAGGGCTTGTGCCTGTAGAGATCTACGGCAAAGGCGTCCAAAATATACACGCTTACATGAGAATAAAAGACCTAGCAGCCATGCCTCACGGTACTACGTTTTTGATAGAAGCAAAGCTTGGTAACGAAGTATTGCCTTGCCTGTTGAAAGATATTCAATACGGATGGCTTGGAGATAATCCGGTGCATGTAGATTTGTACAACATATCAAACGTTACAGAGACCGATGTAGAAGTACCCCTTGAGTTTGTTGGTACTCCAAAAGGTGTAGAGCTTGGCGGTACCCTTGAAATACACCTTCACAGCATAGAGTTAAAGGTAAATCCAAGAGAAATACCAGACAAAATTGTTGTAGATATATCAGGCGTAGGTTTAGGCGGAGTTTTGCACGTTAAAGATTTAAATATACCGGCAAATTGTAGGTTGATGGAAGATCCGGAAGAAGTGGTGCTTGTAGTGGCAGAACCAGAAGAAACTAAAGAAGGCGAAGAAGAACAAGCTCAAGAAGCTGCTACCAAATAATGATAAAAGCTTTAGTGGGGCTTGGAAACCCAGGCCCCAAATACAAAGACACCAAGCACAACATAGGTTTTAAAGTAATAGACGAAATAGCTTTTAAATTGCATTTAAAAAATCCAATAGAAAAATATATGTCTATAGTTTTTCATATAAAAGAGAAAGATGTATATCTTATAAAACCACAAACCTTTATGAACAACTCTGGTATAGCACTTAGGCAGTTTGTGGAAAAAACAAAGATAGCGCCGAGTGATATACTTGTAATATACGATGACATGGATTTACCTATAGGCACTATAAAAATTAAGCCAAACGGAGGTTCTGGAGGTCACAACGGAGTGGAGTCTATTATAAGGGAGTTAAGAACCCAAGATTTTCCTAGGCTTAGAATAGGCATAGGAAGACCAGCTTCAAAAGAAGAGGTCACAAACTACGTTTTAAGTCCTTTTGAATACAAAGATACGCCTATTGTAAAAAAGACGATAGAGAAAGCTAGCGAATGCGCTATAAGAAGCTTAGAAGAGCCTTTAGAGTATGTTATGACTTTATGCAATACAAAAAGCTCTTAAAGTTTTTACCTATTTTAATAATTTCTGCTATAAATTTAAGTTGCTCTTCTATAACCTCTACGATAAACTATGAAGCCTACAAATTTGGCATAGAAAAATCTAAAGCTCCCTTAAAATATCTTGCAGACAGGATGGCTTATCATACATGTCCAACATTCAAAGTATATAACAAAACTTATACTATACCTGTGGTGGCTGTAATGACTTATGTGGATTCAAACAACATAAACTATACGAGCGCTTTGGGTAAAACACTAACAGAGCTTTTTAAAGATGCTCTTATAAGAGAATGTCATGTGAAAATCATAGAAATAAATTTATCCAAGTATGTGACGGTAAATTCCCATGGTGATGTAGCTCTTTCTTCCAATGTAAACGATTTGAGGACAAAATTTAGAACCTCTTACATATACCAAGGGATGTATACACTTACAAGACATCAGCTCATAGTATACACGAGACTTATAAACCTAAGAACAGGCAACATAGACAAAGCTTATACGGATGAAATACCAGTTAACGACGAGATAAGAGAACTCCACGACGAATAGTCATTCTTTGTTTCCAAAGAATTTTTTATATAAAAATATATTAAAAGCCATAATAGACGAATATATAAAAAACGGTAAACCCACATATGAAAGCTCCCATAAAAAGCTCGTTAAAAACGTTCCAATCGATGAAGCTCCCAATCTTGATATTTGATTTAGGCTAAAAGCCCTCGCCATTTCGGAAGCGTCCACCATCTCACTCATCATGGATTGCTGGATTGGAAGCGCCAATACTCTAAAAGAAGGATAAAGGCTATAAAGGATCAAATCTATGTATAGGTTTTTTACAAGTGGCATAAAAAATATCATTAGAGTGCCTATGGTTCTTGTAAGTATTATACTTTTAAGATTACCAAGATGTCTATACAATATGTTGGCAAAAAGGGGTGCAAAAGAAGCCAAAACTCCGCCCACAAAAGCCCAGGAGGCCATATCTGATTTTTTTATATGATAAACTATTATAAAAAATGGAATCAAAAATGGTGTTATAAGCCCTTGGGAAAAGCCGTTTAAAAACCCTACTACCGAAAACTGACCTATGGTTTTTTTACTGGTAAGAGTATCTATCCGACCTTTTTTGTGATAGGCGTCTATAGGTATTATGAAAAGTATGCCAACAAAAGACAGCAAAGAGGCTATCAAGAAAGCATCCTTATCGTTTGGAATATATTTTACCAAATAAGCTCCAAAGGCCCCAGATATACCTGTTAGGAAAGTGAATACAGAATAGGCAAACACTCTTTTTTCTTTTGGAATTATATCTGTGGCTAAAGCGTTTACCATAGGCATCACAGCCCCACCAACCCCACCGCTCATTAAAGAACCAGTAGCAGAATATCCACCTAAAACAGCACTTAAAAAAGCAATCACGTAAGAAGCCTTAAAATAAACAAGTATCCCACTGATAGGTAAAAGCAAAGATATCAATATAACGGCGTTTTTCCTATGCCACACATCCGCTATTACACCGCCCACCACAGATAAAAGCGCTGTTGAGATGGTAGCCAAAGCGTATATAATCCCTAAGTATCCTATGCTTTTATGGAAATCTTTTAAAATAAGGTAAGGGAAAACCACCATAATAATCCCACCAGCGATACCCCTTAAAACCCTAAATATAGAAATATAAGCTATGTTTTTATACATTTAAGCCATATCTTTGAACTCTTTAAATATATAAAGAGCATCGTGAGGACCTGGTGAGGCCTCTGGGTGAAATTGCACAGAATAATAAGGTATATTTTTGTGGATCATACCCTCTATGGTGTTGTCTAAAAGGTTTATATGTGTGACTTCCATAAAATCTGGTAAATCTTCTACGGCGTAATTGTGATTTTGAGAAGTTATCATCACTCTATTGTTTCTCATATCCTTGACAGGATGATTGGCTCCGTGATGCCCAAATTTTAACTTGTAAGTTTTAGCTCCGATTGCCAAAGACATGATTTGATGACCAAGGCATATTCCAAATACAGGCTTTTTCCCAAAAAAATGTTTGGCTATGGCAATACCATTTAGTACATTTGCTGGGTCTCCGGGTCCATTTGATAAAAACACTGCATCTGGATTCATAGCTTCTATATCTTCTTTTGGTGTGTTTGCTGGTACTACTGTGCAGGTGATGTCATTTTCTACAAGATATTTTATTATACTTTGTTTTACACCAAAATCCACCAATACAAAGTGTTTTGAGCTTTTATAAGCATGAACTGTATAAATTTTATCTGTAGTGACCTCAGATACCAAATCAAGAGAAGATATATCTTTTACCATTTTCACTTTTTCGTATATAACTTTTGGCTTTAGGTCTATAGTAGATATAAATCCTCTGGTAACGCCCCTTTCTCGTAGTATTTTTACCAAAGCCCTTGTATCTATATTTGATATACCTACTATGTTGTGCTTTTCAAGATAAGAGGATAGAGTGTCTATAGACGTATGATTGCTATCTATTTTTGATATTTCCCTTACTACAAAACCTGCAACTTTTGGGGAGTCTGATTCTACATCGTTGTTGTTTACGCCGTAGTTTCCTATCTGGGGGTTTGTCATCACTACTATTTGGCCTTTGTAAGAGGGATCTGTTATAATCTCTTGATAACCTGTGATGGCTGTGTTAAATACCACTTCTCCAAAACATTCACCAGTTTTACCAAAGGATTTGCCTATAAAATATGTACCATCTTCAAGACATAAGATTGCTTTCATTAAAAGCTTATTATAACATAGTATTTTTTCTAAAAGCTTTAAAACAGTATAATATATATCATTAAATATATTTATAAAAAGTTTATACTTTTTTTATAAAATTACGATATAATATATATAGCTTGACAAAGGCAGTATTAGATGCTATACTTTAGTTAAAGGAGGAGAAAGCTATGAATAGGTTTCTTACAATGCTGGCACCAGCCATAGGACTGGGGTTCATGCTTTATGCAGCAAGCGCGCACGGAAATGAAGGAGCAGGTGTGTATTTAAACCCAGAACCAGACACCTGTAACAATGGCGCTTATTGGATTACATGTATTGACATCAACAAGATCAAAGCTCTTGGTAAAGAAGAGCACAAACCAGCCCCTCCACCACCTCCACCACCCCCACCTCCACCACCTCCACCTCCACCACCTCCACCTCCACCACCACAAACACCACCACCTCCACCACCTCCAGTAAGTAAGCCAATAGTAAAACCACACGCTATGTACGGTTATTACAGAGTAAAACCATGCGATACTCTTTCTACAATAGCTCAAAGGATTTACGGTACCCAAGTATATTGGCCATCAATCTATGACCTAAACAGAAGAGCCATAGGTAGAGACCCATGGATATTAAGGGTAGGCATGAGGCTAAGATACTTAGTACACCTCACACCAGCAGAAAAGGCAAGGGCAAGACGTGAGTTCAACTACTGGACACTCAAGTACAAAGACAGAAAACGCAACCCTCTATGTATACTCAACGGCAAACCAGTAGAAGTAAAATCTCACGCCAAACACATGGCAAAAACCGCCAAAAAAGCTCACGAAAAAGCTAAAGCTGCAGCTAAGAAAGCCAAGAAGAAATAATCGTAAGTTTTCATAAAGCCAAAGCCCTATGGCCGGTTTAACCGCCGGTCTTGGGTTTTTATATGATATATATAACAGATGAAGAAATAGATAATTTTATCAAGGATGATGTTCCTTATTGGGATATAACAACAGAACTTTTAAATATAAAATCTTCTGCCAGCATAGCTATATCCAATAGAAAAAAAGAATGTGTTCTTTGTGGTACAGAAGAAGCTGCGAGGATAGCCGAAAAGTTAAACCTACAAATAAATTTTGTTAAGCCGTCTGGTAGTGTTTTAAAATCTGAGGAAACGTTTTTTGAAGCATCAGGAGATGCAAAAGATATACATAAAGCCTGGAGAATATGTCTAAATATATTAGAGTATATGTCTGGTATAGCTACACAAACCTACGAAATGGTAAGAAAAGCTAAAAGCGTAAGAGAAGACATAGAAATAGCCACTACTAGAAAATTGATAGGCTTTAACAAAGGTTTAACTATAAAATCTATTTTGATAGGTGGAGCAATCCCTCATAGGCTTGGTTTATCTGAAAGTATATTGATTTTCGATCAACATAAGGTATTTTTTAAGACCCATGAAGATTTGGTAAAAGCCATTAAAATTTTAAAGCAAAGAGCAAAAGAACATAAAGTATGCGTAGAAGTTTCTTCCTTGGAAGAGGCTTTAGGCTTTATAGATATAGTTGATATGATACAATTTGATAAACTTAACCCTGATCTTTTAGAAAAGGCTGTAAGACACATAAAATCTATAAAACCAGAAATGGTTATTTTAGCGGCTGGCGGTATAAATATGTCAAATGTAGAGCAGTATGCTGGTACTGGTGTAGATGCACTGGTTACCTCAAGCCTATACCAAGCGCCCATGATGGATTTCAAGGCAGAAATAAGACCTTTATAATATTATCTATCTATGATATAAATCTTATGCTATAAATCTTTATATTTTAGCATATATATTGATGTTGACATTTTTCAAAAAGCGCTATATACTAAAATATAGTTCGGTTTAGATATGCTAACTTTTTATACAACAAAAGTTGTTGATAGGAGGTAAGATATGGTAAATTTAGCGTGTGCACCAAACTTAGAAGGAATAATTGATAAGATAACCGTTGCTGCAAATATTCCAACTATTGTAACAATAGGAGAAAACTGCCTAGTTTATCAACGCTCGCTCATAAGTTCAGCTGAAAAGCCTTATGATATATTTTTAGCTGCAGATATAGAATCCGCTAAAGAATTAGTTGACCTTGGCATAGGCTCTGACTTGAGGATATACGCCAGAGGAAGACTTTGTTTGTTTGCTTTTGATAAAAAACCATCTTTAGAAGATATAGAAAAAGCACATCTTATTGCTATACCAGACCCCAGTGTTGCACCTTATGGAAGAGCTACTTACGAATTTCTGAAAAATACAAACCTATTAGACGAACATAAGCTTATATTTGGTAGAAATCCAAAAGAGGTTTTGAAAATCCATAAAGATAGAAAAACTGACTTGGCGTTTTTGCCTCTTTCTTTTGTGCTGGCAAATCTAAAATCAGAAAACTATTTTGAATTGGACATTTCTTACTACAAACCAATAGAGCAGGCAGGTGTGATTGTTAACAGAACAAATGAGGCTATTTTGTTGTTTGATTTTATAACAAATAGCGAGTTTGCAAAAAATATCTTTAAGGAGTATGGGTTATGAGTATAAGAAAGCTTTCTTTTCTTTTGGTGCCGTTGATTTTGATATCTTGCTCTAAAAAACCTGAACTATCAACGCCAACAAATTCACAGGTCAAAACTTAAAATACGCCGTATTGTTTCCCATGGCTTTACCTTTTTGTTTTATGCTAAAAGCTCAAGATGGTATAGTAGGATATCCTGGAATGAATAGAAAGGCTATACCGTTTTTTGCCGGTAATCTTATCTTAAAAGAAGATCCGAATTTTATAAATAAAACTGTGGACATAGGTAATCCTCATGTTACAAATTTGGAAACCATAGAAAGCCTTAAGCCGTCGTTAGTAATAACCGCTCCTTTTGGTATATACACATTATAGCGATTTTATAATTTTGATGAAATATGGTAGAATAGTGGCTTTTAAGGATAAATGATTTAGTTTAAGCTTTTGGATATATGTCATCTAAAATATCTAAACCGCATCGAAGTTGATATAGCCAGTTTAAAAATTTGTTTACATTTTCTCCCTTAAATATCTTTCCATGCTGTGGAGCTATCATATTTACATTTCTTTTCCTTACTTGTTCTACCCATCTTCTACAGACTATATTGCTTTGCATGTATATTTTATGAAAAGATTCCATTTTTGGTAAATGTTCATCAAAATCTTCCACAAATATACCTTCTTCTTCGTTCGTGACAATAGAGGCTCCTATATCTCCACTAAACAAAATACCAGATTTTTTATCGTAAAGGGAGAAATTTCCTACACTGTGAAGGAAATGGGCTGGTATAAACTCAATTTCATTACCGCTAGGTAGGATTATACTCATACCATTATCAGGAATTTCTTTTATTTTAGTCATATCTTTTATGCCGAAGTGAGATATAAATCTTTTCCATAGTTTAGATATGTACACATCTGCTTTAGTATTTGCCATAAGCATAGTTATACCGGAAGCTAAATCGGGATCTTGGTGAGAATAAAATACAATTTTTATATCATCAGAACTAACATAATCAAGTATTGAATCGTAAACTTGGAAAAATGAATATATACTGCCTGGGTCTATTAAAACTGCATAGTTTTTCTCTACAATCATATACTCGTTGGTCCATATATAATCTCCGCTAAGTCTCATGCCTTTTAACAATATAAACTTATGATTTCCATCGTCATATAACTTTATACAATTTACCATCCTCTTATATATTATGTAAGTTTGTTTTTGTAAATATATATACCGCCCCCTTCTTCTATGTGGACCATCACTTTGTCGCCAATTTTTAATCCCCATTCTGTAACCATTTTCTTTGGTATAACGGCTGAAAGCTCTAAATTTTTGAACTTTACCATTATAGAAGCTCTAAATTCACCTACGTCTAAATCTGTTACAACACCCTTAAATAGAGTATATTTCGTTACAGGCTTCAAGCTCATGCTCCAAACACCCCACTATTTTACCATTCTCTAAAAAATTTACCACATACACCACTTGTGTTTGCAAAAATCTACCTATGTCTATCACCACTCCTTCAGCGCCTTTTGGTAGAAGTAGCTCACCCCAGGGTAACACTGGGAATGTGCCGTCATTTCTTATTTTTTCTTGGTTTTTACAATATCACCCACTTTAAACTTTGGCTCTATCATTTAAACCAACCTCAAAGACAACATTTGGTTTTACTACATCTTGATGTACTTTAAACAGCCTTTCTTTGAACGGACTATCAGTGCTTTGAAAATCCGAATAAGCTTTTACTAAGAAATCTATCATCTTCTAATAGGCTTCTTCTTCAGAGGATACAGATAAAGAATCTATATAAACTTTAAACTTTTGTAAAATATGTAGTCTAAAAGGTTTTAATATATGCTCTTCATAGGGTATCTTGAAATAATCAAAAAATTCTTCTGCGCTACTTAGCTTTTTTATATCTTCAAACAAACTCATACACTCACCTCCTTTCATATGTTATTTAGCAATTGTCATGCCATTATCAATTCTAGAAAATGCATTGCTATATAAGGTTTTTATAAGATTGTAATGAAATTTACAACCATATAACAATTGTTATAGTTATTACAATAATGTAATATTTTTTACATTAAAGAATATTCTTCAAACTCTTCTTTGGATAAAAGCTTTTGATCTTCCACTGAAAAAACTAAATCAGATAATCTTACAACATCTGTAAGATCATGAGCTACAAATATTGTATAAAACTTATGCATCTTTGAAAATTCCAATATCTTATCTTGAATAAAATGCTTTGTTTTTCTATCAAGGGCTGAAAAAGGCTCATCCATAAGTAAAACTTTTGGAGCTCTTGCTATAGCTCTTGCTATTGCCACCCTTTGACGCTCGCCACCCGATAGTTTATTTGGGCGTTTATCTTTTAGATGTTCTATGTTAAAAGCTTTTAAAATCTCTAAAGCATTTTCTTTTGAAGAGGCATAAGCTACATTCTCAAGCACGCTCATATTTGGGAAAAGTGCAAAATCTTGAAATACAAATCCTATAGAGCGCTTCTTGGGAGCTAAAGATAAATTTTTATCAAGCCATACCTCACCATCAACTACAATCTTACCCTTAGCTTCTTCTAAACCGGCTATTGCTCTTAAGGTTGTGGTTTTACCAATGCCAGAAGGGCCTACTATACCAAGTATTTGGCTTTTAGAAAGGTTGATTTCAAATTTAAAAAACTTTGTTTCAATACTTATTTCCATCATCTTTCTTGAAACCTTTTTAAAATTTGTAAAAAAATAAGTGTACTCATAGCTATTGCAAAGAGTATCAAAGCTGTGATGTTTGCTTGTTTATAGTTTAGTTCTTGTACATAATCAAATATAGCTATAGAAGCGGTCCTAGTTTTACCAGGAATATCACCCCCTACCATAAGCACAACGCCAAACTCACCGATGGTATGAGAAAATACAAGCACCAAAGCACTTATTATAGAATATTTGGAGTTTGGTATTATAACTTTTAGAAGCGTGTAAAACTTTGATTTTCCAAGTGTATAAGAGGCTTCTATGATAGATTTTGGCACAGATCTAAAGCCTGACACTACCGGAGAAACAGCGAAAGGCAAGCTGTATATGATAGAACCCAAAAGAAGACCGTTAAAGTTAAAAAGAAGATGTATACCAATGTTGTTTAACAACCTTCCCAATGGGCTTTGAAGCCCAAATATATACATGATATAAAACCCAAGCACAGTGGGAGGAAGCACCAAAGGGCTCATGATAAAAGGTTCTACGATATCTGCCAATACGCTTTTACTAAAAGCTAAAAAATAGGATATAAAAATTCCCACCACGCCGAGGACTATCGTAGTGGATATAGCCACTTCAAAGCTTATCAAAAAAGGGCTGTAATCTATCATCTTGGTATGCCGTATCCAAAAGATTTCCAGATGCCTATCGCTTCCTGGGAATATAAAAAGTTAAAAAATCTCATGGCAGCGTTTTTATCTTTTGTTGATTTTATTACAGCAGCGCCTTGTACGATAGGTTTATAGCAAGCTTGAGGTATAAGGTAAAATTTACCCTTACTATGAAGCTGTGGTGCCAAGATAAGAGAATAAGAAACAAGTCCCACATCTGCATTTTTAGAAGCTACAAACTGAGTAGTTTGGATTATATTTTCACCGAAAATTATTTTATCTTTAACCTCGTTGTACACATGATAACAATGAAGTGTAGATATACCAGCAACCCCGTAAGGGGCTACTCTTGGACTTGCTATAGCCACTTTTTGAGCTTTTAAGAAAGCAAGTTTTGGATTATCCACATCTATATTTTTTGTGGTAAAAAGAGCAAGTTTGCCTATGGCGTAAGCTCTTGGTTTGTAAGATAAACCTTGTTTATAAAGAAGCTCAGGAAAATGTGTATCCGCAGACATAAATACATCTATAGGATAACCAGCCCTTATTTGATTGTAAAAGTTACCAGAAGCTCCGTATATAAACTTTAATTTGTCTTGAGGATATTCTTTCTCATAAAGTGCTGTCAAATCTTGCAATACAAATCTAAGATCAGCAGCAGCTGCCACTGTAATTGTAGCACCAAAGACTATTTTGCTTGCTAAAAGCCCAAAAACTATAAACTTTTTCATAAAATCATCTCCTAAATTACATAAATCATTACGTTTGAGGCTTTTATTATGACATAAACCGAAGAGCCCTCTTTTATACCAAGCTCTTTCAAAGACTCTGTAGTGATTACAGAGCTAATGGTAAGCTCAGCTCCTATGTCTACTTTTACAAGGCTATTTACATCAGATTCCACTATCTGTTTGACGTCACCTTTTAAGATGTTTCTTACGCTCAATGGATATAGTTTTTCTACTTCCTCCCCTACTCCCAGTATAACATCAGAGGACTTTACAATAGCCACCACGTCTTTACCAGGTTTTAAGTCTATGGTATCTACCGCTTCTGTAGTTATTACAGACTTTATTGTGGCGCCGTTTCTTATTGAGATTACAACCTCTGAAACCGCTTGGGCTTTTTCTACAGCGCTTACTTTTCCAAGAAGCTGATTCCTTGCGGACAATTTCATATCTAATCTCCTTATAACGTATAAACTTTCTAACTCTTCTTCTTTTAAAAGCTCCAAAAACTTTTGGTATTCTTCTTGAATACGCTCATAATGCTTAAGAAGTCTTTTGCCGTATGGTGTAAGTATAGTTTGCCCACCATCTTTACCACCAGCTTTTGTATAAACAACAGGCTCTTGGGCTAAGTTATTTATAGACTGTATATGGTCCCAAGCTGCTTTATAGCTCATCTTCATCTCTTTTGCAGCTTTTGATATAGAACCGTATTTGTCTATAAGCTTTAAAAGCTTATAACGACCTTGTCCAAAGAAACCTTCACCGTCTTTGTTTATAAAGATATCACCTTTAATTTCTATCATAAGCAATATTTTATATTAAAATACCGTCCTCAAAGCCAACGTATAGTCCCAAAAAGACTACCCTTGTGGCCTCTAACCCACGTTTGCATTTCCTTACCATTGTGTAGGATATGTCTTGAATTGTGCAAACTCATCGTTTGAAGCTTTTAGCAAGATCGCATCGGCGTTATGGCTTAATATATATAACCCACTAAAAAGCAAAATACTACTACCTACTTTGTACCTCATTGTTTTTCCTCCTAAATATACTTTAAAGTACTTTAATCTTTCGTTATGTATAGTTTAACATAACGCTCTAAGAAATACAATGATATATATCATATCTTGGGTTTTAAAAGAAAAGATGGTCTGAAGGTAAGACTTAATTTCTATACCTTCAAAAAAGCCCATCTTTTACTCCCTCACTCATTCACCCATGTTTTTTAAAATACAAATCCAGCTTCTAAACCAAGCCTTATTTGAGTATTTTTTGTAGCTGTAGTATCAGATGGTGAGGTGTAATAGTAAGCTGAAGCTACGTTTGTAATATGGACATAAGATACTTCAGGTCTTATGAAAAATTGCTTATATTTGTATTCTGGTGTTATAGTGATAGAATAAACGTGAGCTCCAAGACCAAAGCCCATTATATCGGTGCCAGAGCTTCCTTCTTGATCATACTCGGTCCTCGCATTCAAAGACCATGCATCGTTTATATTGTAAGTGGCATAACCAGCTATACCAAAAGCGTGGTTTGATTGAGTATTCACCGATGGATCTGTCTCGGTAGGCACATGTACATACATAGAATCAAAGGCAAATGTAAATTTAGATAATGTATAAGAACCAGTGAGTTCATACTCTTGTTTGTTGGCAGGATTGGCTGTTGAGTTTGGTTTTGTACTTTTATCTGGATATATAAAGTTAAAGCTTATAGAGGAGTTTTGATTTGGAGCCAAACTAAAAGAGCCTTCTACAGCTAGTTTGTTCTCAGAGTAAAAACCATCGTTTAGTTCAATATTACCTGAAAAGATACCTTTTGTGTAAGTAAACCTAATACCTCTACTTACTACAGGTTGCATACCCCAAAGTATGCTTCTTTGGATATCTATGTTTTGATAGGTAAAAGCTGACTCATATCCTATCATCGTAGGAAGCTTACCAGCTTTTATAGATACGCTTGAATTTGGATCAAACTCCAAGTAAGCTATGGGCAAAGCAGAGTATAGATCTGTGTTATATCCGCTTTGGGTGGTTTTGGCCGTGGTTTCACCTACTGTAGGAAAAGCGTAAGCACCAGCTACTATAGTAAACCTTACTACACCGTCTGGTTTTGATATATTTACAAGGGCGTTTGATATATCGTAACGATTTTTCTTATCTCCATTAGGAGGAGGAGTAGAATTTGGAGGTACGTTGTTTGAGTAAAGGTAGTAGCCACTTACAGCACCGTCTATATTTAGCTTGCCAAAAGCCCCTTCATCTAGTTGGAAGGCATAAGCCCCCCCGAAGGAGAGGGGGAGAGATAGGATGGCCAAGGCCATAAAAAAGCGTTTGTAATTTTGTTTGTAAGTTTTAAAGTTTTTCATACAATAAACCTCCTTAAAATGTTAGTTGTAAGCTGTTTCACCATGAGCTACTGAGTCAAGACCTTCTACTTCGTCTTCTTCTTTTACTCTTATACCCATTAGGATATCAACCACTTTGAAGATTATAAGGCTCATTACAAATGAATATGTCATCGTAGACATAGCTGCTATTAGCTGTATTACTACTTGGTGGGGGTTTCCATACAAAAGACCTTTACCAGCAGGGTTTATAGATGGATCTGCAAACACACCCGTTAAGATAGCTCCTAAGAAACCAGCCACTCCGTGAACACCGAAAGTATCCAAAGCATCATCGTAGCCAAGTTTTGGTTTTAACCAAGATACTGCAAATACAGGCACTACACCAGCCACTATACCTATTACTATAGAACCCATGATGTTTACATAACCTGAAGCGGGAGTTATAGCTACCAAACCTGCTATAGCACCAGAAGCCATACCTAGTGTAGTGGGTTTACCGTGGAGCAACCATTCTGTTACCATCCAAGCTATAGCTGCCATAGCTGTAGCGGTGTTTGTTATAAGCCATGCGCTAGAAGCTATACCATCGGCTGCTAATTCAGAACCAGCGTTAAAACCAAACCATCCAAACCAAAGAAGACCAGCTCCAAGTATTGTATAAGCTACATTGTTTGGTATAAGCTGGGTGTTTTTACGTTTGCCAAGCACCAAAGCACCTGCAAGACCAGCTACACCAGCGTTTATGTGAACAACGGTACCACCTGCAAAATCAAGGGCTCCAAGCTTAGCTAACCATCCATTTCCCCATACCCAGTGAGCTATAGGTGCATATATGAGGGTTATCCAAAGAGGCACTATTACAAGCCATGCGCTAAACTTTAGCCTTTCTATAATAGAGCCACTAGCCAAAGCTACTGTTATAGCTGCAAACGTAAGTTGGAATCCACAATATATAAACTCAGGTACTGTAGTAGAAGGATGAAGTGTGTTTGATGTCACTCCGTTCATAAAAAGATATTGCAAATTACCGATGATACCGTGCACATCTGCACCGAAGGCAAGAGAGTAAGCGTAAAGTACCCATATGACACTTGTTATAGCATAAGCCATAAAACTAAGGGCTATGGTGTTTAAAAGATCTTTTTTCTTCGCCATACCACCGTAGAAAAACGCCAAGCCTGGTATGGTCATAAGCATAACCAAAGAGCTTGCTACCAGCATCCACGCTGTATCACCGTGGTTTAGCTTTGGTGCCGTGTCGGCAAAAGCGCTTCCTGTAAGAAGCAGAAAACCTAACCCAACTTTTTTAAGCATATCTATACCTTCTTTAAAAGTTTTCATATGGCACTTTCTCCTCTTTCACCGGTCCTTATTCTTACCGTTTCCTCTACGTTGTAGATAAAAATCTTTCCATCACCCACCTTACCAGTCTGGGCAGATTTTAGGATGGTTTCTACCACCTTTTCCACTTCGGAATCTTTGACCACCGTTTCTATCTTGATCTTTGGTAGAAAATCAATAACGTACTCGGTAGCCCTGTAGATCTCCGTTTTGCCTTTTTGCTGGCCAAAGCCCTTTACCTCGGTGATAGTCATACCACCGATGCCTATCTCCACCAGTGCATCCTTGACCTCATCAAGCTTAAAAGGCTTGATGATAGCCTCAACCTTCTTCATAAGCTACCTCCTAAAAAAGTTTTCTAAATATGGTCTAGCAAATTTTATACCATATACAAAATTGTTAATATGTCTGGGAATCGCTGAAATGCTACTTTGCACTGATTGTAAATATGTTTACAAAAATGTTAACAATTGACAAGTTATAAATATTACGAACGTATGCATTGAAAGATTTAATATATTCAAGCTTTTATTTTATTTATTAAGCTTTTTAAAAATAGGCTTATGTCTTCTTTTCCATTGTTTTCAACGCTTATTAGTCTATCTGGTGGAATCTCGTCTGGGGGTTCAAAAGAGGCTTTTTGCATAAGATAGATATTAAAATCTGCATCAGATATATCTTTTCTCGTTTGAAGCCTTTGTTTTATGATGCTTTCATCGGCTTTTATTAAAATAAAATAATACTCATCGGGGAAGTTATCTACAACGAGTTTTCTTTGCCATTTTTTAAGAAACGTTGCATCTAAAACCGCATCTTTGTGCTCTTTTGCCCTTTTTATAAGCTCTTCGTAGACTTTTTTAGTGGTTTCTTTATCGTAAAAGCTTCCAAACAAAGATTTTCTAATGGCGTCTGAGCGTAGCCAATAAAAGCCCATGCCTTCTAAAATAGATGCAATGTAGGATTTACCGCTTCCAGAAAAGCCTATGGTGGCTATTTTCATTCAAAGATAACACTAAGATATGCCACTACTTTTTCAAAATCTTTTGTGACCATACCAGAATTTGTATATTCCACTGGATATACTTTTTTAACTTTATCTTTTAGGGATTCTATGGTCACCGCTGCCGGTATAAATCCACACATTGTGATGTTGTATTGGATAGCTCTTCTGTAAAGCTCTTTAGAGTCAAGTTTTGATATAGCGTCGTAAAGAAAGCTATCTTTTTTCTGGGCCTCTTGTTGGGATATGTAGTGAGACATATCAGAGCTAACTAATATGAGGGTATCATCATCTACAAAAGACGATAAAAATTTACCAAGTTTTACTATGGTCTCATAATCTAAAAATCCCAATATCATAGGTACTATGGTAAAATCTTTAAAATACACCTGTAAAAAAGGAAGTTGTACTTCTAAAGAATGCTCTTTTATATGGGCTTTGGGTTCTATCTCTATACCAAAAGAGGCTATCTTGTCTCGTAGTTCTTTGTTTATAGGTACTTCCCCAAGGGGCGTTTTCCAGGCATCCGAGCTGTCTATTGATATTACTGGGCCTTGACCGGTGTGGTTTGGTCCCATCATTATAATGTTTTTCTTTGGTTTTAGTCTTTTATAAACACTACAAGCCGTATGCCCAGAGTATATATAACCAGCATGTGGTACTATGACACCTTTTGCATCTACATCTTGGATAACCTCATTTTCGCATACCAAGTTTATGGCTTGTAAAAGTATATCCTTATCCCCCGGATAAAAAAGTCCAGCTACAGCTTCCTCTCTAATCATAAAAATATTATATAATAAAATATCTAATTTAACTGGAGGCAAGATATGGATGTCTTAGAAATTATGAAGATAATACCACACAGATATCCGCTTTTGTTGGTGGATAAAATATTGGAGATAGAACTTGGAAAACGTATAGTTGGACTTAAAAATGTAAGTATGAACGAGCCTTTTTTTCAAGGGCATTTCCCCGGATATCCTTTGATGCCAGGTGTTTATATGCTTGAGGCTATGGCTCAAGTGGGTGGAATATTGATGATAAAAAGTCTTGGGCTTGAAATAGGAAAATATGCAGTGGTGTTTGCCGGTATAGATGAGGCGAGGTTTAAAAGGCCAGTATATCCAGGAGATCAGCTTATAATGGAACTTGAAACCATATCTCTTAAAAAAACCATATCAAAAATGAAAGGAGTAGCTAAGGTAAACAATCAAGTGGTGGCAGAGGCAATTTTGATGGCAGCTGCTAGAGAACTTGAATCTATTAAAAAATGAGGGTTTTGTATACTTTTAATAAACCTTGGTATTACCACATGGCCCTTGACGGGGTTTTACTTTCTTTAAAAGCCCAAAACAAAATACCAAATACGCTTAGATTTTTGAGTTTTGATCCAGAATGTGTACTAATAGGTTATCATCAAAATCCCTACGATGAGGTAAATTTAGAGCTTTGTAAATTTTTAAATATAGATATAGGAAGAAGAAAAACAGGAGGAGGAGCTATATACTTTAACAAAGCTCAAATAGGATGGGAAGTAGTGGCCTCTTTAAAGGATTTTAATATAAAAAACTACGAGGAGCTTTCTCAATTCATGTGTGAAAAAGTGGCAAAGGCTTTGTCAAGTTTTGGTCTAAACGCCAAGTATAGACCAAGAAACGACATCGAGATAAACTCTAAAAAAATATCTGGTACTGGCGGGGTTTTACAAGATGGGGCTTTTTTGTATCAAGGTACGATACTTATAGATTTTGATCCAGACAAAATGGCCTCTTTGCTAAAAATACCTTACGAAAAGCTTCAAGACAAAAATATATCCTCTGCCAAAGAAAGAGTAACTTCTTTAAAACAAGAACTTGGTTATGCTCCATCTTTTGAAGATATTGCAAAAGCCATAGAAAAAGAGTTTGAAGAGTTTGGTTTAGAACAAGAAGATTTAACACAAGAAGAGATTAAACTTTTGAATGAGATTTCTAACAAATTAAACTCAAAAGAATGGGTATTTGAAAATGAGATTGCAGATAAGCTTATAAGCACAAAAACCATACGCACCAGAGCAGGGACTTTTAAAATAAGTTTTAAAATAGATAAAACTAAAAGGCTTTTAGAATATATAATTATAAATGGAGATTTTTTTGCCACACCACCAAGTGCTATCAAGGATTTAGAAAGCTACCTTAAATTTTCTTACTTTGATGAGATAAAACAAAAGATAAAAACATTTTTTGGCAATACAAACCTAAAAATTTCTTTTATGACAGATGAAGAGTTGTCTGATATTATTTTAAAAGCTATAAATGAATAAAACCTTATACGAAAAATATGCCGTTGTACAAAAACAAGCGGCAAATGACCTTTTAGAAATTATAAAACATTTAGACTACGAAAATGCCCTCGATGTAGGGGCTGGTACTGGATTTTTGGCTAAACACCTCAATAAATGCGTAGCTCTTGATATTGATAAAAGCCTAAAAATTTATCATAAAAGCTTTTTGGTAGGAAGCGCTGAAGAACTACCTTTTAAAGATAAGAGTTTTGATATGGTAATTAGCAATTTTGCTTTGCATTTGTGCAACACAGAGCTATCTATAAAAGAGATGATTAGGGTATCAAAAAAATATGTAGCTTGTTCTTTGCCGGTAAGGGGGAGTTTAGAAAATTGGATATACGAATTTCCAGATGAGAATAGAGTTTTTGAGCTTTTAAAATCAAAAAATATAAAAGTATTTGAAAAAAGAGTATACTATCTTGATTTTACAAAGCTTGAGCTACTTAAGTTTATTAACAAAACCGGTAAGCCAAAGAAAAAATACAGCAATTATTTCATTAGTAAATCACAGATAAAAAATACATTATTAAAAGTAGAAAATCCTTCTTTTGTTGTGTTATCATTTTTAATAGAGGTGTGAAGACATGAAAAAGATTTTTGCAATATTATCTGTGTTTGCCCTTTTGTTTTTTGCAAGCTCTTGTGTAAAAAAAAGCAGAGTGGAAGAGCATTCTACAGGCCAAACATCATCTTCTAATTATAAGTTAAACTTAAATGTACCAGTATTGGCACAGATGCAAGATGAACTTGTGCAGATTGTAAAAAGAGTCTCTCCTTCTGTGGTAACGATATTCTCTACCCAAGAGATAAACGTACCTCTTTTCCCGCAAATACCTGGTTTTGACCTTCCAACACCTTCGATACCACAAGAAACAAAAGCTCTTGGGTCCGGTGTTATATTTGAATACAACAAGCAAAACGATACATTTTATATACTTACAAACAACCATGTTATAGCTCATAGCAAAAGCGTAGTGGTAAGTTTCGGCAACAACGAGCAACATAGAGCTACAATAGTGGGAGCTGATCCAAAAACAGATTTAGCTGTATTGAAAGTAAGCGCAAAAGGAGTAAGTGATCCAAGCTCTAGAGTAGCAACGCTTGGTAATTCAGATACACTCCAAGTGGGCCAAATCGTACTAGCCATAGGTAATCCTTATGGTCTAGATAGGACTGTGACGATGGGGGTTATATCTGCTTTACATAGGAGCATAGGTTTAACTCAATATGAAAATTACATACAAACGGACGCTGCTATAAACCCAGGCAACAGCGGTGGTCCTCTTGTGAATATACAAGGCCAGGTAATAGGTATAAACTCTGCTATGGTAGAAGGTGGTCAAGGTCTTGGCTTTGCCATCCCTATAAATTTAGCAAAATGGGTATCTTCTCAAATTATAAAACATGGTTCTGTTACAAGGGGATGGATAGGTGTAATGATACAACAAGTAACACCTAGTTTAGCAAAAGCTTTAAAAGTTCAAAACGGAGCTGTGGTAGTTCAGGTTATGCCAAACGGCCCTGCAGATAAAGCCGGTATAAAAGTAGGGGATGTTATAGTGGGTATAGACAACGAAAATATAAACACTGTGCAACAGCTTCAATTTAAAGTGATGGAGACAAAACCTGGTACTACTCTTACATTTCACATAGTAAGAAATGGAAAGCCCATGGACTTAAAAGTAACTATAGGAAAAATGCCTACAAACCCAATGTCTGTTAGTGAAACTCAAACTACGACAGATATTGGTATATCTGTAGCAAACCTAACTCCACAACAGATGCAAACTTACGGCGGTGGTGTTTATGTGGTAAGCGTAGCCCCAAATAGTCCAGCAGCTGGTTCTCTTCAACCTGGAGACGTGATACTAATGGTAAACAACCATCCTGTGAACTCTGTAAATGATTTTAAATCGCTTGTATCTCAGTATGTAAAATCTGGATATGTGCTGTTTTTGGTGGCAAGGGATGGGCAAAGGTTTTATGTAAGCATACAGACAAGGTGAAACATATATAAGGGGTTTATTATGTATTCTGATAGCGAACAAGAGATTATCAATCAATATATGAAGCGAGTCTCTAGTGTAAAGCTTTTAACGCCTCAAGAAGAAAAAGAGCTTGCTAAAAGAGCGAAAGCTGGCGATAAGGAAGCCTTAAAAGCTTTAGTAGAAGCAAATCTAAGATTTGTGGTAAGCGTAGCAAAGCAGTATATGGGATATGGCATACCCTTGTCTGAGTTAATAGCGGCTGGAAACTTGGGTCTTTTAGAAGCGGCTACAAGGTTTGATCCAGATAAAAACGTAAAATTTATATCCTATGCTGTGTGGTGGGTAAGACAAGCTATAATGCAAGCTTTGTCTCAACAAACCGGAGCGGTGAGAATACCTGTAAAGCACTCTCATCTTATAAGTGCAGTGGGTCTTGCTTATAATGAGCTTTTAAAAGAACTTGAAAGAGAACCTACTTATAAAGAAATAGCAGATTATATAAACAAGAAGAATATTATTAGAGAGTTTAAAAAAGAAACCGGTTTTGCACCTACGGAAGAGGAGTTAGAGCAATCGATGAACCAAGAGCATAAGTATACTGTAACTGAAGAGGATGTAAAAAAATGCCTTCAGATATGTAAAACGCCTCTTTCTTTGGATACGCCGGTGGGAGACAATCCAGATACTCTTTTTGTAGATCTTCTTAGCATATCTGACACAGACGAGATAGAAGAGGGTGTTATAAAAGATGTATTGGAAAAGGAGTTGCACGATATAATCAGTAAACTTCCGGAGAAAGAAAGAAAAGTCCTTGAGCTAAGGTATGGTCTCAATGGCAATGAACCTCTAACGCTAAGAGAGATAGGAGATGCTTTGGGTATTTCAAGGGAAAGGGTAAGGCAGTTAGAAACAAGGGCTATTAAAAAACTAAGAAGTTTTGCTTTAAAAAGACATTTAAAAGATTTCTTAAGCTAAATGGATGGTTTTTATATAGGCTATAAGCCAGTTGGTATATCGTCTTCGAAGTTTGTACTTGATATTTCTAAAAGCCTAAACACAAAAGCAGGACACACTGGTACCCTTGATTTAGAAGCAGAAGGTATTATGATAGTAGCTCTTGGTCAAGCCACTAAGTATACACAGTATTTCAATGTACTTCCAAAAACTTACGAGGCAAAAGGTATACTTGGTATAAAAACAGATACTCAAGATATCTCAGGAAATGTTATACAAAAAATAGAAAATGTAAATATAACCTGTGAAGAGCTAAAAAGCACCATTGAAAAATTCAAAGGCAAAATAACCCAAATACCCCCCATCTACTCCGCCAAAAAGATAAACGGTAAAAAAGCTTACAAATTGGCAAGAAAAAATCAAGTCCAAAGCATAGAGCTGAAACCTATAACGGTAAACATCTATAGTATTGAGCTTTTAGAATGCGACATACCAAAGTTTTATATAAAAGCTGTTGTTTCAACCGGCACTTACATAAGAACGCTTATAAACGATATAGGAGACACTTTAAAAGTGGGTGCTACTACGCTTATTATAAAGCGTACCGCCATAGGTAAATTTGACAATGAAAGCGTAGGTAAGGTTTATTCTATTGAAGAAGGTCTTTATTTTATACCGTCTTTGGTTTTAGATCATTCTTTTATTAAAAGCCTAAAACAAGGCAAAATACTTACATATCAATCTCAGGATGGAATGTATAAAATTTTAGGGGAAGATGGTACATTTCAAGGATTAGCGCAGATAAAAAATAATCTTTTAAAAGCTGTCAGAATGCAGAGTCAATGATGACAATCATATTGACAAAATATAAAAATATGTTATTATTAAATGCAAGAGATAAAGGTATATTTGAATATAACAATTCAAGTATTCCCGCGTCTCAAATTTTAGGAGGTTTTAGTTCCATGGGCATCACAGGCACAGTTAAGTGGTTCAGCAAAGAAAAAGGTTATGGATTCCTCACAAGGGATGATAACCAAGGCGACGTTTTCGTTCACTTCTCAGCAATCGACCCAAACAGACAAGGTTTCAAAACTTTGGTTCAGGGGCAAAGAGTTGAATTTGAGGTAGACCAAGATTCAAAAGGTCCAAGAGCAAAAAACGTTCGCGTTTTATCTTAAATGATATAAAATCCTATGCCCTTGCTTTTAGCGGGGCATATGGATCTTTTAAAATTATATAAAAAAATAAATAATTTATTCAAAATCAATATATAAAATCTATAAAAATTTTCTTTAATCAAATTAAATCAAAATTTTATCAAAATCAAAATATAACCTCTGATATAATATTAGTCTAATCTTAGCTGGAGGTTTTCTATGAAATTACATGAGCATCAATCCAAGGAATTGCTCAAGAAATATGGCTTACCTGTTCCTGAAGGGTATGCTGCTTTTAACGTTAAAGAAGCAAAAGAAGCAGCTCAGGCTCTGGGAGGTTATCCATTGGTGGTAAAAGCCCAGATTCATTGTGGCGCCAGAGGAAAAGCTGGCGGTGTAAAAATAGTAAAATCTGATGAGGAACTGGAAGCGTTTTCTGAATCTATACTTGGTAAAATCCTAAAAACGGTTCAATGTCCAAATGGAAAAGTAGTTTCAAGGCTTTTAATAGAAAGAGCTACTCCTATAGAAAAAGAGTTTTATCTTAGCATCACATTAGATAGATCAAATTCAAAAATACTTATAATGGCTTCTAAAGAAGGTGGTATGGAGATAGAGGAGTTATCTAAAGAAAAACCAGATGCCATCATAAAAGAGTATGTGGACCCAGTTCTTGGCATAATGCCTTATCAGACTAGAAAACTCTCTTTTGCACTTGGTTTAAATCCATCTTTGTTTGGTAAAATAGTTTCAAAGCTATATCAAGCTTATATGGATTTGGATGCTTCTTTGGTGGAGATAAATCCTCTTGTACTCACAAAAGATGGAGATATAGTGCTTTTGGATGCAAAAGTAGAAATAGATGATAACGCAGCTTTTAGACACAAAGATATAGAAGAGCTTGAAGATATCACTCAAATAGATCCGCTTGAAGTGGAAGCCGAAAAGTACGGTTTAAATTATATAAAGCTAGAAGGTAATATAGGATGTATGGTAAATGGAGCTGGGCTTGCCATGACTACTATGGATATTATTAAATTGGCTGGTGGGGCACCTGCAAACTTCCTTGATGTAGGAGGTGGTGCTTCTGTGGAACAAATAGCCAACGCCTTTAGGATACTTACATCCGATGAAAATGTAAAAGCTGTTTTTATAAATATATTTGGTGGGATATTGAGGTGCGATAGGCTTGCCCAAGGTTTGATAGAAGCTGCTAAAATGGTAAACATAAAAATCCCTGTGGTGGTAAGATTAGAGGGCACAAACGTAGAAGAAGGAAGAAAACTCTTAAAAGAATCCGGTTTAAACTTTGAGAGTGCTGTAGACATGTGGGACGGCGCTCAGAAAGCTATAAAACTTGCACAATAAAGGAGGTTTTGTATGTCTATATTGGTGAATAAAAATACGAAAGTGGTAGTTCAAGGTATAACTGGTAAAGAAGGTTCTTTCCATGCTATACAATGTAAAAACTATGGCACACAAGTAGTGGCTGGAGTAACCCCAGGCAAAGAGGGTATAGAGGTAGAAGGTATACCAGTTTTTAACACGGTAGAAAATGCAGTGAAAAACACCGGGGCTAATTGTTCTTTAATATTTGTACCACCACCTTTTGCAGCAGATGCTATAGTAGAAGCAGCAGATGCTGGTATTGAGCTTATAATATGTATAACAGAAGGTATTCCTGTAAAAGATATGATACCTGTAAAATACTATCTTAAGAAAAATTATCCCAATACAAAACTAATAGGTCCAAATTGTCCTGGAGCTATTACCCCGGAAGAGGCGAAAGTAGGGATTATGCCAGGGCATATATTTAAAAAAGGCAACGTTGGCATAGTCTCAAGAAGCGGGACATTAACTTATGAAGCTGCTTTTCAACTTTCAAACCTCGGTATAGGGCAATCTAGTGCCATAGGTATAGGCGGTGATCCAGTGCATGGTCTTTCTCATAAGGATGTGATAGCGCTTTTTAATGAAGACGATGAGACAAAAGCTATACTCATGATAGGTGAGATAGGGGGTACGTCCGAAGAAGAGGCAGCAGAATACATAGCCTCTAACGTTAAAAAGCCAGTTTTTGCTTATATAGCTGGTATTACAGCTCCTCCTGGCAAGAGAATGGGGCACGCTGGTGCTATTATAAGCGGTGGTAAGGGGACAGCTGAATCTAAAATGAAGGCTTTGAAAGAGGCTAATGTGACTGTGATAGAAAATCCAGCTTTTATAGGTAAAGTTATTGCTGATGCATTATCATGATTAAAAAGGTAGCAAAAATTAACAAATTGTTATATTATAATAAGACTATTTTTAAGGAGGTATTTTGTTATGGCTAAAATCGTCAAGACCATAGTTGACCCTGATTTATGCACAGCCTGTGAGGTGTGCTATGATAGGGTTCCAGAGATATATAAAAACCGCGGAGACGGTATAGCTGAAGTTGTTAAATCAGATGTACCGCCAGAGCTTCAAGATGCGGTTTTAGAAGTAACGGATGAGTGCCCAAGCG
The DNA here is from genome assembly GCF_000213785.1 of Hydrogenobaculum sp. 3684. Taxonomy (NCBI): domain Bacteria; kingdom Pseudomonadati; phylum Aquificota; class Aquificia; order Aquificales; family Aquificaceae; genus Hydrogenobaculum; species Hydrogenobaculum sp. 3684. Next base: position 856,648 of record NC_015557.1, on the reverse strand, counting down.
GCGCTATATCTACAGAAGTAATAGAAGAATGATATCTCGGAAAGGAGATTTTCTATAGAAATATATTTTGTAGGCACGGCCGGAGGCCGTGTTTCTACTTTTAAATATATAAGAAAATCAGGTGGTTTTATTATAAAAGCCAAAAACACAACAGCTCATATAGATCCTGGTCCTGGAGCCTTTCTAAACGTTTTATCTCTTGGTTTTAAACCTTGGGATATGGATATATTCATTCTTTCTCATATTCACTTAGACCATTCGGCAGATATAAACACTATGGTTGAGTCTGCTAAAGTAGGTACAAAAGAATCTACTAAGCAATTAGCTGTAGGTGCCCCAGAAGATGCTTTTTATGGAAACACGAAGGTTATATTGGATTTTATACTCAAGAAAACCGATAAACATTTTATCTTCAAAGAAGATGCCAGCTATGTCTGGAAAGATTTAAAGATTGATATATTGAAAAAACATACTCATCATGGTGCTATAACGTACGGTATCGTTTTTAACGAAAAAATAGCATATCATCCATGTGCAAAGTTTGAACCGCATATAGTAGAACATTATCCAAAAAGCATAGAAGCGCTTATCTTAAATACAACCTTTTATAGAAAAAGACAAAATATAGACCATCTTTGTAAAGACGATGTAATAGATATATTAAATATAGTAAAACCAAAAATGGCTATTATTACGCATTTTGCCTCTGATATGCTTGAAGCTGGTCCAGAGAATGTGGCAAAAGAAATAGAAGATAAAACAAATGTAAAAACCATAGCAGCCTTTGACGGTGCTAAAATAATATTATGAATTTTTTAAAAAAGCTTTCAAATCCAAGAGTAGTTACTATAATAGCTATAGTTTACGGGCTTTTAATAATTATATTAAAACCATACATAAGCAGCTCTCAGTTTATTTTTGGTGTTGTAACGGAGACAATACTTATAGGCTTACTAATATTTATGGATGTGTTTAAGAAATAAAGGGGGCAAATATGAGGGTATTGGCAGTATTGTTGGCAGTTTTATTTGTCAGCCTAGTCTTGTTTTTCCTTACAAGAAAAAGAGAATACCTTTATTACACTAAAAAAGGTAAATTATGGTTAGGTTTTGCTGGGGTTGCGGTTATTACCATGATGGACGAGCTCACCAGCATATTTTACGCCCCTGGTGAGGCTTTTAGGTTTATAGGCTATAAAGCTATCACTTACTTGGCCCTTACCTCACTTTTGATATTTTTATACTCTCTTACCATGACCGAAATAGCTGAGATACTTGAAAACAACAAGATAAAAGGAGGAGGTGTCTATAGTTTTTCCTATTTTGTATTTGGTGCTACAGCATCTTTTATAGCGGCGGGCTCTATTATAGTAGATTATGTAAATACAGCTGTTATATCTTCAATAAGCGCTGTAGAGAATTTAAACTTTTTTTTTCATTGGCCCCTTGTATTTAAACTTGGTTTAGAGCTTTTGATAATATGGTTGATAGCTGGTTTAAACCTTATAGGGGCAAGGGAAAATGCAAAAGTAACGTACGTTTTGTTTGGGATAACAGCTTACGTGCTTACGATTTTGGCTTTTTTAGGTATATCTCAGTTAGATCATGCTCAAGTTTATAAAGTTGTAGCATCTTATAAAACAACACTTTCACAAGATTTCTTAAATTTGGATCCTGTAAAGACTATAGAACTTATATCCATTGGATTTGGATCAACGATTTTGGCTTACTCAGGTATAGAATCTGTGCTTCAAACCCACAAATTAGTGGAAAATTGGAGAACTATACATAAAGCCTACATCATGCTTGGATTGACAGTAGGAATATTTACACCTTTAATAGGTACATTAGCTTTGGCAAGGGTAGAAAATCCATTAGATCATGTGGATGATCTTATAACTTACTATTCTAAGCTAGTGGGAACAAATATAATGGCTATAGCGGTTGTTATACTTGCTTCATTGACCCTTGCTTTTGCTGTGAATACTGCCTTGGTAGGTGCTACAGAATTAATATCTACAATGGCTGATAACCATAAAGCTTATTGGATATCCACCACCAACAAGTTTCACGCCCATTACCGCATTATAATATTTATGAGCGTATTTTTCTCATTTATAGTGCTAATCACTCAGGGAAACCAAGATATAGTTGCCGATATGTACGCTATAGGGCTTATAGCAACGTTTGTTATAAACACAGGTACTATCATACTTTATAAAATTGTAAGAGGAAGCGCGCAAACCAAAGAATACAGAACTGGTATATTTAGAAATTTAATACTATTTATAGTGTTTCTATCAACGTTTATTTATATAGTCGTTCATAAGCCTTACGGTACTCTTATGTGGACGTCTGTGGTGTTATTTTTCATCATAGCTGGAAATATTGTAACTCGTATTAAAACCACCGAAGAAGAAGAAAAGTTGGCCCAAATGGATAAATATGCTGATGTATTAGATTATATAGGTTCTTTGCCGAAAGATAAGCCAATTCATATATATTTTAGAAGACCTTCTGAAAATGTATACGAGATAGGTGAAAATATGATATATATAACATTTTTCTTTCTAAGACAAAAAAGGCCACCTAAAAAACTTTTTAAAAGCCATTTTATATTGCCAGTAAACGCTTTTTGGGGGATAGGCTATAGCTCTAAAAAACTTTTAGAGGATATAAACAATCATTATAAAGATAAAGTTTTCAATATACATTTTGGATGGCCTTTGTCTTCTTGGTTTGAACGTATATTTACAGGCGTTATGGTATACAATATATTACAATTGCCAAAACAATTTCCAAATTGGAACTTTTTTATAGAATATAGAGCCGGTACTTATAAACCGAAAAAATGATAAATTACGCTTTGGCATTTTTTTCATCTTTGTTTGCCGGTGGTATCAATGCTGTAGCAGGTGGGGGTACTTTAATAAGCTTTCCTACGCTTATAGAACTTGGCTTATCTTCAAAGCTATCAAACACAACAAACACCGTTGCTCTGTGGACTGGTTCACTGCTTGGAGCGATAGGTTATAAAAGCTATTTTAAAGATGCCTTGCCTAATATCAAAAAGCTTTTCATACCGTCTTTGATAGGTGGTGTATTGGGTGGTTTTTTGCTTTTGTATACACCTCAGAAAACTTTTAACTTCATAGTCCCCTTTCTTATATTGTTTGCTGCGATATTGTTTAGTTTTGGGCCAAAAATATCAAGATTTACTTCTCGTATAAAAGCTAGATACGTATTTTTAATACAGCTTATAACTGCTATTTACGGCGGATACTTTGGTGCTGGTATGGGTATAGTGATGCTTGGAAGTATTACAGCTATTGGCATTGATGATATACATATAGCAAATACGATAAAAAATACGTTGGCTTTTTTGATAAACTTAAGCGCTGCGCTTTTGTTTATTGCATACGGGAAAGTAGAATGGCACTATGCTATACTTATGATGATAGGTTTTGCCGTTGGTGGATTGATGTCTTCTTTGATATCTCAAAAGATAGAAAGAAAGTATATCAGGCTTTTCATAAATATAGTAGGGTATTTTTTGGCAATATATTACTTTTTAAAGATATATATTTTATGAGTATAAAAGCGTTGATGTATCACAGCGTAGGAATACCACCAAAGGAAGCTTTGCTAAAAAGCTTATATACAAACCCAAGGCTTTTTGAAAAACAAATTAAACTCTTAAAAGTTTTAGGTTTTAAAAGCATCACTTCCGATGAAATTTTAGATTTTGTAAAAGGTAAGGATTTAAAAAAAAGTGTATGTATAACCTTTGATGATGCTTACAAAGATGTTTTTGAAAACGCTTTACCTATACTTAAAAAATATGATTTTAAAGCGATTGTCTTTGTGCCGGTTGGTTTTGTAGGCGAATACAACAAGTGGGATGCAAATAGATTAAATGTCAAAAAACCGATAGCTTCTTGGGAAGATATAAGGTCTGCTCTAAAAGAGGGCTTTGAGATTGGCTCTCATACGATCACTCATATGCCTCTTACCCATCTTGACACTAAAAGCCTAAAACAAGAGGTAGAGCTCTCTAAGAGCATTTTGGAAGATAAGCTTGGCGTAGATATAAAAACTTTTTGTTATCCATATGGAGATTACGATGAAAGGGTAATGGATGCTGTGAAAGATGCTGGGTATAAGTTAGCTTTTAGCGTGGATTCTGGGCATATAAAAAAAGGAGATAACCTCTACAACCTAAAAAGACTTCACATGAGACACAACACCAACGTTTTTAGGCTTTTATTAAAGTTATCAAGTTTGTATAAATAAACCCTCCCTCCGTTTCCACATCTTTAAAACGTTAGGCTAAACTTCTTATCTTTTCTATCTTTACTGGTATGGTGTTTCTTGCGGTGGCCCCAGTGACAAAATCAGTGAGCACATGTCCTTTTGGACGTGTTGGGTCTTGAATACCAAGCATATTTATGTTGACTCCAGTTTGACGTAGAGGCATGGCTGGGAGTTTTTTGTTGTTTATGTATATAGTATCTGCACCTTCTGCCAACCTTCCGAGCCCATGTTCTATACCTATTGTACCTGGCATTATGCCCTCTTTTACTCTAACTATACCTATTATGTATTGGCCAAAGGGATTTGAAACTTTTACCAAGTCACCATACTTTATACCAAACTCCTTGGCGGTTTTAGAGTTTATATCTATGTAGGTACAAAGTTTAATATCTCTTAGCTTATCCGAAGAGGCGTTTGGTGATGATAACACGTTTGATTTATAACCAAAGGCTATAAGAGAGTATTGGTTTCTATCAACTTTTGTCCATAAGCTTGAACCATCTGCACATATTGGACCTTCTATATACTTTGGTACTCCATGATAATATTCGCCTGTTATGGCATCTTGAGTGCTACCTAGTTCTTCGTTATAAATATTTAGTATTTTCTTGTATTTATGATTTACATATATACCGTCATATGCTGTATCATAAGGGGCATATCTGCCGCCTCTACTCATGATTGTGGCTACTTTTCGCCAATTGTTGCCGTTTATGGATTTTAGAAGAGGTACCCAGTTTGTAAGACCCGCTAATTCTATATCTTCATCTGTAGCGTCTGGTACAGGTGTATCTTGCATAGCTAAGTTCTCAAAAGCTCTTAAATAGAAATCGTGAGGTCTATGTAAAGGATAAGTTTTACCGTCTTTTCCTTTTATGGCGTTGTCTCCAAAACCCGGTAGATTTAGAGCTTTACCAAGTTCTATAAAAAAGCTTTCGGCGTAAACAGCTTCACCGTTTTTAAACTTTGCATTGGGACTTTCTATAGCGGGATATCTTATGGTGGTGATTTTTGTAAGATAAGCACCCCAAGGGGCCATGGCACCCCATTCTTCGTACAATACGTTATCTGGTACAATATAATCTGCGTATGTGCTTGTTTCATTTATAAATGGATCTATTGCTATAAAAAGAGGTATCTTTTTCGGATCTTTCAGATATTCTATAACATTTGAGAAACCAGATTGAGCGTAAGCTGGATTTGAGTTTACCGTTATAAGAGCCTTTAAAGAATATGGATATCCATGGGCTGATGAGGCTATCCAATCAGATTCAATGGCATTTGAGAATGGATACCATTTGTCTTTTGCAGGATAAGGATTTAAACCTTGAGCTTTTTTATTTTTATATTCTGTGGTATCTTGATACTTAAAGCCAGCTCTATCTATTCTGACTCCGTGGGTTTTTACCTTTCCATCGTAATCAAGAAGATCGTAAACAGGACCCTTGTAAGCGTCGTAGGCCCCACCTTTTACAGCCATACCACCTTTATAGTTCATATTGCCTACCATAGCTCCAAGCATAGCCACAGCGTAAGCAGCGTACATACCAACGGTGTTCATAGCCCCGCCGTGTATATCTGTAGTGGCTTTTCTCCCATAAGAGGTAAACTCTTTAGCTATTCTTACGATGGTTTCTTTTGGTACACCGCACATTTTAGCATACTCATCTAACGAATATTCAAAAGCCGCTTCTTTTAAAAGCTGAAAAGCACTTTTTACATGATAGGTTTTTCCATTTAAACTAACTTGCTGGTCTACAAACAAAACGCCGGTTCTTACATTTTTGGCATTTTGGAGTGAGTTTGTAGCAGCATCTATGACATATGGATCACCGTTTTGATCTCTTAGGATTTTACCGTAGTCTTCTCCTTGATCTTGTATAACAAGATGTGTAGCGTTGGTATAACTTACTTCGTTGGCAGCTTTCATAGCTTCTTCGCTTGGTATAGATAGATAAGGAGCATTGTATAGGTTATTTTCAATGATATATCTAAAAAGCCCCATTACAAAAGCCAAGTCTTGACCCGGATAAATAGGTACCCATTCGTATTTTGCGCCTATTGACATATTATCGCTATTTACAGCGGTTGGGGTTACTACCACTATCTTTTTCAAAGGTCCTTCGGTTCTAGCTCTTGCTAAAAGCTTACCTTGACGTTTGAAGGGGTTTCCTGCCTGAGCTGGTGCTGTACCTATAGAAAGTATATACTCTGTGTTGTCAAAATCTGGTTTGGCGTGAGGGAGTTTTTTGAAATCACCAAAATAAGCTGCTTGACCTATTCTCATTGCAAGACCGCACATAGAAGTATGTCCAGAGAAGTTTACTGTACCAAAAGCTTTGACAAATCTATGTACTATAAAGGTTTTTCTTCCGTCGTCGTTGGTGCCAAGTATACCAAGTTGATTTGATTTTGGACCATACTCTGGATTGTTTGGATCTATGGGTGTATTTATGTCTCTGATGCTTTTGAGACCTTCTACAAAACCTTCACCGAACAAATTACCACCGTTTACAATCTCTTGAATAAGTTGTTCTGGTTCTATCTCTACCCACTTGTGAGAACCTCTTGGTCCTACTCTTTTAAGTGGTTTTGTAACCCTATATCTTGTATATAACTTATCAAATACTACATTTCCTCTGGCGCAGACCGTAGAGCGGTTTTTGAGGCCAGACTCGTCTATACCAGATACCCAAAAGATACTCTCTTTTATAGGCTTATCGTAATCAAGCCATGGGTCTGATGAAAGCAAGTTGTAAGGATTTCCAAATACCCTCACTACTTTACCAGTTTTTTTATCAACCTTAATACGTACTCCACATTGGGTAGTGCAGCCTATACAAACGGTATTGGCATAATAATAATCTTTGTTTATTACGTAATTACCATTTTCGTTTGTCGTGGCTTTGGTTTTTAGTATTTCTGGAAGGTGTACGTTTCCATATATGGGAAATCTTGGTTTTTCACCTCTTCTTCCAAACGTAAAAAGGTATTTAAATGTTTTTAAATATCCTAAAGCCATCGTACCAAGGCCAGCGGCCGATACGCCTAAAAGAAACTTTCTACGAGTAGTATTCATCCTTTAACCTCCTTGCCAAAGCCTTTGTACAGGTCGTCTGTATGTGGTAACAAAGCTATAGTTGCTGCCAAAAGCCCTATTATACCACTCCAGTTTGCTATCAAAGATTGTAAGCTGTTATGTCCAAATATTGGCATTGTATAAGTAAGAAAACCACCTATCATCTTTGGAAAGCTTTGTCCACCTATTACAAGGCTGTATTTGAAATACCAGGCTCCAAAAGCTGCCAAAGTACCAGCTATAAACATAAAGAAAGCAGATTTTTTAAATCTACTAAAAGCCAAAATCATAGGCACAAATAAGAATAACCCTAAATCAAATACTAATATGCCGATAAGGTCTTCTTTAAAGTAAGCTCTCATATAATATTTTGTAATGCCACTAAAAGCAAGACTAAAAGAGTACCAGAATAAGTCTAAAACAAGTTCACCTACTATAGCCCAAGCCATTATATTGGCTACTGCGGCTATATCGTCTCTATCTATTTCTTTACCCATAAGCTTTTGATATATAGGATAAAAAAACAATACAAACCCAGAACCAGACACTAAAGCGGATGCGAGCATAACAAGCGGCAACGCTGGAAAATGTACGAGCGGGAAAGCCACCAATATTCCTACAATATAACCTGTATAAAATTCAACACCTATACCAAACAAAAGACCTATTGCACCAAGATAAAACAATATCTTTCTATCTTTTTTGATGGCTTCTTCTGTTAACTCTAGTCTATTTAGCGTTAGAAGCTTAAAAACCAACTTCAACCTATTGTCTTCAACGCTATTGTATAAGCTTACAAAAAACGGTCTATAGTAGGCTATCAAGCTAAGCAAAGTAAGAATCGTATAAGTGGTTAACAGTATAACACCCCACTTCATGGGAGATGTTGGGAAGTGAGACCATCCGTATAAAAATACGTGGATCATTCTACCTGGTTGTTTTAGATCGTCTACTAAGTTTAAAGGGGCTATGGCTATAAATGAAAATGCTATTAAAAGACACATGCTTGCCAATCTTTTAAATTTTTCTATACCAAACACCGTGTAAAGGCTGTATATGAAAAAAGCACCTACACTTATACCACCTGTCCAAAAATAGTTTGGTATATTTACACCCCAAGGTCTTGAAGGGGTTATAGAAGATGCAAACACCAAAATTTTGTGGTAAGTATCAAGCATCATGTTTGTAATCCTCCACATTTACTATATCTTGAAGCGGCTTTAAAATCATCCACTCGGACTCTTCAGATTTTATTTTGTAATATTCTCTGGCAAGGTCATCCAAGCTTTCAAAGTTAGTAGGTGGTGTATCTTGAAGCTCTCCGTAGAGGTTTATGTAAAATACGTTTGGTATAGTGCCTTGCTCAGGTCTTAAAACGTTTACCGGATATGTTCTTATAAGCCTTGAAACTTCACTGTTTGGATCGTTTAAATCTCCAAATATTCTCGCCCCGCCTACGCACGATTCTACGCAAGCTGGTAGCATGCCGTTATCTACCCTGTGAGCGCAAAAAGTACACTTGTCTGCTACATGACTTTTTTCGTTCATGAATCTTTTGTCGTAAGGGCAAGCGTTTACACAGTATCCACAACCCCAGCATATCGTGTTGTCAACTACCACTATACCATCTTGTCTTTTGTAAGTGGCACCGGTTGGACAAACAGGAACGCAAGGAGGATTTTCGCAGTGGTTACAAAGCTGAGGTAAAAAAACTTTTCTTACGTTTGGAAAAGTGCCAACTTCATATTCAGGTACGTATGTTCTGTATTGATCTGTGGGTACATCGTTTTCTATAACACAAGCAGACGTGCAAGCTTGGCATCCTATGCATTTCCTTAAATCCATAACCATGGCAAATTTCTTGCCTTTTTGGCCTACCCACTGAGGATTGTTTTCCTCTCTTCCAGGTATTGTAAGCATAGGAGGTATTTCCATAGCTTCTGCAGCTTTTTCAGATGCTACAACGCCAATAGCGGCGCCTATGGCTTTGAAAAAACCTCTTCTATCCATATATTAAACCTCCAAAACAATTAATGCCATTATTAAAAATAATAACATATAGACGTAATATTCTTATAACAATTAGTTAAGATTACATAAAATAAGTTTATATATGAAAGATTTATTTATATTTTGAAGGTCAGACCTTGATTATTAAGAAAATCAAAAAATCCTAAATCTTATATTTAAAATTTTATAGCTTTTACAAAGTTAATAAAATATTACTCGCCTGTCTTAAAACCAAGCACAGTATAAAGTGGACAAAAGCCTATAGCGGCGGTTACTAAAAATACAAGCCCTATAAGACCAAGGATATAAAATAGTAAGCTATGATGCGTAAAAGCCAAGATTATAAACACAATACCCAATATAACTCTTCCTATTCTGTCCCAACTTGCCATATTCTTTTGCATACGTCACCTCCAAATAAAATATAAGCTAAATATAAAAATATATTAACAGTTGTCAATGATTTTACATTTCTACTATAATTTTCAATATCCTTCTTCTATCGCTATCTATAATTTTAAATTTGAATTTGCCTATGTTTACTACTTCGTTTCTTTGTGGTATCCTACCAAGATGGTAGGTTATATAACCAGACACAGTGGTATAAGGCCCACCTGTTAGGTCTATACCAAGTATTCTGGAGAACTCGCTTATTTCAAGCCTCCCATCTACAAGCCATTTATCCTTTGCTATTTCTCTTAAAAGCTGGTCTTCTTTTCTAATGTCGTCGGATATCTGTCCTACGATTTCTTTTAAAACATCTTCCAACGTGATAATGCCAAGTATAACTCCTCTTTCGTCTACCACAGCCCCTATATGTTCTTTTTTTCTTTTAAACTCATGTAATACATCTTTTAAAAATGAAAACTCTGAAAAAAGTTGTATAGGCCTTATAGATATGCCTATAGGTGTATTTGGGTCCTTGTCTATTATATCAAAAGCTCTGATATAGCCAAGTATATCGTTTACAGTATTTCTAAACACCGGCAATCTTGAATATCCACTAGACTTCATCTGATATATGGCTTGTTCTACAACCGCTCCTTCTTCTATCATGGCTACTTCATAAATAGGTCTTACTATTTCGCCGGCTCTTCTTTCTTTAAAAGATACTATATTTGATAAAATTAAAGATTCAAATTTATCTACATCAAGCTCTTTTGAGATAATTTTTAAAATCGTGTTTCTACTGACATGAGAGTGCGGTTTTGACATGAATTTGAAAAATATATGTTTTATGGCTTTTGATAGAAAAGAAGAAAAACCGAATAAAAATCTTAGCTTGTACAAAATAAATATAACAGGTAAAATTACTTTATCGGCGTACTTTTGGAATATTATTTTAGGTATTATTTCTCCAAATATTATTGTTATTAGAACAAGGGTTTCTGAAAAAAATATGTAAGCGTGTTTTAAAATAGGTACATCTTTAGATATTTCAAAAAGCATTATGGTGTAAAGGCTTGCTGCAAACACTATGCTTATGGTGTATCCAAATAGCGTAAACGTTAGAAACTCTTCTTGGTTTTTCAAAAACTTTGAAACCATATCTTTGTAAGAGTTATTGGATTTTTTGACAAAAGCCTCAAGCCTTGACTTATTTGAAGATAAGATAGCCATTTCCGAGCCTGAGAATAAGCCCTCAAGCAGTATAAAAAATATGATTCCTAATATATAGCCTATAAGCTCCATCAAAAATCTCTTTTGACGGTTTTCTCTATAAGCTCCATAAGTTTTTCTGAGATAGAATAATAAGATAGCTCTTGCTTTACCTCTTCTAAAAGCCTAAAAGCAAGTTCTTTCGTACGCATAACCCCGCCTTTTTCAATAACTGTGTCAATTACACTATCTAATTCTTCTTGAGAAGGGTTTTGAGAGATCAATATCTTTTGTAAAAGCTCTTTGTCTAATTTGTCTAACACAGATATAACTGGATATGTTACTTTACCCTCTTTTAAATCGCTTCTTGAGGGTTTTCCTAGTTTTTGGCTATCTACCTCATAATCAAGAGCATCGTCTATAAGCTGAAAAGCCCTACCAAGCTTTAAACCAATATTAAAGAATTTTTCGTACTCTTCATAGTTTGATATCAAAGCCCCAATCCCAAAACAAGCCCCTATAAGGTATGCAGTTTTACCGTCTATGATGTCAAAATATGTTTTTTCGTCTATTATAGAACCTATGCTTTTAAGCTCTAAAAGTTGTCCTTCTGCCATGTTCATAACGGCTTTTGATAAAATGTCTATCATCTTTGCGTTGCCGTAATTAGCATATAAAAATAGGGCTTTAGCGTAAAGATAATCCCCCGTTAGTACCGCCACTTCAGCACCAAAAACTTTGTTGACAGAAGGTTTACCTCTTCGGGAATCAGCTTTATCAACCACATCATCGTGAAGCAAAGAAGCTATGTGTATGTACTCTATACCGCATCCAAGAATGATGGCTTTGTCAATATCACCGCCCAAGCTTTCCACCAGATATACCAACAACAGCGGTCTAATCCTCTTGCCACCAGCTTCTATAATAGAATTACCAGCTTTTAATATGGTATCTACAGAACTATCTAAATTTTCGCTAAGAGCAAGCTCTATTCTTTTTCTAATGCTATCTAAACCACTTTGCTGAGCCATACTTTTATTAGTTTATCATATTTTTATAAAATATTATTTAAGTTAAAATCCTATAAACAATTCTTATATTTTTAGCTTTTTATACTATCAAAATTCAACAAATCCATATACTCCCATTCTCTAAAAGCCATAGCGTATATCTTGTGCTTGGTAAGATAGTTGATAATGTTATCTTGAAGCCTCAAAGAGGCAAAGATAGGTACAAGCTTGTAGTCTTTATACTCATCGAAAAGCTTTCTAAACCTTTCTATCTTGTTGTTTCTAAAATCATCTATATAATCTATCTTTGGTGTTGATTTTACCTCTATAAGAAATACAGTTTTACACTCATCGCTTACTGCTATTACGTCAAACTCATCTTGTAAACCATCTTTTATTTTTTCTCTGTTCAAAGATAAGTCTGTTATTTTGCACTTAAAGTAGCTTTCTAAAACAGGTCTTGTAGCTGGAAATATGATATCTTCTACTATAGTACCAAGTTTGTTTGACAAAGCTCCCCATTCTTTGTTAAAGCGTTTCCTATCTTCTTCTCTTTCTTTCTTAGCTTTTTCCCATTGCTCATTCCAATATTTCCTATCTTCTTCTCGCTGTTTATTGACTTTTTCCCATTGCTCATTCCAATATTTCCTATCTTCTTCTCGCTGTTTATTGACCTCATCTATGCTATCTTTTAGTTTATTTATTTCATGTCCTATTCTTTCTATTTCTTGTCCTAGCCTTTCTGTGGTATGTTCTAACCTCAGAAGGCCCATGGCAAAATCTTTTAATATATCTTTAATTTCTTCTATTTTATTTTCTAAAGTTTCCATATATTAAATATAAAATCTTGAAGCGATATGTCAACGATAACCAGCAAAACCCAAAAGGCCCGAGAATTAACCCGAGCCTATGTTGTATTACCAAGATATAATAACCTGTCCATTGCCACCATTACTTAATGGTGCTCCACCGTTGTAGGCTCCTCCAACACTACCACCACATTTTTGAACTATAGACGCACAATATCCAGATCCACCACCACCTCCACCATTAGAACCAGCTTCAGAAGAAATATATCCTGCGCCTCCTCCACCATACCAACCCCCACCGCCTCCACCACAGGCGCTACCCCCACCACCATAGCCACCACCAGGAGAACCACCTTGACCAAAAGGAGTACTACTGCCAGCGTAAGGAGCGGCGCCACCTGCTCCAAGCGTACCACTGGTACCAGCGGTAGTACAATTTCTACCGCTACCAGCTGCTCCGCCAGCCCTTAAAGTACCGCCCATTCCAGCACAACTACCACTTCCATTTTGACCATTTTGGTTACCTCCTCCACCATTCCCTCCATTTCCAGGATTATTACTTTGACTACCTCCCCCTCCTCCGCCAGCAGCTAACAACACAGTACTTTGACTACAAGTTGTACCTAAGCAAACGAATGAACCACCACCTCCACCTCCACCACCAGCAGCTTCATTACCAGTACCACCTCCACCAACAATAATAGTTAATGTATTAATAGGCAAGTTAGCTATTGGTATTACTCCAGTAGTTAAACCACCAGATCCACCATAATAACCAAAAACGCCACTACCACCACCACCAGCGCCATAAAGTGTGAAGCTTAAACTCCCACATGCTGTCATACTTGGTGTAATATAAAAATACTGTGGCGAGCCGTCATAACCGTGTTGTCCATTGTATTGATAAGTAGTGCTACTATGAACACAGCTAACGCCTCCACCTCCACCACCCCCACTTACAACACCACCACCATTTAATACACCACCAAATATAGTTATCGGTGTGGCACTAGAAGGAGGAGTGTTTGATATCACAGGAGTTGGAGTATTACTTGTATTTGAAAAAACAGCTGCATCAGAAAAGTGATAAACAGTGGTTATGCCTGTAAATGTTATTACGCTAAGACCAGCTATAAGCTCTCCAATATTAATTTTTTTCATAAAACACCTCTTTTATAATTTTATAATAAATTCATGAATTATAATCATTATAAAAATTTTAAATTTCAATGATTGAAAAGATTAGCTATTATTCTTAATAGCTCTTCTATATTTTTGGGGAGTATGATGTTTGGTATTCTCATATCTTCTAGAAATTTTTGATATTTTGTAATACATGTAATGCCAGATTTTGAAGCTTTCAAACAAAAGTAAGGAATTTTTTGGAAGTTTTCAAGACCGTCAAGATAAACGATAAGTTTAGAGTTTTTAATCATAAAATCAAAAACATCTTCTTTTGCAATTAAGATGTCTGGAAAGTATCTACTGCTTTTTAAATGCTCAGCTGCTAATTCTTTTAAAGATGTTGGTTTTAAAAAGTTTAGATTGCCTATATGAAGTATATTTTTTGTAAATTTAGAGGCTATATTTTTTATTTCTTGGGCTATAAAGTAGTTTAAACTAGCGCTGTTATTCACAATGTCTTTGTAAAAATCCAAAAATACTTTATCCTCATAGTAAACATCTTTTTTACCAAGCTTTTCTTTGATAAAATCAAGCACAGTCCTTTGAAGGTTTTTGGAAAAACCGTTTATATAAGAGCTATAAAACTCTTCTGTATCAAGTTCGTTGCTATGCTTGATATTTCTGATAAAATTTGAAGAGCTTACTATAAGGATATCTATTAATTTTTTATCTTTGGTGATTAAAGGCTCAATATCATTGAGGCTTATCTCAAAATATTTTAGGTTTTGATGCTTTTTGCCAAGAATATCGTATACACCTTTATGAGTAGTATAAAAATTTATGTTGGGGAAATCTCTTAAAAAGCTTACAAACGTATTTAGATAATTCTCGTCTAAAAACGGATTTTTGTCTATCAATATATTTAAGTATGGTCCAAAAAGCATATTTTTAAGAAAATTTAAGTCTTGTTTGAAATGCTCTATAAAATTGTCTCCTAAAAACCATATATTTTCAATATCTGTATATTTTTCTATGTATTTTTCTACAATATTTTTATCAAAAATAGGCATTTTAATTGTAAGCGTGTTTTCAAAGTAAGTCTTTATGTGATCTTTTATATATTTTGATAAACCTCTATCTAAAAAACATAACGTTTTAATGTTATCATTGGATATGTTTGTATAAACTGAATATTCGGCTTTTAGGTACGTTTTTTCAATGAAAGAGTAAAGTCTTGTAATATCCTCGTAGTTATCCTCGTGTTCTAAGTTTGATATAGCAAATATTTGGCAATAACTTTTGTAGAGATTGTCATTTTTTATTAAAAGCCTGAAAGTTTGATTGTGTGGAGATATTTCTTTAAATATAGAGTAATCTCCAAAAGTGTTTGTAAAATCCACAGGATTTATATAAATATAATTTATGTAATAATTTTTAAAATCCAATAGTTCCTTATAAGATATGTCTTTTATATAATTATCAAAAGGAGGTTGGTAGACATCTTGTCCTTTTTGCATGGTGTTTTTTAATCTGTCTTTGTTGAATATAAAAGAAAAGAAAACAGTATCTTCTTTTAGTTTTTTTGATAATTTATCAATATGCTTTTTGTAATCAAAAGGTTCTTCAGAAGATAGCGATAAATCTATCACAAGAGCTTGATGAAGTATTTGAAGAGTTTTATAGTCGAGGATATTTGAGTCTATATCAAGATAATGTAATATCTTTTTGTAGTGTTCATTTTCCACATAAATAAGATAATTCCTGTCTTTCCAAAGCTCTTTTATAAACACTGAAGCACCAATGCTTTCAAATCCTCTTACTATCAAGATCGGTGTCAAATCTTTCCAATTGAGGGATTTAACAAATAAGGAATTTATTACAAAACTCATTATATTTTTTAGGTAAGGAATACCTGAAATAAAAGGAAGTCCTTCTTCATAAAAAAAGCTAATAGCTAATGTAGATATTAGCCTAAAGATAACTTTATTAATATTTTCCTCTGTGGTTATTTTGGGCTCTATTTGTTTTAGTAAATCTTTTTTGTTTGTAGCTTTTAAAAGCTCTAAAAACTTATTTGTAAGAGAAAAAGAGTTCAAATTTGAAAAACAAGGAGAGAGGTTTGTTTGTTTTACTACGGCTTCTGGGCATTTTTGTGATACGTGAAGCTGGCATGGGCTTGAGCATACTTGACCTTTGTAGTTCATCTCAAGAGCTTTTAGATGCGGAACGCCGTAGTCATAGATATTTTTAAAACTGCCTGGTCCAAGCACTACAAGGGTAGGAGTACCTACAGCAGCGGCAATATGAGGCAATACCGTTTCTACTGATATAAGAGCATCAAGGTTTTTTACATAAGGGGGAATATACTCTATATCTTTTATATGAGAAGATATATCTATAGATTTTGGGATATATTTTGGTATTTCTTTTGCATAGTCTTGATGGGCTTTTGGATAAGAGTAAACTATTGTAAAAAACTTTGACAAAGATCCTATAGCTTCGCAAAATATATCTACAGGAGGCATTCTATGAGGGGAAGAGGCTGAAAAATGAAAACCTAAAATAGGTTTTTTGTATATATTTCTATACTCATCAAAAAGAGATTTTATATATTTGTCTTTTTCTTCATCTATATAAACATAAGGTATAAGCTTTTCTTTGGGTGGTATATTAAAACCAAATAGTTTGAAATAATAAGAGGCCACTAAATTTAAATCAAACATGGGGGAGCCCACAAGCATATGAAGGTTTAGAACGGTATCAAAGCTTTTAACGAAAGAGAGCTCCAAAGGAGAATAAACAAATTCATCCACATAGGGACAGTTTTTTAGAAGGTTAAACTCTTTTTTTGTTTCAAGGGTTATATGGATATTTTGAAAATGTTCTTTTAAAAATCTTAAAAATGGGGTGAGCATAAGCCCATCGCCCAGAGCTTGCATAGTTAGCATTAGAATTTTTTTGTTGTTAAAATCGTTAGTTTTATCAAATACTGTCTTTAGACTATCTACATACTCTATGGTATATCCAGCTTTTATATAAGATTCATAAACGTCTTTTGGTAAGACGTAAAACTTACCTGGTTCTAAAGATGCTTTTAAATCGTCTATATAAAGTTCTTTTGATACTTTTACTACAACGCTCATAAACTTTTATTATCTTAAAGCGTTTATTGTAGAAGGGCTTAAGTCAACTAAACCAATTTTTAACTTTTCCATATAAACATCCAATTTGTTTTTACCAAGGCCTTCTCTTCTTATATGATCTTCTATTTCATAAGAGGATGGTCTATCTTTTCTTATCCATTCTTTTGTGTTTACGTCTGGATACATGTATTCGTAGATAGGGGTAAGGCCACTATATCCTGTAAAGCCACATTTAGGACAACCGGCCTCATTTCTTACTTTTATAGGGAAATCTTGGTTTATAAAATCTCTAAATTCATCTTTGTTGACATATGGAAGTGTCCTTAATGTTATATCGGAGATTGTCCGTGATGCATCTTTTATGGGCATTTCTATAGCACAATGAGGACAAACGCTTTTAACTAGAGTCTGGTTTAGGCTAAGTATAAGCATTCTTATGGAGCTTTCGTAAGCTACGTGAAATATTGAACTAACAGCGTCGTAAAATACAAAAGCAGAATTTATATGAAGTGTGGTAAAAACAAGCTGACCTGCAAAAGCTAGCTCTTCTATAGCCTTTGAAAGTTCTTGTTCGTTTCTCCATTCACCTACAAAAACTATGTCTGGATCTGCTCTTTTGAAGGCTTTTGTAAAATCTACAAACGTTGATTTTAACTCTTCTACTTGAGCTTCAAATATTTGAAACTGTGTTACGTTTTTGTTTATAATCTGGTATTCCACCGGGTCTTCAACGGTAAGCACGTTCCTATCTTGCACTGTAGATAGCATGCTAGCTATAGCCATGCTTTTGCCGGAGTTTGTGATACCGCTTATTGCTATTAAACCACCTTTCCTTGACAATGCGTCTTGGAGGATTCTGATATCATCTTCCAAATAACCAAGCCTTGAAAGATTACCTTGTATCCCTCTTTTTCTTAAAAGCCTTCCTGCCACCATTTCATCTTCTAAGTTTGGCATCGGGGCAAACACAAGCCTTACATCGGTAGAAAGATCTTCATAAGACATGCGAGCATCTTGGACTTGCGAAGATATAGATGGGTTAAATGCACCTTTTGTATATCTTGAAGCTTGAGTTTTTAAGCTTCTAACAAGCTGAATACCTTGAGATTTTGGCATGGTTAGATTTGGCATCATTACAAAATCTTTATTTATCCTGAAAAATACATAGTAAAAGTTGTCTTTTGGCTTTATATGAATGTCTGAAGCATTTTTAGCAAGGGCTACTTTTACTATATCCTTAAAATCTGTAATAGTTTGCGATTCTTCGGATATAGCTGCGTAATCTCTTTTTATAGCCTCAAATTTTGATATAGAAACAAGATAATTTTTCTTGTCTTTAGTATATATTGGGATATATGTGATTATCCCCTCATCAGCTATTATTCTATCCGCTTCTACGCTTTTTATAGTAAAGTTTACATTATAGCCATCCTCTGGTTCTAAGGCATAATCTTTTGCTATCTCTATAAAAAGTTTAACCTGCTCTTGAAATGTGATGAAGCCAAGTATATTTAGTACTTTTAAATCATGCTCTCCAAGCTCTCTTCTTTTTTGTAAAAATATGTCATACTTATCTTTCAAAATAAGTTTTACCCTTTCTAAAAAATCTCTATATATAAATTTATGAAGCTGATTTCCATACTCTTCAAAGTATTTGTTTTTTGATTCTTCCGTATCTGGTAATCCCTTTGCTTCTAAATATTCTTTGTACTTCATAAAATCTATTATAATATATTCCTATGGAAGCCGATAAAAGCTTGGATAACTTGTTTAATAAACCAGTGGGAATAGTGGTGAAAACGGCTTCTCCTTTGTCTTTTGATGTGCTTTTAGACGAAAGCTCTTTTGTACAGCTTGATGATGTGTTGGTGTGCAAATCCGTTGTTAAAAAATACAACGAAAGTATAGAAGTGAAATTCTACGGGGTTGTTATTGAGCTTATAAAATATTTGGAAGGTGTTGACATACTTTACCAGGAGATAAAAGCAAAAGAAGGTGTTTTACCAGTTCATCCTGTATATCTTGCAAAAATAAACGTAAACCGCATAGAACCTCAATACTACCTACCTCCAAAACCCGGTGATGAGGTTTTTAAAGCTTTTGGTGAAGATAGAGACAAAGGTTTATTTTTTGATACTATGGAGACAAAAATTCCAGCTGGACTGTCCCAAGATGGTCTGCCTGTGTATATAAATTACAATTTTATAAATGGAAAAGATGGTGCTCACATATCTATAAGCGGGATGTCTGGAGTGGCTACAAAAACTTCTTACTCTTTGTTTTTGATAAATTCTATAATTCAAAAATCTCAAGATAAACCAAAATTTGTCATTTTTAATGTAAAAGGAAAAGATCTATTATTTTTAGACAAAGAAAATGTAAGGTTTAAAGAAGAAGATAAGAAAAAATTTGATATTATGGGCTTAGAGCCAAAGCCCTTTAAAGATGTAGCTTTTTATTGTCCTCCAGAAAAACCAGATTCTCAAAATCCAATGGGTGCTGCAAGATACGATGTAGATAAATACGGCTTTAGTATGAAAGATTTTGCTTCAGAAAGACTTTTAAAATATATGTTTGTAGAAAACGATCAAGAGATATCAAATTTAAACTTTATAATAGATAGAATTGCAAGTAAGCTTTACGAACTTTCTAAAACAAGTGATACGTTGATAGATGATAAAGCTGGAAGAGAGATTAAAGATTTAGATGATTTGCACGAGCTTCTACAAGAAGTGTATGACGACAAAGATAACGATAAGGAAAGATATTACTCATGGTTTGGTAGAAATACTAGTAGTCAGAGCATAGAAGCTTTTTTAAGAAGGTTTGCCTTTGGTAAGAAGTATATTAGAAACCTTATAAAGAAGGAAACTTCAACGCATATTAAAAATATCACAAAAGAATTTTTAGAAAATATGCATACGTTGAACGTTATTGATATAAGCGACCTTCATAGTGTAGGCAAGATGTTTGTGGTAGGTGTTATTTTGGATAAAATCTTCAAACAAAGAGAAGAAAGTGGTGTATCTGATCCTAAAATTTTTGTGCTTTTAGACGAATTAAATAAATATGCTCCAAAAGAAGAGTGGAGCCCTATAAAAGATACTTTGCTTGATATAGCGGAAAGAGGCAGAAGTCTTGGTGTGATATTAATAGGTGCTCAGCAAACAGCCAGCGAAGTAGAAAAGCGCATAGTGGCAAACAGTGCTATAAAAGTAGTAGGTAGGCTTGATACGGCGGAACTATCTGGTGAACAATACGGTTTTCTCTCTAAAAGCTTGAAACAAAGGGTAAGCATGCTGAAGAAAGGTTCAATGGTGCTTTACCAACCGGATATACCCACCCCAACAGTGGTGAGTGTACCAATGCCACCTTGGGCTACAAGAAAAGAAGAGGTGAAAGACGATGAAGAAAGTAAAAAAGTACTTGACGATTTTCGTAATATTTTTGGTTAGCTTTGTTGGTTTTTCTTGGTCTAAAATAATAGATGTAAGAAAGGGTATATATCAGGACAAAACGCGCTATGTTTTTGACGTTAAAGATGTAAACACATATAAAGTGCGTCAGGAGGGCAGAAACATTATTATAGAAATAGGCGATAGGAAGTTTATATATACCATGCCATACGTACCGACCGCAGTAAAAAGCTTTATGCTACAAAACCCAGAAAGAATAGTAATAGATATTTATAAGCCTAAGACCTCTCAAGATAGTATTTTAAATATAATATCCCCAAAGTACGCTTACCTATTAAAGGAAAAACCAAGTTTGAAAAATACGGTTTACGATAAAGATCAAGATCCTTTAAGCGTAGTAGATAAAAAGTATTTGGAAGCTATAGAAAACTATGAAAGACCTCAAAAAACTTACAAATATATACCACATCCATATGGGGTAAAAGTAGTGGTGATAGATCCAGGACACGGCGGTAAGGATTCCGGTGCTATAGGAATAGGCGGGGTAGAAGAGAAAAATATTGTATTGTCTATAGGTAAAAAGTTGGATTTTTTCTTAAAACATGACCCAAGGTTTAAAGTAATAATGACAAGGGATAAAGATGTGTTTGTACCGCTTCAAGAAAGGGCTAGGATAGCCATAGAGAATAGAGCGGATTTGTTTATAAGTATACATTGTAACATGGCACCTGGTCATATTACGTGGCCACATGGCACCAACATATATTTTCTATCTACTCCAGGTATAAACATGAAATATAACGAATTGGTAAACAACGAAGCTTTTTCCCATCTTGTGTTTGGTAATGCTTTGTACGAACCAAGCTTAAGCGCTAGGAGAGTGCTAGCTAGACTGGCTTTGGATGTGACGAAAAACCAAAGCTTTGAATTTGCTAAAGATTTAGCTTATACCTTAGACAAAGATTTGCATAAGCATGTTGATATTCACAACATACATAGAAGAAATTTTGTAGTACTTAGAACTCCTGGTATACCATCTGTTTTAGTGGAAACTGGATTTATTAGTAACCCTCACGATGTAAAAGAACTTACAAATCCTTCTTACCAATGGGAATTTGCAAAAGCTATGTACGAGGCTATAGTAGATTATTTCTTTGGCCAGCACCACGAAGTACCACAAAACAATTTAGCTTTAAAAGGTAGCTAATAAACAATCACCTTATAAAATCCGTTTTGATGGATAATTTTAGCATGTTTTCCTTCTGATTTTAATTGAATAATAAGGCTTAAAGCATCGTAAAAATGTTTAAAGGCTCCTACTTGATAAGCGCCATTTTTTAATTTTATTCCTTCTATACTGTTTTTATAGTTCTTCTGAAGCTGAAGCTTTATGCCAGAATTTGATTTTGAAAAAGATTTTTCTACATACGGTTTAGTAGGTTTCTTTATAGTAGGTTTTTTTATTGTTGGTTTTGAAATTTTGTTTCTATAAACAACAGCTTTTTTAGTTTTTAAATGTAAAGGTTTTTTGGGTATAGTTTTTTCCGAAGCTTTAGTATTAACTTTGTTTGTATCGCTTTGTTCTTTCTCCTGAGATTTTTCGGTCTTGTTTTGGTTTTTTGTTACATTTATTGTGTTGTTTGATGGTTCGACGTTTGCTTCTTTGGTAGGTTGATTGCTTATTGGCTTGTAAGTGGGAGAATTGTTTATTTTTTCTTGGAGAAGTTGTTTGTTTAAACTATTTGTAGATATATTTCTGTGCCAGGTGCTATACCAAAGGTAAAAAAGCGTTAAGCCCAAGATTATCAAAAGTACAGTTATTGCATTTTTTGTGTTAAACATAATTTTTATTTTATCAAAATAGGCACTATAAAATGTTTGTTGTTTATATTAAACTTGATTATATTGTTGTTAATAAACTCTGCTCTAAAATTTATTACAGGTATCAACTTTATGGCTTTTTTTTCATCGTAAAAAAATATGTCTCCAAACTCGTAAGGATAGGCATAAACGTACAAAGTGTTATCTTTTACAAAAAATACCTCTTTGGAAAAACCTTTATATATACCGCAGTATGTATATAAATATAATGTAGAAAAGTTTTTTGAATTGTCTATTTTTATATTTTTTGAGCATTTTATAGCATTTTCTAAATTGTATATAGCTTTTGCATATTTATAAAGATTTCTAGAGCCTTTCATGGTTTTTAGGCTTTTTTTAACTATAAAAAAATAGGACCCTATCAATGTACTGAAAAACAAAGATACGATAACGATAACCACCAATATTTCTAAAAGCGTAAAACCAAAAGCTTTTTCTTTATAACATTTCATTGGGGTAAAAATTTTACCACTTTTAGGTTATGGTACCGAATCACTTGATAGTTAAAATGATGAATATGTTTTATGGAGTTATGTTTAGAAGTATATTTTAGCTTGTTGAATAGAATAAAAGCATCTTTTGTTAGAGCTTGTTGTCTTTGGTGGAGTTTTATAGCTTGAATTAGAAGAGAATAAGCTCCTGCTATCATCACTACAAATACAATAAAAGCTGCTATAGTTTCTAAAAGCGTAAAGCCTTTTTGGTTATTTTTTGAGATGCATTGTCCATACATCTATTTTTTTACCATCTGGAGTTTTAGCAAAAAGGTCGTAAGGATGATTGGGGGCTGGTGAGATGTAGTAAAATTTGTGTCCCCAGCCGTCGGTAGGAACTTTGTCCAACTCTTGATGCCAATTGTCTGGGATTGGTGGTATCGTAGGCTTTTCTACCAAAGCTTGAAGCCCTTGTGCTGTTGTAGGGTACATGCCAGTATCTATATAATACTGCTCTAAAGCTCCTTGAAGATTTTTTAGCTGGACTTTTGTAGCTTTTATCTTTGCTTCTCCAATTCTATTTGTGATACGCGGTATTATTATGGCAGAAAGTATGCCTATTATTACTATTACTACTAAAAGCTCAATAAGAGTAAAGCCCCTTCTTCTCATCTCCAATATCTTATCATAACACTAAACATGGGAAATTGTATGATGTATATAGCTAGTACTATAAGTCCAAAAGGTGCAACGATAGCATAAAACATAAGCGGTATTATCATAACAATGACCATAGTAGAGTAAACAAACCACATGCTAATATCAAAAAAATACTGAAGATTCAGAGTTTTTTTCCAAACTCCAAAAGATATAAGATCAAATACCCTTGCAAAAGCCTCTTTAAAACTATCCGTAGTATAAACACCAGCATACACATAAGGTGCTACGTAGGATATCATAGAAAGCGTTGTTATTACAAAAATAAGAGCCAAAGCTATTGGAACTGTATAATTTATAGCAAAGATGTCATGATTTTTTGTAGCATAGTAAGCTGCTAAGAAGCCACTAAAATTTAACACTAAAGCTTCTCCTAAAAAAATTATGAAAAATACTACAGCGTTGCCAAACATCATACCTAAAGACTCTTTCCAATATTGTGTAAAGAAATCTATAGTATTCCTTTGTTTTAGGGCTTTTTCAAAGGAAATGATATCTTTGTTATCTTTTACAATATGACCGACGTTTATCAAAAAAGCGTTGGAAAGGATATTCCAAAATATAGAGGCAAAAACGCTCACAAAAACTAAATTCATAGGTAAATAGTTGTCTGCTACAACAAATATTAACAAAAGCGTTATATAAATTATAACTGGGCCAGGTTTTTTTGTTATAAATGCTTGAGTGTAATCAAATAAACTTTTAAAAATTTCCCATATACTCATAGAATTCATTATTTACCCTCCTTAAAGCTAAAAGATGGACTTATATACCAAGTGCCGTTGTTTTTGATGAGATCTATAGCATTTTTTTGGGTTTTCCCGTCTTTATATGTTATCTCTACGGTTGCATGTGCAGTGCCTCCCAAAATACTTATATCTTTTATGGTTATGCTTTTTACGTTGTAAGCGTTTAGCTTTACCCATCTTTCTGCCCATATCCCACCTCTTGAAGATACGATATCTGGATTTAGAAGTTTTACAGCATCTTTAAAATCACCATTTTCTATATCTTTGTCAAAGTTTTTTAATACAGTTTCAGGATTATTGTTGTTTATGGTTTGAGGAGAACATCCAGATAAAAATATTATTGATGCAGCCACACCGAAAATAACTGAAATTTTTTTCCTCATAACAAATATATTAACATCACAATATAAAATTTTCATATATTTATTAAAAAAATAAAATTTATGACATATAATCATTGTTTTTTGGATTTTGTATCCTATAATTAAGAATAGTTCTAAATTAAAATTTATTTTAAAGGAGGTAAGGCCTATGAGCAAGGACTTAAAAGGCACAAAGACACTTGAGTGTCTCAAACACGCATTTGCTGGGGAATCCCAAGCAAACAGAAGATATCTTTATTTTGCAAGAGAAGCCGATGTTCAAGGCTATCCAGATGTAGCCAACAACTTCAGAGAAACCGCAGAAGGCGAAACTGGACATGCGTTTGGACATCTTGATTATCTAAGAAAATACAACGGCGTAGACCCAGCTACCGATAAACCGATTTCAACTCTTGAAGAAATGTTAGAGTCTGCTGTAGCTGGTGAGGTTTACGAATATTCTGAAATGTATCCTGGCTTTGCAAAAACCGCTAGAGAAGAAGGTTTTGATGATATAGCAGCTTGGTTTGAAACATTGGCAAAAGCAGAAAAATCTCATGCTGGTAGGTTCCAAAAGGTTCTAGAAAGCGTAAAGAACGGTTAAAAACAACAAAACAGGAGGGGTCAAAGCCCTCCTTATTTTATAAGTAATAAAAATATATTTTTTTTATAAGGAGTATTTATGCCTGAAATGTCAATAGGCGGGTTAAAGGAGTTTAACTTTGATTTAGATGATCCAAGATTTTACGATGAAGAAGCTCTTTATGAAGAAGCCAAGAGAGTTTATTTAAAGTGTAAAGATTGCAGAATGTGTGTAAATTTTTGTCCTTCTTTTCCGGCGCTTTTTGATGCCGTAGATTCAAAACATGATGATATAGAAGCACTTACAAAAGAAGAGCTGGTAAAACCTTTAGAGCTTTGTTTTCATTGCAAGCAATGCTATTTTAAATGTCCTTACACACCGCCCCATGAATGGAAATTAGATTTTCCTCATTTATCTTTGAGATATAAAGCTATAAAATTTAAAAATCAAGGAGCTAAAATAACAGATAAACTAATGCTTGATACAGATTTGGTGGGTAAATTGTCTGTGCCGTTTGGAAAAGTTGTAAATAAAACAATGGATGTAAAACCAGTTAGACTTATAATGGAAAAAACCGCAGGTATTGACCAAAGGGCAAAACTACCACCTATAAACGAACATTCTTTTAGAAGCTTTTTAAAAGATAACTTAGTGCCAGTGAAAAATCCAGTTAGAAAAGCTGTTTTATTTTATACATGTTTATTAAATTACAATTTTCTTGAAAAAGGTAAAGCTCTTTTACATGTCCTATACAAAAACAACATCCACATAGAAGTACCAGAGCAAAATTGCTGTGGTATACCATTTTTTGATATAGGGGATATAGATAGCTCCATCAGAAAAGCCAAATACAACGTAGACATGATGATAGACTACGTAAGAAACGGCTACGATGTGATAGTGCCAGTGCCAACATGTGCATTGCAACTTAAACATGAGTATCCACTGCTTTTAAGAACACCTGAGGCCAAAGAGCTATCTGAAAAGGTTTATGAAATAGGAGATTATTTGTTTTCTTTAAATCAAGAAAATCTTTTTAATAAAGATTTTAAAAATCCTATGGGTAAGATAGATTATCACATAGCTTGCCATCTAAAGTCTTTAGGGGTAGGTTATAAATCTGCAGCGCTAATGAGGATGATACCAAATACAAAAGTTAGGATAGTAGAGATATGCTCTGGACACGACGGTACTTTTGGTGTTAAAAAAGATACTTTTGATATGGCCGTTAGTGTAGGAAAGCCTTTGTTTGAGAATATACTAAACCAAAAGGCAGATTTGGTGGTTTCAGACTGTCCTTTGGCAGGAAACTTTATAGAGTTAAATACTTCAAGAACTGTTAAAAGCCCAATAGAAGTATTGTCTATGGCTTATGGAGATTGATTATGAAAAAAGTAGTGTTTGAAGATATATTGAACTTGTACGAATACGAGAAGGTAAGACCTCAAAAGGTGGAAGAACTTTTAGGTATAAAGAAAAAAAGAAGCATTTTTTTAGGTGATATATTTCACTTATTTTTTGAAAATACGTTTAGCGTATGGTTTCAAATCCAGGAAATGATAAGAGCTGAGCGTATGGTAAAAGACGAAGATATAAATTTTGAAATAGAGGTTTACAACGATTTGATACCGGAACAAAACCAACTGAGCGCCACATTTTTTATAGAAATACCAGATGAGAACGAGAGAAAGCGTAAATTAAAAGAACTTGTTGGAATACACGATGGTATTTTTATATCTTTTAAAGACCAAAAGATAAAAGCAAAAGCCAACGAACAAAGTGATATGGATTATAAATTTGGTAAGGCTGCCACAATCCACTTCATAAAATTTGATTTTGACAACTATCAAAAAGAGCTCTTTAAAAATGAAAAAGCTTTCATAGAGATAAACCATAAAGATATAAATATAAAACAAGAGATACCGCAAGAAGTAAAGGAAGAGTTGGTGAAAGATCTTTATAGTGAGTAATATATATCATGGAAAAGATAGAAATTATATATAGATTATATATCATGAAAAGAGATAGTTTATACATACTAACTTTATTGGTGTTTGGAATGGCGTATTTGGGTTTGGGCTTTGGTGCTTCGGTAAAAGATTCTACTGTTAACAAGTCGGCCAATTCTGAAGAGTCTCTTAATGTGATATTGGATTTTCATAATCCTAAAAGCATTAAAATGGTAGATAATATTTTAGAGCATACTTCTAAAAACAAAAAAGCCCATGTGGTAGTGGAAGTATGGGGACCTACTATAAAGTATATGCTTAAAAACTCAAAAGAGGAAAAAGATTTTGAGAAGTTTGTTAAACAAAGCGATGGTAGAATACAATTTCATGTTTGTGAAAATACTATGCATAAATTCCACATCACGAAAGCTATGATGGGAAATTTTGTCAAACCTGTCAAAGGTGCTTTGATAGATATGTATAAGTTTCAAAAAGAAGGATATATGTACGTAAAACCTTAAACTAAATCTTTAAATTGTTTTCTTAGTAGCCCTAGTTTTCTTCTAGGGCTAAAATATCTAAAGAAATAGCTTCTTTTACTTGTTATCTTCTAAAAGCTTTAAAAACTCCTCTTCGCTTATAGTTTTGATACCTAGCATGTTTGCTTTTCTTAGTTTGGTAGCACCTGGATCTTGTCCTACCACAAGATAAGACGTATGATGAGTTACACTGTCTGATGTGGTGGCCCCAAGGGATTCTACCATTTGCTTGGCTATTTCTCTGGTACAACAAGAAAGTGTACCTGTAAAAACAAATTGCAAACCGGCAAGCTTGTTAGATACGGCTTCAGATACTTCTTTTAAAAGTACACCAGCTTCTTCTAACCTTTTTATCGTATTTATATTTTGCTCCAAACTAAAAAACTCTTTTATACTTCTTGCAACTATATCCCCTATATCTTCTATATTTCTTAAGTCTTCTTCTTTGGCTTTTGCTATACTCCATATATCCTTGTAATATGAAGCAAGTTTTTTTGCAGTGGTAAGCCCTACGTATCTTATGCCAAGACCATATAACACCCTTGCTAGGCCTCTTCTTTTTGAAGCTTCTATGGCATCTATAAGATTCTGAGCTGATTTTTTGGCAAACCTTGGAAGCCTTACCAAATCTGAAAATTTAAGGTAGTAGATATCGGCTATGTTTTTCACAAGTTTAGCATCGTATAAAAGCTGAGCCACAGCTTCCCCTAAACCTTTTATATCCATTGCATCTTTTGATGCAAAATGCCTTATTCTTAACACCACTTGAGCTGGGCAGGATATATTTATACACCTCCAAGCCACTTCGCCGGGGGCTTTTACAAGCTTAGAACCACAAGATGGGCAGTACTCTGGAAAAACGATTGGCTTGGCATCTTTGGGCCTTGCTTCTTTTACCACGCTAACCACATAAGGTATCACCTCACCAGCCCTTTCTATGATAACCGTATCTTTTATGTGTATATCTTTTTCTCTTATAAAATCTTCGTTGAATAAAGAAACGCTTGATATGGTAACCCCGCCCAAAGATACTGGTTCTAATTTTGCCACTGGTGTTATATTGCCTACTCTTCCAACGCTAAATATCACATCTAATATCACGGTAGTGGCTTGTTTTGCTTTAAATTTAAAAGCAGTGGCCCATCTTGGAGCATGCGATGTAAATCCAAGCTCATCATAAAGTGATATATCGTTTACTTTTATCACCATTCCATCTATTTCATAAGGTAGTGATTCTCTTTTTGATTCAAAGTATTTACAGTAATCTATGACCTCTTGGATATTTTTACAAAGTTTCATGTCTAAAAAAGGCGTTTTAAAACCAAGATCATGAAGCATTTTTATAGCTTCGTAGTGAGTTTTTGGCATAGCGTTTGCAGGTTCTACGTATGTTATTTGGTAGACAAGGGCTGTTAGAGGTCTTTTGGCTACTTCTTGGGGGTCTTGAAGTCTTATAGAGCCAGCCGCTAAGTTTCTTGGATTTGCGTAAGGGGGTAAGTTTTCTGCCATCCTCTCTTCGTTTATTTTTTTAAAGTCATCTTTGTTTATTATGACTTCTCCTCTTATTTCTAAAAGCCTAATACCTTGTTTTGAAAAATTTGCCCTTAGAGGGATTGTCTTGATAGTTTTTAGGTTTTTGGTAATCTCCTCACCCACTTCCCCGTCTCCTCTGGTGGCTCCTCTTACAAATATATCGTTTTCGTATAAAAGCGATATACCAGCTCCGTCGTATTTTGGTTCAACACAGTATTCTATATGTTCTTTTCCGCTTAATTCTTTTACTCTTCTATCAAAATCTCTCAAGTCATCTTCGTTGTAAGTGTTGTCCAAAGAAAGCATCGGAGCTAAGTGCTTTACTTGAGGAAATGTGCTTGATATATCGGAAGATACTCTTTGAGTAGGTGAATCTGGAGTTATGAGATCAGGATAAGTGTCTTCTATGCTTTTAAGAAATTTATAAATAGCATCGTACTCGGCATCTGATATAACGGGTTGATTTAACACATAATATCTATAATCATGATAATTTATGAGTTCTCTTAACGTGTCTATTATTTTTATGGCTTCTTCTTTGGAAAGTTTAGGTGGATGTTTGTCTGGAGAAAGGTTATAAGTTTTTAAAATCTCTTTTGTTTTGTCTATAAAGAATTTGTCATTCATATGCGTTGTTTATAAGCTTTTAATGTATTAAGAAGAAGTGTTGCTACTGTCATAGGCCCTACACCACCAGGAACAGGGGTTATAAAAGAGGCCTTTTGGGATACACTTTCAAAATCTACATCTCCAACGATTTTCCCGTTTACTTTTGAAATACCAACATCTATCACCACTGCACCCTCCTTTACCATGTAGTCTTTTATCAAAAATGGTACTCCAGTAGCCGATATAAGTATATCGGCAGTTTTTGTGTATTCTACAATATCTTTTGTGTATTTGTGGCATACGCTTACTGTGGCATCGTAATTTAGCACAAGCATAGAAAGAGGTTTACCCACTATAAAACCAGCTCCTACTATACACACGTTTTTACCTTTTAGGTCTATATTGTATTCATCCAATAAAAGCTTAATACCAAGAGGTGTACAAGGGATAAAAGCGTTTTCCAAATCCCCAGAAAAAAGCTTGCCCATATTTTGAGGATGAAAGCCGTCTACATCCTTTGATGGGTCTATGGTGTCTATTACTTTTTGCATTGATATATGTGACGGCAATGGAAGTTGTACCAATATACCATCTACATCTTCTTGCTCATTTAGGCTTTTAATATGATTTAAAAGCACATCTTCTTCTACATCTTTTTCAAACATATCAAGTTGGGAGCTAAAACCAACATCTGCACAAGCTTGGACTTTGTTTTTTACATACACCAAACTAGCTTGGTCATCTCCCACAAGCACCACTACAAGCTTTGGTTTTCTCTCAAGATGTTTGACCTCTTGTTTTATGTTGTGCTTTATCTTCTTTGCTAAGCTTTTACCATCTAGTATATTCATACGCTCTTTAAATCCTTTATATTTATATTCAAATCAAGATTATCAGCTTTTATCTCTAAGTTTTTATAATAACCAGCTTTAGATCTATCTTTAAAATATACACTAAATTCTTTGTTGTGAGCGTTATCAAGTATATCCATTTTGTAAAGTTTTCCATCTTTTACGTAAACCATTTTTTTATAGACTCCGTTTTCACTTTCATATATCGTATAACCGTCTTTGCAAAGCACTTTATCGTCTTTGGTTATCACATCACCGTAAAAAAGCTTTGATAGATCAATAGGCAGATTGATGCAACCAGATCCAAAACAAAGGTCTTTTTTAAAGTTTAAATTGCCGATAAACGTTTCCAACGTATAGTTGTCTTTGGCTTTTACCAAAGAAAAAGGATATTTTAAAATGCCGTAAGAAGCGTAACCTTCAGTGGTAAAATCTTGCGGGATAGAAACATTTTGATATTTATAGGGCTTGCACTTTGTAACAGGAGCACAAGAGTATATTAAAAACCCAAAACAAACAAGAAAAAGTATTTTTTTCATAAACCTCTTAATTCTATAGAGGATGCATGAGCGTGAAGACCTTCGGCTTTTGCAAGGTTGTGGGCATGGTGTTTTACTTTGTCAAAGCCTTTTTTTGACACGTAAAGCACCGAAGAGCGTTTTACAAAATCATAAACACCTAAAGCCGATGAAAACCTTGCACTTCTTCCAGTAGGTAGCGTATGGTTTGGACCAAGACAATAATCTCCCAAAGCTTCCACCGTATACTCTCCTAAGAATATAGCACCGGCATTTTTTATAAATCCTAAAAGCTCAAAAGGGTTTTCTGTATTTATTTCAAGATGCTCTGGGGCTATCATATTGGATAGTTCACAGGCTTTTTCTAAGTTTTTTACTATAAATATAGCTCCGTAGTTTTCTATAGATTTTGAGGCTATATCTTTTCTTTCTAACTGTGATAAGAAAACATCAATCTCTTTGGCCACTGAGTAAGCCAAATCTTCACAGTTTGTTATCAAAATAGCACTAGCTAGTTCATCATGTTCAGCTTGGGATAGCATATCCATGGCAACAAAGCTTGGATCTGCAGAAGCATCGGCTATAATAAGCACTTCCGAAGGACCAGCTATCATATCTATGCCCACTATGCCATACACCAATCTTTTTGCAGTGGCAACGTATATATTACCAGGGCCGACTATCTTTTCTACAGCTGGTATTGTCTCAGTGCCATAAGCTAATGCTGCTATACTTTGAGCTCCACCTATTCTAAATACTCTATCTATGCCACATATATAAGCAGCGGCTAAAACTTCTTTTGTGGGTTTTGGACATACCATATAAATATTAGAAACACCAGCTACTTTTGCAGGCACTGCGTTCATAATAACAGAAGATGGATAGGCGGCTTTGCCTCCTGGTACATAAAGACCTGCACTTTCTACTGGTAATACCCTTTGCCCCAACATTATACCTTCTTCTTCTGTTATGAAAGATTTCTCTTTTTGATTTTCATGGAATTTATACACCCTTTCATAAGAAAATTGAAGAGCCTTTTTGGTGTTCTCATCCAACTCTTTGTAAGCGTTTTCTATGGCTTCTTTTGGTATCTCTATGCCTTCTTTTCTAAGGTCAATGTTATCAAACTCAAGGGCGTATTTATATAAAGCCTCATCTTTGTATTTTATAACGTTTTCTATTATCTCTCTTACCTTATCTAGATACTGCTGTTCAAACACCTTAGCTCTGTTTAAAATCTTCTCTAAGATTTTTGAGCTTTTAAAATCTTTAATTGTAAAATCTTCAATAGTAATCATAGATATATTTTATCAGATTTTTTTCTAAAAGCATAAAAAATTTGTTTATAATATTTATTATGTATTATATATTTCTTGGTATTCCAGCTTTGATTTATATGCTTATATTTTTATATAACCATAAAAGCCCAGAGTTTTTAGGGATGCCATTTTTTTATTGGTTTCAGATATTTATGCTTATAATAACATCTATTTTTTACGCTTTGGCGGTGTTTTTGGGAAAAGACGATGGTTAGTCTGATAGTGTTTTTGGCACTTTTTATCGTGTTTTCTTACCTTGGTTTAAAGGGTAAAGACTTTAGGGCTGGAAATCTCGATCTGTTGCACGAATGGGCTCTTGGGGGGCAGAGATTTGGTGCTTGGCTACTTTGGTTTTTGATAGGGGCTGATCTTTTTACAGCTTATACTTTTATAGCGGTACCTTCTGGATTATTTGCCAAAGGACCTGTATTTTTCTTTGCAGTGCCTTATGTGGCTATGGGATTCGGAGTGGCTTTGGCGGTTATGCCAAAGTTTTTTGCAGTTTCAAAAGAAAAGTGTCATATAACGGCTGTGGATTTTATAAAAGATAGATATAACTCTAAAAGCTTAGCCATTATGGTGGCACTTGTTGGTATAACCGCAGAGCTTCCTTATATAGCCCTTCAAATCGTTGGTATGAAGGTAGTGTTATCTACACTTCTTATGCAGTTTAAAGGTATAAATCAAAATCTTGTAAACGAGATATCTCTTAGTTTAGCGTTTTTGATACTATCTTGGTTTACTTATAAATCAGGGCTTAGAGGAGCTACTCTTACGGCGGTGCTAAAGGATTTTCTCATACTTGGGACTGTTTTAGTGCTTAGCGTTTATATACCTTTGCATTACCATGGTTTTTATCATGCTTTTGAAATAAAAAAAGCATACTCCACGTTGAATCCAAAACTTATAAGCGCATATATAAGCTTATCTGTTATGAGCGCCTTAGCGTTATTCTTATATCCTCACGCTATAACGGGTTGTCTTAGCTCAAGCGATGTGAAAGTTTTGAAAAAATCTATAGCCTTTTTACCTATTTATGGAATCGGGCTTGCTATTTTGGCGCTTTTTGGTGTACTTATATACGAAGTTAAACCAGCTATGGATATGTTAAACCATATACCAGCCTCGGCACGGGGTTCTTTTGTGGTACCAGCATTGATAGTTTCCACAATGCCCCAGTGGTTTAGCGGTGTAGCTTTACTTGGAATATTTATAGGTGGGCTTGTGCCAGCTTCTATAATGGCTATAGCAAGCTCAAATCTTATGGTAAATATACTTAGAGAGTTAAACATCGCAAGTCCTTCAAACGAGACGAAGCTTGCAAAATGGTTTTCATTTTTGTTTAAGCTAATCCCTCTTTTCTTTGTGTTTTTGGTGCCTCCAACTTTTGCAATAGCGTTGCAGCTAATTGGTGGTATTGTTATACTTCAAACGCTTCCTTCTATATTTTTAGGGCTTTTTGTAAAGCATTTAAACAAAGAAAGCCTTACAATAGGGCTTTTAGCTGGTATCGTGTTTGGTATTTACGAGCTTGAAAAAGTAAATCATTTTGGTATCATACAAAACGTTCTAATGCCATCTTCTTTTGGTCCTATATTTATAGGTTTGCCAGCTTTGGCTATCAATCTTTTTGTGGTTTTGATCGGCTCTTTTTATCAATACATTTTCCGCAAAAGCGCTCAATAGGACATATTTCACAAAGAGGTTTTGTGGGTTTACATATACGCTGACCAAAGGATACCAAATATCTATTTATATCAATCCAATATTTTTTAGGTAGTATGTTTTTTAGCGCCTCTTCTGTTTGTTCTGGGGTTTTTGTTTTTACTAAGCACCATCTGTTGGTAATACGATGCACATGTACATCTACACAGATGGCTGGTATGCCAAATCCTTCTGCCAACACCAAGTTAGCTACTTTTAGACCTACACCAGGAAGCTCCATGAGTTTTTCTTTTTCTTTTGGTATTTTTGAATCGTATGATTGTACTATTATCTTGGCAAGCTCTTTTAGGTTTTTTGCTTTTGTGTTGTAAAATCCAACGCCGTATATAAGCTCCTTTAGCTCTTCTTCTTTGATGTTGTACAAATCCTCTATAGATTTTACCTTAACAAAAAGTCTCTCACAAACTTTTGCAGTAGTCTCATCTTTTGTTCTGGTGGAAAGAATAGCGCATACAAGCACCCTGAAAGGGTCTTTTGTGGTGTGGGCTATAAGGGTAACAACCGGTGCATGGTTTTCTTCGTAATCTTTTTTTAAAATCTTAAATATCTTAGGTATATCAGTTTTTTTCACTTATTTGTATATAAGTTCTATATACTTGGTGGTATCAGCAATTTCTGACAAAGGTGGTGGATTTTCCATGCTATAACCTGTGAGAAAATACCAATCGTCAAATATATTGTAGTCGGTGTTTTCTATAAAAAATCTCATTTTCTTTGCTAAGTCTTCTGGGTTTCCGCATTCTAATATATAGTTTGCTAATTTTTTGTTTTGGTCTTCGATGCTTTTAATATTAAAAGCCTCAAACTTCTTTCTTTCATAGTTTAAGTTTGTCTCAGAGATATAATATCTATTTACCTTTCTTAGCTTGTTGCTTAACTCTTCATCAAGAAGTTTTTTGCCAAAGATAAGCTCTTCTTGAAACTTTTCAAATATATCGGCATGTCTTGCTTTGGTCCACATTTGCATAACGCCTCTTTGGGCGGTTTCGTTAAAAGCAGTAGTAGGACCCATAGCCCATATGTGGGGGTTTATGTGAAGATGTATTTCATCGCATATAGCATCAAGCTGTGCATGGGTGTATATACCCATTACTTTCACATGGGATTTTATAAACTTATCTTTAAACAAAGATAACATAAAGTATTTGTAGTTTTGATTTATCTCTGGATTGCCGTAAAGCCTTACTTCAAACTTACCTTCCAAATCCCTAAGATAGTCTACCGCTTTTAATATGATGTGATGGCCTTTTGTTACTTGCCAGTTGGATAAGAAGGCAAAGATTGTTTTTTCTCTTGGTTTCGAGTATTTGGCTTTGGTTTTTTCTATGATATCTTTTGATCTTTTTTCATCCCTTTTGTTGGCGGCAAAACCTTGCTCTGGTAATACTAAGTTTATTATGTTATCTGGTTTTACGCCAAAATCTAATATAGCATAAGCCCCGTAACCGCCGTTTGATATATTTAGGTCTATGACATCTTCCATAAGATATTTGCCATAATCTAACCTTCTTTTCATCTCTACAGCCACTACCTTTTTCTGGGCTTCTGTTAGGTTTAGCCCCATCATAATGTTGTATTCTTCCACAAACCTTTCTGGTGTAAACTCATCTTGGGCTATACATTGAAATTTGTTTTGCTCGTATTTATAAGTAGAAAACATATGCCAAGAGGGTTCTAATAAGTACATAGAATGCATAGTATTTAGGACCTTATATCCAAGTTGCTTAGTTTTTTCTATTATAGAAAGGGGCATAATAGATTGAAAATGTATGAAGTCCCAATCGGGCTTCATAGCTAAAAATTTAAACCAAATCTGGGTTGTGGGTTCTTCGTAAACTTCTGTCATAGGAGAGTATCCGTGCTGATATATAAACCATTCTCTTCTAGTGAAAACATTGTATGTAATACCTTCGTATTGGGCGTTTAAAAGATCGTATTCATTTTGCTTTCCTATCATAAAAGGTGGTAATATGGTAAACACTTCTACATGATGGCCTAAGTTTTTTAGGTTTTTAGCAAGAATATAGATATGCTTATCTTCTCCGCTTTGTGGTTCCGAAGGCGGCGCCCATCCTACCAATAAAACTCTCATAAGCTCTCCTATCAATATTTAAAATTACCGTTTAAAATCTTTTGATAAAAGTTTGGTGGCAAAAATGCGTTTTTGTGTATTTCATCTGAGTAAAATCTCGTTTCTACATCAACTTCTCTTGATATTTCCCGTGGATTGTAAACTTTGGAACCCACTGAAAAACTCCACCAATACCCAGCGTATACTGGTATAACGGTGGTGTAAAGGTCTACTATAGGAAAGTTTTTTTTCAAAGCTTTTTGAAAACGCACAACTATATCAAGATGATAGTGCAAAGATTCAGATTGGCCAACATATATACCATCTTCTTTTAAAGCTTCAAACACATATTTAAAGAATTCTTCTGTGGTAAGTACATGTGCAAAACCAACAGGATCTGTAGAGTCTACTATGATAACGTCAAATTCATTTTTATAGTCTTGAATGTATTTAAAACCATCTTCATTTAGTATTATAGCTCTAGGATCATCCATCGAACAAGCGACGGTGGGGAAAAACTTTTTGGACACTTCTACTACGTCTTTGTCTATATCCACCAATACAGCTTTCTTTACAGACTTGTGTTTTAAAACCTCTCTTAGGATGCCACCGTCTCCTCCACCTATTATTAGCACATTTTGGGGATTTTTATGGGCAAACATTACAGGATGAGTTAGCATTTCGTGATAGAAAAACTCATTTTTTTCTGTAAATTGTACTACACCATCGAGTATCAACATTTTACCAAAGTAATGGGACTCTACTACTTGAATCTCTTGATATTTTGACTTGCCTTCGTAAAGGATTTTGCTTATGCCATAACAATGTCTTATAGGTGCATAAGGATCTCTCTCCATAAAATATACATCTTTCATAGTTTCTTCTCCTCTCTAAACAAGTTTTATTCAAATTATAGCACGTTTTTTATGCGAGATATAGCTTCTTTTAAATATGCTATATCCTTTGCAAAAGAAAATCTTACAAATCTATCGGTTTGATTGGTGCCAAAATCTATTCCAGGTGTAATTGCCACCCTTGTTTTTTCAAACAGAAAATCGCAAAATTCTTTCGATGGAATATTGTATTTTGATATATCAGCCCATACATAAAAAGCTCCTTCTGGTTTTACTGGTATATTAAATATGTCTTTTAATTCTTTATAAAAGAAGTCTCTTCTTTCTTTAAAAGTATCCCTAACGAAGTTAAGATATTCATAATCAAAAGCTCCTAAAGCAGCGTATTGGGATAAAGTAGGAGCGCTTATAAACATATTCTGAGATAGCCTTTCTACGTCCTCTATATACCGTTCTGGTACTATCATCCAACCTATTCTAAATCCTGGCATACAAAAGAACTTAGAAAAGCTATTTATTATAAAAGCGTTATCGCTAAAAGAAAGGGCAGTTTTTATGCTTTTATCGTAAGTAAGTCCATGATATATTTCATCACACACAAAGATCTTTTTATTTGCTTCACAAAATTCTATTATATCTTGTAGATTATCTTCGCTGTATACAATACCAGTGGGATTTGAAACTGAAGAGATTAAAAGTAAATCAAATTCAACGTTTTTTAAATGCTCTTTTGTGATTTGGAAGCTTGTATCCTCGAAAACAGGTATTTTTACTATATTTTTATCAAAAGCGTAAGCTATGTTTTCGTAGCAAGGATAACCTGGATCTTGTAAAGCTATGTTTTTTCCTTCTAAAAGCCCAAATATCAAAGAAAAAGCTCCTGAGGAACCAGTAGTTATGATGATTCTTTCTGGTGATATTTCTATGTTGTAGAAATTTCTGTAGTAAGTTGATATAGCATCTCTTAGGGTTTTTAAGCCTTTTGCTTCAGTATAACCAAAATAACTGCTATTTATAGCATTTTGAAGATGTTTTAAAACATTTGGGGATGGTGCTAAATCAGGTTCTCCAATTTCAAGATGTATCGCATCTTCAAAGGATGATGCTTTTTTTAGAATGTCCATTACGATAAAGGGTTTTATATGTTTAAACATTGTTTATAAAATCTTTTATTTTTCTAGTGATGGATTCTATGTCTTTTTCTTTAAATATACCAGAGCCTATAACAAATATATCGACATATTCTTTTACAAGGTGCAAATTGCTAAATTTCAATCCACCATCCATTTCTACAAGACAATTTAAACCTTTTTCTAAAATTCTTTGTTTTAGGCTTTTAGCACGAACAGTTGAACGATCTATAAAGCTCTGACCACCAAAACCTGGATTAACAGACATAAGCAGTATATAGTCTACATAGTGTATTATTTCATCAATAGCTTCTAAGGATGTACCGGGATTGATGGCAACACCTGCTTTTGCTCCCAAGCTTTTTATCAGCTCAACAGTCCTATGAATATGAGGTACATTTTCTATGTGAACAGATACCATAGACGCCCCAGCTTCTACAAACTCTTTTATATAGGCATCTGGATTGTTTATCATAAGATGAGCGTCAAAAGTAACATGAGGTATTTTTTCTTTTAAACGCTCTAAAACATAAGGTCCTACTGTGATATTTGGTACAAAAGCCCCGTCCATTACATCAAAGTGTATTATATCTGCCCCGCCTTTTAACGTAGCCTCTATATCTTTACCTAAATTCCAAAAATCAGCAGAAAGTATTGAAGGAGCAAGGTATTTCATTTTTCTGTGATGGTTTCGTCTACTTTCATACCAAAATGTCTTCCTTCTTGTTCTATATATCCTAACACACTATCGCCTTTTTTTAGTTCTACCACAGATATAAGTTCTCCATCTGGTTTTACAAGCCTTATAGTTTCTGCGTTTTGAAGCACCGCTGATAGTTTTTTGCCGTTTGAGATAGCTTCTACTAAAAGCATAGGTCTTCTTTCGATCTTTGCTCTTCCTACGTAAACTGTCCTTCCGTTGCCGTCTTTATCGTATACCATCACAGGTTTTCCAGCTTCTGCTTCACACAAGTATATAGTTTTATTGTTGGGTACTTTGGTATACATATGTACAGCACCAGCGTTCACTCTAAAAGGTCTTGAAGCAACGTAGGGGTTTTCTTCTGTTTCTGCCGCCACCAAAAGCATTCCGCCGGAAGAGTTGCCCACTAGCATACCTTCTGCTTTCTTTAATATAGAAGTTGTGTCTACACAAACTCTATCTCCCATGCCTACTGGCAATAC
Organism: Hydrogenobaculum sp. 3684; assembly: GCF_000213785.1. Taxonomy (NCBI): domain Bacteria; kingdom Pseudomonadati; phylum Aquificota; class Aquificia; order Aquificales; family Aquificaceae; genus Hydrogenobaculum; species Hydrogenobaculum sp. 3684. The sequence goes on along the minus strand of NC_015557.1, from coordinate 817,135 downwards.
TCTTAAAATTTCAGCTTCTACAAGGTTTAATTTTTCTTTTGGTTCTACTACGTTTGATATTTTCTTTATAAGGTTTAAATCAGGGTCTTTTAAAACAACACCCTTTACGCCTTTTTCCAATATATTTAATGCAGTTTTTGCTTCTTCTTCAGATTTTACTATAACATATACATCTTCTTTTTGAGCTATAATGTTTTCCAATGGAATTATAGTCCAATCTGTGGTTTCTACCAATACCTTTTTCGGAGATTTGGCAGCCCTTAACTCATCTTCTTTATTTAAAATCTTTATATACTCTATATCTTCTCCCAGTACCCACGTTTCTATTTTACCTAACTTACTTACGTTTTTTGCCTCTTCTTCTGATTCTACTATTATAGCTTTTACGCCAGACTCTAAAGCGGTTGTGATAGCACTTTTCTCTTTAGACCACAGTATAAATTCTTTCTCTTTCATAAGATTATTTTAGCACATTAAAGGTTGTTGTATAAACTCTTGTTTATATCTATCTTGGCATGAGCTCTTAAATCTTTTATAAGGTAATTCATTAAAACGTTTGCTTTTAGGCTTAGCAATTGAGCAAACGTCTTTTCTGGATTTTGCTGATTTTTTATGCTTCTTGAATCTACTTCTATTATTACGTAAGCACTACCGTTGGCAGATACGTAAGGGCCAAAAAACGCAGGTGTTTTTTCTGTAACCATCGGCACTATATCGGAAGATTTTATATCCACCATTGTAGATATTCTAGACAAAGGTAAGTTGTTAAATGCCACAGGCTTTATACTTACAGGTTTTTTAGCTTTTAAGCTATTGTATATATTTTTAGCAAAATCTTTTAAAGCCAATATCTTTTTTTCCATTATTAAATCTTGGATCACTTGGTTTTTTGCTTGAGAAAGCGGCATTATAGCAGTGTTTTTGGTATTTTGATACGTGAAGATGTATATGTTGTTGCCAACGTTTCCTACTATTATAGGATTTTGTGGGTTTAGGGCTTTTACTACTGCACCAAAGGTTTTTGACATTGTTTTTTCATCAAAAGCTTTGAAACCAGGAGGTATTTTACCAGATTTAAGAGCCATATATATTTCTCTTGCCTTATTTTTGTCTGTGGTTTCCCAATATATTATAGATGATGGGTTTACTACTTTAAACTCATCTTTATGTTTGTTGTAATAGTCTTCTATTTCTTGTTCTGTTGGTGTATAGTTTATGTTTACGGAGTTTGGGTCTATTATATAAGCTTTTCCAGATAGAAGTGTGTTGTTTATCGTATTAGCTGCATTTAATTCTATATCGCTAACATAGGATGCGTTTGTAATAAACAACGTATATTTTTGTATGGTAAGTTGCTTTTTTATATATGCTTCATAGGTTTCTGGTGTATATCCAGCTTCTGCCAGTACTGCTTTGTATCTTTCGAAGTTGAATTTTCCATCCACTTGGAAAGAAGGATCTTTAGATATTATATCTGCCACTTCTTTATTGGATACTAAAAAGCCTTCTTTTTTAGCTTGTTCGTATAAAAGATCATCATCTATCAAAGAATTTAAAATCTCTTGCTTTAATATGGGTGTCATTTGTTGGTTGGCTCTCATGGCTACTCTTCTAAAATCTGCTATACTTATGCAATCACCATTTACTTTTGCTATGCAGTTTTCTGATGAATGAAACAAAGATGTGATGTTACCAGCTGCAAAGTTCCATAGGAAAAAAGCTGCTGTTACTATACCTGATAATATGGCAAACGTTTCTTTGTGTTTTCTTATAAACTCAAACATATCAATATTATAACACTTTTATTTTGTTTTTTGGGGTTTTGTTGGCGGGTTTAATTTATCTTTTAATAAAACTTTTCTAATGAGGTAAGTTTGTAAAAAGCTAAGTATGTTGTTTATAGTCCAATAAATTACTAAAGCTGCTGGGAACGAAGCAAACAAGAATACAAAAAATAAAGAACTTATATACATAATAGAGTTTTGTCTTGGGTCTGGATTTGGGGTTAGTCTCAAAGACATAACCATGGTTATACCCATTAAAATGGGCAAAATATAATATGGGTCTTTTTGGGTTAGGTCGTGTATCCATAGAAAATGAGCCAGTTTTAAATCTGCCGTTATTACAATAACCTTGTAAAGGGAGAAAAATATTGGGATTTGCACAAGTATGGGTAAGCATCCTGAAGCTGGATTAAAACCCACTTCCTTATATAGTTTCATAATTTCTTCTTGCATTTTAACGGGGTCATCTTTATATTTTTCTTTGATTTTTTCCATTTTTGGAGCTACTTCTGAAAGTTTTGACATTGATAGCGTGGATTTGTAGTTTAGCGGGAAGAACAATATTCTTATTAAAAGCGTCAAAACAAAAATAGATATTATCCAGTTTCCTGTTTTTATATATATATAATATAAGAATTTAAATAAAGGTTCTACCACTATCCTAAAGTCTCCGAAATCAAGCACGTCGGTAAGACCTGCTTTCTTAAGCCAATCGTACTCTTTTGGTCCAAAAAACATAAGAGCTTTGCCATCAAAGGAGACAAGCATGAATGTAAAGTCATCTTTACCTAGTCTTTCTTTGTATATCTGTATAGAATTTATATGGCCTTTTATTCCTTGAAAGAAGAATCTACTTTCTTCGCCTGCAAAAGATATGTTACCGGTGATTACTTTGTAAGTTTTTATATCGCCATTGTCTAGTCTTTTAACATTTCCGTTTATATCAAAAACTGGTCCTTGGTGAGTATGTAAATCCTCCTCGTTTAGGTTGTTGCCAATCATTACAAAATAGGGTTTGTTATAACCTATCAAGGATACGCTTATTTTTGATATAAAACCCTCTTTATCAAAGGATATATCTTTAACAACGCTTATGTTTGGTAGCCTTAGTGTCATAACGATGTTGTTGTTAGTTGCTGAGATGTTGTAGTTGCTAAAGTTTATAGCTTCATCTATAGCGGGGTTACCAGTGTAAACTTCTAAAGGAAAAATCTTTAGTGCGTATTCTTGGGGGGTTATAAGGTTTTGTTTAAAGTTTTTGATATAATAGTATGTTATCTTACCACCGTTGTAAGCAAATTTTATATCTGCATCTTTAAAATGAAGTAAAACTCCGTTTTGTATATTCTGGGCTTGTCTTTGGTTGTTGAGAAATAAGTTTATACCGCCTTGATATTGATAAGCAAAAATTGCTTGATTAGTGGTTGTTTTTTTAGCTTTTTGCTGGGGGGTTGTTACTGTTGGGCTTTTAAAAAAGTATTCAGTTATATATTGATAAGCAAGTATAGTAATAGATACTGCAAAAAATATTGCAATTAATCTTTTTAAATCTATCCGTTCCATTATGGATAATCTACACCGCCCTTATTCCAAGGATTGCATCTTAATATGCGCCAAAAAGCTTTCATGCTACCTTTAAAAGCTCCATACTTTTCAATGGATAAAATAGCATAATGAGAACACGTAGGATAAAACCTACATGAGCTAGGGTATAAAGGCGATATGAAAATTTGCCAAAACCTAATAAATTTTATAAGCAAATATTTCAAGGGGCCAGTCTCTTTTTTCCCTTTTGTCTTCTTCTTTTTATAATATTTCTACCAGATCTTGACGACATACGAGCCAAAAATCCACTAACACGTTTTCTTTTCCTATTTGAAATATGAGGCTTTAAAGCATTTGTCATAGTTACCTCTTTTTAAATGGGTAGATATTTATAATCGCCTCTACCCAAGGCGACGCTTTAAAGTTTTAGAATCCGGCTTTTCTTGAAAATATACTAGTAAATACAAATATAATGGAGAAAAGCATTGCGTAAAGTGCAAAGGTTTCAATGAATGCCAAACCTATGAACATTATAGTTTGCAACTTACCAGCCATGTTAGGGTTTCTGGCCATACCTTCTTCGGCACCTCTAATAGCTGAACCAGAACCCACACCAGCACCCAAAGCACCAAGACCTATAGATACACCTGCAGCAACCGCCATCAAACCATAAAACAGGGCTCTTGCATGGGCATCTGAGCCACTTGAACCTGCAGTGTCAGCCATTGCTATGCTACTAGCAAGAGTTAAAAGCATGAGAGTTTTAAGCTTCATAAATATCCTCCTAATTTATTAATAAAATGGGTTTACCTGTGGATTTAGAGAACTTTGATATATCTTTGTTAAAATTGTTACAAGCTAATAAAATCATATCTGGATTTACTTCTTTATAGACTGCTTGGGCTTCTTCATCAAAATCACCTACTTTTACGTGAAAATTTACATTCATATGTTTTGGGAAAAGGTGTTTTAGTTTATATGTGGCTTGTTTTATACTATTTTCCTTCATATATGGGTCAAACGGCATACCGAAAGAAGTTGCTATATCCTCTATTTTTTTTACAGACTCTAGTACCACAAGAACATCCAAGCTTGCTTTAAAATTGTTCACAACATCCAATATCTTACCTATAAGCTTAGTGCAATCGCCATTTTCCATATCCATTATTAGAAGAATCTTATTTATATTCATATCAATATTCCTCGTGAGCCACGGCACCAGCTATATATATTGTACTTAATATCATAAATATAAAAGTTTGAAGAACAATGGCTAACACCTTTATAGCTATCACAAATACCAATATGATAGGAGAAACAGCCCAAGTAAATGGATTTCCTATTAAAACACCTATTATTGAAATAAGAAGTATAGCACCGCCTTTCATGTTGGCAAAAAGACGTAAAGATAAAGATACAACCCTTCCCAAATGAGACATGATTTCTATTATAAAGAAGAAGGGCGCTAAAGCTTTTATGGGTCCCATAAAGTGTTTTATATAACCGAGGCCATTTACTCTAAAACCTTCAAAGTGGTATAGGAAAAATACTATAAGTGTAAGTGCTAAAGTGGTGTTCATGTTGCCAGTAGGAGCATCTACAAAAGGTAAAAGCTCCATAACATTTCCAAAGAATACAAAGAGCCCTATGGAGGCTATAAGAGGTAAATAGCGTAAACCTTGCTCCCCTATATTTTCAGTGACCATAGCTTTGCAGAAATTTATATAAGATTCAATTACAAACTGCAATTTTGATGGCATGATTTTGGGTTTGCCAGCAACTAACACAACACCCAGTGCCACTACCATGGCTACTATACTAGTTATAACATGCTCATAATGTTCCATACAAAAATATTATAGCATAACAATATAAAAATTTCCCTAAATTTTTTTTTATCTTTTTTATATTGTCCTAGAAAATGTTGGTTTTTCTTTGGCTTTTGAATATATATCAAAAACTATGGCTATATTTCTTACCAATAGTCTACCTTCTGGGTTTACCTCTATCTTATCTTTATTTATGCTAACAAGACCATCACATTCTAGTTCTTCTAGTTCTAAAAGCTCTTTTTCAAAGTATTCGTCAAAGTCTATACCAAACATAGAAGATATGTTCATTTTATCTACGTAAAGATTACACATGATATCCATTATCACTTCTCTTCTTATTATGTCATCTTGGTTTAAGATATACCCTCTCATAATAGGAAAAACGCTTTTATCTAAAGCGCTATAGTAATCTCTTAAGGTTTTATGATTCTGGAAATAAGCTTTGTCTAACATGCCTATGGATGTGGCGCCAATTCCTATTAGATGATCCCCTTTTCTGGTAGTATAACCTTGGAAGTTTCTCCAAAGTTTTCTATGCTTTTGGGCTAAATAAAGATCGTCTGTTTTTTTTGCAAAGTGATCCATACCTATAAAAGCGTAATCGCTGGCTTCAAACAACTCTATCGCTAACTTTAACATGTCAAGTTTCATAGATGCTTCTGGAAGAGCTGTAGCGTCAATTTTACGTTGAAGGGGTTTTAGCCAAGGCACATATGCAAAATTAAAAACCGCCACCCTATCTGGAGAAAGTTCTATCGTTTTTTCTATGGTGCTTTTAAAAGTATCAACCGTTTGACCCGGTAATCCATACATAAGGTCTATGTTTAAGCTTTTGTAACCTAAGCTCCTTATATCGTAAATTACATTTTTTAAAAGCTCTTCATCTTGTACTCTGTTTATGCGTTCTTGCACATTTCTATCAAAGTCTTGTATCCCCATGCTAATTCTGTTGAATCCAAGCTCTTTATATAGTTTTAGTTTTTTGTAATCTATATGACGTGGATCTATTTCTATTGATACCTCAGGGTCTTCTGTAAAATCGAATCTATCTTTGATAAAGGACATCATATCGTAAAAATCTTCATTATCTAGAAAATTTGGTGTTCCCCCGCCTATATGAAACTGATCAATTTTCTTATAATCTTTTAAAACATCTTTTAGCATATCAACTTCTTTAAAGAGATAGTTAAGATATGGTTTTGCCACATCTGTTCTGTGAGAAATTATGACGTTGCAACCGCAAAACCAGCATGCATTTTCACAAAAAGGTATATGGACATATAAAGAAAGAGGTCTTTCATCGTGCAATATGTCTTCTAGCTCTTTTTTATAAATATCAGAGGATAAAGGCTTAAACTCCACCGCCGTGGGATAGCTAGTGTACCTTGGCCCTGGCTTATCGTACTTTTTTATAAGGTTAAAATCTATCTTAGTATTTTTGTACATAACACACTCCTACAGTTAAATATAAACCATTTTTTCTAAAAGCTATACAACAAAAATCATCTTGCATACTCTACAAACCTGTTTTCTCTTATAACCACAACTTTTATGTTGCCGGGATAATCCATTTCCTCCTCTATCTTCTTGGCAATTTTCTTAGACAGATCGTAAGCTTGTTCATCTGTAAGTTCAGAAGGTGATACTATAACCCTTACTTCTCTACCGGCTTGCATAGCATATACGTTTGATACACCTGGGAAACTTTTTACAATCTCTTCAAGTTTTTCTAACCTTTTAATGTAAGCCTCTAGGGATTCTCTTCTTGCTCCTGGTCTTGCTGCGGAAAGAGCATCTGCCGCACAAACTAAAGCTACCTCAGGATATTTAACGGGTTCTTCCTCGTGATGTGCTTTTATGGCGTTTAGAACATAATCAGGCTCTTTATACTTTTTGCACAACTCTATACCTATATCTGTGTGGGAACCACCCATTTCGTTTGATATGGCTTTTCCTATATCGTGCAAGAGCCCAGCTCTTTTAGCGGCTTTTTCGTTTAAGCCCAGTTCAGCGGCCATGAGCCCGGCTATCGTTGCTACCTCTTTTGAATGAAGCAATACGTTTTGTGAATAAGACGTCCTGTAGTAAAGTTTACCTATGTAATAATAAAGCCCTGGGTTCATATCGTGGATGCCTAACTCCATAACAGTTTCTTCACCTAGCTTTCTAATGTTGTTGTCCATTTCTTTTTTAACTTCTTCTACAACCTCCTCTATACGAGCTGGGTGTATTCTGCCATCAATTATAAGTTTTTCAAGGGCTTGTTTGGCTATCTCTCTTCTCATAGGATCAAAAGACGAAAGCGTAACGGTATCTGGAGTGTCGTCTATTATAATATCAACACCCGTTAGTATTTCAAAAGCCCTTATATTTCTTCCTTCCCTTCCTATGATACGTCCTTTAAATTCATTGCTTGGTAGTTCTATAGTAGACGTGCTGTAATTTATTGCTATTTCTGGGGATAGCCTTTGAATAGATGTGGTGATAATTCTTTTTGCTTCCCTTTCAGCTTCTTCTTTTGCTTTTTCCTCTATGGCTTTTGCTATCCTTATGCTTTCTATCTTAGCCTCTTCTTCAGCTTTTCTTAATATCTCTTGATAAGCCTCTTCCTTGGTTAAAGATGCTATTCTTTGGAGTTCTATAAGTTCCTTGTTTTTGAGTTCTTCTATTTCGCTTTTAATGGTTTCCACGTTTTTATACTGCTGTTCTATCTCTTTTTCTCTCTTTTGAAGAGCTTTTTCTAATTCTCTTAGCTCTCTTTCTTTTGCGTAAAGCTCCTCTTCTTTTTTCTCAAGGCTTTGTAGCTTTCTTTCTAGGTTTGTCTCTTTGGATTCTAAGCTTTTTTCCCTTTGTAAAAGAGATTGCTCTTTTGAGGAAAGCTCTTCTTGTTTTCTGGCGTAGTCTTTTTCTAGCTCTTCCTTTCTAAGCTCTAACTCTTTTTTTATAGCTTCTTTTTCTTTCTCTAGTTTTTCGTTTTCTTTCTTGATAAACTCCATATATTTGGAAGCTTCTCTTTCGGCTAGTTCTTTTGAATACTCTAGCTGTCTTTTAGCTTCTTCTAATATAGCGTCTGCTTGCCTCTTGGCCTCTTCTAAGAGTATCTTTGACTCTTCGGATGTGCTTGGCGTATTCACCACTTGTTTTTCGCTTAGCTTTTTAAAAGCTAAAAACCCAAAACCAGCTAACGCTAACACTAAGATTGATAGGATACCTATAACAACAGTTTCCATTGGTAATTACCTCCTTCTATTACATAATTTTCAGAAATGATTTTGTTAAGCTTTACATCAAAAGGGTCTTTTTCTATAGAGTCAACAATTTGAAAATCATAGCATATACCTATAGAAAAAATGTTTTTGTTTGCCGATAAAAATCTATCGTAGAAGCCCTTACCAAAACCTACGCGATAAAGATGTTTATCAAAGCAAACACCGGGTACCAAACAAAGATCTATATTAGTTTTTTGGCATTCTTCTGGTTCTAAAGTATTGTAAACAGATTTTACGAAAGGACCTTTGTAAAGGCATGGTACAAGTGTATTGTCAACAATTTTTGGTACAGAAACAATCTTTCCTTCGTATATACTCATATCCACAAGCGGATCGACTTCTTTTCTTATGGGAATATAAGCCATCACAGACTTGGCCCTTTTAAAATCTTTATCTTGTGAAAGGTTTTTTGCTATCTCTAAGGAAGCCTTGTATACGTCTTCCTCAGAGAGCATATCACGTCTTTTTAAAAAAATACTTCGTAATTCCTTTTTTGACATATACCTCCATAACTAGGAGGCAAAAGAAGAAAGACAAGAAGGGTTTATACCCACCCTACCGTCGTGCAAACATACATGCGGGCCTCCTATTTTTAGGTGGGTGCCCTGTCAGAGGGTCTACAAGGAGACGCCCCTGAACTTCCGAGCTCCCTAATAGCTCACATGTAGGCCCCAAAAATATCTTCACACTAACGAGTAGGGCAGGCTTTTATTTAAACTAAGCAAATCTAAGCTCTATACCCTCTTCTTTAAGACGTTCTAACAGTTTTTCTATTAGAACGTTTACTTCTTCATCTTCTAAACTTCTATCAAGGGCTCTTAAGCTAAGTCTCAAACCTACGCTCTTCTTATCTTCTTCTATTTGCTCTCCTTTATAAAAATCAAATACTAAAACATTTTCTAGCATGCTTCCAAAAAACTCTCTTATGAGAATAATAAGCTTTTGAACATCAAAATCAATGCTCATTATCAGTGAGATGTCTCTTACTATTGGTGGATATTTTGATATTTCTTTTATTTCACGATATTTTGCTTTATTAGGAATTTCAAACTCACAGATAATTGTATCTTGTAGTATATCGCTTTTCAAAACACCAAAAAACCCTATATCTTTATCGTCAAACTTTAGGCTTCCCTGTTGATAAGGATGAAGGAACGATAAATTAGAAAAGCCAAACATAACATCTTTGTTTATAGCTTTTATTATCTCCTTTATATGGTTTATATTCCATTTTGTTTTAGGGTATATTCTCTTGTGCCCTCTTAACAATATACATATATGTGTGGATTGGGAATCTTCTTTAAAAATATCTGATATCTCAAATATAGCAAAGTCGTATATGTGCTTTTTAACATTTTGATCTGCCAACCTTATCATAGATGGCGTTAGATATCTTCTTAAAAACCTAAAAGAAGGTAGTATGGGATTTTTGATTTCTATAGTGGGTTTTTCTAAGCCAAGAGCTTCATAGTCTTCTATTTTGTCGAAGCTTAAATTTATTACTTCCTTTAATCCGTTGGCTACCAATTTATTCTTTATTTCATATGTATAATCTTTCTTGTCGTTGGGCTTTGGTAAGAGTGTTAATGGGTCTGTTTCAAAGGTGTTAAAATCTGTTATTCTTACGATTTCTTCTATAAGGTCTATGGAAGAGTCAATATCGTAGTATCTGTGAGACGGAGCTTCAAACTCTATACCGCATCTCATAGGTTTGTTGGGAATACCTAATTTGTTAGCTATTTCTGATATTTTTTCTTTTTCAAAATTAATGGCAGTGTATCTTATATAATCGTTCATAGGTAAGAAGAACCTTTTAACAGGTAATGCTTCTCTTATTACTTCATTATAACCTATCACTTTGCCACCCGCTTCTTTCTCTATGAGTTTTAAAGCAAAAAAAGAAGCTTTTAAAGCCATATCTATATCTATACCTCTTTCAAACCTGTAAGAGGCATCTGTTGATAACTTTAGAGTCTTTGAGGCTTTTCTTACAAAAATTGGATCAAAAAGAGCAGATTCTAAAAGTATGTTTTTTGTGTCATGAGATATGGAGCTATCTAATCCACCTATAACACCAGCCAAAGCTATTGGTCCTTTGTCGTTGGCTATAACCATAATAGACTCATCAAGTTCATATTCTTTTTTATCTAAAGCTATAAGTTTCTCTTTTTGTTTTGCCTGCCTTATAACAATTTTACTGCCAATTTTGTCTTTATCAAAAGCATGAAGAGGTTGTCCTAACATCATCATAACGTAGTTTGTTATATCCACAACGTTGGAAATAGTTTTAAGACCCATCTTCCAAAGAGTTTTTTTAAGCAAAAGTGTTGAGCTTTTAACAGATACATCTTCTACAACACTTCCTACATATCTATAGCATCCTTTAGTATCAATTGATATATCTATATCTATTTTTTCTGGCAAATCTTTTTCTATGTTGAGATTAAACGGTTTGTTCGTGATGGCGCTTATCTCTCTTGCTATGCCAACTATAGAAAGTAAATCTCCTCTGTTTGGTGTAATCTCGCATTCTAACACATATTCTCCAAAATCAAGCAAAGACGCTACATCCTTGCCTACTTCAACGTTGTTATCTAGTATTAGGATACCTTCTTCTATATCATCCAAGCCAAGCTCTGAAGCTGACAAAAGCATACCTTGAGATTCGAAACCTTTAAAGGTTTTTGTATCTATGGTTTTACTACCTAAAGAGGCTCCTTTTACAGCTACCGGTACTTTAGCACCCACGTAAACATTGGAAGCACTTGTTATTACATCGATAGCGGTGTCTCCTAAAAATACTTTACATAGATTTAAGTTTTCAAGCTTTTGTATGGACAAGATTTCACCAACCTTTACATTTTTTATATCAGTACCAAATCTTTTTAACGTAGTCTCAGTGCCAGATATAGAAAGTTTATCGGCTACATATTGAGGATCTTCTATTTCCACGTATTCGCTTAGTATTGATAAAGGTGCAAACATAGTATATTATTTTATCATGGAAGATGATACGCTGTATCTATTTATTTCAGAGCCTCCAAAAGGAAAAGCAAACAGGTATATAAGGCAAAAGGGCGGAGCTGTATTTAAACCTTGGAAGGTTTTGTCTTGGGAAACAAAGGCTTCTTGGGAGATAAGTTTACAGCTAAAAAAGCTAAAGTTTAAAAAACCGTTTTCTTGCAGGGTATCTGTTGAAGCTATTATATTTTTACCAGATAAAAGAAGAAGAGATATAGACAACATGTTGAAAACCCTTTGGGACGTATTGGAAAAAAACGATGTTATAAAGAATGACAACCTAATATATGAGGTAAATACTATAAAACATGTTGAAAAAGGTATGCAGGGAATTTTTATTAAAATAAAGCCTTATGAGGAACAAACGATGAAAATAGAAGAAGCTAAAAATTTTATAAGAATTGCCGATAATAATATCATTGAAAAATTGTGAAATAGTAATATGTTATTTGTAATAAAAGCTTGGAGGTTTTTGTTATGACGCCGCTTGAACTTGGAGGTTTAGATAGTGTGTTGACAAATCAGTTAAATAATCAAACTATACAAAATACTCAAACGAGTCAACCTAGAACAGCTCCTCAATCTCAAGGCGATCAAAATACCACCAATACACAAAATCTACAGGATGAAAAAAGCATAGATTATAGCAATACAAGTATAGATAATTTAGAAAAGCAAATTCAAAAAGCAATAGAGCAACTCACTAAAAATTTATCTTATCTAAACACACATCTTAACATTACGTTGGATAAAAAAGCAGATAGCTTAGTTATAAAAATAATAGACAACAAGACTAACCAAGTAATAAAAGAGATTCCACCGGAATATATGATAAGAATAGCAGAGGCTATTAACAATTTAGTGGGTATTGTTGTAAATAAGAAGGTATAAAATATGGCTGGAATAGCTTTGTCTGGATTTTCAAATCTATTTAACAGTGGTAGTATTTTGGCCGCTGTTATGTCATCTAGTAGTTTACCGCTTTTATCACTTAGCCAACAAGCAGCTTACATGCAAAATCAAATGCAAGAGGTAAACTACATATACAATCAATCGATGTCCGTATTTTCCACTATGATGGGCTTTGTATTAAATCCTGTCACAGGCTCCATGACAGCTATAAGTTCAAGCTCTTATGTTTTAAACGCAATAGCTACGCCCAATACGGCTCCTGGTACATATAACATCACTGTTCAGCAACTGGCACAACCAGAAATATCGTTATTAGGAAGCTTTTCATCGGCAAACACACAACTTGGTCAAAGTGGTACTATAACCTTATTTTTTAGATCAGACACTTCATCTTCAGGTATCACTGACAACAATTTAAGCGCCACTACTCCAGGTGTTCAAGAATTTAACATTACGTACAACGGCACAAACACGTTACAAGACATAGTAAACGAAATAAACAATACCGCTGGTTCTGATATAACTGCCTCAATATTTTACAATGGCAATACATATAGTCTTATGCTTGCAGAAAAACAAGGGGCTTCTACTTTCACCACATCTCCTTCCACTACTCAGCATGTGATAGTGGCTCAGGATAGCTCAGGTATATTTACTCAAAACTATATACAAAATGCTCAAAACGCTGTTATAAATTTTGGTGGGGCTAGTGTTACATCAAATGTAAATCAGATTCAAAACGTAATAAGTGGAGTCACGTTAAACCTTTCTGGCACTGGGTCTGTAATTCTTAGCATATCTCAGGATACATCTCAAGTGGCAAACAACGTATCAAATCTTATAAATGAAATAAACAACATACTTACTCCTATAAACGTTTTAACGGAAAAACCTGGCACTTATCCATCTCAAAATTCCTTGACCTCCGCAAATCCCTTTATAGTTCCAGGCGATTTTATGGGCAATTTTATGCTAACAAACTTAAAAACCCAACTCCTTAGTGTAGTTCAACCACTAGAAAATTTAGGGGTTGTAAACTATAACTATCAAACAGGGCAATTGCAGTTTGATTCCAATAGCTTTCAAAATTTACTAAGCACTAGTTCTCAGACTGTCCTCAACTCCGTAACTGCTTTTGTAAGCAGTTTGAGCCAGGCTATAATGAATATCATCTCTCCAAACGGGGCTTTGATGACAGAAGAAAACAACATATCTTCAGATTATGCATATACAGAGAATCAGATATATCAAATGCAGCAATCTTTACTTTTGCAACAGCAACAACTTCAACTTCAATTCTCTCAGGTAGAGGCTATAATGGCAAGCTCTAGTGCTGAGATAACAAAACTTCAAACACTTTTAGGATAAAGGAGGTAAGTTATGTATCAAAATTTGAAGGACAGCTATGTAGAAAATATGCTTTTTAGCGCAAACCCTTTGCAACTTATTATTATAGCTTACGATAAAGCTATAGAGTTTATGGAGCTTGCTATAGAAGCTATAGATGCAGGTCTTGACAACATAGACAACCTAATAAAGAAATGTGAATACATTACCAAAGCTACCGAGGCTGTGGCTATACTTCACGATTCTTTGAACTTTGAAAAAGGTGGGCAAGTGGCTAAAGATTTATCAAACTTTTACAGAGTGATATTAGAAGGGCTTTTGATAGCAAATCAGAAAAACGATAAAGAGCTTCTTCAAAATATGATTATGATGTTATCTGGTGTGAAACAAGCTTGGGAAGAGTTAGAAAGGAGAGAATATGGATCAAAATCAGTCGCCACTGAAAAAGCTGCTCCTGCAGTGTGAGTTGTACGTTCAAACCGATGAATACGATAAAGCTAAAGCTTGTTTGGAAGAGTTGGCTAACTTAGATGTTTCCAAAGAGTCAAAAGAAGATATAGAGGAATCTTTGAGGATTTTAAACTATATAATAGAAATAGCTAACGAAAAGAGGCTTGGTTTAGCTCAAGCCATAGCAAATTTTAATAAGTTTAAAAACTATCTCTTTTGAAAGAGATTACAGCTCTTTTGACATTACGAAAGCGTTTTCTCCGTCTGAGTAAAAACTAGGACGCTCTCTTTCTATAGAAAATCCAAGCTTTTTGTACAATTTTATAGCTGGTAGGTTTGATTTTCTTACATCAAGTTCTACATAGTTTATATTTTCTTTTTTTAAAAGCTTGAAAACCTCTGTTAAGAAATTAAAAGCTATTCCTTTTGATCTATAATCTGGGTGTACTGCAAATGTCATCATAAAAGCTTCTTTATCATGACACCAAAATATTGCATAGGCTATTACTTTACCATCTTCCAATCCTACCCACTTTTTTGAATAATCTAAATTAAACTCTCTATAAAATCCCTGCTCGTTCCAAGCATCCGTGGTAAAAGATAGATTGTTTATCTCTATGACCTCATCTACATGTTCTTTTGTCATTTCTGTTATTATCATAGGTTATAATTTTAGCATGAAACGTTTTTACGATTTTTTTATACAAAAAGCCCAAGGCTATTATTCTGCAAATCCTAAAATAGGAAGAGGAGATTTTTTTACATCACCAGAACTTGATGAGGCTTTTGGAAAAAGTATAGCTTATTTTTTGAAAGACTACTTAGATACCTTTGATAAGCCTAAGATATTGGAACTTGGAGCTGGAAACGGTATTATGGCAAAAGATATATTGGATGTTTTAGACATTCCTTATATAATATATGAGACAAGCCAAAGATTAGCCAACATTCAAAAACAAATCCTCAAATGTAAAAATGTAATTTGGATAGATGATCTTGACATGTTAGAGCCTTTTGAGGGTATAGTGCTATCAAACGAATTCTTTGATGCTCTTGGTATAGCCCCCATAAAAGATAAAAAGGAGCTTTACATAGAACCACCAAAAGAAATATGGCAAGAGCCTCATGAGGATACAAAAATGCTTATTGATATTCTAAATTTAGATAACGCTTATTACGAATTGCCCATAGATAGTTTTTACATATATCAAAAAATATCAAAGCTTTTAAAAAAAGGATACATACTTAGCATAGACTACGGGTACAAAACATCGCCTTATAAAAACACGATAAGAGGTTATAAAAACTCGAAAATTGTCCAAAATATATACTCAGATGAGATATTTGACATTACGTACATGGTGGATTTTTCTATGTTAGAGAAAATAGGAGAGTATTTTGGTTTTAAAAACGTATTTTTAAAAAAGCAAAGGGAGTTCCTTATGGAAATCCCTTATTTTATGAAGACCATAGAAGAAGTATGCCAGGAGGAGGATGCATACTCCATCGAAAGGTGCTCAAGGCTTAAAAATCTTATACTTAGCATGGGAGAGAGTTTTTATGTGCTTTTACAAGAAAAGCCTTAAAATCTATAACCAAAAAAGCTAACTAACTGTTTTTATGATTAAAATAAAAACCCGCACGAAGCGGGCTGAAAAGGTATCTTAAATTAGTGTGAACCGCAACCGCCAGAACCGCAGCTACAACCGCCACCAAAGTTGTTTGGATTTTTAATGGTAAATCCACCGCCCATAAAATCTTGGACGTAATCAAGTTCTGCGCCGTTTATATAAGGTACAGAGAATTGGTCTATGATGACCTTTGTGCCATTTGATTCCAATACGATGTCTGTTTCTTCTACGCTATCATCAAATCCCATAGCGTATTGGAAACCAGAACATCCACCTGGTACAACCCTAATTCTAAGCATAGGGTTCTCAATGTTGTTCTCAGCTGCTATTTTAGCTATTTCCTGAGAAGCCAATTCTGACACTGTAAAAACTAAAGTAGTTGCTTCCATAAAAGCCTCCTTAAAATTGATAATTTTAATCTAAGTTTAAAATAGATTAGTTGCTATGATTTATGTCTTCTTATAAGTTCAAGTTCTATATCCTCAAAAGACATGTTGGAGTATTTTATACCCACCAAAATATGGTAAATTAAGTCTGCCAATTCATAAGCAATCTCTTTTTTATCTTGGTTTTTAAAAGCTATAACGCTCTCTATAGCTTCTTCGCCTACTTTTTGCACTATTCTATCAAGCCCTTCTTTTATAAGCTTAGAAGTGTATGAGTTTTCTACTGGATTTGATATTCTATCTTTTATAAGTCTTTCTAAAAATGGCAATATCTCAAAGGGCATTAAAGAAGGTTTTTCTTTATCAAAAGCCCTAAAAAAGCAATTTCTATTACCTGTATGACAGGCTATATCTTTTTGTTGTTTTATCATATATATAAGTGTGTCGTTGTCGCAGTCTATTCTTATTTCCAGTACCTCTTGTAGCTCTCCAGAGGTTTCACCTTTTTTCCATATGCTATTTCTTGAACGAGAAAAGTAATGTGCGTAGCCTGTCTCTATCGTTTTTTTTATGGCTTCTTTGTTTGCGTAAGCTAACATTCTTATCTCACCGCTAAAAGCATCTTGCGCTATTACTGGTATAAGACCTTTTTCGTCGAAAGCTATATTCTCTATATCTATATTCATAAATAAGATTATACACAATTTGTGCTTATTTAATATGCTAAGATATATAAATACCTATGATTAGCTATAACGATTTTGATAAAGAAAGAATTTTGAAAGAAGATGAGTTTGTACAGAAAAAGAAAGATACCGATGTAAGAAGCGATTTTGAGCGGGATAGAGCAAGAATTATACATTCTTCAGCTTTTAGAAGACTCCAAGGAAAAACTCAGATAATGAGCCCTGGCTACCTTGATTTTTATAGAACAAGGCTAACGCACAGTCTTGAAGTAGCCCAGATATCAAAAGGCATAGCAATAAAACATGGTATTGATAGCACTATTGTAGAGGCGATATCTTTGGCGCACGACATAGGACATCCACCGTTAGGCCATTCTGGAGAGCGTACCTTAAGAGATTTGATGAAAGATCATGGGCTTTTCGAATCAAACGCTCAAAACATAAGAATACTTACTTATCTTGAGATAAAAACCTTAAAAGACGACAAAAGTTATGGGTTAAATTTAACGAGAGCAGTTTTAGATGGTGTAATAAAGTATAAAGGCTTTTTATCAAAAGAAAATGAAAAAGGTTTATACAAAGAAAATAAAGCGGAGTTAGAATTTATAGACCCTTATTATCAGGATGCTGAAGTGCCCATAGAGACCCAAATTATGGATTGGGCAGATGATATAGCGTATTCGGTACACGATATAGAAGACGGAGTAAGGCTTTCTTTAATAAACTCCATAGTTATAGATAAAATAGGGCAAAAGATCCTAGAAGACGCAAAAAAGTCAAATATAGATAGAAATTTTGCAGAACAATCGTTGAAAAACTTTCAAGAAGAGCTTTATAAAATCCAAAAAGCTGGGGCTTTTGAGAGAAAAAAACTTTTAAAGTCTTTTACATCTTTTAGAATACATAAGTTTATAAACGCTACAAAGATAGAACAAAATGACAAAAGAAGACCTAACACTCAAAGATATGACTATAAGCTTAAAATAGATGAAGAGGCAAAGTGGGAAGTTGTTATATTGAAAAATATAAGTAAAGAGCTTTTTATAAACGATTATAGACTAGAACAGTTAAGGCATAAATTGAGTTTTGTTATTAAAGAGCTTTTTGGACTTTTATCCCAAAAAGATGCTAAGAAATATTATCCAGATGATTTTAAATATATGTGGGATATAAATAACTGCGATCATGATGAAAGAATGCGTTTCCGCCTTGCCTGTGATTATATAGCTGGAATGACCGATAATTTTGCGCTTAAGCTTTATAGGAGACTATTTAGTCCTACAAACGATGGATTATTTGATATCGCGTAAACATTATCTTTTGCTTTTTTTAGTAATAGCACTCTATTTTTTAAACCTTGGTACAAATCAGGTTTTTGCTCCTAACGAGTCTTTTTATGCAGATGCCGCTTTAAATATGCTGAAAACTGGCAACTATCTAATTCCCATTTACAACGACCATATAAGGCTTGCCAAACCACCCCTTTTATATTGGCTAATAGCCTTATCTTTTAAAATATTTGGGGTTTCTAGCTTTTCTTTGAGATTACCCTCCGCCCTTGCCGGGACTTTTTGTGTTCTATTTACTTACCTCTTCGGAGAAAATATAGCAAAAAACTTAGGCCTTTACGGTGCTATTGCCACAGGTATGGCTCTTGAATTTGTATCAAACGCCAGGTATGCTTCTCCAGAGGTGCTTTTTTGCTTTTTCATAAGTAGCTCTATATATTTTCTTTATTTTTATCTTAAAAGCCAAAAAATTTATTACCTTGTAGCATCTACAATATTGTCTTCTTTGGCGATGCTTACCAAAGGTCCTGTGGGAGTTTTGATAGTGGGTTTTGTGGGCTTTTGGTATATTGTATTTGAAAATCCTAATCTTTTAAAAGATTATAAGCTATACATGGCGTTTGTTATAGCTCTTTTTATAGGCGGGCTTTGGTATATAGAAGTCTTAAATTCACCTTACAAAGAGCTTTTTATACACAAATTTTATGTAGAAAACATAAAGAGAATAAACGGTTTAGAATCCGACCCTTGGTATTTTTACATAAAAGATACTATAGTGTCTTTTGCCCCTTTTTCTATTATACTTTATTTGTTTTTTCTTAACCTTAAAGGCTTAAAAACTATAAAACTTGCAAGTGTATGGTTTTTTTCGCTTTTTATAGTGTTTTCCTTGATAAAGATGAAGATTCCAACGTACCTCATACCAGCTTATCCAGCGATGGGTTTTATAGTGGGTATAAACGCACTGGCTAAAAAATACTTTAGATATATGTTTTGGATACTATTTTGTATTGGGCTTTTGATATACTATGCTTTGATTGTTTTTGTTTTACCATCCATAGAACCTTATAGACCATATAAAGAAATGGGATATGTTATAAGGCTTTATAAAAATAATAAACCGGTTTATTATGAAGGGTATTTCATCCATCAACTACCGTTTTATGCTGATACTACGATTAAAAAATTTGCCAAAAATTCGAAACCAGGTATTTTGATAACGGAAACCCCATGTAAAAAACCTTTATGGGAGGGTTATGTATATACAGATTCTGAGTCAAGATTTTTAGTGTTTTTAAAAGATATTTACAAATTTAAAAAAGGCGATATTAAAGATTCTAAGTTTAAAAAATTTTATATATGTAATTATAAAGGCCCCATTTTGTTGGGGCCTTGAAGATGTATTAATCAAAATCTGGTGGCATGTCAGTTGGGGTTGGTGTCTTTTCCTTCTTTTCAGGAAGTTCTGCTATAAGGGCTTCAGCGGTTAGCATTGTACCGGCTGCAGACGCTGCGTTTTGTAAAGCGGTTCTTACCACTTTGGTTGGGTCTATTATACCTGCTTTTACCATATCTTTGTACTCTCCTGTGGCAGCGTCAAAACCATAGTTCTTGTCTTGGTTTTCATACACTTTTTCAAGCACCAAAGAACCTTCGTAACCTGCGTTATAAGCTATTTGTTTGAGAGGATACTTGCAAGCGTTGTATATAATTTTTACTCCTAGCTCTCTGTCTTTGTTGGGGTTTGTATAGTTTTCTAATACTCTTGAAGCTTTTGCTAAAGCTGTACCACCACCAGCTACTATACCTTCTTCAGCAGCAGCTTTTGTGGCGTGTACCGCATCTTCTACTCTGGCCTTCTTTTCTTTTAGCTCAGATTCTGTAGCTGCTCCAACTCTTATAATGGCTACGCCACCAGAAAGCTTAGCAAGTCTTTCTTGAAGTTTTTCCCTATCGTAGTCTGAGGTGGTTTCTTTTATTTGTTTCTTTATTTGCTCTATACGTGCTTCTACTTTTTTCTTGTCGCCCTTTCCACCTACTATAGTGGTGTTTTCCTTATCCACTATCACTTTTTCGGCTTGTCCAAGCATATCAAGGGTTACAGATTCTAACTTTATACCAAGATCTTCAGTTATAGCTTGACCGCCGGTCAATATAGCTATATCTTCTAAGTAGTCTTTTCTTCTTTGGCCAAATCCAGGTGCTTTTACAGCTACAGCTCTTATTACACCTTTTAGCGTGTTTACTACTAAAGTAGCAAGAGCTTCAGCTTCTACGTCTTCAGCTATTATCACTAAAGGTCTACCAACTCTTACTACGTTTTCTAATACAGGTAAAAGTTCTTTTATATTGCTTATCTTCTTCTCAAATATTAGTATGTATGGGTTTTCTAATACAGCTTGCATCTTGTCTGCGTCGGTTATAAAGTATGGTGAGAGGTATCCTCTATCAAATTGCATACCTTGCACTGTTTCGAGTGTGGTTTCAGAGGATTTTGATTCTTCTACGGTTATTACACCATCTTTTCCTACTTTGTCCATAGCTTCGGCCAACAACTTTCCTATTACAGGGTCGTTGTTAGCGGATATTGTAGCTACTTGTTCTATTTCTTTATTGCTGGTAACAGGTATAGAGGCTTTTTTAACTTCTTCTATAACCATTGCTACAGCATCATCTATACCTCTTTTTAAATCCATTGGGTTTGCCCCAGAGGCTATAGCTTTTAAACCTTCTGTGAATATAGCTTGAGCTAAAACTGTAGCTGTAGTAGTACCATCACCTGCTACATCGGCGGTTTTGGAAGCTACTTCTTTTACAAGCTGGGCTCCTATGTTTTCAAATTGATCTTTTAACTCTATTTCTTTGGCTACCGTTACTCCGTCTTTTGTAACTACTGGTACACCCCATTTCTTTTCTATGATAACTTCTCTACCTTTAGGTCCAAGGGTGACTTTAACGGCATTAGCCAACTTATCAACACCTGCTTTTAATTTTGCCCTTGCTTCTTCTCCATAGATAACATGTTTTGCTGCCATACTTCACTTACCTCCTATAAGATTTTTTTAAATTATTCAATTATAGCCAATACTTCGTCTTCGGCCATTACAAGATATTTTTCGCCGTCCAACTCTACTTCTGTGCCGGCATATTTGTTGAAAAGAACTTTATCACCCACCTTTACAGCCAACGGTCTTATTTCACCGTTGTTTAGAACTTTTCCGCTACCCACTGCTATTACCTCACCTACTTGAGGCTTTTCTTTAGCCGTATCTGGTATTATGATACCAGACGGTGTTTTTTGTTCCTTTTCTTCCATGCGCTTTACAACAATCTTGTCGTAAATCGGTTTCAACTTCATGCTTAGTACCTCCTTCTAAGTTTTTCTATAAAAAATTATATTAACTTTTTTGTAATTTGTCAAGTGTTTTATAATACTTTCTGATAATATCTTACTCAACTTTAATTAGCATAAATATATTAAGTTATTGTAAGTTATTGTAAAAACTTAAAATTTTGATATAATAAAAATGTGAGAGTGTTTATACACGGTTGGGGTTTTGACAATAGTGTATTTAGTTGTATATCAAAAGAAGAAGATATTAACTTGGAATTGCCAGGGCATGGAAACGCTATAAATTCTCTTGAAGAAGCAGGCTCCTTTTATAGTAAGGTACTAAAGGATTATAAAAGCGTAGAGATTATAGGTTGGTCTATGGGTGCTTCTTTGGGAATTATGTTAACACAACGCTTGAAAAACGTAACAAGTCTTAGGCTTATAGGCTTTAGTCCTTATTTTAAAGAAGCCCACGATAAAATTACGATTTCGGCTTTTATAAGGACTATGAAGAAAGATTTTTACAAAGGTATAAAAGAATTTAGAAAGAACGCCTATCATTCTGAGTTTAACGGTGAGTATCCAATAAAAGATATAGCTTTAAGTATACTTGAAGAATATATAAACCTTGATTTGAGAGAAGCTGTAAAGAATCTTGATATTCCTATTAAGCTTATACAAGGAGAAAATGACATTGTGGTACCTATGCAAGAAGCTTATAAAACAAAGGAATTAAATGGGAAAATAGATATATTTTTGTATAAAGGTGGGCATTTTCCTAATATACAAGTACTAAAAGAGTTATAATATAAAGTATGAGGAAAAACAATAGAAAACTTGACGAATTAAGACCCATAAGGATTCAAAGAGACTTCAATATACATGCAGAGGGCTCTTGTTTGGTAGAGTTTGGTAATACAAGGGTGATATGTACAGCGTCTATAGCCGATAGCGTGCCACCTTTTTTAAAAGGCAAAAACCAAGGATGGATAACGGCAGAATATTCTATGTTGCCAAGGGCCACAGCCACAAGAAATATGAGAGAATCGGTGACTGGCAAAATAGGCGGAAGAACACACGAGATCCAAAGAATGATAGGAAGGGCTATGAGAGCTGTTATAGACCTTACAAAAATAGGTGAAAGAACCATATGGATAGATTGTGATGTTATACAAGCAGATGGCGGTACAAGAACCGCTTCAGTAGTGGGCGCTTTTATAGCTATGACTGATGCTATAATAAAGTTAAACGAACAGAAGCTTATAAACTCTGTGCCAATAAGAGATACAGTAGGAGCTGTATCTGTGGGAATAGTAAACAATCAACTGATGCTTGACCTTGATTTTGAAGAAGATTCAAATGCCGCTGTAGATATGACTATAGTAGCAACTGGGAGCGGTGAGATAGTGGAGATACATTCTTTGGGAGAAGAGGCTACTTACACGAGGAAGGAGTTTGAAGCTATGTTGGATCTTGGATTGGAAAGTCTGAAACAAATAGTAGAGCTTCAAAATGTTTTTTATGAAAAAATGCCCTCTATAAATCTTTGGAAGAGGAAAAGCGTTAAGGAGGCTAAGCTATGAAAACAGCTTTGTATTATGATGATATATATCTTCTTCATGATGAGCCAAAACATCCAGAAAATGCCACCAGATTGAAAGTAGCTTTAGAATATATTTATAAATCTGACATAAAAAATGTTTTATCTTTTGAAAAGCCTAGAAAAGCTACGGTGGAAGAGGTATCAAAGATACACGACACTTATTATATACAGGAGATATACGAATTTTGTAAAAAAGGTGGTGGATATTTAGATCCAGATACTTACGTTTATCAATATAGCTACGATGTGGCAATGATGGCAGCCGGTGCTATTTTAAAGGCTATAGAGGATATAAAAGACGCTAAGCAAGAAGCTGCTTTTTGCTTGGTAAGACCACCTGGTCATCACGCTGAATATGCTAAAGCGATGGGTTTTTGCATTTTTAACAACGTAGCTATAGGTGCAAGAAAAGCCCAAAACCTTGGATACAAGAAAGTTTATATAGCAGATTTTGATGTGCATCATCCAAATGGTACACAGCATATTTTTTATGAGGACGGTTCTGTGTTTTTGTTTTCTACCCATTGCTATCCTTTTTATCCAGGTACCGGCGCAGCAGATGAAAAAGGCTTTGGAGAAGGTCTTGGCACCACGTTAAATGTACCGCTAAGGGCTGGCACTGGCGATGAAACTTATATAGAGGTATACCAGACAAAATTTTCAGAAAGTTTTAGAGCTTTTAAACCAGATATACTAC
The DNA here is from genome assembly GCF_000213785.1 of Hydrogenobaculum sp. 3684. Taxonomy (NCBI): domain Bacteria; kingdom Pseudomonadati; phylum Aquificota; class Aquificia; order Aquificales; family Aquificaceae; genus Hydrogenobaculum; species Hydrogenobaculum sp. 3684. Next base: position 793,349 of record NC_015557.1, on the reverse strand, counting down.
TAATAAGTGCCGGGTACGATTTACACGAAGATGACCCGCTTGGTCCTATGAGGGTTACTTCGCAAGGTATAAAAGAGATTACCAATATACTTATAAATGCAGCAAAGGAACTTAATGTACCAGTTGTAGCAACGTTGGAAGGAGGATACAACTACAATGCTACCGCTCAAGGAATATTAGATACGTTATTCAACATGGTAAATGCATAAAAGCGTTCTTTTAAAAGAAGTTACAGATTTTCTTTCAAATCCTTGTCCAAAGATACATATAGATGCTACTTTAGGTCTTGGTGGTCATGCAAAAGCGCTTTTAGAAGTTTGTAAGGATACGTTTTTAATAGGCATAGACAAGGACGAAAACGCCATTGAAATAGCCAAAGAGAAGCTAAAAGGTTTTAATGCGGTATTTTATCATGGTTCTTTTAAAGATTTTGATATTGTGCTAAAAGAAGAGGGCTTATTGTATTTTGACTCTATCCTTTTTGATTTTGGTGTATCGTCTTTACAGCTTGACGAGGAGGAGGGTTTTTCATTTCAAAGGGAAGATTTTCTTGATATGAGAATGGATAAAAGGCAACAAAAAACAGCTTATATTGTAATAAATACCTATAAAGAAAAAGAGTTGGCTGATATGTTTTATAAGTACGGTGAAGAAAGGCTGTCAAAAAAAATAGCAAGATCTATAGTAGAGAAAAGAAAGAAAAAACCTATAGAGACCACAAAAGAGCTGGCAGATATAGTATCATCTTGTTATCCATACAAATATAGCAAAATCAATCCCGCCACAAAAGTGTTTCAAGCTCTTAGGATAGAGGTAAACAACGAATTAGAGGATATAAAGATAGCTCTGTCAAAACTTTTAGATTTTGCAAAAGAGGGCTCTAAATTTGCTTTTATATCATTCCATTCTTTGGAAGATAGGCTTGTGAAAGAATTTATAAAAAACAACGCCGATAGACTTAAAATTTGCTCTAAAAAGCCGATAACACCTTCTTATGAGGAGTTACTTTGCAACAAAAGAGCTAGATCAGCAAAGTTACGTTGCGCAAAGTTATGCTATAATGAAAAGAAGGATGAAGCTTTTGATAGTTAGTTTTTTGCTTTTGATATTAAATATACTTTATTCTAGTTATGTAAAATACGAGCATTACAAACAGGCTAAGATGGTAGTGAAGATAAAAGATTTAAAAGCTGAAAACCTACAACTAGAAGCCTACATAACAAACAAAATCAATTATTATTCTGTTAAAGACTTTGCTGAAGGTAAAAATTACCAACCGGTTTCATGGAACGATATAACATTTCTTAACCCATGAAAGCTCAAGGTCTGACGGTAAAATCTGAGAAGAAGTTAAAACTTGTAATATTTTTAATATTTGCATTGTACTTTTTGGTATTGGCAAGAGCTTTTTATATACAGGTTATAGCTGGTGAAAACTACGTTAAAAAAGTTTTAGCAGATTTTCCAAAAGGACGTATTATAAAGATAACTTCTTATAGAGGCTCTATATTGGATAAAAACGGTCAACCTTTAGCTATAAGCTTGCCTACTATTTCTATATATGCGTTTCCAAAGTTAATACAAAACAAACAAGAACTAGCAGACAAACTTTCAAAAATATTAGGATTGCCGCAATTTCAAATATTAAATACCTTAAACTCTAAAGAAAGATTTGTATGGATAGCAAGACATGTTTCACAATCTGACAAAGGGCTAGTAGAACAAGCAATACTTGATACAAACAACTCTAAAGGCGTGGGAGTGCAGAGCGATTTTAAGAGGTTTTATCCAAATCACAACGTAGCTTCCAACCTAATAGGCTTTGTAGGATGGGACGGAAAAGGTCTTGATGGGATGGAGTACGCTTTAAACAAATATTTAGGCGGTAAACCAATAGAGGTGATGACGATATTTGCTCCAAAAGAAGGTAAGATGGTTTTAAAACCATTGTCCATTCAAGATACCGGTACCCAAAGCGATGTATATCTAACTATAGATATGGGTGTTCAATCTATAGTGGAGGATATAAAAAATCAGATAGTTAAAGAGTTTAATCCAAGGCGGGTGGCTATAGTAGTAGAAGATGTGAGGAATGGAAACATACTTGGTATGGCTACATATCCAGACTTTGATCCAAATGATTATTACAACTATCCACAAAGAGATTGGCGAAATTCTGCGGTTACAGATGTTTTTGAGCCCGGTTCTGTTATGAAGCCCTTTTTCTTAGGATATGCCATGGCAAAAGGTTATATCCACAGGGGGGAAACTTGCAATGCCAACGGTGGTAGAGGGGATTTTTACGGCCACATAGTAACAGACGTAGAACACAACGGTATACTTACGATGTCTCAAATTCTTGTTGTATCAAGCAACGTATGTGCTATGAAAGTGGCCTCTCATCTTACTAGAGAAGACGCTGAAAACGTAGTAAATCTATTTCACCTGGTAAAACCTTACAATATAATACCTGGTGAGCAAGCTGGTATATTGCCAAACTTTTATTATCCTATAAACCGTATGTTTGCCACTATAGGACAAAGTATTGCGGTAAACGCTTTGAATTTGGCAAATGGCTATGCAGCATTGGCAACTGACAATCTTCTAAAGCCACATATAATAAGAAAGATTGTGAACCCATTAGGGCAAGTAATATACCATGAGCATGTGGACGTGATCCATAAAAATATATATCCGCAGAGCACCATAGACTGGCTTCACTACGCTTTAGAGCAAGTTGTAGAAAAAGGTACTGGCACTGCTGCAAAATCAAACCATTTTACAATAGCTGGTAAAACGGGAACTTCTCAAATATTTAACTTCAAAACTGGTCATTACTCTTGGAGAAAAGTGGTAGCGGTTTTTGCAGGTTTTTTCCCAGTATCAAACCCAAGGTTTTCTGCTGTCATTGTTGCATATGACCCACATCCTAAAAATGGAGCTCTCGCTTGGGGCGGTAGTGTGTCTGCACCTTATTTTAAAGAATTAGTCGATAGAATAAGCTTTTATTACGCCATAAAACCTGATAAGGCAGAACAAAGCAAATGAATTTTATAAACGTTATCTTTGAAGATGTTGTTTGTTATGATGATTACTTTGAAAGACTTCAAAAATATCTATTTGAAAAAGGTTATATAATTTCTTCAGAAGCCAAAAACTATATAATTATAAACAAGGAAAACTACAATCCGTTAGATTGGGATAAATTGTTAAATTTGGAAGTAAGACAAAAACCGCTGGTACTTAGATTGTTTTACTTGGATAAATATTTAGAGCAGTTAAAGGATTGTTATATAAGACAAACGCCATTTGGATTTGATATTTTTACAGAAGAAAGCGAAGTATTTAGGCTTTTAAAAGAAAAATACAAAGATTATATATATACAGATATTTACGAAAGCATAGAGGAAACGGTTATAAAGACTTTGAAAGACAAATCAAAAACTCTTGTTTGTGCTGAAAGTTGCACCGCCGGTATGATAAGTTCAAGCCTTGTGAACGTGGCTGGTTCATCTTCGGTATTCTTAGGAGGCTTTGTAGTTTATTCTAACGATTTTAAAGTAAATTTTTTAAACGTAAACAAAAATCTTATAGAAAAATACGGGGCAGTTTCAGAAGAAGTGGTAAGGGCGATGGCCCTTGGAGCTCTTGAGTACTCTGATGCTGATATATCGATTGCAGTTAGTGGTATAGCTGGTCCTGGGGGTAGCGAGTTTAAACCTCAAGGCCTTACCTATATGGCTATAGGCACAGATGAAGATATACTTGTATACAACTACACGTTTAAATCTGATCGCAATACCAATAGAAGACAAACAACGGCTTTTATATTGTTTAAACTTTTAAAGGATGTTTTGAACTACACCGTCTAAACTTTGGAAGCCAGCCTTTGTGATAAGCACTTCAACCTCTTTTCCTAATAGATCTTGTGAAGATGTGATGTTGCACCATACGTTTGTGGTAGTCCTTCCTATGTATGTGTTTTCTTTTTTGTCCTCTACAAGCACTTTTTGAATAGTATTTTCATATCTTCTCATAAGCTTTGAGGTTATTGCTTTTTGAATTTCTAAGAGTCTTTTCATCCTGTCTGTTTTTATTTCATCTGTTAGATCATCTTCCATATAGTATGCAGGTGTATTTGGGCGTTTTGAATATTTAAAAGAAAACACTTGCTCAAACTCGACAGTTTGCACTACATCTAAAGTATGCTGGAAGTCCTCTTCTGTTTCTGTGGGAAAACCTATGATGACATCTGTAGAGAAAGTTATATCTTTTATTTTAGCTTTTAGTTTTTCTATCCTATTTAGATAGTAAGCCTTTGTATAGTTTCTTTTCATAAGCTCTAATATCCTATCTGAGCCTGCTTGGAACGGAAGGTGTAAATGGTTTACCATATTTGGAAGGCTTGCCATTGTCTCTATAATATCGTCTGTCATATCTATAGGATGACCTGTGGTAAATCTTATTCTTTTTACGCCTTCTATTTTTGATATGTTTTCTAAAAGCTTATAAAAAGGGTAACCGATATCTTTGCCGTAAGCGGTAACATTTTGACCTATTAGGTGTATTTCCATAACACCGCTATCTACAAGGGATTTTACCTCATCTAAAATACTTTGAGGGTTCCTGCTTCTTTCTTTACCCCTTGTAAAAGGTACCACGCAGTAAGTGCATTCTTTGTCGCAGCCTCTCATTATAGTAACATAAGCACAGTAGCTGTTATCTCTTACGGTAGGATAAGAATCTAGTATGTTTTCTAAAGGGTCTTCTTCTTCCAATATTTCTATTGCTCTGTTGCCAAGCTTCACATCTTCCAAAAGTTTGGGTATATGGTGTATGTTTTTAGTGCCAAATACCAAATCTATAAAAGGCATTTTTGAAGCTATTTCATATCCTGCTCTTTGGGCCATACATCCACAGACACCTATTTTTACATTTGGATTTTTAGATTTTAACTTTTTAATCTCTCCAAGATGAGACCAAACTTTTTGATCTGGTTTTTCCCTTATGGTGCATGTGTTTAATATAACCAAATCGGCATCTTCTTCTTTTGTAGCAGGTTCATACCCTTGTGTTTGTAAAATACCTTTTATTTTCTCAGAATCGTTTATATTCATCTGACAGCCGTAAGTTTTTATAAAGTATTTCATAGTCCAATAATTATAAGCTTAAAATCTATTTATTAAAATGAAATAAATCAATGATTGGCACATCTATCTATAGCCACTTCACCGCTATATCCTACCCTTAAAAGGTTGATATTGCCCTTTGTAATTTTGATTTTGACCGGTATTCTTTGAGCTACCTTTGTAAACTCTCCTGCTGTGATGTCTCTTGGTATGAGTGCGAATTTAGCAGCGGATGCTCTTAAAATCTCAGATACTACACCTTCGTAATGTTCGTTTGGTAAGGCATCTATGTGTATGTGTACCAAACATCCTTTCTTTATACCGTGTAGCTTTGTCTCGTCTATTATATCGAGCACATATACAGATTTTGGATCATATACAGCATATATTGGTTGGCCTGGTCTTACTATATCGCCCACACTTACAAACTTTTTTACTATATACCCCGATATAGGACTGGTAAGTTCCGTTTCGGCTATCATATCAGACACATTTTGAAGTTTTGCTTCTAGGGATTTTATCTGGTTTTCTGTGGCTTTTATTTTTTGGGTTAGTTCTTTGGCTTCTTTTTGGTTGTTTTGGGCAATAGCTACCCCTAGGTTTTGGGCTTTTGATAAAGAAGCCATGGCGTTAGCTTGATTTAACAATGCGTTTTTTTCGTTTAGAAGGTTTTTAAGCTCTGTCTCTTTTTCTTCAAAAGCATGTCTTGATATAACGCCGTCTTTATAAAGTTTGTGAAATCTATGATAGTCTTTATTCACTAAAGATATCTTTGCATCTAAAGCTTTTACTTTGTTCATAATAGATTGCATATTTTGAGTAGCTTCCATAGTTCTATACAGATTAGCTTGAGCCTCCAGTCCTGTACCTACTAAAAGCCTATCCCTTTGGATTTTATAAAGGTTTATTTCGCTCTCAAGCTCTTTAATCTGATACTTTAAAGCTTTATACTCTAATTTATAATCTGTATCGTCAATTTTCGCCAAAGGTTCGCCTTTTAGGACTTTGTCTCCCTCTTTTTTGAATAGTTTTATAATTCTTCCACTATCTCTTCTGTAAGCTACATCTGTAAAGGTGTTTGCTTCCACAAACACTGCATCGGAAACCGCATGTGTGATCCTGTAGTATATCCATTTAAAGGCAACTACTGAGAATATAACAATAAGTATTACCAATACGGCTATACCAATCTTTTTATTTCTGTCCATAAGCTACCACCTCTATGAGTTTGTATACTGATAAAGCGTAAAAATATCTACTATTTACCACATCTGTTCTTGCCTTTGTAAGATAATCTTCAGCGTCTATAACATCTGTGTTTGTGCCAAGCCCCGCTTTGTATTTTTCAGAAGCTATTTTGTAGTGCTCTTTTGCATCTTTTAATTCAGAATTTGCTAGTGCTATGTCTTTTTCTGCAGTTTTAAGTTCCTCATAAGAAGATGTAACTTGCAGCTTTACATCGTTCTCCAATTTTTTATAGTTTGTTAAAGCTTGTTTATAAGCTAAAAACGCTTGATGTACTTCATGAAATCTTTTTAAGCCACCAAACATTCTCCAATAAACTCCGGCACTCACTAAGTCTTGATAATAAGGTAATCCAGGTATCTCATCAGAATATCCATACCTTGCTTCAACGTAGGCTTTTGGAAGATATGTAGATTTCACTAAAGCTTGGTAGTCTTTGGCTTTTTTTATAAGTGTTTTACCGTATTTTAGTATGACTCTATTTTTTAAAGCTATGTCGATAAGTTGGTTTAAATTGTATTTGCCAAGCGGGTTTGATATGTAATTTATTTCCTTCAAACGATGCACTGGCCTTCCTACAAGGTTTGAGAGTTTCTGGATATATACTTTGTATTCTCCCTCGTCTTTTGCTAATTTTTCTTTTGCTTGATTTAGTTTTACCTTTGTTTGCAATATATCTTTAAAAGCTACAAGACCCTGTTTGTACATTTGCTCTACGTTGTAAAGATGCCTTTCGTAATCCTTTATTTCCTTTTTGTCCACTTCTATGAGCTTTTTCTTTATAAGTGCATTTACATATGTATCTATGACTTCTATCTTCACATCAGTTTTAACTGCCGTAAGCATATACTTTTGAGCGTTTAGATCGTCTTTTGATATTTTATATTTGTAAAAGCTAGGCATATCAAACAAAACTTGTTTTAATCCAAAATTCCATTGACTAAAATGTCCCTTTTGGAATACAAAGCTAGTGGGACCTTCTGGTATAGCTAGTTTGTTTCCTACATTTGCATTGGCGTTAAAATCTAAGCTCGGCAAAAAGTTTCCAAAGGCCTCTTTTTTCTTTTCGGAAGCTATTTTTGTGTTTAGCTTTTGGTATAAGACATCTGTGTTGTATTTTAAAGCGGAATCTATAGCTTCTTTAAGGCTTATACCAAAAGAAATCTGTGCTAAAGCCAAGATACCAAAAACAAATTTTCTCATAATATCCCAAGATTTTTAAGAGCGTCTTGCCATATTGGTTTTGGATCTTGTCCTGTGAATATGTATATTTCAAGAAGATGTTTTGAAAGTCCTATAAGCATGTGGGCTTTGTAATCTCCTTCTATACCGCATAGATTAAGAATTTTTTTCATCTTATCTAAAGAGATAAACCTACCTTCTTTGTAAAACTGCTTAAACCTATCGTCGGTGCACATTCCTTCAAACAAAAGCACTCCAAATAGCTTACTTTTCTGAATCATTTTGGAAAAACCTTCTATAAAAAACATTTTCTTTGCCTCTTCTATCTTACCTTCGCTGGCAAGCTTTATTGCTTCATCGGCATTTTCTAAAAGCTCTTTTCTAGACATCGTCAATATGCTTATAAAAAAGTCCTCTTTGGATTTAAAGTATACGTAAAAAGTGCCGTGAGCTACGTTAGCCTTTTCAGTGATGTCGGATATTTTTGTTTTTGTAAAACCCTTATCATAAAAAAGCTTTATGCCAGCTTCCACTATGGCCTGCTTTGTCTCTAAGGCTTTTCTTTTTTTTCTGTTTTTGCCTTTGCTGTTTAGCTCTTCTTCTTTCAATTTACTTACTGACTCGTCAACCATATTTTAATTATAACAAACCGTTCATGAATTTGTCAAGAGTTGATTTGTCATAATTTTCCATATATCTGGCTACATATTTACCTATTATATCTGTTTCAATGTTTACATAGTCTCCGGTTTTCTTAGCGTATAGATTCGTATTTTCCCAAGTGTGAGGTATTATGTTTATCCTTATAAAATCTTCAAAAACATAGTTGATTGTAAGGCTTATGCCGTCTACAGCTATTGATCCTTTTGGAACCACCATCAATTTATAAGAAGATGGTATATATATATCTAACTCTCTATGCTCTCCTAAATTTTTTATGCTTTTAATATTTGAGACAAAATCAACGTGTCCAAGGACAATATGACCGTCTAACCTCGAAACGCCAGCTATCATAGACCTTTCGAGATTAACTGGATCGTTGGGTTTTAGATATTTAAGATTTGTCCTAATCATAGTTTCTGGTGATACGTCAAAGCAAAAACCGTTATCTAGCTTCTTTATAACAGTAAGGCAAGCACCGTTTACAGATACGCTATCTCCTATTTTTACTTCCAAAGAGGATTTTACACAGATTCTTGTGTTTTCGGCTTTTGATATTGAAACTATAAAACCTATTTCTTCTATAAGCCCAGTAAACATCAAATTTCTCCTATAGGCTTTCCATAGTAAAAGCCTTGAACAAAATCGGGCTGTAACTTATCTATAAACTTGACGTCTTCTTCTGTTTCAACGCCTTCTATAAGTATTTTGTAGCCTGAACTTTTAAGCCCTTCAACTACCCAAGATATCATGTCTTTACCCTCTCTTAAAAAGAACCTATCTAACTTTACTATGTCTTTTGTTTTCCCTTTCGCTGTAGACTACTAATTTTCTACCTATTTCCTCCAGACATCCAACAGAGCTTATAAAAGTTTCCTTGTAAAGCGCCAATAAACTTAAAGGTAGCCTTTCTTTGTTCATATCGACGAACTTACACCATATGTAATATCGTGATAAATACTAAGAAGAGCCTTTGCCCCTTCGCCGGCAGCGGTTATTATCTGCTTTGCAAATATGTTGGTACAATCTCCTGCTGCATAAGCCCCAAGCAAAGACGTTCTATTGTTTTGATCTATGATTATCTCACCCCATTTGTTTAGCTTTATACCAGTGTTTATGAAAAGCTCGGTGTTTGGCTTTGTACCGATTTCTACAAAAACACCATCAGTTTCAAAATCGTATGTTTTGCCGTTTTTCATATCCTCTAATTTAACACCTGTTACGCCTATATTTTTATCTACGTATATCTCAAGCACTCTATGGTTTGTTAGGGCTTTTACCTTCTCATTTTTTAAAACTTTGTTTTGAATGGTTTCGTCAGCTTTAAATCTATCTGTATATTCAATTATCGTTATAGAAGATGCGTAATTTGCAAGTTGCTCTGCGGCCTCAAATCCAGAATTACCACCACCCACTACTATAACTTTTTTGTTTTTGTAAAAAGGTGCATCACAGGTATAACAATAAGATACACCTTTGCCTATCCCCTCTTGCTCACCTTTTACACCAAGCTTTTTATGATCAGCGCCGGTGCATATTAAAACGTTTTCAGCTTTTATTGTGAGCTCATTTGATAAAGATATAGAAAAATCATGTTCTTTTAAAGCTTTAAAATCAATTACCTCAGCGTACAAAGGAGATACTTCCAAATATTCAAGTTGTTCTACAAGTCTTTGTACAAAGCTAATACCGTCTATATTTTTAAAGCCCATATAATTTTCTATATCCCCAGAGGTCAATATCTGACCACCTATGTCCTTTGTAACAAGCACAAAATCCATCTTCTTTCTAGCTGCGTATATGGAAGCTGCAACACCAGATGGCCCTCCACCTATTATCACAAGCTGTTTATTCATCTTTGTCCCTCCTTATATAAGTTACAAGATTAGCCAACAAGCTGGCAAGATACGTCATATCTTTTAACCTCTTTAATAACAACAATATAGAGCTTGCTATAACAATCCAAAATATCGTAATAACCACCATACAAATAGCTATAATACCTAAAAAAAATGTATCCACACTCATATTATAACATTTTTTTTAACATAAAAAATACAGCTTCTAACGCTTTTCTTCTGTGAGATATTTTGTCTTTGTTTTCTATGTTTGCCAATGTGGTGTTATATCCTTCTGGTATAAAGATAGGATCATAACCAAAACCAAAATTTCCAAAAGGTTCTTTTGCTATATATCCTTTTAGCTCCCCTTCTCCAAATATGCCGTAGTTGTTCGATAAAACTATTGCAACAACGCTTACAAATTTTGCTTTTCTATTTTCTTCTTTTTCTAAAAGCCTTAAAACTTTGAGATTGTTTAGCTCATCTTTTGAAAGCTTAAAATCTTCTTCTTTTAGGATATGAGATCCAAAACTATCTTTGTAAAATCTCGCAGAATAAACACCTGGCCTTTCTAAATTATCACTGAAAGCATCTACCACAAGTCCAGAGTCATCTGCTAAGGCTGGTATACCAAACGCATTGTAATAGGCTTTGGCTTTCAGATGAGCGTTTGATAAAAATGTATTTGCATATTCTTCTACCTCTAGTTCTTTAGGTGGTTTTACAAATTCTAAATCTAGATTTTCATCTTTTTTTAGGGACTCTAAGATTGAGCTTATTTCTTCAAACTTTTTTTTGTTTGATGTACAAATCATTAACTTCATAATATGATTTTATAATAAAATTTTATGACCTGTACACTTTTTACTTTCTTACACAAATTGCTTTATAATAAATCTCTATAAAAAGGAGATATCAATGGAACCAGAATTCACAGGAAGAGTAAAAGCTTTAAACGACAGACAGTTTAATCAATCAGGTAAATACATAATATACTGGATGTCTCACAGTCATAGAGCAAACTTTAACCACAGTCTTGAATATGCAATCAACCTATCAAACGACTACAAAAAACCATTATTAGTCTATTTTCCAATTACAGACAAATGCAGATACTCAAATGCAAGATACTACAAATTTATGTTAGATGGAGTTTTAGAAGCCAAAAAGTCCATAGAAGAAAGAGGTATAAGATTTATCATAGAAAAATCAGATGATATCAAGCGAAGAGTCATAGAGATATCAAAGAATGCTAATGCCTTAATCACAGATAAAGCCTATTTAAAGTATTATAGAAAACTTAATAGTGATATAGCAAAGAAATTAGATATACCATTCTACGAAGTAGAGTCTGACGTTTGTGTTCCTGTAGAAATTGTATCTCAAAAGCAAGAAGTTTACGCTTTTAATATAAGAAAAAAGATTTACGATGTATTAGGATCATATCTTCTTAAATTAAAGCCAAGAGAGCCAAAGATTAAATCCATTAATCTTGATTTTGGAATGGAGGAGATAACTTTAAATAACTCTTTAAAGATTTTAGATATTCTCAACATAGATAAAAGCATTAGTTTATCACCTTTTATAGGTGGTTATAGCCAAGCAAAAAGATATTTAGAAGAATTTATTGAAAAGAAGCTGCATAAATATAAAGATTATAGGTCTCATCCGGAGCTTGACTATCAATCGAACCTTAGTCCTTATCTGCACTTTGGACAGATTTCACCGTTAGAAGTTGTTTTTGAAACCTTGTCAAAGTATAAAAGAGATGAAAACGTTGATAGCTTTTTTAACGAACTGATAGTTTGGAGAGAGCTTGCAAGGAATTTTTGCTATTATAACCCAAACTATAATCACTATGAAGGCATTCCAGACTGGGCTAAAAAAACATTAGAAGAGCACAAAAACGATAAAAGAGATTATGTTTATACATTAGAAGAGTTTGAAAATGCAAAAACGCACGATGAGTATTGGAACGCTGCACAGTTGGAGCTTTTAAAAACTGGAAAGATGCATAACTACATGAGAATGTACTGGTGTAAAAAAATTATAGAATGGACACAAGGCCCAAAACATGCCTTTGATATAGCATGCTATCTAAACGATAAATACGAGCTTGATGGAAGAGATCCAAACGGTTATGCTGGCATATCGTGGTGCTTTGGAACCCATGACAGACCATGGAAAGAAAGAAAAATCTATGGAAAAATAAGATATATGAGTGTATCAGGCTTAGAATCAAAGTTTGATATTAAAAAATATGTAGAAAAAATAAAGAGTTTATAAAAAGATATTTCATCTTAAAAGATAGTTTTGTGTATGCTATTGACAAGTCTCGATAATACAATGACGTTGCATTTTTAGTATATATTAGGTATATTATTAGTTGATGAATACAAAAAAGTTAAAGGAAGAGTTTAGGGCTTTTCTAAAAAAACATAACTACAAAATAACAAAAAATAGGCTAGATTTGATAGATGTTATAGCAAATTACAAAAAGCACTTTGAAATAGAAGAACTTGTAAACTACATCCAAAATACACAAAAATTGGCCTCTAGAGCTACAATATATAGAACTGTAAAACTTTTAATGGATTTTGGTATAATAAAAGAAATAATAAAACAAAACAACAAGACGATATACGAATTTTGCACTCAAGAAGGTCATCACGATCATCTCGTATGTGTTTCTTGTGGGCGTATCATAGAATTTTTCAACGAAGACATAGAAAATTTACAAGAAGAGATTTGTCTAAAGCACAACTTTTTACCTACTTATCATAGGCTTGAAATATTTGGATTGTGCGAGCAATGTTTGGAAAAAAAGCAACCTACACAAGAAAAGTAAACTTTTATGAAACCGATGCCCAAGGTGTAGTGCATCATTCAAACTATTTTAGGTATTTTGAAGAGGCTAGAGGTTTTTTGTTAGAAAATCTTGGATACCCTTACTACAAGATGCACAACGAAGGATTTTTTGTGGTTTTAGTAGAAGCAAACATAAGAATAAAACGTTCTATTCTTTATCAAGATGTTTTTGACATAGAAACATCGATGAATATAAAGAACGAATTTAGTCTTTACTTTGATTATAAAGTGTATGTGGATGATAAACTTTGTGCGATAGGAAATACAAAACATTGCATAGTAAAAGACGGCAAACTCACAAAAATACCAGATTTTTTAATAAGGATTGTAAATGATTGATAAAAGCTATATAGACTTTATAAAAGACAAAGTATACAATCAAGATGAGGCTCTTCAATTTTTTGAATCGCTTTTAGAAGTTCATCCCCATAAAGATACTCTTTTATCATATCTAAATCCAAGAAGATTTTTATTGCTTTTAGAATTGGGAGAAAGATCAAGCTGTATAAAAAAATTAATCTTAAGACACCCCACGATATTTGAAGAGACTATACCAGAGCTTTGGTATAAGGTAAAATCAAAAGAAACCTATCTAAAAGAGATAAACGAACTGTATAAGCACTCTGATATGAGTTTTGAGGAGTTTTTGGCTTTTTATAGAAGAAGAGAGCTCATGAGGCTTGTGGCGAAAGATATATTGAACACAGAGGATTTGGAAGATATACTGTTAGAATATTCAGCTTTAGCAGATGCACTAATAGAAAGCCTTATAAAGCATATATCAAATGACAACGCAAAGGAACTTTTAGTAATAGGTATGGGTAAACTTGGATCCAGCGAACTGAATTTTTATTCAGACATAGACGTTATGTTTTTCTCAAAAGACAACACTCAATACTATGACAACATTTGTAAGCTTTTTATGAAAAGCATAAACACAAATACAAAAGAGGGGGAAATATATATAACAGATGCGGATTTGAGGCCTTTTGGAAAATCTGGGCCCATAGTGATGAGCATAGAGGCTGCTGAAGACTATTATGAGATGTATGGAAGGTTTTGGGAAAGAATGGCTCTTGTAAGAGCAAGGGCTGTATACGATGAATCTTCGTTGTTTTCAAGTTTTTATGAGAATATTATAATACCTTTTGTATTTAAAAAATCTATAGATCAAAGAGATTTAGACAATATTTCCCTCATGAAGGAAAAAATAGAGTTAGAACAAAAAAAGAAAACCCTGTCAAAAGGTTACAATGTAAAAACTGGTGAGGGTGGCATAAGGGAAGTAGAATTTAGTCTTCAAGCTATGACCCTTCTTCTAGGAGGTAAAAAACCTCTTTTGAGGGATGGCAATACGTATAGACTTATAATGAAGTTAGAACAAAATGGTATATTATCCGAAGAAGAGGGCAATTCTTTAAAGGAGGCGTATACGTTTCTAAGAAGACTTGAGCATCTTATACAAATAAAAAATTGTGTGCAAGATCATGTTTTAAAAGACCAAGACGTAGAAAAATTTGCATTTTTTATGGGCTTTTCAAAAGATAAATTTAACAGTCTTTTGTCTTTGCACAGATCTAGAGTTAGAGAAATTTTTGATAACTTGCTTCCTAAAAGCAGAAAAAAAGTAAGTTTAAATCCATGTCAAGAAGCCGTTATATTAGAAGATGTTGAGGTATTTTCTCAATGTATACCAAATGTAAAGAATCCTAAAAACTTCTTCAACTCATTATTGGGCATATTTCAAGGTAAAGAAGGTATATATCTATCGGAAAAAGAAAGGCAGAAGTTTTTAGAGTATTTACCCACGTTTATAAAAAAAATAAACTCATCAAAAGAACCGGAGCTTATTTTAAGGAACCTTGAAAAGTTTATAATGAGTAAAACCGGTAGACGTATAATATTTGAAAAAGAAAGCATATTTGAATCCCTTTTAGACATATTTGAGGCATCAAACACAATATCTACAGAGATATCGAGATATCCAGACACCGTAGAAGATATATTGACCCTTTATCAGGATTTTCCTACTAAAGAAGAGATAAAAAGGGATTTAGATAACTATAAAGGAGTTGAATTAGATAAGTTAAATCTTTTTAGAAGATTTAAAAGAGCGTGGGAAATAAGGATAATACTTAACTATATAACAAAATCTAAAAACTTAATAAAATTGTTTGAAAGTCTATCAGAGTTGGCAGAGGTAGTTTTAGAAGGGAGTTTTGAGCTAAGAGAAGATACTCTTTTAATTGCCCTTGGTAAGCTTGGATCTAAAGAGTTAAACATAAACTCTGATTTAGACTTGTGCTTTGTTGTTAAAGATAATCAGACAAAAATCAGTTCGATAAATTACATACAAGATTTTATAAAGTTTTTGACTACTCACACAAAAGAAGGTTATCTGTATGCGGTGGATTTTAGACTAAGACCTATGGGTCAAAAAGGTGAGCTAAACCCCACTCTTGATTTTTATAAAAACTACTTTGAAAATGAGGCAAGATTTTGGGAAAGGCTAAGTTGGACAAGGTATAGAGTAATTACCGGTGATAAAGAACTAAAAAAAGAATTTGAACACATAGTAAATAAGTTTTTATTTGAGAAAGATATAACAGAAAAAGAGGCACAAGAAACATTAAATATGAAATTTGAGATAGAGAAGAACCTAAAATATTCTAAGGATAAAATAAATATAAAGCTGGCATCAGGATCTATGATGGATGCTGAATTTATTACTCAGTTATATATCTTAAAGGAAAAGCTAAGAGAGCCTTCTATGTTAAAAGCCATGGATATCCTAAAAAATACTTATCCTTTCTTTGAAAGACTAAAAGAACTTTACTTATATCTAAGAAGTTTAGAGACTTCTCTAAGATTAAAAAGAGAAGGTTCTGCATCCACTTTAAGTATTATGGATTTTGGAGAAAAAACCTTCAATGAAACTAAAGATGTAATGAAAGAGATAAGAAGCATATTTTTGGAAAACATAAATAAATCCTTTGTTACAAACCTAACCCACATCATATAACACCCTCTTGACAAAAAGAAAAAATTTCTGTATACTTAATATTCTCAATTGGTTGATAGCTTCAAAAAGTTGGCTATCAACGGTCGTACTTCAATAGCTGAATAAGAGGATAGCGTAGCAACATTATTAACATTAAAAGCCATGGATAAAATTCTTTGAAGAGTTTGATCCTGGCTCAGCGCGAACGCTGGCGGCATGCCTAACACATGCAAGTCGTACGGAGAGTGGGGCAACTCACTCTCAGTGGCAAACGGGTGAGTAACGCGTGAATAACCTGCCTTTGAGAAGGGGATAACTGTCCGAAAGGATAGCTAATACCCTATATTGCCTTTTGTCACTAAGGCAAAAGGTGAAAGCGAGGCTGTCAAAGGCTTCGGCTCAAAGAGGGGTTCGCGTCCTATCAGGTAGTTGGTGGGGTAATGGCCTACCAAGCCAATGACGGGTAGCTGGTCTTAGAGGATGATCAGCCACAGTGGGACTGAGACACGGCCCGCACCCCTACGGGGGGCAGCAGTGGGGAATCGTGGGCAATGGGCGCAAGCCTGACCCCGCAATGCCGCGTGAGGGAAGAAGCCCTTCGGGGTGTAAACCTCTGTCAGATGGGAAGATGGGACTAGGGGCTAATACCTCCTGGTCTTGACGGTACCATCAGAGGAAGGGACGGCTAACTACGTGCCAGCAGCCGCGGTAATACGTAGGTCCCGAGCGTTGCGCGATGTTACTGGGCGTAAAGCGTCCGTAGCTGGTTTCGTAAGCGGATTGTCAAAGCCCGAAGCTCAACTTCGGCAAGGCATTCCGAACTGCGTTACTTGAGTCCTGTTCAGGTAGGCGGAATTCCCGGTGTAGCGGTGAAATGCGTAGATATCGGGAGGAACACCAGTGGCGAAGGCGGCCTACTGGGACGGTACTGACGGTCATGGACGAAAGCTGGGGGAGCAAACCGGATTAGATACCCGGGTAGTCCCAGCCGTAAACGATGGATGTTAGGTGTAGTGATAACTTCGCTGCACCCCAGCTAACGCGTTAAACATCCCGCCTGGGGAGTACGGGCGCAAGCCTGAAACTCAAAGGAATTGGCGGGGGCCCGCACAACCGGTGGAGCGTCTGGTTTAATTCGATGCTAACCGAAAAACCTTACCAGGGTTTGAAATGGTAGGAAAGGCTGTCGAAAGATAGCCGTGTTTCCCTTTTGGGAGAAATCCTACCACAGGTGGTGCATGGCCGTCGTCAGCTCGTGTTGTGAGATGTTGGGTTAAGTCCCGCAACGAGCGCAACCCTTGTCCTTATTTGCTTCCTCGTATGAGGTGCTCTATAAGGAGACTGCCGGCGACAAGCCGGAGGAAGGAGGGGACGACGTCAGGTCAGTATGCCCTTTATGCCCTGGGCTACACAGGCGCTACAGTGGCAAGGACAATGAGTAGCGAGAGTGCAAGCTCAAGCTAATCTCACAAACCTTGTCGTGGTGCGAATTGAAGGTTGAAACTCACCTTCATGAAGCCGGAATCGGTAGTAATGGCGTATCAGCTATGTCGCCGTGAATACGTTCCCGGGCCTTGCACACACCGCCCGTCACGCCACGGAAGCTGGTGTTTTCGGAAGTCCTCAAGCTAACCCGCAAGGGAGGCAGAGGCCGATGAAAACATCGGTAACTGGGGCGAAGTCGTAACAAGGTAGCCGTAGGGGAACCTGCGGCTGGATCACCTCCTTTTTTAACGGATAACACTTGCTACGCTATCCTCTCATTGAGCTATTAACCCTTAGGGCCTCTAGCTCAGTTTGGTTAGAGCGTACCCCTGATAAGGGTAAGGTCACTGGTTCAAATCCAGTGAGGCCCATTATCAGGGATGCGTATTAAGGGGATGTAGCTCAGCGGGAGAGCGCCTGCTTTGCAAGCAGGATGTCGTGGGTTCAAATCCCACCATCTCCATGTGTAAAACGTGGAGAAGCTCATACTTCATAAGCTGAATAGGTTTGAGAGAAGAAGTAATTAAAGTGGGTATGCAAGTTAGTAAGGGTCCTTGGTGGATGCCTTGGCAGCTAGAGTGGATGAAGGACGTGGTAAGCTGCGATAAGCCGGGTGGAGGCGCAAACAGCCTTTGAGGCCCGGATCTCCGAATGGGGCAACCCGCTATGGGTAATACCATAGCACCCGAAAGGGGCACACACGGGACGAAGTAAAACCTTCTAGTAGTCCCAGGAAAGGAAATCGAATGAGACTCCCTAAGTAGCGGCGAGCGAACGGGGATTAGCCTAAACCTACAAAGTGCCATGGTGGCAGCCTTAGCTTTGTAGGGGTCGTGAGGCGCATCTTCAAGACTCTGCCAGGTCTTGCGGAAGTTACAAAACTTTATGCTAGCAGAAGCACTTGGAACAGTGCGCCATAGAAGGTGAAAGCCCTGTATGCGAAAGCATAAAGTCTTCCGGATGCGTCCTCGAGTACTACCGCCCCCGCGGAAGGTGGTAGGAATCTGGGGAGACCACTCTCCAAGGCTAAGTACTACTAGCTGACCGATAGCGCATAGTACCGCGAGGGAAAGGCGAAAAGAACCCCGGAAGGGGAGTGAAATAGAGCCTGAAACCAAGGATCTACAACCCAGTGGAAGAGGCTTTTGCCTCGACTGCGTGCCTTTTGCAAAATGAGCCAGGGAGTTGTCCTAAGCTGCAAGGTTAAGTCGCAAGACGAAGCCGAAGGGAAACCGAGTCCGAATAGGGCGTTAAGTAGCTTGGGGCAGACGCGAAGCGGAACGATCTACCCATGCCCAAGGTGAAGGACAGGTAATACTGTCTGGAGGCCTGAACCAGTCGGTGCTGCAAAACCGTTGGATGAGGTGTGGGTAGCGGTGAAAAGCCAATCGCGTTCCGGGATAGCTCGTTCTCTCCGAAATAGGTCGACGCCTAGCGTCATGGTAGCTTCTCTCAGGTAGAGCCACTGGAAGGGCTAGGGCCTCGAAAGGGGTACCGAACCCTACCAAACTCCGAATGGGGAGAAAGCGGTCCATGGCAGTCAGTACCCGGGGGATAAGCTCCAGGTACGAGAGGGAAAGAACCCAGACCGTCAGCTAAGGTCCCTAAACTGAGCTAAGTGGGGAAGGATGTGAAACCCCTAAAACAGCCAGGAGGTTGGCTTAGAGGCAGCCATCCTTTAAAGAGTGCGTAACAGCTCACTGGCCTATTGGGGTTTCGCGCCGAAAATTTAGCGGGGCTAAGCTCAGTACCGAAGCTACGGACAGCGTTAAGCTGTGGTAGGAGAGCGTTCCCTGTTGGCTGAAGTCAAAGCCGTAAGGCATGATGGACGACAGGGAAGTGAGGATCCTGGCATGAGTAGTAGCGAAGATAGATGAGAAATCTATCCGCCGGAAGCCCAAGGTTTTGGCGTCAATGTAAATCATACGCCAGTTAGCCGGTACCTAAGGTGAGGCCGATGAGGCGTAGCCGATGGAAAACGGGTCAACATTCCCGTGCCAGCTAAGTGGAGGTTAAGTCATGACGTAGGAAGCTAAAGGCAGCCTGCTATGGAATGCAGGTTCAAGGTAGTAGGAGGAAGGGATAGGCAAATCCGTCTCTTCATACTCCGAGAGCTGATGAAGTAATTGCCTTGACGCTACACTACCGAGAAACAATGGCGTAACCTTTGAAGCTTAGCTGACCGTACTGGAAACCGACACAGGTGGGCTGGGTTAGTAGCCTAAGGCGTCGGGGGAACTCTCCTCAAGGAACTCGGCAAATTGACCCCGTACCTTCGGAAGAAGGGGTGCCCATGGAGGTTGTAGTTTTTCGGCGAAGGCCTCCGTGGGTCGCAGAGACCAGGTGGTGCCGACTGTTTACCAAAAACACAGGACTACGCAAACTCGAAAGAGGACGTATGTGGTCTGAAACCTGGCCAGTGCTCGTAGGTTAAGAGGCGGGGTGCAAGCCCCAAATCGAAGCCCGGGTAAACGCCGGCCGTAACTATGACGGTCCTAAGGTAGCGAAATTCCTTGTCGGGTAAGTTCCGACCTGCATGAATGGTCCAACGAGTGCCACGCTGTCTCGAGGAGAGACCCGATGAAATTGTGATGCCGGTCAAGACACCGGCTACCCACGGCAGGACGGAAAGACCCCGTGAAGCTTCACTGTAACCTGACATTGGACTTTGACCTATCCTGCGCAGGATAGGTGGGAGGCTAGGAAGCCCCTCTTTCGGGAGGGGTGGAGCCACCGGTGAGATACCACCCTGGATAGGTTAGAGTTCTAACCTTAGCAAGTAAGCCTTGCAAGGGACAGTGTCAGGCGGGCAGTTTAGCTGGGGCGGCTGCCTCCTAAAGAGTAACGGAGGCGTCCAAAGGTACCCTCAGGCGAGTCGGAAATTCGCCATCGAGTACAAAGGCATAAGGGTGCCTGACTGTGAGACAGACATGTCGAGCAGACGCGAAAGCGGGGCTTAGTGACCCACATGCATTCCGAGTGGAAGGGCATGTGATCAGCGGATAAAAGCTACTCCGGGGATAACAGGCTAATTTCGCCCGAGAGCCCCTATCGACGGCGAAGTTTGGTACCTCGATGTCGGCTCCCCCCATCCTGGAGCTGAAGCAGGTTCCAAGGGTTGGGCTGTTCGCCCATTAAAGGGGGACGCGAGCTGGGTTCAGAACGTCGCGAGACAGTTCGGTCCCTATCCGCCGTGGGCGCAGGAGTTTTGAGAGGGTCTGTCCTTAGTACGAGAGGACCGGGACAGGGAAGGCTCTGGTGTATGGGTTATCACTCCAGTGGTAGCGCCCAGTAGCTATCCTTCTACGGAATAAGCGCTGAAAGCATCTAAGCGCGAAGTCCACCTCAAGATAAGAACTCCCTGAAGAGCCGTGGAAGATGACCACGTTGATAGGCCCTGTAGTGGAAGCCAAGCAATTGGTGGAGCTAAAGGGTACTAATAGCTCGTTCGACTTGCATACCCACTAACTTCTTCTTTCTCAAACCTATTGAGCTTATAAAATTAAAAATCAAGATTCTCCGCGGGCAATAGCGAAGGGGAAACACCCGGTATCCATTCCGAACCCGGCAGTTAAGCCCTTCTGCGCCGATGATACTGTGCTGGGCAAACGGCACGGGAAAGTAGGTCGCCCTCGGGGGTTTAAATTATTTATTTATAATCTTTTTATAATATTGTATTATAATACTTTTGTGGAAGAAGATATAACAAAAAAGTTACAAGAGCTGCTTGATAATCAAAAAGCTATCATAGAACGTTTAAACAATTTAGAAAACTTTGCAGTAATAAATATAACACAGTTAAAAAACGATTTGTTTTTCCAGTCTTATCAGCAGTTTCATACGTTACAGCAAGGTATATACGCTATATCAAGAAAAATTAACTCGAACAAAAAACCAAGAGTCGTGTTCTTAATACATCATTTACAGGCTTTTTATAATATAGAAGATGTTTATTTTACTTTTAAAAACTGCGAAAAAGTGGATACGGTTGTAATAGCTATAAATAACCATTTTAAAGATGCAATGATAGCAGAAGGGGCTGATGAGGTATCAAAAGAGCTAACAATAAAAGGTATAGAGCATATAACTTTTAATATGGAAAATACTTACTATGCTCTTGATATTCTTTTAGCGTTAAATCCAGATTATATTTTTATACAAAGTCCTTGGGATAACGATAGGCCATTGGCTTTAAAAGTGCCATATGTCATGTTTGCAAAAATTTTATATGTTCCTTATTATCCAATTACACTGGTGGAGCATTTTAAACCAGAGCAAGACGATCTTCACTTTAATTCCTACGTTCATAATTTAGCTTATAGAATATATGTTCAAACGGATTTGGATAAGAGTTATTTTGAAAAGTATCAGATATTAAAAGCCAAAAACGTTAAAGTTGTTGGTAGTACCAAGCTATACAAGTTAAGATATCTTAGGAAAAATAAACGAGGTGAAAAAGAGCCCTCTCAATATACTTTTACTTTGATATGGGCACCTCATCATAGCGTAGCTAAAAGATGGCTTGGCTTTGGAGTTTTTCATAAAATCTATCAAGATATGACAAGATTGGCAAAAGAAAATAGGGATATAAAAATTATTTTTAAACCACATCCATTTTTAAGAAGATCTTTGATGGAGCATAACATTATGCATAAGGAAGAATACGATAAATGGCTTGAAGAATTTAGTAATATAGAAAACGTTGAAATCTACACTGGGGGAGATTATTTTTCTATATTTTCTGAATCCGATGCTATGCTCACAGATGGACTTTCGTTTTTGGTGGAGTATCCTGTGGCCACTGGGAAACCTCTTATATTTTTTGACTCAAAAGCTCACCAGCCATTAAATCAAATAGGCGAATTAGCTTTAGAATACGCTTACAAGGTGGATAGTTTTGAAGATTTTAAGAGTATATTAGATCATTTGATTAAAAGCAAACAAAACAAAACTAAAGACAACATGTATGAAAAACGTATTGAAATACTTGAGGAAATGGAAAGGCTTTTAATACCAGATAAAAACCCAGCCGAAGCTATACTTGAGGATGTGTTAGAAGATTGGTATGGTTAAGGTATTTTTACTGCTCCAAGCAAATATTTTAAATCGTTGTCCGTAAACATTAGCCCAGCTCCTATAAAACCACCTGTAAGTTGACTGTTTAGTATATCTGTTATACCACCCCTTACAAAAAGTGGACCAAAAACTTGATATGTAGCACCTATTTGTAAATCTGGTTTTAGGTTTGGCGTGTTAGGATAATCTTTTCTACCAAAATTCCACAAATCTGAAGTGAATGTAAGCCTGTTGTTGTATATATAATCAAATCCTACTGCTCCAGTAGATTCTTTCAAACCACCCCTTACTACAAAGTAAGATTTTCCTGGCCTGAAGAATGGATCTTTAAAAATTCTGGCGTATTGCAACGTATATTCTGGCTTATACTCATATATGGTTTGAGGGTTGTTGTTTATGTATTGAGTGGTAACTCTACCCATTGAGTTACCGACGATTTCAAAAAGATAGTACTCGTGGTTGTTAGGTTGAAATTTTAAAGATAGTATACCTTTTGATTGACCAGCTCTAAAGAGTTCAAATCTGCCACCTATATAAAGGTTTGACCTATTGACAATTTTTCCAAGATGTGAGAATGTAGAAAGGGCATTGTTTGCATTTGCATATAAACTTTTATCATTTACTAGCTTACCCAATGTGCCTTGACCAGTATTTATTTTTGCAAGTATTTGGTTTAGTTCATCGGAGCTTTGTTTTAAGCTTTTAGAAAGTTCAGCAAAATTTTTAATAGATGTATGCACACCGTTTTGATTTTCCACTACCAAGTTATTCAAATTCTGAGAAAGCGTATTTAAATTTGCCATCAAAACAGGAGTTTGATCTTTTAAGGTAGAAGAAAGTGCTTTTAAATTTTCAACAAGAGTCCTTATATCTTCTTTGTTTTGCCCAGTTATTTGAGCTAAATTCTTTGCGGTTCTATCTATATCGGCTATAGTTTGAGGTAGAGTAAGGTTTAGTTGATAAGTGAGCATGTCCAAGTTAGAGATAGTTTGTTTTAATGTCTCTTGGTTTTGGGCTACCATGGTGTTTAAGTTTTTGGTAAGAGCATCCA
This sequence comes from Hydrogenobaculum sp. 3684, assembly GCF_000213785.1. Lineage (NCBI taxonomy): Bacteria > Pseudomonadati > Aquificota > Aquificia > Aquificales > Aquificaceae > Hydrogenobaculum > Hydrogenobaculum sp. 3684. The sequence goes on along the minus strand of NC_015557.1, from coordinate 769,811 downwards.
AATTTTGGATTATGCCTTCTATCTGATCCCTATTTTGAGATATTATACTGGCTAAATTAGAGGCTACTACAGAAAAGTTTTTTGCAGTGTTGTTTAGATTTTTGATGAGAGATTCTGTATCTGATGAAACACCTATATTTTCTATCATACTGTTTGGCGGAAGTTCGCCGTATATAGAATGTCCTTCTTCTACAGATACGTATTTATCTCCCATGAGCCCAAAAGTACCTATGGACACTTCGGCATCTTTATATATGGGAATATCTTTTTTTACAGAGAAAACCACTAAAACTTTACCGTTTCTAAAGCTAATCTTTTCAACTCTACCTGCTTTTACGCCGTTTACCCTTACTTCCGCCCCAACGCTTAAACCATGTACATCGTCAAGCAGCGCCTCATATGTGTTTGATTTTTCAAAGAAATACCTTATGCTGCTAAAACTTATTGCCATGAAAGCAAAAGCTATGGCGCTTAAAAGAACAAAAAGACCTAGCTTAAAATACTTTGACTTCACAAACTATATTATACTAAAAATTGGTTTGTCGGTCATTTTAAAAATCAGGATACTATTTAACAACATTCTTAGGCTGATTTTTCAAGAAAGATTGTATATTTTCAAAGGTGGTGTTCAATATCCTATGAAGCCCTTCCTTTGTATTGTAAGCGTTGTGCGGTGTTATAATAACGTTTGGATGCTTGAGAATATAATTTATCTCTAGGGCTTTTTTGAGAGTTTCTGCAGACAGGTTTTCATTCCACAAAAGATGCTCTTCCATCACTATCTCTTCTGATTCAAAAGTGTCTATGGCAGCTCCAGCCAATATCTTTTGCTTTAAGCCATATATTACGCTTTCGGTTTCTACTACCTTACCTCTCGATGTGTTTATAAGAAAACTTCCTTTTTTGAAAAGCTTTATATTGTCCATATTGATAAGATGATGAGTTGATGGCAAATAAGGTACATGTAATGTGATAAAATCTGAAACAGATAAAAGCTCGTTAAAATCTAAATACTTTATGCCAGCATCTATAAGTGTTTGGTTTTGCCTTGCATCGTAGCAAACAACGTCCATACCAAAGCACTTCGCCAAAAGGGCTGTTCTTGCACCTATCCTACCAGTGCCAATTACACCTAAAGTTTTGCCAGCGAGCTCAATACCCCTTAAATTTGATGTTTTGTATACGCCCTTTTCTACGTTATCTATAGTTTCTCTTAGTTTTCTTGCTAAAGCTAACATAAGCATTATAGCGTATTCAGATACGCTTTCTTCACCATAGGACGGTACATTGCATACTGTTATTCCTTTGGAATTTGCATAAGCTACATCTATATGGTCAAAGCCCGTAGACCTAGTAGCTATAAGTTTTAAATTAGGTAAGCTATCTATCACGTCTTTGGTGATTTTAGAATATATGAAAACGCTTAGGATTTCTACATTATCTGGAATTTCTACTTTGTCTATCGTTTCATTTGAAAAGCATACAAGCTCCAAATTGTTTTCTTCTACAAACTTTTCTATATAAGGCATTTCCCAACCTTCTAATTCACAAAAGGCTATTTTCATAAATCCTCCTTACAACTTTATTATATAACATAAAAATTAAAATTTTATTAAAATAAGAAATTAAACATCAAAAGATTTTAGTATGTCAGCTAGCTTCCCGGTTAGATCAAGAACATGCTCTATGGCTTCTCTCAAAGCACCATCACCACCTTGTCTTTTTGTTATATATTTACAAAAGCCTTTTACGTAATCATGGGCGTTTGAGGGGGCAAAGCTTAAACCTACTCTTTTTAAAATGGGAATATCCACTATATCGTCTCCCATATAACAAATTTCTTCATCTTCTAAAGCAAAATCTTTTTTTATCTTGTTGTAGATATCAAGCTTGTTGTGATTTCCAGTATATATTATGTCTATCTTTAACTCTTTTAACCTGTTTATCAACGCTTCAGAATGCCTTCCAGATATGACACCGAATTTTATGTTGGCGCTTTGAAGAAGTTTTATACCAAGTCCGTCCAATACGTTAAAAGCTTTTATCTCCTCTCCATTTTTTGTGTAGTAAAGCTTTCCATCCGTTAAAACTCCGTCAATATCTGATAAAAACAGTTTTATATTCATAAAAGCCTAAAACAAACCGGCAACTTTTTTAAGTTCATTTATCTCATCTCTTATTTTTGCAGCTTTTTCAAATTCCCATTTTTTAGAAGCTTCCCACATCATCTTTTCAAGCTTGTTTAACCGTTCTATCAAGTCTTTTTCTGTCTTAATACCTTTTGGTATAGAATCTGGTACTTTCACATAGTCCAAGTCTTCTATGCTTAAAAGCTCTTTAACAGGTTTTATAATGGATTTTGGTGTTATGCCGTGCTCTTCGTTGTAACGTTTTTGTATTTCTCTTCTTCTGTTGGTTTCATCTATGGCTTTTTTCATAGATTCTGTGATGCGGTCAGCGTAAAGTATGGCTTTGCCATTTATATTTCTTGCTACTCTGCCTATGGTTTGTATAAGAGAGGTGGTACTTCTTAAAAATCCTTCTTTATCGGCTTCTAATATAGCCACCAAAGAAACTTCAGGCATATCGATACCTTCTCTTAGCAAGTTTACTCCAACAATAACGTCTATTGAGCCTTCTCTAAGTTCTTTTATAGCTTTTGCCCTTTCTATGGCATCTAAATCGGAGTGAAGATATTTTGCTTTTATTCTCCTTTCTGTGAGATAATCTGCTACATCTTCTGATAATCTTTTTGTGGTGGTTAAAACTATAGCTCTCTCGTTTCTGGCTTTTACTTTTAAAATCTCTTTTATCAAATCTTCCAATTGATTTGTAGTTGGTCTTAATTCTATCTCTGGATCCAATAGACCAGTGGGTCTTACTATTTGCTCTACTATGATTCCTTTTGAAAACTCTATTTCCCAATCTCCTGGTGTAGCTGACACAAATATAACTTTATTGATTTTTCTTAAAAACTCATCAAACTTAAGAGGCCTATTGTCTAAAGCGGCGGGCAATCTCCATCCATAATCCACCAGCTTTTGTTTTCTAGATATATCTCCGTTGTACATGCCTCTTACTTGTGGTATTGTGACGTGAGATTCGTCTACTATAAGCAAAAAGTCCTCTGGCATATAATCAAGCAGTGTAAAAGGAGGCTCTCCTTCCTTTCTACCGTCAAAATATCTAGAATAGTTTTCTATGCCTTTGCAATGACCAATTTCTTTTATCATCTCTATATCGTACATAGTCCTTTGCCATAATCTTTGAGCCTCTATTTCCTTGCCTTGAGATTTAAAGTATTCAACTCTTTCTTTTAGGTCTTTTTCTATCTTTTCTATAGCTTCCATAAGGGCTGGTTTTGGGGCTACATAGTGTGTGGCCGGAAATAAGACAGTGTAATCTATTTCTCTTATAATATTTCTATTTAGTAAATCAAGCTCTTTTATGGAATCTATTTCATTGTCCCAAAACTCTATACGTATGACAATGTCATCAGCATGAGAAGGCACTATTTCGATGGAATCCCCACCTCTTACAGAGAAAGTTCCTCTTTTGAAAGAGAAATCGTTTCTCTCATAGCCTATCTCTACCAATTGACGTGATAATTTTAAAGGATCTAGTTTTTGTCCTTTTAAAAGCTGAATACGCATATTTACATAATGTTCTGGAGAACCAAGGCCGTATATACAGGATACCGAGGCTACCACTATCGTATCAGCCCTTTCAATAACAGATTTTGTGGCGCTGTGACGGTATTTATCAAGTATGTCGTTTATGGAGGAATCTTTTTCTATATAAAGGTCTTTTTCTGGTATGTAAGCCTCAGGTTGATAATAATCATAGTAGGATATAAAATACTCTACGGCGTTGTCTGGAAAAAGTTCTTTAAATTCTCTATAAAGTTGTGCTGCCAACGTTTTGTTGTGGGCCAATACAAGCGTTGGTTTTTTGTATTTGGCTATAATGTTTGCTATGGTGAAAGTTTTACCAGTACCTGTAGCACCAAGAAGCACTTGGGCTTTTGCGCCGGCTTCAAAGTTGGATAGTAACTTATCAATAGCTTTTGGTTGGTCTCCGGCTGGTTTTAAATGCGTTTTTAATTGGAAAAAACTCATACATAAAAATTATAAAAAATAAGTATTTGTATCAATGATTTATATTTTAACTTAAATCTAGTTTGCACCTTATCATTTTTTACAATACATATTGTTAGATGGGTTTGAGAAAATGAATACGCTTATTCAAAATAGAGATAATATATTTATCATTTTAGGAGTAATGTCTTAGAATTTAAAACGATTTTACAGTTTTGACAAACGGTATAACTGCGTATATGTTGAATTATTACCTATAAAATAAACGCTTAAATTTATACTTAAGCATAATAGCTCGAATTGTGGTATAATATCAGCACCAATTTAAGGAGGTGATGTTTTGAGTACTGCAAACAAGCTTGTAGAATTGGCAGAGAAAGCCAAAGAGAAAGGCGGAGTAAAGTTGTATAAGAAAAATATAGAAATGGTGTTGTCTGGGCTTTTGATAACGGGAAACTTTTGGAGCATAGTAGACTATGCAGATTTACCGGTACCAGCAGCCGCAGGCATTGTGAATACGCTTTTAGAAGAAGGGTATGCGTTTGTGGATCAAAACCAGGATATAAGGCTTACTCAGAAAGGATACGATCTTATCAAAGAATATAATATACATCCAAGAAAAGAATACAGATGCCAAGCTTGTGAGGGTAGGGGAATACCGTTTTATTTAGATATAGAACTTTATAGGGCATTTTTACAAGAGACAAAGAATAGACCAAAGGCTATCCAGGACTACGATCAAGGTTCAGTAACTCCAGAAACTACGGTTAGTAGGGTGCTGTTTATAGATTCAAGGGGAGACTTGCAGGGTAAAGATATAGTTGTGATGGGAGCAGAGGATGATCTGACAGGATTGGCGATAGCCCTGTCAAGAAAGGCAAACTCTGTTACTATAATAGATATAGATAAACGCTCTATAGATTTTGACAACGAGATATTTGAAAGACTTGGCATAAAAAATGCAAAAGCGTTTGTATGGGACCTAAGAAAGCCTCTTCCAGAGGAAATGCTTGGTAAATTTGACGTATTTATCACAGATCCACCAGAAACTATAGCGGCTTTTAGTGCTTTTATAAAAAGAGGTATTTCGCTTTTAAAAGATGAGGGAGCCGTAGGTTATTTTGGACTTACGCTAAGGGATTCTTCTATATACAGATGGAGAGAATTTCAAAAAATACTTACCGGAGAAATAGGAGTGGCGATAACTGATATAATTCAAGATTTTAACAACTATATTACGTGGGATTATCATAAAGAGACAAAAGCTTACGAATTGGCACCGGTAAAAAAAGACCCGGAAGGCATATGGTATCGCTCCGCTTGGTATAGGATAGAAGCACTTCCTGGTTTTTCAAGATGGAACGGTGTTATATCCGATGAAGACTTATACTTAGATGAAGAAGGATCCACTACATAGATAAATAGTATGGATATTACCGCTGTCATACTATGCGGGGGCTCTGGTACTAGGCTTTGGCCTTTATCTAGGGCCAACTATCCAAAGCAATTTTTGAGGCTTTTCTCAGAGTATTCTTTGTTCCAAGAGGCTGTTTTAAGAGTAAAAGATATAGTAAAAGAGATACTTATAGTAACCTCTGACAGTTATTATTGGATAGTGGAAAACCATTTGGAAGAGATAAACATAAAAGCAAATATAATTATAGAGCCAGTTCCAAAAAACACAGCTCCTGCTATAGCTTTAGCCACCTATCATACAAAAGATAACGATAGTTTACTTATAATACCATCAGACCATAGAATTGAAAATAAAGAGCGTTTTCAAGAATATATAAAAAACACTTATCCATATACAAAAACTCATATAATAACCTTTGGTATAAGCCCAACGCACCCAGAAACTGGATATGGATATATAAAATTAGGAGATACACTTTCAAAAGAAAACAATATATATAAGATAGAAAAATTTGTAGAAAAACCAAGCAAAGAGTTAGCCCAAGAATATATAAATTCTGGCGAATATCTTTGGAACAGCGGGTTGTTTTTTGCCGATAAGGACCTACTGATAAACGAGTTTAAAAAGATAGATAGCGCCCTTTATGATATATCCACAAAAGGAGATCTAGAAAGCTTTAAAAAAGCAAAGGCTTTATCGTTTGACTATGCAATTATGGAGCACACTAAAAAAGGCGCATGTGCAAAGCTTGATATAAAATGGTCTGATGTTGGCTCGTGGCTTTCTGTTTATGAAGAGTTAAAAAAAGATGAAAACAACAATGCTATTTTAGGGGAAAACTATATAAGTATAAACTCTGATAACAACCTCATAATATCGAATAAAAGATTTGTAGGTGCTTTGGGACTAAAAAACTTAATAATAGTTGATACAGAAGATGCTACTTTGATAGCAGATAAAAATAACTCTCAAGATGTTAAAAAAATTGTTGATATACTAAAAGCTAAAAACGATAAAAGAGCGGAAGAATCTTTAATATCTTATAAGCCTTATGGGTATTATGTGCTTCTAGAAGAGGGAAAAAATTTCAAGATAAGAAAGCTTTTGTTAAAACCAAAAAAACATATATCTAAGCAAATGCACCATCACAGAACAGAGCATTGGATCGTCTTAAGGGGTACGGCCAAAGTCCTTATAGCCGATAAAGAATATTTTTTTCATGAAAACGAAAGCTTTTTTGTACCCAAATCCACATGGCATTATATTGAAAATCCAGGTATCATAGACCTTGAAATGTTAGAGGTGCAAAGCGGTGAATATTTGGAAGAAGATGACACTGTAAGAGAAAATGTTTTTTGAGATAATTAGCGGTGGACTTGTTGGGATAGAGGGAATAAAGGTAACAGTAGAAATAGATGTATCAAATGGATTGCCAAGCTTTAACATAGTAGGACTACCAGACGCAGCTATAAAAGAATCTAAGGAAAGGGTAAGATCAAGTCTAATAAACAAAGGTTTTGGTTTTCCTCCAAAAAGGATAACGATAAATTTATCGCCTTCTAATCTAAAAAAACAAGGTACATTTTACGATCTTCCAATAGCGGTTGGCATTCTTAGTTACCTTGACGTAATAAATAAAGAAAATGTGAAAAATTATGCTTTTTTAGGAGAGCTTTCTTTGGACGGGGTTATAAAACCGATAAACGGTGTGCTTCCTATGGCATTGACCCTTAAAGAAATAGGTATAAAAAATATAGTGGTACCTATAGAAAACGCTCAAGAGATTTCTTTTTTAGAAGATATAAACGTATATTCTCCAAAAGATATTGTAGAGCTAGTGAACTTCATAAATCAAGACATAGCTATAAGCCCTATAAAACATAAACAAGAAACTAAAGAAGAAGATTATCTTGATATGATTGATATAATAGGTCAGAGTATGGCAAAAAAAGCTTGTGCTATAGCGGCGGCTGGTTTTCACAACATGCTTTTAATAGGACCACCAGGCAGTGGAAAATCTATGCTAGCAAAAAGACTTCCAGGTATTATGCCGCCCTTGGATGAAGAGGAGTCTTTAGAAGTATCAAAAATATACAGTGTAGCTGGGCTTTTAAAAAACTCACTTATAAAACAAAGGCCTTTTGCGTCACCACATGCAAGCGCATCTGAAGCGTCATTGATAGGTGGAGGAAGCACTCCAAGGCCAGGTGCAGTATCTTTAGCTCACAAAGGTGTTTTGTTTTTGGACGAGATGCCTGAATTTAACAGAAAAGTTTTAGAAGCCCTAAGACAACCTTTAGAGGATAAAGAAGTTACCATATCAAGAGTGCACGGTAGTATAAAATTTCCCGCTTCTTTTCTTTTGGTGGGTGCTATGAATCCATGTCCTTGTGGATATTATAAAAGCAATTTAAAAGCTTGCAAATGCACACCTAATCAAATAAAGCAATATCAATCAAAGATATCTGGTCCTTTGTTGGATAGGATAGATTTGTTTGTAAGTGTAGAAGCTCTAAAAGAGCATGAACTTATAAACCGAAAGAAAGAAGTATCTTCAAAAGATTTAAAAGATATGGTTTTAAGGGCTTTTGATATTATGACAAAGCGATTTAAGAATTCAAAAACGAAGTTTAACTCAGAAATGACCGAAGAAGAGATAGATATGTATTGTATACTGGATGAGCCTGCAAAGAAAGTTTTAAGTGCCGCTATAACAAACTTAAACCTTACCGGAAGATCTTATACAAGGCTTTTAAAAGTATCTAGGACTATAGCAGATATGAATAATTCAGGATATATAAAACCAGAGCATGTAAGCTTAGCTCTTCAATTTAGACCCAACACCAGCGGTATCTTACTCTAATGAAAGGGTCATTAAGATTTTTTTTACTTATATCAATAGATGTTTTGGCTTTTTATATTGCACTTTTTTTAGCTTATATAACAAGAAAAATATTGGGGAGAATATTTATAAAAAATGTTGTTTTTTCGTTTAGTTTTGAGCATTTTTTATCTTTTTGGTGGATGCCTCTTGTGTTTATATTTTTTTTATGGTATCAAAAGCTTTATACAAGAAGATACACCTTTTGGTATGAGGTAAAAGAGGTACTAAAAGCAGTTTTTTTATCGGGTGTTTTTGCCTTTGCGGTGCTGTCTCTTAGTAAAATCTCTTTAGAGATGTCTAGGCTTACCTTGATACTTCTTTGTTTTTACGCTATTTTTACTATATCTATTTTAAGGTACATAGGGAAAAAGATATTAAACCATTTTGATATTTGGAAAAGCCCAATAGTTATAATAGGGGCTGGGTCCTCTGGAAAAAGCGTAGCAAAGGGCATTATAGATGACTGGTATCTTGGATATGAAATAAAAGGGTTTTTAGATGATTTTAAAAGTGGGTTTGTTGAAATAAAAGGTTTTAAGATACCAATAATAGGAAAAGTAGAAAAAATAAAAGAGCTAAAAGAAGAGAATATAGAAGCTGCTGTTGTTTCTATACCATCTTTGGGTAATGAAGAGCTTGCTCACCTTGTAAACACAGCCCATAGATATATTAAGCAGGTGTTTGTAGTGCCTGATTTGAAGGGTATAGGGCTTTTAAATAGTGAATTGTATCATATTTTTACGGAACAGCTTTTTTTAATAAAGATTACAAACAACCTAGATTCAAAGCTAAACCAAATAATAAAACAGACTTTTGATATCTTACTATCTTTGACTATGCTTCCTATATTGCTTTTTGTTATAAGTATCTTTGCCATATTGATAAAGATAGACAGCGAAGGACCGGTGTTTTTTGTACAAGAAAGATTGGGCAAAAACGGCAAGATATTCAAATGTATAAAGTTTAGGACAATGTATATAAATAATCAAGAGATACTAGAAAATTTTTTAAAGGAAAACCAAGACGCTCAGTTAGAATGGCAAACTTTTAAAAAATTAAAAAAGCATGACCCAAGAATTACAAGAGTAGGTAGGTTTTTACGAAAAACCTCTTTAGACGAGCTTCCTCAAATATTCAACGTTTTAAAAGGGGATATGAGCTTAGTAGGCCCAAGGCCTTACTTGCCTTCCGAGGAAAAGGATATGGGAGATTACAAAGATTATATACTTCTTACAAAACCAGGTATTACAGGCCTATGGCAAGTAAGCGGAAGAAACGAGCTTTCTTTTGAGGAAAGGCTTAAACTAGATACTTGGTATGTGTTAAATTGGTCGCTTTGGTTTGATATAGTAATAATACTTAAAACAGTTAAGGTTGTCTTCAAAAAAGAAGGGGCTTATTAGATTTATTGTATAATGAAAACTATGGATGTTTGTAAAGATATAGATTGTGTTAGGGCTTTTATTAAAAGCATAAAACAGCAATTCAAAACAATTGGTTTTGTACCTACTATGGGATATTTACACGAAGGACATATGTCTTTGGTAAAAGCTTCAAAAAATATGTGTGATATTACTGTGGTTAGTATTTTTGTAAATCCAAAACAGTTTGGTCCTAAAGAAGACTACAGCAGATATCCAAGAAACTTAGAAAGGGATTTAAAGCTTTTAGAGGAAGCTAAGATAGATATGGTTTTTATACCTGATGTAGATACGATTTATCCAGAGGGTTTTTCTACAACTATAAATATAGGGCCTTTGGCAGATATTTTAGAAGGTACTTTTAGGCCAGGGCATTTCGATGGTGTGTGTACGGTTGTTACGAAGCTTTTTAATATAATAAAACCAGATAAAGCTTTCTTTGGAGAAAAAGATTATCAACAGCTCAAAATCATCCAAAAACTTGTGAAAGATCTGAACTTAGATATAGAAATAGTACCTATTCCTACAAAAAGAGAAGAAGATGGACTTGCTATGAGCTCAAGAAATGCCTATCTAAATCAAGAGGAAAGAAGAAGGGCAAGTTCCATATATAGATTTCTACTAAAAGCCAAAGAAGCTTTCGAAAAAGGTATAAAAGATACTGATAAGATTATAGAGTACGCTAAAGCTGTGCTTGATGTGGATGTGATAGATTATATAAAAATAGTAGATAAAGAAACGCTTGAAGAAAAGACAACACCAAGCAAGTATGATAGAATATTTATAGCTGTGAGAATAGGAAGCACTAGGCTTATAGACAATGTAGAGATTTGATATGGGAATACTTGATTTTTTCAGAAAAAAAGAAAAGAAGGAAAACCTTTGGACAAAGTGTGAAGAGTGTAAAAATATACTTTTAGCTCAAGAACTGGAAACTAACTTCTACGTATGTCCCAAGTGTGGTCATCATCATCAAATGAATCCATACCTATGGGCAAGTATGCTTCTTGATTACAACTATAACGTACTTTTTGAGTACATACTACCTACGGATTTTTTGTCTTTTAAAGATACAAAAAGATACAAAGATAGGCTAAAAACTTTGAAGGAGACATCAAATACGTCAGAAGCTATGACGGTGTTTGATGGAAAATTATCTGATTACCCTGTTATTTTGAGTGTTATGGATTTTAGTTTCATAGGCGGAAGCATGGGGTCTGTGGTAGGCGAAAGGTTTAAATTGGCTTCTTTAAAGGCAGTTCAAGACAAAAAACCACATATAAGCGTAATCACATCTGGTGGTGCTAGGATGCAAGAGAGCGTAATATCGTTAATGCAGATGGCAAAAACTTCTATAGCGGTGGATATTATGCATAAAAACGGAATACCTTTTATTACTGTGCTTACAAATCCTACTACTGGAGGTGTGTCGGCATCTTTTGCGTTTTTAGGAGACGTTATCATAGCAGAGCCAAAAGCTATAATAGGATTTGCAGGTGCAAGGGTTATAGAACAAACTATAAAGCAGCAACTACCAGAAGATTTTCAGACATCGGAATTTTTACTAAAAAAAGGCATGGTGGACATGGTAGTGCATAGACATCTTATGAAACAGACATTGAAAAACTTGCTAAATTTACTATTTTATAAAAATGCTTGATGTTTTGGAGTATATAAAAAAAGATAACAATCTAGACAATTTAACTCATACTGTTGTATATGGAAAAGATATATATTTTATCCAATATTTTGAACAGCTTATAAAACAAAAATACGATACAAAAACATATTGGGCAGACGAACTTGATTATGAAAATTTAAGAAATATAATCACTTCTAGGAATATTTTTAACAAAAAAATAGTTATTATAATAAAAAATTTTACGGAACTCTTAAACAAATTAAAAAAAGAAAATTTGGATTTTATAAAAAAAACTCAAAACATACTTATATTTGAGGAGTACGAAGATCTGACAGAAAAAGACATAAAAGCTGTTCAAAACATTCTTGGAGATATAAATATATTAACATCAAAGCAAAAAAAGCCTGATTATCTTAAAAGCCTTATACAGAAAAAATTCAAAAAAGAAGGCATTGACTTAAACCAAGACATAATAAACGAATTGTTAAATATCATAGGTACAGATTCTTTAAACCTAAAAAATGAAACAGACAAGCTTCTTATATTGTCAAAATCTATGCCTATTACTAAGGAAACACTTTCAAGAGCTCTTGTAAAAGAACCAAAAGACGAAGCGTTTTCTATCGTAGATGCTTTAATAAAGCAAGATGTAAAGAAAGCGCTATCTATCTTTTACGATAGCATCAAGTTGGGTCAGCATCCGTTGGTAACTCTTGGGTTTATGCAAAAACAATTTATGAACATGTATTTGGCTTTTAAGATGAACGTAAGTTTTGATGAGGTATGTAAGATTTTAAATATAAGCCATCCGTTTCAGAAAAACATATTATCAAAACAGTTAAGTATTGTTAATAAGGATAAGCTTTTTAGCATTGTAAAGGCTCTTCAAAAAGCCGATATGAGTATAAAATATTATTTTAACGATCCAGTGGAAGTTTTAGAAAAGCTTATCATAGATATTGGGTTAATGTTAAAATCATGAATGCAAAAACCGATATAAAAAATATGGAAACGCTGATAGCTGAAATAAAGAAAGCGCTTGAAAGACCTTTTGAATATCAAAATGTATCTTCTAAACTTCAAGAACTTTTAACTATCATTGAAAAATCTCCGGAAGAATTTATACTAAAACACATGGATGATTTGTTGTTTATATCTAACGTTGTATTAGAGCTAAATACCATAATAAATGGGCTCGTATCAGAAACTGTAAATTACATTAAGTCTAAAGGATTTTCGGCTAGGGTTTGATATGGGATTTGGTTCATACGACTTGGTAACAAATGCTCTTAACATATTTAAGCAAGCTATAGACATTACCTCTCAAAATATAACAAATGCCAGTAATTCAAACTATGCACAAGAGGTCCCGATAATACAAGATACTTATCCTGTTGGTATAAGCATGCAAGATATAAAAAGAATTCAAAATCTTTACTTTTTCCAGCTTTTACAAAACAAAAGTTCAAGCCTAGACTATTTCAATACAAGATTACAATACAACAAGCAAGTACAAAATATATTTAACGTTGTTGGTCCTAACTCTTCTTCCACATCATACGACGATGCTTTTTTTAGTGCTTTTACACAGCTTTTTACTGATACATCAAATGTAGGATATCAAAATCAGGTACTTACTACGGCAAGCAATTTTGTTCAGAATTTAAATTCAAACGCCTCTACTATAAACAATTTAGCGTACCAAGTCCCAACAAATTCTTTACAATATTTAAATCAGATAAACACGCTTATAAAAAACTTAGCAAATCTTAATCAACAGATTACCGCCTCGTATGCGCTTACATATTCGAATGCTCATGACTACAAAGAACTTTTGGATCAAAGAGATGCATATATATCACAGCTTTCAAAGCTTATAAGTGTAAATGTCCAAGAAGATTCCATTGGAAGAGTGCATATCTCGATAAACGGTGGTTTTACACTGGTGGACGGCACCAATTATTGGAAGTTGGCTCTTGGTAGTTCTGGTAACTCACCCTACCAAAAAATAGAGTGGTTAAACAACAACAATCAAGCTATAGACATCACAAACTATGTGCAGGGCGGAGAGTTGAAAGCGATGATAGATTTCTCGTACGATGTAAATACGTATAAAGTAGAACAAGACAACGTAGCCGCCAATGCAATAATGAACACAAAAATTCCGGTACAAAGCGGATCAAATTATTATTTGGTGCAAAATCTTACAAGTACAGATTCACCAATAGGAAATCAAGGAGAAACATGGAGTTTTCCTCCAAATCATGTCTCATCGACGGCGGCTCCTCTTTCCTCTTTGGGTGTGTCAAACGGTAGTTTAACATTTTATACTGGTACTACGCCAAGCTATACTATATCAAATTACGGCGCTTTAAATCTTGTGCAACTTTCAAACTCAATAGATGCCAGTGGGATGTTTGAAGCAAACATATCTTTAGACCCTTCTGGGAATTATTATTTACAGATAACGCCCACTTACGGCAACACCGCAGGTTCTTTAACAAACGTTTACAACATAGTAGATTCTTCATCCAATATAGTATTTAATAGCGGAAGTGGACCTGCCGGTGTGCTTTCGTTTGTAGACAACTCTAGCTCTGGTACGTACGCAAGCTTAAATTACACAGATATGTCTTTAGATCAAATTGTAAATACAATAAACAATAGTCCAACATTGCAAGGAAAATATTATGCAAACATAGTATCTTCACCGTTTGTAGATATGCCTATTGGATTGTCGTCTTCTACAGATACAATTTCTCAAACAGGTGTGCTTACTTTTAGAAACAACACTACTGCGCTTTTTAGTATCACATATACAAACCAAAGTTTGGTGCAGATAGCCAACGAACTATCCCAAATTCCATCTGCAACACTTTTTAGCGCGAGTATAGTGAAAGAACAAGACGGGCTTTATCATCTTAGGATCCAAATAAAAAATCCAAACGAGTACAACATAGTAGATAGCGGAAGCAGTTTTACGAGTCTTTACTCTTTACATATAGCTTCTTTGGATCAATCAAAATATGGTATTCAAGATTCTAAAAACACTTATACATTTAGCAAAAATGTTACTAGCAATACAGTATCATTATCTTCTTATGGGATAGGACAAAATGCTACGCTTACATTCTACAATGGCAACGTTGCTTTATATTCTATATCAAATTACGGACAATATTCTTTAAACTCTTTGACATCCTTGATAGATTCAAACCCGGCATTGGTGGGTCTTTTTAGTGCCAGCGTTGTTTCAAATCCTGACGGTACATATTCTCTTGCTATAAGCTCTTCTAACCCGTCTAACTATACGATTACAGACTCATCTTCAAATTTTCTAATGGGTGGTGGTAATATTTATAAAAGCGAGATGGTTTTTGAAGGTATAGATGCCTCTAGTATATCTGTTAACCCAAGTCTTGGTGCAATATTGCAAAACGTGGATCCAAGTTCTGCTTCTAACTTTTCTTACTATTCCAATAGTTGGTGGGCTTCTTCCAAAAGCTTATATCAAACGCTTATAGGTTCTGTAGCATCTACAGTTAATGTTTTACAAACAAGCTATAGCAGTATGAGCTCTTTGGTAAGCTCTATAAGCTCTCAAGTTGCCCAAGTGCAGGGCGTATCTTTAGACCAGCAGTATATAACGTTGCAAAACTTACAGCAAGATTATCAAGCCTCTGCAAGTATAGTAGGCATATTAAACAACTTGATGCAAACCACGCTCAACATGGTAAACGGAGGTTGATGCTATGTCTGGAGCAATACCTGATTTAAGTCTTTACAACTTTTACAAATCTCAAGATAGTGTGGTGTTGAATAACCTTCAGGATACTATAGAAGAGGCCTCTACTGGATATAAGCTTTTAAACATAGCTCAAAATCCAGGTGACACTCAGCAGGTTATAAATTTAAAAAAAGAAATAGTACTTTTATCAACATATTCACAAAACGCCTTTTCGGCAAGCAACGTGCTTACTACCACTACTTCTGTGCTTGGCAATCTTTATGACTATCTTCAAACAGTGAATACCGATGTTGTAGCAGCTGCTAATGAAGCTACGTACAATTCTACGCAACTTATAAATATGGGCCAAAGTATTTATTCTATATTGGATCTTACGTTGTCAAAAGCTAATGAAAAATTTGGAGATAACTATTTGTTTGGTGGCTCTTCGTTGTCTATACAGCCTTTTGCCGCTGATTTTTCTTACCAAGCTTCTACTACAGATTTTTATACACAAATATCAACCTCTTATCAAGTACCTACGTATCTAAATGGTCAAAACGTTTTCGGACTTAATATACAAACCACCTCGACCTCGTACAACTCTTATACACAAAGTTTTTCTGGACCTGGCGAACTCATAATACACTATGGTACCAATGTGTATCAGATAAACTATAACAACACACCCTACGAATGGGATTGGAATGCTGGACTTTCTTCTACAAATGCACCTCTTGGAGTGTCTGGCACAATATCTCTTAGCATGGTTACAGCTTCTACTACTAATGTTTATAACATTTCTTATTCAAGCACAGATACGTTGTCAACGCTTTTAAACAAAATATCTACATCTACGGGTGGCGACTTTAAAGCATCTATTCTGCACAATTTAGACAATACTTACGGAATAGAAATATCACCGTCTACAAATAATCTATCTGCCACTTATTCCCTTTATGATAGCAACTCTTTATATAAATTAGACCAAACCCCTTCAAATTTATTAGAGCTATCAAATTATATAAACAACGTTTTTAGCGGCACTTTGCAAGCTTTTATAAGACAAAATTCAAACTCGACATTTTCATTGGAGATTGCCGGAAAAGATGTGGCAAAACCTTTAAACATAATAGATTTAAATCAATATGTATCTTCTTCTTTTAAACAAGAAAGCGTTTTTTCTGTATTAAAGCAAACGGCTGATAGACTTAGTTTGGGGCTTCCAACCATAGATAACGAACTTGGGGCAAATATGGTTATATCGTCTCAAAGCTTTAATAGTCTCACATCGCCTATCGGAGTAAATGGGACGTTGGAAATAAGAATTAGTTCAAGTACTATACCGATAGATTATACTGCAAATATGAGCCTAATAGACGTGGCAAATCTTATAAATAAAGCTTCGAACGGAGCCGCCTATGCAGATTTTGTTCAAAATCAAAACGGCACTTACAGTTTGGAGATAAGCTCAATGCTAGCTTCTCAATCGCTTACCGCTACAGATGTTGTAAATGGAGCTTTCTCCCAATTCAATAACAACCAGATACCAAACGGTAGCTATATATTCAATGTTCAAAGAGCTTTAGACCAAATATCTTATGCAAACGCTCAGGTAGGAAGCTATATCCAAAATATTCAAACCCAGGATAACGTACTGACAAACACTACTACTGTGGCTACTACAGAGCTTGCAAACTATCAGGATGCAAGTGTACCCAATGTGTTAACAGACTATTCTCAATATCAACTAGCTTACGAATCTTTGATGAATTTGATAGCAAATCAAAAGAATTTAACCATACTAAAGTATATCTAAAAAGTCTTTTAAGACTTTTTAAATAAACCTATATTATAATCTTATCAAATAGTAGTTTAAATAAACGTAAATTTATAGTTAATTTTTACATGTATACTTTTGTGAGTTGCTTACTTACACTACTATGATGACATCATATCATTGAAATGAAATAATAGTGATATTACAATAGAAGCTAAGATAGGTTTTATCCTAAAGGAGGATAGGAATGGACAAAGAGCGATCAAAAAATCGTGAAAGTCCTGGCAATAAGTCAGGCAAATGGTTTGGGTTGGCGGCGGCAGCTGCTATATCTGTAGGTTTTGCAGCTTTTATAATGTATATCAACCCAAAATCATCTCAGGCGAGAGTAGAAAGTTATCCAGTGCTGAGTAAACAAGAGATGATAAGGGTTGGTAAGCAGATTTACGATCAAAGGTGTAGTGGCTGCCACGGTATTGACGGAAAAGGCGATGGTCCCGCTGCGCAGTTTTTTAGAGTAAAACCAAGAGACTTCACCACTTGCCTTTACAAATTTAAAAGCACTCCAGGTACCTCACTGCCTACTGACAGTGACCTTTTAAGAGTATTAAAAAACGGTGTACCCTCTACGGCAATGCCAGCATTTCCTCATTATAGCGACCAAGAGCTAATGGATGTGATAGAGTATATTAAAACGTTTTGTCCTGATTGGGATAAGTTAAAAGCGCAATCTCAGCCACCTCCAGAAAATTGGGAAGCACTTAAACCACCGCCATTTTTAGGTACTCCAGACTCCATAGCGAAAGGTAAGGTACTTTTTGAGCAAAACTGCGCTGCATGTCACGGTATAAACGGACAAGGTGATGGCCCAGCCGCTCTTTCAATACATGATCCTTCTGCTGAGTGTCAGAAATGGCAAGGTAACACTTGTGTAGAAAGACCACTTGAGAGACCAGCAAACTTAACACTTGGCATACTTCCAGGCGTATACGATGTAAATGAAATATACAAAACTATTACTATGGGTGTGTTATCGGGTAGTACGGGTGGTATGCCGGCTTTTTCATCGTTGTCTAGCAACGATAGGTGGAACTTGGTATCTTATGTACTATTTTTGATGGGTAAAACCCAAAAGTAAGGAGGATAAAGATGAAGCAGCAAAAAGAGCTTGTCTATACAGATTTGGTTAAGGCTCATATGCTAATGGGTCTTATAGATTTATTGCTTGTAATGATATTTGGCTTAACTTATTCTTTGACATTTCTAAATATCCATATAGTAGACCCATACATGTCTCCAGTTAGATTAAGATTTAACCATACAAACGTTGCAGCCTATGGTTTCTTGGCAAATCTTATAACCGGAGCCTTGTATTGGGCTGTGCCACGTATGACGGGACATCCGGTATGGAACAGAGCTTACGGATGGCTTTTGTGGGCAGCTCTTCAAGTGGCTGGAATAGGTACTGTAATATCACTTCTTTTCTTTGGCGGTACGATGCTTGGTGGACCAGAACTAACCAGATGGATAGGCCCTCAATCTGTAGAGTGGTCTGAAACGCCGTTTATAATGGACGTGCCTATAACATTGTGGTTGTTTGTAGTAATACCTCAATTTTTAGTTCCTATAATAAAAGCCTCAAAAGAAAAGCCTTTGTATACTGGCTTATGGTACATAACAGCTGGTCTTATATGGACGCCTTTGGTCTATGTACTTGGTAATTATCCAAGTGTGTTCTTCTATCCTGGTGCAGCAGGTGCAGCTTTAAACGGTTCTTTCATACATGACCTTGTTGGTCTTTACGTTACACCTATGGGATGGGGTCTTATGTACTACTTTGTACCTAGAGTTCTCCAAAAGCCAATATGGTCTCATGGTTTGGGACTTCTAGGTTTCTGGGGGTTGGCGTTTTTCTATCCAGCACAAGGTGTTCACCACTACTTATGGTCACCAATACCAATGTTTGCTCAATATGCAGCCGTGTTTGCTACAATAGCTATAGAAATAGTTGTGACCACTGTGCTTGTTAACTTTATGATGACCCTAAGAGGCTCTTACGGGGCGATGAAAGAAGACATACCTTTAAGATGGTTCTATGTAGGTATGATAAACTATTGGATAACTTGTTTCCAATGCTCTATACAAGTGCTTTTGACAACTCAAAAAGTCATACACTTTACAGACTGGGTAACAGGGCATGCTCACCTTATCATGTTTGGTACGTTTGGTTTTTGGCTTTTAGGCATGTATGAGCACATAGTACCAAGAATGTACGGTCTAAAGTACACATACTCAAGACCTCTATCAGAAATGGCTTTCTGGTTTATGTTGATAGGTATAGAAGTTATGTTTGTGGACCTAGGCGTGGCTGGTATAGCTGAAGGTTTTGCATGGATAGCTCAAGTTCCATTTATAGACTCTGTAAATCTCGGTAAACCATTCTGGTGGGTACGTACAGCTTCTGGTATATTCATATTCATAGGATATATAGCTTACTTCTACAACATACTAAAGACAATGGCTGTAGGAAGAGCATATCAAGCTTCTACAAAAGTGGCTACAGCTTAAGGAGGAATGAAATATGGCATCAGGTGGAAGAGCGATACACGAAAGATGGGCTTTTATATTCTTCTTGGCCGGTATAGGATTCTTTGTCACTGGTACTTTCATACAAGGTGTCTTGCCGATAATGGTGCTTGGTGGTACTAGCAAGATGAAGACCAAGGATCAAGTGGTGGCTGAGGGCTTTTATAAAAGACAGTTTCCAGAAATTATTCAACTTTTAGCTATGTACCCTAATCTGTGGAAGAAATATTACAATGTTCCAGACCAATATTTCTATACAGCTCCCCCTGCTGTACAAAAGCAGATTATAAAAGGAGTAGCCCAGGCTATAAGCGACGGCAGATGGATATATATGGCAGAAGGTTGCTGGCAGTGCCACTCTCAATTTGTGAGACCAGTCTCAAATGAACCAGCTTACTATGGACATGTGTCTGTGCCAAGTGAATATGATAATACGTTATTCTTGCCTCACCTTTTCGGTACAGAAAGAAAAGGTCCAGACCTTATAAGAGAAGCCGGTAAAAAGGGTGTAGAATGGCACTTGGCACACTTTGTAAATCCTCAGTATACAGTGCCAGGCTCTATAATGCCGAGGTTTGCTAAATTCGTAGATTTAAAAGACGGCAAACCAGTTTTGACACCAGCAAATCCAAATGACGCTTATGCATCTTTAAACCCAGAACCAACTAAGTATGGTTTGGCTGTGATTGCTTATCTTGAATGGTTGGGTAGCTGGTATAGACCAAGGTTCTTTGATGAATGGCGTAAAGAGGTTGCAGAGGAACAACAAAACCCTCAAGCTATGCAAGCGGCTATGAGTGTTAGTTCTACAAGCAATTCTTCATCTAACGCTTCAAATTCAAACAACTCAAGCTCTTCGTCAAGTTCAAACTCCGCAAATGGCAACGCCAATAAAACTGCTTCTCCATCTGGAGCATCGCAATGAGTAAGGGAAGAAAGATATTCTTAATAACGATGGTTATTGCGGTAGTGCTAATGGCTGGCATTCCGTTCTCCTACAGGCTTATAAGCTGGGCTATAGTGGGGACTTCTGCCAGCGACGATGCCCACTCTGTGTTTATAATTATTACTACAACGTATCTATTTGGTATGTTGACCTTTGCTTCGTTTTTTATGTGGGCTTTTTTGAGAGGCGAGTTCAACAACATAGAGGCCTCTAAATTTGATATGATAGATATGGATAAAAAGTACGATAGGATTGAACATACGGAGGTGTAATTATGGCTGATGCTAAAAAAAGATATTTAACACCTGCTGAGCCGGACTATAAAGTAGGTGGATATCAGGGAAACAAGATACCTTTGATGGTTATTATCATGTGGCTTATGTTTATAGTGTTAGCCGTTACATACACTATAGTGGATGTAATACCAGATTTATCTGATTGGTTTAAAGGTTGGCCAGTGGACAAAGCTCAGTGGTATCACTTCTATAAATATTACGGAAATCAAAATCCTTAAAGATACAATTATATATTGGGGGTTTTCAACCCCCATTTTTATCTTATTAAATGACTCTAGTATCATAGCAAAAACATGAAATTTATATTATAATTCTTATATTGTTTATGAAAGTAGAGGCTTTAAAACATATAAAACATTACTTAGAAAATGTTAATAAAAAGTATGGTTTTGTCTTTTCCTGGATAGGCTTAAGAAAAAGCGATTATACGGTTTTCCCGCTAATATCATCAAAAGAGAATGAAGACTATTTAAAATATGTAAAGTTAAGATGGGATGATTCACCATACGGTAATGCACCTGTGGGAATGGCAATAAAAACGGCTAAGATTCAATATTCAAATGACATGCTAAATGACAAAAGATTTGAGCCAGTTTATGAGCTTTTAAAGAAGAAAAATTTTTTGTCAATAATTGCTATACCTTTGTTTAAAGACGACAACAAAGTGTTTGGGGTTTTTGCGGGCTACTCTGATAAAACTGAATTTTTTAACGAGAAAAATATATATGATATATCAAAAGATATAGAAAATATAAATCAAGAACTTGTTAAGATTTATAAAGATGAACTCCAAATAGAGGAAAAAATAAATGAATACCTTAATATTTTATACGACATGATAACATATATAAACAAAGGTACTGCATCAAATATAGACCCGAAATATTTAACCGTAGATGTTTTAAACGATCTAGATAAGCTTTTAAACGCAGATGGTTCTGAGTTTATAATATATAATAAAACAGACAACAAAGTTGAAATGTATGTAGAATCTGACTTATTTTTAGAAAATTTTTCTAGACCATCCTTTGACTTAGAAATGTTTGGAGGTTTGTCATCGTTTGTAAAACACTATATGGAGAAAGAACATACAGCAAACATAGACTATGAGCATGATCCTTACGCTTCAAAATGGTATATAGAAAAAGGGTTGAAATTTATAAATTCTACATCTATAAATACATATATATACAATAAAGAGACTGCTTGCATGCTTATTCTTGCAAGAAAAAATCAAATACTTATATCAGAAACAGAATTAAACATACTAAAGCTTATCAATCAAGCTTTATTCAGCATCTTTGTTACAAGAAAGTATCTTACAGATATAGATTCTTTGCATATTCATCTTGAAGAAATTGCTACAAAAGATCCATTGACAGGATTTTATAATAAGGATATGTTTGATATGTTCTTAGAAAATGAAGTAAAAAAATCAGCCGTTAGGATGATGCCAAATGCTTTTAGTTATATATTGATAGATATAGATAACTTTAAATATATAAACGATGCCTACGGTTATCAAGCTGGGGATATAGTCATAAAAGAACTGTCCAATATATTAAAATCTAGCACTAGAGCTTCAGATATATTGGCTAGGATAGGCGGAGATGAGTTTGGAATAATCGCACCGGATATAAAAGTACAATCTGCAAAGGTGATAATGGAGAGAATAAACGAGAGGCTAAGTTCTCAGCCGATAATATTAGAAGATAAAAAAATGTATATAAGTTTATCCGTAGGTATATCAACGTGCTTTGAAAAAGAAGGGCAAAGCTTGCTAATATCTGGTTTCTCAGATGATGATAACACTCAAAATAAGCGCTTATCTAAAGCGTTTTGTTCAAAAGAAGAGGTTAAGATGCTTGCCGAAGAAGCGTTAAGAAAAGCAAAGAAAAGTGGGAAGTCTAGTGTGGTCATAGCCTCTTTTCAAGATAAAGATATGGAGTATATTTCAAAATACGAACTTATAAACAATGCTATAAACGGAAATTTAATAAAACCGGCGTTTCAACCGATCTTTAATCTTGAGGATAAAAAAATAATAGGTTTTGAAGCTCTTTGTAGGATAGAGATAAATGACAATATAATATATCCAGATCAGTTTATAGAAGAGGCTGAAGATTTGGGGCTTATAAATAAGATAGATTTGCTGATGATAAGAAAAGCTTGCGAGAGAATATCAGCGTTAAATAAAAAAATTAATTCACAAAGCAGTTTAAGGCTTTTTGTAAACATAAGTGCAAAGGCTTTTAAAGATAATAGATTTTTCCAAGATGTAGTTGATATAGCAAAAGAGTACGGTATGCAAAATAAGCTATACATAGAAATTACAGAAAGGGAATCTCTTTCTAATTTAGAAAAATTTGAGGAGATAGAAGAATTTTTAAAATATTATGGTATCCATTTTGTAATAGATGATTTTGGAAGTGGATATTCTTCATTTTTATACCTAAAGTTTATAAAAACGGAGATTCTAAAAATAGATGGGGCTTTTGTTAAAAACATAGTAAAAAACGAAAGAGATAGGGCTATAGTTAACGGTATAAATATAATTGCTAAACATCTTAATACAAAAACGTTGGTAGAGTTTATAGAAGATGAGGAAACTCTTGATGAAATTGTAAAGATAGGAGTAAATTACGGTCAAGGGTATTATCTTGGTAAGCCAACTTTTGATTTGGAGAAATTCTTTCAATAATTTATAATATTTTCTATGAAGATAAAAGATTTCTTAAAAGAAAACAAGCTAAGTATTGGTGATAATGTTAGGTTTTTATTGGAAAAGCTAGGAAAGGAATCTTTGGAAAATACCATAGAATCAAAGCTTGGCGAAGCTGCTAAAATGTCCAAATCAAAAGCAAACACCATAGACCCAGCTATAGCTATAGAAAAATACGGTGCTGATACTATAAGGCTATACATACTTTTTGCGGCACCTCCAGAGCAAGATTTTGAGTGGATAGAGACTTCAATAGAAGGTGTTCATAGGTTTTTGAAAAGGGTTTTCAACTTTGTTACTTCAAACATCTCTATTTTAAAAGCCGAGTACGATACTAAAGAAAAAAACAAGGATTTATACTATGAAATAAATAAATGTATTCAAAGATACAGAAAAGATTTGGAGAAATACCAATTTAACACTATGATAGCATCAGCTATGGAGTTGTTTAACTATTTACAGGATTTTAAACCAAGTACCGATGAAGATAAGTACACTTTAAAAGAAGGCGTTTTAACGCTTTTAAAAATGTTATATCCAATGGCTCCTCATATAACAAGCGAGCTATTTGAGATGATAGGTTATGACGAAGAGATAAAACTACCAGCACTTGACGAATCTGCTCTTGTAAAAGAAAAGATAGATATCCCAGTGCAAATAAACGGTAAATTAAGAAGTACTATAACTATACCAGCTGGAGCTGATGAAAGTTTAGCTTTACAAACGGCTTTGCAAGATGATAAAATTAAAAAATATTTAGATGGTAAAGAGATAAGAAAGGTTATTTTTGTAAGAGATAAACTCCTTAATATAGTAATATGAATATTGGACAAAGATTGAAATACATCAGAGAGTCAAAGGGTATTTCAAGAAGGGAATTGGCAAAGATGATGGGAAAAGATGAAGTGTCTTTTGAACAGTATCTATACAAATTAGAATCCGGAAAAATCTTAAATCCTGGTATAGAGCTTGTAGAATCAATATCAAAAGCCCTTGGTATAAGTCCAAAAGATTTGTTGGAAAAGCAAGAGGAACACGGCGATATTGAGACTGTTTTTGCAATACCCATTGTAGATGTAAAAGCAGGAGCCGGCAATCCTCTTTATGCAGAAGAGTATATATACGTAAACGATATAATACCATCTAGATATCTAAGTGCTATAAAAATAAAAGGCGATTCTATGGAACCGATTATAAAAGACGGAGAATATGTCATAATAGACACATCTTCTAAAGACATAATAAACGGTAAAATATATGTTATATCAGATAAAGATGGTGGGCTTTTGGTAAGAAGGATATATAAATTAAACGACGGGTTTTTTAGGCTTTTACCAGAAAACGAAGCTTACAAAAGTCAAGACGTAAAAGCAAGTGATATAAGAATAATAGGTAAAGCCATAAAAGCTGTTAGCCCTTCCAGAAAATTAACCTAAGAATATCTATACACCATCTTACCTTTATATATGGTATAAAACACCTTTGAAGTAAGTACACTATTTAAAAAAGGAGAATTTGAAGACTTAGAGGGGTTTATACTTTCATCAAAAAGCCATTCGTGACTTGGGTGCCATAAAACTAGATTTGCTAAAGCTCCTTCTTTTATCGTGTTATCAAAACCAAGTATCTTAGCAGGGTTTTTAGACATAAGTGTTATCAAGCTTTTAATATCTATAACACCATCTTTTACAAGACTCATCATAATTGGTAGGGCTACTTGAAAGCCCAGCATACCAGCGGCACCTTTAATAGGGTGTAATTTTTCGTTTTTAGCGTGAGGTGCATGATCTGTGGCTATACAATCTATTATTCCTTCTTGTAGGGCTTTTATAAGAGCTTCTTGGGTTTTGTAATCTCTAATAGGTGGATTTACCTTTAAAATGGTTTTTTTCTTAAAAGCCGCAAAACTGTTTAAAGCAAGATGGTTTGGATTTACTTCACAGGTTATATTTGCACCTTTTTCTTTGAAAAATTTAACTATATCAACGCTTAAAGAAGAAGAAAGATGTTGGATGTGCAATTTACCACCTGTTTCATAAGAAAGTATACAGTCTCTTGCCACCATCACATCTTCTGCATAAGAGGGTCTAAAGGGTAGTCCGTAAACGCTTGAGAAAGCTCCCTCGTCAAAAGCGCCATTTCCAGCAAAAGCATCATCTTCACAATGGTTTGCCACAAAAGAATTTAATAAGCTAACCATTTCAAGAGCTTTTAGCATGAGTTTTTGGTCTTGCACCGGCGATCCATCATCGGTAAAACATACAGCTCCAGCTTTTTTAAGTCTATAGAAATCTGTAAGTTCTTTACCAGATCTATTTTTAGTTACGCAGGCGCTTACTTTTACATCGCATATTCCTATTTTTTGGGCTTTTAAGAGTATGTAAGATATAATACTTTCGTTGTCTATGGGAGGATTTGTATTTGGCATACAAACAATCGTGGTAAATCCACCAAACGTAGCTGCTTTCATGCCACTTTCTAAATCTTCTTTGTAAGTAAAGCCTGGATCCCTTAAATGGGCGTGTATATCCACAAAGCCAGAGCAAGCTATTAGTCCTTTGGCATCTATGATGTCACAATCTTTTTCATCAATGTGTCCTGATATTTTGTCTATCTTATCATCTTTTATAAGAATATCAACTTCTTTGTCAAAGTTTAAATTTGGTTCTATAAGTCTTGTGCTTTTTATAAGAAGATATCTACTCATTTATTACATTATATCAAAATTTGGCTTATAATAATTTATATACCAAAAGGAGGTAAAGTGTATGCAATTTTTTATAGACACGGCAAATATAGACGAGATAAAACAAGCAATAGATTGGGGAATATTGGACGGAGTTACTACAAATCCTACATTAGCAGCTAAAACTGGAAGACCATTCATGGATGTAGTAAAAGATATACTTAGTATAGTGGATGGTCCAGTGAGTTTGGAGACGGTATCGTTGGATACAGAAGGTATGGTGAAAGAGGGCAGGTTCTTAGCGGAGCTTGGCGACAACGTGGTGGTAAAGATACCTATGACAAAAGAGGGAATGAAAGCTGTAAACATACTTGAAGAAGAGGGAATACCAACGAATGTAACCCTAATATTTAGCCCTATGCAAGCTCTTATTGCTGCAAAAGCAGGAGCCAGCTATGTATCACCGTTTATAGGAAGATTAGACGATATATCTACAGACGGGTTGAATATTGTTAGAGATATAAGAATAATATTTGACAACTACGGCTATGAAACCGAGATAATAGCTGCAAGTATAAGGCATCCAATACATGTACTTGAAGCTGCAAAGGCTGGGGCTGATATAGCCACTATTCCCTTTAACGTATTAGAAGCTTTATTCAAACATCCTCTTACCGATATAGGCATAGAGAAGTTTTTAAAAGATTGGGAAAAGGTCCCAAATAAGCCGTTTTAACATTTATTTTATAAAAAAATTATTTGGCAAGGAGGGTATGGGAACAGGAGGTTGTTTTATGTTTTTAGCGGAAAAAACATCGTTGAAAGTAAAACTATTTGGACTTGGTTTGATAACCTTAATCTTGGGTATATTATATATCTATAGCAGCTATGAGACAAATTTAAGCTATATGGAACAAATGTCCAATGAAAAAAGCTATATCAATATCAAAACCACTTTTTAAACTATATATGGACTTAGAATCTGCAAGAATATACAGTAGATCTTTGGCTGGAGGAAATACAGCTGTCAGACCAGCCCTTGAAAAAGCAGTAGAAAATGTAAATAAAGATTTGGAAGAAGCGGCAAACATTAACAAAAAATATGGGAAAGACCTAAATACTACAAAAGATTTTGAGCTTATGGAAAAAACTAGGCAAGAGATAAACGTTATTGTAGAAAATATCCTGTATATAACCGAACAAACAAACTTACTAGCTTTAAACGCGGCAATAGAAGCCGCTCGTGCTGGTGAAACTGGTAGAGGATTTGCCGTAGTGGCTGATGAAGTCAAAAAACTTGCAGAAAAAACTGGCAATTTTGCTAAAAACATATCCGATATGATAACCAATATTACAAAAGGGACAGAAAATACAACCTCTGCAATAAGAGATATCTACTTATATTATAAAGAGATTGAAAATAAATCAAAAGTGGCACAAGAAGCCTCAGAAATGGTAACCACTGCTGCAGAAGAACAAAATGCCACAGTAGCCTATCTAGCACAAAATATGATTAGCATAAGGGAGTTTTCTGATAAATTATCAACAGCAACGGAAGAACTTTCTGCTACGTTTAATCAGCTAGCTAAAGTGGCAGAAGAGTTAAAACAGGAGATGAGTAAGTTTAAGTTTTGAAAATGCAGGATCTTATATCTATAAGGATGAGAGCCTCCTTTAAAAATGCTCATATTTCTGGAGCAGAAAGGATATGTAAGAAAGAAAAAGTTTCGCAAATTATAAATGAGTTTCTCAAAAGGCCGAAGTTTTATGATTTTATAAGCATAAAAACAGAAGAGGTAAAAGATGTTGAATTTATAAAGACGCCTTCTATAAGAAGTTTTGATTTTAAAAGCGTTGAAGAGGCAAGGACTTTTGCTAGAGCGCTTCTTGAAAACGCAGGTATAAAAAAGGATATAGCAAGTGTTGTGATAGAGCTTATTTCTAAAGGAGCGGCTTTCGGTAAAAATATGAGAGGTGCCATGATCATAGATATTGATACTGGTATTAGGCTTGAAGAAAACAAAGAAAAGGGCATAAGGACCATAAAAGTAGATTGGGAAGATAGAGATTTGGCAAAACAAAAACTGTTATCTTCTGGCTATAAAATAACAGACAGAGCTTTAGACGCTCTTGCCCTTGTATCGAAGAATATAAGATGCGGTATTTTAGCAGAAGTGTGTTGGAGTGACGATACTGATTATACCACTGGCTACGTGGTTGTAAACAAAACTTATCACCGCATAAATCCAATGAAACATTTTGGAGATCCTTTTGGTGGAAGGGCTTATTTTATAAAAGCTGAAAACCTAAAAGATGTAATAAATTGTTTAAGAAATAAGGCATTTTTGGTAAGGCTTTGATTTAGATTTTAGGTTAAAATAATAGTATGGGGCTTTTGTATTATATATTGGTGGTGCTTTTTATTATAATAGCTTTATTCTTGATAGTACTTGTGCTTTTACAGAAATCAAAAGGTGATATAGGTGCGGCTTTTGGAGGGGCTACTGCAAGATCTATATTTGGTGTGGGTGGTGTTGATACGATACTAACAAAGGGTACTTATTGGTTTACGGCTATTTTTATGGTGCTTGCGATAGCTATAGCAATATTAACAGATGTAAGAAACAACTCTTCTATCATGCAAAATGAACATATCAGCGCTAATCAAACAAAGCACTCTAAGCCTTAGAGATACCCTTCTTGTTCTTGAACACGTAAGCGGTTTAGATAAAAATTATATATTCTTAAATCAGGATAAGATAGAGCTAAATCAAGATGTTTTGGAGGCTTTTAAAAGCATATTATCAAAAATCCAAAACGGCATGCCCCTTCAATACGCCATTGGAAAATGGTGGTTTTTTGGAGAAGAGTTTATAATAGAACCACCTGTATTGATACCAAGACCAGAAACGGAAATTGTTGTAGAAGAGGCTATGAAGTTTGCAAGGCAGTTCAAAGTGGGTTTTGAGCCTTTTGTAGGAAGTGGTATGATAAGCATTGTACTTTTAAAGCATAGTCCCCATCTTAAGATGGTAGCAACAGATATAAACAAAAAAGCCTGTGAGTTAACGTTAAAAAATGCAAAACTTCACAAAGTAGAAGATAGGTTGTTGGTGGTCTGTTCTGATGTAGCAAAAGCTATAAAAATAGAAAAAGTTGATTTTTTAGTGGCAAATCCACCTTATATACCAACAAATGTTCTAAATACTCTTGAAAAAAGCGTATTGGAGTATGAAGATATAAAAGCTTTAGATGGTAAAGAAGAAGGTCTTTTTTTCTACAAGGAGCTTAAATCTTTAGGTATAAAGCCTATGATACTGGAAATAGGGCACGATCAAGAGCAGGCCATAAAAGATTTATTCGGGAATGTAGATATAATTTACGACTATTCAAATAATCCAAGGGTTGCCATAATAAGATGATTAGCATAGTATTTTAGCAAACTTTTATTAATATATCTTTATTCGGCTTTTAAGGAGGTTAGAATGATTGAGCTTTTAGAGGATAAAGAAGTATCTTTTCTTTTAGAAAAAGCCTTAAACAAAGAAAGATTGACAGAAGAAGAGGCTGTTTTTTTATATAAAAATGCTCCGTTAAGCGCTTTAGGGTATGTAGCAAACGAATTAAACAAAGAAAAAAATCAAGACAGAGCTTTTTTTATAGTAAACAGATATTTAAACCCTACAAACATATGTGTATACAAATGTAAGTTTTGTAGTTTCGGTGTTTCAAAATCAGACGAGAGGGCTTTTGAACTTAGCATAGACGAGGTGTTAAGAAAAATAGAAAACTCTTACAAAAACGGCATAACAGAGGTACACATAGTTGGCGGATTGCCACCGCATTGGGAAAGAGAAGATTACGTGAATATGATAAAAGCTGTAAAAGAACATTTTCCAGATATAGTTATAAAAGCTTATACAGCTGTTGAAATAGATCATATAGCAAAAATATCAAAATCTACTTACGAAGATGTGCTTCTTGAATTAAAAGAAGCTGGCTTGTCTTTGTTGCCAGGAGGTGGTGCCGAGATATTTGCCGATAGGGTAAGAAACATAATAGCACCAAACAAAGCTAACGCAGAAGAATACCTTGAAATCCATGAAACTGCCCATAGACTCGGTATTCCCTCAAACGTTACTATGCTTTACGGGCATATAGAAACCATAGAAGAAAGAGTAGATCATATGAAAAGAATAAGAGATTTGCAAGACAAAACTGGAGGTTTTCAAGTGTTTATACCTTTAGCTTATCATCCAAAAGGCACAGCGCTTGGTGGTGATAGGACATCATCTGTGGATGATCTTAAAACTATAGCGATGTCAAGGATTTTTCTAGATAACTTTGATAATATAAAAGCATATTGGATAACCTTAGGAGAAAAGTTAGCTCAGATAGCTCTAAATTTTGGCGCAAACGACATAGATGGAACTTTAGAAGAAGAACTTGTAGTCCATGCGGCTGGTTCTACAGAAACTTACGGTAAAACAATAGACAAGCTTGTAAGCATTATAAAAGGAGCTTCCAAGATTCCTGTGCAAAGAGACTCTTTTTATAATATAATAAAAGTTTATAATTAATATGTGTGGTATAGTAGGATATGTAGGAAACTCTGAAGCTTTACCTATTTTGCTAAGTTCATTAGAAAGACTTGAATACAGAGGTTATGATTCCGCTGGTATAGCCCTTATAGAAGACAACGATATATTTGTTCAAAAAGAGGTTGGTAAAATAAGGGAGTTGGTAAAAGCTCTATGGGGCAGAACTTCTAAATCAAATTGTGGTATAGGTCATACCAGATGGGCAACCCACGGTGTTCCTTCAATAGAGAACGCACATCCACACACTGATCCTACAAACTCTTTCGCTATAGTACACAATGGCATAATAGAAAACTATAAAGAGCTAAAAGAAGAGCTTATAAGAGAGGGTTATACATTTAAATCCCAAACTGATACAGAGGTTATAGTTCATTTAATAGCAAAATATTATAAAGGTGATTTGCTTGAAGCCACCAAAAGAGCCGTTGAACTTTTAAGAGGGGCTTTTGCTTTTGCGGTTATTACAAAGTATGAACCAGAGCGGATAATAGGTGTTAAACAAGGTAGTCCTCTTGTGATAGGTATTGGAGAAAATGAAAACTTTTTAGCTTCTGATATTCCAGCAATTCTTCCTTATACAAAGCAAATAATTGTTTTAGAAGATAAAGAGATAGCAGATATCTCAAAAACAGGCGTAAGCATTTACGATTTTAACGGTATAATTAAAACTAAACATCCTATATTTGTTCCCTGGGATATAGTATCAGCGGAAAAGTCTGGATACAAACACTTCATGTTAAAAGAAATATACGAACAACCAAGGGTAATATCAGATACCGTAAGGGGATTTTTATCTGAAGAGATAAATTTTCCATTCGATATAAACAGCATAAATAGAATTGTTATGAGCGCTTGCGGTAGCTCTTACAATGCATCTTTGATAGGTAAGTATCTGATAGAAAAGTATGCTAGAATACCAGTGGAAGTGGGCTATGCTTCAGAACAAAGATATGAAGATATTCCAATTGATGAGAATACACTTTTTATAGCTGTATCGCAGTCTGGAGAAACTGCTGATACAAGGTTTGCGGCTCAATACGCCAAAGAAAACGGTGCAAAAGTTTTATCGATAGTAAACGTAGTGGGTAGTTCTTTAGACAGAGAGAGCGATTATAGTATCTATACGCATGCAGGTCCAGAGATAGGTGTAGCCGCTACAAAAACATTCAGCGCTCAAATAGCTGTGTTATACGGTTTATCTGTTTTTATGGGCTATGCTAAAGGTCTATTAACTTACGAAGAGTATGCAAATAAGATCGATATGTTGGCTCATGTGCCGTCAAAGATGGAAGATTTTCTTCAAAGTGTCGATTTAAACGACAGCGTTTATAGGGAACTATCGAATGCTAAAAATGCAATATATTTAGGAAGAGGACTTTCTTTCCCAATAGCCTTAGAAGGGGCTCTGAAGTTAAAAGAGATATCTTATATACATGCAGAAGGATACGCCGCCGGTGAGATGAAGCACGGTCCTATAGCTTTAATTGATGAAAATATGCCAGTTATATTCGTAGCGCCAAAGGATAAGCTGTACGAAAAAGCGGTTTCCAATATAGAAGAGGTTTTAGCTAGAAAAGCAAAGCTTATAGTGATAGGGAACGCTTCGGATGAGCATTTAAGAAATATATCAAAGCATTTCATAGGTATACCAGATATAGAAGAGCAAGACCTGTATCCTCTTTTGACTGTGCTTCCTCTTCAGCTTATAGCATACGAAGTGGCAAACAGGCTAGGGCTTGATGTAGACCAACCAAGAAATCTAGCGAAGACTGTAACTGTAGAATAACCTATGGTATAATTTAAATCTATGAAGAAATCAGATATTATTAAACAAATAGATAAGTATACGAATTATAGCCAAAAGGATATAAAGCTTGTGATAGAGTACTTTTTAGATGCTATAATGGAAGGCCTTATACAAGATGAACGTATAGAATTAAGAAGATTAGGTATTTTTTTATTGAAGAAAAAACCTTCTAAAATGGTTATAAATCCAAGAACTGGCGTTCAAACACTGGTATCAGAACGCTACTTACCATATTTTAAAATGGGTAAATACATCAAGAAAGAATTAAACAAACATCAGGCAAATGCCAAAAAAGTTTAAAACAGAAGTTCTTATAATAGGTGGAGGACTTGCTGGTTCAAGCGCTGCTCACCAGCTTGCCAAAAAAGGTGTTGATGTAATCATTGTAGACTCAAGGAAAACTATAGGTGTGCCAGTCCAATGTGCTGAGTTTATTCCAAAACAGCTTATGCAAAAAAAGTTTGAAGACTACTTTAGAAATTCAGTAGTTCAAGAGATAGAAAATATGCTTACTATAGAACCGGACAACAGAAGAGTGTATTCAGACTCAAAAGGTGTTATGGTGGATAGAAAGGTTTTTGATGCAAATATTTTTCAAGAAGCGATAAAAAGCGGAGCAAGAGCTTTTTTAAAAACAATATTTATAGGCTTTTATGATAAAAATACCGCTATATTAAAAGCCAAAGACGATGTATATTATGTGGAGTTTGATTATCTTATAGGGGCTGATGGACCTCGCTCAATGGTGATGGAAAAGGTGTTTTCAAAAAAGCATGAGTTAGCGGTGTGTGCTCAAAGAAGATGCAGGCTAAAAGAACCGTTAAAAGACATAGTTATAGTGTTTAGAGAGTATATTAGAGGTGGTTATGGGTGGATATTTCCAAAAAATAACTATGCAAATGTAGGTATTGGTATAGATACAGCTTTTAAAGATGATCCAAAATATGTGTTGGAGCTTTTTATAAAAGATGCGGTATCTATGGGTTTTATAGAAAACGATTGCAATGAAAGTTCAGGTGGGTTTTTGCCTTTGGATGGTATAGATACTTTGGTAAGTTCTAATGTGGCTTTGTGTGGAGACGCTGGAGGATTTTGTCATCCTATAACAGGTGGTGGCATACCTCAGGCGGTTGTCTCAGGCAATATGCTTGCACAATACATATTGGAAAACGATTTGGAATCCTTTGAAGAAGAGTCAAAAGAAATATACGGTATTACCAATGAAAAAGCGTATAAAAAAAGAAAAAAATATATGAAAGAATGGAATAATATAAAATATATATTACCGTATATCTGGGTAGCTTATGAAGATTACTGGAAAAATATTTAAAGGAGAGTTTTTATGAATGGAAATCCAATGGGACCGATTTTAGCGCAGTTGGTATTTATAGGTATAATATTTGTAATATTTTACTTTCTTATTATTAAACCACAGCAGACTCAAAGAAAAAAACATCAAGAGTTTTTATCAAATCTGAAAAAAGGTGATAAAGTTATCACATCATCTGGTATATGGGGTGTTATATCTGATATAACTGATGACACCATAACGTTAAAGGTGG
Source organism: Hydrogenobaculum sp. 3684 (assembly GCF_000213785.1). Classification (NCBI taxonomy): domain Bacteria; kingdom Pseudomonadati; phylum Aquificota; class Aquificia; order Aquificales; family Aquificaceae; genus Hydrogenobaculum; species Hydrogenobaculum sp. 3684. The sequence continues at coordinate 735,637 of NC_015557.1, read as the reverse complement.
ATACCAACACAAAGATAAAGTTTACAAAAGAAACAATAATAGCATATCAACCTTCAAAAGAAGAATCAAAAGAGAAAGAAGATGAAAAATAGGGAAGAGCTTCTTAAAAACCTAACGCCAAAAGAGATAGTAAATTATTTAGACCAGTATATAATAGGCCAGCAAGAAGCTAAAAAACAAGTGGCAATAGCTTTAAGAAATCGCTGGCGTAGGCAAAAACTCCCACCTCATATAAGAGATGAGGTATCTCCTAAGAATATTTTGATGATAGGGCCCACCGGTGTAGGTAAAACGGAGATAGCAAGGAGGTTGGCAAATCTCATAAAGGCACCTTTCTTAAAAGTAGAAGCTACAAAATATACGGAAGTAGGCTATGTAGGAAGAGACGTAGAATCTATGATAAGGGAGCTTGTGAATATCTCTTATCAGCTTGTGAAAAAAGAAAGGACCGACGGAGTTAAAGACATTGCAAGGGAAGAAGCTATAAGAAAAGTGGCTCAAAAGATATCTTCTTTGAAGAATGTAAGTATTTCTGAAGCTATATACGGTATAAAATCCGGTAAATACGACGATGAGTTGATAGAGATAGACATTCAAGAAAAACAAAGCATGCCAACTATAGAGGTAATGGGGCTTCAGGGTTTAGAAGATTTGGACAAACAAATTAGAAATCTACTCGGTGGTATTGGCGGTAGAAGAAAGAAGAAGCTAAAGGTAAAAGATGCTCTAAACATATTGGAGCAAGAAGCGGCAGAGGAGTTTATAGACAAGGAAGATTTAGAGTCTGAGGCTGTTTTTTTGGCTGAAAACTTTGGCATTGTGTTTATAGATGAGATAGACAAAATAGCTGTAAAGCATGAAGGTGTTGGACATAGTGTATCAAGAGAAGGTGTGCAAAGAGATTTACTTCCTATAGTAGAAGGAACCACTGTTAATACCAAATATGGTCCTGTAAAAACCGATCATATACTTTTCATAGCGGCTGGGGCTTTTCATATGGCAAAACCATCAGATTTGGTACCAGAGTTACAAGGTAGGTTTCCTATAAGGGTAGAGCTAAAAGCCCTTAGTATGGAAGATTTTGAGCGAATACTTAGAGAACCTCAAAATGCACTTACAAAGCAATACAAAGAGCTTCTTAAAACCGAGAACGTAGATATAGATTTTACAGATGAAGCGATAAAAGAAATAGCAAGGATAGCGGAGTATATAAATTCTAAAGATGAAAATATAGGTGCTAGAAGGTTGTACACTATAATGGAAAAACTTGTAGAAGACATATCTTTTAACGCTCCTGACATGGAAGGTCAGCATATTATAATAGACGATAAATTTGTGCTTTCAAAGTTAGAAGATATTGCCAAAGATCCTGAGATATCAAAATATATATTATGAATCTAACACAAGATATTCTTGATTTACAAGAAGATCCTATTTTTTTAATAGACAAGAAAAACTTTGTAATATTTGCAAATACTTCGGCCATAAAAAGCGGATTTGTCTTACCAGAATACAACAACAAATCTTATTATGAGGTCTTAAGACCTTTTAATTTGATATCCAGTATGGGGCTTTTAGAAGAAAACAAAACTATTAAAATAAGCTATAAAGAAAAGACGTATGTTTTGTACAAAAAATCTTTGAAAGACACCAATGTATTTTTTATGAGGGATATAACAAATTATGAGTTATATCAAAAAGCAAAGCGAGAGTTTATAGCGAATGCATCCCACGAGTTAAAAACACCCCTTAGTATTATAAAGAGTGTATTAGATATAGCTATAGAAAAAGAAAGCGATGAAGCTATGTTAAAGTTTTTAAAAAAAGCCAAAAATGCAACAGAATCCATGGAGGAGTTGATAAACGACATGCTTACACTCTCTTTTGTAGAATCCATGGAAGACAATATAAAGCTTGAAGATTATGTAGATATTAAAAGCTTAATACAGGAAAACCTAGAGATGTTTCAACCGTATATAAAAAACAAATCCATAACGATATACACAGATATAGAACCTGTTTCAATCAGAACCAATAAAAAGCTTTTAAACATAATACTAAAAAATCTTATAGATAACGCTATCAAATACAACAAAGAAAATGGATATATAAAGATAATTGTAAAAAAACAAGATAAGCTAACACTTACAATTGAAGATTCTGGTATTGGAATAGCCAAAGAGCATTTGCCTTTTATCTTTGAAAGATTTTACAGCGTGTCAAAAGATAGATCTTATAAAAGTACAGGTCTTGGCCTTGCTATAGTAAAACATGCATCAAAGCTTTTAAAAATAAATATAAACGTATCTTCTACTCCAAGCGTCGGAACTACCTTTAATCTTACATTTTTAGAGTCCTAAGGCTTGTTTTAGGGCTTTTAGTGTTATCTGTAGCTCTGCTGGTTTGCTTTTGGTGTTGTACTCTCCTACAGCTTGTATATCGTATACTGTAAAACCTTTTGGAAGCTTGTCTACAAATACATTTGAATGAATTGGTTTTTTGGTTAAAAGCTTACCGTTTTTATAAACAAGATAACCGATAGTATAGCCACTGTCTTCGTTTGGCTCCCAATATATATAAATTTTGTCTTTGTAAACCATGAAGTTGACATTTTGTGGTGTTTTTGGTGTAGGGGGTTTTTGTTGCCTAAAGCATATTTCTTCTGGAAGCGATTCTATGCCATTTTCAAGTCCTGTAATAGCATAGCAAAAAGCGGAAAAATCTGGTGGTAGCACGGCCTTTTTGCCTACCACAACACTTTCTTGAAACGGGTTAAAGGGTTTGCCGGGAATATGTTTATAAAGTCTAAAGCGTTTAAAACCGCTTAACTCAAGATGTATTCTAAACTTTCTGTATGCTTTTAATACGATAGGTCTTTTCTCTATAGCTGGTGGTACACAGTACAAAGAGGATGATTCGGCACCTTTTATTTCAAAGCAAGCTGAAGATTTGTCTTTTTTGAAAAAAATACCGTTTTCGTAAGAAAAGCCTTTGACTTTTAACTTCTCATTTCCAACAGGTTTTATGTAAATGTAGTTTCCAATACGTTTTACCAAAACTTGAGGTGGCGCTGGTGGTTTCGGTGGGGCTTTTATACCACAGGCACTAAGAGAAAAAGCCACCACAATTCCTAACATGACATCTCTACGGATAATTCACCTCCAGCTAAAAAGCTAATGCATATGCCTTGAGTTATAACATCGAAATCTTTTTCGGATTGAGACACCGTCTTTATAGGGTATACTTTTAGTTTTTGGTTTTTAGAAAAATCTATGTTAATTTTACCTATTTCAAAAGCTTCAAAAGATATATGATTAGAATCAATATCGTAGGGGTCTAAGCTTATACTATGAATGCCTAAGTTTATATCTACGTTTATTTCGTCTTTTAAGTTATATTCTAATGTAAATTTTCCTTCTTCAATCCTTATAATCTTTTTGTTGTTTTCTTTTTGAAATGTTATAGCGTTTTCTTTTACATCTACAAGGTCCCAGTCTATGCTGTCATAGCTAAAAAATCTTGGTTTATCATCGTAAGTTATCAGGTCTTTGTATTTTGATATATCTTTTTTTAATTCATGGATGGTTTTACCTTCGTTTTGATCTTTATTTTCGCTTATAAAATGATAAAATTCTTTATACCTTGATAGACATACGTTTAGGTTGCCTACCTCTTTTTTGGAAAGCTCCTTGATAATGCCTTTTTCAGATACCACCACTATAAAATCCTTATCTTTTAATTTTACCTCAAGCTCCCCATCAAAATCTATGTCCTCTTTAACAATTTCATGAGAACCGTTTTCAAAATCAGCTTTTATTATGTTGTTCCAAATCTCTCTTCTTAAGTGAGGAAAATATATGCCGCCAAATATTCCATGCCAATAAGCGTCGTTGCACTGGGCTTTTAATATGTAATCTTTTTTAGAGGATTTTCTTTTTTTAGAAGATTTTTTTGAAACCTCAAGCATTCTTTTGTGCATGTAGTTTGATTCTTGATATTTTGTGAAAAAGTTTTTCCAAATACCACCTTTTATAAACGTTTCAAACCTTTTACACTGCTCTTTGGCCTCTTGGTAAGCTATAGCATCTTTGTAATTTAGCGCCCAATGTCCCATTTCTTCATAAGAAACAGATGCTGGATAAACCAATTTTTTATGAGCGTCCTTTAGGGCTTCAGATATAGTTTTGGTCTCTATGTTTTCTTGTTTTAAAAGCTCATAAAACCTTTCTAACCATCTTTCTTCGTATACTGTTTTATATGTGTATGGCCATATGCCAAATTTTTCACCATCGTCTATTATGATGGAGGTTTTTTGGCTTTTGATAAAATCTACTACATTTTTTGGTTCATCGAAGGGAATTTTATATCTAAGCCTTTTGTCTATGGGTACAAGGTTTACTTTTTTGCCTTCATCTTCTGTAAAATAAAAGCCTTCTTCAAAAGGATAACCAGCAGAAACTATGTGGTAATCATCTATTATGATATAATCCATAGAAAGCTCTATTATGGTTTGTAAAACCGAAGTATCCCATATACGTTCTGTTAACCATATACCTTTTGGGCTTTTGCCAAGTGTATTTTCGCAAAATTTGTTTAGCTTTTCTATCTGAAGAATTCTATCTTCTTTTGATATGGATGCAAGTATAGGTTCGTAATAACCACCGCCTATTATCTCCAGTTGATTTCTTTGGACCATATCTGCCAATTTGTTCATAAAATCTTTTTTATTTTTTAAAAACCATTCAAAAAGAATCCCACTAAAATGTGCTGAAAGCTTAAAATCTTCGTGCTCGTAAAAAAAATCTATAAAAGGTTTATAAGCCTTTTCATAGGCTTCCTCAAATACGTAATCAAAGTTTCCTATAGGCTGATGGCAATGAATTCCGAATACAAGCATAATTACCTCCCCTCTTACATATGGCAAAATAAAATATTTAGCCCTATCATTACATATATTATATATTACAAGCCTTTAAAAAACAATAACACATAGAGAATAAAATTAATTTAATATTGAGATTGCTTAGATTGCTATATAATATTTGTATGACTAACAAAGAAGCTTTTGAATTGGCAAAGAAATACATGCCTGGAGGCGTATCGTCTCCGGTAAGGGCTTTTAAATCTGTAGGGGCTGAGCCTATAGTTGTAAATAGGGGTTTTGGAGCTTTTATAGAAGACATAGAAGGAAAAAGGTATGTAGATTATATGCTTTCATTTGGACCCCTCATACTTGGACATAGAAGCGAAATAGTGGTATCAAAGATAATGGAAGCCCTTGATAAGGGAAACTCTTTTGGTATCACAAACATGTATGAGATAGAACTATCAGAGCTTATAGTAAAAGCCTCAAAAGTTATAGATAAAGTGAGGTTTGTGTCCAGTGGTACAGAAGCTGTGATGTCTACTATTAGGCTTGCAAGGGGTATCACCAACAAGCCTTATATAATAAAGTTCGATGGATGTTATCATGGGTTTAGCGATAGTGTTTTGGTGGGAGCTGGTTCTGGTGTTGCTACCCTTGGAATACCTGGGACTCCCGGTATACCAAAAGAGTTTGCAGCCCTTACAATTGTGCTTGATTACAACGATGAAAACGCTTTAGAAGAGGCTTTTATAAAGTATAAAAATCAAATAGCGGCTGTATTGGTAGAGCCTGTAGCTGGTAATATGGGCGTTGTGCTTCCAAAAGAATCTTGGCTTAAAAAATTAAGAGATATCACAAAAGAAAACGATGCTCTTTTAATATTTGACGAGGTGATAACAGGGTTTAGATTGGCTTTAGGAGGAGCTGCTGAATACTTTGGTATAGAACCAGATATCGTATGCTATGGCAAAATAATAGGTGGTGGAATGCCAATAGGTGCATATGGGGCTAAAAACCACATCATGGAAAAAGTGGCTCCAGAAGGCCCAATCTATCAAGCCGGCACTCTTTCTGGAAATCCTATATCTGTAGCTTCTGGGCTTGCTATTTTAAAAACCTTGATTAAAGATATTGCCATATACGATAGACTATCAGAATTAAGAGCTTATCTTACTTATACACTTTCAAAAATGCTTTCAGAAAAAGGCATACCTCATAGAATAAATGAAATTGCTTCTATGTTTACTATATTTTTTACAGATAAAGATGTTATAGATTTTAAAAGCGCAAAAACCTCAGATACAGCGCTTTTTGGTAAGTTTTTTAGAAACGCTTTACAAGAAGGTGTCTTGATACCACCCTCTCAGTTTGAAGCATGGTTTTTATCAACCGCTCATACAAAAGACGTTGTAGATACAACGTTGGAAAAACTAAAAAAAGCCATAGATTTGCTATGAAAGATTTTATAATACCAGCTATAGACATAAAAGACGGAGCTGTAGTAAGGTTAAAAGAAGGAAAATTTGAAAATGTAAAAGTATATAGGCAAAATCCTATAGATCAGTTTAAGCTTTTTGTAGAGCTTGGATTTACACGTATTCATATAGTAGATTTAGACGGGGCTAAAGTTGGCATTCCTAAAAACCTAAAACTTTTAGAAGATATGCTAACACAAAAAAACGATGCCAAGGTGGAAATAGGTGGAGGTATTAGGAGCTTAGAAACTGCCAAAGCACTTTTTGATATAGGTGCTGATTATATCATAGTAGGTACGATGGCCGTTAAAAATAAAGAAGAGTTTATAAGGCTTTTAGAATTATACAAAAACAAGATAATCTTAAGCGTAGACGCTAAAAACGGCAAAGTAGCTATAGGAGGGTGGGAAGAGGAAAGTAGTATAAGTCCTTGCGATATGGCAAGAATATACGATAATTACCCTATAGAATCCTATCTTTATACCAATATAAATATAGATGGCACACTAACTGGAGTAGACATAAACCCTTATAAGGATTTTAAAAAATGTACAACAAAGCCTATAATAGCTTCTGGTGGTGTAGCTTCTTTAGAAGATGTAATAAAGTTAAAAACTGTAGTAAACGGGGTAGTGGTAGGAAAGGCTATATACGAAAACAAGATAGATATTTATAATTTATAAAAGCGGTAAACGGGATTCGAACCCGCAACCTGCTGCTTGGGAAGCAGCCGCTCTACCATTGAGCTATTACCGCTTTATAAAAAATTGTTTTTATGGTAATAAGTTACCTATAGAATGAGCCATTTGTTTTTTTAGAACTGGTTCAGCAGAAGCAAATTCTAAGTTAGTAGCCTCAGCCCCAGAAACTAACCTGTCTCTGTATATTTGCCATCCTTTAATAGCAGCATTATGTGTTGATATAATTGTATTTGTACCTTGGCTGGCTAGAGTAGATGTTGTTGTGTATGTTCCTGGAGCTCTCTCTTCCAATTGTATATCTACAACCATCATATATGAATCTTTTTGAATCATATGTCCTACTAATCCACCCACTAAGGAACCAAATAATCCACCTACTAAGGAGCCTTCACCACCGGAGTTCACAGCATTTCCCACCACGGCTCCTCCAAAACCTCCAGCTAAGGCTCCAGCTACGGTGTGATCTTTTGTTTCTTTACCTATATATAATACGTTTGCCATCAATATAAAATGAGCTTTTTGTGGATCGTCTGTTATGGTATAACCTTCTTTTTTTAAAACGCTTATTAAATCTTTAGTAAAATTTATGTGCCTAGCTGTTGAAGTATTTCTTACAAGCACATAGATAACTTTTTCACTTGGTGGTACTGGCTGTAAGAAAATACTAGAACTCATTCTGGTAAACACCTTAACATTACCCGCAGAAAGCCCACTTGCGCTAGTTTTGCTTGCTGCTTTAGTCTGAAATAGACCAGAACCAAAGGAAGCACAAGTATACAAGGCAAAAACCGAGCCAATTACTAATTTTGTTATGCTGAATTTTCTTTTAAACATACATCTCCTCCTAAAATTTTCTGGCTTCTATTATAAATAAGCTTTGATATTTTGTCAAGAATTATCTCTCGTAAAGATAATACTTCCCGTCAAACTCTATGCCTTTTGTTAAAAGCTTAAAAGAGGGCATTTTATCTGGAGGATTTTTTGATATTACAAAGTAGTGTTTTGGTGTGTATTTTGGTAAAGAGTCTATGCAGGTGTTTAGATAGTATACCATTGCTGATAGATGAGCGTTGTCGTAATAAACTGGTAGTTTTTGGGCTTTTAGTATAGATACAGCTTTTGGGACAAAGCGTTCTTGTTCATAGCGATAAGCAAGTATAAAAAGTATAAAAAGCAAGATGCTTGATAAAAACACGTTAAACTTTATTAGCTTTTTTGGTGCATAAATAGATATAAATATTGAAATAGGGACGTATATACTTATTATGTAATGATGGAGTTTGTTTTTGGATAAAGTAAAAAATAAGAGTACCACCAAAGACCACAATAGCATATCTGTGGCAGTTTTTGATTTATCTTTTATATATTTTTTAAAAAAGCTATAAAACCAAGGGACCCATAGGATTAGGGCTATAAGAAGCACAACTACATAATAATAAAACGGGTAAAGGTGTATATTTTTTTGCCCTGTATAGACATCTATATTGTTTCTTATGAAAAATTTGTATATATAGTAAAATCCATATCTATAAACCATATAAAAATACCAACTCCAGCCCACCAAGATATAAAGTAGTATGCTTTTTAGATCTAAGAGCTTTTTAAAATACTTAATATCTCTTTTTAGAGTAATAATAACCATAAGTACTACAGTGGTACCCACTGGTCCTTTTGTGAGTGTGGCAAGACCCATAAAAAGATAACCTAAGCTTATTTTATCTTTTAGAAAATAGTATATGGCTATTATTTCAAAAGCTGTAAGAAGCATCTCTGGCACGTATGCCCTTGATTCTATCCAAAGATGGGTGATGGTAAAAAGCACCAAAGATGCGTAAAAAGGATTTTCAAGCTTATATATATCCTTTGCTATTTTATATGTAAAAATACCTACTATAAAAGCGCTAATACCAGAAACAGCTCTTGCAAGCCAAGCATGAACTCCAAAGATTAAAAACAACAAATCACTAACCCAGTATAGCATAGGTGGTTTTTCAAATCTAAAATGACAGTTAAACATAGGCGTTAGAAAGTGCCCAGTCTGAAGCATATAAACGGCGGCGTATAGGTTTCTTCCTTCATCTGGAGAGGTGATTGAAAGTATGTTGTTGCCAAGAAAGAAAAAATAAAAAGAAAGCAGCGTATAAGTAAATAATTCTTTTTTAGACATTAGCTTATTGGGTATGTTCCATCATCCAATCATCGAGTCTTTTTGCAAATTCAAAATCTTTTTCAGAAATACCGCTTGAGCTATGCGTAGTTAAAAATATTGTGATGCTTTTGCTGGCTGTATGAAAAAGAATATCTGGGTGATGGTCAAGCTCTTTTATAAGATTTGTAATGAATATGAGAAATTCTGTAATATTATCCCAGTTTTCTAAAAAGTATGTCTTTGTTATGCTTTTGCCGTTTTTTATCCATCCGTTTTCAAGCTTTTCCATAAAACATATTATACACCATTGCTTTGATATAGAGTATTTGGTATAATAGTATGATTGGTCAGTCATGAAATGGTTTTATGTAGGTATAGTGTCTTTAGGTGTGTTTATGGTGGTGCTTGGTACCACAAGCGTCAACGTAGCAATGCCAAGGATGATAGCGCCTCTTCATACAGATTTGTTTGGTATAGAGTGGGTTTCTATAAGCTATTTAATATCTACAGCTATAACTATGTTGACTTTCAATACAATATCAGGAATGCACGGTTTTAAAAAAGTATACATATCAGGGCTTATATTTTATACGCTTGGTAGCGTGTTGGCGGGTCAGTCTCATTCTTTGTTTGAAATGATACTTTTTAGAAGCGCTCAAGGTATAGGAGAAGGGCTTATTATACCGTCTGGTCAAGCTATGATACAAATGAGCTTTTCCAAAGAAGAAAGAGGGAGGGCTATGGGTATATACGCTCTTGGTATGTCTTTTGCACCTGGGCTTGGACCAACAATAGGGGGTTATTTGGTAGAATATATATCCTGGCGCGCTATTTTTTATATAAATGTTCCAATATCCATTTTGCTTTTAGCTTTGGGTGTATCGTTTTTACCTTCTTATCATGTTAAAAGCCAAAAAACTATGTTTAATATATGGAGTTTTTTAGCGCTTTCTTGTTTTAGTGTATCATCAATTGTGCTTTTGTCAAAAGGTGAAAAATGGGGATGGTTTTCAAACATAAAATCTATATATTTTCTAACAATCTCTGTATTATCTTTTTTGATTTTCTTGCTTTTAGAAACAATATTTGAGAATAAGCTTGTGGGTATTGAAATTTTCAAAAATTTGGAATTTACGTTGGCAGTAAGCGTGTTTGTTTTAGTGCAAGGGCTTACATTTTTTCAAACAGTATATACAATACCCATATATTTTGAAAGAATTAGAGACCTCAGCACTTTTCAAACGGGACTTCATATATTCCCTTACGCTATAGGAATAGGGGTTTTCTCTCTCATAGGTGGCAAGCTGGCGGATAAAATAAATCCAGCTATACTGATATTTTCTTCAGAGGCAATTTTGATGATAACGTTGTTTTTCTTCTTATCTAACATAGACTATTATACTCCAAAACATGACATTACTTTATATATGCTTCTTGTTGGTATTGGTATGGGGCTTTTCTTTGCACCTATTTTAAAAATAGCTTTTAACTCTGTAAAACCAGAGCTTATGGGATTATCTACAGCCATTTACGGGTATATGAGGCTCATAGGGGCTTCACTTGGTACTTCTATAGCTACCAACATCATAACCTCTTATAGTGCAAAAAACTTTGATTACATAAATGATTCAAGGACTTTTAACAGTGTTGGTTTTAGGCTTTTTGAAGAAAAATTTGATTCAAAAATATTGGCAAAAGCTATTTTATATAAATTTCAAATGCTAATATCAGAAGCCTACGGCGTTACAGAGGTATTTAGATTTTCCTTTTATGCTGTTTCGTTTTCTGTAATTATCACTATCATTTTATTTTTCTATATAGAAAGTAGGAAAAGCAAAAATATCTAATATATATCATTGTCAAATAGATAAATTTGTGATAGCATAAATAGACTATGGTGTGCTTTCGAAATCATAAAGGAAATCTTTAGGATCTCTTGTTATAAACCTCCCAGTAAGATCTAAATTTTTTACTTTTTTAACAATACATTAAAAATTCGCTGTTAAACTAATTTTGTTTAGGGTTAAAAAAATTACTTTGTTTTAGAGCTCTATAGGAGGTTTATTATGAAAATTTTCAAAATGTTATTGGTAGGGTCTATTTTTTGTGAAATTGCAACAGCCCAAAACCTTCCCCCTTGGTTTCCTCAATTCTTAGGTATGAAAGCAACATTTGTGGGTCAATACTCTACAAACTTCAACTCCCCTTACGAAGGACCTATGACCTTTGGTAATCCATATAAAAACAACGGTGGTGGAAGATCCGAAGAGGTAACCCAGTCTTATGGTTTATACACAGGAGCACAGCTTACAAAAGATATCCAAGCTTATCTTGATATACAGCTTTTTAAAGGAAACGGCGTAGGTTATGGTCAAGGAATAGGTGGTTATCCAAACTTCCTTTACATAAGGGCAGGGTCATCTGATCTTGGCAAAAACCCATATATAGCAAGAGCTTATATTATATACACAAAAGCCCTATCTCAATCTTTGGAGTATGAAGGAAGAGCTCCAGATCAGCTTCCAGGGTACTATCCAAAAGAATATTTTTATATCAAGATAGGAAAGTTTTCCCTAGCAGATGATTTTGATAACAACCGATATGCTAACTCTCCAAGAACTCAGTTTTTAAACTATGATTTTAACGACAACGTAGCTTGGGATTACGGAGCAGATACAAGAGGATACACAGTAGGTGTAGAATCTGGTGTTGTTAAGAAACACTATTCTTTTAAAATAGCTTTAGGGGCAGAACCTACCATGGCAAACGGCAACACCTACGATCAGTCTGGAGCTTACAGTCTAAACACACAGCTTTCTCTAAGACCAAACGACATAGGAACTGTGATAAGGCTTCTTGGCATGCTAAACTACGGTAGGATGGGAAGCTATACTGAGGCTATGGATAATTTTAGCTATTATTATTCTCCAAATAGCCCTTGTTATTACACAAAATTTGGACCAAATGGAGCTTTGGCAGGATATGATTACCCTGTTATATGCACAGAGTCAAAAGATCACAAAAGATACAAATGGGGATTTTTCCTAAACTTAGAACAACCTATAGCAGATGATGGTAAAACAGGACTCTTTTTAAGAGCTGGTTTTAACAACGGACAAACAGAAGATTTTGCCTACACCGATGCAGATAGAGACATAGCAGGCGGTATTTCTATAAACGGCGTTCATTGGAAAAGGCCCAAAGATCAACTTGGTATAGGCCTTGCCATAAACGCCCTTTCAAACACCCACAAAAGATATTTGGAATCAGGTACCATCAACGAACCATCATCTTCATTCTTTGTAGGCTCAGGTCAAAACGGACAATTTAACTATGGCTATGAAGAAATAATGGAAGCTTACTACAAGTATCAACTAAACAAGTATATATCTATATCTCCAGATGCTCAATACATAAGACATCCAGGGTATGATAAGAATAGAGGTCCTTTGTGGGTTTATGGGCTTAGAGTAAATGCACAGTTTTAAATACTTGGATTTAGGATTATGGCGTATAAGCCATTAAAAAGTATTAGCGTAGGTTTAGGGATTAAAACTTAGCATAATCTTTTGGCGGTATTATATAAAGAAGCACTGGTATTAAAAGTAAGGTAGCAATAGTACCTATGCTCATACCACTTACTACCACTACAGCCAAAGGTTTTTGCACTTGTGTGCCTATACCTGTTCTTACAGCTGCAGGCAATAGTCCTAAAGCTGCCACCAAACCTGTCATCAATACGGGCCTAAACTTATCTTTCATAGTTTCTATGAGAGCATCGTAAACTGATAACCCGCTTTCGTAAAGCTTAATAAACTGGGTCACTATGACGGAACCATTCATTATAGAAACACCCATTATGGATATAAATCCTATGGCAGAGGAAACGCTAAAAGCCATTTTAAGGACAAGAAGCGTTACTATTGCAGTGCCTATAGCCACTATAGCACTTGAAAAAGCTACAAAAGTATATCTTAAAGATTTGAAATAAAGATACAAAATAGCCAAAGCTATGAAAACTGCCACTGGTATTATGATAGCCATTTGGTGCTGAGCTTGTATCATCTGTCTGTATTCGCCACTCCATTCAAGATGATAGCCTGGTGGTAGCTTTACAGATTTTGCTATAGCCTCTTTGGCTCTTTTGATAACACCCCCTACATTTGATGTGGTTATGCTAAATTTTATAGGTAAAAATCTTTGATAATTTTCTCTATATATAAAGAAAGCTCCTATATGATACTCTACATTTGCTACATCGCCAAGTTTAATAAGCTGTCCATTTGGGGTTAATATTGGTATAGAAGCTATGTCTTTGGCAGTTTTTCTATAATCTTTGGGAAATCTTATAACCAAATCAAATTGCTCGTCTCCTTTTAGTACTTCTGTCACTGGAGAACTACCTATTGCAGCTTGTATTATATTTAAAACATCTCCAGTATTTAAACCATATCTTGCAGCTTTTTCTCTATCTACTCTTACATCTATTTCAGGTTGTCCTAATTCTTTATACATTCCCACATCTGTCATACCTTTTACATGTTCTAGTATTGGTGTTATCTCTTTTCCTAATTTCTCTAGTTCTTTTAAATTTGGTCCATATATTTTTAAAGAGTTTTCACCCTTCACCCCAGAAAGCACCTCGTCAAAGTTGTCTTGGATATATTGAGAAAAGTTTACATCAGCACCAGGAAACATTTTTTCAAGATGCTTTCTCATTATATTTTCGAGTTTCTCCTTAGTCATTCCAGAAGGCCATTTGGAATATGGTAAAAGCTGGATAGAATACTCTGTATCATAAGGACCAACGTCATCGGTACCGTCTTCAGGTCTTCCGGCTCTACTATCTACTGAAACTACTTCTGGAAATGTCATCATATACTGTCTTACTTCATTGGCATATTTATGGGATGTAGAAAGAGCTATGCTGTATGGAAACGTAATTCTTAGGTATATATTACCTTCATCTAAGGTTGGTATAAACTCTGTTCCTAAAAACTTGAAACTTATCAGCATAATAGCTATTACGATGAAACTAACTATCGCAAAAGGTTTTGCTATTTTTAATATTTGTTTTAGGATTTTAATATAAAAATTTGTTAGCAACAAGGGAAGTTTTGGTTCTTTTTTGTTTATCTGTTTTTTGACAAGACCTATAGCAGATGGTACATAAGTAAAAGTAAGGATTATAGCTATAGCTAAAGCATATACATAGGTTCTTGCCATAGGGCTAAACAACACCCCTTGGGCTCCGCTCATCATAAAAAGTGGTATAAAAGAAGCTATTATGATAAGTATAGAAAATAACACTGGTTTTCCTATATCCATTGTAGCGTAAGCTATAACGTAATCTGCACTATGATTATCTTTTTCTTCTGATATTCTAAAGATATTTTCTGCTAAAAGTATAGCACTATCTATAATAATACCAAAATCTACGGCTCCTAAAGATATGAGGTTTGCTTCTTCACCTCTTATAGCCATAAGAGCCAGTGTGGATATGAGTGCAATTGGAACTACAGATGCAACAATAAGAGCTACTGGCACATCTCCCAAGAAGAAAATCACCATGGCAAGTATCAAGATAATACCTATTGTGGCATTTTCCTTAATCTTATTTATAACAGCGTTTAGAAGGGTTTGTCTTGTGTAATATGGTACAAGTTCTACCCCTTGAGATTTGTATTGTTCGTTTAATTCTTTAATTTTTTTGTCTAAAGCTTTCAAAGTAGGTACAGACTGGGCGTCTTTTCTCATAACAGCCGTTACTACTACCACTTGATTTCTTGAATACCATTTTCCGTTTGGTTCTCTTATGCTAAGCCCCATGTAACCTTGTACTGGTGCATGTCCTATTCTTACTTTACCGATATCTGCCACGGTGATAGGAGTACCGTTGTAGTTTGTTAAAACTATATTTTTTATATCATTTAAATTTTTTATAAGCCCAATACCACGGATTGTGTATGTTTGCTCTCCTATTTCTGTGTAATTGCCACCTACGTTTATATTGGCGTTTGCTATGGCGTTTTGTACTTGAGATAATGTAAGGTTATACTTTACAAGCTTTTGAGGGTCTACTATTACCTGATATTGCTTTTCAAAACCACCAATAGGGTTGCAATCTTCTATACCTGGTACAGTTTTAATTTGCCTACATATAGGCCAATCTGCTAAGGTTCTTAAGTACATAAGAGATTGGTGTTTTAGACCCCTTACTTGAAATCTCATTACCTCTCCCACTGGGTTTGATTGGATAACTGGTTGCACACCTGGTGGAAGATTAACTTGGGTAAGTCTATTTATAATGTGCTGTTTAGCGGCATCATAGCTTATATCGTAGCTAAATGTAACCTTCACATCAGAAAGTCCGTACAAAGAAAGTGTATTTATCTTAGTGGCGTAAGGTATTGCCGAAAGAGCACTTTCAAGAGGTATAGTCACTTGTTTTTCTACTTCTTTTGCGGAGTGTCCAGCGTATATAGCGGTAATTTCTACTACTACCGGAGAGTAATCAGGAAATGGTTCTATATCAAGCTTTTTAAGGCCAAATATAGAAAATATAAAAAGCAAAATAGTCAAAAATATAAACACTATTTTATTTTGTAAAACAAAATTTATAAACGACCTCATAGGTTTACTCTCCTCCTATAGAACCCTTTATCAAAAGACTTCCGGAGGCCACTATACTATCACCTTCGTTAAGACCACTTTTTATATACGCTGTGCCATCTTTTACTTGATATACTTTTACTTCTGTTTTTTTATACTTTCCATTTTCATACTTTAAAACATAAAATTTGTTGTTGTCAAATATTAAAGCGCTTTGAGGTATTGCTATTGCATTTACAGAATTTGGCATGATCTTTACATTTACAAACATGTTTGGTTTTAAAAGGTTATGTATGTTTTTAACCCTTATATAAACCTTGTAAGTCCTTGTGTTTGGATCTACTATATCCCCTACGTAAAATACCTTACCTTTGAAGTCTATTCCTGGATAAGAAGATGTTGTGATATCCACTTCTTGTCCAGGTTTTATAAACCTTATGTCTTTACTAAAAGCATCTGCTTCTACCATCACATGGGATGTATCTACTATTGTAGCAAGTGGCGTGTATGGATCTACGATGATTTTTTCACCGGGGTGTATGTTTAATTTTGCTACAACCCCATCGGCTGGACTTGTAATATATTTTGTCATTACGTAAGAACCACCACCTTTTAAACCTATTATACGCATTTGGGCATAGTATCCATCCATGAGGGCTTTGGAAGATTTTAGATTTGCTATAGCGTTATCAAGATCAAACTTTGACATAGAACCAATTTCGTAAAGCTTTTTAGTAAGCTCGTAAGTTTTTTTAGCAAGCTCGTATTGGGCTTTTGCTTGAAGATAATTTGAATATAGGTTAGCCACATCAGCAGATTTTACCAAGAAAAGAGGCTGTCCTATATGGACATTTTGGCCTATATTTACAAGCACCCTTTCTATGACACCGTTTACGGATGAAGTAACGTTTACGACCCCATTTGGAGAAGATTTTACAGTGCCTGGGAGTTTTATGGTTTTTGTAAAGGTAGAAACTTTTACTTTTACTATTTTTATATTGCTAATCTCTGAGGATTTCGCTTCATTTTGATTTGTAGTGTTACTTGGAGTATTTGAATTGTTGCAACTAGTAAAAGCCAAACAAACCAAACCAGATAACAAAGCACCTTTAAAAACTTTAATCTTCATAAGCTACCCCTACTATAAAGATCTAAGAGCGTTCTACTTAACATAAGTTGATACAAAGCGCTTCTGTAACTTGCCATAAAATCCTTATAAGTTCTTTCCGCATCTAACAAATCTAGTACGGATATACCTCTTAAAGCAAAAGATTTTTGAGATATATCTAATATTTTTTCAATTTCTTTCTTTTTCTCCACGTAAGCTCTAAAGGTTTTTTGTGCGCTCAAAAAGTTTTGATAAGTCTGATAAGTTTGCGTTTTAGCTGTATCTTCTAAGTTTTTTAGCATCAGTTTATCTTGTTTTATACTGTAAGCTGCGTTTAGTATACCACCTACGTTTCTATCAAATATAGGAAGTGGAAAAGTAAGCCCAGCGCCTATCATAAAAGGATATCTTCTACCTTCCGAGTCTATTCCCACCGTATCTATTTCAAAGTTAAAGGTTAAATCTGGTATATTTTGGGCTTTTTGAAATTTTAAATTGTAAAGATCTGATTGAAGTTGATATCTTGCAGCTTTTATGTCAAATCTATTTAAAGCGAGCTCTTCATATTTTTTCAAGTTAGGCTTTTGATTTAGTAAAAATGCCACTGGATAACCAGCTTTTAATCGTATAGGTTTTTTTATTCTCATTAGGGTTTTTAACTGTTTTAAATCATTTTTATATTGAGACTGGGCTTGATATACAGCGCTTTGCAGGTTTACTTTGTAAACAGATAATTTAAAATAATCAAGACTTGATATAAAACCGTAATCTCTTTGATATTTTGCAATCTTTAAAACTTTTTCATAATTATCAAGGTCATCTTTAGCTTGTCTTAAAGCTATTTTGTCTATGATCACTTGATAATATAGACTCATAAATCCAATGAGAAGGTTTCTTACATTGTCATCGTGGGTAAAAATAGAAGATTTATAAAGAGCATAGTTTAA
Organism: Hydrogenobaculum sp. 3684; assembly: GCF_000213785.1. NCBI lineage: Bacteria > Pseudomonadati > Aquificota > Aquificia > Aquificales > Aquificaceae > Hydrogenobaculum > Hydrogenobaculum sp. 3684. The sequence goes on along the minus strand of NC_015557.1, from coordinate 717,778 downwards.
CTTCATATTTAGGCTTCTTTTGCCACCCATTCTGAAAAGCTTAGCTATACCTATGTTTGATGTGGAATCTCTACTTCTTAATTCTCCATTTCTTATTTCGTGCTGTACGCTTGACATGTATATGCTTGGATTTGTATGGGCTTTTGATTCAAGGTAGTTTGCGTAAGCTTTATCTATGTTGTATTTATCTATCAAAACGTTGTAGTTGTTGTGTATAAAAATAGAAACTGCTTGAGCTGGTGTTAGCTCTAATGGCTTTTCTTCTGAGAATGAAGTTTTTGACATTAAAAGCCCATATACCAAGAAACCAAAAACAACGCCTTTTACTTTATCTAATCTCATGCATATATTTTGCCATAAGATAGTTAAATTTTTATGAAATCTATATATTTTTATAATTGATATAAATTAGATATTTTTAAGTTTCTTTTATTACTTTTATCTTATGGCTTGTGAAAGTGTTTTGTATGAATTTAAAACAAATGCTATTACCTACTTTTATAAAGATTTGGAAAATATACTTAGATTAGACATATTTATATGGTTTCCTATGGATTATGGATTTCTTGGTATATATGAGTCTAAAGGTGTTGATGCGGAACTGATAGTAAGAAAAGATGGTAGCATAGATATAAATTTTAAAGATGGTGATAAAGCTTGCTGCTATAAAGGTATGTGTAAAAATATATCTGAGCTTTTGGAGTTTTTGGAAGAAATATCAAACTATTGGGGGTTTGGGGGTTTGTTCTAAAGATTTTCCAATATTTCTTCTTTTGTGGTAGAAGCAGCTCCTATTTTTGATACTACTATACCAGCTGCTGTGTTTGCTATCTCGCAAGCTTCGTTGGTTTTAGCACCAGCCAGAAGTGACGCTGTTAAAACCGCTATAAAAGTATCACCTGCACCAGTAACATCATAAACTTCTTTGGCTTTTGCGCTGTAAGTATGAATAGCATCATCTTCAAAAAAAGCTACACCTTTTGGTCCAAGGGTTATAGCTAAATATGTTAGGTTTAGCTCAGTTTTTAGGCTTTTACCAAGAGTTATTATATCCTCTTCATTTAACATCGTTTTGGCTTCTTTTTCGTTTGGAGTTAGTAAGGTTACATTGTGGTAAAAGTGTTTGTGGGAGGGTTTTGGATCTGCTGCTACAAAAGGATAGGTTTTTGTTAAAGCCTCTACAAGGTCTTTTGTGATAAGTCCTTTAGCATAATCAGATACTATTATACCGTCTATATCTTTTGGAAGCTTATCTAAAATTTGCTTAAAATCTAAAAAAGGAGATTTGTCTTCCCAATCTATCCTTATAAGCTGTTGATGAGAAGCTATTATTCGGGTTTTTTGGGTGGTAGGTTTATCTAAGACTATGTTTAGGTTTTCTATGTTTAGTTCTTTTAATTTTTTTGACATTATTATATTTGCGTTGTCGTTGCCCACCACACCGCATAGGTATGTGTTTACTCCCAAGTGTGATAAGTTGGAGGCCACGTTTGCAGCCCCACCTAATCTGTATTCTTCTGAAAGAACTTCTACCACTGGCACCGGCGCTTCTGGGGATATTCTTTCAACGTTGCCAAAAAGATAATGATCAAGCATCACATCACCCACTACGGCAATTTTTAAGCTTTTAAAAGCATCTAAAATTTCAGAAGCTCTTTTTTTATCAAGACTCATCTTTTTCTATGAACTCCTCATGTAGGGCTCTAACAGCTAATTCTGTATACTTTTCATCTATAAGACAAGATATCTTTATCTCGGAAGTGGATATGGCTTTTATATTTATGTTGTTTGCGGCAAGCACTTCAAACATACGTCCAGCTATACCGTAAGCACTTTTCATACCTATGCCTACTACAGATATCTTAGCTACATCATCATCTCTTAACACATCTCTTGCGTTTAGCTGTTTAGCCACTTTTTTGGTAATCTCTTCTGCTTTATGAGCATCGTTTTTGTTTACAGTAAAAGACATATCTGTAAATCCATCCACGGATACGTTTTGGACAATCATATCTACTACTATGTGAGATTCTCCTAAGCTCTTAAAAATCTCAGCAGCTATACCAGGTTTATCTGGTATGTGAGTTATTGTAATCCTTGATTCGTTGACATCGGCAGTTATAGCTCTTACAGCTTTTTTCTCCATAATTTCTTCCTCCGGTACTATCCAGGTGCCTTCTGTCTCTTCAAAAGAAGATCTAACATGTATGCGAGAGCCAAATTTTGCAGCAAACTCAACACTTTTTATCTGCATTACCTTAGCACCCAACGATGCCATCTCAAGCATCTCTTCGTAAGATATGTAATCTATCTTCTTAGCATGCTTTACTATGCGTGGATCTGTGGTATAAACGCCGTTGACGTCTGTATATATCTCGCAATCTGCTTTTAGATATGAAGCTAAAGCCACTGCGGTAGTGTCAGAACCGCCTCTTCCTAACGTGGTTATATCTCCATGCTCGTCTATACCTTGAAAACCAGCCACTACCGGTATTATATTTTTTTCTAAAAGCTCAAAAATCTTTTTTGTGTTTATATTTTTAATGTTGGCTTTAAAATGTATATCATCTGTTTCTATAGGTATTTGCCAACCGCACAGACTAACAGCGTCATATCCTTTTTTTATAAGCATAAGAGCAAAAAGGGCTATAGCTTGCTGTTCACCGGTGGATATAAGCTGATCTAATTCTCTATAGTTTGGATGCTCTTCTATAGCTTTTGCTAGCTTTATAAGTCTTTCTGTCTCGCCAGACATCGCTGAAGACACTACTACAGGCTTATAGCCTCTTTTTATAGCGTTTATAACCTTGTTGGCGGCATTTTCTATGCGCTCTATAGATCCAACAGATGTACCACCGAACTTTTGTACCAGTATCATAAAATTACCTGCTTCATAGAGATAATTTGTGGTATTCTCTTTAGTTTTTCTAACACTTCGTCGCTTACTTTAGAATCTAGGTTTAGCACTCCCAATGCCAATCCGCCTTTTTTATCTCTACCTAATCTAAAGCCAGCTATATTGACATTGGCTTGACCTAAGATAGACCCTATGGTACCTATTACACCAGGTGCGTCTTTGTTTTCAAATACAAGCATAACACCTTCTGGCTCTACATCCACATAGAATCTATCTATTTGCAAGATGCGAGGTATTTGATTTTCTATTAGACTACCACCTACAACTTTTTCTTGTACGTCTCCGTAAGCGGTTATTTTTATATAATGTTTAAAATCTTTGGACTCCTCGTTTGCTATTTCCTCTACTTCTATGCCGTAATCTTTTGCAAGATATGTAGCATTTATTATATTTACTGGATAATCCGTTATACTTTTTAAAACACCTTTTAACACAGCGGCTACTACAGGTTTTGAGTTTTGAGCCAAATCCCCTATAACTTCTACTTTTATCTTTTTTATACCGTCTGTGCTAAGCTGAGCTATAAAACTTCCCATATTTTCAGCCAAATCTAAGTGAGGTTTTATAAGAGTTATAACAGATATATCTGGGAAAGGTGCGTTTACTACGTAATCTACAGGCTGACCCTTAAGGGCTTTGGTTACTTGCTGAGCTATTATGATACCAACATTTTCTTGAGATTCATAGGTATTTGCCCCTATGTGAGCGCTCAAAGATACATTTTTACATTCTCTAAAAGCATCAACGAGCTCTTTTGGTGGTGGTTCTTTGCTAAAAACATCTATACCAGCTCCGTATAGTTTTCCGCTTTTAAGAGCTTCTATAAGATCCCACTCTACTATGATACCACCTCTTGCACAGTTTATAACAATAGCACCATCTTTCATTTTAGCTATGCGTTCTTTGTTGATCATTCCTTTTGTTTCATGGGTTAGTGGTGTATGGATGGTGACAACATCAGATATTGCCAACATTTCATCCAAATCATCGTATAGTTTTACCCCCAATCTATCACCTTTTTCTCTTGGTATATAAGGATCATAGGCAACTACCTTCATTCCAAAGGCCTTTGCCCTTATGGCCACTTGAGAGCCTATATTTCCTAGACCTATTATGCCTAATGTTTTTCCGAAAAGCTCAATACCCATAAAACTATGTCTTTCCCATCTATAGTCCATTATCGTGTTATGGGTTTTGTGTATTGTTCTTATAACATTTATCATGTGTCCTATGGTGAGCTCTGTGGCGCCTATGGTGTTTGCTCCAGGCGTATTACATACCAAAATGCCTTTTTTAGAGGCTGTTTCTATATCTACGTTGTCTACACCTACACCTGCCCTTCCTATTACTTTTAGATTCTTTGCCCTTTCTAAAAGCTCGGTAGTAATTGGAGTTCTACTTCTTGTTACTATTGCATCGTAATTTCCCACTATTTCTAATAGCTCTTCAAACTTGATTTCTGGATAATAATCCACTTCAAATTCTTTTTTAAGAATCTCTACGCCTTTTGGGGATATCGGGTCGGTGATTAAAACTTTCATAAAAACCTCCGCAACGTTAGTTAGAATATATATTATACCATATATGAGATAAAGCCTTTGCTAAAAGCCAAAAACTACATAATTAAGGTAAATTAAGAAGAGATTGCACCGCTTCTTCCAACCTTCCTATGATTTCATCGTAAGAAAACTCGTAATATAAAAGAGGCCATCCATACCTTACAACGATCTTTTTGGGTTTTGGAAATATATCACCTATCTTCATAGCCTCGTAAGACCCTTTTATGGCCGTTGGGACAATAGGTACTTTAAGTTCTTTGCTCAATATAGCAACACCTTTTTTAAAGGGAAGTAGTTTACCGTTTCTAGTTCTAGCTCCTTCTGGAAATATAACTAAATTTTTCTTGCTTTTTAAAATAGCTGCAGATTTTATAAGTGTTTCTTTGACACTTGATTGGGTATCTACTGGTATAACATGAAAATGTTTGGCAATGATATCTCCAATTTTGCCTTCAAAGTATTCTTTTGCTCCTACAAAATATGTATCTTTTATTAGTTCTTTTGGTAAGGAAGCTGCTATTAAAAACCCATCTAAATAACTAGCGTGATTTGGTGCTATAATAAATGGATTTTCTTTTGGGAGATTTGGTAAGCCTTCCACTTGAAACCTAAAATAGACTTTAAAAATTTGTCTTAGCAAATAAGAACCGTATACTAAAACTTCGTCTTTGTATTCTAAGGTTTCAGCAGGAGCGGTTTCGCTTAGTATGTCATGCCAGTTTACTTCTTTTGTTTGTTTAGCTTCTTTGTCTAATACCAAGCTCATTAGTTGCTCTACAGATAAATATTTAGAGAGTTCTTTTTCTGGTATTTGTATACCAAAGGTTTTGTCTAAAAAGCTTAAAAGCTCCACCTTATCCAAAGAATCTAAACCAAGATCTATCTCTATGTGGTCTTTAGGAGATATATCGCTTTTGTATCTTCTTAGATAATCAAGCAATATTCCTTCTTGTTCTGTCAATATACCAATAGGTTTTTTTTCTTCTTCTTCTTTATAAGTTTGCTCTTTAGCTTTTAATGGTACGTTGTCTTGGGCTTTTAACAAAAACCTTTTTATCTTTCCAAGTCTTGTTTTTGGGAGCTCTTCTTCTCTTATGCTAAAATCAGTTATATTTTTGTAAGAAGGCAATTCACGGTTTACCTTGTCAATCACTTCCCAAGTTATATATTCTCTTAGATTTAATATACCTTTTTCTTTTACCAACTCAAAATTTGGTACTATTATGGCATGTAGATGTCCATTTTGTTCTATAACAGCCACCTCTTTTACTATATCGCTTTTGGAAAGAATAAGGTTTTCAATTTCTTCTGGTATTACTTTTTTGCCGTTTTCAAGCACTATAAGTTCTTTTTTCCTACCTATTATGTAAAGATAACCATCCTCATCTAGGTAACCTATATCACCAGTATAAAACCAGCCATCTTTTATAGCTTCGTTTGTAAGGTCAGGTCTTTGCCAATAACCTTTCATAACATTTTTTCCTTTTACCAAAACCTCGCCATCTTCTGCTATTTTCACTTCTACCCCAGGAATAGGTTTTCCAACAGAGCCTATTTTTATACTGCCAGGTACATTGAAGCTTACTATAGGCGATGTCTCAGTAAGACCATACCCTTCCAATACATCAAACCCAAGCATATAAAGATCATGTGCTATATTTGGATCTAATTTAGCCCCGCCACTTATAAAATATTTGAGATTACCTCCAAAGCTTTTGTGAACTTTTTTAAAAATAATCTTACCAAGCTTTGGACTACCAACAAAATCTACAAAGGAAAACAACTTTTTTGCTACAGGAATATTGTTTATCTCTCCAAATATTTTGTCGTGTAATATTTTGTAAAGCTTTGGTACCCCAATAAGAGCAGTTACTTTGTTGGCAACGATTAAATTTACCAACGAACTAGAAGAAAGGTTTTCGCTAAATATAATTGTAGCTCCAAGATAAATTGGCACCAATAAAGATACCATGAGAGGATAAGCGTGGTGAAATGGAAGAAGAGCTATTGTAACGTCTTTTGAAGAAGCTATGTTTTCTTTAGCTATAGCCTCTATGTTAGATTGAAGGTTTCCAAATGTAAGCATAACACCTTTAGGTTGTCCGGTGGTGCCAGAGGTATAAAGAATAAGAGCTATATCTTCAGAAATGTTTGTGATGGGCTCTTTAGGATCTTGGAAAGGTATAAAATCTTCTATATCTATGACCTCTACCTTATATCTATGCCTTTTTACGGCTTTTGCAAAAGTATATTTGAGATCACTTGACACAAAAGCATAAGTTGGTCTTGCATCTTGAATAATAAACGCCACTTCATCTTCGGAAGCCATATGGTCTATGGGCACCGCTATGCCTCCTCTTCTCCATATACCAAAAAGAGCATAAGCCCATTCTGGTTTGTTCTCAGAGAATATGACAACTCTATCTCCTGGTATTATATCTATAGCTGCACTGTAAAATTCTGCTTTGTCTATTAACTCTTTGTAAGATATGTTTTTACCCTTATATATAAAAGCGGTTTTATCGTAAAATCTTAAAAACATCGTTCTACCACAAATCCATGCCAATCGTTTTTTGTAGTTTGTTTTAGGATTTTAAGATTAAGATTTTTTAGCATATATTTAATAAGATTATCCTCATCTTTGTATATGCCTGATATTATAAGATATTTTTTAAATAGCTTTGCGATGTTTGGAAGCTCTTTTTCAAAAATATGCATTTCTAAGTTGGCTAAAACTATATCATAAACTCCAATAAAATAATCGTAGAAAAACTCATCTTTTATGTATTCTTTCTTTGTCTTTTGGTCTAAAGAGCTTCTTTTTAGAATATCTAAAGGTGTGGATACTTCAAAATGAATAGCTTTTATATTGTTGTTTTTTGCATTTTCTATAGCTTCTTTTATAGCTATAGGATCTATATCTATGCCTTTTACATAAGAGTTTGTAAGATATTTGCTTGCAATTGTAAGTATACCGCTTCCACATCCTACGTCCAACACACTGTCGTATTTGCTTATAAAATCTTTCATCAAAGAAAGCATAATCTGTGTGCTCTCGTGAAGTCCTGTTCCAAAGGCCATACCTTTTTTAATTCTTATTGGTATGGCGTAAGATGGTATTATTACAAAAATATCTTCTTTTATAGGTTCTATCTCACCAAATTCGAATTCATCGTAGTTTATCTTTTTTGTCTCTATTGGTTCTAAACCATCTATCTTTTTGTCTGTGGATATTTTCCATATATTTTCTTTTTTTTCTAAAATCTCAAAACCAAAAGCCTCCTCTACAAGTAAATTCTCTAAAAGCTCTTTATCTATTTCGTATATAAAAATTTGATATTCCATATAAACATTATAAATAAAAATTTTGAAATATGAATATAAGGCTTTGATTAAATTATCATAGATTTCTTGAAAGTCTAAGGAATATACCCCTTAACGTAGTGTAAAAGATTGGAAGTACAAGAAGCGAAAGAAATATACCTATAAAAAGCCCACCCATAACAGATATTGCCATATTTTGTATTACTTCTGTTCCTCTTCCAATAGCCAAAGCTATAGGTAAAAACCCAAGTACATCTGCTACCATTGTCATAAGTATAGGTCTAAAGCGTTTTTTACAAGCGTTTAGCATGGCTTCTTTATGGGATACATTTTCTTCTATCTCTTTGTTGTAATAATCAAATATCAAGATACCGTTGTTCACAACAACGCTTAAAACCAAAAGCATACCCATAAACGATGTAACGTCTAAGGGCTTATTGGTTATCATCAGGGCTAAAAAAACCCCCACCACAGACAACGATAGCACAAAAATAACCGATAAAGCTTGTAAGAGTGAGCCAAATTGAAATATTAAAAGCGCCAAAACTATCAGTACAGAAAAAGATATCACTATAAACATCTCTTTAAAAGACTGTTGCTGTTCTTTGTAAAAACCTTCTATGGTGTAATAATATCCTTGTGGCATAACAATATTATTAAGCACTTTCTTTAAAACTTTTATTCCAAGAGCTAAATCCTCATGGTGCATTTTCACTCTGACCACAGATACATTTTGAAGGTTTCTTCTTGTAATACCTGGTACATTTTTTTCAAATCTTATATTTGCTACCAAAGAAATTGGTACATACATTTGTTTTTTTGGAGAGTAGATGTTTATATCTTTTATGGTTTCTTCGTTTGGATCAAAAGGTTCGTAAGCTCTTATAAATATCCTTTCTTGACCTTTTAGATAGTTTGTAAGTGTTATGCCCCAAAGATGAAGCTTTAATGTATTTACCACGTCATCGTAAGTTATGCCATAGTTGGAGTAAGCGTCTTTTTTCAAGGAGATATAATAATAAGGCCCGTAAAATAGCGTTTTTAAATTTACCTCTTTGAAGATAGGTTCTTTGGCTATTTTATCTCTTATCTCTTCTCCAAGTTTTACAAGGGTTTCTGGATCTGATCCATGTATTACTACAGAAAAAGGAGCATGCTGGCCTGTGATATCGCCAAGTCTATCTCTTAAAACTTGGGCCATATCAAACTCTTTCAAAACATGTATTTTTGCATCTACTTTTTGTCTTATTTCTCTCATTACTTCAAAAATAGATTTTGTCCTGTGGTCTTTTAAGGTAATAAGCATATCTCCCTTGTTGGTGGGGTTTCTTGGTTGGCCTAAAGATGCACCTATTCTTACCGAATAGTGCTTTACCTCTGGTATAGACGCCACTATCTTTTCTATGTGTTTTACTATCTGGTATGTGTTTTGAGAAGATGCACCGGAGGGTCCTGTGAAATCAAGCACAAACATACCCTCATCCCATTCTGGTAAAAATCCGGTTTTCATGCTTTTATAAAGACCAAATGTTGTTAAAACCAACAAAACCACTATTAAAATGCTTAAATTTTTTCTTTTGTAAAAGCCAAGAAAAAGTTTTTTATATATATTTGTAAGTTTTAAAAGCCAGTTAGGTTCTGGTTTTACGACTTTTGGTATAGCTATGTAAGCTATGGAAGGGGTTATCGTCATAGAAACAAACTGAGATATCAAGAGTGCCAAAATAACAGCCAAAGCTAACTCCTTAAAGAATGTACCAATGATACCAGATAAGAAAAAAAGAGGGGCAAATACGCTAACAGATGTAAGCGTTGCAAGTGTCATGGGTTTTAGGATTTCAGAAGATGCATCTATTACAGATTCAAGCTTTGGTCTTGGTTTGTTTATATTTTTCTCTATGTTTTCCATTACCACGATAGCGTGATCTACTAGTGCTCCTATAGACGCCGCCAAACCACCAAGGCTCATAAGGTTTAAGCTCCCATGCATTATATACATAAAAAGCAACGAACATAAGATGCTTACTGGTATAACTATAGCTGTTAGAAGGGAAAGCCTGACGTTGTTTAGAAAAAGAGCTATGACCACAAGCGTGATCAATGATCCTATTATGATGGCATCTATAACGCTTCTTATAGAAGAGCTTATAAAATCTGTAACATCAAACCATTTTACAATATGAGCATGGGGTGGTAGTTTCAAGGTTTTGAGGGTTTTATCCACTTCAGTTACAATTTTTATAGCGTTGGCATCGTTGGTCCTATGTATGTTAAATATAACTGTGGAAGGATATCCATCTACGTTAACGTAAGAAAGCATAGGATAATGACCTTTTACCACATAGGCAATATCACCAAGGGTTATAGTCTGGTTGTTGTAGTATATTGGAATGTTTAATATATCTTGTTCATCTTTTGGAGTTTGAATACCAAACACTAAGATAGAAAAGTTTTTCTGATTGTATTCACCTATAAAGTGATTTTGGGTGTAGCTTCTTATATCGTTTAAGATTACGCTTATAGGTATATTTAATTTCTGTATAACAGAAGGATTTAAAACTACGTCCATAGTGCTATAAGTTCCACCGACCATATCCACTTCATAAACGCCCGGTATAGACAAAAGGGCTGGTTTTATTGTATACCTTACTATGTTGCTAAGTTTGTTTATAGGTAGTTCTCTTGATACTAAAGCATAACCTGCTATAGAATATGCGCTAGGTCCCATAAGTCTTACATCAAAACTTGCCTTTACTCCCATATCCATTTGAAGTTCTGATATTTTTGACATAATCATTTGATAAGCTCTATAAGGGTTTGTATTTGGACTAAAATATACGTTTAGCATAACAAGACCTGGTCCAGTTCTTGATCTTACGTCTGTCACACCTTCTACAGATTTTATCCCTTGTTCCATTGGTATGGTGATATTTGAGAGGGTTTTTTGGATAGGTTCATAGTTGGCATTTACTGTAATAACTACCCTTGGATATACGACGTTTGGAAATATATCTTCTGGTAGTTTGAAAGATAGCATATAACCAAGTACAGATAATACGCCAAAGATTATAAAAAATGCGTATCTATTTTTTATAGCAAAGCTTACAAAGGATCTCATTTAACCTTTTCGCCATCTTTTAGAAGCTTAGCACCTTTACAAACTACACTACCCCCTATTACTCCAGAAACCACATAGTATTGCCCCATATTGCCTAGTATTTTTACAGGTATATTTTTTACTTTATCACCTTGCTTTATAAAAACGCTTGGCCTGTTGTTGTAAAGTACTAAAGCTTTTGAAGGTATTCTTTGACCTTGTATTGTTTTTACAATAAAAGCTTTTAAACTGTTTCCTGGATTTTCATAAGAAGATATGGGTAATATTACGGCTAACCTCGATTTATCGTCTTGAAAGGCGTTTATAGGATATAACTTATTCTCAAACAAAATCTTATCTGTATGTGAGATTTTCATATTAAAAGGTATAAAAAACTCCCCATAAAGCTTTTTGGCGCTTATAAAAGCGATCGGAGATCCTGGATTTACATTGCTACCGCTTGGAACTACATTTGAAACAATTCCGTCAAAAGGAGCTTTTATAATTCCATAAGATGCTTCATCTTCTAAAGATTTTTTAAGATATATGTTTTTATCAAGCTCTCCTTTAGCCAAAGCCAAATCCGTTTTTATCTGAGAATACTCTTGATAAGACATAGAACCAAGCTTATATAGTTTTTTCGCCCTCTCATAGCGAGACATGTAATATTTTAGTTTTTTCTTAGAAGCCTCTATATCTTGGGCTATTGATAGGGCTTTATCTTGAAAAACTTTTGTATCGAGCTTTGCTATAACCTGTCCTTTTTTTACAAAGTCTCCATTTTTAACGTAAACAGATTTTAATATCCCTCCAATGGGTGAACTTACATAAGTGGCGGCTTGGTTTTGTACTTCTCCGTATATTGGTGTTTTTACTTGGTAAGCTCCGTAAACTACTTTGCATAAAGCTATATTTGGTGATTTTATCCCTTTGCTTGTTTGTTTAGTTTTTGGCTTTTCACAAGAAAATAAAGACAACGTCAATACTAAAAGCCCAAAAACGTAAAATTTCATGGATAGCATGATATCAGATGTCTATGATATATTAGTGAAAAATTAGGAGAATTGTTCTATTAGCTTTTTTGCACCTTTTTTTGTATCTTCGTTTACAATACCCATAAGCCTTGAAAGCTCTTCTATCCTTTCTTCTTTGGTGAGACTTTTTATTTGTATGTCGTTTGATTGTCTTTTTACCAATATGTGGTTAGAAGAAGCGGCGGCTAGGGCTGGAGTATGGCTTATGCAAATTATTTGAGCGTTTTTTGATATGTCTTTAAGAAGTTTTGCAATAGATATAGAAGCCTCCCCACTGGTGCCAGCGTCTATTTCGTCATATACGTAGGTTTCATAATCTCCAAGCACTGATGATATAGCTAAAACTATCCTTGATGTCTCTCCCCAAGAGGCTACTTCAGCTAGTTCTTTCATGTGTTCTTTTGAATAAGAAGAAAATAAAAACGTTATATCGTCTATGCCATTTCTTGATAACTCCTTTGGTTTTATATCTATATCAAAATAAGCTTCCTTTAAGTTTAAAAGCTTTAAAACGTTGTTTACTAAAGTACTTATCTCTTTAGCCTTTGCTTTTCTTAAATTAGATAGCTCATTGGCTTTTTCTAACGTATCTTTTTTAAGATACTCTATTTCTCTAAACAGGTGCTCTATGTTTTCTTTTAAAGCTTTTAGGGAAGATATATTTTCTTTGTAAGATTTTTTTACCTCAAACATTTTTTCAAAAGGCATTTTGTATTTTCTCTCTAAGGATTGTACGTTGAATATAGTTTCGTTTAACTTATCTATTAACTCCACATCAACGTATACTTTGTAAGAAGCTATAAAAGATACTGTTTCTAAGAGTTGATCTTTCAAAGCATTTAGCTTATCTATAGCCTTTTGTAAGTCTTCTTTATAAGAAAGAGCTTGGTTTATTTGGGATATTGAGTAGTTTATCTTAGAGATTGCACTATGGTCACTGTATTCTAAGGCGTTTAGCACATTTTGAATATAGGTATTTATCTTTTCTGCATGCTGTAATTCTTCTGCTTTTAACTTTATATCGTTGTAAGTATCCTTTTCTAAGTTTAAGGCTTCTAATGACTCTATAAGTTCTTTGTTTTTCTCTATCTCTTTTTCCAAAGATTCTTTTTGGAAAAGTAAATCTTTTAAGAGCTCTTCTTTTTGTTTTAAAGCATCAAAATATTCTACAAACTCTTTCTTTTTCCTTTGAATATCTTTATCCTTGTCTAGTATCTCTAATTGATGATGTTTTTTAAAAATCTTTGATTGAGAAGATTGAGCTTGGAACATAACGCTTTGTCCAAAGGTTTCTAAAACTGTTCTTTGGTTTGATGTAATTCCATTTATGTAAAACTTAGATTTTCCTGCCTTTGTTTCTCTTCTTACTATATCCTCGTTTATTTCTATTTCTACAGAGGCATTGTCAGAAGACGATGCTAAAAGCCCAAGACAAAACTTAATAGCATCCATGAGCATTGATTTACCAGCCCCAGACTCACCGGTGATAACATTTAAACCTTCTTTAAACTCTATGTATTGGGATTTTAAAAGAAGGTAAGACTCTATCTTGATACTCTTAATCATAAGCTCTTGGATTTTTGATAAGCTCTTATAAAAGTTTCCATTAATATACCTTTAAGCCCTGTTTTCTCTATGTTGTATATGCCCTCTATCGTAGTACCTGCCGGTGAGCTAACCTTTAAAATGAGTTCTTCTTCATTGTAAGCTTTTAAAAGTTCTAAAGTCCCTTCTATGGTAGCCATAGCTAAGTCATAAGACACGTCTTTGTTTAAACCCATGTAGATACCAGAAAGTCTCATGGCTTCTACAATACTTGCAACAAAGGCTGGTCCCGAACCACCAATAGCCGTAAAAGCATCAAAGTATTTTTCTTCAAGTTCATAAACTTTTCCAAGATGCTCCAACATGCTTTTTATAACTTCTTTTTTAGCATCTTCACTATAAAACCCTATTACACCCTTTTTATAAATTACAGCTAAATTTGGCATAATTCTTGTGATATAAGCATCTTTTATATGTTCTTTCAATCTTGAAACACTTGTCCCAGCAAGCATGCTTACCAATGATTTACCGTTAAAATTTAGCTCCTTCAAAGATGCTAAGTCTTGGGGTTTTATAGATAAGATAATTAAATCTACACTGTCTAACAAAAACTCAATAGAATTTGAAAAACCAATCCCGTCTTGTAGAGCCAATTCTTTTTTTGATGTGTCTTTGTCAAAGACTATAATATCGTAGTGGTCTTTTAGACCAAGGGCAAACGCCCTACCCATATTGCCGTAGCCTATTATACCTATTCTCATAAGCCATAATAACTTGCCAATGCTGCTGATATAGCTAAAGCTAATACATCTTTTGGTTTTTCGCCTTCTATTTTATAATCGTATTGACTTAACCTATTATCAAGGAAGCTTGTATCAAAATCACCTCTTATAAAATCTTCATCTCTTATTATTTCTCTATGAAGCTGTAAATTTGTTGGTATACCCCTTATAATAAATTCGTCTAAAGCTCTTTTAGCTCTTGCCACAGCTCTTTCCCAATCAAGAGCCCATACGCAGAGTTTACTTACCAAAGAATCGTAGTAAGGTGGTATTATATAATCTTTGTAAATAGCAGAATCCATCCTTACTCCTATACCACCAGGTGAGTGATAGGCGGTAACCTGCCCTGGGGATGGTGCAAAGTTTCTTTTTGGGTCTTCGGCGTTTATCCTAAACTGTATAGCGCAGCCCCTAAAAGAGATATCGTTTTGTACAAAACTAAGCGGTTCTCCGTTTGCAATTCTTATCATCTGCTCTACAATATCTATGCCTGTAACCATCTCCGTTATGGTGTGTTCTACTTGAAGTCTTGTGTTCATCTCTATAAAATAAAACTCATTGGTGGTTTGATCTAGTATAAACTCTATGGTGCCAGCACTTTCATATCCATATTTCATCATAGCTCTTACCGACATACCAAGCATCTTGTTTCTTACGTTTTTATCAAGTTTTGGAGATGGTGTTATCTCTATTATTTTTTGATGGCGTCTTTGTATAGAACAATCCCTTTCACCAAGATGCACAACGTTTCCATACTTGTCTGCTAAAATTTGGACCTCTATGTGCTTTGGTCTTTGAATATATTTTTCTATAAAAATATCTCCTTTTCCAAAAAAAGCCAAAGACTCTTTTCTGGCAGATTCAAAGCTTTGTTTTAGATCTTCTTTTTTATAAACAACTCTCATTCCCCTACCACCACCACCGTATGCAGCTTTTAGTATGATGGGATATCCTATACATTCAGCCATATCGTAAGCATCCTCTAATTTTGTAATGGGTTCATCGCTTCCGGGGACTACAGGTATACCTAAGTTTTTCATAATTTTTTTTGCTTTTACCTTATCCCCAAAGGTTTCTATCTGTTCTGGTGTAGGACCTATAAAGATAAGACCGGCGTCTATACAGGCTTGGGCAAATTCATGATTTTCAGATAAAAATCCATAACCTGGATGTATAGCGTCAGCACCTGATTGTTTTGCTATGCTTATTATCTTGTTGTAATCAAGGTAAGCTTTTATAGGATCCATGGGAATAAGATATGCCTCATCAGCCTTTTTTATATGTAAAGAATTTATATCAGCTTCAGAATATATAGCCACAGTTTTAATGTCAAGCTCTTTGCAGGCTCTTATGATACGTACAGCTACTTCTCCTCTGTTTGCTATAAGTACTTTTTTAATCATACTTTAATTATATAAAATTTTTAGGGTATATTTATGAGAAATTGGATTTTATTTTCCATAACACTTGATGGCATAGGTGGAGCCTGTAAATTCTTTTCACAGGTGGCTGATCCTTTTTGAGTTCCTAAAAGCTTTAAACTTCCGTCTTTGTAAAGCTCAAACATCAGCACTCCTTCTCCTTTGCAGTTTTGATGTATATAGTGAAATACATTTTCCAAATAGCTAAGAAAGTCAAAATAAGAACCTAGCGTGCTTATGTTTTTAGGCTTCATTTGTGGGAGGCTTTTGGCTTTTTCCTTTGAGGGTTTGATGTTTGAAGGAGTGTTAGAAGGTTTTTTTGTTTTGGATTGATCTTTTTTTTGGTTTTCACTTTTTTTAGAAGAGCCTTCTTTAGAAGATGTTTTGGTATTTACAATGGAATGTGTTTTTGTGGTAGATGTTTCTTGTTTTGGTGTTAATGTAGCTTCTTTGGCTGTTGGTATTGTAAAATTGTAGTTTGGTGTGTAGATGCTTGTTTTTTTAATGTTTTTGGCTTTTGGTATGGGTTTTTTTATAGTTTTTTGATTTTTAGTATGTTTTTTTTCTTCCTTGGAAGTGTTTGAGATGTCTTTAGGGGTTTTTTCGTTGTTTTTTTGTTTTATGGTGCTTATGTAAATTGGTTTATTTGGTTTTTTAAAGGGTATATTTATTTTTATAAAAAAAAGTAAAAAAGATAAGTGTATTAGTATTGATAGCAAAAAGCCATATATAAAAAACTTATGTTTTCTCATATTTATTTTTTACAAAATCTATAAAACCAGGAATATCTAACGTAGTATCAACACCCAAAATAAATTGATCAAAGTCTCTAAGTTTTACAAGGTCTTTTGTGGTGCAGATATAATTTTTACCTGGCTCTAAATCTTCTTTTTTAAAAAAGTAATGATCTGGAAAAACTTTTATATCTTCTATAATAAACCCTATATCTTTTGATAGATTTTCAACGAACTTTATAAAGGGCTTTTCATCTCCTATAGCACAAACTATGCTAAAACTTTTACCTTTTACATAAGATATATCAACATCTTCAAAATTTTTATCTACAAAGGCTCTAAAAATAGCTTTTGCTCTAAAGATAGGTTTGTTTATACTGATATTAGGCATATCAAAAGACTCTAATCTTGTTATAATTAAAGCATCTGCTCTATTTATAGAACTATAAGGCTCTCTTAGGTTTCCCCAAGGAAGAAGATGGTCTTTTGTACGGTTTGCTGGCATTAGCAAAATATCTAAGTCCCTTTTTATATATCTATGAGAGAAAGCATCGTCTAATATTATTATCTTTGAACCTAATTTTTTACATATCTCAGCTCCTTCTATTCTCTTAAAAGCTACTACAACATTGGCTTTGGTTTTTAGAAATATTTCTACAGCCTCATCTCCATAGATTTTTGTATCAAAAGAGCTAACTATAAGGTTTTCCCTTGATGCTCTTTTATAACCTCTTAATAATATACAAGGGTTTAAATCTTTTAACGCTTTTGCAAGGTATATAGAAACTTGGGTTTTACCAGTTCCACCTACGCTTAGATTTCCTATAGATATTACAAAAACACCTGGGTGTTTGGCTTTTAGTATATTAAAATCAAAAAGTTTATTCCTAAGCCATATACCAGCCCCGTATAGAAAAGAAGCCGGAGCCAAAAGCCCCCTTATGAAGTTCATTTAATAAGTATATCAAGTTTTAGTTTGTAGTCTCTTGTTGGTTGTCCAAAGTGCTACCAATTGATTGCTCGTAAATTTGCTTTATTATATCTGCTACAAACTGAGCTCTTTGGGTTTCTGTAAAGCTTGACTCTACTTTAGAGCGGCCATTTTTTGCAATCTCCATAGCTTGGTCTTCGTTTTCTAAGAAAAATATTAGTTTTTCTTCTATTTCAAGCCTATCAAGAGGGGTATAAGCCACTATCTCTTGGTCTGGTATAAAAAATCCCGGTAGGGATGCTCTGTAATCTATAAAAGCACAAGAACCTTGAGATATGACTTCAATGGGTGTAAAGCCTATTCCAGAAGGTACTATCGAAGGAAAGCTAAGAAACGTTATCATGGAGTTTGCGTATATGTTTAAGACATCCTCTTGGGTTTCGGCGCTTATTACCTCTTGACCTTCTTTTAACGGTACTTGAGAATCTCCTAAAATCTTTATATCTATACCTTCCAAAAAGCTTATTACAAAGAGTCTTTTTCTTGCTGTATTGTAAAGTCCAACGTTTACCAAAAAGTTTATATAAGCTTCTGGTGATTCGTTCCTCCATTTTAAAAATTTTTCTTGTATTTCGTAGTTAAAAAATGGAAGCATATATTCTACAGCGAATATAACATCTACTTCTGGGTTTCTTCGCATGAACTCCCCAACCTCTACGAATACTGGCATTACCTCTTCTGGGAAGATTTTTGCGCTTTCTTGTACTATGATATTTGGATCCACGATAGGGCCTGGGAAAAGAACTTTTATTTCCTTTTCTTGGGTTATCGGTCTTTGTAGTAGTTCTTCAGATACAAAAGGAGCTAAAAAGTATATATTTTGATAGCCTATACTTCTTAAGAAATCAGCATGTTTCATATCTGTTATCATTTGTATAAAGTTTCTAGACTCTCTTCCATTGAAAAGAGCAGGATAATATAGCATCGGATCTTCAGTAAAAACACTTATATGTAAAAAGCCAAAAGCATCACACAAAGAAACTCTATTGCCGTTGGATTCACCGTAAACCAAAGCAGAACCATTTACATCCATTACAAAAAATGGCCTTTGCTCTTGTAAAAAGTTTACATAAGCATCTATATTGTTATAATCAATATCATAAAATATAATCTCTATACCAAATTGGTTTAGTTTTTGAGCCATGCGCTCCACATAATGAGCGTTGTAGCTAAGTCCAGGTGTTCTTACAAAAATTCCTTTCATAATAAAAACTATTATAAACTAAAATCATAAGTAGAGCTTTCTTTGTTAAAATTTTAAAATAAGGGTTTTGAGTTGTAAAGTGTGCTATCAGCCGTTTTCCGCTCTTTGACTTTCCTTAGATCTGAAACGAGTCTTTGCCTCTCTCTAGTTTCTAAAGCTTTTAATAAAAAAGTATTGTAAAATATACATCTATGGATTACAAAGACACTATCAACTTGCCGAAAACAGACTTTCCAATGAAAGCAAATTTATCGGAAAAAGAGCCGGAGATTCTTAAAAGATGGGAAGGGTTGTATGAAAAATTAAGAGCACAAAGAAAGGGGAAACAACTTTTTGTATTGCACGATGGGCCACCTTATGCCAACGGCAACATCCATATAGGACACGCTTTAAACAAAATTTTAAAAGACATAATATGTAAGGTAGCTTTGATAGAAGGTTTTGATGTAGATTATAAGCCAGGATGGGATTGTCATGGCCTTCCAATAGAACAGCAAGTGGAAAAAGAGCTAAAAGCAAAAAAAATAAATAAAGAAAGCATACCAAAGGATGAGTTTAGAAGACTCTGTAGAGAGTACGCTTCTAAGTTTGTAAGTATTCAAAAAGAGGAATTTCTTAGATTAGGTGTGTTAGGTGATTGGGAAAATCCATACCTAACCATGGACCCTAAATACGAAGCTCAAGAGGTAAGGGAAATAGGAAGATGTCTTCAAAACGGTGTGCTTTACAAAGGAAACAAACCGGTTTATTGGTGTATATACGACAAAACCGCTGAAGCAGAAGCTGAAGTAGAATACAAAGAAAAAAAAGATATATCTATATACGTGAGGTTTGAGCTTTTAAAACAATCGGAAAATGTTTTAAGACAAAAGCTAGATTTACCAGATAAACCTATTTCAATAGTAATTTGGACAACTACTCCTTGGACACTTCCTGCAAACTTAGGTGTGATGGCTTCAGAAGATATAGAGTACGTGGTTGTTGAGGAAGATAACTATCTTCTTTTGTTGGAAAAGCAAAGTCAATATGTAAAAAATAAAGAGTTTATAGCTTCTTTAAAAGGTAAAGAGCTTACAGGATTAGAATATCAGCATCCTTTTATAGAAAGAACGGGCAAGATATATCCTTCTGAATTTGTGGAAGCTGGTACTGGTACAGGCTTTGTCCACATGGCACCTGGGCACGGTATGGAAGACTATATAGTGGGATTAAGATACGGCTTAGAGCCGTTTTCACCGGTGGATGAGTCTGGTAGATTTACAGAAGAAGCTCCTGAGTTTATAAGAGGTTTAAATGTATTTGAAGCAAACAACGTTATTATAGAGCACCTAAAACAAACAGGCTTTCTTTTAAAGGAAGAGGAGATTTTGCACTCTTATCCCCACTGTTGGCGTTGTAAAAACCCGGTAATATATAGAGCTACTCCTCAGTGGTTTATAGGTGTTGATATTAAAAGCCAAAAACTTCACAATAAGAGCATAAGAGAAAAAGCTATAGAAGAAACTTACAACGTAAAATGGATACCAAAGACTGGACAAAATCGTATGCTTTCTATGCTTCAAAATAGACCTGATTGGTGCATATCAAGACAAAGATTTTGGGGAGTACCTATAACGATATTTTATTGCAAGCGCTGTGGTGAACCTCTTTTAGAATCTCATATATTTGAGTATGTGGCAAAGATATTTGAACACTCACCTTACGGAGCCGACGAATGGTTTAAAAAAGACGAAAAAGAGCTTTTGCCACCAGATACAGTATGTAAAAAATGTGGTTCCAAAGACTTTGTAAAAGAAACGGATATTTTAGATGTATGGTTTGA
Source organism: Hydrogenobaculum sp. 3684 (assembly GCF_000213785.1). Lineage (NCBI taxonomy): Bacteria > Pseudomonadati > Aquificota > Aquificia > Aquificales > Aquificaceae > Hydrogenobaculum > Hydrogenobaculum sp. 3684. Next base: position 697,348 of record NC_015557.1, on the reverse strand, counting down.
CTCTGGTTCTTCTCATGCTTCTGTATTAAGGCCAAGAGGCATAGAAAAAGCAGATGTTTACTTAGAGGGTTCAGATCAGCACAGAGGTTGGTTCCAAGCTTCTTTGTTGGAATCCATTGCTTCTTACGGAGAAGCCCCTTTTAAATCTGTAGTTACCCATGGGTTTACCGTAGATGAAAAAGGCCACAAAATGTCAAAATCCCAAGGAAACGTTATATCACCTCTTGAGATTATAAAAGAATACGGTGCAGATATATTAAGACTTTGGGTTATATCAGAGGACTATACTGAAGATATAAAACTTGGAAAATCTATATTAAAACGCCTAGCTGAAGATTATAAGAAAATAAGAAACACGTTGAGGTATTGTCTTGGAAATTTATACGACTTTAAGTATGAGTTTTCTATAGCACCAGATAAACTACATCACTTTGATAGATACATGTATGCTTACGCTTCAAAGGTTTTTGAAGAGCTTTTTAGCTTTTATAAAAATTATCAATATCATAGGTTTTACCATAGGTTGATGGAATTTGTCAGCATAGATTTGTCGGCTTTGTATTTTGATGTACTAAAAGATAGACTTTATATGTATAAAAGTGGTTCTTTTGAAAGGTTGTCAGCTCAAACGGTGCTTTATTTCTTACTTAAAAATCTTACAATTCTTCTTTCTCCGGTACTTAGTTTCACCGCTGAGGAGACTTATTCTTATATGAAAAGCATAGAAAACCATCTGCCAGAAAGTATATTTATGAATGAATACAAAGCTTCAGATTTTACCGATGAAGAGCTTTTAAAAGACTACCAAAAACTTTTACTTCTTAGAAAAGATGTATTAAAAGCTATAGAGATGGAGCGTAAAAATGATATTATAAAACATCCTTACGAAGCAAGGGTTGTTATAAAGCCAAATGAAGAGTTTTATAAGCTTTTAGAAAAATACAAAGACTATCTTCATTCGTTTTTTACCGTAAGCCAAGTGGAAATAGCAGAAAATGATGGCGAGGAGGGTGAGTATACAAAACTCCGTATTAAGGTAGAAAAAGCCAAAGGTGAAAAATGCCCAAGGTGTTGGCTTTATGTAGAAACTATGATAAATGGCGTATGTCCAAGATGTTCTCAAAATATTTAAGATATTATATTTCATTGTATTTTTATAAGATTTTAATATAATAATATTTTACAAGGAGGTATTTCATTGAAAAGGCATATTTTAAGAGCAAAGATACATAGAGCCACTGTTACAGGAGCCAACCTCAATTACGAAGGTTCAATATCTATAGATGAAAGGCTTTTAGAGGCTGGAAAGTTTGTAGTGTTTGAGAAAGTGGATATATACAACGTAAACAACGGAAATAGGTTTTCTACCTATGTGATACCAGGAAGGCCCGGTGAGATATCCCTAAACGGTGCAGCTGCAAGGTTATGTATGCCAGGTGATATTATAATCATAGCCTCTTATGCAGAAGTGGAAGAAGAAGAGCTACCTCATTTTAGACCTTACCTTGTATATGTAGACGATAAAAACAATATATTGGAAGTAAAAAGGGATATGGAGCATGTCTTTACCTTCTGAAGAAAATATATGTTTTGATAAAGTACCTTCCGTTTCAGCAGAAGAAGCAAAAACGCTTCTGGAAAAAAACAAAGATTACGTACTGTTGGATGTAAGAACAAAAATGGAATATGATAAATGGCGTATAGAAGGGGCTAAACTTTATTCTCTTGATACCTTGATGAAAACTTACAAAGAGCTAGATAAATCAAAGAAATATCTAATTATATGTTTAAGTGGTGGTAGAAGCGCTTGCGCTACTTATGCACTAAGGCAACTTGGTTTTGAAGCTTTTAATATAAGAGGTGGAATGTTGGAATGGCCTTATGAAACAATAGGTAGCTTTGACGATTTATGAGACCTTTGGTATTGGAGTTAGAGGGTTTTTTGTCTTACAAGGAAAAAACTGTTATAGATTTTTCTGATCTTTCTTTGTTTGCCATCACTGGAATGACCGGAGCTGGCAAGACCACCATAATAGATGCTATCACATTTGCCCTTTACGGTAAATGCCCAAGATTTGAAAAAGGAGCTTCTAAAGAAGACTACATATCAAAAGGGAAAGATTTTTTTAGAGTATCCTTAACATTTTCTTTGAACGATAAAACATACACCGTGGGAAGATATTTAAAGAGCGGTAAAAATATCGTAGTTTCTTTAAAAGAAAATGGAAAAGAAATAATTACAGAAGAAAAAAATAAGCTAAGGGAAGAACGAATAAAAGAAATATTGAACATGGATTACGATACTTTTACAAAAGTGATAGTTTTGCCCCAAGGAGAATTTGCAAAGTTTATTAAACCAGAAAGCCCACAAGAAAGAAGAGAAATAATAATGAGATTAAGCAATTTAGATAAAATAGATAAAATGAGAGAGCTTGCAGCTTCTCAAAAAAAAGATTTAAAAAATGAAATAGATTCGATATTGCTAATGATAGATAACTTAAAATCTACTCAAGAAAATGTAGAAGAGCTTCAAAAGAAACTAGATTCTTTGGAGCAAGAGCTTAGTGTTAAAACTTCAGAAAAAAAAGTTTTATTAGAAAAGCTTAGTAAAGCCAAAAAAAAGCAAGAATTAAAAACCGAACTAAACAAACTAACAGCCGAATATGAAAATCTAGAAAACCAAAAAGAGAAAATGGAGCTTATCAAAAAACGTATTGAGTTTTTAAAACCAAAACTTAGCCTAAAATCAGATATAGAAAGGTATATAAAGTTAAAAAACGAATTAGAGAAAACAGCGCTTGAGTTTGATAAAAAAAATAAAGAGTATTTTTTGAAAGAACAAGAATACAACAAACTTTTGATGAATTTTGAAACAATAAAAGCCGATTACGAACAGACAAAATATCAAGAGGAGCGCGTAGAAAGAGGCTATAAAATAATATCGATATTAGAGAATGCATTATCGATAGAATCTTATATAACAAACGATGAAACTAGAATAAGGGATCTTGAACAGCAGTTGAAAATTAAAAAAGGAGAAAGATCAACATTATTAGCTGAGATAGAACACTATGAAAATCTCTCAAAAGAAGTAGATAAAGAAGCTATTGAAAAAGATATTGAAAATATTACAATGATGATGAGTCAATTGGAGTTAAAGGAAAAAGAAAAGAATAAAAAACTATTAGAACAAAAAAAGCTAATGGAAGAAGTAGATGATATAAACAAAGAGATTTTAAAATACAAAGAAGAACAAAAAGAATTAGATCAAGAGTTAAACGCCAACAAGAATAATATTGTCTTATATTATAGCAACATGTTAAAAACCCTTTTAAAAGAAAACGATACTTGTCCTGTTTGTGGTGGTGTTTATCACGAAAAAGAACATACTACAATGCTAGATATAGAAATAGAAGAAGATATCATAAAAAATATAGAAGATATTAAAAGAAAAATTGCTTTGTTAGAGGATAGACTAAAATCAAAAAAAGAAGCGTTGGAAAAACTTTCAGAAGAAATAGAAAGCCTTGAAAAGGAATTGTTGGAAAAAGAGATTTTACAATCAAGATTAAAAGAATTAAAGCAAAGAAGAGAATTTCAGGATAATATACAAAAAAATCTAGAGAAATTAACAAGCAAAAAGGATAAGTTGGAAAATGAGATTTTGCTTTTAAACAAACAAAAAGAAGCTTTAGAAAAAGATTTATACAGCAAAAAAGAATCTTTGAAAACTTTAGAAAAAGAGCTTTTATCTTACGGTGTTAAAGAAGGGCATTTGCAAAATAAAAAAAATGCTATAGATCAATATAAGAATAAGTTAGATGAGATAAAAAAAGAAATACAAGACAAAAGAAAGATATACGAAGATACCAAAGAAATGATAAATACTTATGAAAAAAGTATCATGCTTTTAAAAGAACAAGTATCTTCTTTGAGCGCCAAAAAAACTACAATAAGCGAAGAACTAAATGAACTTGAGACAAAATTGTCTTCTATAGAAGATAAAGAAAAAGTATTAGAAGAGTTAAATCGTTTAGAAAATTATGAAAGAACATACAATGAATATATATTAAAATTGTCCAATTTAAAAGAACAGATAAAATTAAAAGAAAATGAAATAGCAAACATAACGGAAGAAGCACCACCCCAAGAGTTGGAAAACATGTTGGAAGTCTTAGAAGAATATGTGAAAACGCTAAATCAAGAAATAGGTTCTATAAGCTCTAAAATAAATCAGGCAAAAGAAAACGAAAAACAGATAAAAGAGCTTGAAGAAACTATAAAAGACCTTGAAAAGAAATACAATATATATGAAAGACTGGAACAAGATTTGAAAAGCGATGCACTGCAAGCCTATATATCTCAGAAAATAATAGAAGAACTGGTAAAATACGCTAACGTATACGCTTCAAAAATGGAGTTTCTATATTCTTTTAAAGTTGAAGAAAAGTCTCGTGAAAAAGATAGCATAGTAGTAGAGGACGCTTTTGGAAATACAAGGCCTATAAAATCTTTGAGCGGTGGCGAGACTTTTATAACGTCTTTGTGCTTTGCTTTAGCACTCAGCGAAGCTGTGGGTTCTCAAAATCTTAAATCACTTTTCATAGATGAGGGGTTTGGTACACTTGATAAAGAAACCCTAGAAAAAGTAGGTAATGCTTTGGAGCTTTTGAGTCAAAATATAAATAAAATGGTAGGTATTATTACACACGTTGAAAGTTTGGCTGAAAAATTTCCAAATAGGTTGATAGTAACAAAAACAAAGGATGGTATCTCAAAAATAGAGGTTGTATGATACATCACTTACCAATAATAATAAGTATGTTGGTGGCTATTGTAAGCCCTATTGTATCTTATTACGTTAAAATTCCCCTTGTTTTAGTAGAATTTATAATAGGTATATTGTTTGGAACTATTTTAGAGAAAGATATACTAAACAAAAGCGAATTGGCTTTTATATCTTATATAGGTTTTCTTATCTTAATGTTTTTGGCTGGTTTTGAAGTGGATTTTGATTTTATGGAAGAGTTCAAGCCAAGAGAGCTGATATTTGTATTTTTATACGTATTCATGCTAATACCGTTTTCTTTCTTAAGCGCATTGTCTCTTGGCTTAGAACATTCTTATGTAGTGATTGCACCACTCATATCAGTAGGGCTTGGTTTACCGATTTTAAAAGAATCTAATATAATAAAGACCGATTTGGGACAAAAGCTTTTAATATTAGGTAGTGTAGGTGAGGTAAGCAGTATATTTTATATAAGTTTTGTGAATGCGTTGCTAAAGTTTGGTGTTGCGCAGGCTATCGTAAAAACAATAATAACCTACGTTGTTCTTATATTAGCTATTATGTTTGCAAAAGCTCTAAAGAACAAGCTAAAAGAATATAGAGTAGTTGTGAGAAACATATCTTTGGAGAACACTCATATTTTTATAAGACTTGCTCTTTTTACAACGTTTATATCAGCTTCTTTGTTCGAGATAATAGGTATGGAACCTATACTTGGTTCTATGCTAAGCGGTATGGTATTAGGGTATGTAATAAGAAAAAAAGAAGTTATAAATAAGAGCTTTTACGATATGGCCTTTGGTTTTTTTGTACCTTTGTTTTTTGTATACACGGGTTTTAGTTTAAATATAGCTTACATTAGCAAGAATATTCTTATGAGCGGTGTAGAAATAGGTATCGTTTTATTTGTTATAAGGTTTGGTATATCTTTTATTTTGCTTTTGGCTGGTTTTAGATTGGTAGAATTACCATTTGTTAGTTTGTTTATAAGTTTTCCATTTACACTTTTAATAGCTTCTATCAAGATACTTTCAGATATTAAGTATATAACACCGGCTCAAGGCGTAGCAATATTGATAGGCACTGTGTTTAGTTCGCTTATCTATCCTATAATGTTTAAAGTGTTTGCAAGGTTTTATATAAAAGATGAAAATATTTGAAGGTTTTATAGCTGGTTTTACGATGGGTTTGGTCTATTTTTTAGTATTAAAAGTAAGGACTAAGTTTATCTTTGGCAAAAAATATCTATACTATATAGGTTGGATTTTATCTTTGGTAGTGTTTTCTATAGTGTTTTTATTTTTAAATAAACGTATAGCTTTTGATATGGTATCTTTTTTGATAGGTATTTTTATAGCCCAGATATCTATAGTTAGTTTTTATTTTTTTAAAAGCCAAAAAAACGATTATATAGACCAGTAGTTTTTCACAAACAAAGCCTCTAATACAAAGTTTCCAAAGAAAAAAAGCGGCGTAAGTACACCTATAAGCCATGGTTCGTCTTCAAGCAAATAGCTTATGGCGATAAAAATAGGCACACTTATATAAGAGAGTCTCGCAAAAGCGCTTGTGTTTATAAATATACCCCCCAAAGCCCATAGATATTCAAGGAGTATAAGCGTTGCAAACAACGTATAATGTAAAGGTAACCTATCGATAGCAAAAACTATTATAAGTATATATGCTATCATAATTAGTAAATTTATAAAATGATCAAATTCGTAAACTCCAAGGGGCGTTGAGATAGGATGAGATGGTATATCGTGTGGGATTAGCATGAGTATATTTGAAATACGCTTTAACAACGAAGGCTTACCCCACCAATCTTGAGCGTGGATAAAAGCTATCGGGTCTTTAAATTTGTAAAAGCTATATAAAACAAAACCGATAAAGCCCCAGACAGATAAGACACTGTACAAAATAGCTTTTGGATAATCAGTAGTTTTTTTGCTTTTAACAATATCAAAAAAGATCACTACAGATAAAAACACCGCCAAAGGACCAAACAACGTGCCAAGCCCTGCCAAAATACTGGCTATCAGATATTCACGTTTTAGGATAAAATAAAACGCACTTATGGCAAAAAAGTTCAGGGCGGAAACTGGATATGAAGACATACCAAAAAAAGAAGATGGATAAAAGCTAAATAGTAAAAGTGTCATGTGGATGGTTTTATCGTTTATGCTTAGGGCTTTTAAAAGAAGATAAAGCATATACATAGAAGCCCCTTGGAAAATAACAGCTGGTAATATATATAAAAATGATATATCCTTTCCTACAACAATGTGTATAAATTTCATTATAAGAGGATAGCCTGGGAAAAACGCTATAGTTGGAATATGCACTGTTGAGTTTCTATAACCATACACCGCTATATGTGTATACCAAACAGCATCCCAGTGCATAAAATGATTAAAAAAAGAAGGCTCATACTTAAAATGCACTGGATAAGGTCTTCCGTAATGAGGTTTTAGAAGGTTAGTAGAAAACCAGGCCACCATCAAAGTCCAGAAAAACCAGGATATAAAAACTGCAAAAATCTGCATTTATTCTTCTTTATCTTCGCAAGAGCACTCTATCGTAGACTCTTCCCAGTGTATGCAGTCGGTATCTTCGAAATCTATATCTTCTTCAAACATCTATGACCTCCTTTCTAGAAGGAATATAAACGTTTTTATTGCCTAATTTATCTTTTAATACAAGCATTTTATCCTCTTCGCCATGTATTAGGCATATTTTTTCGGGGTTTGCGGCATTTACCCATTCTATAAGCTCAGATTGATCTGCATGAGAAGAAAAGCCGTTTACTGTGTATATTTTAGCTCTAATATTGATAGGTTCTCCCATCACAAAAACTGGGTTTTGTTTTTCTAAAATCCTTCTTCCCAGTGTACCATGCGGTTGATAACCTACAAAAACTATAGCGTTTTGTTCTTTGTAAGCGTGGTGTCTTATGTGATGAAGTATCCTACCACCGCTTAGCATACCACTACCCGCTATTATGATAGCTCCTTCTTGAATATCGTTTATTTGCTTTGATTCTTCTACATCTCTTACCATTGTAAGATAAGGAAGGCTAAAGGGGTCTTCTTTTTGCATGATATCGTAAGTTTCTTTTCTAAAATACTCTGGATTTCTTAAAAATACCTTTGTTACACCTGTAGCTAAAGGTGAATCTAAAAATATTTTACATTTTGGCAAAGAACCTTCTTCGTAAAATTCTCTTAATACATATAGTATATCTTGGGTTCTTTCTAAGGCGTAGCTTGGTATTAAAACGTTACCATGTTTTATGGTATTTTTTATAATCTCTTTAAGTTCTTCTTTTGACTGGTCAAAGCTTTTATGAAGCCTATCACCGTAGGTGCTTTCCACATAGACAACATTTGCTTTTGAAGGTAGGCTAAAATCTCTTACTATGGGTTTTCCTTTGTTGCCTAAATCTCCAGAAAAAACGATTCGTTTATCTTTATACTCTATCTCGTAAAAACAAGAACCAAGGATATGTCCAGCATCTTTAGGCGTTACTTTTGCCCCAAGTACATCATAGGTTTTATTGTAAGAAAATATAGGTTCAAAATGCTCTAAAGCCTCAAAGACATCATCCTCATCGTAAAGAGGTTCTAATGGCATTTCTTTTATACTGCCCCTTTGAAACTTTCTCATATGAGATTTATAATTTTCAAGCATTACTTTAGCAGTATCTAAAAGCATAAGCCTTGAAAGTTCATAAGTAGGATTTGTACAGTAAATTTTACCTTTAAAGCCGTTTTTTACTAGCATGGGAAGACGACCGCAGTGATCTATATGAGCGTGTGTTAAGAGCACCGCATCTACTTCTTTTGGGTCAAAACCAAGTTCTTCTGATTTTTCTTCATCCACCCCTTGAAAAAGCCCACAGTCTATAAGTATCTTCTTATCATCCAATATAAGCATATGAGCACTACCAGTTACCGTTTTAGCGGCACCGTAAGATATGACTTTCATAAACTCTCCTTAGGATGCATAATAAGTTCAACGTAAATATCATCTTTGAAATACTTATCTAAAAGTCTTAATATATCGTTCTTGTCTACGTTGTCTATGTTGCTTTTAAAATATTTAAAATAGCTTATATCCTTTACCACCGCAGAAGAAAACCCCATTAAATCAGCTTCAGATTCTGGGTTTTCCAATACAAAATCCTCTTGGTTTAATATTTTATTTTTAGCTTTTTGTATGTCCTCATCTTTTAAATGAGATATTTTTTCTAAAAGCTCAAACACCTTATTTTTAAAAGTATCTACTTTGTCGTAGTCAGTTATTGCAAAAATTGTGTAGTTGTTGTCTTGCTTGTGAGCTCCGTCCTGACAGGAAAAAGAATAAACTATACCCTTTTCTTTTATCTCGTTGTGGATAAGAGAGGTCTTGCCACCAGATAGTATCTGGTCAAATACTACAAATGGATAATACATTTTTTCACCTATGTTAGGAGCATCCCAACCTATTGCATAGTATGTTCTATCTATCATTGGATCTTCCAAAACTTCTTTTCGTGGAAACTTCTTTGGTGGTTCTGGTACATATATAGAAGGTCTAATGTTGTTTTTGGGCTTTTGAGAAAACATATCATATATAAACTTTATATCCTCCTCAGAAACGTTTCCAGAGATGCTAACTGTCATGTTTAGTGGTTGATAGTAAGAGTTGTAAAAATCAAGAAGCATTTCTTTGTTAAAGTTTGATATGGTTTCTTCGTAGCCGATTATTGGATACATATAGTTTGAAACTTTGTAAAAAAGCCTATCAAAACGTTCAAAAAATCTATTTATTGGGCTATCCATTCCTCTTTTTAGCTCTTCTATTACTATGGGTTTTTCCTTTTGGATCATATCTTCTTCTAACTTAGCCCTTAAAGTGAGACTTTCTAATATATCTACAGCCTGTCTAAGGTAGTTAGAGGATATATTTATATAGTAATATGTAAAATCTTTTGAAGTGGCAGCGTTTATTTGACCTCCCAACCCTTCTACCAAAACGTCCAATTCACCGTAATCATACCTTTCAGAGCCATTGAAAAGCATGTGTTCAAGGAAATGAGCCATTCCCTTTTCCTTATAATCTTCATAGCTAGAACCTACGCTAAACCAAACTTGGATGGATACAGATTCTACGTCTGGTCTTTTTCTTATATATACTTTTGCGCCATTTTTTAACTGTTCATAGATTATATCAGCTATGTATTTCTTCATTTTCTTCTGTTATTTTTATTTCTATATCACTGTCTGCAAGCCTATTTATAGCAAAGAACGTTTTTTTGATAAGCTCTCTTTTTCCTCTTATAAAAGAGCTGTCGTCTTCTTGCATTAGTTTTTCTGTATATTTAACAGCTGCATGTACAAGTTCGTATTTGTTGTTAACTTTTTTAAGGGCTTCATAAATCTTTGGTCTCGAAGACATCACACTTACCTCCTTCTAAAATATCTATTATATCATTTCCTACATGCTCTTTGTGCTCTAAAAAGTATTCTCTTCTTGATTTGTTGCAATAAATAATAGATTTAATCATGTTTACAGTTTCGTCCACATATCTATTTACTACAATAAAATCAAAATACTTGGCACAAGATATCTCGCTTTTTGCAGCTTCAATTCTATTTAAAGCGTTTTGGTCTTCAAAGCCCCTATTTTTAAATCTTGCATAAAGCTCTTCCAAAGAAGGAGGCATTAAAAATATCAAAAGAGAGGAAGGGAAAAGTTTTTTTATATTTTTAGCGCCTTGTACATCTATTATGAGTAAAGCATCGTATCCTTTTTCTATAAGATTTTTAACGCTTTTTATAGGAGTTCCATAGTAATAGCCGTAAACGTTTGCATATTCAATAAATTCGTTGTTTTCTATCATGCTTTTAAACTCTTGCTCAGATAAAAAGATATAATCTATACCGTCTTGTTCGTTGGCCCTTTTTGGTCTTGTGGTTGCAGTAATTACCCTTTTGAGCGTTTTAAGTTCTTCTAAAAGTTTATAGGCTATGGTGGTTTTACCAGCTCCAGATGGTGCAGACAATACTACAATGTTACCCATGAAACATATCTCTTAATATTATATCAAACAATACGTTTGGGAAAATTCCAAAGAAAAAAACAATTATAAGAAAAGCGCTAATACCTATTGTATCAAATAAATTAAGCGACAACGAAACGTTGTCATTCGTAATAGGTTCTTTAAAAAACATATAAACGATTAATTTTAAATAATAACCAGCAGCTATAATACTACCTATAACAAACAAAATAGCGAAAAACCAAGCGTTGGAATTTACAAGACCTAAAAAGATCCCTAACTTACCTATAAAAGTAGCAAAAGGCGGTATACCTATTAATGCAAACAAAAACAAAGCTAAAGCGGTCGCTAGAAATGGACTTTTTCTATAAAGGGCCCTGTAGTTGTTCATATCGTGATTCCACGATTGGTTTTTTTCTAATATTGAAAGCACCAAAAAAGCACCTGCTGTAGCAAAAGCGTAAACTATCACATAAAATATTGTGGAGCTTACCGACAGAGGATTATATCTTGAAAAACCTATAAGGAAATAACCAGCATGACCTATTGAAGAATAAGCCAACATTCTTTTGGCAGAATTTTGAGCGTAAGCTACTAAGTTTCCCCAAAACATTGATATAACACCTACAATACCTACTATATAGCTAAAATTGTTGGTTACGGGGAATATATAACTTGCCAACAAAAATATAACTGCGTAAAATCCTATTTTTGGAACTGTAGATATAAAGGCTGTGGTAGAAGTAGGAGCCCCTTCGTAAGCGTCTGGTGTCCAAAAATGAAAAGGAGCAGCCGATACTTTTAAAGCAAAAGCTACAAACAAAAACAAAGATGCCAAAGCAAAAGCACTGTTATGGTTAACAGATACACTTATAATATCAAGATGAGAAGTAGCTCCTATATAAAAGGCACTTCCAATACCAAAGAATGCAGTAGCCATGCTCCCAAGCACAAGATATTTAAAAGATGCTTCTTTGGATATGTAATCATCCCTTAACATACCAACAGATATATACATGGATATAGATGCAAGTTCTAGCCCAGCCAATATTACTGCCAGATTTTTAGAAGATACCATTATCGAAAGACCTAAAGAAATAAGAAGAAACGTATATACATTTTCTACGAAAGTTTTTTTGCTTTTGAAAAAACTTACAGAGCTAAATATCACAAAAGATGTAAGTATGTATATTACACCTTTTAAAAGCAAAGAAAAAACATTTATATCAAGTAGCCATTCGTTGAAGCGATATCCTGCCAATGAGTATTTAATAGCTAGCACGCCGCTTACAAAACTTATTGAAAACCCGAGAAAACCTATAAGGTCAAAGCTTGGTAAAAATAGTTCTAAAATTATCAGAAATATTATACCTACGGTTGTGATAATATCAGGATACAATGCCTTCATCAAAATCTCCCCAAAATAAGCTTTGATGTTTGAGAGACTATGTTAACAAAGTTATATGGCATAATTCCCATAATAAAAGCCCCAAAAAGTATTAGAACAAAAGATATTATGTGGTGAAGCTCCAAGTCCATGGTATGTTGAAGTTTTTGGATTTTAGATTCTGGTAAAGAGGCAGATTCAAGCATTACATTCTTATACATATACAAGAAATATGCTGCGCCAAGCACCATTCCTACACCAGCAACAATAGCCCACATTGGGAAATATTTGAAGGTGCCAAGTAGTATTAAAAACTCAGAGACGAAGCCAGAGAAACCAGGAAGCCCTATAGATGCCAAACCGCTTATCATAAATAAAATGGCAAAGTTTGGAAGGTATTTGGCTATACCGCCTAAATCCGACATCTCGTAAGAGTGAAATCTATCGTATATAAAACCGGCTGCATAAAATAGGGCTGCGGAGCTAAGTCCATGAGCTATCATCATATAAGAAGCCCCATTTATAGCACTCACAGAAAGGGCAAATGTTCCAAGGGTCACCATTCCCATGTGGCTTATTGAAGAATAGGCTATTAACTTCTTTATGTTTGTTTGAGATATAGCCATCATAGCAGCGTAAATAATGGCTATGATACTAAGCACAAACATTACAGGAATAAATATTTTGGAAGCTTGTGGGAAAAGTGGAAGAGAGTATCTTACAAAGCCAAAAGTACCCATTTTTAGCAAAACACCCGCTAAAACTACTGAACCAGCCGTAGGAGCTTCTACGTGAGCATCTGGAAGCCATGTGTGGACAGGCCACATAGGTACTTTCACTGCAAAACCTATACCAAAAAGCACAAAAAGTATTATTTGAAGCCAGATAGGATAAGCTATGTGTCTGTGAAAATCATATTCAAAAGATATATGACCGCTTATGAAATAACCATAAACTATCATTGTAGCTAAACCAAGCAATAAAAATAAGCTACCGAAAAATGTATATATAAAGAATTTGTTAGCAGCGTAGATTTTTCTATCATGTCCCCAAAAACCTATTATGAAGTACATAGGGACTAGCATTCCTTCCCAGAAAAGGTAAAACAAGAATAGATCAAGGGCAGAGAACGTACCAAGACAAGTGGTTTCTAGTATAAGAAAAAGAGCGTAAAAAAGCGTAGGCTTTTCCTTTACTTTTATAGCCCATATAAAAACTGTAAAAAATATAAGAGCGGTGAGAGTAAACAAAGATACGCCAAGCCCATCTAAGCCAACATCGTAATTTATGCCAAGGGATGATATCCATGGTACAGTGGTCCTATAAAGAAAATGGTGAGTATTTGGATTAAAGTTAACAAGTAGTATAACGCTTAAGGCAAAAACGACCCCTGATATTGCTATAGATACTACCTTAGTAAGCCACTCATTTCTGAAAAGAGACACTATAAAAGCGCCCACCAAAGGTAAAAATATAGCTATATTGAGAATACTAGCCATTTAGGATACCCCCTTTAAAGATTACTAAGATTAAAAGCAAAAATACAAAAACAACACCGTAAAGCATATACAAAGCGTAGTAATTTAACTTACCATTCTGAAGCCTACTAATAGGTTTACCGTAATTTGACGTAGCACTTGCCACCCCATTCACAAATCCATCTATTATTATACGATCTACTGCTTTATATACAAGCCTTGATATGACAAGATAGCCTTTTGCTATTATGTTGTGATAGATATATTCTGTGTAAAACTGGGACTTCATAAGAGTATGTATAGGTTTAAATAGTTCATAAAGGGTGTTTGGATCCACAAACTTTTTGACATACAAAAGATAAGAAAGGGATATGCCTAATATGGCCACTATGATACCGTAAATAGAATGTGCTATGAAAGAAGAAGGTGCTTCTATAGGACTATTCATATAGGAGAAATAATTCCAAAGCAAAAATCCACCCATAAGGGATAAAAAGCTTAGTATAAGCATTGGAAAGCTCATTACGGGTTCCACTTCATGAGGTTCTTCATGGTAATGTCCTTCTCCTAAGAACACCACAAAGGCTTCTCTGGTTATGTAATAAGCTGTAAGCAAGGATGCAATGAGTATTAAAGTAGCTACAAGTGTATTTTTATCCATTATTGAAGATACTATGGCATCTTTTGAAAAATAACCGGCAAATGGAGGGAAACCAGAAAGTGCCAATGCACCTATCATAAAAGCTCCAAAGGTAACAGGCATGTATTTCTTGAGTCCACCCATTTCAAATATGTTTTGGGTGTGATGATGAAGCCCTGTTATTACAGCACCAGCGGCTAAGAATAAAAGAGCTTTAAAGAAAGCGTGTGTTGTAAGATGAAACATAGCTGCTGTTGGAAATCCCATACCAAGGGCTGTAAACATGATTGCCAGCTGGCTCATGGTAGAAAAAGCTATTATCTTTTTTATATCATCGTGTACTGTAGCTACCAAGGCGGCAAAAAGCATTGTAACAACACCTGTTATTGTTATGTAGCTAAGCGTTGTTGAAGATAAAGAAAATATTGGATAAAGTCTTGCCACCATATAAACACCTGCAGCCACCATTGTAGCAGCGTGTAGAAGAGCTGATACAGGAGTTGGACCAGCCATTGCATTAGGAAGCCAAGTATGAAGAGGTATTTGCCCTGATTTACCCACAGCACCACCAAAAAGAAGAAGTGTTGCTAATGTAATACCAGGAACATAACTGGCATTCTCAAAAAGCTTTGGTAAGGATAATGTCCCAAACAACCAAAAAGTATATATGATGCCTAAAATAAAAGACCAGTCTCCTATTCTATTCATCACAAAGGCTTCTAAGCTTGCCTTTGTAGCAAACTTCTCTTCATGAAAGTATCCTATCAAAAGATAAGATGCAAGACCAACGCCTTCCCATCCAAAGAACATAAGTATAAGAGAATCTCCTAAAAGTATAAGAAGCATGGAGAACAAGAACAAGCTAAAGTATGCAAAGAATTTAAACGTCCAGTTGCCAAAAAGATATCTCATATAGCCTATTGCGTATACAAATATAACACTGGCTACGAAAGTAACCGTAACTGTAGTGCTAATAGATAGCTTATCTATATATATACCTATATCTACAGATGTATTTGATAAAGGTAAGAATTTGTAAAATACTATATCTTCAGGGCCTTTCATAGAAAGCATGGTGATAAGAGCCACTATAAAGCTCAGTATACCAGCACCAGCGTTTATTACACCTGAGGCAAAATCACCTATGCGTCTTCCAAATAGTCCTATCGTTATAAAAGATAACAGCGGGAAAAGAAGTATTAGAGATTGCATCTTTACCCCTTCAAATCTATAATTTCGTTTACGTTTTCTGCTTTTCTTAATCTAAATAAAGAAAGTATAATGCCAAGACCAACCGCTGCTTCAGCAGCTGCTAAAGCTATTGTAAAAAGGGCAAAAATCTCTCCGTCTATAAGATGATTTAGCCTATCTATGCCAACAAAGGCTATATTTACAGAGTTTAACGCTAACTCCAAAGACATTAGAATGGTAATAAGGTTTTTTCTAACCATCATGCCAAAAAGTCCGATACCAAGCAAAATAAAAGCAAGGATAAAATACTGCTCTACATGTGGGGTCAAAAGTATCTCAATCATACGTTTTCTCCTCTTTTCTACCAAGTAAAATAGCCCCTATCATACTAATAAGTAAAAGCACAGACATGAGCTCAAAAGCCCAAAAATATGTGCTAAATAGTTTAATACCAATCACCTCTGCATTTCCATAGTTTTTTGTTATAGTTTCTATAATTTTATTTTTAGTTATAGAAACACCAGATATTCCTACTATAAAAGCTTCTACATAGAGTAAGGCTATAAAAGGAAGCACTGTAACGCCTATTAGTCTATTGTGCTGTTCGTTTTTATGTAGTTTTCTCCAGGGAACTGCTGTTATTATTAGTATGTAAAAAACCGCTATAGCCACAACGTAAACCATTAGCTGAAGAGCTCCCAAAAGCTCAGCACCAGCGCTAAAAAATATTCCGCTTATTGCTATTAAAGCTCCTAAAAGCCATAAAACTACGTATATTGGATTTGAGGCACTAACGACGCCTAAACCGCATATTATGCTTATACCACCAAATATATAAAAAGCAATTTGGTTAAGCATTGTCCACCTTTTTAAGATTTAATTTGTTTTCTCTCCAGAGTTTTTCTCTTGCCTCGTCGTCTATCCATATACGGTCTGGTTCATGCTCTCTTCTGTCTTGCCAAGATTTACCTATAGCTTCAAGTTTTTCTAAGTTTAAAATAGAATCTTTTCTTGAAAAAGAAGCTGTTTCATGTATATCGCTTTGGAATAAACAATCTACTGGACAAGCATCCACACACAAACCACAAAATGTGCAAAGCATAAGGTTCATATTGAATACAGATACAACCTTTTTACCATTTTCAAGTTTTTGACCATCTATCTCAAATAAATCTGGTACCGGACAAGCTTTTTTACATAAATAGCATACAACACAACGTGATTGGCCTGGACGAGGCTCTATCTTCATTCTCTCTACCCACTCGTCAAAAGCAGGTTGCGGTTCTAAACCGTTTACCGTCTTGTGGCCAAAAAATCCCCTAAATCTTTTAGGAGGCGTCAATTTTTCGTAAGGATAATGTGTAGTTATAGTCTTTGTAAAAGCTTGCTTGATGGTGATAGACATACCCTTTATAAAATCTAAGAAAAATATTGTTTCTAAAAGGTTCAAAGGCTTCTCAAATACCTTTTTAATCATAATCCTAACCTCTCAACAAAGGTGCTATAAAAGCAGTTATAAGTATATTAAAAAGTGCCAAAGGCAACATTACTTTCCACGCTATCGTAGTAATCTGGTCTATCCTATACCTTGGCAACGTCCAATGAAGCCAAAGTACAAGTAAAAACAAAATTGTAACTTTTATTATAAACCAAATAAAACCAGACCATGGTCCCAAAAAGAAAAGAGGATCTATAAACCCTATAAAAGGTATATTTATAGGGCTCCAACCACCAAGGTAAAGCACTGTTAGTATAGAAGATAAAGAAAGCACTTCTACATACCATTCCACCAGAGGAAATAGTCCAAATTTCATACCACCGTACTCTACGGTAAAGCCAGTTACAAGCTCAGCCTCTGCTTCTTGGATATCAAAAGGTACTCTTCCGGTTTCTGCTAAAAGCGCAAAAACAAATACTACAAAAGATATAGGTTGTAAGAAAATGTACCAAACTTTCTGATGGATTTGAGCCATT
Source organism: Hydrogenobaculum sp. 3684 (assembly GCF_000213785.1). Lineage (NCBI taxonomy): Bacteria > Pseudomonadati > Aquificota > Aquificia > Aquificales > Aquificaceae > Hydrogenobaculum > Hydrogenobaculum sp. 3684. The sequence goes on along the minus strand of NC_015557.1, from coordinate 679,846 downwards.
ACTATATCGTAGGTAGAAAGAGACTTTGCAAGCATAATAGGTCCTAACGCTGCAAATGTGATTACTACTTCATAGGATATGATAATGCCAGCTTTCCTAAGGGCACCTATTAAAGCGTATTTACTATTTGAAGCCCATCCAGAGAGGGCTACCCCGTAAACCGCCAAAGACCCAAAAGCAAACGCCATTATTATGCCTATATTTACATCTGTAAGTATAGGTTTTATATCGTAACCAAAGATATGTATTTCTGGTCCAAAAGGCACCACCGCAAACACTAAAGAGGCTGGTACCAAAGCCATAATGATAGCAAGGTTATAAAGCACTTGGTTTGCAGAAGAGGGCAATATATCTTCTTTGGTTAAAAGCTTAATACCGTCTGCCAGAGGCTGTAAAAGTCCATGCCAACCTACCACCATTGGGCCTGGGCGTCTTTGAATATGAGCTGCAACCTTTCTTTCCACTAGCGTAAGATAAGCACCTATGCCAAGGATGATGGCAAGTATAACCACTACTTTTATAGCTATTATGATAGCTAAAGCTACTATGCTCATCTGTCTACCTCTCCAACTACAGGATCAAGACTTGCCAATATAGTAACGGCATCAGCCACATACCTATTTTCCATAAGATGAGGATATACGCAAAGATTATAAAAGGAGCCAGGTCTTATTTTTACTCGGTAAGGTTTTAAACCGCCTTTTGAGTTTATATAAAACCCAAGCTCACCTCTTGGATTTTCTCCTGAGGAATAAACCTCGCCAGCTGGCACTTTCAAGCCTATGCCATCCAAAGTAAGTTTTAGTTTTTTAGGATCTTGAGATTCTGCCATAAAAGGCTCGTTTGGTGACATGGTTTTTAGCTTTTGCACACATTGTTCTATTATTCTTATGCTTTGTTTCATTTCTTCTATACGGACAAGGTATCTATCGTAACAATCGCCGTTTTCTCCCAAAGGTACATCAAATTCTACCATACTATAAGCATCGTAGGGTTCTAACTTTCTTATATCGTAAAATACACCAGAACCTCTTGCAACAGCACCTGTAAGCCCATAAAAATATATATCTTCTTTAGACAAAACGCCTACATCTTTGTTTCTTTTAACCCATATTCTGTTTCTACTAAGTATTTTCTCCCAGTCTTTTAGTTCTTTAGGGAAAAATTTAATAAAAGATTCAATGACCTCCAAGGCTCCTTCTGGTAAGTCCATTCTCACGCCACCTATTCTTGTATAAGATATGGTAAGCCTTGCCCCTGTTATACCTTCTATTATATCCATTATTTTTTCTCTTTCTTTAAAGGCGTATAAAAATATAGTTAAAGCACCCAAATCAAGAGCGTAGGTTCCAAGCCACAAAAGATGTGAGTTTATACGCTGAAGCTCGGACATCATAGTTCTTATGTATTTAGCTTTTAGCGGGACAATGTCTTCTATACCAAGAAGCCTTTCTACTGCCACTGTCCAAGCTTGATTGCTACAAAGAGCAGATATATAGTCCATTCTATCTGTATATACCAAAAATTGTTGATAAGGTTCGTGTTCTGCCAACTTCTCTACGCCTCTGTGAAGCTGGCCTAGTATAACATCTGTTTGTACTATACGCTCTCCTTCAAGGTCAAACAAGAACCACATAGTACCATGAGTACCCGGATGAAGAGGGCCCCAGTTTAGCACCACCTGAGCTTTCTTTTTTATCCTATTTTTTTCTGTATACTCCAAATCTTTAAGGGTAGGCACATATGTGTGCGTGCGTCTATAGTTCATAGTACCAGAAAGAGTGTCTCCGAAAACGGTTTCATTCAAAGATGGTAGCTCTACTGTTTCATAGCCTTGCAATGGAAAATCTTTTCTTAATGGATGATAGCTATAAGTATCCCACATGAAAGCCCTAACTAGATGTTCGTGACCCTCATAGTTTATACCAAACATGTCGTAGCATTCTCTTTCGGCCCATTTGGCTGCAAACCATAGCTTTTCTGCGCTTGGCAACGAGTGTTCAGTTCTAGTCTTTACTACTATACGTTCTTTTGTATCGACGTTGTATAGTATATAAAAAGCCTCAAAACGGTTTTGAGCTTCTAATGTGTCTACTACAGAATGGTCTATGAAAAGCTTAAAGCCAAAGTCTTCTTTTATAGCTTTTAAAGTATTGATAAGCAATTCTTTTTGTACATAAACTACAGATAATAATTTATCTTTTTTAACTTCTACATAAGGAAGCTTAGCTTTTATTTCGTTTAAAGTCCTTTCACTTGCTTGCATCACAAACTCTCCAAATCAAACTGCCAATCAAGAGCCTCTTTTTTCCAAGCGTACACCAAACCAAAGGTTAAAATCAAAAGGAACAAAAACACTTCTATAAATCCAAATATACCAAGGTAATTATAAACAACAGCCCAAGGAAATAAATAAGCCACTTCTATATCAAATAACAACAGAAGAAGTCCTAATATATAATACCCTTGATGGAACGTAGTCTGAGCAGTATCGTCGTAAAGAGGAACACCGCATTCGTACGGATAGGTTTTGTAAGGCTCTTTTTTCTTAGGCCCTAAAAGCCAATTCAACGATATAAGCACAACACTTAATCCAAGCATAACCGCCAAAAGTGATAAAAGACCTATATAAGCCATACAAATCACCTCATGTTAGCTATTTTAAATAAAAATTCTGAAATATTGCTAATACCATTCCATAGTACAAATGGAAAAATTCCAAGTATAAAAGTAAGAAAAACCAAAAGACCTATGGATACATTTTCTAATACATCATAATGTGGCTTAAAGCGAATCTCTACATCTTTCATAAACATAAGTACCACAATCCTTACATAATAACCAGTAGATATAGCTGTAGCCAATATTAAAACAAAACCAAGCCAATATATATTTTTAATAGCAAGCCCCAAAAATACCAAAGCTTTACCTACAAAGCCTACTGTTGGTGGAATTCCTAGTAATGCAAATATGAATACTGCAAAACTTATACTCAAAAAACCAGTGTTTCTATACAATCCACCTATTTTAGGAAGTTGATTGTCCCATTCCTCAGTTTGTTCTAGTACACTTAATACTAAGAAAGCACCAAGCCCCATTATACTATAAACAAATACAAAATATATCGCCGCTTTTAAACCCATACTAGAGTTAGAAGACAGTACAGATAATATGTATCCGCTATGGGCTATTGAAGAGTAAGCCAGGAGTCTTTTTAAATCGCTTTGTACTAAGGCCAAAGCATTACCAACTATCATGGTTATAGCAGCCAATATACTTACAGATATCATCCAAGAAGAATATAAATATTGATTTACGTAAGGCACTAATCTTAATAAAGGTATAAAAAACGCCAGCTTACCAGCGGAGGCCATAAAACCTGTTATAGGAGTGGGAGCTGCGGTGTAAGCGTCCGGAAGCCAAAAGTGAAAGGGTATTATGCCGATTTTTATAGCAAAAGCCAACAAAAACAAGATCATACCTACTATAAGATAAACTGAATTGGTGTCGTTGTAAGAAGACATGATGGCTCTTATGTCCAAGGATTTAGAAGCCCCGTACATGAAGGCTGCACCATAAAGAGCTATTATTATGCTTATACCACCTATTATAAGATACTTATAAGCACCTTCTTTTGATATAAAAGACCCCCTAAAAAGAGCTGTCATTATATAAAAACTGATGGATACCATCTCAAGTGATACGTATATTACAATAAGATTGTAAGAAGAAGAAAGTGTCATCATACCTAGCAAACTAAGAAAAGTTATGTAATAAACTTCGTAATAAAATGTATTTTTTTTGTTCATGTAAGTGTGTAAAAATGGTAATACCATAAGCGTGAGAACTATCTCAAAAATTTTAGAAAACATACCAAGAGCATCTATAGTATAAGTACCAGAGAAAACATCTTTAAAAAATGCATTTTTAAATGAAAAACTAAGCATCGATAAAGCCAAAAACAAAATGGATATCCATAAGAAAATCCTCTTCTTTGTTTCTGAGTTTTTCATAACAATATCTAATAAAAACAAGACAAATGCACCAATGAACACCGTTATCTCTGGAAGCAAGTATTTAAACTCGTATAAGTTTGTAGAACCCAGTAGAAGCCTTATATCCATAGACTACCTCTTAACCGTTCCAACAATATGAAGTATATTTGATATAGAAGCATCAAAGATGTTAAAAAATAAAAACGGGAAAAGCCCTATTGTAAACATCAGCACCACAAGACTAAGTATAACTGTTAGTTTTATGCCTCTTATATCTGTAAATATGAGAAAAGAACCTTCGGTTTTGCCTTCCAAGAATAAGTTTCTAAGAAAATAAAGCATATATATGGCGCTAAAGAATGCGCTAACTATAACTATCAAAGCTAAATCTAAACTATGCTCTTTTGCAGATACTATGGTTAAAAATTTACCCCAAAAAGAAGAACCACCAGGTAGTCCCATAGCAGAAAAACCTGTAAGGGCTACAAGTATTGAAAAAATAGGCATATATCTAACAGAACCAGCTATAGTCCTTGTATTAAAAGAGTGCAGTCTATTGTATATAAATCCAGCTATCATAAACAAAGATGCGCTAGAAAATCCATGAGCCACCATCTCTAACACAGATGCCCTAAAACCTTGGAAGTTTAACATGAACATAGCTGCCACTATAAAACCCATATGACTAACGGAGGAATAAGCTACAAAGCGCTTTATGTTGTTTTGAGCTATGGTCATCCAAGAGGCGTAGATTATTGTTAGAATACCTATAAACACCATCACAAGCCAAAGATCTTTTGATGCGTCGGGGAAAAGACCTATATTAAATCTCAAAAAGGCGTAAGAACCCATCTTAAGAAGTATAGCCGCCAACACCACAGACCCAGCTGTAGGAGCCTCGCCGTGTGCATCTGGAAGCCATGTGTGAAATGGTACCAGAGGTGTTTTTACTGCAAAAGCTATGAAAAACAGCCAAAACAAAAATATCTGCTGGCTAAGAGGTAAATTTAAATGTATAAGATGTGGATAAAAAGCATCAAAATGACCAGTTTGCTTAAAGCTATCGGCGGATAAAATCATTATACCAAACAACAAAAACAAACTAGAAATAAATATGTATATGAAAAATTTGTAAGCAGAATAAAGTCTTAACTTATATCCCCAAACTCCTATTACAAATATCATAGGTACTAGCGTAAGCTCATAAAATATATAAAATAATATCAAATCCCAAGCTGTAAAAACCCCTATTAGGAACGTGGTAGTTAACAAAAACATGGAATAGTATTCTTTTAATCTGTTTTTAATTTGAATATCTTTTACCGACCAAGCTATTGCTAAAAAAGATATGAATGTAGAGAGTATGTAAAATACCTCTGATAGTCCATCTACACCAACAGCATAAGAAATACCAAGTTCTTTTATTATAGGATAATTCTCATATAGATATATATTTGACAAATGAGAGAAATCAAGAAACTTAAGAGTATACAAAGAAATAAGAAATGTGATCAAAGAACCAATAAAAGCTATTGGTTTTGTAAACTTTTCAGGTAAAAACACTATTAGAATAGTAGTTGCGATAGGTACCAACATCGAAATACTTATAAGCCCAGAGCCATTGGTAATATATTCCATCTATAACCTCATGCCTTTTATGATAAGTCCTAATATTATCACAATTCCTAATAGGATGACAAATATATATTGATTTAAATACCCGCTTTGAATAATTTTTAGCTTTCTTCCAAAAGAAAAAGTCCATATGACAATTTTATGTAATATGATATCTATAAACCTTATATCTATAAATTCCCAAACAAATCTTACTAAAATCATAAATACTTTTGCCACCCCATTCACAAATCCATCTATTATTATACGATCTACTGCTTTATATACAAGCCTTGATATGACAAGATAGCCTTTTGCTATTATGTTGTGATAGATATATTCTGTGTAAAACTGGGACTTCATAAGAGTATGTATAGGTTTAAATAGTTCATAAAGGGTGTTTGGATCCACAAACTTTTTGACATACAAAAGATAAGAAAGGGATATGCCTAATATGGCCACTATGATACCGTAAATAGAATGTGCTATGAAAGAAGAAGGTGCTTCTATAGGACTATTCATATAGGAGAAATAATTCCAAAGCAAAAATCCACCCATAAGGGATAAAAAGCTTAGTATAAGCATTGGAAAGCTCATTACGGGTTCCACTTCATGAGGTTCTTCATGGTAATGTCCTTCTCCTAAGAACACCACAAAGGCTTCTCTGGTTATGTAATAAGCTGTAAGCAAGGATGCAATGAGTATTAAAGTAGCTACAAGTGTATTTTTATCCATTATTGAAGATACTATGGCATCTTTTGAAAAATAACCGGCAAATGGAGGGAAACCAGAAAGTGCCAATGCACCTATCATAAAAGCTCCAAAGGTAACAGGCATGTATTTCTTGAGTCCACCCATTTCAAATATGTTTTGGGTGTGATGATGAAGCCCTGTTATTACAGCACCAGCGGCTAAGAATAAAAGAGCTTTAAAGAAAGCGTGTGTTGTAAGATGAAACATAGCTGCTGTTGGAAATCCCATACCAAGGGCTGTAAACATGATTGCCAGCTGGCTCATGGTAGAAAAAGCTATTATCTTTTTTATATCATCGTGTACTGTAGCTACCAAGGCGGCAAAAAGCATTGTAACAACACCTGTTATTGTTATGTAGCTAAGCGTTGTTGAAGATAAAGAAAATATTGGATAAAGTCTTGCCACCATATAAACACCTGCAGCCACCATTGTAGCAGCGTGTAGAAGAGCTGATACAGGAGTTGGACCAGCCATTGCATTAGGAAGCCAAGTATGAAGAGGTATTTGCCCTGATTTACCCACAGCACCACCAAAAAGAAGAAGTGTTGCTAATGTAATACCAGGAACATAACTGGCATTCTCAAAAAGCTTTGGTAAGGATAATGTCCCAAACAACCAAAAAGTATATATGATGCCTAAAATAAAAGACCAGTCTCCTATTCTATTCATCACAAAGGCTTCTAAGCTTGCCTTTGTAGCAAACTTCTCTTCATGAAAGTATCCTATCAAAAGATAAGATGCAAGACCAACGCCTTCCCATCCAAAGAACATAAGTATAAGAGAATCTCCTAAAAGTATAAGAAGCATGGAGAACAAGAACAAGCTAAAGTATGCAAAGAATTTAAACGTCCAGTTGCCAAAAAGATATCTCATATAGCCTATTGCGTATACAAATATAACACTGGCTACGAAAGTAACCGTAACTGTAGTGCTAATAGATAGCTTATCTATATATATACCTATATCTACAGATGTATTTGATAAAGGTAAGAATTTGTAAAATACTATATCTTCAGGGCCTTTCATAGAAAGCATGGTGATAAGAGCCACTATAAAGCTCAGTATACCAGCACCAGCGTTTATTACACCTGAGGCAAAATCACCTATGCGTCTTCCAAATAGTCCTATCGTTATAAAAGATAACAGCGGGAAAAGAAGTATTAGAGATTGCATCAATCCCTCAACTCCGTTATTTCTTCAGAAGCTTCATAACCTTTTAATCTAAAAATAGATACTATCAAACCAAGACCTATAGCCACCTCTGAGGCTGCTACAGTTAAAACTATTATACTCATGACCTGAGCATCAACTTTTCCTAAAAAATGAGACACCGATACTAAAGATATGTTTACGCCGTTTAGCATAATTTCAGTGGCTACTAGCATAGTGATTAGATTTTTCCTTATTATGATACCAAAAATACCAATGAATACAAGCACTATACCAAGAAGCAAATAGTATTTATCCATTGGCTTTCTCCTTGCCAAATATTATAGCACCTATCATAGCTATTAACAAAATAAATGATGCCAATTCAAAAGGCGCTATATACTTTGTGAAAAGTACTGTTCCAAGAGCGCTTACATTGTCTTTTGGTAAAGGCTGTCTTAAATTAGAAAACCTTGAGCTTATAACAAGGTAAGTTGAAGCTCCTATCATAAATAAAAAAGCTGGTAATGCAAATACAAACTCTTTTTTATAAAAGCCTTCAAACATTTTAACCTTTTCCCAAGGTATAGTAGTTATAACTAATACGTAAAAAACCACTATAGCTACTGCGTATATGACAAGCTGCAAACCAGCGAGCAAGTCTGCTTTGAGGGCAAAAAAAGATGCCGCTACAGACAAAATAAATCCAAGAAACCATACCATAACGTGTATTGGGCTTTTAACAAGAATAGCCCCCAAGGCACTCACAATAGCTATAATGGAAATAACTACGAACACTAAAAGTTCCATTTCACCTTACCCCAAAGAGTTTCTCTTTCTTTATCGTCTCGCCATATTCTATCCGGCAAGTTTCTAACTACGGTTGCATTTGTAGCACCTATTTTTTCCATATCATCTATATGAATGACAGCTTGGGATCTTCTGTAAACAGCCATTTCATGGATATCCGACATCGTAAGACATTCCACCGGGCAAGCATCCACGCATAATCCGCAAAATAGGCAGTTTAAGAGATTCATGTCAAATCTTACCACTTTCTTTGTGCCATCTGGCATTTGCACTGCCTCTATCCTAAAAAGAGTAGGCATAGGACATGCGGTCTGACACATGTAGCAGGCTACACATCTTGATTTGCCCTTTTCAAAAGACATGAATCCTTCTATAGCTTTTAAAGAAGGTGGTTCTTGTCCATCATAAACAAAATGCCCATGCTTACCTCTAAACCTTTTTGGTGGAGTTATCTTCTCTTTTGGATATTGGGTAGTGATAGGTTTTCTTAAAAGATTTTTCATAGTTATAGTTAAACCTTTTATAAAATCTAAAAACAAAACACTTTCTAAAGGTCCTAAACTGTCATCCCTTCTTAGTCTCTTAATCTTTATCATAAAACTAACCTCATCCTTTGAAGTAAATAAAAAATGCAGTTCCTATAAGGTTTATTATAGAAATTGGTAGAAGGTACTTCCAGGCAAATTCCACCACATCTTTTGCTTGATATCTAGGCAATGTCCAGTGAACCCACAGTACGAAAAACAACAAGCCAAAGGTTTTTGCTAAAAACCAAATAAAGCCAGAGAAAGGACCAAATATGTGTGGTCCAGCCCAGCCTCCAAAATAAAGCACCGCCATTATAGCACAAAGGGCCAATACATTAAGATACCACTCAGCCAAAGGAAATATACCAAATTTCATTCCACCGTACTCTACGTTGTAACCCGTCACAAGCTCAGCTTCGGCTTCTTGGATATCAAAAGGCACCCTACCAGATTCCGCTAAAAGACAAAACAAAAACAATATAAAACTTACAGGCTGATATACTATATACCATACACCGCTTTTTATCTGAGCGTTTACTATATCAAACACATTCATGCTACCAGCAAGAAGTATTACGCTTAAAGCTGCAAAACCAAGCACCACTTCATAGCTTACTATTAGAGCAGCTTTTCTTAAAGAGCCTATGAAAGCGTATTTGCTGTTGGAAGCCCACCCCGCAAAGAGTGTACCGTAAGCAGCCATAGAACCCATAGCAAATACATATAGAATTGCTATGTTTAAATTTGCCACTATCGGTTTTACTTCGTGTCCCAGGATTTTAAAAGAAGGGCCAAAAGGTACCACTGCAAAGAGCATAATAGCTGGCACCAAAGCCATCATGATAGCCATATAGTATAGTTTTATGTCTACTCCTCTTGGGATTATTGGAGCTTTTGTCATAAGCTTAAGACCATCCGCTAAAGGCTGCAAAAGACCAAAAGGCCCCACAACGGTAGGACCTCTTCTTGCTTGCAAGTGACCTGCAAATTTTCTTTCATACCACGTAAGATAAGCCCCAAGCCCCAACGTAACGGCCAATACCACTAAAATCTTTATAGCTGTCACTATTGCTGTAAAAATAATATCATTCATCTGTCGGTCTCTCCTACTACAGGATCTATACTACCAAGAAGAGCTACGGCATCAGAAATTGTGTGTTTATATATAACTTTTGGAAATACTGACAAGTTGTAAAAAGAGCAAGACCTTATTCTAAGTCTATAAGGGGATGATTTACCTATTGAATATATATAAAATCCAAGTTCACCTCTGGGATTTTCCCCGGATGAATAAACTTCTCCTTTTGGTATATTTTCACCGTGTACCACAATCCTAAAAGATTTCACCATATCCTCTAAATCATTGAATACATCTTCTTTTGGAGGTATCACTGCTGGATGCTTTTTATTTACGTATGGTTCGTTTTCTGGCATCTTTTCTAAGGCTTCTATACATTGTTCTACTATGCGAGCGCTTTGATACATCTCTTCCATTCTTACTAAATATCTATCGTAAACATCTCCAATATCACCAACTGGTATATCAAAATCCACCAAGTCGTAAGCGGCATATGGATCTATCTTTCTTATATCGTAAGCTACTCCAGATCCTCTAGCCACTGGACCAGTAAGACCGTATTGATAAACGTCTTCTTGAGTTATAACTCCAACGTCTTTGGTACGCTTTAACCATATTCTATTTCTTGTTAAAAGCCCATGATACTCTTTTAGCTTTGAATAAAAGTCTTTTACAAAGTGCTTTGCTACTTCCAGTGTCCCTTTTGCCAAATCGTAGTGAACTCCTCCTATCCTCAAAAAGGCAGATGTTAACCTAAAACCTGCATTGCCTTCTATTATATCCATTATTTTTTCTCTTTCTCTAAAAGCGTATAAGAATACAGTTAAAGCACCAAGATCAAGAGCACCGGTACCAAGCCATAAAAGGTGTGAATTTATACGCTGAAGCTCGGCAAACATTGTTCTTATGTATTTAGCTTTTAGAGGAACCTCTATGTTAGCAAGTTTTTCTACAGCTTGTACGTAAGAAAGCTCGTTGCAGACTGCAGATAGATAATCCATTCTGTCTGTGTAAGGCAAAAATTGGAAGTAGTGAAGATTTTCTGCTATCTTTTCCATGCCCCTGTGAAGCTGTCCCAATATAACGTCAGTTTGTATGATATGCTCGCCCTCGAGGTCAAACAAAAACCACATAGTACCGTGAGTCCCTGGGTGTAATGGCCCCCAATTTAACACCAACTGACCCTTTTTTGTAATTCTTGATTTCTCTGTTTTTTCTATATCTTTTATGGTAGGTACATAAGTATGCATTATCTCATAGTCATGAGAAGGTGGAAATGTATTGCCTTCTAGAACTTCTGTTAGAGAAGGAAGCTTCTGTTCTGGTATGCCACCAAGTGGAAAATCTTTTCTTAGCGGGAAGTATTTATAATCTTCCCACATAAACATCCTTTTAACATCTTCGTGACCTTCAAATTCTACACCAAACATATCATAGGCTTCTCTTTCAGCCCATTTAGCACCAGCAAATATTTCTTTTGCAGTGGGAAGTTTATTTGATTTGAACCATACTTTTACAGCTAGTCTTTCAAACGTATAGGGATTTACAAGTACATATTGCCCTAAAAATCTATCTTTTTCTTTAGGAAAATCTATAACATGAAAATCTATAAAATATCTAAAATCTTCAACATCTTTTAAATGTTTTAATATATTTGTGATTTCCTGAGTGTCTTCTACGTTGATGCAAACAAAGTTTGGCTGAGTATCTATACTTATCTTTCTAAAAGTATGCTTTATTCTATCCAATGTCTGCGAAGAGGCCCAAGGCATGTTATACTCCGACGCCTTTTAAAAGCTCTGTTGATAAATCCTTCTTAAACTCTTCGAAAGCTTTTTCGTATCTTGTTACTTTCTTCTCTCTAATTTTTCTTTGTAATTCTAAAAGTCCGTAGATAAGTCCTTGAGGAGTAGGTGGACATCCTGGTATGTAAACATCTACTGGTATAATACGATCAACGCCCTGAAGCGTAGAATAGGTAGGGAATGGTCCTCCTGCAGAAGCGCATCCACCCATAGATATACACCATTTTGGTTCTGGCATTTGATCCCATATTAGTTTTAACATAGGAGCTACTTTATTCACAACAGTACCTGCTACTATCAAAACATCGGCTTGCCTTGGAGAGGCTCTAAATATCATTCCCAACCTATCTATATCAAACCTTGACGCAGCGGCATGCATCATTTCTATAGCACAGCAAGCCAAACCTATTGTTACAGGCCATAGGGCATTGCGTCTACCCCACGAGAGCAGCTCATCCACCGTAGTGGTAATAAAACCGTTGCCATTTATGCTAGAAGCCATACTTCACCTCACAAACAGAAGTTTTCAAATCTGCCATTTTAGAGCGCCCTTTTTAAGAGCATACAAAAACCCTATAATAAGAACGCCTAAAAACACTACAGCTTCCACTAGGCCGTAAGCGCCTATTTTTCTAAACACCACAGCCCATGGAAATAAGTAAGCCGCTTCTATATCAAACAATATCAATAAAAGCCCAAACAAATAATAACCTTGCTTTAAAATTGGTCTAGCGGATTCATCATAAAGGGGTACGCCGCATTCGTATGGATAGCTGTTGGTTTTACGCCTTTTAAAATTTAAAATCTCATTTAAAAACGTCATTACAAACGCTATAGTTAAAGATATCAAAAGAAGTGCCACCAATCCTATCATAAGCCACCCCTAAAAGTTTTTAAGCTACGGAAAACTCTTTTTCCAAGAAAAGCTTCCAAGTATTAGGCATTTTTTCGAGCTCTTCTTGGGCTATTTTTCTAACAGCTTCTTTATCGAAGCTGTTTCCTTTTTTTCTTACTTTTACATCGCAAACTTGGGGCTCGTTTATAGGTTTACCTATTTGAGATACCATATAGCAATATGCTTCTTCGACTCCTTCAACTTCTTTTACAACTCTATTGGCTATTATATTTGCTACTACGTTGTATATTTTTCCAATGTGAGAAACTGGATTTTTACCAGCAGCAGCTTCCAACGACATTGGTCTATATGGGGTTATTAAACCATTGGCTCTATTGCCTCTTCCCACTTGGCCATCATCCCCTTGTTCTGAAGATGTGCCGGTTACAGTGATATAAACAGATTCATTTTCGATATCATCTGCGGTATTTACAAATACGTTAACGTTTTTATCGGTATATTTTCTGGCATTTTCTAAAACTAAGTTGGTTATAGCTTCTTTTTGTTCTTTGTATTGGTTTATATTTTTCACGTATTTGTCTACAAAAGCTGCTGAAACAGTAATTCTTATGTTATCTTTTATTCTAACACCCATTACCTTTATATCTTCACCTACTTCTGGATGCTTATTTTTAATCTCTTCAGAGTTTAAAAGCTTTTCAGTGTAAAATACAATATTTTCAAGCTCAGAAAACGGTGCAAACCCTACCCCGAAAGAAGTGTCGTTTGAAAGAGGCACTTCACCTTTTTTTTGGAATCTATCAAAAAGTTCTACCAAATCTTTGCTTCCTGGTTTTATACGTGTTTGAAGTATAACATGTTTACTAGAATCTAAATTTCTTATATGTTTTTTAAGCCAGTTGTGAGCAACGTCTATAGCTAACTCGTCAACTGGGAATTCTTTTCCATCTATTTCTCTTAAAGCTCTTCCTACTAAGAATATCTCTATGGGAGATACAACTTCGCCACCGCCAAACTTTGAATGGGCTTTACCACCCACTAAAAGGGCTTTGTCTACGTTGTGGTGCATTATAGCACCTAACTCTTTTATATATAATTTTGAAAGCTCAACAGAAAGCTCTTCAGCTAAAGAATCGCATATCGTATCTGGGTGACCAATGCCTTTTCTTTCAACGATCTCTGCTTCTTGCAAAGAGACCTTATCAAAAGTCATTTCAGAAACTACTATGAAGTCCATTAGAGAGCCACCTTCTTTTTCTTCATCGCTTTTAAAAGCCTTTTTCTAGCTGCACGTTCTTTGCGCTTCTTTTTCTGACTCGGTTTTTCATAAAATTCACGTCTTTTTAACTCGGTCAAAATACCTTCTCTTTCCACCACCTTTTTGAATCTTTTCATAGCCTTTTCAAAAGACTCAGAATCTCCAACTATTACTGTAGCCAAGCCAATAACCTCCTTACATAAAATTTTGGTTTAAACATTATATTAGCTCACCATGCTTTTGTCAAGTAATTTGTGAAAAATTGGTGAAAGCCTAATATAAAGATCTTCTAAACTTTGGGATAGCACTTTTGTACCAAATATTGTAGGCATAAAGTTCGTATCTCCGTTCCAGCGAGGTACTATATGCTGATGTATATGGGTTTCTAATCCAGCTCCGGCGCTCCTTCCTAAATTGTATCCTATATTAAAACCATCTGGCTTTAGTAGCTCTGTTAGGGCTTTTATAGAAATTTTTGTCATATAAAACATATCTTGCACAGTTTCTTCGTCAAGGTCTTCTAAGCTGTTTGTATGAAGGAAAGGTGCTACCATAAGGTGTCCAGAGTTGTAAGGGTACTTGTTCATTATCACAAAGGTTTTTTTGCTTTTAACCAAAACAAGATTTTCTATTGAGGGTTCGGAATTTCCAGCCTCACATAAAAAGCAACTACACTCTTTGCCAAGATTTTCTACGTAAGAACCTCTCCAAGGGGCCCAAAGGAGCTTCATTATTTTATCCTCAGCATCCTGTTTATAGAAGCTTGTAGTTGTTCGTCGGTGGGTGGATTTTCATATCTGTCCATTTCCATAGTTTCTGCAAAACATAATATAGAAGGCTCTGCCCAGAGTCCAAAGTCTTGCTGAGAATCGTTTTTTGTAGTATCAAGATAGTAAAATCCTATCTTGTCTCCATAAAGTTTTATATATTTTGCAATGGCTTCGTAGAACTCCTGATTTCTAGGGTTATCGGGGGATGTTACTATGAGTATAGCTGGCGTATCAGAAGCCATAACCTTCTGGTATATGTCTTTATCCGTCACTTCAATCATGTCTTTAAACATATTTTAACCTCCATTTTAAAATCCAAAAAATAAGTCATTTTGAGGGGCTTGTATAAGCCCCTTGGATATTAGTATATCTTCTAACTTTTTTATAAGCGTTTCTGGCATAACAAACAAAGGACAAGCATAGTTGCAGTTTTTACAGTGAGTGCAATGGTTTATAGCTCCATCTACAAGTTTAACATAATCTTTGTTTGCATTTCTGTTATCTTCAAGAAAACCATAAATCCTTGCAAACACAAAGGGCCCACCAAATTTTTTGTCTATGGGCATAACAGGACATACGCTGTTGCATATAAAGCAAGCTATGCAGTTTTTAGAATTTTCTATGCTTTTAAAATCAAAATACTGATAATCTGAATTTTTAAAATCAACTTTAAGATTTTTATACATATCAAACCAGAATTGGTGTTCTACCACTAAATCCTTTACAACTACAGCGTTATCCAAAGGCTCAAGCACTATGGTGTCATCTTCAAGTTTGTTTAACCTCGTTTTACAAGCTAAAACATTTTTACCGTTCACTTTTAAAGTGCAGGTGCCACATATGCCAGCCCTACACATATGCCTGTAGCTAAGAGTTGGGTCTATCTCTTTTATTTTATGTAAAAGCTCTAAAACAGTTATATCTCTTGGCGCATCTATCTCGTAAGATTGAAACGTATCGTGCCTTTTAATACTAACTATCATAAAGCTTTTAATACATTTTCGGCATCTTGGAGTTTGTCCACATTGAAAACTCTTACCCTACTATCTATTTGAGATATAAGTTTTGATAGTACGTTTTTAGGTCCTATTTCTACGAAAGTATCTACACCTTGAGATATCATATATTCTACCGATTGATACCATTTTACTGACGAATAAATTTGTTTGTGTAGATTGTCTCTTATCTCATGCGCCATAGTGTGGGCTTTTGCATCAACGTTAGAAACAAGTGGAATAGTAATATTTTGGATAGGTGTTTGAGCAAGTTTTAATCTAAAGGCATCGGCTGCTGGTTTCATTAAAGAGCAATGAGAAGGCACAGATACCTTTAGCATTATGGCTTTACCACCCATGGATTTTGCAATTTCTATGGCTTTTTCCACAGCTTCTTTTTCTCCAGATATTACAGTTTGCTCTTTTGAGTTGTAGTTTGCTGGCTCTACTACCCCAACATCTTTAGCCTCTTTACAAACTTCTTCTACTTTTTCTGGAGGAAGCTTTAGTATGGCTGCCATAGCGCCTTTTCCTTCTGGTACAGCCTCTTGCATGTACTTTCCTCTTAAGTAAGTAAGCTTTGCAGCTTCGTAAAGATCTATACCTTTTGCAACCAAGAGAGCTGTGTATTCTCCTAAACTATGACCTGCGACAAAATCTGGATCTTTGAGACCCATCTTTTTCAAAGATGCATATATAGCATAACTACAAGCAAGCAAAGAAGGTTGTGTATTTATAGTTTTTGAAAGCTCTTCTTCTGTACCTCTAAACACTATATCTGTTATATTTTTTCTAAGAGCTTCTTCTACGCTATGAAATACGTTTGAAGCTTCGGAAAACTCTTTGTAAAAATCATAACCCATTCCAACGTATTGAGAACCTTGACCTGGAAATACGTAAGCAATCATGACAATATTATATTAAGTTTTAGGGCTTTTGTCTATAAATTTTAGTTATAATGATTATATAAAATTGTAGGAGGTGTTTTATGCCAAACAAGAAAACCATAAGGGATGTTGATCTAAAAGGTAAAAGGGTATTGGTGAGGGTAGATTTCAACGTACCCATAGATAATCAAGGTAATATAGAAGACGATGCCAGGATAAAAGCAGCTATTCCAACTATAGAATACTTGCTTGACGCTAAAGCCATCGTGATACTCATGTCTCACCTTGGAAGGCCAAAGGGTTTTGACGAAAAATATTCTCTAAAACCTGTAGCAAAGCGTCTTTCAAGGTATATACACAAAGATGTAGTGATGGCTCCAGATTGTGTAGGTAAAGAGGTAGAAAATATTGTTAAAAACGCAAAACCAGAAGACGTTATAATGCTTGAAAATTTAAGATTTCACAAAGAAGAGGAAGAGTGTGATGAGGAGTTTTCGAAAAAGCTTGCTTCCTTGGGTGAAGTTTATGTATCAGACGCCTTCGGTACTTGTCATAGAAAACATGCTTCTGTTTATTGCGTGCCAGAGATCCTAAAACCAGCGGTCATGGGCTTTTTGTTGGAAAAAGAACTTCTTTACTTTGAAAAAGCTATGGTAAATCCCCAAAGGCCAGTGGTGGCATTTTTAGGAGGCGCTAAAGTATCGTCAAAGTTAAATGTTATAAAAAACTTATTAAAAAGAGTAGATAAGATGTTTATAGGTGGTGCGATGGCTTTTACGTTTATAAAAGCTATGGGATATGATACCGGTAAATCTCTTGTAGAAAATGATCTTATAGATGTTGCAAAAGATATTATAGATATATCTAAGAAGCTTGGTGTGAAGTTTTATCTTCCTGTAGATTTTATAGTGGGTAAAGAGTTATCTGATAATACACCTATAAAGACAGTGCTTTGGCAAGAAATACCTCAAGACTATATGGGACTAGATATAGGGCCTGTTTCTATAAGTTTAGCGAAAGAGCTTATAGGCACAGCCCAAACAATAGTGTGGAACGGACCTATGGGAGCTTTTGAATATGAAAGATTTAAAGATGGTACTTTAGAAGTGGCGAGAGCTATAGCTCATTCCCAAGCTCTTTCTATAGCTGGAGGCGGAGACACAGACCATGCCATTATAAGGGCTGGAGTTATAAATGCTATAGATTTTGTATCCACCGGTGGTGGTGCATTTTTAGAGCTTTTGGAAGGAAAAGAACTACCTTGCATATCTGTCTTAGACGATAAATGATATATATACTTACACCTGAGGAGATGGCTCTTGCGGACAAATGCACCATAGAGAGTATTGGTATACCTTCTTTAGTTTTAATGGAAAATGCTGCAAGGGCTTTAGCGGATTTTGTACTTAGTTTAAAACCCCGGAGTGTTTTAGCGGTAGTAAGTACAGGCAACAATGGGGCCGATGCTTTGGCGTGTTTAAGGTGGCTTTTGCAAAAAGGTGTTAAATGTGATTTTCTAGTTGCTAAAAGCTCAAAAACCACAGAAGAGTTTAGGATTCAGCAATCTATTTTGGAAAATCTAAATATAAAAGCTCTTGAAGATTTTCCTAAAGAAAAATACGATGTTATAATAGATGGGCTATTTGGTACAGGCTTTAGGCCGCCTCTAAAAGAAGAGTTTGTACCTTATATAGATTTTATCAACAGCTCTTCATCTGTGGTGGTTTCTGTAGACATTCCATCTGGTATACCTTCTGATAAGTTTGTAAAAGCCAATTATACAATAACATTTGCTTATCCAAAAACTTACCATATTCTTTATCCCTACTCAAAATATGCAGGCGATATATATGTAAAGGATATTTCTATACCTTGTGCCTGTGTTCCAAACAAAACGAGGATTTTATTGAGCGTAAAAGATGTAAAGCCCCTTATACCAAAAAGGGAGTTGGATACCAACAAAGGTAACGAAGGCAAAGTGCTTTTAATAGGTGGAAACGGGCCATACATAGGGGCTGTTAGTATGAGCGCAAAGGCAGCTACTATGGCTGGGGCTGGACTTGTTTATGTAGGTATACCAAAAGAGCATATGACAAGCGTTTCTAACTATCTCATAGAGCAAATAAAAATACCCCTTCCATCAAAAGATTATTATATAGAGTCTATAGAAGATATAGACTTAGAGCAATTTGATACTATAGCCATTGGAATGGGCCTTGGCATTTATGAAGAGGGTTTTAAAATTATAGAGTATATACTAAACCGTTTTCATAAACACGTACTATTGGATGCGGACGCTTTAAACATTATCTCCAGATACAAAGCTTTAGAGCTTTTAAAAAATGAAAATATTGTCATTACACCTCATATAGGTGAATTCTCAAGACTAAGCAATATACCAAGAGAAAATATCATAGAAAATCAGATAGATTTATCTTATGAATTTCATGAGAAGTATGGCTGTTCTTTGATTTTAAAAGGTGCTATAACTACCATAGCTACAGAAGATAACATTTATGTATCTACAAGAGGCACTCCAGCTATGGCAAAAGGTGGCACCGGAGATGTCTTAAGTGGTATGTTAAGTGCTTTTTTATCAAAAATGCCTATATCAAAAGCTTTGAAACTAGGTGTATTCTTACATGGTGTAGCCGGTGAGATAACTGCAAAAAAATCTCATATTGAGGCTTTTAGTACGATTGATATGATAGCAAACATTAAAGAAGCTTTTAAATATATAGAAACGGCTAGAGATAACGAGGTATCTTTTCGTTTACATATTGAAAGTATGTGAGATGTCTAAGCAGTTTGTCTAAAGAGTCTAAAATAAAATCCCTTGAAAAAGTCTCTTCTAAAATAGATCTTTCTATATAGTTTGCAAGTCTTAAAATAAACTCTTGCACAGATAAGTTATCTATGTAGGTGTCCTCTATAAAGAACGGGACACCAGCTTCTAAATAAGGTATTGATAAACTAAACATAGAAAGCGCTTCGGAAGAAACGAGAAATATGTGCTCTTTGGTATATTTGTCTATGTTTTCATCTATCATGCCTATAAGCGTATAAGAAAGTCCTAGTGTATCCATGAAAAGATCGTAAACTGCATTCAAAAAATCGTAAGTGATCTTATTTTGATTTATGAGCAGAACGCTCATGGCCTTTTGTTGCTCTTTTAGATTGTGCTCTAGGCGTTCCATTATTAGAAAGATAGGAAATCTGTTTATCATCTATACTCTACCAATTGCTCTATCGGAAGTCTATATTTTTTAGATGGTGGATTTACTCTATAACCAAAAGCCACAAACATAGATATTTCATAATCTTTTGTATCAAGACCTAATATTTCCTCCACTTTATCCTTTTCAAAGCCCTCTATTGGGCATGAATCTATGCCTATCATAGCAGCTACGCTCATCATGTTTGCAGCAGCTATATAACATTGTTTAGAACTCCAACAAGCTAGGCCTCTATCATCGAATTGATTTACAAAGTTTTCATAGCGCTTAATAGCTTTCTCTCTTAATTCTACATCTGGAAAGATATCGCTTTTTCTCTCATACATTGGTCTATAGTAATCCGGATTTTTTAGAAAAGATTTTTTGGCTAGATATGCTACTAAATGGCTGCAAGTTGTTATTTGAGGTTGATTCCAGCATACTGGTCTTAGCTTTTCTTTTAGGTCTTGTGACGTTATTACTAGAAACTTCCAATGCTCCATTCCAAAAGAAGATGGTGACAATCTACCTATTTCTAGCAAGAAATCAAAATCTTCCTTAGGGATTTTCTTTTTATCGTCAAAAAGCTTGCAAGCATGTCTTTCATGAAAAGCTTTGAGTATATCCTCTTTAGAAAAGTTCATCACCATCACCTCTTTAACAGATAGTAAAATTAAATGCCGGAGGCGGGACTCGAACCCGCACCCTCTTGCGAGGACTACCCCCTCAAGATAGCGTGTCTGCCAATTTCACCACTCCGGCTATCTATATATTATATACCAAAACCGGAAAGAGTGGATAAAAATTAAAAAAGGGCCGGAAGGCCCCTTGTTTGAATATCTAAGCTTTAGCCTATGTTAATCTTTGTGCTTTGAGATTCTTCTTTTTTAGGAAATCTTATCTCTAGAATGCCGTCCTTGTATTCGGCCTTTGCCTCTTGGGTTTTTACATTTGGTGGCAAGGATATCATCCTTTCAAACTTACCGTATATGCGTTCTACTCTGTGGATAGCTTCTGTGTTTTCTTCTTTTTCTTCTTTCTTTTCACCCTTAATATAAAGGACATTGTCTTTTACACTTACTTCCAAATCCTCTTTTTTGACACCAGGTATTTCGGCTTTTATCACCACTTCTTTGTCTGTTTCATATACGTCTATTGCTGGTGCCAGAGAAACTTCGCCACCGCTGTAAACGGTAGGTAACAAGTTTTGGACAAGGTTGTCAAACTCTGCTTTTACCTTTTCCAACTCACTAAATGGATTCCAAACTGCCAAACCTCTTCTCATAGGCCTTACCTCCTTCTAAAGTTTTCTAAAAATTAATATAATACCTTTAGAAAATTTGTCAAGAGTTTTGATAATAACTTTGATATAGTTATACTCAAATATTTAATAGAGATATACTAAAATATATTTTTAGTATTAAGCTTTTAAGATAAGTATAATAAAAGATGTGGATATACAACACATAGCTATAAGTTTAGTCAAGCATTACGGATATTTTGGAGTTTTTTTGATAGGTTTTACTCAAAGCATTATACAGCCTATTCCCGTCTTACCTTTTATACTTATAAGCAACAAAATAGGCTTAAATCCATGGATGATAGGTGTTGTAGGTGTTCTATCAAATGTCTTAGGGGCTTTTGTGTCTTATTGGTTAGGATATTTTTTAGGTGATAAAATTGCTTCAAAGATAATATCTAGGAAACATTATATAAAAATAGAAGCTCTCTTCAACAAATATGGTATTTTTGCAATATTAATAGGAGAGCCTTACAAAGCTATATGCTGGATGGCTGGAATACTAAAATTCCCCTTTTATAGATTTATAATAGCTACATTTATATCAAGAACATTGCACACTATAGCCTATATATTTATAGGACATTTTTTCCAAAGAATCTTTTAAACTTCTTTATAAAGCTCTTCTATTTTTATTGGCTCTTTGAAAGCTCCGCTAAGCTCAAGTATGTATATATCTCTTAATACTTTAAACTTGTCTAAATCAGGAAAATCTTGCATAATTTCAAAAGCTTCCAACAAATCCGTCCCTTTGGTTTTTTCTTTTAGTTCTCTTAAAAGCTCAAAAAGCTCATTTTTTGAAATTTCTATAGTGGTATATTTTCCCTTTACAAAAATTTTCTCTTCCATAACATCACTCCATAGCCCTTAATCTTATATAGTTAAACTCTTCTTCGTCTATTTCTCTGTTTATAAGATATTGTTTTGCGCATTGAGTAAAAGTTATAGAAAATCCTCCTTGAATCTTTCCCTCTTGTCTAATTCTTTCTATATCGTTAAAATTTCCATCTGCTATCATAGTCCTTATAGGTTTGTTTGGTACCAATATATCGTATATAGGTAAAAATTTCTTTGCTTTTGAGCGGTATAAAAACTGTGAAATAATAGCTACTATCTGTGAACTAAACAAGCCCAAAAGCTCTTTAGAACCAAATTGATTTAGCAATGAGAATGTAGCGCTTACGCTTTTTGTGTGCAACGTGGAAAACACCAAGTGGCCACGAGCGGCCATATCAAGAAGAGATATTATTTCATCTTCAGATCTTACTTCACCGAATAGTATGATGGATGGGTCACTTCTTAACGCTATTTTAAGAGCATGTTGAAAATTCTTTACCTGCGTAGGCATATTAAACTGCTTAACAGTAGCTTTCCTATATAAAAATCTATATTCTACTGGGTTTTCAAATGTAAGTATAACAACGTTGTGAAGATCGGACAAAAAGCCAATTTCTGCAGCTATAGATGTAGATTTACCAGAGGTAGTACCTCCTGTATGTATTATCGCACCACTTCTGGCATCTTTCATAAAGTCAACAACTTCTTTTGGAAGTCTCACCATTTCAATGGAAGGGAGCTCATAGGATAGTATTCTGATAGCCATGCCAAGCCCTTCCAAAGATTCTGCTACCGATACCCTGTAAAGACCATAATTTTTAATAGCAAAAGAGTATTCAAACGTAGAATATTCGGCCATTATATCGCGCCAATTTTTCTCGTCGGATGTGAGCTCTATAATCTCTACTACGTCGTCCGTTGTAAGTCTGTGCATCCCTGGTATAACAGCATACTTTTTGGCAATTCCATATCTTGGTATGTAGTTTGCTATAAGCTGAAAGTCAGTAGCTCCAAGCTCCTTTCCCTTCTCAAATATATCCACAAGTTTTGATGGAATATTTTTTATATCCAGCGTTTTCATAATTTTAGTATAACATAAACCATAAAATTAGTTGCATTGGTTATTGTAAGTACAGCTTATAAAGCTTCCCACAGCACAAGGGTCTCCCATGCTTGTTAAGGAGTGAGTAGTATTTGTGCCGTAAGGGGTGTTGATTTTGTAAGGAAGCGGCATTGAATAAGGGATAGAGGTATTAGATGAAAGATTGTAATAGCAAGATACACATGTGTTTGATTGCAATCTTGATATAGAGTTGTATAGTACATATTCGCCAAAAGCGCTTTTTGTATTACAAGAGAAAGCGATATTTGAACCTGTGATATTATTTACATTTCCCGTTAGCGATGGCAAAAAACTCCAAGCTTGATTGAAATCATTTGGATTGTTGCAATTATTTTGTATACTAAGCCATCTTACGTTTTCACAGGCATTTATAAAAGCCTGTTCGTAAGAATCTTTGTAAAAGCTTACAATGCTTGATATCGTTGAGACGTTGTAGGTTTGGCTACAAGTCTGCCACGGAATAAGTGTAATAGTCTTGTTGGGTAAGCTTGAAATAATATGATAAGTGTTTAATTTTGGATTTTGAGGCGTGTTTATGGCGTGATACAAAGGTATTGAGCTTGAAACCATATAAAGTATGTAACTCATTATCGCTATTATAAGAAACGCTACAGTTATAAAAAGCATAAAAACCTCAAGCTAGTGTGTTCCGAGCATTTCTCAGAGCTCTTGAGTGCATTTGTCTGTTCCTTAGAATCGAAACGCGACATAGTCGCTCTACGGGTACGTAAACTGAAGATAACAATAAGGTTCGCCTGCTTGTACACAAGTAGCACTTATGTTGCTTAGTTCTATAACTCCGGCAAACGGTGGACAATTTGTACCGCTTTGACATTGAGTCATGTATGAAGAAGATGGATGTATATCGGCTAAAGTTCCTTGTAAATTTGCATAAGGCACTATCGTAATAGAGTTTCCAAAACCATCCACATAGTAAAAGCTAGAAGCTGTGGAACTATATCGTGGCATACTTGTAGACCGTGGCATACTTGTGACCAATCCTACGTTTGTAAGAAGTGTAGTTATGCTGCAGTTTTGGGATAAGCTTATGTTTGTACAAGAGTTAGAACAAACGCTTGGGTTTGGAGGGCTTTGACATAGTGAATTGGGAGAGCTAGAGCACGCTTGTAAAATCCATGGTACATAGAAATCGTAGCTTGATTCCATACCACCTGTCCAATCGGAACCATTCCATGTGCAAGAGTTTGCTATTTCGGAGGTCCTTCTTTCTAGTACATAGTTTTTCATAGCAGAAGCTATTTGTTCAAATTTTGAAAGAGACTGGTTTTGGTAATATTGGTATATGGGTGTATAATCGACTACATAAGGAGCCGACAATGGGCTTGCTGGGTTGTTTGGCTGTAATATTGTATAAAAAGTTATACTAGGCATTGTTGGTGGATTTGGGTTTACAAACGTATAAGATTCATAATTTGAATTGGAACAAAAATCTATGCTAGAAGCCGTAACACTTGGGCAAAATACCGATATGGTATTGCTATTAACAACGCTGACAGAACATCCAGCTTGATTAAAAGAGCTTTGGATAAACCGTGGTAGACTTGTAGGCGTTGCAACATTTAAGCTTTGACTTACTACATAGCTAAAACTTAACCCACCGTTTGTATAAGAAATATTGCAAGGTAAAGGCGTAGCAGGACAGACACTATACCCACCGCAGTTTTGCTCGGCGTTGGCAATATCCATATATATATTTAAAAGAGCATTTTTGAGATTTATACTTTTTACTTGAGATTTTGCTATATCTGTGCTTCTATTAAAAGCTGGGATAAGATAATAAATACCAGTCAAGACGGTAGATAAGATGGACAAGGCTAAAAGAATTTCTATTATAAACCACATTAAGATTCACTCCAGAGTGCTGACAAGCATGTTTCAAAAAAGCTTTTATTAAACAAGCGCTCAACAAGAAATGTATTATAATTCATGATTCACTCCAAGTAGGACAAAAACTCAGTACTGGTAGATTGGTATAGTAAAGCCCACTTACAGTGCTAGAGTTGGTATTTGAGCCAAAAAAACACGATGCACTTATTGTATAACAAGCACTTGCACTATCGCCCGGTGGACAAGAAACTCTGCCGGCTACTACATTGTTGGAAGACCCGGGATTTGAAAAATCGTAAGAGCAAGAAGTGGGTGCAAATACTATAAATTCAGCGTAAAGAGAGCCACCACCGCTATGGTATGTGCAAGATGGCATAAGTACAGTACCAGATGAGCCGCTAACAAACCGTCCGTTAGAATAGCTGGCCGATAGCAATATGGTTTGATATTGCATTGTTGTGTAATCTTCTATACTAAAACATTTAGAGGAATTTCCTATAGGAAAACAATAAGTACTAGAACCCATAATAGAGTTTGTGATAGATGAAAAAGCTATGGTGGAAGATGTTATATTGGCATTTCCTATGTTGGAGGATAGATTGTTTATATTTGGGTTTGCCAGTGGTGTAAAACTATAAGAAGTGGCTGAGTTTATATAAGCAGTAAGGGATTTAAAGCAATCTTTTATAATACCTTGGCCATTGTTACCAGCACCACATAAATTATCTATAAGAAGTTTGTAAGTATCGTTGGTTTGGTGCATATACATATCTATGTCAGGAGGCACCACATAAACGACAGGATAAGCATTTTTACTTATAAAGAAAATCATACCCATCCCAGATAAAAGTGCTCTCAAATTTATAATGGTCTTCATTTTTACAAATGTTTTAGGCTTTTTATAAAACCTCATATAAATAAAATATATCATAAATATGAATATATGCACTGATAAGTCTACTACAATTTATAGACATATTATATTTAACCGCCGGCATTCATAAGAAAAGATGAAACTTTGTTTATAAGCTCGAAAGCCATTTGGAAGTAAGGTATGATAAGAAGTATAAGAGGTATGACTATAAGTCCTAATGCTGCTATATTGGCGGTAGCTGCTACGCTTTCTACAAACACACCAAGCTCTCTTAGTTTTCTTTCTGCCAAGGAAAAAAGCGTGTCTCTAAATTTGCCTGTATAAAAGGCACTTTCTAAAGATGCTATTTCTGTAAGCCTCAGTATAGACCCAAGAGCTTCTAAAAATCCTTCCAAATCGGTATCCACAGAAGAAAAAGCTTTTTTTATACTTCCCTTTGAAGTTTCTTCCACATAAAGAATGATATCTTCTATTGGTATATTTGCCATATAAAAAAGCCTAGTGGTGTTTAGTATTCTAACACCTTCTAATTCCTTAAAAATGTTTTTTACAATGGGTGTGTGATCTGGTTTTATCACCACAAAGAATATAAAAAGTCCTAAAAATAAGAAGTTTATAGGTATAAAAAATTTCATAAGAAAAGGAAGATAGAGTGGTGCTTTTATAAGCTTAGTAGCCAAAAGAG
Source organism: Hydrogenobaculum sp. 3684 (assembly GCF_000213785.1). NCBI lineage: Bacteria > Pseudomonadati > Aquificota > Aquificia > Aquificales > Aquificaceae > Hydrogenobaculum > Hydrogenobaculum sp. 3684. The sequence goes on along the minus strand of NC_015557.1, from coordinate 653,467 downwards.
TGGTGGCTATCTTGTGAAGCACGTAATCTGCTAAGATGACAGTGGCTATAAATGTAAAGATTGGCATTATTATCATTTGTGTAAGCTTTGATTTCGCCTTTTCTATAGCCTCAGATATGTTTTTTAATTCTTCTAAAATCCTATAAACTGGTAAAGATTTATCTTCGGCATTTCTAATTATAGTGATTGCTTCATAGGAAAGGTATGGTTCGTAAACTTCAGATTTCTTCATACCAGAACGTATATCTTCTATAATATCTTCTAACTCTGGCCAGTTTAGATACTTGTTTACCCTTTCATATATTTCTTCCACAGAAATATTGGCGTATCCAGATTGCACTTCTGCATCGTATATAATTTTTTCTATTTCCTTTTTCCTAAGTCTTGATTTAATTTTATCAAGCATATTATTTTCCTGATGGTATATTGTTTTTCACTAGGTATAAATCTATATCTGCATTTATATCAACATTTTTCTTTACTATATTAGGATTATTGGTTTTTTGGGACAATATATCGTTTGGGTTTGTAAGATTTAAAGACTCTAGGTAACCTTTGCAATAAAACATCGTTTGTATAAAATCATAAAAATCTTTGTAATTTTTGATATCTCCTTTAAACTCTAAATTGTCAACATCATACAAATTTAATCCATCTTTTAAAAGCTTCATACCGCAAGTCTCTTGGTCCATATAAGATACTTTTACGGGAAAATCTGGTGTCAAATCTATATTAACGGTTTTAGAGTATATTGGTACTGGTTTTGTGCTAACGAGTTTTGAGCCTTTGGCAGGATAAGCAAATCTAAACGTAATATTAAGAACGCCGCTTAATTTTTCATCCTTGCCGGGTGCAGCCTTTTCATCTTTTATAGAATAAGTTATATTAGATATATAAGCAGGGTAACCAATAGACGATACCTGTTCTATGGCATAAGCTATTTGATAAAGGGCGTCTTTTGTGAAAGATTCCATGACGGATTGTTTTTGAGCTAAACTCAAACTTTTACCAATATGTGGAACAGGTGGTGCTGGTTTGCCGACGTTTAGGTTTATCTCTTTATTTTTGTGGCTTTTAAGATAAAGAAATACAGCACCTCCAAAAATTATGATAATCCATATCGCAATAAGAGATATAATTTGGATGTCTTGATACCAAGGAGGACCGTATATTTTTTTTATTTTTTTTAGAGGTTCTTTTATTATAACTATTGGTTCTCCCAAATACTCTGTGGCTATGTAGCTTTCCGGGTCTTGATCTGTCATAAGTTCTTTTTCATTTATTTGTATTCTATCGCCAGCTATAACGTATTCATAGTATTTCTTTTTTTCTGGTACTATTCTAACGGCAAGGTTTATGCTGTTTTCTTGCATGTATATGATATCGTAAAGATAATCTTTAAGCTCTTTTTGTTCTATACAATAATACCTTGTTCTTCTTCCCTCTTTTTTTTGTATACAGGCTTTATTTTTTTCTGGTTTTCTTGAAACAGTTATGTTTGCCATAACAACTTATCGTTTTTCATCGATTTTTTCCCAATAAATCTGGTTTTGAGTCACTACAAGCCTATAATTTCCTTGCACAAAACCGTTTGTATAAACCTGGCCGTTTGAAGAAATAGCGTAACAGCTATTTGAGCATATTATCATAGATACCTGAGGTATTGGTGGAGATGTGGAAATAGATGGTAAATTGTTGCTTGTTTGATTTTTACCTATTAATGTTTTAAGAGGTGGTAAAGTTGGTGGTGGTTTTTTAACAACTATTTCCTGTTCTTGTGTTGTTTTGTATTTTTCCTCGTTAAGTTTGTTTACATAAAAACTGGCGAAAGCGTTAGAAGGTGGTAAGTTGTTTATTACACTTAAAATCTGAGCTGTAGCGAGATTTTGGGTTTTAAGATTTTGGTTTTGGGTCGTACTTGGGGGTTGGTTTGATTTTAATCTTGAAGAGAGCATCTGAAGTCTTATTTGAGCTTTTTTGTATTCTTCTTGGATCTTTTTTACCTTAAAGTACAGTATAAAACTGCTTGCTAAAGCCCCAAAAACAAATCCTACAATTACACCTAAAATTATCTTTTCAAAATTTCTTTTTCCATTTTCTTTTTGTGTGGCGATGGGCGCTTCAAATTTCTTTTTTATTTTAAAATCTTTAAAAAAAGACTTAATTTTTTCCAAATATTTTTTGTAAGGTTTTTCTGGTGGTATTTGATTTTGTTCCGTACTCATCTTTCACCCAAACCCTCGTAGGTTATTGTTATAATAAACTGCACCTTATTTGAGTATTTATCGGTGTTGCCAAAAAGGTATTTTATAATAGGTATTCTTATTAAAAACGGTATACCAGCTTCATTGTTTTTCTTAAGGTCATATACAGAGCTTATAAGGGCTATGGTTTGCCCTGGTTTTAAAACAGATGTTAAAACAGAGTTTTGAGACGAAACCTCAGGAAATTGTATAGGAACAGTTACTCCTTGACTTATTGTTATATTTTGAGTGTTTAGATTCTGAGCTGTATTTTGAGAATAGTAGACATCTACCATAAGTTTTTTGTTGTTTGCAAGCCTTGGTAGTATAGTAATGCTTGTACCTGTATTTAGATAAGAAACTATTGGTATATAAGCTGGAGTAGATACTACCCCGGCTACAGTTGGAGGAATATATATATTGTATGAACTTATATAAGATTGAGTATTGGTAGGAGCATAAACAATAGGTTGATTTGGTAACACGGTGTAGGTTTCACTATCTATGCTTTTTGTTTTACCATATTGTTCTAAAGCGTTTAAAAGAGCGCTATAATTACTCCCGCTTAGACTAGCTTTAAACAAAGAGTTTGATGAATTTGTAAGTGTTATAGGAGCGGTTAAAGACAGATTTAAGTTTTTTAAATGCTGAAATAGAGCTGAAATATTAATACCAGTAGAGTATTCGTTTAAAAGGTTTATAGCTATTATATTTATTCTTATTTTTATAGGTTCTGATAGTTCTTTGTTTAACTTATTTACTATAGATTTTACAGTTTTATAATCGTTTATAGAACCAAAGAACGTAAGAAGGCCTGTGTTTGGATCGTAAGATATCTTGGAGCGTTTGTCTTGTAGAAGTGGTGTTATAAGATTCACAATGTTTTGAGCTAAATTTTCGTTGAAATTAAAAGTTGAACTAGAGCTGTTTGTACCTGTGTTTTGTATAGGATTTATGGCAGTACCACCTAGTACACTACCGCCAGAGGAGCTATTGGTAACGCTTTGACCAAATGTCATATTGTAATTGTATGCTTTTGTGGTAGTCATTGGCACATTCAGCTGAAATACAGCGCTTATGTACCTTCTTACTATTATTTTCCCGTTTTTAACCTTGTAATATAAATTGTTATAAGCACAAAACGTATCCAAAATACTTTTCAAAGTGCCTTGTCCATAAAAACTAACCCTATCTTGTACGTTATCTTTTAGTTCTATGGGTACTTGTGTTATGCCTGAAAGATAAGATAATACTTGTGGTATTGGAGTATCTTTTACATTTAAGGTAACAGGCTTGAGTAAAAAAGCATCTTGAGGATTTACAACAAAGCCAGGTAAAGAAGGGTTATTTTGGCTTTTAGGAGGAGCTTGATAATTTCCTATAAGATGATAAGGATAAGCTATATATGCATATAGTACCATGATTAAAAAAACTAAAAACTTCTTCATTTACACTTACCTTCTTTTATAGAGCTGTTTAATATGCTGTAACCTTTGTAACCCGTTCTAAGATTTAGTATATGAAGCCAATAAAATTTATGCCTTTCAAGACCACAAGGTGTGAGACACTGCAACGTATCTCCTTTATAAGAAGCGCCTATAGCGACAGATTTTATAGATGGATATTTATGAATATAAGACACCGAGTCTACGCAAAAATATACGTTTTCAGTCCCATTTGTGATAAACTCTTTGGCTGTTTTTCTTCTTTGAGGTTTGTCAAAACCTACGGATTTTTTAGTGTTTTCATTTTCTACCACAAGACCATTTATAGAATTTTCAAGCTTTATAGCTTTTACTTCTTGTTTTAATTTTTCAAGATTTTTAGAAAGTAGTTGTTGTTGTTCTTGTAATTTTCTAACATTTTGCTCTAAGTTTCTTACCTTCTTTTTTTCTTCTTCTAGATTTTGACTTAGTTCCTTTGTTTTTTTGTTCAAATCTACCACCTTTTTTATAATACCTATTTGAGATTCTATTATATCTTTAAATGTAATTTTGTGTTGGTATTCATTTTCTGCCATAGTTAAGCAAGGGAATATAAATACCAAAAGTAAAAATATTATTTTGCCCATGACTTCGCTTGTTCTATAAGATTTTGATAATCGTATGGCACTTTTATGGTGTTTAAGTTTTCCTTTTTATATATATCTTGGGTTTCTGTTTTAGCCCCTACTTTTTCAAGACCTAAAATTACTGTAGTTATATCGTGTATGAGTGCCTTCTTGTTTACGGATGGATTTACTATGCTTTTAGCTTCATACAAAGCCATCTTCATAAAATAAAGCGTTTTGTCAAGATGCGTCTTGCCGTAGTTTAAATCAGAATTTACACATGGGTTTATGACAGCTTCCGCGGGTTTATAATCTACCCGTATAACACCTTTTACTCCATCTTTTTGAAGCAGTTCTTTTGCATGATCAGCATCTTCTTGGCTATCAAAAACTCCAAATACAACATCACCTATACCATCAAGAGGTGTAAGGCCATTTCTCATAGCTATAAACTTATAATAGCCTATTTTATATGAACTTAGATCTGATGAATCCATGTAAACCCACCATCCAGATGGAATTACATAAGATCCGCATATATTTTCTCTTTTTCTCATTTGCCATCCCAGGAAAAAGCCTTTTTTGAATATATTCCTACTTACACTATCAAGAGAGTTTATATCAAGAGAGTATGAGATGGAAGAGGCAAATATCAAACATAACAATATAAAATAATATCTCCCAAATTTCATATATTATATTATCGCACACAACAAAATTTTTTTTCAGGCTTATAATATTATTTGTATGAAAAGCTATAAACTAGGAGTTAAATCTCTCGCGAGGCCACTATCTTCTTCAGATTACATGCATCTGAATAAGCCTCTTGCGAGGCCATTATCTGGTTCAACTAAAATGCATCCTAATAAGCCTCTCGCGAGGCCACTTTTGCTTTCAAAGGATATGCATCTGAATAAGCCTTTCAGGCCACTGGCCTTTTCTATCATAGAGCTTTTGTTGGTGCTTACTATAGTTAGTATATTTTTGGGAGCAGTGTTTATAGGATATAGGACTATACACGCTACTACTAACGAGCAAAATTATGCTTACAAAGCAAGGACTTTTGTTTTAGGCTTAAAAGATTATTATGATGTATTGGGGGCATATCCGCAGATTAGTTGTACGGACGGAAACTCATGGTCAAGTTTAAACGGCGCTCAAGGCACAAGTATGCCACAGACTACATGTGATTGGAACTCACATCCTCCATCAAACCCTGCCAATTGTTGCGCTTTGCTCCATTTTATAGGACCTTGGGCTGCCACATGGTCTTATATTTCTAATAGTACATCTTTTACAATTCTTACAAGCCAAATACCAAATGAATATGTTCAAGCTGTATCAAACGCTTTTAACTCTTTAGGTCTTTTGTGCACAGTATCAAGTACTGGCGGTGATTACAGTTATCTTAGTTGTACTGTCAACAACGTACCTACTACACTAACAGCTTTAAACCAATAGTTTTACACATATTTTACTATACTGGCGGTAAATAAGTCTGCTATGGTTTCTAAGATAGATATGGTTTCATAATTTGTTTCTTTGCTTTTAGACATATCAAAAATCATTACGCCGTATACATCATCTTTATAAATGAGCGGTATGTAAAAATAAGGATCTTCGGAAAACGTTTGTGTAGAAAACCCAGCTGGTTTTTTATTTTTTATACACCATTGGACTATTGTTTTAACCCGGTCGTTTATGTCTATATTCTTTGTTAAAGCTTCCATATGTATGCTATCTTTGGCTTTTAAAAATATCGCCATATCTTCTACGAACATCTTCACGTATCTTATGGTAATAGATATACATTCTTCTTTTGAGTTTATTCTAAGCAGTTTTCTGCTAAGCTAGGTAGTTAAAATATTTATGTGTCTTAAACTTAAACACTTTATCAAATCTGCCACGCCATAGTAAAATGCGGTCCAACCGCTCTGTTGAGATTCTTGAGATAAATATCCTTGTTCAGAGAGATGTTTTAAAGAACAATAAGTGGAATAAGCCCGTTCCTACATTCAAAGGGTCCTCATATGAAGTTTTGCAAATATTCAACAGGAGATTCTGTTATGAGACACAAAATTATTGACAAGTCTCAAGGATAACAAAGCATAAAGATACTCTTTCCAGTTCATCTCTTTGGATTCATCTATACCAAGTATTTTATAGATAGTTTTTTCTACATATCTTATAGGTTTTAAAAACAGATACAAACGACCTTCATATATATCTGCCATATATTTTCCTAGAAGGGGAGAGATGATGGTTAGTATACCGAAAAACAAGATAAAGCTAAAGATATCTAAAAATATATTCATTGTTAAACCTCCACAAGATGTAGCCTAAAGCTATTTTTGTGTTTAATTTATGATTTGAATCTTCTGTTGAAAGAAATATTGAGATTGTCAGCATCAAGGAGAGTTATAAAATCAGCACACTTAAAATGCCTATCAAAAGCAGGTTCACCGCATATAACAGCACCAGCTTTCAAATAGCTTTGAATAAGAGAAGGTACAAACGTTTTTAAGCTGTTTATATCCATATTTACAGCATCAACAGTCTTTACATAGTTTTCAAAGTTTTTTATGCGAAAATCTGGCAACGGAAATACCATTTTGTTTTCAAACTGTTTTAAATATTTGTAGGCAAACACTATCTCAAATATATTTTCTGTTTGGACACTTGAACATCCAAATACATACTTAGCATCCACTAATTTAGCATAATATGCTATGCCTTTCCAAAGAAGGGCTATGATGGCACCGCTTCTATAGTCTTTATGTACGCTTGCTCTTCCTATTTCTAATTTTGTGGCTTTTAAAAGCTTTAAACTAGATATATCAAATTCGGTTTCCGAATAAAACTTGTTGCTAAAACTAGAGGATATAATCCTATAAGTACCTACAACGTCTTGGGTTTTGTTGTCTATTATGATAATGTGGTCTGCTATAAAGTCAAATTTGTCTATATCTATTCTAAAGAGTTTGCTTTTGTTTAGAAGCTCTTGATAAAATACTCTATGTCTTAACTCAAGGGCTTTTCTTAACTCTCTAGAGTTTTGGGCAGTCTTTACAGTAAAACTTCCTACTTCAAATCTAAAGCTAATTTTTGGTTTAAAAGCTTTTAAACGAAAACCATAAGTTTTTTGCGATAGTGTCCCTATCATACCAACCTCCTTTGGTGCCTTTAGTAAAGCTCTATCACCACCCTCTCAAAACCAAACTTTTCTTTTAGCTCTTTTTTCATAGTCCTTATCTTCTCTCTTATCTCTTTTAAAGGTGTATTTTCTAAAGCTTCCAAGTCTTGTTCTCTTAATCTAGCATACATTATATTTTTACCGGGCACAAGACTCCAAACGTGTATAGATTTAATCATTATCTCTGGGAAATGCTTTCTTATAAAGCTTTCTAACTCTTCTAAATTTACGTACTCTGGGGAAGATTCCATTAAAATATCTATAGATTTAGCCAATACTTTGTAGATAGGATATATAACACTAAGACCTACCAATATACTCATTATTGGGTCAAATATGTAATTTCCAGTAAGCTCTATTAAAACAGACGATGCTATAACACCCACAGAACTAAGCCCGTCCATCAATACCCTTAAAAAAGCCCCCGCTATATTAAGACTGTGTCTTGAGCCAATATAAAGTATCACTATACCAATTATGTTTACTATAAGACCCAAAATAGATATCCAGAAAACGCCTCCAGCGTTTACAGGCTCAGGATGCAAAAGCCTTTTGAACGCGTGTAGAAATATCATTATTAGGAAAAATCCCGCAGTTATGCCGTTAAATAAAGCCGATAGTATCTCAACTCTATAGTATCCAAAGGTCCTTTTGGGATTCGGAGGCTTTTTGGACAAATACATAGCAAAAATCGCCAAAGCCTGCCCCGATAGATCCATAAACATATAAACTGCATCAGAAAGAAGCGCTAAGCTGTTAAAAGCATAACCATAATAAACTTCTAAAAGAAAATCTAAAAACGTTATAGTAAAGACAAAATAAAGCCCTCTCCCAAGATTTTTTTCATCCATTTTCTATATCCGGCGTAATAGAGTATAAAGCGGATAGTATGGTAGAGCCGTTATTTATCATTACTGAGAAAGCTGGATTCCCGCTACCTAATATAGCCATAGCCATACCAAGGGTATTTACAGTAAAATTAAACTTTATGTTGTTGTCCACTACCCTCATAGTGTCTTTTGATAGTTTTATAGCTTTGTAGATGAGATTTAAATCTTCTTTCACAAGCACCACATCAGCCACATCTATGGCCACTTGAGAGCCATCTCCCATAGCAATACCAACATCCGCTGCCGATAATGCCACAGAATCGTTTACCCCATCTCCCACCATGGCTACCTTGTATCCTTCTTTCTTGAGCTTTTCAACGTATTTGGCCTTTTCTTCTGGAGATACTCTTGCTCGGAACTCTTCTATGCCTACTTCTTTAGCTATAGCTTGAGCCACTTCTTCGTTGTCTCCGGTAAGCATCATGAGTTTTATGCCGATATCTTTTAATTTTTTTATCACGTCTTTAGCTTCTTCTCTTATCATATCTTTAAAAGCTATAAGACCTATGATTTTCTTATCTTTGGCAAGGTATAAAACCGTTTTACCCTCATCGTGCTTCTGTCTTGCTATATCTTTTATGTGTTTTGTTATAGATATCTTGTGATTTGCCATATAACGAGAGGACCCAAACTTATACTCGTGTAAAGTATCTTGCCCCTGTAATAGCTTTGCAGATATACCAAGTCCTATATCGTAATCAGAATCTTCTCTTTCATAAAGCTCTAAGCTTTTCTCTTTTGCCAAATTAACTATAGCCTCAGCTATTGGGTGCTTTAGTCTTTGCTCCAATGAAGCAGCTATTCTAAGAAGCTCTTCTTGGTTTAGGCTATCTTCTAAAGGTATTAAATCTGTTATAACGGGCTCTCCTTTTGTAATAGTGCCGGTTTTATCCATAACTATATACTGAATCTTAGACATAGCCTCTAAGGATCTCCCTCCTTTTATGAGGATACCATGGGTAGAGGCTTTTGATATAGAAGAAGCTATGGCTATAGGTATAGATACTCTTAAGTTTGTGTTGTAATCTATGGTAAGTATGCTGGAGGTCTTGGCTAAGTTTCTTGTTATAAGCTGGTTTGCTAAGCCTATGCTCAATATAGGTAGTACAGTGGCATCGGCTAGTTTGTTGAACCTATCGTAGATGGCTGGTTTTTGATCCATATAGGACTCTACCATATGGGCAATTTTTGATATGACAGTATCTGCGCCTTTTTGTTCCACTCTTATATATATTTTTCCGTCTACAACGTTTGTGCCAGCATATACTTTAGCACCAACCTCTTTTAAAACAGGTTTATCTTCTCCGGTTAGCACTGATTCGTTTACAACCGCTTTGCCTTCATTCACTATGCCGTCTACTGGTATTCTACCACCAGCGTAGACAACTACTATATCTCCTATAGATATCTCTTCTATAGGCACCTCTATCTTTGTGCCATCTTTCTCTATATAAGCGGTCTCACCATCTACATTTAGTAAATCTTCTATAGAAGCTCTAGCTTTTTGATTTAATTTATCCTCAAGGTAATCTCCTAATCCTATGAAGAGATTCATTATGTTGGATGATAAAAGCATATTTCTTTGGATAGTGATTCCAAGGGCTAAAGAGTCTAAAAGCTGATATGAAAGCCTACCCTGTAGAAGATTTGTTATGGCGCTTTTAAAAGAGGGTATTGAACCAAATATGGTAATGGCTTTAACAAATGGATTTGGGAAAATTGGTGTCAAAGAAAGCAACCCTCCTACCACTCCCAATAACATTCTAAGTTTAGACGGGTTTTCTTCTTTTGGTTTTGGTTTTGTTTTGTAAGATTTTAATATACCAAGTATAACGTCAATAGGAGTGTTGTTTATAAGCTCTAAAAACTCTTCTATATATATTTTGTTTGGATCGTAAGATATCGATAGGCTACCAGTGGTTTTGTTTAACTTGGCATCTATGATCCCATCTTGGGATTTTATAAACTCTTCTATAGTTTCCTTGGATACATCAAGGTATTTTAGATAAAAAGAATTTACCCTTATTCTACCGTAAGTCTTATGCTTTACATCAAGTGTTTTCATGATTGCTGTTCTGGAGATTGCAATGTTTTTTGGTTTAACCTATTTATAAGCTCGTTTATCTCTTCTTGTACCCTTAAAAGTTCCTGATGCTCAGATATTTTATGTATCATATAAAAGCCAAATACTCCAGCAAACATCCCAAGTCCAAAAGATGTATACTTGCTGCAGACTATATCACCTAACTTTGACCACATGTCTATTCCTCCTTATAAAGATGATTTTAGCTTTTCTAAAAGCTCTTGTTGTTTTTGAAGAAGTGTAATCTTTAGCTCTATTTCTTTTTTGAGTTCTGATTTTGCCTCATGGACTATATCTTCCATAACCTCTTTTTTGGCTTCTATTGAAGCGTTTAACCACTGACCAAAGCTTATGCTTTCTTTGGTAATACCTACAAGCACAGGCTTAAACTCTTCCAAAGCCTTACCAAGTACATAAAACACGCCAATGGTGCCAAGACCCCAGGTGAAGTACCTTCTCGAGAAGCATCCGATAAGATTTTCAAACATGTATAACCTCCTATAAGAAATTTGTTATAATCCTATTAAAAATTATATTTACCCATATAAACCTTATGGCTCCTATCCTGAAACCATAATCAATAGTGTATAAAAAAAGCTTCATGACATCGGATTTTATGGTTCTTGATATAAAAGGGTGTAAATCTGTGAGGCAAACCGTTTCGCCAAGTGGTATTATCTCTTGATTTTTCAAATACTCTTGAAGTTCATCCTGGGGAAGTATCTCCTCGGATTCTATCTTGATGCTTTTGGTTTTGTAATTTAAAAATACGTTATCTTCGCCAAAAAGCTCTTTAAGCATCTTTACAAAAGCCTCGTTGTAAACAATATCGCCTTTAATTCTTATCCTATGGTTAGAAAATGAGATATCTTGTATCTTCATACGAAGTATGAAATAGCTCCTAATCCCATCCTATCTAGTACAACATCTTTGGCTACATTAAAAGCGATGCCCTCCAGTCCCCCTCCTACATTTAACATCAACTGGAAGGCAAATAAAACGTTTATGTCGTTGCCCCTTTCTTTTACATTAAATCCTTTTTCTTTTAACAAAGATGTTATAGCGCTTTTTATATCGCTTTGATTGAAGTAATCGCTTTTGCAGGTTATCGTGATGCTGTTGGTGTTTTGATTGCTGACCACACAAGCGTTTTTCAAATTGTTCTCAAGAATTTTGCACACTTCTTTTTGATATAAAAAGCTTGTTCTTAACCTAACCCTGCCGTTTCTTGCGCTCACTATCTCTACATCTTTCATATCTAACATCTTAAAGGTTTTTTGTTAAGATTCCGTTAATTTTTTTGATTTTTACTATGATATATATCATTTACTTATAAAAGCCCAGATACTTTTATTTTGTTCTTTGGCAAGGGTTTTTATATACCTAAGCATCTTTTTATAACCAGAATAGCCTTTAGTAGCAATGGCTGATTGTTTAAACTGCTCAAAACCAGACACTTTTAACAAAGATGTTGGTGTATATAGATTTTTAGAAGATGGAATATAAGAGCTATCTTTGGAATCCTTTTTCATGTGTTTTTCTAACCATTTTTTGTTTACGTAATGTCCTGTAGCGCCAGCTTCTCGTCTTAATAGCGTATAGTTGTTGCAGTATCCTGGATTGAAAGCCACATTTACATCTGGTTTTATGGCTTTTATAGGGCTAAAGTTTGGTTTATCTGTCCATATGCCAGATATAACTGGTGTAGTTTGGTCAAAAATAGACATAGGTGGTATTCCAAGTATTTTTTCTATTGTTTTTATTATGTTTATTTGAGAGTAATGCTTTGTGGATATATAACCTTGTTTTACCCATGGGCTTAAGACCACTGCAAAAGTTCTATGAGCGTCTATGTGATCTGCTCCAGATTGGGCATCGTCTTCGTTGATAAATATAGCCATATGCTTCCAGTAAGGCGTATGAGATAGATATTCTACAATTTTTGCGGTAGCATAGTCGCTGTTAGCTACGTAATACTGGGGTGTGTAATAGCATGGATGAAGCCCAGCAGTGTGATCATCTGGAAGCCATATGTAGGAAAATTTTGGCATCTTGTGGGTTTTAAACCATTTTATTGCAACGTCAGCTCTAAACGTGTCTAAGATAAAGCGGTTCCACCCAGGGAACGAGTAAGCTATATGTGGCTTCATAGCTTTTGGTATATCACCCCATCTATTTCTTGATACAAACTCTCCAAAATCTTCAAAACTTACATGATGAGCCAATAGATTGTTAAATAGATAAAGCTTGTAAGGGTAAGATATCCAAGGATTTGCCCATTTCCCAAGCTTATCTAAATCTTCGTATATAGCAAAAGGATTGTCTACACCGTTTGGCATACCAGCCCAGCCAGTAGCGTAGCCAAAGGTAAGAGCTTGTGTCCAGCCTGGATTTTCAACTAAACCCCTTCCAGAGTAATACTCTTGCCATGTTCTTTCTACAAAATCAGATACACTTGCCCCAGTAGTCCATTGGTGTGCTTGGGCTGTTACTTCGCCGTCCGCATAAAAGTTTGCCATCAAAACGTAGTGATCTGCAAAATTAAACAAATTTGGAAGCTCTTTTTTAGTGTATAAAGCTAAATTTGGATCTGCCCATTTGCCAGCTCTTTTGTAAGTACCAAGATCCTCGTCAAAGGTTTTGTTTTCTCTTAGTATAAAAACCACATACTTTATATGCTTTCTTAAAAATTTAACTAGTTTATCTTGTTTTTTGATATCGTCAAACTTATCATATGTAAACAGATCTTTTGTATAGTTTTTAATGTTTTTGTCTATATCTTTTAAAGAGATTTTTTGCAATATACCAGGCATCAAAATACCAACCCATTGATATTTTGTGTTTGGAAAAGAGCCAAGACCTTTTGCTGAGACAACGTAGATATTGTTATCTCCTACTTTCATAGCGCTTGGGTACCATCCTGTTGGTATGGCACCTATTAGTTTTTTGCTTTTAATATCAAAAATATTTATAGAGTTTGTGCCAGCGCTTGATACAAAAAGCTTACCATCTTTTTCAAACAAAGCGTTTGGATAAGAACCTGGTTCTTGATCTTTAAAAAGTTTATCTTTTAAAAAGCCCAAAACCTTGAAGTTTCTGGTATCTATGATTGCTATTTTGCCGCTATTTGCCAAGCTTACATATAGTTTATCGTTTTTATAATATAAGTTTGTAGGATGAACACCGGCAGATTCACTATATTTGCTAAGCTTTTTACCTACGTATATTTTTTTGATAAATTGAAATGTATTTCTATCTATTACAGCTATGGCATTGTCTCCCCAAAGGCTAACAAATATATATTTTGGAGATAGCGCTATATCGTATGGATAAGCACCTACGTTTAAATATTTTATTTTATCGTTTTCATCTATTCTTGCTATTGCATTTGATAAAAGCCCAGTAGCGTATATATATTTATCTCCTTTTACAACAGCGTCAGGATAAAAGTGTCTCAAATCGTATCTAAAACCTTGATATATGTATGGATATTGATTTTTAGGAAAGCTTTTGTAATGAAGGTATATCTTTTTTTCCAGTTTAAGGCTTTTAGGATAAACATTAAACACCAAGACATTGTCAGAAAATCCGCCAGCTACATAAAGCTTGTGGTCTTTGTAATACATACCTTGATAAAAACTTTGATAGGGTAAGAATAAATACCTTGGATCTTTGGATGGATTTACCTCGTCTTTCCAGGCTTTTACTTGAAAAAGTTCTTGCAGATTTTTGTTGTACATAGTAATAGTCTGATAAGAGGTAGCGCCGTTTGTCAGTACAAAAATATGGTTTTTAGACACTACTACGTTTGTAGGAAAGTTGTAGGTATAGACATATTTCCCTACTGGTTTTATCTCCCACCCCCAGGGGGTAAGATGATTTCCTACATCCTTTGCAAATCCTACACCAGCAAACAAGCTAATAGCAAGCAAAAACTTTTTCATACCTAATCTCCTTCGTTGAGTCTATAATGTACCTTTAAATCAAACGTTATAGGGCCTTTTGGTGGGGCTGGAAATTTTAAATGTTTTATTAGTTCTTTTGTATATTCATCTAATATAAAACTACCGCTGGAGTTTAATAAGCTAACATGATCTACTTTACCACTAGCTGATATATTGACTCTTATATAAACTGTGCCAGAATCTCCTCTTTCTTTTGCTAAGGAAGGATAATGCTTGTGTTCTTCTATTATTTCATAAACCTTAGAAAGATATAAAGCTATCTGATTTTTTGTAGGTTTTGTTGAAGTTGCAGCTTTTTCAGGTATTGGCTGAGGGGCTTTTGATATTTTTTTATTAGATTCATTCATATTTTGATAGGTAGTTTTTGTGGTAACTCTCTGTTTGACAGGTTTTTTTATTTGATAAGGTTGCGGTTCTGGTGGTGGTATTTTAGAAGCAATTGGTTTTTCAACATGAGGTTTTTCAACAGGTTTTGGTTTTTCTACATGTTTAACTATGTGATGTTTTATAATTTTTTTCTCTTTAGGCATTACGATTTTTTTCTCAACTGCTTTGTGCTCTATTGTTACATTTTTTTCCTTGTTTAACCGAATTGTGTTTACTAGATGTATTTTTATTTCTTTAGGCATTTTGTATTTATATATATCTATTTTAAGAAACGTTATTAGAAACATGGTTATAGAAGAAAATACAATCGCTAATATAAATGATATTATTTTATACTTTCTATCTTCAAAATAAACGCTAGTCATGATTGCTTATTTACAACAGATATATTTGAGATACCAGCCTGCTGAATGTGATCCATTACATTTACTAAGGTTTGTACATTTGCATCTTTATCTGGAACTATATATACATTTATGTCTTTAGAATCTTTGACCTGCTTCTTGATATTTTGAAGATAAGATGTTAAATCATTTAAGCTGTATGGATACTTGTTTGAACCCACGTAAACTAGATTATTTTTTGTCAGATAAATTTTTACGTTTTCTACTCTTGGTAATGGATCAGTGTATTTAGATGCTGGTACACTTAATTGCTTTCCATTTAAAGATATAGAGTTTATCGTCAAAAGCACAAAAAATGTTAGCAAAAACAACATCACATCTATCATTGGCACTATATGTATTTCTTCTTTCTCTTGATGTTCTTCTTCCCAAAGATTGGCCATGTCAATTACCTCCTGCAAAGATTAGTTTAGCCTCTTCTCTTATATTTCTTATCATATCGTTTAACATCTTATAAAACACCAAATCCCAAAGAGCTAAACATATACCAAAAGCTGTAGCCACAAGCGCAAAACCTATGGATTTGCTTATAACTACTGGATTAGAAATACCCCTTTCTGCTAAATTTGCAAAGGATTCTATAAGGGCCAATATACTACCAAGAAGCCCTAGCAAAGGTCCTGATGTAATTCCAAAATCTAATATCCACATACTATCTTTTAACTTAGTTATAAGTTTGTAAGCTTCTTTTTCTGAAGATCTGTTTATCTCTTTTTTTATTTTACTTATTTGAATAAACTTATAAACTATCACATAATTAGAAATTACAAATATCACAAACATTATAACAAATACCGCTTTATGAAACATCTCTAAGTCCATCTAAACCTCCTTTGCCACATTATACATTTTCATTGTTAATTTTCTGTTAAGAAATCCCATCCCTCTTATCCCTCATATTTGCATGAAAAAGAAGCCTTTAAAAATCTGCTTTTATAGAGCCATAAACTGTAAATGGAGCTCCTGGATAAGCTTGTATATAGCTTTCATTAACGTTGTAATATCCACCGCTTGATATGTATTCAAATTCATTGTACTTTTTGTTTGTTATGTTTAAAGCCGTTAGAGTAAGCTGAATATCTTTAAAATAAGGAATGCTTCTTGCGGTGTTTAGTATATCAAAAGATATAGAGGCATTCAAAGTATTGTAACTTGGCATTTTCTGAGTATCCGGAAGACCGGTGTTGTTGTTAAACATAGATTGAGAGCCTACGTATTGGAACCAGACAGAAGGCTTTGTTATTATGCCATGTAGATAATTTATAAGATAAGAATAGCTTACATCTAAATTAAACAATGTATGTGGTACATAAGAAACTGGTAGGTCACTAGCAGATGTAATATTACCATTAGCGTTTGTGAATGTGTAATTTGGGAATTTGGCATCCTCAAAAGTGGCGTTTGTCCATAGATAAAGATGTTTTATAGGATAATAATCTGCAAATAGATTTACACCGTTGTAAACTGATGTACCAGCACCGTCTCCTAGATAATTACCATTAGAGTCGTATATGGGAAAAAATAAATGTGAAAATATCATATGAAAATAGTTGACACCTGCAAATATTTTATTAGCATACTTTAAGTTTTGTTTTAACACCTTAAAACCTATTTGATATTCCTGTGATTTTTCTAGATGTAGTTCTGAAGCTGGTACTTTTTGATATGGGCCTCCACCACCTCCGTTTTCTGGCACTTTATATGTCTCGGCATAGTTTCCATATATTGATATACCATCAATAATTTCATAATTTGCATCAAAAGAAGGCTCTAATTTAGTAAAGTTTGTGTGAGCAGAAGGAAGTTTAGCTTCGTTTCTCTTAGGATTTAATTGGCAAGCTAAAGGAAAATCTGTGCAGGTTTCGTTGTTATAATCTGTTATAAAATCTACCCATCTTATACCAGGAGTAAATTTAAATTTGTGAAATTTTATAGTGTCTTCTGCAAAGCTT
This sequence comes from Hydrogenobaculum sp. 3684, assembly GCF_000213785.1. NCBI lineage: Bacteria > Pseudomonadati > Aquificota > Aquificia > Aquificales > Aquificaceae > Hydrogenobaculum > Hydrogenobaculum sp. 3684. The sequence goes on along the minus strand of NC_015557.1, from coordinate 636,300 downwards.
GCTATATCTGTTTGGTTCCAATAGTCACTTCTATATTTTGCATTTGGTACAGTGGCACTTCCATAAATACCTGGTGCTAGTTCTACTGAAGGATTCCAAAAAGCGTTTCTTGAGTTATAATTACTTACTAAGTAGTATCCACCAAAAGCTATATTGTTATGGTATATGTTGTTTAGTTCAAACCATAGTTTATCGCCAAATACTTTATCGTATGGATTATTATACTCATATAGATTTCCTGGATTAGAACCAAGAGGATAATCATTATAATGATTATGTCTTCTAAAGCCATATCTAAACCATATCATGTTGTGAAATTTTGTATTTTTATCGAAATTTAGGTTTAGTTTTGAATATACAAGATCTAAGCCGTTTTGGTCTAACTTGTGAAGCACTGAAAAATCAGGTGCACTATAAAAACCAGTGGTGCTTTGACTTAAAAGGGGTGTGTTTGGTGTTCCATCTGCTGTAAGACCTTGCTGTGGAGATACTGGTATCGGTGGGTTTCTCCAGTAGTAAGACTGCGCTGCGTAAGCACCTATAGAAAAATCGCCGTCTCCATCTGCAAAAACTTTTTTAGTTTTGATGTAATAAGCGTAGTTGTGAGATGGATATCTAAATCCGTCCACAGAGGTTACATAGCTGTTATCAGCTCCCCAGCCTGCTGCTACAACTGTTCTCCAACCTTTGATATCACCAGTGTTAAAAGCTACAAATAAATTCCTTGAGTTAAAGCTTCCGTACGATAAATCAAAGAAACCACCCATATATTTTGATGGTTGTAGTGGTATAAACTGTATTTGTCCCCCTAAATCGTTGTACCATCTAGATTCTGGATTACCTGGCCCATAGATAACCCTTATACCTTGGATTAAATCTAATTGCGGTATTTGATTGGATTGCCATAAGCCCGTTGAAGGGTTGACTAGTGGAACACCGTCAAAAGTGACTCCTAAAGATCCATTGTCTATACTTGTGGCGTTAGTAAAACCTCCCCATCCTTGCCTTATGCCGTTTAAAACTATGGAAAATTTCCTAGAGCCATTTTCTCCAAAACTACTTATAGTAACACCTGGTGCGTAAGATAACACCTGGGAAACGCTACCAGTAGGTCCAGCTACTTTAAGTTGGTCTTTTTTTATAACCTTTATAGTTTGCGCAGATTCGAATATCGTTTTATCTTTTAGTTTTAAGGTAGCTCTATGATATCTTTTTTCAATTTTCTTCTGTTTAGAAGATGCTTGTTGAGCTCCTACGTTGATCTGTCCTATGTTATAAACTGGAGCTGAATTAGATTGAGCAAAAGATACTCCACCGCTAAAAACAGCTAAGCTAAGCAGTATAGTTTTTAACTTTTTGGTAAGCATATTCTTCCTCCTATTCAATTTCTTACCTGCACAGATTATAATTGATTAATGTTAAAATATTATTAAGAAATGTTTAATTTTCTGTTAAGGAGTTTCTTGTGTTTAAAGTATAAAATGAGCTTAATGTTTAAACTCATCGTTTAAAACTTGCTTTATCTGCTCCATTAAATCAGGGATATCAACGGTTGCTACTTTCCACACTATATGATAATCTACATCGGCATAGTTGTGAATTAATACGTCTCTCATACCAGTCATTTTATTACATTCAATCCAATATATTATGGCTGCTTGTTTTTCTTGGTTTTTCATAAAAGCATCAAAAGAAATATTTTGTGTATGTTTTACTATAAGCTCACAGGTTTGCAAAATGTCTATTAGATAGCCTCTCTTTTTCAGAAGACATGAATTATTTCATTTTTAATGATGTTTTGCTTATAATGATTCCTCATGTGCTTTAACTGGTTGCTGGTTATTATATCTACTTTTCTTTTAAAAGCCTTTTCAAGATACTCAATTAATTCTAAATAAGCATTAAGATCTATCCTTGAGTATTCAATCTCTACATATATGTCTATATCGCTGTTTTCCTTCTCTTTTCCTTTTGCCACAGAGCCAAAAAACCCTCCATGCAATACTCCAAATTTCTCATATAATTCATCTTTATGCGTTTTTAAAAACTCAAATACTTGCTCTTTTAAATTTTGCTCTTTTATAGCTTGCATATAAAATAGTTTAAATAAAAATATTTTTATGTCAAGTATAATCGTTTTGAGTATTTTATCTTCCCTCCCCTCCCCTTAAGCCCGCATGAAAAAGAAGCCTTTAAAAGTATGCCCTCAAACCAGCAGATACTGTTATAGGTGGCGCTACATAGTAAGTACCAGAAGTATCACCAGCGCCTATATAACCTATATATGTTTTGTTGGTAAGGTTTAATACGTTTAAAAAGCCGTAAAACTTTTTACCAAATATATTAAAGTCTCTTGATACATTTAGATTTGCCACTACGTATGGGGGGATTTCTTGATTATTTATTGAATCGCCGTATCTTGGGCCTTCATATATTAGATAAGGGAATATATCAAATCCATAAATCTTGTAGTCTAAGCCGAGTTTTCCCATATACTTAGGTGTATTTGGAAGCTGGTTTCCAGCCACGTTTAGAAAGGTTTTGCCAGAATAGTATCCGTTGTCAAATTTTGCCCTATTGTAAGAAAAAGAGCTTATTAAAGTTAGGTTTTTTATAAGGTTACCTAAGACTTCCAGTTCACCGCCGTAGGCTTTTACTTTACCTACGTTTTGGGGATATGTAATATTTGGGTTGTTTGGCTCTGGAAAGTATTCGATCTTATTTTTGTAATCTACATAGTAGATGTCTGGTTTTATTATAAATTTGCCAAGTGTTATATTAACACCAGCATCGTAAGAATCAGCTTCTTCTGGTGATAAGTTGTTGATTATTTCTTGTGTAGTGGTTCCTTTTGGTGGTGAACCTTGATAACTTTCTGGAACTTGGAAGTTTTTTGCATAGTTGAAATATGGATAAAGGTATCTATTTATCTTATAACCTATGTTGATACTTGGTAAAAATTTTCTATAAGTTTTTACATAAGATTCATCTGAGATTATACTAAGAGGATAGTTGTATATATCATCGTCTGGAAGATATGGTAAGTTGTTGGTATTAAACTCTTTATAATCTCTTTTTACTTGAGCGTATTTTAAACCTAGTTCAACATCAAAACGATGAAAATCTTTTAGATCAAATATAACATAGGGTGTTTGAGTGGTGGTGTACACTTTATCTATATATCCGTAGTAGTTAAAAGTTGTGTTGTAATTGCCGTTTTGGAAGTTGTTTAGCTTAAAGTTTGTGCTAAAGTTTTCAAGATCTGCCCTTTCATACCAAAAACCAGCTGTTACTTTGAAAGGATTTTTATGGAAAACCGCTTGGGCTATAAAACCAGGTCTTTTTGTATAATTGTATGAAATACCGTAATTTATGTAGTTACCCCTGCTATTGTAATATGCAGAAGATCCTCCCCCTCTACCTCTCCAGTAATAAGGCTTTAAATCGACATAGAAATTTTTACTTACATCAAAGCTTATATCTCCTCTAAATTCATAGTTTTGATATGGGTTATGAAAAAATTTGTAATAGTATGCATCTACGGCTGGATTACCAGTGAGACTACCGTTGTAATCAAAATCTTTGTTAGCACTCAAGTTTTGGGCTTGTTGGTAGGTAAGACCTCTATAATAGTAATTTACCTGATCGTTTTCGTCCATGTAAAAATCTATATGTAGTCTATTTAAATTTGCTACCCAGCCAAAAGTTACGTGGTCTCTAAACTTAGGATTTTGACCTGGGCCTTTCCACTTGTCAGCTTGAGCATGAGAAAATGATATAAAAAACTTTGAGTTCATAAGGGGCAATAATCCGCTATCCAGTCTTACAAAAGATTTTTCAAAAGCATAAGAGCCAAATATTTGCTCTAACTCTAAGCCAAGCTTATCTTTTGGTGGTATCGTTCTTAAAGCTATTCTACCACCTAAATCTGAGTAGAGTGGGCTTGCTTTTCCAGTGCCACCTCTTGTGATAGTTTCAGCTTCTAAGTTTTCCAAATCCATATATTCATTTGGATATAGAGCGTAGTTTCCTGAGTCCATAAGTGGCATGCCGTCTATTGTCAATCCTATTTGGTTGTTGTTGAAACCTCTTATAGTTATCTCTCCTCCAGATAAACCGTAAGGATCTTGAGTTTGGAAGTTTACTGAAGGAAGAAGCTCAAGAGCTTGAAAAACGTTTCCACCACCAGAAGATGTAAGCTTGTTTATCAAAGGTCTTTCCACTTTTTCCTTGGCTTTTGTATATTTTGTAGTTTTTACTAATTTGCTTGGGGTGTTTTCTTTGGTTTTATGTGCATTGACTTCTACATTTAGAAGCGGTGTCTCTGCAAATGCAAAGCTTACCATTGCTAAACTAAAAGTACAAGCTAATCTAATCTTCATAAATCTACCTCCCTAATAATTTCATTTTATTTTCATTATGTTAATTTTTTATTAATATTTGTTAAAAAATTTTTATACCTTTATTTTGCAAAGCAAAAACAATGTTTATCGGCTCAATCACAAAATATTTTAGCCATCTTAACCAAAAATTAACTTTACCAATTTAAAATTCAAAGGAGGTGCAGTGCCATGGTTAAAAGTTTGGATGAACTTAAGCATTTGTTGGAAGAGGGTGAAGAGCTTTTGTTATCGATATTTGATAATGGGATGTACCATATGATCACTTATAATAAAAATTACAATACACTGTTTTATTTTAAAGCCGAGAAGTTTAGCAAAGACCAAAAGTACCAAAGAGCATACGAGGAAATTATTATACCTAATAGTATTAGGGAAAAGCTTTCACACATATTAGCCCCAAAAGCCATAGAGATTTTAGAGCAAACGATTGTAGATAATCGCCAGTATGCAACTTGAACAAGCCCTAGTACAAGAGTTCTCAAGAGATATCAAAAAGGTTGGCAGAGCTTAAAAAAGAGTCCAAAAAACTTCTAAAACCTGTTATAGAAGAGTCAAGCGAAGCGCTTTTGATACAAACCACTTAAGGACTTGTATATGAAAAACAGCTCCTCCATATTCTTTTCCAGAGAAAATCGCTCTTTTACAAAGTCTTTTATTTGGCTTTTATCAAGATGTTGGTATGTTTTTGATAAAATGAGTAGATTTTTTATAAACTCTTCTTTTGAAGAGGCAAGATAATTTTTATAATAAACAATCTCTGGAAACGATACATCCTTGTAAGCCACCACTGGAAGCCCGCAGGCCTGGGCTTCTATTATAGAATAACCAAAGGTATCGGATTTGGAAGCGCTGACAAATATATCAGATGCCTTGTAAAGCCCTGCCAGGGTTTTTTTATCTTTTATATAATCAAAAACCGTAAAACCCCTATCAAGGATCTTGTTTATATGCTTTTTGTCTGGTCCATCCCCTACTAAAATTAGATGAAATCTGTTATCTAAGCTATATACTGTTTTAAATATATCTAAAAGCTCTAAAAAGTTTTTATCTTTGGAAAACCTTCCCACATATATAAGCGCTATTTTACCTTTTAAAGCGTTTTGAAGGTCTTTATCTGGTGCTTGGTTTTCAAAAAACCCAACATCTATGCCATGATAAACCACCTCTACGTTGTATAAGCCCAAAGTATTTAGATAGTCTTTTACATAAAAAGAAGGAGCTATTATCAAATCCATATCGCTGTAGGCTTTGTAGATATATTTTCTGGTCATCTTTGATACTACACTATCTTCTTTGTTTAGTTTGAGAATGTTTGATAGACTTTTCTCCAAGTTAGAATGAAAAAAACCAATCATCCTAAAATTAAGCTTTTCTTTTAATTTTTTTATAAAAGATGGTAGTAAAAATAACGATCCTATTTCTACGATATCTGGTTTTTCGTATTGGATAATGTTTGCTATCTTTTGATGGTTGACAAGAAGCCTATACTGTTTCCAAACCAACATGTAAGGGGATTTGATTTGATATATCTTGCTATGGTTTATATAATTAATATTATCTTTTTTGCCAGGCACTATCAGAACATGCTCAATATCTTTGTCCTTAAAATACTCTATCTTGTTGTTTATATAGGTTTTTATACCACCGCTTTTATCTGAATAAAAATGCGTTATATCTAAAAGTTTCATGCAACGCTTTCTTCTGAAAACTCTATACTCCTTACTTTGTTAAAAGATAACAAGTTTATCATCTCCAATAAAAGCTCTCTCTCATCTAAGCTATGGGCATAATCTATAGCTCTTTGTTTTATCTCTTTGTAATAGAAATGATCTTCTAAAAGTTTTTTTACAAGGTTTGCATACTCTACTGGATTGTTTTGGTTTATTATAAAGCCGTTTTGCCCATGAGTTATATGCTCTTTGGCACCGCCTTTATCAGATACCAAAGGCACAAGCCCGCTAGCCATAGCTTCTAACACTACGTTTCCAAAGGTTTCTGTGGTGCTTGGAAACAAAAATATATCTGCGCTGGCATAGGCTTTTGATAAATCCTCCCCCTCCAAAAATCCCGTAAACATAATCCTATCTTTATAAACTTTTTCAAGTTCATACTTATATGGTCCATCTCCTACTATTGCAAACTTTAGGTTTCTCTCTTCTTTTAAAAGCTCAAAAACCTCTATAAACACGTCTAAATCTTTTTCTTTTGCAACTCTTCCTATATAGACAATTACTCTTTCTCCTCTGTAAGTGGGGTCAAAGTTTTTCCAAAAATCCTTATCTCTAAAGATGGGGTTAAATTTTTCCTTGTTTACACCTCTTTTGAAAATTACCAGCTTGTCCTCTTTTATACCGTAGTTTTTAAGCTTTTCATAGTAAGAAAAACTTGGGATCAACACTCTGTCTGACAAACCGTAGAAGGTTTTCATAAGCATTTCAGCAGCGTATTTAAAATAAGGCTCAGAGGTATATCTATAGGCGTATTCTGGAAAATCTGTATGATAAGCAGATACAAAAGGAATACCAAGGACTTTGGCTATTATAAGGGCGTAGATACCTATAACCCCTGGGGTGGCAGCATACACGATATCAAAATTTTCTGATTCTACATAATCTAAAAGCTCTAAAAGATTTGGTATATTTATGGTGATATTCTCATACTCTGGTAAAGCAAAAGAAATCATTGGTTTAAAGTTTTTAATATGACTATCTTCAATACATCTTTCGTCTGAGATTATAAACTTGATGTTTAGCTCCTCTTCTTTGGCCAAATCAAGAAGCTTTTGAGTGGTTTTAGCTACGCCGTTTATATCAAAAAATGTATCGGTAAAATATGCTACTTTGCCGTCAATGTGTTCTTCATTGAAAAATTCTTTGTAAAATCTTTTGGATATGTTTTTCTCATCGGCTCTTTGTTTGTAGACAGATAGATAAGCTATATATGGAGCCAAAAATATAACGCTTCTTCCTATGTAAGCGCTTAGCTTATCAAAATCAAAGGATTTCATAGATTTTATTTGATTTAACGTGTAAGGAAGCATGTTTGAGAAAAATTGAAAGATGTTTTCGTGAGGATTTTCCGATACCATACCTTTAAAATTGATGACGTTTTCTATGAATGTAACCACAGAACTTTTACCCAATATAGAATCCAAAAACGAATACTTAGTAGTGTCTTTTTGTTCAAAAAGTGTATCTAAAAGATAGCCAAGGTTTCCAAGGTTATACCTTTTTTTCATGCCCTCTTTTGCTATATTCATCACCATGTGTGTCAGTCTTTTTGGATTTCCATGATAGCCATCTACTTTTGTGGTGCCGTTTTCTATGGCTTTCTTGAGATCCTCTACACTGGAGCCTTCTGCTATAGTATATCCATAACCAAGATCAAGCCCACCATGGTCGTCTGATCCGCCGGTAAAAGCTATAAAATCTCTTTTTCTTTTAAAAAAGCCGTATTTGTTTGCAAGATCTTCTAAGTCCTTTTTGGTGTAAGATTTTGCTATCTTTTTTGTAATAATTGAAGAAGTCTTTGACCTTGTGCCATTTAGTACTTCCCAGTTGTCAAATAAAAGTAAAAATCTCTCTATATGAGTTTTATTTAGTTTTCCATCCATATCGTAAAGGGGGTGAGCCAGTATATGGATTATATTGTTGAACTGAAGATAATCTACGAGTTCATATATATTTCCTCTTATATGCTGTATATCGTCGTGATACTTTTGATTTATATCGATGGCTATAACGTGGACTTTGCATCTATCCTCTGGAAAATATGTAGTGATCTCTTCCGATATGAAAACACCGGGAAGATGGGCTATTTCAAGGCATCCGTCTATGGTATCGTGGTCTGTGATGGTAAATAGCGTCATCCCTCTATTTGACAAGGTCTCGTAGAGCTTTTTGGGCTTGGTGTAACTCTCGCCTATTTTTAGCTTTTCAGAAATGTAGCCACCTGGCCTGTTTGAAGCTTGAGAGTGAAGATGTAAATCTACTTTTATCATAAAACCTCCCTATAGCTATTATCTAATTTAATACACATGTGTTAATTTTTTATTAAGTTTTTTGCTTTTATGATATGATATAAACTAGTTATTTGAAAATGTTCTTTTCTTGTGTAGTCCAATACTTTTAGGAGTTTATAAATTTTAGAGGGATTTTTAATATCTACTGGATGAAGGGCTATCCTTACAACGTTCAGGGCTTTTAGCATAAAAAACATCTTATCAAAAGAAAGAATAGAAATATCTTCTACATAACCTCTACTACCAAAGGCCAAAACCGGTGAAAATATCTTTTTGTTTTCTTGAAGATTGTATATATACCTTCTATCAGTGGTAAATAAAAATCCTTTTTCTTTTAAAAGTTGTAATAATTCTTTTTTGAAAAGCCAAGCGGGTGCTATAAAACCCTTTGGTGTTATACCTAAGCTTTTCAACATCTCAATTCCTTTATCAAGCCTATAAGAAAGATTGTTTTCCAATAAAAACTCTGCTTCTTTGTAGGTAAAAATTCTGCGGTAGTCGTATTTCTTAAAATCTCTTGACATATGAGTGTATCCATGAAGTATAACCTCGGCGTTTGTTGTAATCTCCAATACCTCATTTTTAATATCTAAAAGCGTTTCTTTTTCGTGGTAAAAAGGGATAAGAAGATAAGTGATGTTGGTTATGCCGTTTTCTATTAGGAGTTTTCTTAAGCTTAAAACGTTTTCAAAGTTTGAAGGGCAAACATCGTGAATTGATATATTTAAAAACTTATAGGTTTTTCCAAATAGCAAGATCTTATATCCTCATATAGTATCTTTGTTAGTTCTTTTCTATTGAGATAAGACGTTTGATACAAAGGGTTTAAGAAGAAAAGCTCAATCTCCATACTGTCTACATTTAGCAAAAAGCTTAAAAAATGCTCAAAAAGTTCCATATCTCCATAGTAAAATACGTAATCTCTATTGGATATGGCTATTGGTTTACCGTTTATAGATTTATATTTTATACATATTGGCAATATTGGTTTTTGGGCTTTTAGCATAATCTCTACAAAACTACTTTTAAAAGGAAGCACATCATCACCGTTTGAAGTGGTGCCCTCTAAAAACACCACCACATTAAAACCCTCTTCTAAAACAGATTTAAAAAGCTCCATATCAGAAAGTATGTTTGCTTTGTTCTTTCTATCTATGAATATCGCACCACCATATTTTGCTATATGTCCAAACAAAAATGTCTCTTGCACTTCCTTTGTGGATAAAAACACCGCCTCTATAAAAGCGCTCAGAACCACTATATCAATGTAACTAAGATGGTTTGACACTATTATATAATTTTGGTCTTTTATATATATGCCGTTTTGTTTTATATTTATGTTGAAGAGTTTAATCACTAGCCTAGAAAAAAAGGAAGCATTTTTTAAGAAAGCTTTTCTCTTTTCTTTTTGGTCTTTAACAAAGATATCTATATATAGAGATTTTAAAATAAAAGCTATAAAAAGCATTAGGAAAACAAGTATTTTGTAAAAAAACTTTACATATTTCATATCTTTATATTAAACTTTTATTTTTAATTTTTGGTTAATAAAAGCCCCAAACGGGGCTATTTTATATGTTAGGTAGCAGGTGAGGGTTTTGAAATGGTCGTATCTTCTTGAGATACTTCTTCCAAAGATTTTCCTTTTGGTTTTGGAATTGCTATATAAGTAAGTAATTTAACTAGAAGTTATAATATCTTCCAAAGAATTATAAAGAAAATATGAGCCACGGGGGACTTGAACCCCCGACCCACGGATTAAAAGTCCGTTGCTCTACCTGCTGAGCTAGTGGCTCTAAATATTAATATTATATCATATCTTTAAGATTTTGCAAGAGCTTTGTACAAGTTGAATTTTTTTATAATTGGTTTATAAGCGAGTTAATACAAAAATATATTGTTATGTGATATAATTAAAATAATATGTTGAAGGCTTTTAAAAGAAGTTCAATGTTGTTGGGGGTTTTTTTAGCTTTTGGCGTAAGTTATGGTATGGGCGAAACAACGCCGATGCAGAGCGTGCCCACTGGTATTACGTGTAAGGTTATAGATAACACTGGTAAGTCACATATTTTACAAAATTGCAACTGCGATGGCAGGACATATATAGACGTAAAAGATGGTTCTTTAAGCTATTTTGTAGACTTAAACACAGTAAGGTCTATAGACGTTGAAGCTTTAAGAGCAAACAACGTTGAGGTATATTTAAAAACAAATGCAAATCCAAGCGGAGAGTTGGTGGAACTTTCTAAAGATATGACATGCTATGGTCTTGGTAGTCTTGGAAACGCAAAATTTTATATAAAAAACATAAAAAGTATTTATATTTTAAAACCATGACAGGAGAACGTTTAATGAAAAAAGTTTCTTTAGCTTTAACTATACCGATAGTTTTTGTCGGTGGATTTTTGGTGGGTGCAAAGGCAGAACAAAACAAAAAACATCAGTCTGATGCTGACTATATAAGGCTTTTTATGGATGTTTTTGAAATTACGAAGCAAAATTACGTGGTAAACCCAAGTACTAAGAAAATGATATACGGCGCTTTAAACGGCATGCTTCAATCTCTTGACCCGTTTTCTGACTTTTTTACCCCCTCTGAGTTTAAAGAGTTTACTCAAGATACCGAAGGTGAATTTGGTGGTATAGGTATAGAGATAGCAAGAAAAGATGGAAGACCTATAGTAATAGCCCCTATAGAAGGGACACCTGCTTATAGAGCTGGTATAAGGGCTGGAGATGTTATCATAAAAATAAACGGCAAAGACACTTCCAATATAAGCTTATTCAAAGTAATAAAGCTTATAAAAGGAAAGCCCGGCACTACTGTCACGCTTACTATATTTAGAAAAGGCGTAGATCATCCTCTTACTTTCAAACTAACTAGAGAGATAATAAAAGTACCTGCCGTAAAAGCCACTATGGTAGATAATCATATAGGCTATATAAAACTTGTGCAATTCCAAGAAAACGCTTACAGTGAGCTTGCTAAAGCTGTCAAAAAACTTGAATCAAAAGGTGCCAATGAGTTTATTTTTGACTTAAGAAACGATCCAGGCGGCCTTTTAACACAGGCTATAAAAGTAGCAAACGTATTTTTGCCAAAAGATAAACTAGTGGTTTATACGAAAGGTAGAGTTGTAGGAGAACATAAGTATTATACTAAGCACAATCCACTTATACCTATGCAAGATAAGGTTGTGGTCCTTGTAAACGGTGGTACTGCAAGTGCTGCTGAAATAGTCACTGGAGCTTTAAAAGATTACAAGAGAGCCACTGTTATAGGCGAGAAGACTTTCGGTAAAGGCTCTGTTCAAAACCTTATACCCTTAGAAAATGGAGCAGGTCTAAAGCTAACAATAGCCTATTGGTATACACCAGCTGGTATATGTATAAACAAAAAAGGCATTATGCCAGATATACTGATAAAATTCCCGGCCAAAGAACAAGAAGAACTTATAAAAACTATAGAGGATATGAGGCTAAAAGGCGATAAACAAAAGGTTATACTTCTTCCCAACAAAGACCCTCAACTAAAAGCTGCCATAGACTATTTAGAAGGAAAACCCGTAAAGTCTGAAAAAGAAAAGGAAGACGAAAAAGCCTCATAATGGATGAAACACGACGAAGAAAAGCTATGTCTTGGCATTGAGACCTCTTGTGACGATACTGCTTTAGCTTTGTATAGTAGTAAGAGAGGTCTTATAGATAGTCTCCTTAGCTCCCAAGTAAATGCTCATAAGATATACAACGGCATAGTCCCAGAGCTTTGCTCCAGAGAGCATACAAAAAATCTTTATATACTGTTTTATGAGCTTTTAGAAAAACATAAAATAAAACCCTCTGATATAGATTTTTTGGCAGTCACGATAGCCCCTGGGCTTATATTATCTCTTTTGGTTGGAGCTTCTTTTGCCAGTGGTTTATCTTATGCTTTGGATATACCTATAGTACCAGTCCATCATATAGAAGCTCACATATACTCGGTGTTTTTAGAATACAACGTAGAATATCCATTTTTGGCCCTTGTGGTGTCTGGAGGGCACACTGAGATTTACCTCGTAGAAGGCTTTGAACATTATGAGCTAATAGGGAAAACCCTTGACGATGCAGCCGGCGAGGCCTTTGACAAAGGGGCTGTGCTTCTTGGTCTTCAATACCCTGGCGGTCCTGCCATAGAAAAGTTTTTATCTTCATATGAAAATCCTGAAACGATAGACTTTCCAATACCTATAAAAGACGATAGGATAGCGTTTTCTTTTAGTGGTTTAAAAACGTTTTTAAGAGAAAACAAAGACAAATACCCCAAAGATGCCCTTGTTTTTTCCTACCAAGAGGCTATAGTAAACCACATTATAAGAACCTTGCAAAAAGCCATAAAAAAAACCGGTATCAACCGTCTTGTGGTGGTGGGTGGCGTAGCTGCCAACAAACGCCTAAGAGAAAAGCTAAACGCCCTTGATATAGAGTGTTATATCCCCTCAATAAAATACTGCACAGACAATGCAGCTATGGTAAGCTTGGTAGGCAACATGAGATTTTTAAAAGGAAAATATTATAAAAAATCGGATTTACATAAGTTAAATCCAGATCCCTCTTTGAGGCTTGAGGATTTTGTAAGGAGTATTTGTTAAGTAAATCAAAATGTAAGATAAGAATCTGCCTTTTTATCTTAATTTATAATATATCTTCATGAAAGCTATAAAACTGCATTCAAGAACAAATATAGATTACAAAGAAGAGTTTATCGAAATGCCAGATTATCCGGTATTGGTGCCCGATTTTCTTGCAAAGGTTTTATTTGAGATTGTAGAAGAAAAAGAGCTTTTGTCTATAAGAAAAAGCTATCTTAAGCATCTTAATCTGTCTTACTTGGATAAAAAGCCCAAAAAGGTTTTGGTGCTTGCTGATTTGGATGCTTTTAGCAGTGTATGTTTAATGCCAATACTAAAAGCTATAGAAAAAGAATCTCAGGTGGATGTTTATCCGTTTTCAAACAAAGATATATATGTGGGTTTTGGTATAAACACTTTAAAAGATATACCTTCTTTAGATGATATACTCTCTTACGATGTTTTTTATGTGCTTTTTGAAGAAGACTTGACCTCTTATGAGTTTGATACTTCAAATAGGATATCTTATTTTGAACGGTTTTTTGATGTGGAGGCTATCCCTTTAGAGCCATTTTTAGAGCATAAACCAAGTGTTTTTAGCACTTTTATAAACTCTCAAGGTTTTTATAAAGCCAATATAAAAAATACTTCGAATATAGAAAAATCTATCACCATACCTCAAAATATATTTACCAAATCCAGTTTAAATAAAATCTTTGATGCTCTTAAAAGCTCAAAAGTTATCATTACCACGCATCCAGCGGTGGCTTATATGTGCCATGTAAACAAAATCCCTTGTGTTTTTGTGGTGGGTGGGTTTGATAAAAAAGTTTTTGGTGAAATTTCTTATGTGAAGTGTATGGAGATACCCTTTGTGGGGGCTTTGTGTTCAAGTCCTTGCATGAGGATATCAGAAGGGGTTTGCGTTGAAGCAAAAGTTAGAGGTTCTAATCTAAACCCTTGCATGGATATAGAATCTATACCAGATCAAATTATACAAGATGCCATAGAAAAATCAAACAAAGAACTTGTAAAAGAAGATACTTGTAAATACTGCCTTGAAAAAGCACCTATGTACCTTTTGGATGTATTAAATGCTGATGAATATAGAGAGTGTAGCGCTTGTAAAAGCATCATCTTTTCTAAAAAAGAACCTTTTTTTGTAGAAAAAGGTTTATCGGATTGGGGTATACCGGGGTTTTTTAGCTTTTACAAAGATCCTATTGCTCTTAGTATGCTTGATAAAATGCACAATATTGATATTGCTTATATACTAAAAGCCTCAAAACTAAAGGGGAGTGTCCTCGTTTACAGGGCTTTTAACGGAGAGATATCCCATCTTTTAAACTATCTTGGTTATGAGACTGTAAATGTTGAAGAAGATAAGGAACTGAAGAAAATAGGTTTTGTGCTCTTTGGGACAAAATATTACGATGGGGCTATAGAAGATATACTTAGTGATATAGATATTGTGCTTATACCAGATATAAGAACTATCGATACAGGATTGCTAAAAATCTTCAAAGACAAACACATACTAATAGGTGCTCCAAACAAAGAAAGCATCCTAAATACGCTTGGAAGATACAAATCATCTTTTAAATCTTCTCTTACACCAAAAGCTTTTATAAACTTGTTCAAACACCTTGGAAAGGATTTGTTTTTATATAGTTCCAATGAGCTTTCTCAAAACAGCGAGTACTTTGGGGAGTTTTTCTCAAATATACTTACTTTATCAACCGGCATAAGCTTATCTCTTTTTGAGCATGAGAATTTTTATAAGCTAAAAGCCAAATACGGCACATACATATATGGAAGCTCTTTTCCCATACATCAAAACTCCCAAAGGTCAATAGACTACTCAAAGTGGAATATGTATGAAAAATCTGTGTTTAAGTTTCATATGACAAATAGGCTTTCAGAAAATGAACCTTACATAGAGATCTACGCCAAAGGTCCAAAAGGCAAGGTGCTTATCACGGATCACTGGGAGCTTATATCAAACTATCCGGAGCTTTTTGCATCAAAAGGCTATACGGTGGGGGTTTTAAGAAAAGATATACCTCTAAACCTTGATAGGCTTAAAAACGAAGTAAAGGCTTTTAATCCAGATTTTATGTTTTTTGGATTTTACGGTGATCTATTTTTCATGAGAAATGAAACCTCTTGGGATTATAAGACAAGAGATTTTTGGTTTAAAAACTTTGATGTTCCGATAATAGCTTTAAAAGTGGATACACCAAGCATAAATAGATACAGTCTAACAAGAGAAGGGCTTGAGATACTAAGAAAATACAAGCATAAGTTCGCCATAATCCATCACGATAAATTTTTAACAGAGTGCTTTAGAACCCTCGGTATAAAAGCCTATTGGTGGAACTCAAACGGCTTTATTATGAGCAATCTAAACTTATCCACCCAAGATGATGATATACCAAAAGAAAAAAAAATATTTGATGTTATCTTCCCTGGCAGTGTTCATAAACCAAATGAAGATTTTTACAAAAAATACGCTTCTTATATAGAGTGTTATAAAAAGGATGTATCTGATATAAGAAAATGTCTTGATATACCTTGTATAAAAGACGGATTTTTTAACCAAGAATTTTTTGATATATCAACGAGTGTTATGTCTTATGTGAGGGCTTATGCTACAAACGCATTGAAAGATTATTACAAGGATAGATTTTTCACAACAGATGTTGTAAAAATACCCTATTCAAGGCTAAAATATATAGTATCTTCTTCAAAGATCACATTTTATATACACTCTCAAGGTTTTAGTGCTGTGCATGATATGATATACGAACCACCAATATATCATAGCTTGCCTATTGTGGATTACAAAGAAGAAGCGATGATACTATTCAAAGAGCATTACAAAGAAATCACTTATAAAAATATCGAAGATGCCATTAAAAAGATAGATTATTATCTTTCCCATGAAGAAGAAAGAGAATCCTTGATAAAAGAACTAAGAAATATAGTATTAAACTACTACAGACAAGATTTTAGAATAGATATGATAGAGTATGTTTTAACTCAGTTAAAAGTTTAAATGTTGTGATATAATATAATTAGTCGCGGGGATGTGGCGAAATGGCAGACGCAGCGGACTTAAAATCCGCAGGGAGCAATCCCGTGAGGGTTCAAGTCCCTCCATCCCCATATAAATATAAAATATCTTCTTGTATATAGCTTTTAAGATATAATAAATAGAATGAGATGGAGTAGATATTTTTTATACACCACAAAAGAAGAACCCTCTGAAACAGAGGCAGCTTCTCATAGATTTCTTACAAAAGCAGGTTTTATAAAGCAAGTGGCTTCTGGTATATACGAGCTTACACCCATAGCCTTTAGAGTGCTTAAGAAAATAGAAAATATAGTAAGAGATGAGATGGATAAAGCTGGGGCTCAGGAGCTACTACTTACTATATTAAATCCAGCGGAGCTTTGGAAAGAAACCGGAAGATGGGATTATTACGGCAACGAACTTTTTAAGCTAAAGGATAGATCCGATAGGGATTACTGTCTTGGTCCTACCCATGAAGAGGAGATTACAGATTTGGTAAGAAAAACCGTAAGATCTTACAAACAACTTCCTTTAAACCTATATCAGATACATACAAAGTTTAGAGATGAGAAAAGACCTCGTTATGGGCTTATAAGAGGAAGAGAATTTATTATGAAAGATGCATATTCTTTTGATACAGACGAAGAAAGTGCCAAGAACTCTTACGATATCATGGTAAAAGCATACAAAAACATCTTTAAAAGACTAAATTTAAATGTATTGATGGTAAAAGCTGATGTTGGTCAAATAGGTGGAAAAAGCTCTCATGAGTTTGTGGCTATTACAAAATATGGTGAAGCGCTGATAGCTTATTGTGAAAACTGTGGCTATGCGGCCAACACCGAGATAGTGGAATTAAAAAAACCAAACGTAGAAAAAGAACCACCGTTAGTTTTAGAAGAGGTATATACTCCAAACGTTAAAACCATCGAAGAACTCTCTTTATTTTTAAATGTGCCTAAAAGCAAAATTATAAAATCTGTACTTTATATAAAAGAAAATAAACCCGTGATGGTGCTTATAAGAGGGGATAAGAAGATAGACGAGAAAAAACTTGAAAGGCTTTTTGGTACAGATGAGTTTAGATTAGCAGAAGATGAAGAGGTTTTAAAGCTTTTAAACACAGAAAAAGGTTTTATAGGTCCTTTTGTAGAAGGTAAAGATATAGAGATAATAGTGGATAACTCTTTGTACAACGCTTCAAATATGGTAGTGGCCTTCAACAAGCCTCATTATCATTATAAAAATGCAAATATCGATTTTGAAAACTTTGTAGATGTAGCCCAAGTAGAAGAAAATGATCCTTGTCCAGAATGCGGTGCTCCTTTAAAGGTAGCTCAAGGTCTTGAACTTGGACATACGTTTTTACTTGGTACCAGATACTCTTTGCCTATGAAGGCGTTTTTTACAGATAAAGACGGTACTGAAAAACCTGTTGTAATGGGATGCTATGGTATAGGTATATCAAGGCTTATAGCAGCTATTGTAGAGCAGTATCACGATGAAAAGGGTATAAAGTGGCCGTTGCCTGTGGCTCCATTTCAAGTGCTTATTAGTTGTGTAAATACTTCAGATGAGCTTCAATATAGCACATCGGAGCATCTTTACAAAAGCCTAACACAAGAGGGTATAGAAGTGCTTTTTGATGATAGGGATGTATCACCTGGGGTAAAGTTTAACGATGCAGATTTAATAGGTATACCTTATAGGATTGTAGTGGGTAAAAAGGTAAAAGATGGTCTTGTGGAAGTGGTAGATAGACATACTTTAAAAGCCGTTGATGTTCCAATAGATAAGGTATTAGATTACATAAAGGATATTTTGAATGTAAATGGCAGGTGATATATACGCTATTGGGCTTAACCACAAGACCGCTTCGGTAGAACTTAGGGAAAAATTAAGTTGCAACACTTCAGAGCTAGATTCTATTTTACATATATTAAAGGCTTCTACCAACGTTAAAGAGTTTATGCTTTTGTCTACTTGTAACAGGCTTGAGTTTTACGCTTACGCTTCTGATGAAAAACAAGTTTTTGAAGCTTTTAGAAGATACGCCGAAATAAAAAACCAGCATTTTGACAACTCTCATTTTTTCTTAAAAGCTGGAAAAGAGGCGGTGGCTCATATATTTAAAGTTGCCTCTGGTCTTGATTCTATGGTTATAGGAGAGCCTCAAATAGTAGCGCAGTTCAAAGAGGCGTTTTTTAAGGCAAAAGCTTTAGGAACCACTGGCAAAGTTATGAATAGGCTATGCCAAAACGCTCTACATGCCTCTAAAAGGGTGAGATACGAGACCGGCATAAGCAAAAGTGCGGTATCTGTTAGTTATGCTGCGGTAGAGCTTGCAAAACGTATTTTTGGTGAGCTTAAAAACCACAAGGTGCTTTTGATAGGTGCTGGAGAGATGGGGGAGCTTGCAGCTATATACCTTCAACGCTCTGGAGCTAGTATATATATATCAAATAGGACTTATGAAAGGGCGGTAAGTTTGGCAGAGAGGATAAAAGCTAATGTAATAAGATTCGATGAAATAGAACGGTTTTTATACGAGTTTGATGTAGTTTTAGTTTCTACCGGTGCTCAAGGGTACGTTATTACGAAAGATGTTGTATCAAAAGCTATGAAAAAAAGGTATTATAAGCCTATATTTTTAATAGATATATCTGTGCCAAGAAACATAGAGCCATCCTGTGCTGATTTGGACAGCGTTTTTTTATACAATGTAGATGATTTAAAAGAAGTAGTAGAAAATAACTTATCCAATAGGATTCAAGAAGCTAAAAAAGGTGAATTTATAATACTAGACGAAGCTGATAAATTTTATAAATGGCTTGAAAATCTTGAGTTAGAGCCTATAATTATAAATATGTTAGATTATACTAAAAATGGTTCAAAAGATTGTAAAAAAATAGTGTATAGAGCAATAAAACTAATTAGGGAAAACAAAGAGTATACACCTTTAGTTTTTGAGCTTTTAGGTATAAAATCTAAGGAAAAGGAGATAGATTATGGATTTATTGAACGATAAGGCGTTTCCAGTATCCATTACAGAATTGATGGAGTTAGAGTCGGAAAGCTCTATAAAAGCCTATATTATGATAAAAGCGGATCCAAAAGAGATACCTTCTATTATGATAGCACTTTCTACTTTTGACGGTATAAGAACGGCAGACGTAGTAACAGGCCCTTACGACATAATCGTATTTGCAGAGCTAAAAAATCAGGATGAGCTTGGAAGGCTTGTTATTACAAAGATTCATACGTTAGAGGGAGTGAAAGAAGCTATCACCTGTGTGGTAGTTAGAATATAACATTGAATGGAAATACATCCTTTTGATATAAAATATATAGACGAAGTAGCAAAACTATATCTTAAAAGTTACAAAAATTTAGAAGAATATTCATATACTCACGAAGAAGATGTAAAAGTCTATATAAACTGGCTTTTAAGAAGAGATGTAGCTGGACTTTTCGTAGTAAAAGACGGTGATAAAATTGTAGGTTTTATGGCTATAGATGGCAATTGGTATAGTAAAAAATACAACAAGGTAGTGGGAGCAATACACGAAATATTTGTAGACCCAGATTATTTTGGTAAGGGCGTAGGGTCTATGTTGATGGAAAAGGCTATAGAGTATTTTAAGCAAAGAAATCTTGACCTTATAGAGCTTTGGGTAGGAGACAAAAACGAAAAAGCTATGAAGTTCTATGAAAAATTTGGTTTTAGAAAAGATGGCCAATACAACTTTTGGGTAAGGATGGTAAAAGATATTTGATAGTATTTGTAGTACCGTATTTAAAAGCTACTACCTCCGTGGCTTTGTTTCATGCATTGGCAAAAAAACAGATAGAATGTATTGTTATAACAGAACCATCTGATACTTGTGTTAGCCTTGGATATTTTGACAACGCGAATCGTTTTTTAGATTTTAACTACTGCAAAACCAACAACATACCAATTATAAGAAGATATACCGGTGGCGGGACTGTGCTTCTTCATCCAGGCCAAATTTTTTATCAATTTATTTTTTCTAAAAGCAACAAAACAATTCCTTTTAAAATGGAGAATGTTTACAAGTATTTTTCAAATATCATAATAGAAGTTTACAAGTCTTTGGGTATAAACGCTTTCTACAAACCTATAGCAGATATAACCCTAAACGATAAAAAAATATCCGGTCAAGGGGCTGGGGATATTGAAAATATGCTTGTGTTTGTAGGAAACATACTTATGGATTTTGATTTTGATATGATGGCAAATATAATATCCTATGTAAAAGATAAAAAATCTTTTAAAGAGCTTTTGGAGAAAAACATCACCACGTTAAGAAAGGAGGGATTAAACCTATCCAAAGATAGCATCATCAACGCTTTCATAGATGTGCTTAAAGATAGATTTGGACACATTGAGATATCGGTATTGCCAGAATATATATGGGATCTTTCTAAAAAAATAGAGATAGAGCTTACCTCTTACGATGTTATAACAGAAGATACAGGTAAAGAACATAAGGTATTTAAAATAAAAGAAAATTATTTTATAGACCCAAAAACTCTTGAAAGAGTTATATTATGATATATAATCATATTAGTAATTTAATGTTTATTTTATAGTATTAAGATTTTATATAGAAAAAATTAGATTTATAAGTATATTAGAATAAACACCTTGAAGGAGGTAATATTATGGAAACTATGGTAGAGTTTACATTGACAGATAGAGCTATAAAGGCCATTAAAAAGCTGGCCGCTAAAAAACAACTTACAAACCCAGTTTTTAGGGTAAGTCTTATAGAAGAAGGATGTGCAGGGTATAAATATTATACCGAATTTGATAACGCTGTAAAAGACAGCGATATAGTAATAGATTACGGTGATTTTAAGCTTGCCATAGACAAGTACTCTTACGATTATCTAAAGGGTACAGAGCTAGACTATATAGAAAATCTTATGAAAACCAACAACTTTATCTTCAACAACCCAAACATAAAGCAATCTTGTAAATGTGGTTCTTCTTTTAATTTTAGATAATCCTTGATTTTTCAAATGAATTTTGCTATAATAAATATTCTCATGGGGTGTAGCTCAACTGGCAGAGCATCGGATTTTGGATCCGAGGGTTCCTGGTTCGAATCCAGGCACCCCAGTTTTACAAACTTTCTTAGGAGGATGTAGCTCAGCTGGCAGAGCGAGGGATTGTGGATCCCTATGTCGCGGGTTCGACCCCCGTCATCCTCCCTTTAGGTTTTTATGAATAATACTATTGTAGCCCCAGCAACTCCTGTTTTAAAATCGGCTATTTCCATATTGAGGTTATCTGGATTAAACTGTATAGATGTAGCCAATAGGTTTTTGCATATTGAAAATCCAAAGCCAAGGTATGCCTATCGTACATCTTTTTATATAAACGATAAAGAACTTGACGATGTTGTAGCTATATACTATAAAGCCCCACGCTCTTATACCGGGGAGGATATGCTTGAAATTTTTTTCCACGGAAATCCTATTATTGTAGAAAAAGCTATAGAAGCTTTGGTAGATTACGGGTGCTCCTTTGCTTCGCCTGGAGAGTTTACAAAAAGAGCCTTTTTAAATGGTAAAATGACATTGGATGAAGCTTCAAGTGTGGAGCTTTTAATAAACGCCAATACCGAAAAAGCCGTAGAAAACGCTTTAAACATGTTAAAAGGTAGATTTTCTTCTTTCATTGAAGAACTAAGAAAAGAGTTTATAAGGATCATTGCTAACATAGAAGCAGATATAGAGTTTGGTTATGAAGATATAGAACCCCTTGATGTAAACGAAACAAAAAAAGAAATCAATAATCTAATTTGTAGGTTGGAAGAGTTTCATAAAAAGCTAAAAGAACAGTCTTACTTATACGATGGAATAAAAATAGCTATAGTTGGCAAGCCAAATGTTGGTAAGTCTTCGTTGTTTAATACGCTTTTACAAAAAAGAAGGGCTATAGTGTCTGATATACCTGGGACTACAAGGGATTATATAGAAGATAGGTTGGAAATAAACGGTTTTCCTGTTAAACTTGTTGATACTGCCGGTATTAGGAAAACCGATGATCCAATAGAAAAAGAAGGCATAAATATAGCGATTGAACACATGAAAGAAGCCCATGTTGTGCTCTTTATGGTGGATGGTTCTAAAGAGCTCGAGGAAGAAGATTACTTTATTTATGATATTGTTAAAAACCTAAATACTTTGGTTGTTTTAAACAAAAGCGATTTGGGGATAAATAGCAAAACCCTTGATTTTTTCAAAGATAATGCTATAATTATTTCTATAAGAAACCAAGAAAATGTTGAACACTTGAAAAATAAAGTTTTACATATGTTGGATTTAGCTGAAGATGGTATTTATGTTTCAAAAAGGAATAAGTTTTTGGTAGCTAAAGCTTTAGGCTCTTTAAAAGAAGCTGTTTTGCAAGATAAAACGGAAGTTATGATGCTTTATATAAGGGAGGCTCTAGATTATCTTGAGGAAATTCTTGGACTTATTACAGATGAAAACGTTTTGGATGAGATATTTTCTACATTTTGTATTGGAAAATGATATTTCAATAGGCCATAAGCGGGAGCTGGATGGCCATAAACCCGCTATACAAATACCAGCGTTTAATTAGGTGGGATTGACTATGGAACAAGACATTACGACTAAAGAAACCAACAAAGAGCTATCGCTAGAGGAACTTAAAAAAATGACAATGTCCGAGTTACAAAAACTCGGTAAAGAGTTTGATTTAAAAAGGATCACTGGTATAAGAAAAGAAGAGCTTATAGAAAATATTCTTGAAGCTTACGGTAAAACAAAGGGTCTAAGGTTTGTAAGAGGAGTACTAGAAGTTTTGCAAGACGGGTATGGGTTTTTAAGAAGTCCAAACAACAACTATATGCCCAATCCAGACGATATATACGTATCTCCGTCTCAGATAAAAAAACTCTATTTAAGGACCGGTGATACCATAATAGGTTTTTCAAGACCCCCAAAGGACAACGAAAAATATTACGCTCTTATAAAGATAGAATCAGTAAACGGATTGCCTATAGGTTCGTTGGAACTAAGGAGTAGGCCATCTTTTGATAAGCTGGTGCCGTACCATCCTACGGAGCGCCTTAATATAGAATACGATCCATCGGACTATGCTACAAGGGTACTTAGTTTGGTTAGCCCTATTGGTAAAGGTCAAAGGGGGCTTATTGTAGCACCGCCAAAAGCTGGTAAAACTGTCATTCTTCAACGCCTGTCAAAGGCTATCCTTACCAATCATCCAGAAGTATACTTAATTATTTTGTTAATAGATGAAAGACCGGAAGAAGTTACTGAGATGAGGCGTATAGTGATGTCAAATGCAGACAATGCCGATCATGAACCAGAGGTTATAGCTTCTACCTTTGATGAACCACCAGAAAGACATATGCAAGTAGCTGAGCTTGTTATAGAAAAAGCCAAAAGACTCGTGGAGCTTGGAAATGACGTGGTAATACTTCTTGATTCTATGACAAGGTTTGCAAGAGCTTCTAATGCTGTAACACCACCAACAGGTAGGGTGCTTTCAGGTGGTATAGAAGCTACAGCTTTACAAAGACCCAAGAAATTCTTTGGAGCCGCTAGAAATATAGAAGATGGCGGAAGTCTAACCATCATAGCTACAGCGCTAATAGAAACTGGTTCTCGTATGGACGATGTTATATATGAAGAGTTTAAAGGCACTGGTAATATGGAAGTACACCTTGATAGAAGGCTAACAGAGAAACGTATATTCCCAGCTATAAACATAAGTAAATCCGGTACCAGAAAAGAGGAGCTACTTTTGTCAGATTGGGAGTTGCAGCGTATATGGGTTCTTAGGAAATTTTTCTCTTCTATGGATGATGTAGAAGCGATGGAGTTTTTACTTGATAAGCTCAAAAAGTTTAAAACGAATCAAGAGTTTTTGAAAGCGATGAACGCTTAAAGGATGATAGATGAAGATTAGAGAAGATATTAGGAATATAGCAATTATTGCTCACGTAGACCATGGTAAAACCACATTGGTGGATGCACTTCTAAAACAAAGTGGTACTTTTAGACAAAATGAGGAGGTACAAGAGCGTATTTTAGATAGCAATGCGCTTGAGAGAGAAAGAGGTATTACGATTTTAGCAAAAAACACCTCTGTGAACTATAAAGGCATAAAGATAAACATAGTGGATACTCCTGGACACGCTGATTTTGGTGGTGAAGTGGAGCGCGTTCTAAATATGGTAGATGGGGTAATACTTCTTGTGGATGCTGCCGAAGGACCTCTTCCTCAAACTAGGTTTGTGTTGAGAAAAGCTCTTGAAGCAAAGCTTGTGCCTATAGTGGTAATAAATAAAATAGACAGGCAAGATGCAAGACCGCAAGAGGTTTTAAACGAAATATACGACCTTTTTATAGACCTTGATGCTACAGAAGACCAACTGGATTTTCCAGTTTTATACGCCATAGCCAAAAAAGGTATAGCTAAGCTTTCTTTAGAAGAAGAATCATCTTCTTTAGAACCTTTGTTTGAAGCCATTATAAATACTATTCCAGCTCCAAAATACGATGAGAATCAAGTTTTACAGCTTTTAGTAGCATCTTTAGATTACGATAATTTTTTAGGAAGATTGGCCATAGGGCGTATACAAAATGGCTCATTAAGGCAAAATCAACAAGTATCCATAGTCTCACCAGAAGAGGGTGTTGTTAAAACTGGTTTCATAAAAGCCATATACACAATAGAAGGACTAAAAAGAGTGGAAACAAAAGAAGCATTTGCTGGTGATATAGTGGCTGTAGCTGGTTTTGATGATATCAACATAGGTCAAACTATTTCAGACGTGGAAAATCCTGCGCCATTACCTTCTATAAAAGTTGAAGAACCTACTATATTCATGACATTTTCTGTTAACGATTCTCCTTTTGCTGGAAGATCTGGGAAATATGTGACTTCAAGGCATCTAAGAGATAGGCTTTATAAAGAAACTTTGATGAATGTGGCTATAAAGGTAAAAGATACAGATTCTACAGATTCTTTTTTGGTTATGGGAAGAGGCGAGCTTCAAATGGCTATTTTAGTAGAAACTATGAGAAGGGAAGGCTACGAATTCCAAGTGTCAAAACCAGATGTGGTGACTATAGAAGAAAACGGTAAAAAATTAGAACCTATAGAAAAGGTTATTTTAGACATACCGGAAGAACATATAGGAATAGTATCTCAAAAGCTTGGTTCTAGGAAAGGGCGTATGGTGAATATGATAAACCATGGTTTTGGCAGAGTAAGGTTGGAATTTATTGTACCTTCCAGAGGTTTAATAGGGTATAGATCAGAGTTTAAGACAGATACAAGAGGGGAAGGTCTCATAAATACGGTTTTAGAAGGCTATGAACCTTGGCAGGGTGAAATTAAAAGCCGTATAAACGGGGCAATAGTAGCAGATAGAAAAGGTGTGGCTACTCCTTACGCTTTGCTTGGACTTGAAGATAGGGGTATATTTTTCATAGAACCAGGTACAGAAGTTTACGAAGGTATGGTGATAGGAGAGCACAACAAAGACAACGATCTTTATGTAAATATAACTAAAGAAAAAAAATTAACCAACAACAGAGCCGCTGCGGCAGAAGAGTATGTAAGACTTACCCCTCCCAGAAAAATGAACTTTGAACAAGCGATGGAGTGGATCACTCAAGATGAGCTTATAGAAGTTACACCAGATGCCATAAGGATAAGAAAGAAGAAAAAGTGATAAAAATAGCTATTACTGGAAATTTCGGTGTAGGCAAATCTTTTGTATCGTCTTTATTTAAGGACTTGGGAGTTTGTGTTTACGATGCAGATGCTATAATCCACGAGCTTTACGAAAACGATGAAAAGTTAAAGCGTGATGTCGTGAAGCTTCTGGGAGAAGATATATTGAAAAATGGAAATATAGACAGGAAAAAAGTTGCAGATATTGTTTTTAACGATAAACAAAAGCTCTTGTCTTTAGAGAAAATAGTTCACAAAGCCCTTTACGAATATCTAGATAATTTAATGAAAAATTTAGATTGTGATATGTTTGCATTAGAGGCTTCTCTTGTTGTAGAAAATGGTACTTATAAAGATTACGATATTGTAATAGTGGTTTATGCTGACAAGGAGACTTCAAAAAAAAGGCTTATTAAAAAAGGCTATACAGAGGAGCAGATAGAAAAAAGATTATCAAGACAAATGCCAATAGAAGAAAAAATAAAATACGCAGATTTTGTGATAGACAATACAGATGGCAAAGAGTTTACTATGAAACAGGTAAAAAATATATACAACAAGATCAGGTATGCTAAAATATTAGGTATGGAAAAATGGAAAGAGCATTTGGATAAGATTAAGAGGTTAGAGGAGTTTTTGAATAGCAGCTTTGATCAGGTAGAAACGATAGTAGAACTTTGTATGCCTGGGAACGATTGCTGCCCCGATTGTAAAAGGCCATTGGTTTTAATAAAATTTTGCTTAGAAGATAACAAATGTCATGAGAGAAGGATAGAACTTTTTGATCATTATTTTGACCTTCCAGACCAAGAGCTTTTTGATCAAATTACTCATTATGTAGAAGATTTCATGATGGAAATCGAACAATCAGAATACGGCGGTGGGTAACAATGATAAAGCTTGCTGTAGTTGGAGTGGGAAATTGTGCTAGCGCTCTTATACAAGGCATATTTTACTACAGGAAAAATAATTTAAAAGACGTAAGCGGACTTATGTACGATGATATCGGGGGATACAAGCCTTACGACATACAGGTTGTGGCTGCTTGGGATATAGACAAAAGAAAAGTCGGTAAAGACGTTTCAGAAGCCATTTACGCAAAGCCAAATTGCACTGCGGTTTTTGAGCCAAACGTGCCAAATCTAGGCTGCAAAGTTAGAATGGGCAAAGTCTTAGATGGTTTTGCAGACCACATGTCAAACTACCCTGAAGATCTTACCTTTGTAAAAGCCGATGAAAAAGAAGATGATATGGATACCATAATAAGCGTGTTGAAGGAAACCAATGCAGACGTGCTAATAAACTATGTACCTGTCGGCTCAGAACAAGCTGCTAGATTTTATGCCGAATGTGCTCTTAAAGCTGGTGTTGCTTTTATAAATGCTATGCCTACCTTTATAGTCTCTGATAACGAATGGGCTAAGCGTTTTAAAGAGGCTGGCATACCGGTAGTAGGGGATGATATAAAATCTCAACTCGGAGCTACTATATTCCACAGAACAATAGCACAACTATTCAAAGATAGAGGCGTAAAAATAGACAAAACATATCAGTTAAACGTAGGTGGCAACACAGACTTTTTAAATATGTTAGAAAGAAAAAGACTTGACACAAAGAAAGAGTCTAAAACAAAAGCTGTTAGCTCTCTCATAGATTACGATTTAGGATATGGTAATATACATATAGGACCTTCAGACTGGGTACCTTGGCTAAAAGATAGGAAAGTTGCTTATATAAGAATGGAGGGTAGGCTTTTTGGGGACGTGCCTATGCATGTAGAAGCAAGGCTTGACGTAGAAGACTCACCAAATAGCGCTGGTTCTGCTATAGACGCTATAAGATGTGCAAAACTTGCGAAAGACAGAGGCATATCAGGTCCACTTTATTCTATTAGTGCTTATACGATGAAGCATCCACCTATACAATATCCAGACTACAAGGCTAAAGAGCTTGTTAACAAGTTTATAGCTGGAGAAATAGACAGCTAATTGACGCTAGAGCTTTCAAAAAGGCTTTTAATAGAAGATGTAAATCTACCAAAAAATGCCGTTTGGTTTCATGCTGCAAGCGTTGGTGAGTTTAACAGCGTTAAGTTTATAATAGATTATATTAGTTCTAAATTCCCCGTATTTATAACATACTTTTCTCCAAGAGCTAAACGCTTCTTTTTGAATTTAGATTATCCTACACTACCATTGCCTTTGGATTTGCCGATAATATGGAATAAATTTATAGCCAACGCAAAGCCTTGCTGTCTTATCACTGTGGAAAAAGAGTTTTGGCCGTTTCTAATAAAATCAGATATACCAAAAATGCTTTTAAATGCAAGGGCTCCTAAAAATATGCTTGAAAGGTTTCTGATAAGATTTTTTGACAAAATTTTACCAAAAGATGAAAATAGTTTTGAGCTTTTAAATGCTATAAACAAAAATATAGTCTTATGTGGTAATCTAAAGCTCTGTATCGATGTAAACTGTGAACCTATAAAAAAGGATAGTATAGTAATAGGAAGTACCCACGAAAAAGAAGAAGAGATTTTAATAGATGCCGTAAAGTGGATAATAAAATTTACAGATTACAACGTTATATTGGCTCCAAGACATATAGATAGAGCTTCTGAAGTGTTAAAGTTGTTAAGACAAAATAGTATAGACGCCTATCTTAAAACTCAAAAAAAATACTCAAGGGTTGTGGTTTTGGATACGCTTGGTGAGCTAAAAGAATATTATAAAAGAGCCATTGTTAGTATAGTGGGAGGGTCTTTTGTAAAAGGTTATGGTGGGCATAATATAGTGGAGCCAGTTGGTTTTTGTTCTTATTCTATTTACGGAGAGCATATAGATAAAATAAAAGATGTAGCGGCTATCTTAGAAAAAATGGGTATTGGCTTTAGAGTGGATAAGAAAAATGTATTGGACACTGTAAAACTATGTTTGCAAAACCCCTTGAGCATAGATAAGCTAACAAAATTTATAGATTATACAGATTCTATCAAGGCTTGCTATTTGAAAAACGTAGAAGCTTTTGTTTTACAACATCAAAATCT
This sequence comes from Hydrogenobaculum sp. 3684, assembly GCF_000213785.1. Lineage (NCBI taxonomy): Bacteria > Pseudomonadati > Aquificota > Aquificia > Aquificales > Aquificaceae > Hydrogenobaculum > Hydrogenobaculum sp. 3684. The sequence continues at coordinate 607,375 of NC_015557.1, read as the reverse complement.
TAAAAACTAAATTAATCTATTTGAAGCTTTTGTTTTAGTTCTTTTGGTATGCCTACATTTTCTCTTAGTTGTCCGTTTCCAAAGATTATAAATTTTTCTATTGTAAGTTCTCTTAAAGCCATCGGTCCTCTTGCATGGATTTTGTCTGTAGAAATACCCATTTCAGCTCCTAAGCCAAACTCGTTGCCATCCGTAAACCTTGTAGAAGCGTTTACGTAAACTGCTGCTGAATCTACTTCTTGCAAAAATCTCATAGCTTTTGTATGGTTCTCGGTGATAATGGCATCAGAATGCTTAGAGCCGTATTTTTCTATAAATTGCATTGCCTCTTCCAAAGAGTTCACCTTTTTAACAGCCAATATGAGATCTAAGAATTCTTCGTAGTAATCTTTTTCAGTTGCTTTTTTTATTTTGCTTTTAAAAGCCTCAAAATCCTTATTTTGCAATATCTCATAGCTATCTTCATCGCACCTTAGTTCAACATCGCTTTCTAAAAGCACCATAGCCATTTTGGGCCAAAAATCTTGTAAAAGATCTTTATGTATAAAAAGGTTTTCTATGGCGTTGCAAACTGATGGCCTTTGTACCTTTGCGTTGTACACGATATCGTAAGCTTTTTTAAGATCTGCTTCGTTGTCTACATATATACTGCAAACACCTTTATAATGTTTTATAACAGGTATTTTGGCAGTTTCTGATACAGCCTTTATAAGGCTTTCTCCTCCTCTTGGTATGGCTACATCTACTAAACCCTCTAGCTGTAAAAGTTCTGTAACTATTTCTCTTTCCCTTTTATCTACAAAGCAAACAGCATCTTCTAAACCCTCTACGTGCTCTTTTATAGCTTGTCTAAACAAATCTGAAAGTATTTTGTTTGTGTGAATAGCTTCTTTACCACCTCTTAGGATAACAGCATTGGAAGATTTAAAGCACAAACTAGCTGCTTCTATAGTAACGTTTGGCCTCGATTCGTATATTATAAAAATAACGCCAAGGGGAACTCTCATTCTACCTATTTTAAGGCCGTTGTCTACCGTCCACATAGAGGTTATTTCGCCCACCGGATCTTTTAGCTTTGCCACGTCCTCCAATACTTTTATCATGCTGTTTATTTGTTTTTCTCCCACTTTAAGCCTGTCTATCATTGCCTTTGAAAGATTTATGGACTTTGCAAACTCTATGTCTTTTTCGTTTTCTTTTTGTATTAGCTCTTTGTTTTCTTTTAAAAGTTGAGATACTCTTATAAGAATAGAATTTTTTACACCTGGGTTTAAACTTGAAAGTTTAGGCAATACAGCTCTTGCTTTTGTTGCTATTTCTAAAGCGTACTCTTTCATAAAAAATATTATACTATTTTTCTTTTACAATATAAACTTTATCTTTTTCTCTTACTTTTTCGTTCACTTTTAAACCTATAACTGTGCCTTTTTCTGCTTGATCTATACGGTGATTTTCTATTTCCATGGATTCTACTCTCTGTCTTACAAGGCCCGTGGTTTTTCCTATTATATGTATGGTATCGCCTACTTTTAAAGGATGTGCTACTATTTTTACCTCTGCCACAGAAGCCTTTGGATAAAATTTTAAAACATCTCCTACGTATATTTTTTCTTCTTTTGCTATAGATGAGTTTATGCCAAAGGAAGCCTCGCCGAAGTAAAAACCACCGTCCCATTCCCTATGATATACTCTTTCTAACATATCTATAAGGTCTTGATAGCCTTTTTGTGACCATTCGTTGTTTAATATACGTTCTCTGGCTTCTCTGTAAGCTTTTGTGGTCATATAAACATAATCTGGGTTTTTGTTTCTTCCTTCTATTTTCCAAGCGTCTGCCCATATAAGCTTATCCGCAAAGTTTATAGTAAGAAGATCTTTGGCTGACATAACATAATCGCTACCAAGGTAATACTCTGTGCCAGAGTTTTTCGATATTACCTTTATATCAAACTCGTGTCTACAGACTTGATAGCACTCTCCTCTGTTTCCGGATTTTTGAAAAACCTCATGACTCAAAAAACATCTACCGGATACAGCCATACACATAGATCCATGGACGAAAACCTCCACTTCTAATCCGGTATTTTGTTTTAAGCTTTTAATGGAGTTTAAATCTAGCTCCTTTGCCGGAACTATTCGTTTTACACCAAGTTCTTTATAGAATTTACCAGATATGTGGTTTGATACCGATGCCATTGTAGAGATATGTGTTTCTAAACCTCTTTTTATACTTCCAAGCACTACCGAGAAATCCCAAGCTATAACTGCATCAACTTCTATTTCTTTTAAAAAATCAAGTACATCTTCCAAATAAGGCAAATCTTCATCAAACACTATAGAATTTAGCGTTATATATTGCCTTATGCCGTGGTCTTTGGTTATAAGCCTAATTTCTTTTATATCTTCTTTTGAAAAACCGCCTTTTCCAGCTCTTTGATTTAGTTTTTCAAGTCCCATGTATACAGCATCAGCGCCGGCTTTTATTGCGGACATCAATCCTTCAAAATGACCTACTGGAGATAGTATTTCTGGCTTTTTCATTGAAGTATTATAGCAAAAAACGGCGGGTTATTCTCCCGCCGTTATCAGAAATATTTGTTAGGTAGTTTCAAACACAAACTCTCCGTCTTTTATATCTACTTTTACAGTAGAGTTTTCCTTTATCTCGCCTTTTATCATCTTGTTGGCTAAAGGTGTTTCTAACAGTTTTTGTACTGTACGTTTTAAAGGTCTTGCACCGAAAGCTGGTTCATACCCTCTTCTGGCAAGTTCTTTCTTGGCTTCTAAAGTGAGCTCTACTTTTATACCCTTATCTTTTAGACGTTTGTTTAGATCGTCTAATAACAAGTCTACTATTTGTATAAGTTGTTCCATGGTAAGAGGTTTGAATACTATTATATCATCTATTCTATTTAGAAACTCAGGTCTAAAGAAGTGTTTGAGCTCTCCTAACACCTTTTCTTTAGCTTTTTCAAACTCTTTCTTTATCTCTTCAGAATCTCCTTCCAAAGGCAACGTTAGAAGGTATGTGCTACCTATATTAGAAGTCATAATGATAACGGTGTTTCTGAAATCCACAGTTCTTCCATGAGAATCAGTCAACCTTCCGTCATCAAGCACTTGCAAGAATAAGTCAAATACCCTTGGGTGTGCTTTTTCTATTTCGTCTAGAAGTATTACGCTATAGGGTTTTCTTCTAACTGCCTCTGTCAATTTGCCACCTTCTTCATAACCTACGTATCCAGGAGGTGCACCTATAAGCTTTGATACGGTGTGCTCTTCTTTAAATTCTGACATGTCAAGTCTTATAAGGGCGTCTTCTTCTCCAAATAAAAGCTCAGCCAAGGCTTTTGATAGCTCTGTTTTACCTACACCAGTTGGTCCTAAGAACAAGAAAGAAGCTATTGGGCGTTTTGGATCTTTCAAGCCTGCTCTTGCCCTTCTTATGGCTTCTGCTACAGCTACCACAGCGTCATCTTGTCCTATAACTCTTTTGTGTAGCTCTTCTTCTAAGTGAAGGAGTTTTTCCATTTCTTCTTCTTTTAACTTGTTAAGAGGTATACCAGTCCAATCGGATACTACTTGAGCTATATCATCTGATGTTACACTTAAAGTTTTTGCTCTTTTTGACTCTAAGGCTTTTATCTCTTTTTCTGTATTTACCATCTCTATCTTAAGCGCTGCTTCCTTCTCATAGTCTCCTTTCTCAGCAACTTTTATAATCTGTTGCTCTAGTTCTTCAAGCTTTTTCTTGAGTTGGTTTATCTTCATATCTACCATATCAAGCTTATTTATAATATCTTGTTTTTGCTTTTCTAGGTTAACCTTTTGAATCTTGAGTTCTGCTTCTTTTTCATAATCCCCAGACAAGTTTGCATTTATAATCTGCTCTTCTAAAGCTCTTAGTTTTCTTTCTATTTCTTGAAGTTCTGGGGGTACGCTTACAGATGCTAGTTTTTTACGAGCACAAGCTTGATCTAGGGCATCTATTGCTTTATCTGGGAGTTTTCTAAAAGTTACATACCTGTGTGTAAGTTTTACAGCGCTATCTATTGCATCATCCTCTATCTTTACTTTATGGAAGTCTTCTAATTTTGGTCTTAAGCCGTTTAGTATCTCTATAGCTTCTTCTATAGTAGGTTCGTCTACATAAACTGGTTGAAACCTTCTTTCTAAGGCTAAGTCTTTTTCTATGTATTTTCTGTACTCATCTACGGTTGTGGCACCTATCAGCCTTATTTCACCCCTGGCTAGAGCCGGTTTTAACATGTTGCCGGCATCCAAAGATCCTTCGCCTTTTCCTGCTCCTATGACGGTATGGATTTCATCTATAAAAAGTATTGCCTCTGGTTTTTCTTTAAGCTCTTCCAAAAGCTTTTTAACCCTTTCTTCAAATTCTCCTCTATACTTAGAGCCAGCTACCAATGAACCCATGTCTATACTTATGATGCTTTTATCTTGAAGTTCTGGGGGTACTTCTTTGTTGACTATACTTTGGGCTAAACCTTCTACTATAGCTGTTTTACCAACACCGGGATCTCCTACTAAAACAGGGTTGTTTTTGCTACGTCTTAGTAATATTTCTATGGTTTGGTTTATCTCTTTTTCTCTTCCAATGACCGGATCTAACTTACCGTCCCTTGCCTTTTGGGTAAGATCTACTCCGTAGCGTTCTAGGATAGACTTTTCCTCTTCTTGGATCTCTTTTTCTGTGTCCATGCTTTTACCTCCTATGATTTGATCTAAAAGTTTTGCTGCTATAAAATCTTTTGCTTCTAAAAGCGCTGAAACAAGGTGAGCTGGTGATACTTCTGCTACACCATCTCTTACGGCTTTTTCTTGAGCCATTTCAAATACCTTTTCAAGGTTTTTAGCATATCCAAACTCTGGGGTCTTTCCTATAAATCTTTTTAATACTTTGTCTTGATATCTATCAAAAGATATTCCTATCTCTTTTAGCTGATCCTTGTAGTGGCTTTCTTTTAGAGCGGTTTTTACCAAAGCATCTATTGATATCTTGTTTTCAAGAAAATCTCTTACGGCACTTTTATCAAAAACCGTAGATAGGTTTTGTTCTACCCTTGAAAGCTCTTTTCTTAGATGTTCTTCTTCGGCGTTTAACTGTCTTAGTTCTAACTCCAATTGTCTTGCGCCCCAAAGATCGTACCTTCTTGCTTTTTCTAACTCATATTCTATGCGTCTTTTGGCTTCTCTTATCTCGGATAACTCATTTTGGATGTTTGATATATCAGATTTTAATTGAATTATCTTGCTTCTTAAGTCTATAAGATGACTGGCTTCCGATTCTGCCGCTTTGTTAAGCTGATTGTCTATACTGTTTATGTGTTCTTTTAATTTTTGGTATAGTTCTTTGACGTCTACGCCTTTTTTGGATACATATTTTGAAAGTGCTGAATCTTGATCTTTTAAAAGTGCCAAAAGAAGATGGTCCGTATCTACCTTCGTATCTCCTAAAGACCTTGCAATAGAAGACGCTTGCTCTACGTAGTCCTTCACTTTTTTGCTCCACATGTTTTCGCTATACATAATTACCTCCTAACGTGTTATGTTATTAATATAATCTTTAGTAAACTTATGTCAAGTTTTTTGATAATATCTTGCTAAATTTATTTGCTACAATTACTTCCAAATATACTATTTAACTGACATCCACCTCCTATGTTAAAGCTGTTACTATTTGAAGTAGGTGGGTTGGCTATTTGGTTTTGTAGGCTTTTTGTAGGATTTTTAAAAAACGACTCTATGCTATCTGAACCAACAAGTATTTTATAACCGTAAGGCTCTCTTACAAAAAGCACCGGTACTTCATCTATACCCATAGACATGATAAGTCCTTTGTGATGAGAAGCGTTTATCTTATCGTATTTAACGTGTATATCGTCTAAAAACTTTTCTGTATGTTCACAATGAGGACACCCTGGAAGGTATAAGAGCGTGTATTGGTGTTTTATCTCTAAAGTGGGGTTGTTGACTAAAAAAACCGTTACAAATACAAATAAAAAAGCACTAAGCCCTTTCAAGAGTATATCTTTGTTTTCCTTTACTCTTATTATAAAAAGAATAAGTATTATTAAAAATGTTACTGTGCAAAATATACAAAATGTATGAGCTACAAATATTTCAAAGCCCTGCAGATAGCCCTCAGAAGCCAAAGCTCCTATTAATATGATGTCTAATAGTTTTTCTTTCTTTTTTTCTTTTAAAATCCCCAAAACTATAAAAAGCAAAAGTCCTATTGTAAGCATTATAAATTCTGGATATCTGTTGTAAGAAGCTGCTATTGTACATCCTGAGCTTGTGCATACGCTTTTATGGAAAACCCCCATTACGAGTTCTAGCGCCACCCATACAGCACCCAAGGTTGATATTTTTGTAAATATGCTCATATTGATAATTATAACGGTGAACTACCCCACCTTATAGAAGGTGTGGCTTCCTGCTTCATCACATGATGGCTTTTTAGGTATCTTTTCGAGATACGGTCATCCACCAGAGCATGCTCCACAGGCTTGAAATCGGGTCGTTCCAACCCTACCTTGTATAAATTTATAGATGCGTTTATATCCCTATCGTGGTATGTTCCACATATAGGACATTGCCAATATCTATCAGACAGTTTTAATTCGTTGTGTTTGTATCCACAGACGTTGCAAAGCTTTGATGATGGGTAAAATCTATCCACCTTTATAAGCTGTCTACCATACCAATCTGCTTTGTATTCCAGATATCTAACAAATGTTCCAAATCCGCTGTCTGATACAGGCTTGGCAAGGTCTGTTTTTTGCATGCCTTTAACATTCAAGTCCTCCACCACTATGACTTGGTTATCGTCAATAATGGCTTTGGATAGTTTATGTAGAAAGTCATTCCTTGCATTTGAAACATATTCATACTGAATGGCTAATCTTTTTCTTGCCTTTTCAAAGTTTTTAGAGTCTTTTTGTTTTCTTGATAATGCTCTCTGTAATCTCTTTAATCTCTTTTCAGCTTTTCTTAAGTATTTTGGATGCTCTATTTTATGTATTCCTGTGTCATTTGTTATTATTGCAAAATCTTTTAATCCTAAGTCTATTCCACAAGTTTTATTTTTAGGTTCTTTTACTTTATTCTTAACATTTTCAGTTTCTACCAATATAGAAGCGTAATATGAGCCAGATGTTGTTTTTACTATGGTAACGGATTTTATTTTTCCTTCAAATTTTCTATGCAATTTTATCTTTATCCCGTTTTTGATTTTTGGAAGGTATAACAATCCATTTTCAAAATCTATTTTAATATTGTTATTTACATTATTTGTTGTATATGCTTGTTTGTTTTTCTTTTTCTTGAACTTAGGAAGTCCGAAATGTTTTGGATTTTTGAAGTAATTTTTAAATGCTTTTTCTAAGTTTAGTTGCGTGTTAGCAAGCGCTAAGCTATCTACTTCCTTTAAGAATGGATACTCTGATTTGTATTTGGCAGGTGTAACTTGTGGTATTTTTTCTTTATTGTTATATGCAGTAAGCTTCTCATTAAGCATTAGATTCCATACTAATCTAACACAGCCAAAAGTTTTAGCAAAGATTGTCTTTTGCTCTTCATTTGGATATATGCGGTATTTATATGCTTTTAGCATTTATACTTATTATACTACGAAACTGATGATCTGTCAAGTAACTGTATAAGTTCACTACATCGTGAACATATAAACCGTGGTATACTTGTCCCACAAAAAAATTATACCACATTATCATGGGACTACCTCGGAATTCTTTATACCATTGCCATTAACCGTGGCATACTTGTAAGCTACTCCAGCAGGCGTTCTATAACCTAACGAATAATGAAACCGTGGCATACTTGTAGGTCTTAGGGTCCTTGGATAGCTATAGCAAGCGTGCTTTAGCATTTCTCACATCTCCTGAGCGGCTTTGAAACCGTGGCAGACTTGTCCTGTTCTTTGGCTCTGAAATGCGCTAATAGCGCTCTGTTCTATCCCTATTTCTTGCAAGTATTTGTCAAACTCTCCCATAAATTCACTTCCATTATAGTGTGCGTAGCATTTCTTACATCGTGTGTGCCTGTTCTTTTATCAACCCACGACAAGTATGCCACGCCCCTATAGCGCTCTAGTGTGCTAAAGGCATTTCTCATAGTTTCTGAGCGACTGTTTTGTTTATTAGAATTAAAATGCGATGTTATCGCTCTGTTTAGATTCTTGAAATAATATATCCTTGTTCAGAGAGATATTTTAAAGAATAATAAGTATAGTAAACCAGTTTCTACATTTAAAAGGTTATCATATGAAGTTTTACAAATATTCAACAGGAGATTTTGTTATGAGACACAAAATTATTGACAAGTCTCTGAAGAATTTGACCGAGCTTAACCTTGTTGTAACCATTCTCCATAGTCAGTCCCCTATGAAAAAGCCAAAGCTTTCTCTTACATATAATATAATAGTTCACCTTCGTACCGTTTAGCCTAAATATTTTCAATCCTTCATAATCAAAACTCATTGCATCAATATCATTCATATAAAAATATCCTCATCGACATAGGAGTTTTGCAAAGTCTCTTTATTTATTATTATGCCTAAGTCAGAGTCATATTCAAATTCCTTACCCAATATTTTTATGCCTAATCTAGAATAATATTCGAATTTAGATTTATTCTGTGAAAGCCACCAATATAGTGGTATAGGAACCTTGTAATCGTTAATTTGTTTTAGGATACCTACTCTTTCTATCTTTCTTTTTTGTTCATCATTTATTTTCTTTGTATTATAATAATCTTTTTCCAATCCCTGTACAATTTCTTTAAACATATATGGAACAACCTCAACGGTAAATATATCTCTAAACATCTCTTGAGCTGTCTTGAATACATTTTCCCATTTAGAATTAAGGATTTCTTCAATCCTTTTCCATTTTTCAAGATATTTGCTATTTATTCTTTTCAAAAACTCTTCTGAGTATAAAGTTTCCACTATTTTCCTTTTTGAATAGGAGTTTAGATAATCTTCCTTGTCTAAATTTTCTTTTATAAGCTCTATGCTTTTATCTCTTAACACTTTTTCATATATACGAGACGTTTTCTTCTCATCAACTTCTGTATAAATATAAACGTTGTAGTCTCCCAAGTAATCATGTTTTTTGTGCCTGTGTACTCTTCCCATTCTTTGAATAAGGCTATCTGCCGGTGCAATCTCGGTAAAGAGCACATCAAAATCTATATCAAGGGACGCCTCTACCAACTGCGTAGTAACCCATATTACACCTTCATTATGTTTATAGTCTTTTTGAATTTGTTGCTCTCTTTCAATTCTGTCTTTCCATATAAATCTGCTGTGCAATAGCTTTACATTCTCATAAGAATCTCTTAACTTCTTATAAATATTTTGCGCTTCACTTACCGTATTAAGTATAACTAAAACGTGTTTATTCTCTTTAGCCTTTTTAACAATACTCTCAATATCCGAAAGTATGCTTTTCTCTACAAAACATACTTTATGCCTTTTTGTTTTATCTATGGTATCGGGATCGTCTACTACCACATTAAAGCCTAATTCTTCAAATTTTTCTTTGACTATTCCAGGAAGCGTTGCGGTCATTATAAGATATCTGGTGCCTAACTTGGTTGTTTCTTTTATTTGTTTTATAATTGGAACAATTTGTGCAGGATCAAAACCTTGAATTTCGTCTATTACTACATCAGAATAGCTTAAAGTAGCATAGATTTTCTCATAGGTAGGGTATTTAAAAACCGCTTCAAAAAGTTGATCCGCTGTATTGACTGTAATAGGCTTTGAAAGATTCTTTGTATTGTCATGATCTCTAAGTATTGTATAATCCACATCTTCTTTACTTTTCTCATAAATATAAAACATACTTGTAGAGTGTAAAAGTCCTACCTTATCTTCTCCAGCTATTTGCTTAAAAGTTTCATACATTGCATTTGTGGAAGTTCTATTTGGCAGCACATAAAACATTTTTCTCCTTGACCAGAGAAAAGCTAGACCAGTTTTCCCAAGCCCAGTATCTGCTACTAAAACTGTATTTTCACAGTCTTTAAAACGTTGTTGAAATCTTTTTAGTGAAACATTGTTATCTTTTTTAAGTTTTTTAAGATAGTTTAAGAATATCTCTTCTCTATCACCCTCTAAACAAGGTTCCTCTATTTCCATACCATCACCAGATGCAGCATGATCTATTCTTATAAGAAGCCCGCTTACTTTTATCAGAGTTTTTATAAATTCATTACCTTCATAAAGCATTTTGTTTAAGATTTCTATAGGTTTTATGTTTGTCGCTATTTCGTGAAGACAATCTTTATATCGCTCTTTTGTGTCTTTAGATAATCCTTTAAAACCTATATGTTGAAAAAACATTGAAAAACAACTCTCCATTTCCGTAAATAAACGATTTACACCATTCTCTATTTTTTCTAAATATTTATCTTGTCCCCGTTGGTGGTGATTAACAATAGAATATACTATTATAAGTAAGTCTTTGTCACTTAACTTATTTTCACGGGATATCAAAAATAAAGGGGACAAAAATTGATGCGGTACTATATCGTCGCGTCGAGTAGGTTGTTTCATTTTATCCTGAAATAGTTTATTCAACTTACCATAATCATGATATTCAATAGCTTTTTCTAACAACATTTTCTCTCTTTCATTTAATACATTTGGATATCTATCCAAAAATATCCTAAATTGATCAAGTAAGTCATTTATATGTTTTTCTAAAGTTGTTTCCCTATCGCTTTTAGCAAAATAATTTTTGAGATGTTCTTTCAAGGAATTTTCTAAATTATCCACTCGATCAAATATTCCCCATCGTAGGTCTTAGAATGTTGTTTCTTATCGTAAAATTGAGATGGAATTAAATTTTTTACACCCATATAAATTAAACTTATTTGTTTATAAGCAATTATTTCCTTGTTTTCATTTACAATGGTGTCTAAAGCCATCCTGAAGATACTACCTTCTTTTATATCTTCATTCTCATTCCATGCTTTATAAATTTTTGTAGTTTTTTGTGCTATTTTCTTTGATTTATCAAGCGGTTTTTCTTCAACTCTAAAGGCGTTAAAATCTATTATTAAATCTTCTCTTCTTCCAAGGCTTAAAATCCTTGAAGTGTTTTTAAGAGCGTTTATTATCTTGTTTTCAAACTCTTCAGAAGACTTGATATGCACTACCCAACTGCATTGGTGAAGTTTTTGTATTGGTATTATATTTGTTTTTGTTTCAGTTTTAGTTCGCAAAACAAGCCTTTCCTTTTCAAAAGAGACACCTTTGTAAGTTCCTTGAATAGAAAGTTTTGTATTTTCAAAATTTATACTTTCATAGTTTGTAATAGCTCTTAGAAAACCATAAACTGTTGAAGGAGGAGGCAAAGGATAGCTTAAAAAAGGATTACCTACAGTAGGGATCCTAAAGTGTGCACTCTCTTGACGTATTTCTAACCTAAGCATCTTTAGTCTAACCAAAAATATCTTTTACAATCTCGTTTACCACAATCCTATAGTTTTTATAATCCGCTATCTTTAGAGTTTTTTGTTCTTGTCTCGCAAGATTTTCAAGCTCTTCTTTTAGTTCGTTAAAATCCAAATACCCGCCTTCTAAAATTTTTTTGTTTATGTAGTCTTTTATCAAAAACATATACTTAGGTGACGCATATTCAAGTGAAAACACTGAAAAACATGGGCTTAAATTTCTCTCAGAGCCTTCCATCCTTCTACTAAGCTCTCCCATACCCTCCAAAAGATCTTTTAACCTTCTTTTCCTTTCTTCTTTTGTCAAAACTATCTTAGTAACCTTTTTACCTTTATCATACTCTATGCTTTCTACTATATTTACCCACTCTTTTATACGAGTATCAATATTATCAATCTTCAAAGTTTTGTCCACTTTCTTAAAAGCTTCGTACACTTTCTTTATCTTATCTTCAACGCTATCTGAATCGTTTATTTCAGTATCCAAATTTTTTATTTCTTGAACTCCTATTCTATCCACTTCTATACCAAATGGCATTATGTAAATACCGTAGAAAATTTCTTTGTTTATAATATTAGTTTCATTCTCTCCATATAGATTTGCTATAGCTGCGTTAGTCATAAACTCCATGTCTCCAAAATAGTTGTTTACAGAGATGCCATTATCTATAAGCAAAACAGACTCTCTTTCGTACTTTGGTTTTGCAATCATGGTTCCTGCAAAATCAAACTCCTCGCTGTCTATCACAGTACCCGTTCTCTGAACAACACCACCTTCCCTAGACACCATTGGTTCTTTCCAATGCTTATTTTGTTGCAGAGATCTCCAAAGAGCCCTCTTGTAAGATACAGGTGAGAAGAAAACCTTTATACCCTCGGGAGTCGTTATCTTTTTAACAGTGGCAATATTGCCTATGCCATCTCCCCTGTTCACTACACCAGTTTCAATCACAAAAACACCTGTTAGCTTCATTTTTTAACCTCCTATCAAATTACAAACTGCTCTATCTTCAAAGTGTAGTTTCAGCAACCACTCTTTCATTAGAGTTATTAGAGTTATTCACTCTTTCGTCTTTTTCTTTTCTCACAAGCAAACTCAAGGCTATAGTTGTGGCTATCTCTTTATAGTTAGTTTTGTCTAATACCTTAAGCAAGCTGTTGTCAATATCTACATCGTAACTTATTATCACCCTAGATAAAGTCTCCATAAACTGTTGAAAGTTGCCTTTTGATGCATCTAAAAATGAGTTTGACAGTTGTATTATTCTGTTGCCAAACGTGTTCCAGTCTATACTCTCCTGCTTAGTCTCGTCGTTTACTTTTGTTACTTTTTTCTTTACTTTTCCTCTTAGCAACTGCCCAAACTCCTTAGAAACTTCATAATAGTTCATACCGATACCCTCCAACTTAAAGTGCATTTCCAAAATCTTAAGCAACACATTTATATAAAACCCCTTAATTGGTGGATTTTCATCCTCCTTTTGTCTATATATCTCAGCCATTATTCCAAGTCTTGAATACCGTTGTACTAAATATATAAGCTTTTGATTTTGACTTATATATTTTATGATTTCTTTTGATAAATCTATCTTATATTCTGTGTCACCTTGTTTTATTGACCCATATAAGGCATCTCTGTGATTTTCATACAAATTTTTCAGCTGTCGTTCTATAGCAATAATATTCTCTATAGTTTTGTCCATTAGAATATAGAACTCAATGCTAGGGTTCTTACTATCAAGGTTAAATTCTATCACCTGAATTTCTTCAGGTATTAAATCTTTCTTTAATTTCATTTTCTCATATTCTATTATGTTTTCAACTACATCCCCAAAAGCAATGTTGTTTTTCTCAAGTCTCTTTTTTAAGAAAATATCGTTAAGTTGCTCTAAGTCTTTTAAGTTTGGTTTATAAATTACTATGGCGTTTTTACTATTCAAAAATGTAAATGACTCAAAAATAGCAAAGCTGCAAACAATACAATAAGGACACGCATATATACTTGGGTTATCTTCCCAGAAAGCATTAAAATGGGAAGGAGCAAAGAAAAACCTATCCCTAGCTATACTAAATGCCCCTTTTTGCCCACAAAAAGAGCAAATGCGCTCTTTGTCTGCATCTTCGCTTAGTTTTAGCTTTTGACGGGCTTTTTCTAGAACTTTCTCACCTTTGGCTCTCATATCAGCTTGAAAGTTTAAAATTATATTGTTTAAAAGACGTACCGACTTACTATACAATATATCCTTGATGTCTTCTTTTCTATAAGCAACTTTTTCACCAAGCACTTCTTGGAAAATATTAAAAATAAAATCAGAAAGATTATCTTCTTCTTCTAAGATCTTCTTCAGAGATTTTTGCTCCTTTATAAGTTTATCAAACTTCTCTTTGTATTTTCTTAGTTTATCGTCAATATATTCGTTTGATTCTTCAAATTTTTCTTTAATCTTTTTATTTTTATTTTTAGAAAATTCGTCAATTATTTTGTCCAGGAAATACTTTGGTTCATTAAGATATACAAGTCTTAATATTACTAGTTCCAGTATCTGTTCAGGATCCTTATCTAATTCTATATAAAAATTGCCATCGGTAGCATAGCGCTCTTCAAAAAAATCTAATATCTTTTTCAAACCATATATTCCCAAATCGTATTGAAAACTACCTATCAACGAGTACCTCATTTCAAGATCTCCAACATTCCAAAGCCTTGGCCTGTTCTATTGCCTATACCTATTTTATATAGCATATTCAAGTCCTCAGCATCTCCTGAAAGCTTAAAAATTCCAGTATTTCCAGTTATATACATTATAGGTTTTCCTGTTTTTTCCCTAAAATCTTTCAGGGTATGCTTTATAACCTGTTTCGACATTTTTATAGGTTCAAACTCCAAATGCCTTTTAAGACCAAAACCTCTGATAATTTGACTTCTTAATATTCTATCCATTATTTCATTTAACTCTTTTTCAAAATTATCATCTAAAAATATTATAGGTTTATCATCCTTGTCTTCTAAAACTATTGGAGACATTGTTTTAAACACAGCAAAGTTATTATTTATCACTTTTTCATTTAATACGCTAATAGATTTTACTTCAAGATTAATAGATTTCCCATCAACGAGCATGCAATCACCATAGCTAAAATCAAAACTCCCTATCTTTTTTAATCCGGTAAAAAGAGATATCATAAACCTATAATCTGATGAAGATATAAAAAGGCTTACAAACCCATCCTTTATTAAAGCTACTTTATCCTCTATTTCAAAATTTCTATTTATAATAACCTTTTTATTTACAAATTCTTTTGTTCTAGGAAACATCAAGCTAAAGGTAAAGGGTTTTGTTATCTTACCATCGTACAAAAATTCCTTATAATCCTTATCGGACCTCATAAGTGCCTCTTTAATTAAAGATATAATCCTATGCCTATATAAAAGTGGCATTTCATCTGTTTTAAGCACTATTCTTACCCTCATTTTATAGATCCCCCATTTTACTAATAGTAACGTGAATAATTTATTTGACTATAATAAAAACCATAAAAGCTAATCAAACAGTATGTATAAGTTCAGATAGACTATGAATGCAGAGTGGTTTACCACTTTTCAGATACCTATCTTTTTAACAAATACTTATCATATGACGAGCATGCCACGTTTTATAAGCAAGGTTTATGTGTTCACGATATATTGAACTTATAAAAAGCATTGTCAAGTTAATTGTGTTGTAGTATTTTAAATATAAACGCAAGTTTGGGAGGTATATATAATTTATATCCCACACGGTTCAGATGAAACCTGATCTATAAATTGCCATACATCAGATCCAAAATCCTTTATATCCCACACGGTTCAGATGAAACATGGAGATATCGCAGGAATACAAAAATCACAAAGCGACTTTATATCCCACACGGTTCAGATGAAACAAAGTTTAAAGCATCAGTAACTACACCAAAAATTGAACTTTATATCCCACACGGTTCAGATGAAACGTCAGAGAAAATTTCAAACTCTGAAGAATTACTATACTTTATATCCCACACGGTTCAGATGAAACAATTTAATTTTGAAGTAACATTGGATCCAAGAAAGCACTTTATATCCCACACGGTTCAGATGAAACCCATACTCACCACATTTGAAAAGAATCCAGGTCAATACTTTATATCCCACACGGTTCAGATGAAACCCGAAAGCAAATCCTTAGCAACCCAAACTCTGTATTCATTTATATCCCACACGGTTCAGATGAAACTGGCTTCAATCAGCTTCAAACAACAAGAGGAAGAGACTATTTATATCCCACACGGTTCAGATGAAACGTATCAGGTATAATATATTCATACGCTTCATACTTATATTTATATCCCACACGGTTCAGATGAAACCAGGGTTCGCTGGAAGCCCTATGATTCTGCTTTTGTTATTTATATCCCACACGGTTCAGATGAAACCAGAAATCACTACTCCTAAAATTATATAGTGTATCAATGGTTTCGTCAAGGGGGTACCCCTCGCAAATGAAGGTAATTTTCCGAAAATGCCAGATTCTGCAAAGTTTAGTGTACCGTTATCAAGTTTAAATCATTGTCTAACAAGCCTTTGACAAATTTGCCGTAATTACGGTTTTACGGTTTTATGTAATTACGGTTTTACGGCAAAATTAATTGCTTGTCAGACAATAAGTTGGAAGGATAATAAAACTTATTTTTGTATAAACAATTCACTAAAACCCCTAATTAAAAAAGTTAAAAATGCCGTGGGGTTATCAAAAGTATGTAAAAACTCTCTACACTTATTCAGCTATTGAAGTACGGCCAGCTCTTAAGAAAAACTTAAGAAGCTCAATAAGCCCTAATGGCTATGTAAATATTATAGCATATTTTAATCCGAATTGTATAAGTTGTACAAGTTCACTACATCGTGAACACATACATACAAAAAAATTATAACACATTATCTAGGACCACCTCGGAATTCTTTCCACTATTACCACGAACCGTGGCATATCTGTAAGCTACTTCAGCAGGTGTTCTATAACCTAACGAACAATGAGGTCTTACAAAGTTATATTTTTCTATGTACTTCTTCAAGAGGCTAGTGTGCCAAAGGCATTTCTTACATCGTTTTGCTTGTAGCATTTCTTACACTACCAGTACCTGTTCCCTTGTCAACCCACGACAAGTATGCCACGCAATAGTAAAATGCGGTCCAACCGCTCTGCTGAGATTCTTGAAATAAATATCCTTGTCCAGAGAGATATTTTAAAGAACAATAAGTGGAGTAAGCCAGTTCCTGCATTAAAAGGGTCCTCATATGAAGTTTTGCAAATGTTCAGTAGGATATTTTTTTATGAGACACAAAAAGTTATTGACAAGTCTTGTTGTTATTCAGCGTATTTGTAATATAACACTTTATTTAGTTTTTACAATGATATAAGTTAGATTAAGTGAAAAATAATCAAAAAATATTCATCAATTAGACTGACAAACTATACAAGTTGTAACAGCTATACCGCCTTTATACTACTTCGAAGAAAGTCAATTTATTATAGCTTTTCTTTCAGCTGGCGGCAAAGCCATGGCTGGTTTGCAATGATACAAAGCTTCTACAAGCTGAAGCTTCTTGCCAGCAAACTTTGTGTGAAGCTCTTTAGCAGATGGGGCTCTCTTTTGCCGTTGTGACACTGCATAGTGTGCATTTCAAATGTATTTTGTGGTGTCGCGGCAAAAGCCCCGAAACTCACCGTCATCAAAACCACTAAAGTCAATGCTAAGTTTCTCATATATAATATATTACATTTTCTTAGCTTTTTCTATAGCTTCATCTATGCTGTTTATCATATATAAAGAAACATACTTTATTATTTGCAATGATATAAATAAGATTTATTTGTTTACATGGTATGTTGATATAAATAGTGTTTTGTCAGTATTTTCTTGTATAACAATGATTTTAGAAATATTGTATAGTTTAATAATGCATACAATTAATATTAATCATATTAATCACAATAATCATAATAACTATACCAATCATATTATACATCAAATCACGTAAATTTTCTTATTTGCAATGATACAGATTGGTAAATTTTCAGCTTATTTATGATTTTTATCAGCAAAATGGCAGATTTTCTAAAATTTTTTGCCTTTCTATAAACTACTATTTTACTATCAAATCTTTAAAAAACTAAGTTTTATCAATAACTTACATAATGCAGTATTGTTTGAATTTATGAGTGCTTTTTACTTGACAAAACGCTATTTTTATGTGATAACTTGCAAACCTTGTTCATTTTTTTGTATGGGGTATATTTCAGCCATATTTCCAAAACAATTGTCATACCAGTCATACCAGTCATACTCATCATACAATATAAGTCATAAAATTATACCTATATTGACGATGTAATCATTTTCTGCTATATTATCTTTATGTGTGGAGGACAAAACATGCTGAAAAGATTAAGAAACCAAATTGATGGTGGAAACCAACAACACAGTGCTACCATCAATGAGAGTCAAGCCTTTCTTATTCATTCATTGATGGACAGAGTGCTCAAGCAAGGGGATACCATAGCAGAGATGGAAACCACGCTTGTTGATATCAAAAACAGTTTGGATGCATTCAAGTCTGTAATCCAGAAAGTAGAGACCAATACATCGTTGAGTATTCCAAACCTGTTAAAGCCAATCCAGAACCAAACAGATCAGATACCAGCCTTGAAGAAGGACATGCTTGAACTACAAAACAAGGTTGAAATACTCCAAACAAGTTTGGAACAATTCAAGATAGAGCAGTATGAGAGGATGACCAACGGTAGAGGAAAATCTACTTGTAAATCGTGGCAGACTTGTTTGTTCTTTAGCTCTAAAATACACTGATGCCCCTCTAGTGTGCTTTAGCATTTCTTACATTGTATGTGCCTGTTCTTTCATCTTGCCTCGAAGTAAAATGCGATTCTATCGCTCTAGTGTGCTGGAAGCATTTTTACATCGTGAGTAAAGTATCTTTTAAGAAGACAGACATTTGAAACATGGTAAACCACTCTGTGTTCATAGTCTATCTGAACTTATACAAATGGTTGTTTTTGCTTTATAATAATAATATGGTTAGAACAAGGTTTGCTCCAAGCCCCACAGGATACATGCATCTTGGTAACGCAAGAACTGGAATATTTAGCTATCTTTTTGCAAGACACCAAAATGGAACATTTGTGTTGAGAATTGAAGATACAGATAGGGAAAGATCTACTAAAGAGTTTGAGAATTCTATAATAGAGGATTTGAAATGGCTAGGCATAGAATGGGATGAATTTTATAGGCAATCAGAAAGATTTGATATATATAAAGAATACGCTAAAAAGCTTATAGATTCAGGCCATGCGTATTATTGCTTTTGCAAAGAAGAAGATATAGAAAAACAAAGAGAAGAAGCTTACGCTCAGGGAAAAGCATATAGGTATCCTGGTACTTGTAGACATCTCTCTAAAGAAGATGTTGAGAATAGACTAAAAAGCGGTGAATCTTACGTTATAAGGTTTAAAGTGCCAGATGGACAAATAGTTAGTTTTGAAGATATGATAAGGGGCAATATAAGTATAAACGTTGATGATTTTGGGGATTTTGTAATAGTAAGAAGCGACGGTAGTCCAGTTTATAATTTTGTAGTGGTTATAGACGATGCCCTTATGAAGATAACACACGTTATAAGAGGAGAAGACCATATATCAAATACTCCAAAGCAGATACTAATATATGAGGCCCTTGGATTTAAACCTCCAGAATTTGCTCATTTACCAGTGATTCTTGGTGAGGATAGAACAAAGCTTTCAAAAAGACACGGCGGGGTTTCGGTTAGATTTTACAAAGAAAATGGATACTGCCCTGAGGCTCTTTTTAACTATCTATGTCTTTTAGGATGGTCTAGTGAAAAAGTAGGTAAAGAAGTTATATCAAAAGAAGAAGCCATAAAATATTTTGATATAAAAGATATAAATTTATCTCCGGCTGTATTTAGCCATGATAAGCTCTATTGGTTAAATGGTGTTTATATAAGAGAAATCTTGCCAGAGGAGAGGTTGTTAGAGGATTTGCTTCCTTTCTTAGAAAAAGCTTATGGGAAAGTTGATATAGAGTATCTTAAAAAGATAGTAAAAGCCACTAGAAAAGAATACAACACATATTTAGAGGCTGTGGAAAAGCTAAGACCGTTTTTTGAAGAAAGAGAACCAGATGAAGCTGCAAAAGAAGAGCTTTCAAAAATAGATAGAAAAGTTTTTGAGCTTTTAAAACAAGAAATAGAATCTTTAGAGGAACTTAAACCAGAAAATCTTAAAGGAGTTGTGA
This sequence comes from Hydrogenobaculum sp. 3684, assembly GCF_000213785.1. NCBI lineage: Bacteria > Pseudomonadati > Aquificota > Aquificia > Aquificales > Aquificaceae > Hydrogenobaculum > Hydrogenobaculum sp. 3684. The sequence continues at coordinate 587,521 of NC_015557.1, read as the reverse complement.
AAAATATTCAGAAATCAACTGGCTTAAAACCAAAAGATATATGGCATGCTTTAAGAATAGCTCTAACAGGCTCTTTAGAGGGTATAGCTATAGATGTAATAGCTTCTATTTTACCTAAGGAGGAAGTGTTGAAAAGGTTGTCAAGATACATATGAAAATAGTTTATTTTTCAATATTAAAAGAAAGGATTGGTGCTTTTGAAGAGTTTGAATTCGATGGTACTGAAGAAGAGCTTAAGGCATATTTATGTAACAAATATCCGCACTTATGCGACATTATAAAATCTTCTAGGTTTGCCAAAGAAAACGAATATGTGAAAGAGTTTAAAAACTCCGACACCGTATTCGCCATCCCTCCGGTAAGCGGTGGCTAAAGTCCTCGTCCTTAGATTTTCTTCCCTTGGAGACGTAATACTTACAAGTTCTATTCTTAAGCCCCTTCACGATGCTGGTTTTGGTGTATACCTTATGACTTATAAAGGGTTTGCTTCTATATTTGAAGACTCTTCTTTTGTAAACGTTTTATCTGTTGATAAATCAAATATGTTTGATGTGGCTAAAAGCCTAACACCGGATATAGTAATAGACCTTCATAAAAATATCAAGACTTTTATATTGAAAAATATCTTAAAGGCAAAATGGTTTTCTTACGATAAAAAATCTATTCAAAGAAGATTTTGTGTTTGGTTTAAGGCTTTTAAAAACAATATATTTTATATAACAGATGAATATGCTAACGCTGTAAAACCTATTGTTGATATAAAAAATCCAAAACCTTATTTGGAAGTAAAAGATGAGAGGCTTGAAAGGTTTGTTTCTTCAAAGCCTGTTATAAGTCTAGGAGTAGGGGCAAGATACCATAAGAAAAAATATAAGTATTTCAAAGAATTATCAGAGTTGTTTTTAAATAGTGGTTTTGAAGTTAGGCTTTTAGGAGATAAAAACGATGATACCGATGCCAAAGGTGTTAGTTATATAGGAAAACTTTCTCTTATAGATACGTTAGCTTGTATAAAAAGCTCAAAACTTGTAATAGCAAACGACTCTTCTATAACTCACATGGCAAGGGCTGTTGGAGTTAAGGTGATTACGATATTTGGTGGGACACATCCGTGTTTTGGCTTTGCTCCAAAACCAGATGAGGGTATTACAATATCAAAAGATATGCCCTGTAAGCCTTGTGATTTACATGGAAAAGGAGTTTGTAAGTATGGAGATTATCCTTGTTTTGAAATAGAGCCTAAGCTTATATTTGACAAAGCGATGATGCTATTAGGCTAATATTTTTCATAGTAAAAGCATATATAGAGAATTACTTTTATAGTGTTATGAGATACTTTGATTTAGAAGAGGCTAATAAAGTTTTAGAATCTATAAAACCCCTTATATATGATTTTATAGAAAAAAGGGATGAGATAGTAGATGTCATAGAGCGTATATCTACCATAGAAGATGAGCTAGAAAAGCTATATATGGAAAGCGTCTTAGAAGAGAAAAAGCAAGAGGTAAACGAACTCATATATGAAATATCTTCTAGCGGTGCCGTTGTTAAGGGTTTAAACCCATTGCTTCTTGACTTTCTATCTAAAAAGGGAAATCAGGATATATGGCTCTGTTGGTTAGAAGGAGAAGAGGAGATAAGCCACTGGCACGGTATTGAAGAAGGATTTATGGGCCGCAAACCGGTGGAACTTTTAGAAGAGGATAAGAAGAATAGAGATATATAATTTTTCTAAAATTACGCAAAGCTTTTATGTCTTATGCTATACTAGCTTTATATATTAGTAAGATATGATTAACTTTTTAGGATAGGAGGTTGCTATGGCGCTTTTAGAACTTTTAGGGGAGTATCCCTACACTACTAAATATACCAAAGTAAGGTTTGCCTTCAACGTTATATCTGCCATTACTCTTGTTATATTTCCGGTTTTTCATCTTATAAAGATGGACTTTGCCAACGGAAACTATTATCTTTGGGGACATTATACCACAAATTGGACAAAACCAGCCATATGGGCTTTTTCGTTGTGGATTGCTCTTTATACTGTTACATTTGTAATAAACTATTTTTATGGAAGATTTTTTTGTAGTTTTATATGTACCGAAGGGTGGCTTATAAGAGGTGTAAAAGTTTTATACGATAGACTTTATAGACATGGCAAAAAATTGCAGTTTAATATCATAGTTTTCGTTTTAAATGCTATACTAACCCTAATATTGTTAAATTGGATAGTGGATTTGTCTGTTTTGTTTAAGCCATACCATCCTGCGTTTTGGTGGGTATCGTTTCTTACATATGGCCTTATTGCTCTTAATTATCTTGCTATAGGATGGTTAAGACAGAAGTGGTGTAGATATTTTTGTCCTATAGGTCTTTATTTGGAAGTTTTCAATCAAAAGATGAGATGGCGCATTACCTATGATAAAAACACATGTACAGAATGTTTGGAATGCGTAAGAGCTTGTCCTATAGCTTTGGATCCAAGAAAGTTAAAAGACGAGCTTGATACCACAAGCGGATTAAAAGCTTGCTATATGTGTGGAAAGTGTGTAGACGCTTGTATGACAGATTTTAGAAAACATGGAGAAGAAAAGCAAGCTCTACATATATCCAGAGTAGATGATGAAGGAAATGTAAAAGACTTATTTTAAATAAAAGACTTATTTTAAATTTTAAGGAGAGGAAAAAATGGACAAAAAAATTATATATTTAGGAATGGTGGTTGGCATATTAGCCCTGTCTAGTTGCGAAAGAGTTTATCAAAAGAAAGATTTTCAAGATTATTCAAACTTTATAGAATACTCTGAGAGCGTAATTCCTTTCTATCTTGATATGATACAAAAACCTATGTATTTTAACTTTCATCTTACAAGCCCTCAAAAACGTAAAGAATACGAAGACTTAGCTGCTTCTTATTGCAAGGCAAAAGGTGGTGATTTTATAAAGAACGGTCCATGGCTATATTGCAACTCTTCAAAAGACGAATACATGATACATGAGACAAATTACGGATTTGAGGTTTATGCAAAACCCACAAAGCAGATTGAAGAGATTATAAGTAAAGGCATAAACTTAATGAAGTCAGAAAGATATCAAAAAGCAAACGAAGTGTTAAAAAAAGCTTATGAGTTTGCAAAAGCGGTAAACAACAAACACCTCATTGGAGAAGCAGCTTATTATATAGCTTACAACGATTTTTTGGCTTCTAAATACTTTGATATAGATAAAGTATTTAAATATATAAGGATAGCCAAAGAAAACGGAATAAACGTATCTAGTTTTATAAGTGATATCAGAATATATACTCAGAAGATTCTTAATAGCGTGTTAAACAAGGCCAAGTCTGGTCAAAAACAACTCGCTTTAAGAGATTTGTCTAGAGCTTTTAAAATAGCAAAACTTCTAAACGACAACAACCTTTTATATACGACATATTATTATTCTGGTAATTTCTACCTTGAAACTGGAGATTACGACAAGGCTATAGAATATTTACAACAAGCCATAGCTCTTGGTCAGGATAAGCCAAATACGCTTGGGCTTTTATACAACCTTTTAGGGCAAGCCTATGAAGAAAAAGGTGATTTGCCAGATGCTGAAAAGTATTACGTAGAATCTTCTCAGATAGCTCTTAAAAACGGCGATACGGAAGGAGCTGCTATACCACTAAGACATCTTGGTGATATATATTATCAAAAAGGTAATTACCAGAAAGCTTATCAGTATCACTTGCAAGCCCTTATGATAAGGGGTTATAAGACTAGAAAAGGCGGCGCTAGGTACGGTCTTGATTTGGACCTATACAGCGTAGGTAACGACTTATATAAAATGAATCAATGCAAAGATGCAGTTGTATATCTTGATGAAGCCGTACCTTATTTAGAAAAGTTTGGCATATATGATACAATGGCAAAAGCCCTTTATGAAGATATATCTTGTTATAAAAAGCTTGGAAACAATGAAAAAGCGAAAGAGCTTTTCAACCAATACAAAAGTATCTTAGCCCAACAGAATATGCTGTCAAAATTTAAGAGTCTTGGATTTTAAGTTTTTATATTTTATATAATTAAGTGATATAATACATTAAGAGGGCTTTTATGATTTTCAGATTTATAGTGATAGGTGTTGTTGGTTTCGTTTTGCTTCTTATGTTTAGTATATTTATGTACAGTATTTTTTCTAGTAAAAAAGGGCAAAAGAGTAGAGAATAATGGGACACCACATGTATGTGCCGTTTGTCTTTAGGATATGGGACGTCATTTTCATGACTATTGTTATGATAATGATGATAATATCTTTTGGTCTTGTGCTTTATCTTTATGTTATGAAAGGAGATAAGAAAAATGGAAGAAGCAATAAGGGTAATGAATGAAGTGATGGCAAAAGCAGTTACGCCAGCAGATAGAGAATGGTTTGCTTTTTTAGCTTTTGGAGTGCTGGCTATCATGGTAGTGTCTTTTGTACTACCGATATGGAAAGGTGGCAACAAAAAAGGAGAAACTTAATATGGGTGGAATGTGGAAATACATGGATTTTTTAGCTATCACCGCCCTTGTGGTAGTGGCTACGATGTCTTACATTATAGCTTATGTAGTTGATATCACAGAACAAGAAAGAGGAGAATCACCGCTTAAAGAACAAGACGAAGACTAATACCTAATGCGCGCCGGCTTTAGGATTTTAATATTGGATAAGAACAAAATCAAAGTATCAGAAAACCTTGATATAGATAAAAACCTTGCAAGAGCCATAAAGTACATACATAAATCTCAATACATAGAGGCTTCCAAATGGTTACTTTTAGCCAATGATTCAAAAGAGAAATATTTACTTTTATCGCTTATAAACTATGCTCTAAAACAAGAAGATCAAGCTTTACATTATTTTGAAAACGCAAAAGATTTTCCCTATCTTTACGAAGAAAATTTTGATATATATATACAAAAACCAGGGGAGCCTGTAGAATACGCTGAAACTTTTATGAGGTCTCTTTTCTTACCTTCATAGCCTCTTCTTTTGCTATTTTATCACATAAATTGTTTGTGTCATGATCATCTCCTTTGTTCTTTTGATGCCCCCTTAACCACACTACTTCTATATTTTGATTTTTTAAAAGCTCATAAAGTTCTTTCCATAAATCTTCGTTTTTTACATCTTTAAAATCTTTTTTAATCCAATTCTTTAGCCATAGCTTTATGCCGTTTGCTACGTATTGGCTATCTGTGTATACGGTTATTTTTTGGTCTTTTTTACTTAAAGCTTTTAAAGCCTCTATTACAGCTTTTAGTTCCATTCGGTTGTTGGTGGTGTTTGCCTCAACACCCTTTATTATCTTTTCTTTTACTACTTTGCCGTTTTTTATAGCTTTTAATATAGCGCAATAACCACCTGGTCCTGGGTTTCCCAAACAGCTTCCGTCCGTGTATATCTTTATTTCCATTATTTTAAACCTAAAAGCTTATGCATTTGTGGTATTATTCTAGCGTTGAATTTTTCTGCTAGCTTTATTGCTTTATCAATAAACTTCACGCTTCCGTTTTCCCACAGAGGCTGTAGTACCAATAAACCTTTTTCTACAAAAGGTCTAATATACTCTCTTTCTAAAATACCTTCATTCAAATGCTCATCTACAACTATTTTTAACTCTATGTTTTTATCAAAAGCCAAAAACTTCGTATGTATGTTATAGTTTGATATGTATTTTGGTGATAACGTAATGTAAGTTTTTGCATAGGTTTTCAAAAGTGTTTCTATATCGTCTTTTAAGATTGTGGCGTTTGTTTCTATTTGTATTGTTTTATCTAGGCTTTTAAAATAAGAAAAAATATTTATAAAATCTTCGTTTAAAAGAGGTTCACCACCCGTTAGTACTATTAAAGATGGATTATGGATAGCTAGTATATCTTCTATTTCTTCTAAGGCTTCTATGTATGATTTTGCGGTTTTATCAAAATCTAAAGCGCTTTTTTCGTCACACCAAACGCATCTTAAATTGCATCCTTGAAACCTCACAAACAAAGCAGGGGTGCCTATCAAAAATCCTTCTCCTTGTATAGAATAAAAAACCTCGTTTATCATAAGAGACCACGCTGTTTTCTTTTTACTATATAAGCTATTATTTCAGCTACAGCTTTGTAGAACTCCGGTGGTATTTCTTCTTCTATATCTACCGCTTTGTAAAGTGCCCTTGCTAACTCTGGCTTTCTTACTACTGGAACATCGTTTAGCTCTGCTATTTCTATGATTTTTTTAGCCATATAATCTTGACCCTTTGCTACTACAACAGGCGCTCTATCTTGTTTTGGTATATATCTTAAAGCCACTGCAAAGTGTGTTGGGTTTGTGATTACTACGCTTGCTTTTGGGACTTCTTGCATCATTCTAGATCTTGATAATTCCATCATCCTCCTTCTTATCTTTGTTTTTACTTCTATATTTCCTTCAAACTGTTTAAACTCATCTTTTACTTCTTGCTTTGACATTTTTATACGCTTTTCGTAGTCAAATTTTTTGTAAGCGAAATCTATTCCTGCAAGTATTAGACCTATTATACCTATTGATATTAAAAGCTTAAAAATTAACCTTGCGATTTCGCTAAGCCCTTGAGATGGAGACATGTAAGAAGAAAATACAAGGGTATGAAAACTAAAATACAATATAAAAAACGATACTACTAAAAGAAGCATAACTTTTAAAGAGTTTTTGACCAGCTCAAAAAGTACGTTGAGGCTAAAGAGATTTTTAAGACCCTCTATGGGATTTAGTTTAGAAAAATTAGGTTCTAAAGGTTTAAAAGTAAATATAAAACCAAACTGTAAAACGTATCCAAATACAACTATCAAAATGGCCAATATGAAAAGAGGCGTAATGTTTGATAACAGCTTTTCAAAAGATAAACCTAAAAACTTTGTAGCATCAGAAGGCGTAAAGGAAGGGTCATCTACTTGTAAAGTACCATCTAAAATTAAATCCGAAAATAGTATAAAGATTTTATAACCTATAAAAAATAAAGCGCCGATAGAAACTAGCATCAAAAGGGCAGATACAACCTCTTGACTTTTTGCTACGTTACCTTCTGATCTTAGTTTTCCTCTTCGGTACGGTGTAGCTTTTTCTGTTTTATTTTCCGAGGCCATGATAACCCCTTGTAAACTCTAACATAAATTTAAAATAATGTTCAAATATTTGGTGCATAAGTATCCCCAATAGAGGGAAAATAAGCAACAAAAATATCATACCTATAAATGTTTGAATTGGCATGCCAACCATGAAAACGTTTATCTGAGGTATAAGCCTATTGATAGCTGCTAAAATTATATTCATCATAAGACCTATAGCTATTATAGGAAGCGCTAATTGAAAAGCGGTATAAAAGCTTTTATAAAAGATATTTAATATAAACTCGGGCCTCATGTTGTATATGTCAAAGTCTCCAAGCGGTATGCTTTTAAGGCTTTCTGATAAAATAAAATAAACATATTCAAAACCGGATGATGCTGCGAAAAGCCCCATAAAAAAATAACTAAAGTATGTGCCCAAAATTGTAGAATTTCCCATAAGCGGATTTAAGATAGTGGCGTTTGACAATCCAAGAGAACTAGATACGAATTCTCCAAAAACAAAGAAAATATCTACTAAGAATCTTAGTATCAAGGTTATAACAAAGCCTAAACTAAATTCTTTCAAAGCCATCAGTGTTAATATTATAAAGCTATCTGTATATACTGGTTTTACGGGATTGTAATAATAAAGCGATACACTAAAGGCTATCACAAAAAATATTTTAAAGCCGTTTGGCAAATCTTCGAAAATTGGTGCTAAAAATACTATAGAAGATATTCTAAGCGTTATGAGTAAGAACGTTATGAGATATGGTATAGATATACTTAGTGTCATATTATCTTATATAGTTTGGTATATTGATGATGATTTCTTTTGTATAATCTACCATATGCTTCATCATCCAACTACCAAGCAAAAATATTACGAAAAACGCCGCAAGTATTTTGGGAATGTAGCTCAATGTCATTTCTTGGATTTGGGTGGCAGATTGAAGTATACTTATCACAAGTCCCACCAAAAATGTGGTTATAAGGATAGGAGCTGAAAGAAGTACAGTCATCTTAATCATATTTTCTGTAATGGTTAAAACTTGATCCTGGCTCAATGGTAACTCCTCACCAACGATAAGATAACTAATTCCCAACCGTTCACAAGTACGAAAAGCATAATCTTAAAAGGTAATGATATGACGGTTGGCGGTATCATGATGATGCCCATTGCGAGTAATATTGCAGATACTACCATATCTATTATTAGGAATGGTAGGTAAAGTAAAAATATAATTTGAAAGGCTATTGACAGCTCACTAACCATAAAAGCTGGAATTACTACACTTAAAGGCAGGTCGTTTATGTTTTTTATATTATCTTTGTTTGGTATGTTTGAAGCTAATAAAAACGTTCTTTCGGTGCTTACTTTTGTGTTTCTTACCATAAATTCTTTGAGCGGTTCTATTGTATTTTGTATAAATTGTTTATCTGTAATTTTGTGCTGAAGATATGGCTGTAAAGCGTTCTGATTTATTTGATTTATTACAGGATACATGACATAGAACGTAAGGAAAAGCGCTAAAGACGTTATCACTTGATTGGGTGGAACATTTGGGAGACCAATAGCTTGTCTTAATACTGATAAAACAGTAACTATTCTGATAAAAGATGTCGTCATTATTATTATGGATGGCGCTAAGCTCAGTACTGTTAATATCAGGATAAGCCTTATAGCTTCAGTGAAGTTGCCGTTGTTAAACTTTACTTGTATTCCAGGTATGACATTGATAGGGTTTTCGTTTTGAGCCATTGCTAAATGTATAGATATTAAAAGCCATAGACCTATGCTAACTAACGTCTTTAGCCTCATAATCCATCTCATATATAAGTTTAGCATAATCTTTTGATACAAACACTAAAATTAGTTTGTTTTTAGCTTTTAGTATTATAAATTTAGAATGTTTATCAAGAGGTATTATTTTGTATATGCTAATTATATCGTTAGGGTTGTAAGTTGTTTGAATTATCTTTTTCCAATCAAAAGCCGTATACAGAAATGCTATAAGCGATAAGACCATACCAAGAGCGCTTAGGGTTTTTAGAAATAAGATTATTTCCACAAGTCTACATAGATTGTACTATAAATTGTGTAAAGTAAATGTTTTGTACTCCACCGGTAACCAATATTGCATTTATTCTTTTGATGAGTTCTAGCCTTAACTCTTCTTTTCCTTCAGGAGTTCTTATCTCATCGTAGGTTTTTGAGCTAAGCAAATTTATAACGGCATCTTTTATGATTGGTAATCGTTTTACAACTTCTTTTTCAACCTTTTGGTTTGATAGTTCTAATGTAATAGATACTTTTGCATAAGTATTTGCGTTTTTATCGGCTAAGTTTACTAGAAAAGAACCTAGGTTATACATCACACCAAGCTTTTGTGGTGCTACAACCATTTGTTTTGTTGATTCCTTTTTTTTATGTGTTAGGAAAAAGTAAGCGCCGGCTCCTCCTCCTATCAGGAGAAGAAGCGCCGGTATCAGTATAAAAATTAGTTTTTTCTTGCCGCCTGATTGTTTACCTTCTTCTTTTACTTGTTCCTCTGCCATACTATACTATTTTAACCTGTAACCATGTTCAGCGTCGATTGTAATACGTTGTCAGAAGATGTCACAACTTTTGCATTGGCTTGGTAAGATCTTTCAGCAGTTACAAGTTGTATGTAAGCTTGTGCTATATCTACGTTTGATTGTTCTAGCATGCCTGATTGGATAATATCGGCACTTCCTGGCAACAGTATCGTTGGTGTATATATGGACGTATATAGATTGGAACCTTTTTCTATTAGCTCGTTAGGGTCTTGGAATTGAGCAAGGGCAACTCTATAAAGAGGCGTTGATTGGCCGTTGGAATAAACCCCAACGACTGTACCATCGCTTGATAGCACGTAGACATTTACAAGGTTTCCAAGGCTATAACCATCTTGAGAAGCGGTGATAGTAAAATCAGATGCATCCTGAGTTATATATGAATTGTCGATTATCCCTGCGCTTATGCTTGTTGTGGGTTTAGATCCTATTAGTTGTCCGAAGGCTAATCCTCCTGTGGATTGAGAGCTGGCTGAGTTTAAGTTTCCTATTATGTTTCCATCTCCTAGCACAAGAGCGTTTTGAGTGCCTATAAAATATTCGTAACTTGAAGATGTAGGATAAATATATACGCCTATTGTTGAACTTGTTGTAATGTTGCCGGTGTTTGGATCAAAGTTTAATAAAGCTGTAGCTGCATATATTGTGCTACTTCCAGTATATATAGGTACTCCTATACTACTAGATAGATTGTAAGGTACGAAACCGTTGGCAGCTGCAGAGCCTATGGTGTCCCATTCTTGCGTACCGCCAGGTGGTTTTGTTGGATTTACTACGTAGCTTATAGTAGTAGAAGATGTAGTAACATCTACTACCCAATCTGTTACCATAGAGCCAGATGAATTTGTGCCAGATATCATATAGTATGGGGATACGGTAGCAGAAATAATACTTGAGCTTGCTGTATTTGGTGGGTTTGTGATATTATACCACGTCAAAGACCCACCGCTTATGGTTGTGCTTTGCCAAGTACCAGCTACGTTTCTATACAAGACTTTACCAGAAGTATCGCTGTAATATGCTGCTTTTTCATTTTCTGCATATATATAGTTCCATGTGTTTGGCCCCGTCTTCTGAAAGTATGCGTCGCCTTCTATAGTATTTCCTAAACTATCAAAGGTTGTCAATGTGTTTTGATAGTTAAAAGTAGCGGTATTTAGAGGATTAAAAGCTTGTGTTATGCTTGGGGCTGTGGAGTTTAGATTTGTAGGTTGCTGATAAGTTATTAAGTCTGTGGCTTTTGGTGGTTGCTGAGGTACTATATATATAGGCTGTAAAGAGGTGCCCACTACAGACCCAGATTGATCAACTTTATATCCTAAAAGCTTTAAACCATCAGGATTTACCATATAACCTTGTTGGCTTATAGTAAACTGTCCGTTCCTTGTATAAAAAATATTTCCAGCGTTAGCTGGGTCTTGTAAAATAAATAACCCATTACCTTGTATAGCCAAATCTGTATTGTTGCCAGTTTGCTCAAAGTTACCGAGTTGCCAATCTATTTGTGTAGAATCAACTATAACACCAGCACCGTATACTGTAGATTTTAATGTATCAGTGAGTGTGTTGATACCTACGTTTACGTTGGCTATAACGTTTTCAAATATTGGATTTATAGCTTTGTAGCCTACTGTATCGGCGTTTGCCATGTTGTTTGATACTATACTTAGATAGTTGTTAAAAGCATCAAGACCAGAAACCGCGTTGTAAAAGCTTGGTAACATAAAACACCTCCTTAAATTGTACTTGAGTTAGGTATTGCCCCAGCGTATATTATGTTTGACGCTGGTTCTGACAAACCTGACTGAAGAGTGAGTTCCAAATTTGTACCACTTAGATTAACAGATTGAACTATATCAGCTAAGCCAAGTTTTACATTTTGGTTTGGAATACCGTTTGATAATATTTGCACTCCATATTGGCCAGGTTGCAATCCAGACAGACTTAAGGGGTTTAAACCTGCTGTTAAGCTCATTGTGATTGTTTTTACAGGTGTATTACCGTTCATTATTTCAACAGTTACGCTGGACATGCTTGTGGGAGCATCAAGATAATAACTGACATTTTTTGTAGTATCTATGCCACTTGTACTAAACACAAACTCTTTTCCTATCATATTCACTGAATTGAGCATAGTCATCTGCGATAAAAGCGCCTCTAGGGCTTGGGTTTGTTGCTGGGCCATACTGTAATAACCTATTTGCTGAAGTTGTACTGTAGCGTTTATCATAGACGTTACATCGTTACCGCTTGAGGATGTCGGGTCTTGATACTTTAGTTCAGTGGTGTAAATTTCCATGTAAGCGCTTGCACTAAGATTCATGAGACTTTGCTGGGTACCAGGGGGTACAACATTTACTTTTGGAAGCCAAGATGGTGACGATATACTCTGTCCAGTTGTTAATCCACCTATCAAGTTTGAGCTATTTATCGTACTCATTATGTACCTGGTCAACCAAACTGTACAAAACTGTATTGCTCTGTACAGCTTGAGTTGGGGTATTTGTATTCCGCCATTTCAGATACTTCCAACCCCAACAGGCGGTATTTTGGAAGTATCATAGACCCTGCACCAAGTACAGGAACTAACCTGTTTGCCATCCTTACCCAATCCCTTGAAATCATTACCCTTTTCAAGGGAGAAAAGTCTCTATAACTCTCAAGGCAAGAGAAGGCAAAGGCTGTGAAAAGAACTTGCCAGTTTTTGTATCTACCTACAGGTAGACCTCTCACCTGTTCCTTCCGTCGGTTTACAGGTTGTTGAGAAGCTGACTTACTCTTTTCACTTTCTATAATAAACGACAAATGTTTTTGTAACGTTTTTAAATCCTTTTTTAATTTTACCAATTTGCTTTTTAATTTATTTCTTTTGTACTGATTTTTCTCTTCTTTTATCTCTTTCTTGAGTTTAGCGATCTTATCCTCAATACTGGCTTCACTAAACAAAAGAAAATCTTTATCATTTAATAATCCTTTGTAGTTTTTAGGTAGTTTTTCCTTATATCCTAATCCTCTTCTTGCTATTACAAATGCTGCTGCAATATCTTTGTCTATGTTAAACTGCGGTGCATATTTTAATTTGCCTATTAAAGATGTATATGCTGGATTTACTTTTCTAATTTCTATTCCATTTCTTCTTGCTGTAATCTCTATTTTATTTAATAATCTCTTGTATATCCACTTTTGCAATTTCTGTCTTAGTTTAGCAAACCCATCTCCTCTTTTACCTTTTGGTAGTTTATCTAAGTTTTCTATTGCAATAGCTTTGTTTTCCTTCTTAGCAATTTCTATTATTTGATGTGCTATTTGCCATTCTAAATATTGTCTTTTTTCTGAGCTAACATCCAATAACTCATGCAAGCTTATCGCTTGATAGTTTTCCAGATTTCCATCTTTTGACACTGTTACTAATGCTAAATGAAATGGATAAGCGTTTATATCTATGCCTATTATTCCATTATCTTTTTAATTGTAACAGGTGGTAATTTTTCTTCCACAGATATGAAAGCATATACATTACCGTTTTTACTTTTAATCTAACGCTATATGGAAACCAATCACTTGTCTGATATGCCTTTTCTAATATAAACATAAACTCTATCCATTTATCTTTTTCTCTTTTAACACTTCTAATTACCTTTGCATAGATATACTGTCTATCTCCTGTGTTTATTCTTAAATAAAGTTTATCATTTATCCACTCAAATCTTAAATTCAAATTACCTTGTTTTGTTTTATCTCCTCTTGAATATAAATTCCCTTGTCTGCTTTCTTTCCATTTTTCTTTTAGCTCTTTTCTTCTTCTGCCTGTTAAGTGATTTTTCTTTAATTGCTCAAACAATTTCCTTGAGCCAAATACAAGCTTTTTTGGATTTTGTCCTCTTTCTTTGTATGATGAGATTGTAGACTGTGCTAAAAGAATAGCATCATCTGAGTATCTTGTGTTTATGTTAAATAGTTTTGATAAATGTTTTTTTAAATCTTTTCTTTTTTCACCTTCCAATAATCTTTTGTATGCATATCTCATTGCTGATGAAAATCTACGCATCAAATCTAATACAATCTCTTTATCTTTTTCATTTTGAAACTCAAGTAAACATTGAAGTGTCAACATTTCCCGCCCATAGTTTATTATTTTACACTTTTTTACAGAAAATAGCAACTGTTGTGTACCTCCTAACTTATTTTGCTTAAAAGCTCTTTTAACTCTTGTAAGCTATTATTATAATTTATGCCAATTTTTGGATTTTGCATGAAAAAACTATCTATATCGGATTTATGCTCTAAAACTTTATCTATGGTGGGGTTGGATCCTTTCCTATAAAGTCCTACTTTTATGATATCTTCCATCGAATAATATTCAGATAGAATTTGTTTAAACTTAAGCACGTAGTTCCAATGCTCATCTGAGACTATATTTGGCATTATACGGCTTATGCTTTTAAGTGGGTCTATAGCTGGATAGATACCCGAATCCGCTATTTTTCGGGATAAAAGTATATGTCCATCCAAAAAACTCATGGCGCTATCTGCTACAGGGTCTAATGAAGTATCGTCACCTTCTACCAGTACGCTAAATATTCCAGTAATACCATAGTCTCCAACTAGCCCACATCCTTCTATTATCTTTGACATAACAAGAAATACAGAAGGTGTATAACCTTTTAGTGTAGGGGGCTCTCCTATAGAAAGCCCTATTTCTCTTTGCGCCATGGCAAGTCTTGTCAGAGAATCCATCACAAGTAACACATTGTAACCTTTGCTGGCAAAGAATCTAGCATGTACTAAAGCGCTGATGGCACCTTTGACTTTCATTATAGGCGTTTGGTCTGATGTAGATACTATCACCACCGATTTTTCAAAAGCCTCTCCCAACACATCTTCTACATACTCTCTAACTTCTCTTCCACGCTCTCCTATAAGCGCTAATACTACTATGTCAGAAGAACTATGCTTCATAATCATGCCAAGCGTAGTGGTTTTTCCAACACCGGCCCCAGCAAAAACACCTATTCTCTGTCCTACACCAATGGTTGTTAACGCGTTTATGGTCCTTACGCCGGAATCAAATATTTTTGATATTTTTTTTCTTTCCATAGGAGAGTAGTTTTCTAAACTTAAAGGTAATTTTTTTAATGATTTTACGCTTTTGGTATTAGCACTATATATTATGTTTCCGAAAGGATCTAATACTTTGCCTAAAAATTCTTCTGATACATATGTAGATACTGGTTCTTCGCTATATAGCACTTTAGTGCCCGGTTTTACATTAACATTGCTGTCAAAACACATTATGATTGCATTTTCCTTGTCAAAGCCTATGATCTCACCTCTGAAACCACCGTCTATCGTTACTTCATCCCCGACACCAGAACTATAGTTGGAAGCTTCTATGTAAACCCCACTTACCTTAGTTATTTTACCGTATATTTTGTAGGGCCTTTTCAACAACATCTTTTAATAAATCCTTGTTAAATCTTTCCAAAATAAAGTCCTCTGTTTCTATTTGAAATTCGCCGTTTTCTAGGTTTTCCTCTATAAATTTAATTTCTACGTTATCTAGATTTTTTATATATTTTTGAAAAGTTTCTATAAATGTTTTGTTGGCTTTTACTATGATGAAATGTTTAAATATACCGCTATCCTCTAAAATTTTTTTTACTATAGAGTCTAAATCTATACTACATTTTGCGTATAAACTACTTAGTATAGTTGATATCAATGTACTTATCTCTTCTATGGTTAATTGCTCGCTTTGGCTTATGGTATTTTTGATAGTTTCTAAACTTTGTAAAACGGCATTTTTATAAGCTTCTTCCTTAGCTTCGTTTTCTTTTAGTTGTTCTATGGTAGCTTTCAATTGTTCCTTTTCGGCTATTAAAGCGTTTTTTTCTTGTTCAATGTTTTCTAATTCTTTTTTAATAGTCTCTATTTCTTCTTCAGTCTTTTTGTGTTTTTCCAAAAGACTTTTAATCTCTTGGTCTTTTAACGTTATTTGTTGTTCTAATTGCTCTATAGTTTTTCTGTATTGTAGTATTTTAGTTTGTGTTTCTTTTTTTATAAGCTCTAAAACTTTGTTAAAAGATGTTTCTGGTATTTTGTTTGGTGGAGGCTCTTTGTTTTGAATTTCAAAGGCAATATTTTGTATTGCTTCAAAGTGATCATTCATAAGAAGCACCGCCTGATAGGTCTATCTTGCCTTCATCTGCCAACTTCTTGATAACGGCTATAATCTCTTTTTGAGCTTTTTCTACATCTGCGGCTCTTACAGGACCCATTGCTTCCATATCTTCTTTCATGATGGTAGCAGCTTTTTGAGACATATTTGAGAAAAACTTTTCTTTTATGGCATCGGAGGCTCCTTTTAAGGCAACCATAAGCGTGTTTTTGTCTACAGCTTTTAGTATTTCTACGATATCTCTGTTGTTTAGTTTTGCTATATCTTCAAATACAAACATTCTATCTTTTATCCTTTCTGCTAGATACTTATCCTCTTGCTCTATTTTGTTTAAGATCTTATCGGTAATTTTTTTATCGAGCAAGTTTAGTACTTCTGCCGCTAATACAAGCCCATCTGTTTTTTGAGAGAATCCGCTTAAACCTATCCCCCTTATCTCTTCTGCTAAGTTTTCTATAAGCTCTCCTAAAAACTCTGGAGATATATTTTCCAATGTTGCAAGCCTTTTTGTTACTTCTACAGCTATATTCTCTGGTAAATACTGCAATACATCGGCCGCTCTCATTGGACTTAATTGAGATAACACGACGGCTATAGTTTGAGGATGTTCCTTTGCCAATAAAGAAGCTAAAACTTTAACATCTACTTTTTCTAGTTCCTGAAAACTCTTTATAATAGTAGAACTACTTACAAATTCATATATCTTGGCAAATTTTTCTGGTGGTAAAACTTTTCTTGCAAACTCCAAGAGTTGCTCGGTATCTGGTGATACTATTGTTGTCTCTTGATAATCTTGTAAAAATTCTTTAGCTATCTCCTCTACATCCTGAAGAGTAATGCCTTGAAGAGTATTCATATTTATAAATATATCTTGGATCTCCGATTCATCTAATTCTTTCATTATTTCCACAGATACCTCTGGAGGTAAAGCCATCATAAGCACCGCAGCTTTTTGAGCTTTTGTCAATTTATCTACCGGCATAATTATTATAATAAACCATTTTTATTTATATAGCAATATATTAATCTGATTTAAAAAACAACCAAGCTTTATCACCACCTTTGGGGAATTTTATAAGATGATACTTACCTTTTAATTTGTTGCCATTTAGTATAAAATCGTATTTTTTATCCGTTCGTTCTAAAAGTTCAAATGTGCCTTTATCCCAAATTTTTACTACACCAGCACCATATTGACCTTCTGGTATCACACCTTCGAAGTTTGCATATTCCAAAGGATGGTCTTCTGTTTGTATGGCAAGTCTTTTGACACCACTTTCTACTGGTGGTTCTTTTGGTATAGCCCAGGATTTTAATACACCATCTAAAGCTAGCCTAAAGTCCCAATGTAGGTGAGAAGCGTGATGCTCTTGTACTACAAATATGGATTCATGGCTTTTTGCTATACTCCATTGAGGCTCTGGTGTTTTTGAAAAATCTCTCTTTTTAGAATAATCGCTCATGATATTATATCAAGCATTTTTTTGACTGCTTTCTCCAAGCCAAACAACACAGCATTTGATATTATAGAATGTCCTATGTTAAGCTCTTCTATAAGATCTTTTAAATCCAAAAAAAGGTTTATATTTTGATAAGTGATGCCGTGCCCTGCGTAAACATTAAGACCTAGTTCTCTTGCTAAGATTGCAGCTTTCCTTAGCCTATTTTTCTCCTCTTCTAAAAGCCTAAAATCTCTCTTATGAAAACTCTCTGCAAATCTTCCAGTGTGTAGCTCTATTGCATCTGCCCCTGCAAATTTCGATGCTTCTACTTGTTCAAGGTCTGGGTCTATAAAAAAAGATACCTCTATCTGATTTTCTTTAAAATCTTTTATATAGCTTTTCAAATAATCTATGTTTGATAATATGTCTAATCCGCCTTCAGTGGTTATCTCTTGTCTTTTTTCTGGTACAAGAGTAACTCTTTGAGGCCTTATTTCTAACGCAATAGCTTTTATCTCTTCTGTAGGAGCCATTTCAAGGTTTAGCGGAATTTCCACCAATGTCCTTACCAACCTTACATCTTCATCTTTTATGTGTCTTCTGTCTTCTCTTAGATGCATTGTAATCTGGTGAGCACCAGCTCTTCTTGCTATAAAAGCGGCTTCTAATACAGACGGTTCAAAAGTTTTCCTCGCTTCTCTAATAGTGGCTACATGATCTATGTTCACACCTAGTCTCATAACACTACTCCCACTCTATTGTGGCTGGTGGTTTTGAAGATATATCGTAAACCACTCTGTTGATACCTTTTACTTCTTGTATTATTCTCCTCATCACATGTTCTAAAAATTCATAAGGAAGCTTTGACGGTTCTGCGGTCATTCCGTCTTGGCTGTCTACCGCTCTTAAAGCTAAAACCTTTTCGTATGTTCTGTTGTCTCCCATTACGCCTACAGATTTTATTGGTAAAAGCACAACAAAAGCTTGCCACGTCTTATCGTATAAATCCCACTTTTTCAACTCTTCTATAAAAATAGCATCTGCTTCTCTTAGAATGTTTAAATCTTCTTCTTTTACATCTCCTATTATTCTTATCGCAAGCCCTGGCCCAGGAAATGGATGTCTATACACCATGTCTTTTGGAAGACCAAGTTCTAAACCTAAGGCTCTTACTTCATCTTTGAAAAGTTCTCTTAAAGGTTCCAAAAGTTTTAGATTCATTTTTTCTGGGAGCCCTCCAACGTTGTGGTGAGACTTTATTTTAGCTGACCCATGAATACCAGCGCTTTCAACAAGATCTGGATAAAGCGTGCCCTGAAGCAAAAACTCTGCGTTGTATTTTTTGGCTTCTTCTTCAAAAATCTCTATAAAAGTGTTTCCTATGATTTTTCTTTTTTGTTCTGGATCTTCAACGTTTTTAAGCTTTTCTAAAAATAAATTGCTTCTATCAAGCGCTACAATATTAAGACCAAGATTTGTAAGATTTGATATTACTTCCTTTGACTCGTTTTTTCTAAGAAGCCCATGATCTACAAAAATGCACGTTAGTTTATCACCTATAGCTTTGTGGGTTAAAACAGCAGCTACAGCAGAATCTACACCACCAGATATAGCGCATATTACCTTTTTATTGCCAACAGTTTCTTTTATCTCTTCTATTTTATGCTCTTTGAAATTTTTCATATTCCAGTTTGGCTGGCATTTTGCTATATCAAACAAGAAGTTTGACAACATCTTTTTACCGTATTCGGTATGATAAACCTCCAAATGAAACTGCACACCGTATATTGCAAGATGCTTGTGTTTTATAACAGCATTTTCTGAGTTATCCGAAAAACCTATAGACTCAAAATCCTTTGGTAAAGTATATACTTTATCCGCATGACTCATCCAAACTACGGTATGCTGTGGTATATCTTTGAAAAAGATGTTAGGTTTAAAATCTAAATATGCCTTACCATACTCGTGTTTATCTGATCTTTCCACTGTTCCACCAAAATCATAGGCTATTAACTGATGTCCGTAGCATATTCCCAATATGGGTATTCCAAGCTCATAAATCTTCTTGTCAAGCTTTGGTGCATTTTCCTCGTATACCGAATATGGACCTCCAGAAAATATCAATGCACATGGCTTTTTTGCAATTATCTCCTCAATGTCTATATCTGGTGAAACTATCTCGCTATAGACCCCTAACTCTCTTACTTTTCTAGCTATAAGCTGTACATATTGAGACCCAAAACTAACTATTAGTACGTGACCTTCCAACGTTTTACCCTTATAATATTTAGCTTATATCATGAGCCTTTCTAATTCCCTTTTCTTAAGTATCTCTATATAGCCTCTTTCCGTATGTATTATACCTTCTTTTTTCCATTTGCTCATAATACGTATGGCTGTTTCTACAGTAGTGCCTGTCATCTCTGCTATATCTTGACGAGTAATAGGTATTTCTATTGATATTTTACCACCTTCTTTTTCTTCACCTACAGACTTTGCTAGTTCTAGTAGCACTCTTGCTATGCGCTCTTCCACTCTACCAGAAGCTATGGATTTTAATATATCGTAAGCGTATAAAAGATTGTGAGTAGCATCACAAGTTACTTTTACAGCAAAAGCTGGATACTTGATAGCTAAATTTATAAAGTCTTGGTTTGAAAGGTATAAAACAGATGATTCTGTCATAGATTGAGCTGTGTATGTAGTTTTTATTTTTGACTTTATATTTGATCCACCCCACTCAATCCATCCAAAGGTATCTTTTGGAAATACGAGCCTTACTATAATTGTGCGGCCGTCCTGGGTCTCTTTTATGAGCTTGACTATACCATCCATCAATATAAAAAGCCCAGGTTCAGATTCCTCTTCAAAGAATATATATTCGTTTTTTCTATATTCTCTCATATTTAGAAGACTTGCCACTTCCTTTATCTCATCGTTAGACATATTCTCAAATATGCTAACGCTTTTAAGAAACTTTATCTTCTGATCTATGGTGCTCTTAGGCTTTTCCATTGTTTCCATACATACCTCCAAAAATAATATAAATTAGTGATATAACCATATGATTATACCATCATATACTAAATTTATGCAAATAAAATATTTTTTCAAGATATTCTTTTATGGTAACATCTCCTTCTCGTGGTTCATCTAGTATGCTGGTATATATTTGTGGCTCCATAATCTCGTCAAAATCTTCGTAATCTACAGACTCTAAAAGCGTTTTTGCTTCTTTTGTGACTTTTATAGATTTTACATCAATACCTTCTAAATAAAGCCATATCAAAGACCATGCTCTGGCAAGGCTTATTGGATTGTATCCACCACCTCCAAGCAAAATAAATTTCTTTGTATATTTTCTTATTATGTCTATTGCTTTTATATAAATGTTGTTTGATAGACTAAATTTTGATAAGTAATCTTCTTTTACAGCATCAACACCCATTTGTATCACAAAAGCATCCGGGGTAAATTTTTTTGTGGCTATTTCAATGGCTTTTTCTAAAGCATGCAAGAAATCGTTATCGTTAATCTCCTTTGGAAGAGGTATATTCATATTAAAACCAAAACCTTCACCTTCTCCTAGTTCATCTGCATATCCAACATGGAAAGGAAAAGCGTACTCTGGAGATTGATGCAAGCTTATTAAAAACACATCGGCGCTGTTATAAAAAGCTTCTTGAACACCATCTGGATGATGAGCATCTAAATCTATATACATTATCTTCTTAAAACCATGTTTTTGTAGATGCAATATGCTTATAACTGGATCGTTTAAAAAACAAAAACCGTTTGCCCGTGATTTCATTGCGTGATGCATTCCACCTGCTGGGTTAAACGCCACAAATTCATTCTCTGTTTTATGGTTTTTAATATAAAATTCTACGGCTTGGACGCTAGAGCCCGTTGCCAACAAAGATCCTTTCCACATACCCGCTGATACAGGATTTTCTATAGTTCCTATGGCATATTTTTCTCTCATATAATTGGTGGCTTTCATCATTCTATCTGCTTCTATAAGAGCCTCTATATAATCTTTTGTGTGGAAAATAAGCAACTCTTCTATAGACGCATCCCTTCCTTCTAGATAATCGACATCAAAACCAAGTGCCTTAAGGTAATTTATCATAAGGGAAACCCTAGGCACCCTCAAGGGATGGTTTTTAGGGTATCTTAACTCTTTATACTTTTCACTAGCTATTAAAATATTCACACTATAAAAAGCCTGAAAATAAAATGATTTATTTACCTAACCACTGGTCTAATTGTTTTTCACTACTTGGGGCTCCTGGATGCATTTTACCATCCATGCCTATAATAGTGGGTGTACCTTGGACTCCAAGTTTCATAGCTTCTTGCATAGAGTTTTTGATAAAAGCTTCTCCTTGAGGGCATTGAGACATAGGTGCTTTTGCGTTGTAAGCATCGTGTAGGCTGTTCCATCCTTTTTTGTTGCACCAAAGCCCTACAGCTGATTGGAAAGCTCCTGGATGTATTGGCAGTGGGAAAAGTATAACTCTTACTTCTACGCCATTTTTATCTGCCCATTTTTGTATAAGAGGTTCTGCCTCGTGGCAAAATGGACATTTAGGATCGGTAATTAGATATATGTATTTCTCTGCTGGTGGTGGATTTGTACCAAAATAAGATTTTCCTTTGTAATAACTAAAAGCTACATACTGATTTAGTCCTGATTCTTCATTTTTGCTTACTTTTAAGAACTGGCTCGCAGTTTCTTCTGTAAGATTTTGCTTTGTAATAGCGTTTAGAAGCTGACCAGCTATAAAGTAGTTTCCTTTTGGATCAGTATATATAACATTTGGTGGCCCACCGTTTATTTTTATAACCACTTCACAAAGGCCTTTTATTTGTTTTAAAGGTTTTTCTGCTACCACTTGGACCTTTGCCCCTGGTGGTGTAAAATGCTCTACGTTTGTAATTATAGTGTTGTTAGAAGGGCATTTTGTAGTTTGAAGTTTGCTACAAGCATTTAAACCAATACCAAAAATAGCTAACGCAAGCACTAAACTTGGCTTTAAAAATTTAGCTTTTTTAAATTTAATGTTCATAATTACCTCCATATAATATTTTAATAGTATATCATGAAATTTATGTGATTATCTAAAAGTGTTTTATGAAGCTGTTTTTGCTGTTTCTAATAGGTGCTCAGATATTTTGATATGTTTTATGGCTTCTTTTACAAATTCAATATTTAATTTATGTCCACCCATGTAAGAGTATATATTTGCTGAAAATCTTACACCGGTTAAATATAAATCTCCTATTAAGTCCAGGACTTTATGGCTTACAGGTTCATGAGAATGTCTTAGTCCACCTTGGTTTAATACGCCTGTATCCGTAAGCACTATGTTGTTTTCTAAAGAGCCACCTTTTCCAAGACCTAACTTTCTAAGTTTTTCTATATCTTCTATATGACAAAAAGTCCTGGCGCTTATAAGCTTTCTATCTATGTGTGGTTTTTCCAATTCGGAGTTGTAATTATAGGTTTGATGCTTTAGAAAATTTCCAAAAAATCCTTCAAACGTAATAGACAAACTTTTTTGTGGTTTTGCCATTATATATTTGTTGCTCTCTGAAACTCTTACAATATTTGAAAGATAGCCAAAATATTTAGGAGCATCTTGAGTAACTTTGTATTTTTCTAAAAGCTTGAAAAACTCACAAGCACTCCCATCCATAATAGGGGATTCATCAGAATTTACAAACTCCACTATTACATTGTCTATATCCGCTAAATATAGGGCTGCCATTATGTGCTCTATAGTTCTAAAAGTTACTATACCGTTTCCTATGGATGTTGAATTTGAAGTATCTACTACATTTTCCACATGAGCTTTTACTTTATAAGCGTTCCTCATAAAGATTATGCCTGTATTTTCTTCTGCTGGATGGAACTTTACCTTTGATATTTCACCTGAGTGTATACCAATGCCCTCTATTGTAAAAGAATCAGATATGGTATTTTGCAAAAAACATTCGTTTCTCATACATAATTATCTAGGCAAATTATGTGCCAATAGATGATATGTATTTTGCTATAGATTCTATGTTTGGTTTTTGTGGTACATAAGTCACGTTAAATCCTTCATTTTTTATAGCATCTGCCGTAGTGTTTCCTATGGCAAATATATCTTTTTCGTTTAAAATGTATTTGTAATTTTGCAAATTTTTTAAAAGCCCTAAAAAAGCTGAAGGACTAGCAAAAAATATTCCATTTATAGTATTAACAGCCTCTAATACCTTTTCTATATCGTAAACCTTATGCTTAGTTTTGTAGGCTTCCAATATGAAAATATCTTTGTTTTTTACCATATTTTTTATATCTTCTGGAAGCTCAAAGTCCGTTCTTATCCAAAGAGTTTTACCACTTATTATAGGTAGTATTTCTTTTATTGAATCTCTAGTGATTAATTTTTTTGTGTTGTAAAATTTTAAGAAAGACTCTTTAGTTTTTTCTCCCACAATATATATATTAATATTTGTATTTTTGCAAATATATAAATTTTTAAAAAATATTTCTACAGCTTTTCTGCTGCTAAAGATTATACTGTCAAAGTCAAAGCCTTTTAACTCAAACTCTTTTGGTATTGTTTCTATCATAGGTAAGCTGATAGTATTTATATTGTAAGAAGAGAATATTTTTTGAGATTCTAAGTTCTTCTCTTCTTCTCTTGTGAGAAGCAGCTTATACATTGTATATGTCTTTTGATAGTCTGGAGAGAATACCGTTTATAAAAGAAGGCGTTTTTTTATTACCATAGTTGTTTGCAATTTCTACATAATCTATTATAGCTTGTATGTTTTTTTTAGGTTTTATGTAAAGAAATTCTGTGAAAGCAGTTCTTAAAATAGCTTTTTCTATGCTGCCCAAATCATCAAGATTCCAATTTTCAAGATAAGAGGCTATTTTCTTGTCTATATTTTCTATATTTTCTTCAAACTTTTTTGTTATAAGTAGTGCATATTTTTTACTATCTTTTTTAAGTGGCGGTTCGCTCATATTTATAATTTCTTGAGCTATGCTAGATATTTCTCCACCACTTATATCCCAAGCGTAAAGGCTTCTAAATGCTATTTCTCGTGCTCTTGCTCTTATTTCTTTCATTATAAGCTCCAATAAAGAAAGCCGTTTTTTAAGAAAATATCTTTGTTGTATAAGCTTTTTATATCTATCAAAATTTTTGGGCTTTTAGTAATATTTTCGTAAAATCTTATATCGTATTCCCCAAAAGCGTTGTGTTTTACCGCTACAATTACAGCGTCGTAAGGTGCTTTTTCATAAGGGTCTTGTAGAAGTTCTATACCATATTCTTTAAACACTTCATCTTTGTATACGTATGGGTCGTATATGTATGTATTTATACCAAAATCTTTAAGTTCGTTGTATATATCTACTACTTTTGAGTTTCTTATGTCTGGAATGTTTTCTTTAAAAGAGAGCCCAAATATGATTATTTTTGAGGATTCTATCTGTTTTTTTGCTTTTATTAAAAGCTTTAAAACGTTTTGTACTACAAAGTTTGGCATATTGTCGTTTACTCTTCTACCAGAAAGAATTACCTCTGGATGGTGGCCTAACTCTTGAGCCTTGAATGTTAGATAGTAAGGGTCTACGCTGATGCAATGCCCTCCTACCAAGCCTGGTTCAAATTTGAGAAAATTCCATTTGGTAGAAGCGGCTTCTAATACATCCTTTGTATCTATACCCATTTTATGAAATATCATCGATAGTTCGTTCATAAGCGCAATGTTTATATCTCGTTGGGTGTTTTCTATAACTTTAGCGGCTTCTGCAACTTTTATAGATTTTGCTTTAAATATTCCAGCTTTTACAACCTTAGAGTAAATTTCGCTTATTATATTAAGACTATATTCACTGTCTCCAGAAACTACTTTTACTATATTTTCAAACCTGTGTATTTTATCACCAGGATTTATGCGTTCTGGTGAATAACCCACAAAAAAATCTTTTTTCCATTTAAGTTCTGATTCTTTTTCTAATATAGGTACACATTCTTCTTCCGTTAGACCAGGATATACTGTAGATTCATAAACTACTATACTGTCTTTTTGCAAATTTCTTCCAACTATAGTAGATGCACTAAATATAGGTTTTAGGTCTGGTACTTTGTGTTTATCTATAGGTGTTGGTACTGTAATAATAATAAATTTACATTTTTTTATATACTCTTCGTTGGCTGTAAAAAGTATATTGCTATTTAGAAGTTCTTCAGGAGTAGTTTCCTTTGTCCTGTCTATACCTAATTTTAATTCGTTTATCCTTATTTGGTTTATATCAAAACCTATTACGTTAAAATGTCTTGCAAACGCTACAGCCAATGGAAGCCCTACATACCCAAGCCCTACTACGCATATTGACTCTTTTTTGTTTAGAAAATCTTCTATGTTTATCATGCTTTTTTGATTATTGCAAAATGTTTTTTACCCACTTGTACTCTTAGCTCATTTTCAACAACTATTTCTTTGTTCGGATCTGTTATCTTCTCTCCGTTTATTCTTAGCCCTCCTCCAGATATTATTCTTCTTGCTTCGTTGTTTGAAGGTGCAAAACCTATCTTTACTATAAGTTCGTAAGCTTTTAAAGAATCTTTATCAGAAAAGCTAAATACTGGTGCGTCCTTCGGAAACTCTTTTTGAGAAAAAGTAGATTCAAAAAATTCCTTTGCTTCTTTGGCCTTTTCCTCTGAATGAAATCTTGATACAATGATGTATGCAAGCTGCTTTTTAGCTTCCATAGGATGCATCGCTTTTATCTTTTCTATCTCATCTGGGGTCTTATCGGTGAGTAAAGTATAATAGTCGTACATAAGTTCATCAGATATACTCATAATTTTTCCAAACATATCCTTAGGATCATCCTTTAGTGCTATATAGTTTCCATAGCTTTTTGACATCTTCTTTACACCGTCTATTCCCACTAAAAGCGGCATAGTAATACAAACTTGTTTTTCTAAGCCGTAATCCTTTTGAAGTTCCCTTCCTACAAGCAAGTTAAACTTTTGATCAGACCCTCCTATCTCTATGTCTGCTTTTAGCACCACAGAGTCGTATCCTTGAAAAAGTGGATATAAAAACTCATGAATGTGTATAGGAGAGCCTTCTTTATAGCGCTTTTGAAAATCATCGCGCTCTAACATTCTTGCTACTGTATATTTTGAAGCAAGGTTGACTATATCTTTTGTTGTCATAGTAGATAGCCACTCGCTGTTGTATAAAATTTTTGTTTTATCTTTATCTAAAATCTTAAAAACTTGCTCTTGATATGTTTTTGCATTTTCTAAAACTTCTTCTTTAGAAAGAGGGGGTCTTGTTTCGTTTCTACCGGTTGGATCTCCTATCATCGCTGTAAAATCACCTATTAAAAATATTATTTCATGCCCTAAATTTTGAAAGTCTCTTAATTTTTGAAGCAAAACCGTGTGCCCTAAATGCAAATCTTTTGCTGTAGGGTCAAAACCTGCTTTTACTACAAGGGGCTTTCCCTTTTTTAACTTTTCTATAAGCTCTTCTTTCTCTATAATTTCTACGGTTCCTTTTTGTATAATCTCCAATTGTTTCTGTATATCCATGGTTATATATTATACCTGTTTTTGGCTTTTAATATGCTATAATATGTTATTAGCCCTGGTAGCTCAATTGGATAGAGCATGGGACTACGGATCCCAAGGTTGCGGGTTCGACTCCTGCCCAGGGCGTATAATATCTTAGAAAAACGATCCAAGTACAAAAGATATCTTTTCTCTTGCGGTATCTCCTGGTACTGGTTTGGTTTTAAAAGCAAGGTCAAGTCTCACTGGTGCATAAGAGGTTATAAATCTTATACCTACACCATAGCTTCCAAGCCAATTGCTTGGTTTTAGACCAGACCAAGAATCCGCACCTCTACCAGTATCGTAAAAGGCGTCTACGTAGAAGATGTTTTTGTATAGAGGATAATCCGTTTCAAAGTTTAACACAATCTCCCTTGTAGCACCTATTGGTTCATCAGCTGAGTCAAGAGGACCAGCGTAACCGTAACTATAACCTCTTATCGTATAGTCACCACCTACGAAAAATTCATCATCCAAAGGTACAACCGAATTGGAATATGCTTGAGCCCAACCAACAGTCTCTCTCGCTGAGAATATTGTACCGGTGTAGAATATATGGTCTTTTATAAAGTTTGCGTTTGAAAGCACAATTTTCTGGAATTTTTCACTACCACCAAGCACCGGTAAAGCAATTGTGTATGTTAAAGATTGAATAGATCCCTTTGAAGGGAACAAATAGTAATCTGTGGTATTATGAGAAACCGAAAATATTAACTTTCTTGCTTGCCAAGTGCCCGCTTGAGATTGGATTACCGGCGGAGCAGAAGATGATATGTCAGAATACGTTACTTTTTGTATGCTTGTGCCTAAGCTTGCATACCAATATTCACCAAATTCTTTCGTAAAGGTTAAGTCAAAACCAACTCTTTGCACAGTGTAGTCTACATAGTAGATCTTTGTATCGTATAGTGATCCAGTTACATCTATAGGTTTGTTAAACAACCATTTGTGTGTATAGCTTATTGAGTCGTTTTGATAATTAGCACCGTATGATAAAGATACGCCAGCTATATCACCGGTACCTAGGAAATTACCTTTCCTAATGGATGCAAATCCAGCAAGACCAGTTACCTGATTGTAGCCAAGACCCACTGAGAACTGACCTGTATATCTTTCTTGGATTTTTGTATATATATCATCAAAGTTATCTGGTTTTGGCACTGGTACTATTTGTACGTTGTCGTAGTAGCCTAAGTTCATTATACGGTCCTTTGATCTACTTAGTTCGTGTCTTGTAATAAGGTCGTATTCTTGTACCCTCATTTCTCTTCTTATAACATAGTCTCTTGTTTCGTAATTTCCTCGTATATGGATTTTACCAGCGTATACTGGACCACCTTCGTAAACATGAAAAACTAAATTCACAGTTTTATTTTTAAAATCTGGTTTCTTTTTTACGCTGGTGTATTCATTGATGAAACCTATCTTGCCGTATTTATCATATATTCTTTTTTCTATAAGTTTTATTATAGATTTTTTATAATACCTTTTGCTATCTCTGTGCTGTATTATTTTATCTAAAAGTTCATCTTCAGAATACATTTTGTTTCCTTTGAAAACTATCTTACCTATTTTATACCTTGGCCCTTCGTTTATTTTGATGGTTATATTTACCCAGTGTCCATGTTTTTTAATAATGGGTTTGTTTATTTGGACTTCAAAAAAACCTTCATTTTCATAAAATTTTTTCAATCTCTTTATATCATCCATGAGTATATGTTTGTTGAAAGGGGGGTGCCATCTAAAAGCCAAGAGACTAAAGGGTTGCGTTTTCATATGGTCCAAGAGCCTACCGTCGCTAAAAGTCTTGTTACCTATAAAATGAATGTCACTCACATAGGTAGGTTTTGTTTCCTTTATATAAAACACCAGTCTTGATGCCCCTTTAACTGGTATTATCTTATAGGTTACACCCACATGAGAGTATCCAGCTTCTTCATAGGCTTTTTTGATACGGTTTATAAGCTCGTGGATTTGTTCTTCGCTTAAGACTTTTCCTAATTGGAATTGTTTTATAATTTCTATCTTCTCATTTATGCTGGAAGATGGCGTTAAACCTCTAGTAGCTTGATTTAATCCAAATTTTCCTACCTCCGTTTCTATGCCAAGTTTTCTGGCAAGGTCTTTAGAGCTCAGTCTTTTGTTGCCTTTAAATTCTATACGATATATAATTGGCAAATCTTGTACAATGTATATAAGTTTTACATGATCGTCCTTTTTTATTTCTTTTACTGCTATATTTTTGAAATATCCAGTTTCATATAACCTTTTTATATCCTCATCCAGCATAGTTTGAGAAAATTGCATACCTGGGTGCAGCTTCATAAACCCTTTAATGAGACCTGATTGTATATATTTGTTTCCAACAACTTCTATTTTTGATATAGTTTGGGAAAAGCCAAAAGATACTAACAGCAATATAAATAAAAATACTTTTTTCATTAATATTTCCTCTCCTCTGGTTTGTAAATACTTGTGTCTACCTCTTTGTAGCTTAAGTTAAGCTCACCATTTTTATATTGTACCAGCGAATGTTTTAAAAACTTCTCATCGTCTCTTTCCTTGTAATCTTCTCTCCAATGCCCACCTCTTGATTCTCTTCTGTTTAAAGCGCATAAAGCTACCGCTCTTGATAATTCAAGCATATTTCTTAACTCTAAAAGCTCAATAAGATTTGTATTAAATATTCTTGATTTGTCTGAAACTGGTATATAATACCACATATCCAATAGTTTTGTGAGTTCTTCATAAGCTTCTTTCAAAGAGCTTTCCGTCCTAAATATACCCATGTTAAACCATGTTATTTCCCCCATTTTATTTCTTACTTCGTACAGTTTAACATTTCCTTCTCTTTGCATCAAAGAGTTTATATAAGCTTCAGAGTTTATTACAGGATTTTTATTTGAAAAATCGGAATTTTTTGCATATTCACGTGCATATTCACCAGCGTATTTTCCAAACACCACAAGCTCAGTAAGGGAATTACCTCCTAACCTGTTGGCGCCGTGTACTGATACGCAAGCACACTCTCCTATAGCTAAAAGCCCTTTTACACTTGTTTGGGAGCTTTTAAAATCAACAACATCTATACCCCCCATGCAATAATGAGCTGTAGGTCTTATGGGTATCGGAGCTTTTACAGGGTCTACGCCTTCAAAATCGATGGCTAATTGCCTTACCTGAGGTAATCGTTCATTTATTTTTTCTTCTCCCAAATGTCTTAGGTCCAAATACACATATGCAGATGTTCCTTCTCCTACACCAAGACCGCTCTTTATTTCAAGTTCTATCGATCTTGATACTATATCTCTTGGGGCTAACTCCATTTTATTTGGAGAATATTTCTCCATAAACCTTTCACCCTTAACATTTAAAAGGTATCCACCTTCTCCCCTCGATGCCTCTGAAAGAAGTATACCAGTTTTGGCAAGACCCGTTGGATGAAATTGGATAAATTCCATATCTTTTAGAGCCAGACCTTTTCTTAAAGCTACCGCTTGCAAATCTCCGGTGTTACCAGAGGCGTTGGTGCTTCTATGCCAGTATATCCTTGCAAAGCCACCCCCAGCTAATATGGCTACTTTTGTTTTTACATATAAAACCGTTGAATCTTTTATATTTAAAATCTCAATACCTTGCAAAGTATCATCTTGTATGTCTAAGTCAAGCAAAAAATACTCGTTGAAGAAATCTATATTTTCTTTTGACATTGCTTGTTCAAATAGTGTATGTAGAAGTACGTGGCCTGTTCTATCCGCGGAATAAACGGTTCTTGGAAAAGAAGCTCCTCCAAAAGGCCTTTGAGCTATTTTACCGTCGCTTGTCCTTGAAAAAGGGACACCCATTCTATCTAACTCGTATATCACGTCTGGAGCATTCTTACACATAAACAAGACAGCTTGTTGGTCTGCTAAAAAATCGGCACCTTTTATTGTATCAAAAGCATGTTTTTCTGGTGAATCGTTTGGATCAGCTACTCCTATGCTAGCGTTCATACCACCTTGAGCGGCACTGGTATGAGACCTAGTTGGGAAAACTTTAGAAACAACCGCTATTTTTATGTTTTTATCTTTAGAAGCTTCTATGGCAGCCATTAATCCAGCACCACCGCCGCCTATTACAACGATATCGTACTTTAGCATATAAATATTATATATGAAAAACCAAAAATTTACCGAGATTGGTTATTGGAATTTTGAGCATTCGGGATGATGCCCCAGTTTCTTTCTATTTGTTCCCATTTGTTGTTTGGATTTTCATATTGTGCAAGCGTGGTAAGTTCACTTCCTTTTATATTAAGTATTGTTATTTCAACCCTTCTGTTCATAGCTTTATTTTCTGGTGTTGTGTTTGGTACCAATGGATGGTACTTGCCATACCCAGCGATCTTTATCTTTGATGGATCAAAACCTTTAGATATGAAGTACTTAGCAACAGAAGCCGCTCTATCGGTAGACAGTTCCCAGTTTGAGGGAAATATAGGTGTATGTATAGGAGTGTTGTCTGTGTATCCATCTATTTCTATGGGATTTGGCAAGCTCGAAATTATTTTGTATATAGAATCAAGCAATGGATAATACTTAGGTTCTATATCAGCGCTACCGCTTTTAAACAATATAGTGTCTTGAAGTATTAGCTTGATACCCTGAGGCACAAGTTTAACTTTGAACTTACCTTCTAAGCCTTGTTTTTTCAGCATTTGCTCTATTCTTTTCAACTGCATATTTATATATGTCCCTTTTTGTGTTAGTTGAACCCTTGGAAGTACTGGTTGTGGTAATATTTGAGTTGGGAGCGTTTGTTCAAATGGAAGTATCCTCATGCCCATAGCTTTTGCAAAAGCCTCTGCATATATTGGTATAGCTTTAGCTCCTCTCATTATTGCGTATAAAGCAATGAAAAGAGCTAAAAGAAGTGTTAAAAAATCAGCGTATGGTATAGCCCATCTTTCAGAAGCTTCTTCCGGACATTTTTGTTTTTTAGCCATATTTATCACGCATAAGCATTAAGCTTTTCTTCTATAAGTCTTGGGTTTTCACCTTTTGCTATAAGCCTGATACCCTCTATTGTCATATAACCAGCCATAACTATCATGTCAAGTTTTGCCTTTGATTTTCTACCCCATGGTCCAAAAATAAGATAAGAGCTAGTGATGCCATAAACGGTAGCCACAAAGGCTGTGGATATACCTTCAGCTAACTTATTTGGGTCGTTTAGCTGTGTTAAAGCGTGCATCAATCCAAAAACAGCTCCGGTTAGACCCATAGTAGGTGAAGTTTCTGAACAAGTTTTCCAATACTCTACTCCTATCTTTAGTTCTTCCTCTTCTTTTGTAAGTTCTGCTTCTAATATAGAAACTATTGATTCTTCATCCATGCCAAGTACCATGAGCTCAACGCCTCTTTTTATAAGAGGATCTTTTATTTCGTCTATACTAGACTCAAGACTCAGTATACCCTCTTTACGAGCTTTGTTAGCTATTTCCAATATCTCTTCCTTCGTTTTTTCTGGGTTTACTATGCTTCCGCTAAAGACCATTTTTAGGGCTTTTATTATATAACCTATCTTGCCAGCTGGCACGGAACCAAGCACTCCCAAAAGGGTAGATGGTACTACTATTAAGAAAGCAGGAGGCTGTATTAAAATTGCTAGATGAGCCCCATCTAAGAAAGCTCCTAACAAAAGTGTACCAAAAGCCAAAAAACCTATAATAGAGAATATATCCATACACTATACCTAAATATCGGATAATTTATCCAATATTTTAAATATATCATATTTTTTTATTCTAAAAGCTGCTTTGTTGCATATTATCTTTGCATATGAATCAAATATTTTTTCCATCACTACGAGACCATTTTCTTTTAATGTTTTCCCTGTTTGAGTTATATCAACTATATAATCGCTTAGCCCTATTATGGGAGCTATTTCTACCGAACCGTTTAATTTTATAATGTTTATAGAAACGTCTTTGTCTTCAAAGAAGCTTCTGGCTATATTTACATACTTTGTAGCTACTTTTGTAAAATGAAGTATTTTGTAATCTTCAATTTTTTCTGGTTTTCCGGCCACTACCATACTACATTTACCTATGTTTTCCAAATCTAAAATTTCATATACTTCTTTTGGTTCTTCTTTCATCACATCTAACCCTACCACTCCTATATCTGCCGCTCCTTGCTCTACGTATGTGGCTACATCTGATGGTTTTACTATTAAAAATCTGAAGTAATCTATATCAACTATTAGTTTTCTACTTTCTTCAATTTTAAAAGGTATTATATCGCTCTTAACAAGCAAATCTGAAACTTCTTCTAGCAGTCTTCCTTTTGGTATTGCTATTTTAAGCATCAAATTCTGGTTTTAATCTTATAAGCACTTCACCGGGATTTATAACTTCTCCTATTTCTACCAGAATTTCTTCTACTTGCCCATCTATTGTGCTTTTTATCTCATTTTCCATCTTCATAGCTTCTACTATTAAAAGCGTATCGCCTTCTTTTACCTTATCGCCTATGCTTACCTTTATATCCACAACCTTACCTGAGATGTTTGAAGATATATCGCCTATGTCCTGGGCTTTTGGCCTTTTTGGTTTTACAGATGTTCCTTCTGGTATATCAACACTGCTAAATTTTTGTTGGGAAACTGTTATTTCTTTTATTGGTTCAACGGTAACTTCTTCTAATTGATCGTTTATTCTTATGAAGAAGAGCTTTCTATCTTTTGACATACCTTCTCTACCAACTATTTTTATATTAAACTGCTCACCATGAACGGCTATGTTAAATTCAACAGGCACGTTTTCGTTGCAATCGCTATATGTATACTCTATTTCTTTTTGTACCAAGCCTTTTTCAAATTTTTCTCGCCATTCGAAAAACTCTTTAGCTACTACTGGTAATATGGCGTAAGAAAGTACGTCTTCTTCATTTCTTGCGCCTGCATAGTAGGCTTCTTTTCTTATTTCATCTAATTCATTTTGAAGAAGGTCGGCTGGTCTTATATCAAAATAGACTTTATCTTTTTCGTCTTTTAATATCAATTCCATAATTTCTGGTTTTATAGGGGCTGGTGGTTTTCCATATAAACCTTTCACATAATCTTTTATTTCTTTCGTGACAACCTTATATCTTTCTTTATTTACTACGTTTAGAAAAGCTTGAGACCCCACCATTTGACTTGTAGGTGTCACAAGAGGAGGGTATCCTAAGTCTTCTCTAACTCTAGCTACCTCTTTTAACACTTCTTC
The DNA here is from genome assembly GCF_000213785.1 of Hydrogenobaculum sp. 3684. Classification (NCBI taxonomy): domain Bacteria; kingdom Pseudomonadati; phylum Aquificota; class Aquificia; order Aquificales; family Aquificaceae; genus Hydrogenobaculum; species Hydrogenobaculum sp. 3684. Next base: position 553,316 of record NC_015557.1, on the reverse strand, counting down.
CAATTTATCTTCTAAGTTTTGTTCTTTGAGCTGACTTATAAAGTTACTAATCATACCACCTGGTACTTGGTGTGTTAATACGGATACGTCTGGATAAGGAGGTAGTGTGTCGTATTTTTTATACTTTTTTCTAACCTCTCTAAAAACATTGCCAGCTTCTTCATAAAGTGCTTGGTTTACATCTATTTGATAGCCAAATTCCTTAAAAACATGTATCATTGTTTCTCCAGACGGATGGGAAGTCTGAGATGCCAAGCTATAAAAAGCCGTATCAAACATAGTTGCTCCAGCTTCTAAGGCTTTAAGCTGGGCCATGTTAGCAAGTTCTGCAGTGGTTTGTGTATGTACGTGTATAGGAAGCTTAAATTCTTGTTTTAGAGCTTTTACCAAATCAAAAGCCATTTTTGGAGTTAATATGCCGGCTTGATCTTTTATAGAAATTATATCTATACCCATATCTACTAAATCTTTTGCTATTTTTACGTAGTATTCGACGGTATGGACTGGACTTGTTGTATACGATAACACTCCTTTTACTATAGCATTTAAGCTTTTGGCAGTTTCTATGGCTTTTCTCATGTTTCTAACATCGTTTAAAGCATCAAAAATTCTAAAAACTTCTATTCCATTGTCGTAAGATTTTTTAACAAAAGCCTCCACAACGTCGTCTGGATAATTCCTATAGCCTACGATATTTTGGCCTCTTAACAGCATTTCAAGTTTGGTATTTTTTGCGATGTTTTTAAATTGTTTTAAACGTTCCCATGGATCTTCTTTTAGATACCTAAGACACACATCAAATGTAGCGCCACCCCACACTTCCAAAGACCAAAATCCACATTTATCCAATATTTCTAACGTAGGAAGCATGTCTTCTGTTCGTACTCTTGTAGCTAAAAGGCTCTGGATACCGTCTCTTAGACTAACGTCGGTAAAGTATAATTTCTCCATATCACTATTATACACTAAAATGGTAAAATAATTTTTTATGGTTGAAAAGCTAAAGACCTATTGGGAAAAATTTTTGGATTTTATTACATTAAACCATGAAGTACCCATTCACATGTTGCTGTTGTCGTTTTTAACAGGGTTGTTGGGCGGTATAGGTGCTATAGTTTTTAGATCTATGATAGCATTTTTCCACAATCTTTTCTTCTATCAGAGGATAGATATTTTTTATAATGCCGATAAACATAGTTTACCAAGCCCCCTTGGATGGTTTGTGATGTTTGTACCACCTTTGGTTGGTATGGTAGTAGTTTATATAGTCCAAAACTATGCTATAGAAGCAAAAGGTTTTGGGACGCCAGAGGTTTTATATGCGATTTACTATAGAAAAGGTAAATTAAGGCCTAGGATAATAGGGGCGAGAATATTGGCTTCTTCGATATCGATTGGTTCTGGTGGATCTGTGGGTAGAGAAGGCCCTATAGTACAAATAGGTGGTGTAATAGGTTCTACGCTAGGGCAAATATTTAATTTAGAATATTGGCAGATATATACACTTATAGCTTCTGGTGCTGGCGGTGGCATAGGGGCTGCTTTCAACACTCCTTTGGCAGGCGTGGTTTATGCTTTGGAGGTTATATCCCCAGAAGCAAGCGTAAGGACCATAATTCCAGCTATAATATCTGCTGGAGTTGCAGGCTATGTGAGTAGACTTTGGTGGGGCAATAAACCTTCTTTTATAGTGGAAAATACCAAGTTTGTAATACCTTCTCTAAAGGCCATACCTTTTGAAGCTATAGCATTTTATACACTTTTGGGTATCTTGGTTGGTATAGGCGGTGCTATGTATGTATATTGGGTATATTATTCTGAAACAGTTTTTATTAAAATCTCAAAAAACCCTTACATAAGGCATTTTATAGGTATGACTATAGTGGGTTTTTGTGCTGTTATGTTTATGCATTTTACAGGGCACTACTACGTACAAGGTATAGGATATTCTACCGTTCAAGATGTGTTAAGTCAAGCTATAAAAAATGCTTGGTTTTTAATATTTTTATTCTTCATGAAGCTTCTCTTAACTGGTGTTTCTCTTGGTTCTGGTGGCTCTGGTGGTGTGTTTTCTCCTGGTATTTTTATGGGTGCTACGTTGGGTGGGGGTATTGGGCTTTTGGCTAAGCAAATAGATCCACACATTCCCATCAATATGGTATCGTCTGGTGTAGTTGGTATTGCAGCGATGCTTAGTTCTACGGTAAGCGCTCCTATTACCGCTGTAGTTATGAGTTTTGAAATGACAAGAGATTATAGAGTGGTGGTCCCGTCGATGATAGCTGCTGGTGTAGCTTTTGGTGTAAGGCGTATGATAATACATTATAGTATAGATACATTTAAACTAGAAAAACAAGGTTTTCATATACCAGAAATATATGTAAGAGTTTTACATTATCCTCATAAAGATGACTAACAATGGGCGATACAGGGCTCGAACCTGTGGCCTCCACCGTGTGAGGATGGCGCTCTCCCAGCTGAGCTAATCGCCCTTAATTAACTAAAATATTTTAATAAACCTTCTACTATCTTTTTAGTATCTATCTCATAAGAACCGTTAGCAATTTTGGCTTTTATCTCTTCAATCTTCTTTGACATATCTTTTATATTTTCGTCGGAGTTTGAATTTATATTTTTGGCTATAGATGATAGTTCTACTTTGTAAGCCTGCTCACTGTTTTCTTGTGGTGTAACCTCTTCGGCTCCAACACTAATGCTTTGTTTTTGCACTTTATCTTTCTTTGCAATAGAAGTATCTAGCCCAGCGTTTCTAGTGATATCTCCTTCTATCCTACTCATATAACACCTCTATGTAAATATCGGAATATAATTAAAATATTTTAATATAAATTGTTTGCAAGGCTTTTATGAATATAAAATAAAGCTCTGGCTCCCAAAAGCAAGGATGCCATTAACCAATCTATCCATATCAAGAAAGCTATTATTAACCAAAGCGATGCGTAAACTATGCTTTTAATAAGTAAGTGTGATATGTATACTGTTATTATATATTTTAAAAGCAACAAAGCTAAGGATTCTACAGCGGATACTGCAAGTACATAAATTTTACGAATATTCTTGCTTGGTATAAAAATGCTGTATACAGAATAAAAAAATACTGTAAAAAACAGTAAATAGCTGAGATTTTTAGTAAATTCCAAAGGTAGGTTAAGATGTTTGAACACCAAGCTTATATAAAACAAATAAACAGAACCACCAGTAAATACTACAACGAAAAACATTAGGTACAAGAAATACATAAACTCTATGCGTTTTGCCTCTTTTTTATCCCACATCAACGCTATGGCATAATCTAAATCTTTTATAAATCCAGTAGAAAAATATAGAGATACCAAAGCTCCTATAATACCTGCTTTTAACCTCTTTTGCTCTAAATAGGATATGTCTTTTATTATTTTATTTGTAAAATCTGGAAACACAGCGCTAAAGTGATATATATAATTGTCTATTTTATTTTCTAAAAACATATGTAGAAAAAAACCAGTCCCAAGTATAAGGGGCACTATCGCCATAATAAAACTAAAAGATAAAGCACCGGCATGATAGAGTATCTTTAATCTAAAAAAGTCCAATACAAAGTTTATTAGGTTTTTCACATACTTAAAATGCCGCTGTGAGTAGAACTATGATACCAGCTACAATAACTCCAAGCACTATTATTGTAGTAACAAGGTCAACAGCACTCATTCCTTTTTCCATATTAAACTCCTTTAGTCCTTTTTAAGACTACCTCTTTAAATTCCTTAAGCGTTGGATTTATATGTATTGTCTCGCTTAATTTTCCTTCCAACACTTCCATAGTCTTATAGCCATTACCAGTAATATATGCTACTACAATTTCATCTGGCTTGAATTGCCCTTGTTGAGCTAGTTTTTTCAATACAGCTATAGTGGTACCACCTGCTGTTTCTGTAAATATCCCTTCTGTTTGAGCTAAAAGCTTCATACCTTCTATTATTTCGTTGTCATCTGCTGTTTCCCAAATACCACCAGTTTTTCTTACTACATCAAGAGCATAAATACCATCTGCTGGATTTCCAATAGCTATTGATTTCGCTATGGTATTTGGTTTTACTGGTTTTACAAAATCAAGCCCTTCTTTAAAAGCTTGGGCTATCGGTGAACATCCTAAGGCTTGAGCCCCGTATACCCTAGTGTTATATTTATCTATTAGACCTACTTTGTAAAATTCCTCTATTCCCTTGTATATCTTTGTTATAAGTGAACCGCTTGCCGCTGGAGCCACTATGGCATCTGGAGCAATCCAGCCAAGCTGTTCTATTGTTTCAAAAGCAAGGGTTTTTGAGCCTTCTGCATAGTATGGTCTTATATTTATATTTACAAAAGCCCATCCTAAATCGTTGGCAATTTCTGAGCATAGCCTGTTTACATCGTCGTAGTTTCCATTTACTGCCACCACTGTAGGATTGAAAACAAGACTACCTATAATTTTTTGGGATTCAAGATTTGCTGGTATAAAAACGTAGCAATTTAGATCTGATTGAGCGCAATGAGCTGCTACAGAATTTGCCAAATTGCCGGTGGATGCGCAAGCCCCAGTATCAAAACCAAATTCTTTTGCTTTTGATAAAGCTACAGATACAACTCTATCTTTAAAAGAAAGTGTTGGATGGTTTACCGAATCATCTTTTATATATAAATTGTTAAGACCAAGTATTTTTCCAAGTTTATCAGCTTTTTTAAGAGGGGTAAAACCAGCGGTTAGGCCAACGGTTGGATTTTCTACAGGTAGTAAATCTATGTATCTCCATAAACTTTTTGGGCCTTTTGATATACTTTCTTTGCTTATTGTGCTTTTAATATAATCATAGTCATAATTTACTTCCAAAGGACCAAAACAAAACTCACAAACGTGTATTGGCTCGATGGGATACTCACGCTTGCATTCTCTACACTTTAGTCCTTTGAGTTTTGCCATTTCTTAAAAACCTCCAAAAATGTGATAAATAATTATTATAACTCTTTCATACAGCGCTTGGTATATTTTCTTGTTTAGATGCTTTTATGGTTTGGAACAAGCTTCTTCCAGTTTTTTTTCTTGCTATCTCCATAAGCCCAAGAGCCGTATATCCATAGACTGTGGTTTGGACGTTGTCTTTTGAAAAGCCATTTTTCAATACATCAAGCACCTCTTTTCTATGGGCTTGATCTTTCATAAAAATAAAATCTATCATTATGATACCACCTAAATTTCTAAGCTTTATTTGTCTTGGTATTTCTTTGGCTGCTTCCAAGTTTGTGGAGTAAGAGCTTGATTCTATACAATCACAGGTATTTTTACCGCTATTTACATCTATTGTAGTCATAGCCTCCGTTTCTTCTATTACTAAAAAACCACCGCTTTCTAACCATACATACTTGCTTAAAAGCCTGTTGATGTGCTTTTCTACTTCGTATAAGTTTTCTAACTTCTCTTTATCAATAATCATTTCGACGTTTATATTTAAATCGTTTGCCAATATGAAACTCACTATGTTGTTATAAATTTCTATATCGGATACTACAATTTTCTCTATACCACCAACATAATCTTTTATCATTGATATATAGCATGGCTCTTTAGGTTCTAATTGCATAATAGCTTTGTGAGATATGTCTCTTATGAGCTTTGCTTTTTTCCTATAAAATTCCAACTCTTGTTCTATTTTCGATATGTCTACATTTTTAGCTTGAGTCCTAATAATTACAGATTCTTTTTCTCTTAAAAGCCTATAAACTTTGTCAACGTAATCGCTTTTAAAATTCTCATCAAAAAGATGTGAGGTTTTTACAGATTTATCAGCCTCATAATATATTATGTACTTTCCTTTAAAAGAGAGTTTGGTGGTTAATTTAGCTCCTTTAAATTTGGATGGTTCTTTTTTTACTTGAACAACAACATAATCTCCTATTTTATATTCTTTATCAGCTTCTTTGAAAGGCAGATATCCATCTTTTTTTAAACCTATATCAACAAAATATCCTTCTACTCCGTTTGCGATAGATTTTATCTTACCTAAAAAAATAGATGAGCTATATTCAGGATCGTTTATGTTGTCTACTTTAATATCTAAAAGTTCGTTACTTTTAAAAAGCATTGAAAATATTAAATCATTCTTTTTATATACTACCAATTTCATCTTTTATATTATCTAACATTTTTAATATTTTAGCTGCTCTATCAAAAGATTCATCTTCTAAGCCATCTAAAAACTGCTCTAACATATCCATAAGCTTGTTGCCATCTTTTCTCGTATAGGAAGTCCCATCCTCTAAAATAATTTCTTCATCTGCAAAATTCATAAAGATGCTTCCTTTGTTGGTATGAACAGTCCAACTCCTATCTATAAAATGGTGATTCCAAGCTACTTGCAGCTGAAACGGTGTTTCATTGTTTACTTTTCCTGTTAGCTCCCAGACGTGTCCAACTCTAACGTTTTCTATTGTAACATCTCCAAACAAATACAATAGATTGTAGAGATCATGCCAAGCTAAATCCCATATAGGATTTATATAACCTCTTCCTTTGTTTAGTCTTTTGATCTCTATGTATTTTGGCTTTATGTGTTTTGGAAATTCTTTTATGCAAAGCGAGAATCTTTCAATTTCTGATATCCATATTTTATTCTTGAATTCTGATAAGCTCATAAACTCTTCATAAGATGTGGCTGGTGGTTTTTCTATAAGTATATCAGCTCCAGTTTTTAACAACATTTTTGCTATATTTACATGTTGAGTAGGGTCTGTTGCTATGATAGCCTTAGAAATAGATGAATTTAAATCACCTATATCGCATACATAGGGAAATCCTTTATCTAATATTTTATTAACATCTCTATCACAAAGTATAATATCATTGGTTAATTGCTTTAGTACGTTTAGGTATTTATTGCCCATGTTACCAACGCCTATCAATACAACGTGTTTTTTTACATTCATAACTCACCTAACTTGTAAGATTTAACTAAAAGTCTTTGTTGCTCTATTATGTAGCTTCTTATATCCTCTTCTTGCTCTTTTGTTAGACTTTCAAATTTTATACCATAACAAAAATGGTCTATAGCATCAAATTTATTTCTTATGGTACCAAATATTATCAAATCTTTATTGTATATATGGAACTTTACAAATACCTTCTGAAGATCTGGCAAAGATTTACTGGTGCAAAACCTTGTTCCTCCTATACTCAAATCCTTTATCACTCCTTCTATAAGATTATCTTCTTCTGGTTCTGGTAAAATCTTTTCTTTTTCATAAGCTTCCAGTTCTTCGGATGTAGGAATGTATATATGTGCTTTTAAACTCAACTCAATTCTTACTGCGTCCCTGATAGGTGTCCTTGTAACTTTATCTGAATGCTCTAACTTGTACAAAATTCTACCAGAATCTTGAGATATTCCAACAACTTTTGAAGTAAAAGATGTTTGAACGTAGTCTTGAGTGATAAAACTAAACGTTATAACATCTCCTATCTTGATAGGGCTTTTGTTTATGTTGTAAAGTGCTAGATAGATATATTTTTCGTCTTTATCCCATACAACAGCGTCGTATTGTCTTTCGTTAAACAAAATCTTTCCGCTTTGATATAGCTCTATGTCTTTTGTGCTAGATATAGGTAAGAACCATGGCACTTTTTCAAAACCAAGCTTATGTCTTAATTGGGTTATAATATCCGCAAGAGATGTATCGTTTTTTAAGATCTTTGATGCTATTATTTCAAAAACCTTTTTATTATTAAAAACTAAAGATATGTTCCATCTATAATCTTTAGAATATTTCCACAACAATTCAGCTTCCAACTCTGTTAGTCCATATTCTTTGGCTTTTTTGAAAAAATCTTCTTTTATTTTGTTTCTTTTTTTAATTTCTACTATCAAATATGGTATTAAAAAAAATAAAAATATAACAGTTAAAAGCATCCATAAAACTATTATTATATTTGTAGTGTTGGAACTGCTATACCATATATTTACCGCCTGTTGTAAAGTATTCATTAAATCTTATTCGGAATTTTGTAGATATCTTTCAGCGGACATTGCGGCTATGCAACCCTCTCCAGCAGCAACGACAACTTGACCTGTTTGACCACTTCTACAATCCCCAGCAGCGAATATGCCTGGTACTGAAGTTTCCATATTGTCGTTAACCTTTATATATCCATACTCATCTAACTCTACCAAATCTTTTACTATATCTGTGGCCGGTATCATACCTATAAATATAAAGACACCATCTACGGATAAGATAGAATGTTCACCGGTTTTAGTATCTTCCAACAATAAAGAATTAACAAAATCGCTACCTTGGATGGCTTTTACCACTTTGTTTGGTACAAACTCTATTTTTGGATTAGAGAAAACTCTGTCTTGAAGAAGTGGTTTTGCCCTTAGTTTATCTCTTCTGTGTATTAGGTAAACTTTTGAGGCAAAGCGTGTTAAAAAGATCGCTTCTTGCGTTGCAGAATCACCACCGCCGACAACAGCTATTGGTACATCCTCAAAAAGAGCACCATCACAAGTAGCGCAATAAGATACACCTCTATTTAAAAATTCTTTCTCGCCTGGTACGTCAAGGGTCCTCATACGGGCACCAGTGGCAATTATGACGGTTTTCGCTCTTAACTCTGATCCATTGTCAAGTTGAAGGATTTTAATATTATTATCGTCGTTTTTCACAGATATCACACCTTGCCTATGGATTTTAAGACCAAATCTTTCAGCTTGATCTTTGAATTTGCTTGTAAGTTCTTTGCCGCTTATACCTTCTGGAAACCCAGGATAGTTTTCTACTAAATCCGTTATAGCTATTTGGCCACCAAGTGTTGATTTTTCCAAAAGTATTACATCCATCTTCGCTCTAGCACAATAAAGCCCGGCTGTAAGACCGGCCGGACCTCCACCAATTATTATGCAATCGTAAATTTTATGAGTGTTTATCATAAATTGTTTTTGATCATCTTTCTTAAGCTATCTTCTGGTTGGACACCTACTCTTGTGTCTACTACTTCGCCATTTTTAAACATCATTATAGTAGGTATAGCTCTTATACCGTATCTCATGGATACACCTGGGTTATCGTCTGTGTTTAGCTTACCTACCTTTATTTGGCCAGCAAACTCACCGGCTAGTTTCTCAACGACTGGGGCTATGATTCTGCAGGGTCCACACCAAGGTGCCCAAAAATCAACCAAAACTGGAACTGAGGAGTTTATGACCTCACTTTCCCAGTTAGCGTCTGTAAGTTCAACAACATTTTGTGCCATCTTGAACCTCCTTACACAATAAATTATAAACTTCTATTGCTCTTTTGTCCTTGATAAAATAACATATTATAGCTCCTTCTCTTTTCCATCCTACAATACCTTTTGAGCGAAGTATGGCAAGGTGCTGAGATATATTTGGCTGTGGGATACCTAGCACATCTCCAAGGTTTTTTACACACTGTTTATGTTCTATCAATAATTCCACTATTTTAAGCCTAATGGGATGCCCTAAAGCTTTTAAAAACTCGGCTATATCTACCAAGGTTTCTTCTTTGTCTACTTCTATACTCATAACAAAAATATTATAAACTAATTTTGTTATACACAATGGTTTATTATAACTTGAATATATATTTTCCAAATCATATTAAAAGCTCAATAAAAGGAGGGCCTCCGGAAGGTAGTTATGGATGGACAAAGCGTTTTCCGGAGGCTGTTTTAGGAATTGACAAAAAGCGGTCATCTAGATTAGAAACTATATTGAGCATTTATATAAAACGTGCGTCCTGGTTCTGGTAAATTTACTCCTGTATTGAAAGGATTTGAGTAATAATCGTTATACATGTAATACTCTTGATTTAGAAGGTTATCAACCCCAAGCACCACCGATATGCCGTTTTTAAGATTTATCCCACCAGATACATTTACCAAACCATATCCTGGTACTTTTTTCTCGTTTAAATCTGTGTTTACTTTATCCTGAGTGCTTGCTAAGATGGTTTCTATCTTACCAAAGTATGTTTTGTTGTCGTATTTTAGCGCCAAGACTTCTCTAAGAGGTGGTATATCTGGTAGATTTGGGCTTGTGATGTGCTTAGCTTGATTTGTTATTTGATAGCCTCTAACGTACGAGGTTTCTGATGATACGCTAAGAGTATCTGTTATAAAATATTTAGCGCTTAGATTGGCACCGTTCATATAGGCGTTTGTATTCCAATATTCGTTTATCTTTCCTTTTGGGATATTTGGGTTAGAAAAGTTAGAAAATTGTGTTATGGTTATATAATCGTATATATATCTATAATAAAGATCGAGGTTCATAGAAAATTTGTTGTAATTAGAGGAAAATCCTATATCAAACTCGTTGTTTTGGGCTGGTTTTAGGTTTGGATTTCCTATCCAATAACTATTGCTGCTCATACTGCTGCCCATCCCCATGTTTACAAAATCAAAATATATGTACCTTTCTTCTGGATCTGGTACTCTTACAGTATGTCCAAAGCCAACGTAAAAATTGTTGTTTTGGTTAATGGCTTTATTAAGCTTTATATAACCACTTAGGTATGTATCTTCTTTGTCTTGTGGTGATGCTCCATAAAGTGAAGTGTATAAATTTTTCATACTTGTGTCTTTTTTCACCAAAGAACCGTCTGGTGATGATTTTGTATTGTCTATTCTAAGGCCTATGTTTATTTTTAGGCTTTTAAAAGCATTAAAATCTTTTTTAGCAAAAGCACCTATGTTTGTAATAAATACATCTGGGATTATGAAGGGAGGACTCATGCTCATTGATGTTTGATTTAATACATACCAATCCCTTCTATAAAAATCAAGCCCAAAGGTGGTATCAAATACATCTGTGGAAATAGAAGAACCGTAGGTTTTTGTGCGGGCGTAGGTGGCCATGTACATAGAACTAGCTCTATATTGGTTTGTCATAAGATGATATACGTCTGTATAGTAAGTTTTGAAGTTTATACTTTTGATATCCTTTGAGATGTTTTCTTTGTCTATGTGAAAATTAACAATATTTGATCTATCGTATATGGCATCCATAGTAAGAAATGGATACAGCACGTTGTTGGCGCTTTGCTTTATATACTCTAAACCTATATCTGTATTTGTGGTGGGTGTAAAGCCAAATTTAGTCATGTAAGAGTTTATGTTAAAATCATGGGTTGGTTTAGATTTATACTCGTTTGGTATATAATCTGTGATTTTGACACCGTGAGCGTCTTTGTAAGGTTGGGCGGTTTTGAAAGAATACCCTGCTACAAAGTAAAACTTGCCGTTGTTGTAAGAGGCCTCTACGTTTGGATTTACAAATCCGTAAGAGTTTGCATTAAACGATAAATTTGAGTGAAATCCAAGTTTTGGATATATGGTTTTGACGTCTACCAAGCCACCCATAGAACCTTGATGCGTTACATCGTAAGGACCATATACGATTTTTATCCCCTGGAGAAAGTTTAGAGGTATATGAAAAGCTGGTACATCCATCCTACTTGGACATGCTCCGTAGAGCCTCGCCCCATCTATCAAAACGTTTATATTGTCTCTGTTTAGACCATCTAAAACTATATCGTTTGCAATAGGACCTTTGGAATAGTTAAATATACCAACTTGATTGTCAAGAGCTTGTGCTAAATCCACACTGCTTTTTCTTTGGAGTGTTTTGCTGCTTTTAAAAGCCTCAAAACCTTTTGAACTACCAATTATTTCTAAAGGTTTTAGTAAGAAGATACTTGAAAAATCTTGTGCAAGACCAATAGATGAGAAAACACAAAGACTAAGAAGCGCTCTCTTTACCATTTCCTATCCTCCATTAGCTTTAAATCATATTTTATTTTATCACATATTTTTCGTGAAATCAAGTGAAATATTTGAGGTAAATTTAAAATAGATGTTATTTTTGGTTTTTAATAGTTGAAGTAATGAGGAGGATAGAAATTTTATAGCGGTAGTTTTTATACGTCTCCGGGCGGAGTCGAACCGCCGGCCTCGAGATTAGGAATCTCGCGCTCTATCCTACTGAGCTACGGAGACTAGCAATCTTAATATTATAAATGAAAATGGCTATTTTGTGTTCGTTTTCTAATATTTTAATGTTTTAAATCATTTTTAATAATAAATTTAAATTTATATTCTTTCTTATGAAGAAAGCGTTTGCAATTAGTAAGCTTAGAGAATTAGGATATAAAATAACTCCACAGAGAGAGTATGTTTTGGATTTATTTTTAAATTCAAAGGAGCATCCTAGTGCCGAGGCTCTTTATGGTATGGTAAAGGAAAGATTTCCATATATATCTTTGTCTACAGTATACAATACCCTCAATACATTGGTAGATATAGGATTAGCAAAGACTATTTACTTAGAAGATAAAACCTATTTTGACCCAAATATGGAGCCCCATTCTCATTTTGTATGTGAGCACTGTGGTAGCATCTACGATATGGAACCTGTGTCTATAGATTTAAGCAGTGTTAAAAATGATAATATAGCCAGAACTACCAGTGTAGAGGTTTTTCTCTACGGAGTATGTAAAAACTGCATAAATGTAAAAGCAAATTAGTTGATAAAGATTTTACTTTCATATAGAATATAGATATGTTTTTTTGGAAAAAGTCCGATACTGAGAAAAAGGCAGAGGAAGGGTCTAAAGAAGCTATACTAGAGCTTATAAAAAGCGGTAAAACCTCTAAAGCAGAATCTATATTAGAAAACTTTAAAGACAACGAAGAACTAAGAAAAATACTATTTGATTTATACTTAAAAAATAACGAATATTACAAAGCCTATACGCTTATAGAAAAGTATAAAGATGTGGGTACAGCTCCAGAAAGGGCTTTGGTATACGAAGAATCTGGATATATCACAAAAGCTATAGAGGAATATCTAAAAATAGGAGATTTTAACAGCCTTTATAAAATTGGGCTTTTATATAAGCACATAGGAGATTACCAGAAGGCTTTAGAATTTATCAATAGAGCTTATCAGATAGTTCCTTACGATAAGAAAAAAGAAGTAGAAGAGCTTTTGTTTGACCTCAAAAAGATATTAGGAATAGTAGATATACCAAAAGAAAGTCTCTTTGAAAAAATAAGCAAAACCCTCAAAAAAACAAAAGATATCATTTTATTAAATACTATTTTTATAAATAGAAAAATAGATGAAGAGCTTTTTGAGGAATTAGAGGAGAAGTTAATAAGAGCGGATATAAACGTTAAGCTTGTGTTAAATATTGTAGAAAACCTTAAAACGGAAGCCATAAAACGCAATTTACAGACAGCAGAACAGCTTAAACCACTTTTGAAAGAAGAGCTTTTAAGCATTATAAAAAATTGTGGTAACAAAGATTTATTTTTTGAGCTTTTAAATGAAAAAGAAAAACCGTTTGTTATATTGTTTTTAGGGGTTAATGGGTCTGGTAAAACCACTACGATCGGAAAACTGGCTAGCATATACAAGGCTCAAAATAAGAAAGTGCTTCTTGGAGCAGCGGATACCTTTAGAGCAGCTGCAATAGAGCAATTAGAAGTATGGGCTCAGAGGGCTCAAGTGGATATAGTTAAAAAACAAGAAGGCGCTGATCCTGCATCGGTGGCCTTTGAAGCTACTAAAAAAGGTTTGGAAGAAGGTTATGATGTGGTAATTATAGATACGGCAGGAAGGCTACATACGAAAGAACCACTTATAAATGAGCTTAGAAAAATTAAAAAGTCTATTCAAAAAGCTTATGAAAAAGCTCCTCAGAAAGCTTTGCTAGTTATAGATTCTACTATAGGCCAAAACTCTATATCTCAAGCAAAGATATTCAAAGAGGCTGTAGATATAAACGGTTTGGTGATAACGAAACTAGACGGTACATCCAAAGGTGGAAGCGTTATCTCTATATGTAAGGATTTAGCATTACCAATATATATGACAGCAGATGGCGAAAGAATGGAAGATTTGGATCCTTTTGATCCAGAAACGTTTGTAGACGCTCTACTTAGTTAGTCTATCTCCTCTTCTTCACCCTTATCAAGCTTATAAGATAAATAAAGAGCTCCAGCCACAGCTATTACTATAATAACCAATATAACCGCTCCTAAACCCTCAAAATGAAGAAAACCAAGATTTCCCATTGGGAATATTTTATAACATCAATATAAAATCTATATAAAATTAAGCTAATTTTAAAAATAGCGCTCCTAACGGTGGAAGCGTTAAGCTTATGGAAAAGTTAAACTTATGCCAAGGTTCAGCATGCGCTTCTATGAGTCCAGCATTTCCGACGTTAGAACCCCAATAGTAGATAGAGTCTGAATTTAATATTTCTTTATAAAAACCTGGTTTTGGAACACCTATTTTATAATCATGTCTTGGAACAGGAGTAGCGTTAAAAATACAGATTACGAAATCACCGTTTTTGGCTTTTCTTAAAAATGAAAAAATAGATTGCTCTACGTCTTGAAAATCAATCCATTCAAAACCTTCTGGATCGTGATCTAATTCATGTAAAGCTGTTTCGTTTTTGTAAATTTTATTTAAATCTCTTACCAAATTTTGTATACCTTTATGCGAATCAAACTCTAAAAGATGCCAGTCCAAGCTTTTATCGTGATTCCATTCATCAAATTGGCCAAACTCACTACCCATAAAAAGAAGCTTTTTGCCAGGACTTCCATACATATAAGACAGTAAAAGTCTTAAATTTGCAAATTTTTGCCAGTAATCACCGGGCATTTTTCCTATCAAAGAACCTTTTCCATGCACCACCTCATCGTGAGAGAGCGGTAATATGAAGTTTTCGTTAAAAGCGTAAAGCATTCTAAACGTTATATCTTGTTGATGATATTTTCTATGTATTGGGTCTTTGGAAAAATATCTCAAAGTATCATGCATCCAGCCCATATCCCATTTGAAACCAAATCCAAGCCCACCTATGTAAGTAGGTTTTGTAACCATGGGCCAAGCGGTGGATTCTTCTGCTACTGTAAATATCCCAGGATTAAAGATATATACTGTTTCATTTAGTTTCCTCAGAAAATCAATAGCTTCTAAATTTTCTTTACCACCGTAAATATTTGGTTCCCATTCGCCTTCTTTTCTTGAATAATCAAGATAAAGCATGGAGGCAACGGCATCTACTCTTATACCATCTACATGATATTTGTCAAACCAAAAGTTGGCACTACTTATTAAAAACGCTCTAACCTCATGTCTTCCATAGTTAAATATATAGCTTCCCCAATCTGGGTGATATCCTTTTCTTTTGTCCATGTGCTCGTAAAGATGAGTCCCGTCAAAGAAAGAAAGTCCATAATCGTCTGTGGCAAAATGAGATGGTACCCAATCAAGTATTACTCCTATATCGTTTTGGTGCAGAAAATCCACAAGATACATAAAATCTTTTGGCTCTCCATATCTAGATGTCGGAGCAAAGTAAGAAAGCGTTTGATATCCCCAAGACCCGTAAAAAGGATGTTCCATAATGGGTAAAAACTCTACATGGGTAAATCCCATATCTTTTACATACTCTACAAGCTGATGGGCTATATCCTTATAAGATAAAAATCCGTTTTCTAACGTCCTTCTCCAAGAGCCAAGATGTACTTCGTATATGCTTATGGGTTCTTTGTAGTGGTTTGAGTTTTTTCTTTTTAAAAGCCATGATTCATCTTTCCATTGATAGCCAGATATATCGTAAATGATGCCGGCACTTTTTGGTGGGACTTCTGTGTAAAAAGCGAATGGATCTCTTTTTTCTAGCTCGTATCCAAAGTTTGAGACTATGTAATACTTATAAAGTTCATAGCTTTTAAGATCTTCTATAAAAATTTCCCATATGCCAGAGCTTCCTTTAGGTCTTAAAGGGTATTCTTTTTTATTCCAAAAGTTAAAACTACCTTCTACATAAACTTCTTTGGCATTTGGAGCCCACACGGCAAAGTATACTCCACCTTCAAGCACATGGGCCCCAAGCTTTTCATAAAGATGATAATGTGTCCCTTCGTTGAAAAGATACAAATCTTCGTCGGTTAAAAGGCTTATATCGTAATTGTATTTATAAGCCATTATTTTTTACTATATCTTCTAAAAAGCCAAAAAACTCGTCTTTTAAATCCTCTCTTTGTAAAGCAAATTCAACTATAGTTTTTAAATAATCAAGCTTATTTCCTGTGTCATATACCCTTGCTTTAACTTTGTAAGCGTAAACTGCCTCATCTTCTAATAGCATTTTCATAGCATCTGTAAGCTGTATTTCCCCACCTTTGCCTGGTTTTGTATTTTTGAGCTTTTCAAAAATAGTGGGTGTAAAAAGATACCTTCCTAAAATAGCAAGGTTTGAAGGAGCTGTTTCTATATCTGGTTTTTCTACCATATTTTCTATTAGAAATATATCATCTTCTATTTCTTTTCCAGATACTATACCGTATTTATACACTTCTTCTCTTGGAACTTCGTAAACTGCTACTATGCTTTTTCCAAATTTTTTGTAAAGATTTTTCATTTCAGAGATAATGTTTACATCCGTTTGAATTACTATATCGCCAAGAGAGACAATGAAAGGCTCTGCACCTACTACAGGCTCAGCTGTTAAGACGGCATGTCCAAGGCCAAGTTGCTCTTTTTGTCTTATATATATTGGATTTATAAGGTGAGAAACTGTTCTTATGTTTTCAAGCAACTCTTTCTTGTTGTTTTTCTCGAGAAAAATCTCTAAATCTGTATTTACATCAAAATGGTGCTCTAAAGGTCTTTTATGTCTTCCTGTAACAAAAACAATATTTTCTATATCGCTTGCCAGAAGCTCTTCCACAATAAACTGTATAACAGGTTTGTCTATGATGGGGAACATCTCTTTTGGCATTGCTTTGGTAGCCGGTAAAAATCTTGTACCCCACCCAGCAGAAGGTATAACGGCTTTTCTCACTTCCATATGTTTCCCCTTTTTTATTAAAATAGGTGAGACAGGGGTCGAACCTGCGACCTACGCCTTGTAAGGGCGTCGCTCTCCCACTGAGCTACTCACCTTAATTAAAAATATAATAACATAAAATAAAAAAGTTTGCACAACTTTTAAAAGTAGATGATTGGTATCATTTATTATAAAATTTTTATAATTTGTTATTATAATATCCTCATATGAAAGGTTTTACTAAAGAAGAACAGAAATCGGTATTAGGGATAACGTTTGCTATAGCCGTTAGAATGTTGGGGCTTTTCTTGCTTTTACCAGTTTTATCCCCTTATGCAAAGGGCTTGCCTGGTTCTACACCTTTGCTTGTGGGATTGGCGTTTGGTACTTATGGTTTTGCCCAAGCGTTTTTACAAATTCCATTTGGTTATCTATCTGATAAATACGGTAGAAAACCCATAATAACAATAGGTATGTTAACTTATGTGCTTGGAAGCTTTTGGGCAGGTTTTGCTCATACGGCTATAGAATTAGTATTGGCTAGATTTGTCCAAGGGTTTGGAGCTGTTTCTTCGGCTTTGTCTTCTTTAGCGGCAGACCTTACCCGAGAAGAAGTAAGAACACAAGCTTTTGCTCATATAGGTGCAGCAATAGGTATGGTTTTTGCCTTTTCTATAGTAGTAGCACCTATTATGGCTCACTACATCGGCGTACCTGCTATGTTTTATATAACAGGTATTTTATCTTTTATAGCAATGGTTTATATATTGGTTTTCATAAAAGAACCAAAAGTACACGCCAAAGACAGAGAGATAAATCCATCTTTGAAAAATATCTTAACCCTTATGAAGGATAAAAATCAAATAATGTTAAATACATCAGTGACTGTAGCTCACTACTTCTTGGTTTCCGTATTTACAGTGGTTCCAATTTATTTTATAAAACATGGTTTTCCAAAATCCCACCACTGGATAGTTTATCTTCCTACTGTATTTTTAGCCTTAGTTATAATGGTGCCAGCCACCATAGTTGCAGAAAGAAAAGCTAAGATGAAGGAGGTTTTTCTAACGGCAATTTTTTCGTTGATTGTTGGTTTTACATTGTTTTTTATATTTAGAGGAGTGTTAGCTGGTGTTTTGTTGATAATGTTTTTCTTTATCGGATTTTTCTTGTTAGAACCTATTATGCCATCTCTTTTGACGAAGTTAACCCATAAAGATCTAAGAGGACTTTCTATGGGCTTTTACAATATGAATCAGTTTGTTGGTGCTTTTTTAGGAGGTGTTTTTGGTGGTATTTTTCTTACAAGCCCAAAAACTATGTCTATAGTTGATGTTGCAATAGGGGCAATTTGGCTTATATTAACTTATAAATGGTTAAGTTCAATAAAGATACCAAGAAGTTCAAAAGAATTAGAAGAGGAATTTATAGAGCCGCCTGGGCTTTATTGATAGGCTTTTCAATATTTTTATCTTCTTGCGCAAGTACTACAAATGCTTATGCTCATTATCTTTCATATAGAGTAAACTCATTAGTAGGTGCTAATTTAAGCAAGCTTATCGAAGAGTTTGGTCCGCCGTCAAGCGTTGTCAAGCTAAAAAATGGTTCTCGCATATTTAGTTATATATTTGTAAGAAGATACGTATATCCATCCACTTGCGCTGGTTATTCTTATTATTTTGGAGCTGAGGATTGTTTTCCGCCGGAAGTTGAAGAGAGAAAATTTTATGCAAATTTTTGGGTAGATAAGAATGATAAAATTTATAAGGCAGAATTCTCAAAAGGGGGATTTTAGTTTATTATCCTTCTTCCAAAGGTTCTGGTTTAATTATACAATTTTTACCTTTTTTATATACTTTAAAACGTTTATAATACCCTTTTCTCATGTCTTTAAAAAAGAAATATCTAGGCAAGTAATACATAAGCGCTAAGACTGAAAGTAGTATGCTAATGCCGATGTAATCATCTAAATGCATATAAGGAGCCCTTATCAAAAGCTCTCTTAATACAGCTATGATGGTTGTTTTTATAATAAGCGCTGTATCAAGGCGTCTTTCTTTCAAATATACTATCATAAGCCTAAAAAGCTCTGCTAGAATAAAAAGATACGTAAATTTTGGAAGTATCTTAGAAAATGAATATTTTTCATATATCATATATCGCCCGATATCTACGATGGCAAGGATGCTTAAATAAAATAGTAAAAGTGTCAGAGATACTATGATAGCATCTTCAAAGAATTCAAACAAATCTCCAAGCTTATCGTGTAGTTTGTGCGGTTCCAGCAAAGATCTGTATGCTTTATAAAGAGTTTTTAGGCTTTTCATAAAACTATTATATAAAATTTCTTATTTAAAAGCTAGAAAATTATATTAAAATATATGTAATAAACCTTTAAGGAGGAAAGCCATGAAAATAACTTTAAGCGTTATCAAAGCAGATATCGGAGGATATGTGGGCCATTCTTGCACCCATCCAGATGTGGTAAAAACCACAGAAGAATATGCTAGAAAGTTTATAGGAGATTTAATTATAGACCTAAAGGTACTTACCTGTGGTGATGATATAGCTCTTGTGATGACTCACCAACACGGTGTTGATAGTGAGAAAATACACAAATTAGCATGGGATGCTTTCAGCGCTGGCACTGAAGTTGCAAAAAAGCTTAAACTATACGGCGCAGGTCAAGATCTTTTAACAGATGCTTTTAGCGGAAATATAAAAGGCTTAGGTCCTGGTGTTGCTGAAATGGAGTTTGAGGAAAGGCCATCAGAACCAGTGATAGTATATTTCGCAGATAAAACGTCGCCTAGCGCTTGGAACTTGGCTCTTTACGAGATGTTTGCCAGTCCCATGAATACAGCTGGTCTTGTTATAGATCCAAAAATGCACGAAGGTTTTACCTTTACTGTGTTGGACGTTTATACTGGAAAAGCCGTTAAACTAAACACTCCATCAGAACTTTACGATCTTTTGGCTCTTATCAGCTCAGCATCAAAGTATGTGGTTAAAGAGGTGCATAGAAATATAGACGGTGAAATAGCTGCAGTGGCATCTATTCAAAAGTTGTCTTTAATAGCTGGTCAGTACGTAGGAAAAGATGACCCAGTAATGATTGTACGTACTCAAAGCGGTTTTCCAGCTGTGGGTGAAGCCTTAGAACCTTTTGCAAGGCCTTGGATAGTAGAGGGGTGGATGAGAGGGTCTCACAATGGACCAATTATGCCCGTTGGCTTTGAGGACGCAACACCATCAAGATTTGATGGTCCACCAAGGGTAATAGCTGCAGGTTTTCAAATAGCCAACGGTATGTTGGTAGGTCCAAGGGATATGTTTAAAGATAAAGCTTATGACTATGCTAGAAAAGTAGCTTCTGATATAGCAAACATATTAAGAAGACAAGGTATTTTTGAACCACATAGATTACCAAGCGAAGAAATGGAATATACTACTTTACCAAAAGTTATAGAAAAATTGAGTTCAAGGTTTTTTGATGTGGATAACAACGTCTCAAGCGACAAGTCAAACATGTTAGCAAAAGAAGATATGGATTAAGGAGGACTGATATAGCCCATGGCAAAAGGTACAGTAGCTTATAAAATCTTAGAAAATCATTTGGTAAGTGGGAAGCTTATACCCGGTGAAGAGATAGCTATAAAGATAGATCAAACCCTCACCCAAGATGCCACAGGTACGATGGCTTATTTGCAGTTTGAAGCTATGGGTGTAGACAGAGCAAAGACAGAATTGTCTGTTAGCTATATAGATCACAACATGCTTCAAACGGATTTTAAAAATCCAGATGACCACAAATACCTTATAAGTGTTGCCAAAAGGTATGGTCTTTATCTATCAAAACCAGGCAATGGTATATGTCACCAAGTGCATGTGGAAAGGTTTGCAAAACCTGGTAAAACTCTAATAGGCTCTGATTCTCACACTCCAACAAGCGGTGGTGTGGGGATGATAGCTATAGGTGCTGGTGGTCTTGATGTAGCAGCTGCTATAGCTGGGGAGCCATTTACTTTAAAAATGCCTAAAATAGTGGGTGTTGAACTAATAGGGTCACTGCAAGAGTGGGTAAGTGCAAAAGATATCATTTTGGAGCTTTTAAGAAGATTAACGGTAAAAGGTGGTGTTGGTAAAATCTTTGAATATTTTGGTGAGGGTGTAAAAACGTTAACAGTCCCAGAAAGAGCAACTATTACAAACATGGGAGCTGAGCTTGGAGCTACTACATCGATATTTCCGTCTGATGAGCAAACGAGGTTATTTTTAAAAGCCCAAGGAAGAGAATCAGATTTTATTGAAATACTACCGGATAAAGATGTAGAGTATGACGAGGTAATAACTATAAACCTTTCTGAGTTAGAACCATTGATAGCATGTCCTCATTCACCAGACAATGTAAAAAAAGTTAGTGAAGTAGAAGGCATTCCAGTAGATCAAGTGGCTATAGGTTCTTGTACCAACTCCTCCTTTGCTGATTTAACAAGAGCATCGCTGCTTTTAAAAGGACAAAAGGTAAACGATGATACTATATTTGCCGTTTCTCCTGGTTCAAAACAGGCTTTAGAGTATGCAGCTCAAACAGGTATATTGTTAGATTTCTTGAAGGCTGGAGCTAGAATATTAGAAAGTGGATGCGGTCCTTGTATTGGTATGGGATATGCACCACCTTCTAACGGAGTATCTGTTAGAAGTTTTAATAGAAACTTTGAAGGACGCTCTGGTACAAAGGATGCAAAAGTGTATTTGGCTTCTCCAGAAGTATGTACTGCCTCTGCCATAGCTGGTGTTATAAAAGATCCAAGGAAGTTGGCTAAGGAAAGAAATATACAGTATAAAAAAGTAGAAATGCCAGAGAGATTTCCCTATGGAGATGAAGCTATAATACCACCCCTACCAGAAGAAGAAGCAAAGAAAGTAGAGATATATAGAGGACCGAACATAAAGCCTCTTCCAGACTTTGATCCTTTTGGAGACAACGTAAAAGCTAAAGTAGCCATAAAAGTTACAGACAACATAACCACAGATCATATTATGCCTGCTGGAGCTCAAATATTACCTCTTCGTTCAAACATATACGCTATATCTGAATATGTTTATTATCTTGTGGATCCTGAATTTGTTAAACGCACAAAACAAAACAAAGAACAAGGGTACGACAGCGTTATAATAGGTGGTGAGAACTATGGACAAGGGTCTTCTAGAGAACATGCTGCTTTAGCACCTAGATTTTTAGGTGTTAGAGCTGTTATAGCCAAATCCTTTGCAAGGATACATCATGCTAATCTTGTTAATTTTGGTATAGCACCTCTGGAGTTTATTAACAAAAGCGATTATGATAAGTTTTCACTTAACGACGAGATAGAAATATTAGATATAAGAAAATCCATAGAAGAAAATAAGCCTGTGAAAGTAAGAAACCTAACTACCGGTGAAGAGATAGAAGTCACTTACAACCTAACGCCAAAACAAAAGGAAATACTTCTTGGTGGTGGGCTTTTAAGATATATAAAATCCAAAAATAGGAGATAAACATGGGGCACAAGAAAACTGTTTCCATTATAGGTGCAGGGAACGTAGGAGAGCACATAGCATCTCTTCTGGTGCTTAAAGGTGCCGTAAACATAAGGCTTTTTGATTTACCAAAGAAAGATGGAGAGAAACTTTACGCTCATGTGAAAGGCAAAGCCCTAGACATGCTACAAATGGCATGTGCTCTTGGAATAGATGCAGATATAAGTGGTTTTGTAGTAGATCAAAACGGAAACGGTTACGAAGCGTTAGAAGGCTCTGACATAGTGGTAATAACGGCCGGGTTTCCTAGAAAACCCGGCATGTCTAGGGATGATCTTCTTGGTATAAACATATCTATAATGAATACGATATCAGAGCAGATTAAAAAATACGCTAAAAATTCTATAGTGATAGTTGTTACGAATCCTGTAGATATAATGACTTATGCGGTATACAAATTGCTTGGATTCGATAGAAAAAGAGTAATAGGAATGGCTGGTGTACTAGACTCTTCAAGGTTTAGAACATTTATATCTTTAGAGTTAAACGTATCTCCAAAGGATGTACATGCTTACGTAATAGGTGGTCATGGAGACGAGATGGTACCTTTAGTAAGCGTTTCAAACGTAGGCGGCATACCTATATCAACTTTAATCGATGAAAAAAAGATAAAAGAGTTAGTAGAGAGAACTAGGTTTGGAGGCGGTGAGATAGTAGATTATATGGGTACTTCCGCCTATCATGCCCCGGCGGCTTCAGTAGTGGAGATGATAGAATCTGTGGCGTTAAACGCAAAAAGGGTTTTGACTTGTTCTGTACTTTTAGATGAAGAAACTTCTAAATATTATGAAGTTGAAAATTTGTGTGTGGGTGTACCTGTAAAGCTTGGGGAAAATGGAGTTGAGAAAATTGTGAAAGTACCAATGACAGATTTTGAAAGAGAGCTTTGGAAGAAATCTGTAGCATCGGTAAAGAAAAATATAGCCATAGCAGATGAATTTGTAAGCAAGTATATATGAGGATCATAGATGCTTGGATAAAACATTTAGAGAGAACAAGGAGCGCTTTTACAAGAAATTCTTATATAAATCATATAAAAACGTTTTCGCATGTTGTTTCTAAAAACATAGAAACCGATGAAGGTCTATCAAGTATAATATCAAATGATATATATCGGTTTGTAGACTATGCGTCTTTGTCTCCACAAACGATGTTGGCTATTTTTAGTGCTTTGAAGCACTATATCAAATTTGCTTATAGAAGAAATATTTTATCTGAGGAAAATTACAACGATATATTAAAAGCCATAGAAGAAGTTAGAGAAGATTTAAATATGAAAAAACAAAAATATCCACCTAAAGCTCTATCTGAGGACGAATTAGAGAAAATATTTAAAGCGGTAAAAGGCACTAAATACTATAAGATATATAACCTTTTTCTAAACAGTGGTATAAGGCTTATAGAATTTGAAAAATTAAGACCAGATAACTTTTTTTTAGATAAGTCAAATATTCTTTGGATAAGACTAGACGCTAATATGACGAAAAGGAACAAACCACGCATAACTCCAGTTATAAGCTTTAACAAGGATAAAACAATAGAGATTGGGCTCCAAATATACGAGTGGATAAAAAACTTTGAAGATAATTTTAGGGTTAAAAGAGGGGTTTTACAAGTTTACACAGATAGACTATCAAAAAGATTAGAGATAGATTTTAGTATTCATAGCTTTCGGCATACTTATATTACAAACCTTGTAAACTACGGATTCTCAGCAGAGATTGTAAAAGAGTTTGTTGGGCATTCTGATATTAAAACCACAATAGATACATACTATAAATTTTCACAAAAAAGGGCTCAAGAACTTGTAAATAAGCTTTTTGGCAATAATTAACGCTATGATATAATATTCATATGCTTTTAGAAATATTGTCAAAAGCCAAAGAAGCTTCGGCCTCGGATATTCACCTAAAAGTAGGTGAAAAACCGTTTTTTAGATCCCACAAAAAACTATATCAAGAGGAGTCTTTACAAGCAATCACAGAACAGGATATGCAAAATATTGTGCAGGAGCTTACAAAAAAGTACCCAGCCAAGCTAAACGAATTTCAAGAAAAAGGAGAAATAGACATATCATATGAAACAGATTTTTCAAGATATAGGGTAAACATATACAAGCAAAAAGGACATACTGCCATAGCTCTAAGGGTGTTATCAAACTTTATACCTCACCCAGAAGAGATAAACCTGCCAAAGGTAATGCAAGATGTTGTACTAAAGTATACAAAAGGTATTATACTGGTGACTGGGCCTACTGGCAGTGGTAAATCTACAACACTTGCTTCGTTAATAGATAGGATAAACGAGGTTTACGATAGAACAATTATAACCATAGAAGATCCGATAGAATACGTTTATAAAGATAAAAAATCTTTCGTAGTCCAAAGAGAAGTTGGGCTTGATACCATGTCTTTTTCCACTGGTTTAAGAGCTGCTTTAAGAGAGGACCCGGATGTAATACTTGTAGGTGAAATAAGGGACACAGAAACCGCTCTAATAGCTCTTCAAGCCGCTGAAACCGGGCACCTTGTTTTTTCTACGCTTCATACAATAGATGCAAAAGAAACTATAAATAGATTTATAGGTATGTTTCCACTGGAGATGAGAGAACAAATAAAGCTCATGTTAGCGGGCTCTCTTGTAGCTATTTTTAGCCAAAGGCTTTTGCCAAGAGTTGATAAACCTGGAGTAATTCCAGCGATAGAAATTCTTCTAAATGTAGGTGCTGTAAAAGATATATTGTTAGATCCTACAAGGTTAGATGAAATACCAGAGCTTTTAAGGCGCAACAAAGCAGCATATGGTACACAGGATTTTGATACGCATTTGTTGGAGCTATATAACAAAGGTATTATATCGAAAGAAACAGCACTTTTACATGCATCCAAACCTCAGGACATGGTATTAAAGATGCAAGGTATAACATGATACAAAATCTGTCTGGAAATTCAAAGTTGTTTCTAATAAATATTGTATGGGCTTTTTTATTGTTTTTTGGCATAATAGGCTTTGTTTTTATTAAAAGCTTAAAGAAAGAAAACGTTGAGAAAAAGGATGAATTTGATTAATATCATTGTTTTTATAATTTAAAATTATTATTATTTAATAATAAATCTTATTTAGGAGGTAAGAATATGTCAGAACATGTTCATGTTGGTATGATGGTGCCAGATTTTGAAATGGAGACCTACAATCCAAAGACCGGATCCTTCGGAAAATTTAGCTTAGCAGAGGCTAAGGCAAACAAAAAATGGACTGTGCTTTTCTTTTATCCAGCAGATTACACGTTTGTATGTCCCACAGAGCTTGCCGACCTTAAGAACATCCAAGATGAGCTGGAAAAAAGTGGTGTAGAATTGGTATCTGTTAGCACAGATACAAAGTATGTACATTTAGCTTGGGCCAGGGATGAAAAGCTTTTAGAAGGCATAAAATTCCAAATGGGAGCAGATCCTACTGGTAAGGTTTCAAGGCTTTTTGCAGTGTATGATGAAAACACCGGACTTGCATTAAGAGGTACTTTTATTATAAATCCAGATGGTAAGTTGGTAGCATCAGAGGTAAACTTCTATAACGTAGGAAGAAACGCTGATGAGCTATTAAGAAAAATAAAAGCAAATATATATCTTATGAGCCATCCAGATGAAGCATGCCCTGCAAAGTGGCAAGAAGGTGCTAAAACCTTAAAACCATCAGAAGCTTTGGTAGGTAAAGTCTACGAGGCTTTGAACTCTTAAAAACTCATATACCGTCCCTTAGAGGGACGGTGTTTAAAATATTATTAGCAAGTTTTACATCCGGTAGCTTTGGCAAGCCCTTGAGGCATATTCTTTATAAGAGCTAGCACAAACATAATGCTTTGCAGTGTTTGAGGGTCTTTTAGTTCTTTTAAGACACCAAATACGCTTGGTTTTTGTTCTTTCTGTGAAAACTCCTTGGTGGTTTGATTGATAGATTCAAGCAAATAACTACCTATACTTTGGGCTCTTAAAGAAGCAAAGTAGTCTATAGTATCCACCACAACGGATGCCACCCTTTCAAGCATAGAATCAGAGAGGGCATTTCTTACGGCAACGAGTGCTTTTGCAGTATCTATAAGAGCTTCCATGCCTCCGTCTTTAGCCAAAGTGGTCAACATTGGTATCATAGATTTTAACTCAGCCAATCTAACCTCGTCTGTGAGCTCACCCAGTTCTGCCATAAAAGAGACAAGTCTTTCTAACATAGAATCGGTAAAAGCGTTATCAATCACCGCCAAAGTATTGGAAAAGCTTATTATGGCGTCTATAGATTTATTTAGGGCATCTGCGTTTTTAGCTATTTTTTCTATAACCTCCATAAGCTGGGAATTTGATATATAATCTGTAAGCTCCACGATTTTTGACAAGCTAGCTGTAAGTCTTTCTAACATAGAATCGGTAAAAGCGTTGTTCATTGTATTTATAGCCGATAAAAGCCCAAATACAGCATCCAAAGAAGATTCTAAGGTTTCGGCGTTTTTGGATAGCTTGTCTATCGTATTGAGGAGTTTAGAAGAGGCTATTGCATCAGATAACTCTGCTATGGTGGATACACTGCTTACAAGCCTTTCCACCATTGAGTCTGTCAAAGCGTTTGTAGCTACTCCCAATACCTCTTCCATAAAATCCCTCCTTACAAGACACCTCTTGCAGTTAACCAATACATACGGTTATATCCTAACTTCAACCAGTGTATCATTTTGGATGGTGGCATAGGACTTGGTGGAGTGGTATAGTTAAAGTGTATATAAGTACCTTTATCAAAACCTGTTTCTATAAAGCACATGACTTTACCGTCGTAGTCTCTGGCTGGATGACCTTCTTTTATTTCAGCTATGAGGTTGTCAGCCACCACATCAGATTCAAAGTGAGCGGTAGAGCCTGCTTTTGAAATAGGTAAATTGGTAGTATCCCCAGCTACGTAAACGTTTTCGTAACCTTCATATTTTAGGCTGTATCTATTCGTTGGTACCCAGCCATCGTTTGAAATACCAGAATCTATAATGGCTTGGGCTCCTCTGTGGGGTGGAATTGTAATCAATAAATCGCACTCAACGGTAGAGCCCTCTGCACTATGAACGGCTATAGTACCATTATGAGCTTCCACTTTTTCCATGTTAAACAGCGTTTCATATTTTATGCCTCTTCTTTCAAACTCTGGCACACCCCACTGGGCTACTGGCTCTAATGTGTGTATTCTGCCTATAGGATAGGTGTAATATATTTCTACTTTATCCCTAATACCTTTCTTATTAAAATAATCGTCAAGCATGAACGTTACTTCAAAAGGAGCCACTGGACATTTGTGAGGTACTCCCATAGCTATTGCTATTCTACCTTTTTCAAACTTTCTGAGTTTTTCTCTTAACTCTATTGCGCTTTCTAACGTGTAAAACATATTTCCGTGTTCTTTAAGCCCTGGTATTAGTTCTGGCATAGGTCTTGAGCCTGTGGCTATCACAAGGTAGTCATACTTTAGCTTTTTGCCTTTTTCCGTATGTACTTCACAAGCTTTTGGATCTATACCTACTACAGTATCGTGGTGGAAGATGATAGAAGGAGCCAACAAGCTTCTTTGGTCTCTCATAAGCTCATCTGGTCTCATTTTATCAAAGAGCACATATAAAAACCCCGGTTGGTAAACATGCTTATCGTCTTTGCTGACCATGGTTATAACCACTTCAGCCTTTGAGAGCTCCTCTTTTAAGCCTCTTGCCAAAAGATTAGCTATTATTGTGCCAGCTACTCCACCACCTACTATTACAACGTGCTTCGCCATATGCTTTACCTCCTTTTTAGCTTACTTGGTTTTTTTTACGACGATGGACCAATATCCATCTTTTTCTTCTACACCCACAAGCTCATGCCCTACTTTTTTTACCCAATCTGGTATATCTTTTGCCGATCCCTTGTCGGTAGATAATACTTCTATAGTAGTGCCTACGGGATTTGACTTTATAGCGGCTATAAGCTCCATCAAGGGCCCCGGACAAAAACTTCCTCTGGCGTCAATCACCTTATCAGCCATTTGAACCTCCTTATACAAAAATAATTTTTGCATCTTCAGCCATATCAAAAAAAGATGTAAGGCCTATAACATCGTCAAACAAACCCTCTTCCAAATCTTCCATATGCCATCCTAAAACATCCATTGCCATAGAGCATGCGTATATTTTTACATCTCCAAGCATCTTTATTTGTTTTAATATATTTATAAAATTAGGAACGTTTTTACTCAGCATAAGTTTAGAAAATTCTCCCTCAGGTATAATTCTGTCTTTTAGCTCTTTACCTTTTTGAAAAGCCAAAACACCGTTCATGGAGACAAAAAATAAAACTTCTCCACCTACAGTAGCGTGTATTGAGGCCATCATAGCGGCCAATTGAATTTTCTCATGAACTTGAGTGGATATTACGAAAGCTAATTTTCCCATAACTTCCTCCTGTCTTTTTATTTAATTTTATAACTAAGACTTAACTATTCAATAAATGCTGTTTATTTATTGTGTAAAATATATTTATAAAAGTATATAAATATATACTAATATTAAAAATGACTGTTTATTTCATTGAATAAAAATGTTTTATATGTTAATATTTTAAGATGGAGTTTATACTAAAAGTCCCGGCTTCTATGAGCAATTTAGGGGCTGGCTTTGATACGTTTGGTCTGGCAGTCAATCTTTACAATGTTTTTCATGTTAAAAGCTCAAGAACATTTTCTATATCTTTTATAGATTTAGATATAAAACCAGAAGAAAATCTTTTTTTAAAAGTGTATAAAAGATGTATAGAAATTTTTAACGAAGAAGAAATGCCTGTTAGTATTACGATAAAAACTGAAATACCTTTTTCAAGGGGGCTTGGTAGTAGCAGTAGTGCTATAATAGGAGCGATAAAAACCTTTAGTTTGTTGTATGAGAAAGAACTTTCTTATAGAGATATTTTTAAAATAGCTTACGAATTTGAACCTCATCCTGATAATTTAGTTCCAGCTTTGGTAGGTGGGTTTAACGTATGCTTAAAAGATGAAGAACAAACATTTTTTAATACAATAGATTTTCCAGAAGAGCTAAAAATAATAGCTATTATACCAGACATAAAGATATCCACAGAAGAAGCAAGAAAGATACTTCCAGCTAAAATAGATATAAAGGACGCAATTTATAACATACAAAGATCAAATCTACTGCTTAGCTCTCTTGTTTTAAAACGTTTTGAGCTTTTAAAAGAAGCTGTGAAAGACAAGCTTCATCAACCTTATAGAAAAAGCTTGATACCATTTTACGACAATATAGAAAAAATAGCTTACGATAGAGGTGCAAAGGCAGTTTTTATAAGCGGTTCTGGTAGCACTATAGGTATCTTTGCATTAGAAAATGAAGAGATTATCGGCAAAACCTGTGTAGAGTTTTTGAAATCAAAGGGTGTTGATGGTACTTATAAAATACTTTCGGTAGATAAAGAAGGAGCAAGAGTATGTTAGAGTTAAAAAGTTTTTATTTTAAAGACGATATACTCTACATATTAGACCAAAGAAAGCTTCCCCATGAAGAAGTTTATTTTGAAGCAAAAAATGTAGAGGATGTGGCTTATGCTATAAAGGCCATGCTTGTAAGAGGGGCACCTGCTATAGGTTGTGTGGCAGCATATGGATTTTATATTGGTATAAAAGAAGGCTTAGATGTGGAAAAGGTTTACGATATATTATCAAATACAAGACCTACCGCTGTAAATTTGTTTTGGGCTTTAAAAAGAATGAAACAAGCTTATTTTGAAAACAAAGATCTTTTAGAAGAGGCAAAAAACATAGAGCAAGAAGATATACAAGCAAATAAAAGAATGTCAGAGTTTGGGGCTTCTTTGATAAAAGAAAAATCTGTTGTACTAACACACTGCAACACCGGAGCTTTAGCTACTGCTGGTGTAGGAACAGCACTTGGTGTTATAAAAGAGCTTTACAAACAGGGTAAAATAGATTATGTTTTAGTGGATGAAACAAGACCTTATTTACAGGGTTCAAGGCTTACTGCTTTTGAGCTTTTAAAATCAAATATACCTTATAAAATAATAGTGGATTCTTCAGCCCCTTTTCTTATATCAAGAGGCATAGTAAAGGCTGTTTTTGTAGGTGCAGATAGGATAGCTTCAAACGGGGATACAGCCAACAAAATAGGTACTTTTATGCTCTCTTTGGCTTGTAAAGCTTATAACATTCCCTTTTACGTAGTAGCTCCAACTTCTACAATAGATTTCAACGCAGGGTCTTTTAAAGACATACCTATAGAAGAAAGATCAAAAGAAGAAGTTTTAAAATGTAAAGATGTTTTTGTGGGTCCTATAGATTCTGAAGCTATAAACTATTCTTTTGATATAACGCCAGCTCAAAACATCAGTGCTATAATAACAGAGAAGGGGATAGCATATTATCCTTATGTTGAGAGTTTAAAAAGCTTTAAGGAGCAAATATGAATATAGTGGCCATAGGAGGAGGCACCGGATTATCAAGCCTTTTATCTGGTCTTAAGAGACTTGTAGGAAGAACTGTAGATAATTTATACGCTATAGTTACTGTAGCAGATAGTGGTGGAAGCACTGGTAAGCTAAGGAAAATATACAACATACCAGCTCCTGGGGATATAAGAAACTGTATAGTGGCTTTATCAGAGCACGAAGAGATAATGAAAAAACTTTTTCAGCATAGACTAAAAGGGGAAGGATTAGAGAATCACGCATTTGGAAATTTATTTCTTACGGCTCTTACAGAAATAACTGGTAGCTTCGTGGAGGCCATAAAGCTAACTTCAAAGATATTGGACACGAAAGGAAGTATTATACCCTCCACTACAGATAGCGTTGATCTTGTGGCAAAGTTTAGCGATGGAGTTATAGTAAAAAACGAAGAAGACATAACAAACTACGGAAAGCAGAAAAAAGCCCATATAGTAGATATCTGGATAGAACCAGAAAATCCTTTTGTACCTATAGAGGCTATAGCGGCTATAGAAAGTGCGGATTTTGTAATATTTGGGCCTGGTAGTTTGTATACCAGTATAGTGCCAAACCTTCTTATCAAAGAAATAAGAGAAAGCGTAAAAAACTCCCCAGCTAAAAAAATATTTATATGCAACGTCATGACACAACCAGGAGAAACAGATGATTATACAGCTTATGACCATATTAACATGTTTAAAAGATTTACACAAATAGAGTGCATAGATGTAGCAATAGTAAATACAAAGATGCCCCCAAACGATATTTTGAAAAAGTATATAGCTACTGGTCAAGAGCCAGTTGTACCTGATGTGGCAAAAATATCTAAAGAAAATATAGATGTATATGCAGAAGATCTAATAAGTGAAAATATATCTTTTGTAAGACACGACCCCATTAAATTAACAAATTTATTAGAACAGGTGATGGGAAAGTATGTATTATATTGACTTTGATACGGATTTTATACCAAACAAAGAAGCGGATATAATAGTAATAGGGAGTGGTATAGCTGGTCTTTTTTGTGCCATTACTCTTAAAAACTTAAAACTAGACCCAGTGATTATAACAAGAGGCATTGGAAACACCTACTACTCTCAAGGTGGAATAGCAGCCGTTGTATCCAAAGAAGATTCTACTGCTTGGCATGTTTTAGATACGCTAAGGGCTGGGAGAAACTTAGGAGATGTAAAAAATATAGAGATTTTAGCTCAAGAAGGTCCAAATCGCATAGTGGATTTAGAGCTTTACGGTGTTAATTTTGACAAGAGAGAAGATGGTAGTTTTGAAACCACAATAGAAGGCGGCCATTCTTACAAAAGAGTTTTAAAAGTAAAAGATTATACTGGCAAAGCTATATACGAAGCACTTTTTAAGAAAGCCAAAGAGTTAAATATAAGGATATTAGAAGGAGAGCTTTTAGAAATTATAACAAAAGATAACGCCTTGGTAGGTTGCATAGTAGAACAAAATGATGAGCTTGTTTTTTGGAAATCAAGGTTTTTAGTTTTAGCCACAGGCGGGGCAGCCTCTATGTATTCTCACACGTCAAACCCCCTTAAAACAAGGGCAGATGTAATAGGAATAGCCCTAAGAAGAGGATTTTTAATAGAAAATCCCGAGTTTGTTCAATTTCACCCTACCGTGTTTGAAAATACAAATCTCCTTATATCTGAAGCTGTAAGGGGAGAAGGTGCAATACTGGTAAATCAAAACAACGAAAGATTTGTAAACGAGCTAGAACCTCGTGATGTGGTGGCAAGGGCTATATATAGAGAGATGCTAAAAGGAAACAAAGTTTATCTTGATATGAGAAATCTTAAAGTAGATATAAAAACAAGATTTCCTACTATATATAATTTTCTCATAGAGCATGGATTAGATCCGTACAAAGATCTTGTTCCTATTACACCGGCAGCCCACTATTATATAGGTGGCATAAGAACGGATGAGAACGGTGAAACTACCGTAGATGGTGTTTACGCCATAGGAGAAGTAGCTAGCACAAGAGTACATGGAGCCAATAGACTAGCCTCAAACTCTCTTTTGGAAGGGGTTGTTTTTGGATACAGGGCAGCTTATTCTATAGCTTTATCAAAAAGATCTTTTAAGCTTTTAAAAGCAAAAAACCAAAGATCAACAGCAAAAGATACAGATTGCCAACAATATTTTGAAACAATAAAAAATACGATGTGGCAGTACGCTGGTCTTGAAAGAACAGAGGCGGGACTTCTTTATGCCATTAAAAAGATAAGAGAGATTATAAAGTTTTGTATAGAGGCAAAGCCCACAAAGAAAAATAAAGTCATATTTGATGTGAGTTTGTCAGCTTACGCTACTTTACAAGGGGCCTTAAAAAGAAGAGAGAGTAGAGGCTGTCATTTTAGGTCTGATTTTCCTTATGAAAAAGATGAATATAGGTATAATACGAAAATATGTTTAGAAGATTCGTTGGAGAATTTACTTGATTAACTTATTTTGCTTTTGCCATAAGAAAATCTTATATATATAAAAGCTATATACCATTATAATTATATTGTTAGACTAAGTAGGAGGTTATTTATGAACAAAGTTCTTTTAGATACGTTGACCACTCAAAAAGAAAGTCCAGAATATCTTCAGATAAGCATGGCAGCAGCCATGACGCTTGGTTTAGTGCCGGGAACATTTTATAGGAATGCAAAATTAAGTTGTATAAATACACTTCTTACTTATCCTTCTGGATGTCATGCCAACTGTGCTTACTGTGGTCTTCAAAAAGCCAGAGAAGAAGAATTTTCAAAGAGAAATTTCATAAGAGTCGAATGGCCTACCATCAAACTAGATGATATATTGGAAAAGGCCAAGCAAGTAGGACACGTAGAAAGGTTATGCATAGCTCAAATAACACATCCTCGTTCCATAAGAGATACAAAAACTGTTTTAGAAAAGGTATTGTATGAGCTTGGAGATAAAATATTTGTTTCTCTTCTTATAAATGCCACTGGTACTAGATATCAAGATATAGAGGACTATAAAAAATTAGGGGCAGATACCGTAACGGTAGCCCTAGACTGTGCTACACCAGAGCTTTTTGAAAAAATAAGGGGAAAATCTCTAAATAGTCCTCATAAATTTGACTATTTCTGGAAAGTGCTTGAATGGTCAGCTGAAGTTATGGGAGATGGGTTCGCCGGATGCCACTTAGTGGTAGGTCTAGGAGAAACAGAGCAAGAAATGATAGAACGCATACAAAAGGTAAGAGACTTAGGGGCTAGAACGCACTTGTTCTCTTTCTGGCCAGAAGAGGGTTCTTTGATGGAAAACGAAAAACCCTGTCCAGCTCCTCAATATAGAAGAGTACAAATGGCAAGATATATTATAGACAACGAATACGGTAGATATGAGGATATGAAGTTTAACGAAAAAGGCCAAGTTATAGATTTTGGTATAAAAAAGGATTTGTTTGAAGAATTGTTTGCTAGTGGTAAACCGTTTATGACAGCAGGATGCAGAGGTAAAACCACAGAAGTGGCTTGCAATAGACCTTTTGGAGACAGCTCGCCTACAAACCTAAGAAGTTTTCCTTTCCAACCAAACAAATCAGATCTATCCAACATAAGAGAGCAGATGTTTGATTACGATATGGAAAAAGCTTATCCTGATTTCTTAAACCCAAGCACTGGTAGATATTTCTAATTTTTATGTAGGAGGCTTTTGCCTCCTATTGACTTATAATATTTCTTATATAAATTTATGCTTATGAAAAGAGTTTTGTGGCTTTTGTTATTAATAAATTTATCTTTTGCAGTAAAAATAAGAGACATAGTGACATTTGAAGGAAACAGAAGCAACGTGTTAATAGGTTATGGTATAGTAAGCGGTTTAAACGGTACAGGAGACAGCAAAGCTACTATATTTACGGTAAACTCATTGGTAAATGTATTATCGAGAATGGGCATAAATTTTACGCCAGCCCAGATAAACCAAATGACCACAAAAAATGTGGCAGCGGTAATGGTTACTGCAAAAGTCCCACCGTATGCAAAAGCGGGTACTCCTTTGGACGTCACCGTCTCTTCCATAGGTGATGCCAAAAGTTTACAAGGCGGTGTACTTCTTATGACTCCACTAAAGGGACCAGATGGTAGAGTTTATGCCTTAGCCCAAGGGCAAATAATAACAGCAGGAGGTGGTGGTAACGCCACAAATCAAAATTTAAACAGCGGGTATATTCCGGATGGTGCTACCTTAGAAAGAAGTTTACCTTTTACAATGCCAAAAAAATATATAGATTTATATCTAAACTATCCAAGCTTTAATACTGCAAACGCTATACAAGATGCTATAAACAACAAGTTTGGATACGGGACAGCTGTGGCAATAGATAGCGATACAGTAAGGGTAAAATTACCCCCATACAACGCCGTTGATTTTCTATCGATGATAGGAGATTTAAACGTCCATGTTCATAATCCGTCTAAAATCATAATAGATAGCAGGACAGGTACTATAGTAATGGGAGGAGATATAAGGATATCGCCTGTGGCTGTGGCTTCTGGTAATATATCTGTAGAAGTAAGACAAGCTCCAGCTAATCCACAGCAAGCAAACAACTCAAACAATACAAACAATGCGAACAATACTAAGAAGCATAGCATATTTTTTGTAAAAGCCCCAACGTTAAGACAGCTTGTTAGTTCTTTAAACAGCGTTGGAGCAAAACCATCAGATATAATAAACATAATAGAAGCTATGGCAGCCCAAGGGGCTATTCATGCAAAAGTAGAAGTAGAGTAAAGGAGATGAAACATGACAGATTCTAAACCAAATCTTGTAAACCCAAATTATTTGCTTCCTCCTGAAAACTTTGCAAATGAGTTTTCCAATCTAAACAGCAAAGAGAAAATTAAAAAGGCCTCCGAGCAATTTGAGGCTTTTTTCTTGGAAGAGATATTAAAAGAAGCTTACAAATCTTTTGCGAGCGAAAATGATTTTCAAGCAAACACGTATCAGGATATGTTTTTTCAAAATATAGCTAAAGTATTAAGTGAAGCTGGAGGTGTTGGGTTTGGCAAGTTTATAGAAAAAGCTGTAGAACAGGAGATAAAGGATCAACATCAAACAAATTTATTAAACCAAGAAATTGGCAACAAAATAAATGGCAAAGCTTAAAGATTACTACGCTATATTGGGCGTAAAAAGAGATGCCACAGAACAAGAGATAAAAGCAGCTTACAGACAATTAGCCAAAGAGTATCACCCAGATGTTAACAAGGATTATGAAGAGCTTTTTAAGGAGATAAATGAAGCTTACAGCGTTTTAAGCGATAAAGAAAAAAGAGCTGAATACGACAGCCTTCTTATAAACCCCGACGAAAATAAAATTAGGAATTTTACAGAATATATTCAGGAGTTTATAAACTCAATATTTAACGGAGAAAAAGAGCAAAAGCCAAAAAAAGGTGAAGATATAAAGCTTAAAATTTTTTTAACGTTAGAAGAAGCCTATCTTGGTGCATCAAAAGAGGTAGAGTACGAGAAATGGATTCCATGTCCTGATTGTAATGCAAAAGGATATGTAGGTGAACCAGATAAAGTTGTATGTGAAGCTTGCGAAGGCACTGGCAAAAGGGTAAGCGGTATATTTGCATTTCCAAGACCTTGTTCAGTATGTAGAGGAAGAGGCTATATAATAAAAAATGCCTGCAGCACGTGCCTTGGAAGAAAAAGAATAGCAAGAAAATCAAAAATCATAGTACAGATCCCTCCTCAGACTAACGACGGGGATATACTGAAAGTTATTGGTAAAGGGCATGCTGGCTTTGGTAACAGAGAACCCGGTGATTTGTACTTAAGAGTTTTTATAAAAGATCATGAGATTTACAAAAAAATTGGAAACGACATACATGTAGAACTTCCTATTAGCTACGCAGATGCGGTTTTAGGAGCAAACATAAAGTTTAGATGGATAGATGGCAAAGATCTTGATGTGTTTATACAACCCGGTGCCGAATGTGGTTCTCAGAAAGTAATTCCAGGGCTTGGCTTTCAAAACGGCAACCTCATTTTTCATATTAAAATCCAAATACCAAAACAACTATCTAAAAAACAGCAAAAACTAATAGAAGAGCTAAGAAAATTAGACCAAGAAGAAAACAACAAATCTATCTTTGGCATAGTAAAAAGCGTATTTGGTAAGTAAATTTATTTCCAAAGCTCTTTTTCTTTGGATTTTTGGCATTCGTATAAAAAAGCGTATTTCATAAATACATAAAACATACCAGAAAAAGCTATGATAAAACCTTTTATACCTTCTTTGTATCCAGCTTTTAATATAAAAAATTTAAAAAAAATCCAAAAGGGGTTTAGGATAAGATTGTAGATATGAAAGGGCTTGTTGTTTTTACACATGATATCGGCACTTGTCTGAGCGTATTTTAGCGTTCTTTCAAACTGATCTTTTAGGCTTTTAAAAGAATAGTGGTTTAAATAGCCTTTTAGCTCATAATATTTGTTGTGGTTGCATATGACCTTTTCATGAAGATCACCGCTATATTTACAAACATCTTTTTTAAAAACCCTTATAAGCTTTTCATCGTTCCATATATGTTTTAAAAAATCTCCCATATAAAATGTACGTCTTGTTATTATCCCTATCTCATAATCTGATGATAAAAAATACTCCAAAGAGTTTTTAAGCTCATCCGATAGTTCTTCATCGGCATCTAAGATAAAAACAATATCGTTTTTGGCTTTTGATATACCAAAGTTTACCTGTGATGGATAGCTTATCCATTCGTTAAATATAACGTTGGCGCCGTAAGATTTTGCAATATCTATGGTTTTGTCAGTAGAACCTGAATCTATTACAAGTATCTCATCTGCTACATCTTTTATGCTTTCTATGGCTCTTTTTATGTTTTTTTCTTCGTTTTTTGTAAGAATTACAAAAGATATTTTACGTCTTTGCATACTCATGAGACCATTGGCCTATAGAACCAGCCCCCATAAATACAATGACGCTATCTTTTAGTTCATCAAGCCTATCAAAAAGCTCTTCTTTTGATGGTATATATATACACTCTTCTTTTGATACTTTGTTTATCATATCTAAAGAAGAAATACCAAACGTGTTTTCCTCAGAAGCCCCGTATATATCAAGTAAGAATACCTTATCTAAGCTTTTAAAAAGATCTACAAAA
Source organism: Hydrogenobaculum sp. 3684 (assembly GCF_000213785.1). Classification (NCBI taxonomy): domain Bacteria; kingdom Pseudomonadati; phylum Aquificota; class Aquificia; order Aquificales; family Aquificaceae; genus Hydrogenobaculum; species Hydrogenobaculum sp. 3684. Next base: position 515,128 of record NC_015557.1, on the reverse strand, counting down.
TCGTCTATAAGATAGTAAGTTCTTGAATATCTATGCGGTTGGAATACCACTACTATATTTTTATCTTTATATTTTGATTTTAGTGCTTCGTAAACGCTTTTTATCTCCGTTGGATGATGTCCGTAATCATCGTAGATGAGGTTTGTGTTTTTTTCACCTACAAATTCAATCCTTCTTTTGGCGTTTTTAAAGCTTTTAAGAGCTTCTCTTATAACAGGTTGTTCTATTTCCATAAGCGTTGAAACGGCTATTGAAGCAAGTGCGTTGTAAACGTTGTGGATACCTGGGATTTGAAGCTCTATTGTGTTTAGTTTTATACCTTTGTAAAATACATCAAAACGGGTGTTGTCGCTGTTAAAAACTATATTTTTAGCTTGAAAATCCCCAGATTCTATCCCGTAAGTGATGATCTTTTTATGTATTTTTGATAATATAGATCTAACACCGGTATCGTCTATATTTACCACCGATGCCCCGTAAAAAGGTACGTTGTTTATAAAATTTACAAAGGCTTCTTTTATATCTTCGTAATCTTTGTAATATCCAATATGCTCTTTGTCTATGTTGGTAACTACGTTTATAACAGAGTTTAGTTTTAAAAAAGATCCGTCAGACTCATCGGCCTCAGATATCAAAAGCTCGCTTTTTCCAAGTACTGCGTTTGAACCAAAGGTCTGTAAGATACCACCTATTAAAACAGTAGGATCTAGTCCAGCTATATGTGATATATGAGAAATCATGGATGTGGTGGTGGTTTTGCCGTGAGATCCAGATATGGCTATCCCCTCTTTCATTCTAAACAAATCTGCCAACATATCCCCTCTTGATATCACCTGAAGTCCAAGCTCTTTGGCTTTTAAAAGCTCTTCGTTTACATTTGATATAGCAGAAGAATAAACTACTACTTCCTTTCCTATCACATTTTTAGCATCATGTCCTATGTAGACGGTGGCTCCTTTTTCTTTTAGTTCCTTTATAACATCGTTTTCTCTAACATCGGAGCCAGATACCTCATAACCCATATCAAGCAGTATCTTAGCGATACCGCTCATACCTATACCACCAATACCTATAAAATGAAACTTTCTAAATTTTTCTCTAAACATTTGTTATATTATAGCACCAACACAAAATAAACAATTTTGTATAAAAAATTTTTTATATATAATGATACCTATCATAGAAAGCATTTAGATGTTTTGTTATAATAACCTCAGGTTTAAGGAGATGGCGTTCTCCTTGATGCTCATAAAAGCATCAAAACCGCCTCACATATAAGGCTAATAACGCCTACCTACTCTATATTTTGAGGAGGTAAGGTGTATGGTTAGCCCTGTGAGAGTAAAGAAAGTTGTTCTTGGGTGGGAACGATTAAAGGTTCTTTTTATCTTTGTATCATTGTTTAATAGTTTATAAGTTTTATGCTTAATCTGTTTTTCTTAAGCATATTACAGCTTTTGTATGTTTTTGCCCTGGCTCCTTTGGCCGTTGGCATACTTCATGTGTTTGATGAGAGGCTTTCTTCAAGGCGTGGACCTTCTATATTCCAAGAGTATTACAATCTTTTTAAGTTTTTTAGAAAGCAAAGCATTTATCCAAAAACTGCTTCAGGTTTTTTCTCCTACGTTCCTTACATTACTTTTGGAATGTATTTATTTCTGACGCTGGTATTGCCTATAATAACAGCCTTTCCTTTGCTTTTTGGACCTGTGGTGGATTTTGTAGGTGGTGGGTTGGTGTTTGGTGCAGCTTCTACTTTTTTGAAGTTGGCTTCTTTAGACTCCAGAAACAGCTATTCAATATTGGGTGCTTCAAGGGCCTCAAGTATAGGTATTTTTACAGAACCCATTATCCTTCTAATATTTATAATGTTTGGTGTTATATCGGGTACCAACAATCCATATGTAATAAACAATATTTTACAAACATCTACCAGTTGGTTTTTCTCTTTGGTACACCTTTTTGTAGGCGTTGCGTTTTTCCTGGTGCTTATAATAGAAACTGGACAGCTTCCCATTGAAAGCCATACGCCCAACGAGTTTGGCTCTATCGATAGTCTTATGAGTTTAGAGTACTCTGGCAGGGAGCTGGCACTTTTAAAGTTGGGAAGCTACATAAAATCTTTTCTTCTAATGAATGTTTTTCTTAACGTATTCACATTGCCGTTTTTTGTACCTATGAAATTTAACATATTGGCTATAGTTCTCTATATGTTTATAAACTTTCTAAAGATTATTTTACTCTTGGCTATCTTTGCTATTATAAACAACATAGTCTCCAAGTACAGATTGTTTAAGATCTTTGATTATATTCTCATAGCTTTTAGCTTTGCATTGATGGCAATGGTGGTGTTCTACGTGGTAAACGGAGGCTAATATGGAAAAGGAGATATTTGCGCTGGTGGGTTTTTGGGAAATTATACTTTCTATTTTTATGCAATGGCAAGCTTATACTATAAGCAATATCAAAACATTTTCTGTGCAGTCTTGGATTTTAGGTATCTTTTTGTTGTGGGCTGGGGTTTTTCACGGTTTTACAGCCCTCATTATACTAGCTTTACTGACAATTATAACAAGAGCTATAGCAATGCCTTTGTATTTGGGTAATACTATAAGAAAGCAAATATATAGAGCAAGGGAAAATAAACATAGGATTAGCACAGGTCTTTCTATACTTATATCTTTGCTTTTGGCTGTGTTTGGATACCTTGTATATTATTTGATTTTGGCCGGATATGGTCAATCTTTGGTTTCTATCCCTATTACCCTTATGCTTCAAGGTGCTTTTTTAATAGTCTCTCGTTCTAACGCTTATTCACAATTAATTGGTTATCTTGTGATGGAAAATTCTATGTTCTTGCTTTCTTTTCTCTTTAGTGAACTGCCTTTTATAGTAGAAGCTGGTATTATCTTGGATGTTTTGGGTGTTGTGGTGGTGGCCGGTCTTTTAATGAGGGTAAGGGATGAAGATATAGAAAAAGAGGAGGAACTTTTAGGATGATATATTTATTGCCTTCTATATCTGCAACGCTTGGTGCTATTTTAAGTTTTAGTCTTTTTAGAAGTAAGCACAAAGAAGCATCGGTTTTGGCTAGTTTTTTGGCTTTGGTGTTTTCAATCTTTCTATTGTTTGAGCCAGATAGATTTACCGCATTCTTTTATGTGGATAGCTTATCAAAGATTTTTCTGCTCATGATATCTTCTGTTTATCTTGGTGTAGTGATATTTTCAATAGGATATTTAGAACATTCTCATGGACATCTTGTAAAATCTTGTCAATATTTTTCACTCCTGGATATATTTGTTGGTATCATGCTTTTTAGTGTGACTTTAAACAATTTTGGTCTTTTTTGGGTTTCCATAGAGGCTACTACTTTTGCCACAGCTTTACTTGTGGCCTCAGAAAATGATATAGCAGCTCTTGAAGCAGCCTGGAGATACATCATGATAGTATCTGTGGGCCTTACAATTGGCCTTGTGGGGACGCTCTTTTTGTACTCATCAGCCCATACGTTATCTATAACAGATCTTTTAAGCCGACAAAATCAAGGTAGCTTGTTTTTCCTTAGCGGGATGTTGCTTGTGATAGGCTATGGGACAAAGATTGGTATTTTCCCTATGTATACATGGCTTCCGGACGCCCATGGGAAAGCTCCAGCTCCTATAAGTGCTATATTTAGCGCTGTTTTACTGCCTGTATCCTTGTATCCTTTGATAAGGTTTTTTGAAGTTTATCAAGATCCATCTTTATCAAAATTTGCATTTGTTTTAGGCTTTTTAAGCGTTATGACTGGTAGTATCATGACTTTAAATCAAAGGTTGTACAAAAGGCTGTTTGCCTATTCATCTGTTGAAAATATGGGTCTTTCGTTGATAGGCGTAAGTTTGGGCTCTTACGCTTTGTTTGGTACTATCGTTTTGATATTCACTCACGCTTTTGCCAAATCCGGCGTGTTTATGTTAACAGGCAACATGCTTCATGAACTTAAAACAAGAAAGATCGAAGATGTTAAAGGGCTTATTAAGATTATGCCGAAAACTGGTTTATTTTTGTTCTTTGGTGCGCTTGCGGTTACAGGCACACCACCTTTTGCCACATTTTTTGGTGAGCTTTTAATAGTATCAAAAACTATAAACTATTATGGTTGGATTGTAGGAGTTGCTTTATTTTTCTTTTTGATGTGTGGATTTTTGTTTATAAACTACAGGGTGATAAACATGGTATTTAACGATGAGACAAAACCAGTATCTTCTGCAAAAGAAAGTCCTTTTACCTTTGTACCGGTAATATTTATAACATTGGCTGCGTTTGTGATACTTATAGTTCCTATCTTTTATAGGTTTATTGAGGGAGTTATAAAATGAAAAGGCTTCTTGGTATAGTAAATATCGATGGCAAAGAGCAACTTTTTGTAAGCTCTGGAACATTTGTAGGTTTTGTGGATAGCTCTCAAAGTAAAGACTTTAAAGCTTACAATTGGCAAAAAGGTTTAATAAAAGCCAAAGAAACCAAAGATGAGCTTTTTAACTTTAGACTTGGACCTTCGGCTGGGGCATTGTTTGAGTCTGTGGTTTTTAATATATACACTTACGGAGAGAGAATGAAAGAGGTTTATATAGACAATACCTACAAGTCAAGATTTATAGAAAATAAGATGATAAACAAAGATATCTTTGAGGCTTTAAAACTATCAGAACAAATTTGTGCAAGCTTTTCCTTTTCTCATTCTTGTGCGTTTTCAAGGGCTGTGGAAGAGGCATTTGGTATAACACCAGACGATAACACAAAGATTATGAGGCTTATACTTCTTGAGGTGGAGCGTATATTTAACCATATATTTGTTATATCTCGTCTTAGCGGTGCTGCTGCCCAAAAGGTTTTTACAAATCATCTAATATATCTATTTGATGAAATACTTAGTTTAAACAAAACGTTTTTTGGAAGTAGATTTTTAAAAAATATAAACACTATTGGCACAATCAAAGGTATATCTAAAGATAAGATGGAAGAGTTTGTTAAAAAGCTTGATGACATAGTAAAAGAGTTTTCGAAGCTTTATCAGTTTTCTTTAAAAAGCTACAATTATTTAGATAGGTTGCACAACACAGGTATTTTGACAATGGAGGATTTTGAATCTATCAATTTTGATGGGCCAGCTCTTAAAGCCATAGGTGCATCTTTAGATACCAGAGTTTACGAAGAGCTGTTGGAGGGCTTTGATAGCATAGTGCATGAGGGCGGAGATTCTCTTTCAAGGATGATAGTAAGAGCTGAGGAAATCATGCAATCTATGGAACTTATAAAAAAGCTTTTCCAAAAGCTTAAAACATCAAACAACAAAACAAACATTAAAATTGAAAAGGATAATCAAAAAAGAACGGCAATTGGCTTTGCTGAGTCTCCAAGCGGTGCAATTTATTATTATATTGAGCTTTTAGGAGATAAAATTAAATACGTCTATATTTCAACGCCTTCCATGTTTTTGATAAAAGCGATGGAAGCATCTTTGGTGGGCCAAATTTTTACAGATTTTGCTTTTACGATAGACTCTTTTGGAGCCTTTTTCGCAGATGCGGCAAAATAGCGGAGGATAGATTATGTTGTTTTGGCCAATTTACGGACTTTCAAAAAGATACAGCAAAAGATACAAGTTTGACATTCCTTCTAAGCCCAGAAACCCTTTCAGAAGATCTTTGCATGTATTTGTGATTGATGCTGGATCTGATGTAGAACTCCTTTTAGAATTTTACAGCCTTATGTCTCCAAAATACAACATTCACAGGTACGGCATTTTCTTTGTAAATACGCCAAGACATGCGGATTTGTTGATTATCTTATCAAAACCCACAGAGAAAATGCTGCCGATAGTTAAAGAGGCTATAAATCAGATGCCAGAGCCTTTTGGAGTACTTCTTATAGAAAATGAAACTTTTGAAAACGGCGTTGATATTGACTTGCCAAACCTGGTGGGACGCTTGAAAGGAAATTTGGAAGCTGAGGAAATATTTAAAAAATTGGTGGAGATAGCCAAAAGGGGTTTGATATGTTAGCATTTGTACTAGCGATAATTTTTTTCCTTTTGGGAATGGTGTTTTCTTTTAATAGAACAATAAGTTATAGCTTTGGTGTTTTGGGTGCTATATCTGCAGTTGTGCTTGGCTTTGAAGGGTACAAAGATGGATTTTACCATCAATGGGATATATACAACAACGTTAGTTTAGGTATAAACATAGACAAAGTATCATCGTTTTTTATAATCATTGCTTACATATGCTTTGCTTTGATGGCTTTTTACTCTATAGACTTTGGTAAGCTTTTTAAAAAGTCTATGGCTTTTTTGATGAACTTTCTGATGCTTAGTATGCTTATTGTTTTTTGTGCAGCGGATTTTATAAGTTTTCTTATCGCTTTTAAATTTGTAACCATAATCCTTTTTTTCAGCATATTAGAAAGACCAAACACCCAAAAAGAGGGTTATATCTTTTTAGCTTTTTCTGAAGTCTCTTACGCTCTTTTGTTTGTGGGTTTTGCTGTAGTAATAGCTTCAAACGGTTTGTTTTTGTTTAAAGCTGGATACAACAACGTTTTGTTTGCGGTTTTTGCGTTTTTGGGATTTGTTATGAAAATGGACGGAGTTCCAACCCATATATGGGTTCCTTTGGTTTATCCTAAAGCCCCTTCAAACATAGCCGCCATTCTTTCTGTACCATTAACACTTATAGGAGCCTACGGTGTATTTAGGGTATTGGTTCTAAGCGATAATTATTCTTATGTATTGGGGATTTTGGCAATAATAATAGGTTCTATAAGTGCTTTTTGGGGTGCTTTACAGGCGGCCAGAGAAACCCATTTAAAAACACTACCGGCTTATTCTACTATAGAAAACAACGGCATGATACTAACAGCCGTTGGTCTGAGCGCACTTGCGAAATACAGCCATTTAACGGTGCTGTCAAAATTTTCCTACCTTACAGCGCTCATCATCATAATAGCTCATTCTTTATCAAAAACCACGATGTTTTTAACCATTGGGCATGCAAAAGAGATGCTTGGAAGAGATTCCATAGATGATGTAAGGGGTATTTTAAAGCACATTAGCAAACCCGCCGGTATAGGCTTACTTATATCCGGTTTATCTTTTAGTGCGGTGCCTCCGTTGGTGGGTTTTGTAGCAGAGTGGATGCTTCTTGAAAGCTTGTTTCAATCTTACAAGTTTTCTGATTTTCTATTGAAGTTTATAATCACTTTTGCCGGTATTTTGATAGCTCTTGCGATGGGACTTAGTTCTTTTAGTATGAAAAAGCTTGTGGGATTTTCTGATCTTGGTGAACTAAACTTTGAACTAAAAAGGTTTAAAGATTTTACAATGAAATGGGCAGAAAATATACTTAGTTTTCTTATTATAACAAGCGGTGTTTTATCGTTTTTAATAATAAAATATCTTGGATACGAAGAGTTCTTGGATGGGCTTTTAGGTGTCCCTAAACCTACGCTTATTGTCTCAAGTAGACCGATATTTGGTGTCATATCGCCTTTCATGTTTTTCATCGTGGTAGGATTTTTCTTGATAAGTTTGTTGATCATACTAAAAGCCCAAAACAAAAATGTAAAAACCACCATACCTTGGGTTGGAGGTTTACCTTTGAAAGAAAACGAGGTTTACAATACCAGAGGCTATTCTTTTATAGTGGAGTATGTGTTAAGAGGCATATATAGAACGAAAGAACTAAGAACCAGTGTCGAAACCTACGATATATCAAACGCTATATACGATTTCTTGGTACGCTTTTTCAAACGATTAAGCGCTATTGTGTCAAACATAATTATGAATGGTTATTTACATTATTACATTATTTATATCATAGCTATATTTGTCATAGCACTGATTGTTTTTAAACTTTGATTAATTGAGTAAGATCATTGAACTTATGTATGTGATTTTGTATAATGTTAGCCAAGGAGATGGCGTTCTCCTTGATGCTCATAAAAGCATCAAAACCGCCTCACATATAAGGCTAATAACGCCTACCTACTCTATATTTTGAGGAGGTGATGTGAACTACTTAGTGGTTCTTTTAGGTGGTGGTGTAGGTGCTTTGACCAGGTATCTGGTCTCTATTTTTATTCAGAAGTTTGTGCCAAACTTTCCTCTTGGTACAATGGTGATAAATACAACGGGAGCGTTTTTAATAGGGTTTTTAAGCATATACCTAACTGAGGTGATAGATGCTCCTCCAAACATAAGACTTCTTCTTATAACAGGCTTTCTTGGTGGATATACGACATTTTCTACATTTACATTAGAAGGCATAGGTCTTATAAACAATGCAGATTATCTCAAAGCTTTTTATTACATAGTGGGCACAAACGTAATTGGGTTTTTATTTGTGGCTCTTGGTAGATTTTTGGGAGGTTTGTTATGAAAGGGTATCTTCTTCAAATACTTATAGAGCATGGGATAAAGTATAAGGGTAAATCTTTGTGTAGTAGCATAGAGCATGTTTGTATGGAAAACGGTATTCACGGTGCAACGGTGTTTAGAGCTATAGAGGGTTATGGTAAATCCCATAAAATACATCATCATGGTTTATTTGAAAAGAATGAACCAGTAGCCATTGAAATCATAGACACAAAAGAGAATATAGAAAAAATATTACCTGTATTAAAAAATATACTTCAAGAGCTAAACACAGGTCTTATAACCCTTGAAGAGGTGGAGATAGTAAGATGAAGAAGCTAAGAATATACTACAAAGAGCAAGATAAAATAGGGCATAAAAATGTAAAAAATTATATCTATGGGCTTTTAGAAGAAATTGGTATAAAAGGCGCCACTATATACGAGTCAATTTATTCTTATGGGCCTTCTGGGCGGGTTTCAAACGAGTATATAGAGGTAGAATCTTACAATCCGGGTATGAAGATGGAGATAGTAGATGAAGATGAAAAAATAAACACTCTTGTAGACAGACTAAAAGACAAAAATATTCATATTGTTATATCAGATTGTGAGGTAGTGTATGGATAATATATTCCACAAGATAGGTAGTTTTATATCAAGGCAAGATTATTTTTTAAAGTGGTTTATACTTGGACTAATAAACGGTGTTATATCTGGACTTGGTGCTCTTTTCTTTTATTATAGTTTAAAGCTTTGTGAGTTTATATTTTTTAACAAAATCCTTCATTATCATATACCATCTCCCACTGGTGAGGAAACAAACAACCTTATTTTTAAGCCAGGATTGGTTTATCTATTACCCATTGTAATAGCTTTTGGTGGTTTTATAGCTGGATTCATAGTGTTTAAGTGGGCTCCGGAGGCTGAGGGACATGGTACCGATGCAGCAATAGATGCCTATCACAACAAAAAAGGTTTTATAAGAGATAGGGTAATTTTTATAAAGACCATAGCTTCTGCTATTACTATAGGATCTGGGGGTTCTGCTGGAAGAGAAGGTCCTACGGCGCTCATATCTGCAGGGATAGGCTCTTGGCTTGCAAGACTTTTGGGGCTCAGCGAAAAAGATAGGGAAAGGATGTTGGCCGTGGGTATAGGAGCAGGTATAGGTACTATCTTTAAAGCTCCCATAGGTGGTGCTATCTTAGGAGCTGAAATCCTTTATAAATCTGATTTACAAGCCGATATCATATTTCCTGGGCTTGTGGCTTCTGCTGTAGGATATTCTATATTTGGGAGTATCGTTGGTTTTGTGCCTGTGTTTGGGTATTATCTACAAAATTTTAACCCTCTAAGATTGCCCCTTTATATAATCTTAGGTATCGTGTGCGGAATCGTTGGGCGCATATATGCAAGAACATTTTATTATTTTAAAGATAATCTTTTTAAAAGCCTAAAAACAAACATATATTTAAAACCTGTCATAGGTATGTTTTTAACAGGTATTATAGGTATGGCTTTCCCGGAGGTTTTAGGAACTGGTTACGGTTGGCTTCAGGGTGCTATAGATACCAAGTTTAGTATGTTTAATACATACGGTATTCCTCTTTTTATATTCTTTGTTTTGTTGGCTTTTATAAAAATAATAGCCACATCTTTGACGGTAGGTTCTGGAGCTTCTGGGGGTGTGTTTGCACCGGGGCTTTTTATAGGTGGATTTTTAGGAGCGGGGCTTGGTATTGTTTACCATCAGCTTTTTCCGTCTTTGGTGAATACAAGTCATATAGGTGGTTTTGTAATAGTTGGTATGTTGGCTTTGTTTGGCGCTGCTGGTAAGGCTCCTGTGGCAGTGACTCTTATGGTTGTAGAGATGACTGGTAGTTATCAGCTTTTACCAGCTTGTATGTTGGCGGTGGCGGTAGCTTACCTGGTCTCTGGAGATTATTCTATATACAAATCCCAAGTAAAAACAAGAGAAGATTCTCCCGCTTACAAAAGCCTAGCTTAAAATTATAATAGGAGGGGGTAAGATGATAGAGTTTTCAAAAAGTAAAACAAAGATCGTATGTACCATAGGACCAGCTTCACAAGAGATTGAAACTCTTACAAAGATGATAGAAAATGGAATGAACATTGCAAGGATAAACTTTGCTCATGGGAGTTTTGAAGAGCACAAAAGCGTTGTAGAAAATATAAGAAAAGCCTCAAAAATAGTAGGCAAAGATGTAACGATAATGGGAGATTTACCGGGACCAAAGATAAGAATAGGGGATATCAAACCGATGGAGATTAAGAAAGGAGATATTCTCATCTTATCAGAAAAGCCCCAAGAAGGAGTAATACCAATAAATTTTAAGGATTTTAGTAAGTATGTGAAAGCAGGTGATAGTATATACATGAACGATGGTTTCGTAGAGCTAATGGTGGAGAAAGTAGAAGATGATAAGGTGTACGCTGTTAGCCTAAGTGCTGGTAAGATCTCTTCTCACAAAGGTGTAAATTTACCAAATGTAGACCTTCCGGTAAAAGCCATCGGTGATTATGAAAAAAGATGCATTGATTTTGCTAAAAAGATAGATATGGATGCTATAAGCGTATCCTTTGTAAAAGATCAATCAGATGTAATAGATGCAAAAGAGTATTGCAACACCATAGATTATCATCCTTTTATAATAGCTAAAATAGAAAGACCACAGGCTTTAAAAAATATAGATGAGATTTTAGAAGCCTCAGATGGTATCATGGTGGCAAGAGGGGATCTTGGCATAGAAACCCCTATAGAATGTATAGCTATGACCCAAAAACATATCATCAAAAAAGCCAACTTAGCTGGAAAACCTGTAATAACAGCTACCCAGATGCTTGAATCTATGGTAGAAAGCCCAAGACCCACAAGGGCAGAAGCCTCAGATGTTGCCAACGCCATATTGGATGGAACAGATTGCATTATGGTATCTGAAGAGTCTGCGATAGGAAAACAACCAGATTTGGTGGTATCTACGTTGGCAAATATAGCAGCGTGCGCTGAAAAAGAGTTTGACAAAAACCCTATTTACAAAGCTTTTTTACAAGAGCTATCAACTTTAAACACCTTAGAAGATATAATGGCATACAACGCTTTTAACATGGCAAAGCATATAAACGCATCTCTTATGATTGTACCCACCACCAGCGGTACTACAGCAAGGCGTATGAGCAAGTTTAAACTCCCTGTCTGGGTGCTTGGTATCACACGTGATGAAAGGGTGAAAAAACATTTGGGGTTCTCTTACGGGGTTTTTGGCTTTTACGATCAAAACCCTCCCACCGACAAATACAGTGTAAACGCTTGGAAAGAGTATATAAAAAACATCGTTGGAGATAATCTTTATAAAAGCCTACAAAACACTTACGCAGTGCTTCTTAGAGGACCTTCTAAAAGAAATAAAGACGTTGGTAACTCTTTGGAGGTTATAAAACTCTAATATTTATTAAGATGATCTTCTAAAAACTTTCTTAGTATGACGTTTTTATCAAAGTTATGATGCTTAAGACAATCTATAGCTTCTTTGTTTGATATAGACAAAAGGGCTTTAACGATAGCCATTAGCTCGTAGGTGTCTCTTTCTTCTGATAGCATACTACAAAGCTTAGGAACAGCTTTTTGATTTTTTCTTTTTTCTATTACTTCTATTACAAGCATTCTATTTTCTGGTGTTGGGTTATCAAGGCCATATAAGAGTTTTTCATCAAAATCAAGAGATGTAAAATGATAGATATCTTTCCCGCAATTGGGGCATATCCTTTCATCCCCTTTTAGTTCAGCCCAGCAATAAGGACAAAACCATTTCATTGCTTTATTCCTTTATCCATAGGTTCAATATGAATAATCATAGCTTATTTATTAACAGTTATAGGGCTAAGGAATTGTCTTTTTATAACAGGGTATTCATTAAGTACACCTTTAGAAAAAAGAATTTGAAAAAGATGATTGGAACCGGTTAGGAACGATACCGCAGAACCTATTAAGTAAAGGTCCCACATACGGAAGAACTCCTCGCCATTTTTTTTCACAACTTCTTCGGCATGCTTATAAAATCTTTTTCTCCACTCTTGAAGCGTCTTGTAATAATGGAGTCTCCAATCATCTATATCTATGAGGTTGAATTCTAACCCTTTGGTTGCTTCAATTATTTCGGTAAGTGCAGGTACATACCCTCCGGGAAATATGTATTTTCTTATCCACTTGCTCGGGCTTTCTGGTAAACCCTTTCCTATGGTGTGAAGAAGAAAAAGGCCTTTTTCTTCAATAGTATTGTGTACTATTTTAAAGAAGTCTTTATGTCTTCCTTTACCTACATGCTCAAACATACCTACCGAAACTATTTTGTTAAACTTCTCTCCAAGACGTGGTAGATCTTCATAGTGCATTAGATAAACTCTTGTTCTACTACTTAGTCCATTGTTTTCTATCTTTGATTTTATATAATCGTATTGGTTTTTTGAAACTGTTATACCTACAGTTTCTATGTTGTATAGTTTTGATGCTTCAAGAATTATGGCACCCCAACCACAGCCTATATCCAACAATTTATCCCCCTCGGTAAGTTGCAGTTTTTCATATATAATCTTCCTTTTTTCCTTTTGCGCCATCTCTAAGCTCTGATGTGCATCTGTAAAGAAAGCACAAGAATATGTCATAGAATCATCAAGCCAAAGCTTATAAAAGTCGTTGCCAAGATCGTAATGACTTCTTACTTCCTTTTCCTCAGTAAACTTCAGAAGTCCAATATATCTAAGAATATTTCTAAATAAACTATTTCTAAAATTTTTGTTTAGTTTATTTTCTTCAAGATAATTAAAGGAGGCCACTAAAAATCTCTCAATATCTCCATCTATCTCTATGGCTCCTTTCATGTATGCCTCTCCAAAGCCCATTTCAGGATCTTTTAGTATGTTTAATATAACATTCTTATCTTTGATTTTAACTTTGCAATTACCACTACCGAGAACTCTACCGTCTGGAAGCTCGACGCATAGTCCTTCTTCTAACCTTTTACCAATCTCCTGAATTAAAGATTCTAACATTTATAACCTCCTCCTTTTATTTTTCTTACATAAGATAAAGCCTCACTTGAGCCCATCAAAAATTTTTGCACTCGTCTTTTGCCTAAAATATTTATTATCATCATTCTACTTTCTATATTTCTTTATTCATAGGTTCAATATGTTCAATATGAAAATACCGCAGTAGTTTGATCTTAAATCTGGTAGAGCTTCTTTGGTTTCTGAAAAAGCGCCGTATTTGTCCTGGGTCATAAGTACAAACTCTTTTGCTTTTGAAATGTACTTTAATTCTCTGTTTAGAGCTTTTAAAAGCCAATAACCTGCATAAAGAGTTGAAATGTTTGTATATTTTAAGTTAGGGATTGGCACTATGCCTAAATCCTTGTCAAAATAAGGGTCTATATCTTTTTCTAAATTACCTGTTATAGCGTATATTAAAGAAACCGTTTTTATATCTGATTTATCTATAGAGCTTATAAAATGCTTGGTTTTTTCTTCAGAGTATCCTATATCGTAATATGCTGATATCCTTTTAAACATCAGTATCCTTAAAAGTTCTAAGTTTATATCTTCTAATTGTTTGGTTGATATCTCAAAGTGTAGCTCAACGCCTTTTCTATATGTTCTAGGATCTTCTTTTAAAAGCTCAATACATCTAATAGAATAATAATATTTTTCAAGTGTATCAGCCTCTAAAAATGAGTTTAGGATATACCTGATAGTTTTATCAGATATACTTTTACCAAACATTATAAGCGTTCTTATGGCATAGTAAGTATCGTAAATGTTTGTTTCTTCCAAATATATATGTCTATAAAACGAATACCCGCCATCGCTACAAAGCTTAGACATCACATATTCTACAGATTTTTCAATAGCTTTTTCCATCTTTATATACCCCTCCATATATTAATTGTAAAAGCTTCAATGTCGCCTACAAGCGCTGCGGGATAGTTCATAAAACCTCCTAAAATATCTCAGAGCTTGTAGGCGTTATCAGCCCCCTTTTGAAGGAGGCGGTTAAAGGAGAACGCCATCTCCTGGTGATTATATTTTACCATTAAAAGCATAAAACTACTATGAGAAAACTCATTGTATATATAAAAAATTTTTTATATAATAAATACTAACCTAAAAGGAGGTAATGTTTATGGAAGGCAAAAAGCTAAAAGACGTAAGCGAAGTAAAACAAACCCAAGAAGGTGTTAAAATAGATATAGTAGAAGATGTGGATCCAAGCAAAGTAGAGCAAATAGTGGAAAACTGCAAAGCAGGAAGATGTGAGTGTATGAGCAATGAAATGAAAGCCAAGGTTAGTTTTATGGATTTTAAGAAAGAAAACGGCAAGCTTAGCATAGAGATAAAAGGCGATGTGACAGAAGAGGATATAAAAGCTTCTATGGAAAAATCCAAAGTAATAGTAAAATGACAAAAGAAGAGCTAAGGCGCATATTTTATGCGCTTTCTGATGATATAAGGCTTGAGATAATAAGTGTGTTACTAAAAGAAGAAGAGATATGCGTATGTAGTTTCATGAAGCATTTTAACATATCTCAGCCAAATATCTCTTTTCATCTTAGGATTTTAAAAGATGCTTCTTTACTAAAAGCCAGAAAACAAGGCAAATGGGTTTATTATTCAATAAACAAAGAAAACCAAGTTTTGGAGCTTTTAAAAGATGTTATAATAGAATCTATAAATGTTGATATGTTGCATGGCATACTTGTAGAGGATTTATCTTGTAGCATAGAGGAGGGGCCAAGATCATGAACATAGCTTTTATATGTGTGGGAAACTCTTGTAGAAGCCAAATGGCAGAGGGCTATGCAAAGCATTTTTTAAAGGATTTAAAATCCAAACACAACATATACTCCGCTGGGATGAACCCAAAAGATCAAATACATCCTTTGGCCATAGAGGTAATGAAAGAAGATGGGATAGATATAAGTTCTCAATATCCAAAAGCCTTGGAAGATATACCTCTAAAAGACCTTGATATATATATCACACTATGCGGTGAAGAGGCTTGCCCAAACATACCAGGAGTTAAACATCTTCACTGGGGTTTAGAAGACCCAGCCAAAACAAACGATATAAACGTTTTTAGAAGCGTTAGAGACATCATAAAACAAAAGGTAAAAGATTTTTTGTATGAACTTGAAACTTAAAATTTTTATATCTGGTCTTATCTTAAGTGTAAACGGGTTTTCTTTGAGCCTAAAAGAGGCTATAGATCTTAGTTTAAAGCACAATACCTTTATCCAAAAAGCCAAAAACAACGTCTATATAAAAGAACAAGAGCACAAAAAAGCCATAGTGTCAAAACTTGGTGAGGTAGATATAAACGCCGATACATCAAAATTTAACACTCCAAGGCTTCTCATACCCTTTGTACCAAAGCTTCCGCTTTCACCAAGCTCAATACCACCAAGCGCTTACAATTTGACTACGCTGTCTTTATCTTATACAATCCCTTTGTTTACTGGTTTTAAGCTTTTAGAAAATATAAAAATATCTGATTTAGCAAGCAATATAGCAAAGTACAACTATAAACTTACTAAAAGGCAAATCGTTTTCAACGTTTATTCTATATATATAAACGGCATTATCCTAAAAAAAGATCTCATGGCTCAGCAGCAAAGGCTAAAAGCCTTAGAAAAGCTTTATCAAGATGTGTCTTTGGGAGTAAAGCTTGGAAAGTTTGCACCGGTGGATTTGATGAAAGTCCAATATGAGTTAGCTCTAACCAAAGCCAGTATAAAATCCATAAGAGACGATATAAACTCTGTAAAAGCATCTTTAAACACGCTAACAGGTTTAAAATCCATAGATTGGCATTTTGAACCTATCAAGTACAAAGAAGAACATTTTGGAAATTTAGAACAACTTATAAATATAGCCCTAAAAAACAGATATGAGTTAAAAGTGGCAAAAGAAAACGAATATATTGCCAAAAGAAAGCTTTTCTTAGCTAAGAGCTCGTATCTACCAAATATTTATTTTAACTACACATATTCAAAAATCATAGGTGGTGGTGCCGAAGAGCCTCAATGGAGTTATAACCTTATGGCATCTGTGCCAATATTTGATTTTGGGAAAAGGTATTTTGATATACTATCAACTCACAAAGAATACCTAAATACAAAAAAAGACTACGATCAAACCGCCCTTGATATAAGAAAAGAGGTGGTAGATGCTTATTCAAAATTAAATTCCGCAAAAGAAAACCTAAGAGCTTCTCAAAAAGCGCTTGCTTACGCAGAAGAGGTGATGAAGATAGAAGAACTAAAGTATAAAACTGGTGCTGGGGATATGTATGATACTCTTTTGGCGATAGCAAACTGCTACAACACACTTGCAGATATGTATAAAAATCAATATACCCTTTATCTCATGCAAAAATATATGGATTACGTGTTAGGAGAGAAGTTATGAAAGCTAAAGCAGTTGGTATTGTTATAGCTATTCTTGTGATAGTTTTAGCTATTTACGCTTTTATAGAAAGGAAAGAGTATATAGAAGATGAAGAAGCGGCAAAGGCATATCCCATCGTATTAAAAACGGCAACGACACAAGAGGGAACAATAGCTGATAAAGAAACATTTTTGGGTAAATTTGAACCCAAAAACGAGGCAAGTATAGCATCGAGAGTGAGTGCTTATATCCTCTATGTGGCTAAAGAAGGCACAAAGGTTAAAAAAGGAGATTTGTTGGTAAAATTAGACGACTCAAATATAGTTTCTAATATAAACGCTTTAAGAAATAACCAAGCATCCATAGCTTTTCAACAAGAGGCTTTAAAAAGGAATTTAGAAGCTTTAAAAACCAAATATATAAACCAAAAAAAGATATATGAAAGAGACACGGTGCTTTATCATCACGATGCCATATCAGAAGAGGCTTTTGAAAAATCCCAAGATCTATATCAAGAGGCAAAGTCCCAATATGAGGCTACTATAAATCAAATAGAAGGGCTCTCACAGACAATGATGGGCATTGGCAATCAAATAAAGGCTTTAGAAGATGATCTAAAGTATACAACCATTGTAGCTCCTTTTGATGGTGTGGTATCAAAGCGCTATTTAAAAGAGGGGAATTTGGCTATACCCGGAAAACCAATCCTTGATTTGGAAGGCACCGATGGTAAATATGAGGTTTATGTGGATGTGCCACAAGACTTTGTAAATTATGTAAAAGTAGGTGATGTAGAAACCATAAAACTAAATGGAAAAACTCAAAATGCCACAGTAGAAACTATCATACCAAAAGCCCAAAACAATATGGTAAGCATAAAACTATATTTAGATCAAAACACCATAGGTGCAATCCCAGATATGTATGTGAAGACAGAGCTTACAAAAGGCCAGTGTAGCGCTACTCTTATACCAAAAAATGCAGTGAATCATACATCAAAAGGCTATTATGCTCTTGAGATAATAAACAACAAGGTCCACTGGGCAGCTTTTACACCAATTGCAAGAAACGACGAGTATTTTTGTACAAAAGATATACCTCCAAATGTAAGACTTGGTATAGCAAATAGATCTGAGATGCTATCCATCCAAGAAGGACAAAAAGTCCTAACAGAGGGCTCAAAATGATAAACTACTATATAAAAAAGCCTCACGCAGTTTTTGCCATTCTTATAGTTGCCATTTTTCTTGGGATCATTGGATATTTTGAACTCCCAAGGGATTTGTTTCCACCTTCCAATAGGCCTCAAGTGGCAGTGGTTACCATAGAACCCGGTGCTTCTGCTAAATATGTAGCCGATCACGTTAGTTCTGTGATAGAAAGAGAGCTTTATACTATAGATGGAGTAAGAAGGGTGTTTTCTGCTTCTCAGGATGGGCTTTCTGTGGTCACTGCAGAGTTTCATTACGGTAAAAGCATAGGCCAAGCAGAAACAGACGTGGCAAACTCTATCACAAAGATAAGAAGCTTACTTCCTTCAGATATCCAAGAACCAGCCATATATCCCATCACCTCTTACACCCCACCGGTGGTAGTATTAGGCGTATGGCCTAAAAAGGGTACAAACTTATCTCTTGCAGACGTAAGGTATATAGCGGATAACTATCTAAAACCCTCTCTTCTTAGAACAGGTGTCGTGTCAAACGTAGATGTGTTTGGGGGTTATCAAAAAGAGATAGATGTAGAAATAGACCCTATAAAGCTCGCCTCTTATCATCTAAGCGTTTCAGATGTTATAGATGCTGTTAAGTTTGCCAACAAAGATGTACCTATGGGTATTATATTAAACAAAAACTCCCAATATGTATTTAAGCTAAAAACTGAAGCCAAGAGCTTAAATCAAATTAAAAACATATACATAACACCCAATATAGCCCTAAAAGATATCGCCACCGTCAAATACGCTATCCAAGACCCAAGATCCATGTATAGAGCAAATGGGCATCAGGCTATAGCCTTAGCTATACAAAGGCCTTACGGAGGAGCTGCTCTTACCACTATAGATGCGGTTTATAAGCTTTTGCCAAAATTAAGAAACGAGTTCCCAGAACTAAACATACAAGTAGCTGATTCTCAAAAAAGACTAATAGAGTTATCAAACGACAACATGTTTGAAGCTCTAAGAGATGCAATTATATTTACATCTTTGGTGATATTTATATTCTTAGCAGATCTTAGGATGACCTTGATCTCTGCTATGTCAATACCTTTTGTTTACGCTGGTACCATAGGTATTATGTGGATACTGGGTATGGAGTTTGACTTAGTTACCCTTACAGCTATAATCCTTGCACTTGGCATGCTTGTAGATGATGCTATAGTTATACTTGAAAATATAGAAAGGCATTATGTAGAGCTTAATAAAAGCCCAATACAAGCGGCGATCGATGGTACCAAAGAGGTTATGCTTGTGGTGTTTGCCGGGACTTTGGCTACATCTATAGTGCTTTTGCCACTTTTGTTTGTAGGAAGCTATCCTGAACGTATATTTAGACCTTTAGCTGGAACGCTTATAATAGCAGTGCTTGTTTCTTATATTGTTTCTATAACGTTTATACCTATTGTTAGTGTTAGGTTTTTAAAATCTGAAGGTAAAAAACTACCCTTTGAGACATTTATAAACAACGTTGTAGAAAAGATACTGAACCCTCTTAAGAGCTTTTATATAAGCTGGAACGCTCTTATGATAAACAACAAAATAGCTATGAGGGTTTTCATGATTTTGGGGGTGCTTCTTTTTGTCATAAGCCTGAGGGATATCTTGCCTTTAGAAGGAAGAGATCTTATGCCGCCTATGGATACTGGTATTGCTATAGCAAAAGTAACATTTTATCCAAACACATCTATATACAAAGTAGATGAAGAAACCGCCAAGATAGAAAAATACATATATAGCTTAAAATCAGACGGCAGATACGTTACAAAAACCACATCCATAGCCATAGGTACAGAGCCAGGTGTTTTTACAGTGGGTGGTGGTACGCCTTACCAAGCTTCAATGACTATTCATTTTATAAATCGCTTCAAAAGGACAAAAACTTTGTGGCAACTTGAAGATGAGATAAGAAATTTTATACATACGCTTCCGGATGTTGAGTATGCGGATGTTTATGATTATGGTGCTACAGCAGTTTCTTCTATAACCGCTAACCTCGATGTAACACTTTTTAGCCCATCTTTGAGCGCTCTAAACGAAGCGGGTAATGAGATTATGAAAGTACTTGCCCATACCAAAGGTCTAAAATCCTACTCGAGATCTTGGGATATGAACGCTTTGGAATATGATTTTAAGATAGATAAGCAAAAATGTGCATTTTATCACACTACTCCTTTTGCCGTAGCATCGCAGGTAGCTCAGGGGCTTAGCGGTTTGGTTTCATCTGTTTTCACAATACCAAATCAAACTGGATATCTCATAAGGGTTATATCCTATCCTCAAGATAGGGACAAGCTTTTTAAGTTTAAAACTTACCCTATCAAAACACCGGATGGATTTATACCATTGGAAGCTTTTGGGCATTTTGTAGTAAGTCATCAACCCACCGTTATCACAAGACAAGCTATGGAGTATACCATTGATCTTTATGGTTATAGATCTACATATCCAATCACTCATATAATGGATAGTTTTGACAGAGAATTTAAGAAACTACACATAAAACTCCCACCAGATGTAAAAATGGAACAAACTGGAGATATATCCATGATGAGCGATTCTATGGGTAGGATGGCAAAAGCCATAGGTATAGGCATAGTGCTTCTTTATCTGGTGCTTGTGCCTGTGTTTGGTTCTTGGAGGTCCCCTCTTGCTATCATACTTGCGATACCCCTTGGTGCAATAGGTGGGGCTTGGGCTTTGCTTATAATGGATAAACACGGCTCATTGCCAGCTATTATGGGTTTTGTGCTTTTAGGAAGCATAATAGTTAAAAACTCAATACTTCTTATAGATTTTATCCAAGAGCGTCAAAAAGAGGGCATGGATTTAAAACAAGCCATATCAGAAAGTATAAGACTAAGAACAAGACCTGTTTTGATGACAGCCTTTGGTACAGCAGTGGGTATGATACCAATAGCCTTAGAATGGGCTATAGGACTTGAAAGACTTGCTCCTTTGGCGGCAGTGGCTATAGGTGGACTTCTTTTAGGTACATTTTTAAGCTTGGTTTATGTACCAACGTTTTATTATTTACTTTCTAAAAAAGGACAAAACAATGAAACCTAAAGTATATATCATTCCGGCTATATCCATGTTGTTTTCAATACTTGCCTTGTTTGAGGCTTTTACAAAGAGTATAAGACATGATGTTATAAATTACATCAAGGTGTCATCTTACGATACGGGATATCTGTTTTTGCTTTTGTATGTGATACCTGTTTTACTTATTTTTATTCATATTAAAAGCCTAAAAGGAAAAACCAACAAGTTTTACCCAATGGGTATACTATACAGTATGGTGGGGCTTGTACTTAGTATCTTGGTAAGTGTTAGAAAAGCCGATGTTTTTTTTGATTTTGTAGTAAAATACCATCCTTACATATACATATTTCCCATTTTTGCGATAGCGATATTTTTGAGGAAAGTGAACAAAAAGCTGTTTTTAGCAGTACTCTTGTTGGATGTTGTCTATACTTTGCTTTTAATAAAATATTTACCAATACACCATTTACATGTAAATTTTTCTTCCACTTATACAAGAATGGCATTTACCTATCTTATACTTGTATTTTTACATATAATAGCTTACAATAAACTCAAATGGACAGAAAGCAGGCAATTGACATAATTTATTTTATAATAAAATTTAGCATATCTATTTTTGCTATCCTAAATCCCTTTGGTGCTTTGCCGGTGCTTGTAAGCCTCACAAAAGGCTATGCAAAAGAGGACTTGTCTTATGTGGTTAAAACATCTTCCATATACGCTGGTCTTACTTTGATATTTTTTGTGTTGTTTGGCGATCTTTTGTTTGAAATATTTGGTATAGGTCTTGGGGCTTTTCAAATAGGCGGTGGTATCATACTATCGTTTGTATCTGTAAATATGATATTTGGCCAGCCCCATAGAGAAAGAGCTTCCCATCAAGAACTTGAAGAGGCTGAACAAAAAGAAAATATAGCCATAGTACCCATAGCAATACCCCTCTTGGCAGGACCCGGTGCTATTAGTACTGTTATAACAATAGCGTCCTCTTACCGTAGCGTATTTTACCATGTCTTGTTGATTTTGAGTATTTTAGTGGCCTGTATAGGAGTGTTTTTAGTTTTTAAAAGCGTAGACAAAATAGTCAAAATACTTGGTAAAATTGGTATAAACATATTATCAAGACTTATGGGGATACTTCTGATGTCTTTGGCTATGCAGTTTATTATAAAAGGAATACAGTTAGCGTTTCCTACTTTAGGAAAGTAAAATTTTAATGATATAATATTTTTATGAAAAGGTTATCATCGCTTGAAAAGATTCAGTATACTAACATACTATCTATAGTAATATTTGCTATATCTTTGATAGTAGAGATTTACCAATATGGTTTGTTTGATATAGCAAGGGTTTTAAATATTTTTAACTTCTTAGCAGCATGGTTTATTTTTGTAAATATAAGGAAAGTCCAATCGTTTATAAAAGATGCATCTATGGTACTAAAAAAGCTTCTGATGGCGATCTCACAGATAGAATACACTTTCAGGATGCCGGTGAACTTGAGCTCTTAAGAGAAAGCGTTAACAATTTACTAAATCAAATAGAAAGCTTTATCGTAGATTTAACAAATATAATAAAAGCTGCTTCCACTAAAAATACAAATATAACAATGAACGAATCTATATTTAAGGGAAGTTTTTTAGAAGTAGCCAAAAGTTTTAAAGAGCTTTTAAATTTAATAGAAGAAAACGAAAGATTTATGGAAAGAGCAAACTTTTCTCAAGAACTTTCTAGAATAGGTGGAGGGATATCTTCTAACCTAAAGTTAATAGAAAAAGATATAAAAAATATTTTTACAAAGCTAAACGTTATAAAAGAACAAAGCGTACAAACCTCTCAGCTATCAAATAACGCCACTAAAGATGTAGAGGATGTGGTAAAGGATTTAGAAAATATTTTAGAAGATATCAAAAGTTCTAACGAGTCTATTCAAACGCTTATATCAAAAACGGAGAATATTACAAAGATTTTAACAACTATAAGAGAAATAGCCGATCAAACCAATATGCTGTCTTTAAATGCTGAGATAGAAGCAGCTCGTGCTGGTGAACAGAAGTGGAGAAATGTTTGAATATACTGATAAAATTGTAGAAAATGAAGAAAAAGAATTGCTTATTCGTGAACAAATTTAATAGCTTTTTATATAAAAATACGTTATATTATTATATATGCTAACAGAAGAGCAATTGAATGAACTTAAAAGTATGCTAATAGAGCAAAAAAATATGATAATAGAAAGACTCGAAAAACAAATAGACGACGTGGAAGATGTCATTTTTTCAGGTGGGGATGAGTTAGACAGGGGAGGTCTTGAAGGTTCTAGGCTTTTACGATATAGAACCACTGATAGAGAAACAAAGCTACTTAAAAAGATAGAATATACGCTGGCTAAGATAGATAACGGTACTTACGGGTATTGTGAAGTATGCGGAGCAGAAATACCTTACGAAAGATTGAAAGCAAGACCCGTCACAAGTATGTGCATAAGATGCAAAGAGTTAGAAGAGGAGAACGAAGATGGATAATTGGATGTTTCCGCGTATTAAAAGTTTACCGCCGTATGTGTTCGCTGTGGTAAACGAGTTAAAAACAAATATGAGAAAAAACAATGAGGATGTTATAGACTTGGGTATGGGAAACCCAGATTTGCCCCCAAATCAAGAAGTTATAGAAAAACTTTGTGAGACTGCCAAAAAACCAAATGTGCATGGTTATTCAGCGTCAAAAGGCATACCAGGTCTAAGAAGGGCGATAGCGAGTTTTTATAAAAAAAGATACGGTGTAGATTTAGACAAAGATAGAGAAGTTGTAATGACAATGGGGGCAAAAGAAGGTTATTCCCATCTTATGCTTGCTATGTTATCACCAGGAGACAGCATTGTAGTAAGCAATCCCACATACCCTATACACTACTATGCACCCATTATAAGTGGAGGCAATGTCATAAGCATAAATATAGAAGAGCCAGATTCAGAAGATTTTGAAAACAAATACCTTGAAAATCTTTTTAATTTAGTTAAAAATAGCCTCAAAAAACCAGTGGCCATAGTGCTTAGCTTTCCTCACAATCCCACAACGGCTACTGTTAGCCTTGAATTTTTTAAAGAAGTTGTAGCTTTTGCAAAATCAAAAGGTATATGGCTCATACACGATTTTGCTTATGCTGATCTTGGTTTTGATGGATACAATCCTCCTTCTATTCTTCAAGTGGAAGGAGCCAAAGATATAGCTGTGGAACTTTATTCGATGTCTAAGGGCTTTTCAATGGCTGGTTGGCGTGTAGCTTTTATGGTAGGCAACGAAATACTTGTCAAGAACCTTGTTCATCTTAAAAGCTATTTAGACTATGGTCTTTTCACACCAATTCAAGTGGCTTCTATAAAAGCGTTGGATGGAGATTACTCTTTTGTAGAAAAAAATAGGGATATTTATAAGAAAAGAAGGGATGTATTGGTAAAAGGTCTAAACGATATGGGATGGCATGTAAAACCGCCAAAAGCTGGTATGTTTGTCTGGGCTAAAATACCTTCTTCTATTAATATGAATTCTTTGGATTTTTCTATGTATCTTTTAAAAGAAGCTAAAGTGGCTGTCTCTCCCGGTGTGGGTTTTGGTGAGATGGGAGAAGGATATGTTAGGTTTGCTTTAGTAGAAAATGAAAAGCGTATAAGACAAGCCATTAAAAATATGAAAAAAGTCTTAAGTCATCAGCTTAAACTTAGTGCATAATATATGTATATAGTCCAAATACCGCCTGCTGAGGCATGGACACACTATAATGGCGGGATAGAAATACCTCAGCCCAAGCCGATATGTTGGGTTTGGTTTTAATGGTAATGTTATGCTTGTAAACTCTGTTAAAAATGTAAAACCAGAAGATGTAAAAGTTTTCCTAATAGAAGGGACTTCTTTGGAGCTTTTAGAAAAACATATTAAAAATTTTAAAAGCTTGAAACCGACTATAGAAAAAACAATGGAAGTGGAGAGATTTAAAGGTAAAAAAGGAGAATTTATTAAACTTATAGATCCTATTACTTATATATATTCTTTAGGAGAGCCGGATAAAATTACAGAAGACGTGTATAGAGAAGTGGCAGCAAAAGCAAGCGCAAAACTAAAAAAAGATAAGATATCTAAAGCTGTGTTAATAGCTGATACAAAATATTCAAGAGCTATTACAGAGGGGCTACTATTAGGAAACTATGATTTTGATAAGTACAGAACCAAAGACAAAGAAGAAAAGTTTGAGATAGAAGCTGTCAACATATTAAACGGTGATCAAAAGGATATAAATATCGGTAGTATAGTAGCCGATGCTCAAATTTTTTCAAGAAACCTTGTAAACGAACCAGGATGTGTTATAAATCCGATAACGCTTGCTAATATAGCAAAAGAAGAGTGTGAAAAAGTTGGTTTAGAAGTCCATGTATACGATGAAAAATGGATTCAAGAGCAAGGTATGAACGGTCTTTGGATGGTGGGCAAAGGCTCAGAAACACCTCCAAGGTTTATACACATAATATATAAACCTAAGAAAAATAAGAAAAATAGAAAGAAACTTGCTATAGTGGGTAAAGGGCTTACCTTTGATAGCGGTGGGTTAAATATAAAAACTGGTGATTATATGAGAACTATGAAGTTAGACAAATCTGGGGCTTGTAATACAATAGCTATTATGAGAGCTATAGCAAAGCTTGAACCAGATGTTGAAGTGCATGGGTTCATAGGAGCAGCTGAAAATATGCCAGATGGCAAAGCTTATAGGCCAGATGATATAATAGTGTTTAGAAACGGTAAAACCGCTGAGATAGACAATACAGACGCAGAGGGTAGAGTAACACTGGCAGATGTATTATCTTATGCTTCTGAACAAAAACCTGATGTCATAATAGATATGGCTACCCTTACTGGTGCTTGTGTTGTAGCGCTTGGTGAATTTACTGCAGGGCTTTTTGTAAATGACCAAGATTTAGGGAATACGCTTTTAGAGCTTTCCAAAAAAACCGGTGAAAGGTTGTGGCAACTGCCATTAGACGATGATAACCTAAGAGAGAAGATAAAATCTCCTGTGGCGGATATTAAAAACACAGGTGGAAGATACGGCGGTGCTATAACGGCTGCTATGTTCTTGCAAGAGTTTATTGGAGAAGGTATAAAATGGGCTCACCTTGATATAGCAGGACCAGCTTTCACAGAAAAAGAATACAAATATTATTCAAAGGGCGGTACAGGTTTTGGCGTGAGAACACTTATTGACTATGTATTAAATACAAAATGATTGTAATAGTAGGAAACGGCCCTGCGGCAGTTAGCGCCGTAGAGGCTATAAGAAAAGTAGATAAAGATATACCAATAAGGCTTTTTTCCGCCGAGAGTTTTCCAGCTTATGCTCCAAATTGTATGGAAAACGTAATTAGAGAAGATATTGGCGAAGAGGCTCTTTTTTTTAAAGGTGGCTTCGAGTTTTATAAAAAAAATAACGTTGATATCCTTTTAGAGACTCCAATAGTAGAAATAGATCCAGATGCTAAAAGCCTAAAAACCAAAAGCGGTGAGACATATAAATACGATAAGTGTCTTGTGGCTATAGGTACCTATTCCTTTATACCTCCTATAGAAGGTGTAGATTTAGAAGGTGTGTTTAGTGCTAAAAGTTTACCAGATGTTCATAAAATAAAAGATTACCTAAAAAGAAACGATGTTAAAAACATCGTTATCATAGGAGCAGGTCCAATAGGCGTAGAAGATGCCCAGACACTTTTACATATGGGATACAGAGTGCATGTTATAGAGATATTTGATAGAATACTTCCAAGAATGCTGGATCATCAAATGTCTTACATTTATCAACAAGCTTTGGAAAAAGATGGTATAAATTTTTATACTGGGCATCAGGTAATAGCCATTCAAGGAAAAGATGGAAAAGTAAAGTCTGTGTTGGTAAAAAAGCTCTCAAACGACAATAGCTTTGAAATACATGCCGATATGATAATAATGTCTGTGGGAGTAAGACCAAGCATAAATATAGTTAAAAATGTAGAAATACACAAAGAAAACGGAAGAATTGTAGGTGGTATACTTACAAATGAGTATCAAGAAACATCTGCAAAAGACTTGTACGCTGCAGGTGATATATGTTCGAGTGTTGATATATGGGGTCGCCATAGGTGGATAGCTCTTTTTCCTGCTGCTGTGCAAGAGGGTTACGTGGCTGGGTTTAACATGGCTGGTAAAAAGGTCATAAACACTGGAAGCGTTGATTACAATGCTGTTAAAACAAAAAAAGTAACGGCTGGCTCTGGCGGTCTTTTTGAAGATGCCGAGAGATCTTTTACGTTTGAAAAAGACGGGGTGTTTTTTAAGATTTTCATAAAAGATGATTTGGTATATGGATATCAATTTGTAGGTTATAAAAGCCCAATAAAGCTAAACCCAAAAAATAGATTTTTACCTTCAAAAGAAATAAAAATGGGTGGTATTGGCTTAGAATCTTCAGGTGTTTTAATGCATCACTTTATGAGAACAAAAAAACCGCTTACCAAGTTTGATATAGAGTCTATGAAGATGGGTAATTTAAGGGCTCTTTCAAATCCAGCTCAAGATATACCTCTTTGGGTATAGTATGGAAAACATAAAAGCTATAAGGGGATTTGACGATATCTTTTTTGAAGAAGTTAAGAAATTTAGGTATATAACAGATACTTTTAGAAAGCTTTTTGAAGTTTACAATTTTGAAGAAATAATTCTTCCTATAGTTGAATACAAAGAGCTTTTCGATAGAAGTGTGGGTGAAATTACAGACATCGTTCAAAAAGAGATGTTTGTATTTGAAGATAAGAGCAAGAGAGTGCTGGCATTAAGACCAGAAGGCACAGCTGGAGTGGTGAGGTCAGTGGTAGAACATGGACTTTTGTATAAAAAACCTTTCCTAAAACTTTTTTACGAAGGGCCTATGTTTAGATATGAAAGACCTCAGTCTGGTAGAAAACGCCAATTCCATCAAATAGGTTGTGAGGTTTTAGGTCTTGATAATCCAATTGCCGATTTTGAAATAATAAACCTTTGTTTTGAGGCTTTTAAAAAACTAAACATAGATATAACCCTTGAAATAAACTCTATTGGATGCCCCGTATGTAGGCCAAAATATAGAGAAGCTCTAACAAATTATCTTAAAGATATCGAAGGACTATGTAAAGATTGCGAAGAAAGGCGCTTTAAAAATCCTTTAAGGGTCTTGGATTGTAAAGTTGAAACCTGCAAAGACCTTACAAAAGAAGCTCCAATGATGCTTGATTATCTTTGTGAAGATTGTTCTAATCATTATAAAAGCCTAAAAACCTATTTGGATTCTTTTGGGATACCTTATAAAGAAAACCCACGCCTTGTGAGGGGTTTAGATTATTATACAAAAACTGTGTTTGAATTTGTAAAAGATAATCTTACCCTTTTAGCCGGTGGAAGATACGATAATTTAGTAGAAAGTTTGGGTGGTCCAAAAACACCTGCCGTGGGTTTTGCTGCTGGTATAGAGCGTATTATGTTGTTTTTAAAATCCCAATACAAAGAAGATTTATACGCTGTAGTTTATATAGAAAACACGGTATTAGAAGCTTTAAAAGTTGCAAACATACTAAGAGAAAAAGGCAAAAGGGTAGAACTTATATCAAAAGGGTCAAATTTAAAGAAAAAGCTTGAGATAGCTGATAAGTTAGGTGCTTCATACGTATTAATAATTGGACCAGAAGAGTTGCAAAAAGGTGTTTATATATTAAAAAATATGAGCACAAAAGAACAGCAAGAGATAAGAGATTTAGAATCCTTGGTTAACGTGTAGTAACCAAGTATATATAACTTATATTTGTATTTTTATTTTAGTATGCTTAAATTGAAAAAAAACTAAAGCGTTTTTATATTGCTAATAGCAAGGCTTGTGTCTATCTTAGTAGCTGCAATAAAAAAAACAACTGGAAGATCTCCAGAGTTTGTCTAAAATTAAAAGATATTACAAGCTCTCATCGCTGCTGATATAGATTTTAAGCAAGGATATTTGGGCAAACCTTCAGAAAATTTATTATAATATTTGCCATGAAAAGGTTTAGTGTAAGTGTACTTTTGGCAATGTTTTTTGTTGTTTTTGGCTTTTATACTAAAAATGTATACGCTTTTAAATATAACTATTGCTTTGAACAGGCTGCAAATAAGTACGGTGTAAATGTGAAACTCCTTTATGCCATAGCAAAAGTTGAGAGTGATTTTAATCCCTATGCAATAAATGTGAATGCCAATGGCAGGAGTATAAAAGAATATTATCCAAAGAATAAATACCAAGCCAAAATAGTGTTAAATTATTTGCTTAGGCATGGCTATAACTTCGACGTAGGAATAGCTCAAATAAATATAATGAATATAAAAAGATGGGGTTTGGACCCTTACGCTCTGCTAGACCCTTGTTATAACCTTGATGTATCCGCTAAACTTTTAAGAGAGCTTGTAGATAGGTATGGGCTTAGTTGGCAGGCCATTTGGCATTACAACGGAAGACCTTCTTACGCTTATAAAGTATACCATGCACTCATATGGCTTCAAAATCATAACAGCATATACGCTACTTCTTATCAAAATCCATAAAAATCTTTGAAGGCGTAGCTCCTTTTTGACATAAGTATTTGCCTCTGTAAACTTTGCTTGGTATTTCGTCGAGTTTAGCAAAAACAAGCTGGCATATCCTCATGCCTTTATAAAGCTTAATAGGGTATTTGTTGGCGTTGTAAAGCTCTAATGTAATTTGACCTTCAAATCCAGCATCTACCCAACCAGCATTTTCTATGAAAAGCCCAAGACGACCCAAGGAGCTTCTTCCTTCTACAAAAGCTGTTATAAATTCTGGAAGTTTTATATATTCCATGGTAGAGGCCAATAAAAATTCGCCGGGGTTTATAATAAAATACTCTTCGAAAGTTACAGTTTTTGCCTGTATAGGGCTTTTAATATCTATTGTATCTAAATCTTCATAAAAAGCTATTGAATTGCTAAGTTTTAGATCCAAAGAAGAGCACTGTAAAGAAGACTCATCAAAAGGCTCTACTATAATTTTTGAGCTCTTTATGTAGTCCAATATGGTTCTATCGCTTAGTATCAAGACTTCTCCTTAGCTTTTTTAGATTTAGAACTTTTTTTAGACTCCTGCTTTACGATGTTATCCTTAAAAACAATTTTAAATACCTCATCTAGATGGTCTACAAAGTGAAATTGCATTTTTTCTTTCACATAATCTGGCAAATCTTCCATTACTTCAACTTTGTTTTTTGATGGTAATATAACTTCATATATACCAGCTCTTTTTGCAGCAAGAATTTTTTCTTTTACACCACCTATGGGCAAGACCCTTCCTCTTAAAGTAACCTCGCCCGTCATAGCTACGTCAAGTCTTACTGGCTTTTCAGCAAATGTAGATAATATACCGGTAGCTATAGCAATGCCAGCCGACGGACCATCTTTTGGCACAGCGCCTTCTGGAACGTGTATATGCACATCGTATTTTGAAAACAATGAGCTATCTATTCCATACTGATCTGCTTTAGATTTTATATAAGAAAGAGCAGCTTGGGCAGATTCTTTCATAACATCTCCTAAAGAACCGGTCAATATAAGAGCCCCTTTGCCTTTTAATTTTGTAACTTCTATATACATTATTTCACCACCCACCTCAGTCCAAGCAAGGCCTGTAACAAGACCAATGGCTTGCTCTAATTCTTCTTTTTCTCTGATAATACGAGGTACACCGAGAAGCTCTTTAACTGCAGCTTTATTTATCACAAAAGGTGGTTTTTGACCTTTTAGCTTTTTAACGGCCAATTTTCTCAATAAAGATGCCAACTTTTGCTTTAGGTTTCTAACGCCTGCTTCTCTTGTGTAACTTCTAATAACTTCTAATATAGCTTCATCTTCTATGTTCACTTCTGATTCTTTAAAGCCGTGATCTTTTATGATTGCAGGTAACAAATGATTTTTTGCTATATGAAGCTTTTCTTCTTCAGAATACCCGGAAAGATAAAGCACCTCCATTCTATCTAAAAGAGGTTGTGGTATAGTATCTACTCTATTACCAGTTGCTACAAAAAGCACTTCCGAAAGATCAAAAGGATGCCCTATGTAAAGATCAGTAAAAGACTTATTTTGTTCTGGATCCAACACCTCTAAAAGAGCTGCCGCTGGATCTCCCTGGAAAGACACAGACAGCTTATCTATCTCATCAAGCATAATAAGAGGATTTTTAACGCCAGCTTGCTTTATAGCTTGAATTATACGCCCTGGCATAGCCCCTACATATGTTCGTCTATGGCCTCTTATTTCTGCTTCATCTCTTATGCCACCTAAAGAAATCCTTACAAATTTTCTTCCTGTGGCTTTTGCTATAGATTGCCCCAAAGATGTTTTACCAACGCCCGGTGGTCCAATGAAACAAAGTATTGTAGACTTAGAGCCCTTACCCTTTGTAAGTTTTCTAACAGATAAGTATTCTATTATACGCTCTTTTATCTTTTCTAAATCATAATGGTCTTTATCCAAAAGTTTTTGGGCTTTTTCTATATCAAAAATATCTTTGGTTTTTTTGTTCCAAGGCAGTTCAAAAATCCAATCAAGCCATGTTCTTATGACTGTGCTCTCTGCTGATTCTGGATACATCTTGGATAATCTATTTATCTGTTTTTCTATATCTTCTTTTACAGATTTTGGTGCTTTTAATTTTTTTAATTTCTCTAAATATTCTTTTATCTCTGCTTGCCTATCATCGCTTTCTCCAAGCTCTTCTTGTATTGCTTTCATCTGCTGTCTTAAATAGTATTCTTTTTGCTCCTTTTCCATTTTTTCTCTGGCACTATTTTTTATGCGATTTTGTAACTCCAATATGCCAACTTCCGAGAGAAGCAAATCATGAATTTTAACAAGCTTTTTCTTAAGATCTGTAATTTCTAATATGCTTTGAGCATCTTGGGCTTTTAAATCAAGTATAGAAGCTACAAGATCTAAAAATTTATCTAACTCTTCGGTTTCCCTAACTATTCCTACAAAATCAGGTATTATTTGCTTACCCAAATTGACAGCTTTTTCTATTAGATCTTTTATGGAATTTACATAAGCCTTTTCTTTTGGTGGTAAATCATCTATTTTTATTATTTCTTCTTTTATAGGCAAAACATCTGCAACATAAATGTTGTTTACTTTTTCTAAAGCTTTGAGCTCACCTTTTTCCAAACCTTGGGCTAATATCTTAAGTCTACCATCTTCTAGGGGAACTGCCCTTAGTATTTTGACTATAGTACCTATTTTATATAGATCATTTAGAGACTTTGGCTCTTCTTGGTCTCTATCTTTTTGTAGTACAAAAAACATAAGCTTATTGTGTTTAAAAGCATCTTCTATAGCTCTTACAGAAAATGGTCTTCCCACAAAAAGTGGTATAACCATTCCAGGGAATACAACAATATCTCTTAGTGGCATCAAATTTAACTTTTGAATTTCTTGGCTTGTGTAAATGTTTTGGGTCTCTAAATCCATATTGCCTCCTTTAAGTTAGGCTATAAGAGAATGCCAAATTTTTAGGCCATCCAAACCACCTAAAATATCTTCAGATATACGCTCAGGATGAGGCATCATACCGACTACGTTGCCGGTTTTATTACACACTCCAGCGATGGAATTCAAAGAACCGTTTGGATTTTCTCCTTCGTATCTAAACACCACTTGGTTGTTCTTTTCAATCTCTTCCAACACATCTTCTGGCGCGTAAAATCTACCATCGTGGTGAGCTATGGGTAGCACTATTATCTCTTTTTCTTCTAATTCTTTTGTAAAAGCTGTAGAAACATTTTCTACTGATATATTTACTCTTTTGCATATAAATCTATCGTTTTCGTTTGGAAGGAGCGCTCCAGGCAATAGTCTTAACTCTGTTAAAATTTGGAAACCGTTACATATACCAAGCACATATCTACCTTTTGTTGCAAAGTTTACTATGGCTTCTGCCAAAGGCGTTTTGGAAGCTAAAGCCCCAGGTCTTAAATAATCTCCAAAAGAAAATCCTCCTGGTAATATAACAGCATCAAAGCGATCCAAATCTCTAACTGTATAATCAATTAACTCTGCGTCTTCTTGCAAAATGTCTTTTACTATATAGTAAGTATCGTAATCGCAGTTAGAACCCGGGAACACGCAAATACCTATTTTCATCATAGCACTTCGTAATCTTCAATAAGTGGATTTATAATATAATCTTCAATCATCTTTTGTAGATTTTCAAGTGAATCAGCTTCTATTTCTACTATTTTCCCTATTCTTACATCTTTTATATTGAAACCAGCTTCGTTTAACACATCTTTTAAAGCCCTACCTTGAGGGTCTAGAATACCTTCTTTTGGCATTATTATTACTCTCTTCTTCATGATTTTATTATAAATCATTTTATTGTCTTAGGTGTAAAATTTAGTAATTAGAATATTGTTATATTTGCATTTCTTTCCTTTGCATAAGAAAGAATTAAGTATGTATTTATCTAGATAATATAAACTTTATAAAGAATTTTAAGGAGGTTTTTATGAAAAAAGCTATTTTAGCTATGGGTTTAGTGGGTGCATTGAGCGGTCTTGCTAATGCTATTGTGATGATGGATGCAAATTATGCCAGGGAACTCTGTAACCTTTGGGACCAAACGCCGGCATTGGTGGGTATGGCCTCTTCCAGTAGCGAATGGAGAGGAGCACCTGTAAGAAAGCTGTTTTTATACAGAAAAGATTGCTCTCCTAGCAAACAAATTGAGCTATACATTCAGAATATGAACGGGAAAGCTGAATGTGTTTATGGTGGTTGGGCAAAAGATAGACGCACTGGAAACGATTTTCTTATGTATGCTACCACAAAACATTGGATAGAAATGGGTAGAGGTGACTATGGCCCAATGCATGCCATGATGTTTGGTGAACTCTCATTTTCTGGCCCTAAATTTGTGGCTATGGCTAATATGGGACCGTTTTCAAAGTTTTTAAGGCTTTTAGGAAGAATACCTGCTCAAACCAACGTTTGTCCTTAATCTTTTAAAAAGTGGATGGGGGTTGGGAGAGGAGTTTTTTTAACTCAACATAGACTTTTTCTTTGTTTGTTTTATATAGCTTCCCTAATTCTATAGCTTGATCTTTGTTTAAGATATTTTTTCTCCTTAAAGACTGTATAAACTGTGTTATATTTTTAGGATTCTTTGAGAAACTGCCCCTATCAAAATCCAATATGTATATATTGAGCGAATCATCTATCAATATATTTTTGTATTCTTGATCAAACTCTCCTCTGTTTAATCCTATACTGTCTAAATAGTAAGCCGCCTCTAATATGGACCCTAAAACATACCTTTTCTTTTCTTCTTCTAAAAGCCAAAAAACTTTTTCAAAAGGCTTACCATCTATATATTTGTAAACGAAAAAATCTTCTCCTTGGCATACTATCTGTGGAAACCTTTTATCGTCATACAAAAATGACAATATATTTGCCTCTTTTTTTATAGCGTAGATGGCTTCTTGATGTATGGCTTTTTTTATACAAAAACGCTCTTTATTATCTTCGTAAGTATATATTTCACCTCGCCAACCCTTTGCTAAAAAACAAATATTTTTACCTTTTATAAACTGCTCAAAGTTCACGAGAAGCTTCTGCAACGCTTACAGCTTTCATAACACTCGAAGCTTTTGATAACGATTCTAAGTATTCCTTTTCTGGTATTGAATCTGCTACTATACCAGCCCCTGCTTGCACATAAAGATCATTGCCCAATATTGTAGCTGTCCTTATTGCGATGGCAAAATCTATGTTTTGATTTAGGCTTATATAACCAACAGCACCACCATATATATTTCTTTTTGTGGGCTCTAACTCTTCTATAATCTGCATAGCCCTTACTTTTGGAGCTCCAGATAGAGTACCGGCTGGTAACGCATGCTTTATTACTTCAAAGATAGAATGTTGCTTTGCTTTTTTCCCGTATACATTTGAGACTATGTGTATAACATGAGAAAATTTTTCTATATGCATCATGTTATCCACATAAACACTTCCTGGTTCTGCTATGGCACCTATATCATTTCTTGCCAAATCAACGAGCATAACGTGTTCTGCTATTTCTTTTTCATCGCTTAGAAGTTTTTTTGCAAGCTCTTCATCTTCTTCTTGGGTTTTGCCACGTTTTATAGTTCCAGCTATTGGTCTTATTTCTACCGTATCGTCTTGGATTTTAACCAATGTTTCTGGAGAAGAACCTATGATTTTTACATTATCAAAATCTAAAAAATACATGTAAGGTGATGGGTTTAAATACCTAAGTGCCCTATATATGTTTAAAGGATTTGTATGTATTTTTTTGTGAAACCTTTGAGAAGGCACCACTTGTATCACATCACCGTTTTCTATATAGTTTTTGCATATGTTAACTATATTAATAAACTCTTCTTTGGTCATATTTGAAGACCATTCTTTTAAATCGGGTTCTTTATTGTTTATATCAAGAAATGAAACATCTTTGTTGTTTTTTAGTTTGATAATTATATCTTCTATGTCTTTTAAAGCCTTTTCGTAATCTTCTTCAGGATTTCTTACCCTTATAAGTTTTATAATTTTGATAGTGGCTTTTAAATTGTCAAATACTATTAAAAAATCAGTAAATATCATATCTACATCTGGTATGTCTAAACCAGGTTTTTGTGTTTTTTTATATTTTTCAATAGGATGATAGTGCTTTACTATATCATAGCTTATATATCCAACAAAACCACCACAGAATGTTCCAAGCGTCTTATCGTTATAAAATTTAAAGCTTTTATAAAGATTTTCTAAAGCTTCTAAAGGCTTTGAGGTTCCTTTGGTTATCGTATCGCCATCTTTTATAAAATAAGTATCATCTTTTTGATAAAAGCGTAAATTTTTGCCCTTACATATAAAAGAATATCTTCCCCAGTTTTCTTTTGTTTCGGCACTCTCTAATAAAACATTTTGACTCTCTTCATCTTTTAGCTTATAGAATATAGAAAAGGGGGTTTCAGAATCAGCCAATATCTCGGTATACAAAGGGATAGTGTTGTAATCTTTGCAAAGGCTTAAAAAATCATCTTTAGTTATATTTACTTTCATTTTTCTTATTATAACATGGATTTTTATTATATATTATTATATTGATGAAGAAAGTTATTATACTAGGAAGCGGCCCAAATAGAATAGGCCAAGGCATAGAGTTTGATTACGCTTGTGTACATGCCATACAGGCAGTGCAAGAAGAAGGCTTTGATGCTATTATGATAAACTGTAATCCAGAAACTGTTTCCACAGATTATGATACTGCCACAAGACTTTATTTTGAGCCTATCGTAATGGAAAATGTAAGCTATGTGATAAAAAGGGAAAGCGATGTACTTGGAGTACTTCTTCAGTTTGGCGGTCAAACACCTTTGAAGTTAGCTAGTGAGTTTAGGGAAAAAAATATCCAAGTGTTGGGCACATCTCCAGACAGTATAGATTTGGCTGAGGACAGGGGAAGGTTTAACGCTTTAATGAAAGAGCTTGGTATTTTGCAACCAGAAGGCGGTATCGCTATCACAAAAGAAGAAGCTATAAAAGTTGCAAAAGATATAGGTTATCCTGTTTTAGTAAGGCCCTCTTACGTACTGGGGGGAAGGGCTATGAAAATCGTTTACACAGAAGACGAACTTCTTGATTATCTTGAACAGGCAGTGGATGTAAGCTATCAAAGACCTGTTTTAATAGATAAATACTTGAACGATTCTATAGAAGTAGACGTAGATGCTTTATCAGACGGAGAGGATGTTTTAATAGGTGCTATCATGGAACATATAGAAGAAGCTGGGATTCATTCTGGTGATAGTGCAGCTTCTATCCCACCTTATACCTTAAAAGAGGATGTTTTAAAAGAAATAAGAGAGCAAACTATAAAAATAGCAAAAGCTTTAAAGGTGAAAGGGCTTATAAATCTTCAATTTGCTATAAAAGACAACATTCCATATGTGCTTGAAGTAAACCCAAGAGCCTCTAGAACCGTACCTTACGTTAGCAAAAGCGTTGGATATCCGTTGGCAAAGATAGCTACAAAAATATCGCTTGGCAAAAAGCTAAGAGAAATTGCTCCTGAAGTATTTAACAAAGAGCATCATATAGCATCTGATTTTTTGCCTAAAGATTTTAAATACTTTACTATAAAAGAGGCGGTATTTCCTTGGAATAAATTCCCAGAGGTAGACCCGATATTGGGACCAGAGATGAAGAGTACCGGTGAAGTGATGGGTATTGGTACTTCTTTTGGTATAGCTTACTATAAAGCCCAATTAGCGGTTGGAAGCAAAATACCACTTTCTGGAAACGTTTTTATTTCAGTAGCCGATAGAGATAAGCCAAAGATAGTTGAGCTAGTATCTGAGTTTTTAAATCTTGGCTTTAAAGTACTTTGCACTGAAGGAACAGCGTCTTTCTTAAAATCAAAGAATATTTTGGTGGAAAAAGTTTTAAAAGTTTCAGAAGGACGTCCAAATATAGTAGATTACATAGCAAATGGAGATATTCAGATAATCATAAACACACCCTCTGGTCATAAAGAACGCTCAGATGCTTTTTATATAAGAAGAGCTGCCATAAATCATAAAATATCTTACACCACCACTATAAGAGGAGGATATGCAATACTAGAAGCTATAAAAGCTATAAAAACTAGCAATGGAAAAATAGAAGTTTTCTCCTTGCAGGAGATAAGGTGAGCGTTCAAGAAAAAATACTTCATGCAATAATCGTAATGATAGGGGCCTTCATGGCCATTTTGGATACCACGATAGTAGATGTTGCTTTGCCTAAAATGATTGCACCTTTACACACAGATTTATATGGTATTCAATGGGTAGTTACCGCTTATATGATATCTTCTGCAGTGCTTTTACCTTTAATTGAGTATATAGAATCCAAAGTTGGTTTAAAAAATATGTTTGTAGCAGGTATTGGGCTTTTCACAGGAGCAAGTTATATGTGTGGAACATCTCACAGTCTAAGTGAGATTATAGTATTTAGAAGTATTCAGGGGGCTGCGGAAGCTCTTATAATGGTATCAGCTCAGGCGATACTTTTTAGTGTTTTTGAAAACAAAGGCACTGCTATGGGTATTTTTGGTCTTGGAGCTAGTTTAGCCCCGGCAGCTGGTCCTACCATAGGCGGATGGCTTACTCAACATATAGGCTGGGAAGCTATATTTTTTGTAAATGTTCCTGTGGGTATTTTAAACACGTTTTTATCTATTTTCTTTCTTAAAAACCTAAAAACTGGTAAAAAAATAGAAAGTTTTAACCTGATAAGCCTTTTATTTATAAGTATAAGCACAGTATCTTTGATAGTGCTTTTATCAAATGGTCAGAAATGGGGATGGTTTAGTTCAAATATCACTATAATATTTTCCTATATAGCTTTGATAAGCTTTTTACTTTATATAGGAATAGATCTATATTCTAAAAATAAGCTTATAGACCTTAGCGTATTTTCAAAAAGAAACTTTCTTATGGCGTTTTTTGCATATTTTTGGATCCTTGGTTTTTCTATGTATGCTGTTTTTTATGCGTTGCCTTTGTTTTTTGAAAAGTTAAAAGGAATAGAGAGTTTTAAAACAGGTCTCATACTGCTTCCTTTTGCCATTTCTATAGCTGTTTTTTCGACTGTAGGGGGAGTACTGAGCGATAAGAAAAATCCGAAGATCGTTCTTTTGGTATCAACTGCTATATATATTGGAAGTCTTTATTTTTTCTTGTTAAAATTTGATTACTATACACCAAAATCAGTGGCAGAATTACAGCTTATAATAGTTGGTGTTGGACTTGGTTTATTTTTCCCACCGGTTACCGTTATCGCTTTATCTGGATTAGAGGAAAAAATGCTTATAGTGATTACCATTCTTGATTATATAAGGTTTATAGGGGGCTCTTTTGGTACGGCTATTGCTACAAATATATTAAATGCCAGAACAGATTTTCATTTTGACAATATAAGTTTTATCCAAAGTTTTAACGCTTTTAAAATAAAAGAGTTTTTAAATTCCAATTATCTATCAAAACCAATAAAAGAGGCTATTTTATACAAGGCTATGGAATTACAGGCTTTTTCGGAAGCTTTCCAAGATTTATTTTTCTGGTGTGTGGTGTTTGCCCTTATAGGGGTGTTGTTTTTTGCCATTGATTTTAAGATAAAGTTAAAAGCATAGAAACTTTTTTGGCAATTTGATATATTGTTATTATGAACAATGTAAATAACGATTTAAAATCTTTTGAAAATCTTAATTTAAATAAAAAATCTGTATGCCCAAAATGTAAAGGCAAAGGGTTTATAATAACAGAGGATAACACTGTAGAACATTGCGATTGTATGTTTTCTTCTAAAGAACCTTTGCTAAGGGCTATGAACATACCAAAAAGATATTGGAGTATAGCAAACAACCAAGATATTTTAAACAACGAAGGCGTAAATCAAAGCTATACAAATGCCTATATATCTGTACTTGATTACGTTAATAAATTTAAAGAAAATTCAGGGAAAGGACTTTTTTTAATAGGACCACCAGGGGTTGGAAAAACTTATTTGTCTGTATTTCTTTTGCTTTATTTAGAAGAAAAATACAAAATAAAAGGGCTTTTTTACGATGTGAGAACGCTTATAGTAGATTTAAAAGCTCTTATAGGTAAAGATAGATATGCTGAGAATATGAACAGTTATGATAAATTTCTTACAAAGATAATCAAATCGCCCATACTTGTCTTAGATGATCTTGGTAGCGAAGTGCTAACAGATTACAATAGAGATTTAATTACATATATAATATCTTCTCGTTATAACGACATGAGGCCAATTGTTATAACTACAAATTTTGATCTTGCAAGATACGATATTAACCCAAAAGATGTGGGACTTGAAGATAAACCAGCCACCAAAAGCAACAAGAAAAAGATGGATATGATAACATTAAAATTACAAAAGAAACCTTTTGAGAACGAGCAAGAAGACGTGCGTGGAAAAGTATTTTCTTACAAAGATCTACCAAATGCTTTAAGAGGAGACTTAGCCTTAAGGTTGGGAGATAGTATAGCTTCAAGGTTGGGGGAGATGTGTGATTTTATATATATATTTGGGCAGGATAGAAGAGCGTTAAAAGGGAAAACGAAAAAAGGAACTTAATATGGTAAAATCAAAAGATTTTATGGCTTTTAGTAAAGATATTATAATTAAGGATTGGCAGCTAAAACTTTTGGCTTTGTTTATAAGCGTTGGATTGTGGCTTTACGTAAACTATGGAAACTATGTACCGATAGAGGTCTACAAAACCGTTCACGTAAAGCATAAATCTAAGGATTACGTTTACATAGTGGAACCTAAGAACGTTATTTTAAGCGTACTGGTGGTGGATAGGGTTTTAAATCCTAAAACGTTAAGAGATACAAAAGCCTATATAAACGCTAGGACTCTTAAAACCGGAATAAATATTGCAAAAGTAAATATTGAAGCACCTATACCTTTTTTGGTAAAACCAAATCTATCAAAACCCACATATGTCAGAGTTTTTGTTAAGAAAAAGCGGTAAAAATAGTTTATAATCTAATAGTTATGATTATAGAAGGCTCTTTTTTAGGTGAAGGTTTAAGGATAGGTATAGTAGCTTCTAGGTTTAATTCAACCCTTGTAGATAGGCTTATAGAGGGCTCTTACGATGCTCTAAAAAGACACGGGGTAAAAGAAACAGATATAATGCTGGTAAGAGTACCAGGAGCATGGGAATTGCCTTTAGCCTGTAAAAAGCTTGCAAAAAAAGATGTAGATGGTGTTTTGGCTCTTGGAGTGCTCATAAGAGGTCAGACGCCTCATTTTGACTATATAGCCGCAGAAGTATCTAAGGGTTTGGCAGTTATA
Organism: Hydrogenobaculum sp. 3684; assembly: GCF_000213785.1. Taxonomy (NCBI): domain Bacteria; kingdom Pseudomonadati; phylum Aquificota; class Aquificia; order Aquificales; family Aquificaceae; genus Hydrogenobaculum; species Hydrogenobaculum sp. 3684. The sequence goes on along the minus strand of NC_015557.1, from coordinate 474,024 downwards.
TCCTTAGAACTTGAAAAGCCTATAGCTTTTGGTGTGATAACAGCAGACAGCATAGAGCAAGCTATAGAGCGCTCTGGTACTAAACAAGGCAACAAGGGTTTTGAAGCGGCAATGGCTTTAATAGAGACTATAAACGTTTTAAGAAACCTTTGATTATGTTTGACATACTTATAAAAAACGCTCACTTAGATGGCGCTGTTTTAGATATTGGTATAAAAGATGGTATTATTAAAAGCATAAAACAAAACATAGAAGAACCAGCAAAAGAAACTATAAACGCAAAAGATAAGATCGTTATGAGCGCTTTTTGTAACATGCACACCCATGCAGCCATGAGCCTTTTAAAAGGTATCGGTCAAGATCTCACGCTCATGGATTGGCTTCAAAAAGTTATATGGCCTTTAGAATCAAAATTTGTATCAAAAGAGTTTGTAAAAGATGGTACACTGTTGGCTGCTGCAAAGATGATAAGAGGGGGCACCACATTTTTTCTTGATATGTATTTTTTTGAAGAAGAAGTGGCCAGTGTGGTAGAAGAAGTTGGTATAAGGGCTGGTATTGGTTTTGGGATACTTGATTTTCCAACAAAAGTTGCCTCTACTCCAAAAGAATACCTCGAAAGAGCAAAATATTTTTTAGAAACCTTTAGATCTCATAAGTCTGTTATACCGGTTTTGTGCCCTCACAGTGTTTATACCTGTTCTAAAGATACCCTTCAAAAATCCCTTGAGCTAGCAAAAGAGTTTGACGCTTATATACATATGCACATATCTGAAACCAGAAAAGAAGTAGAAGGAATATTGGAAAAATATTCAAAACATCCGTTAGAATATTTAGATGAAATAGGTATATTGTCTGATAAGTTTATAGGAGCCCATGCTGTGCACCTCAATGAAGACGAAGTATCTATAGCTTCTCAAAGGAAGATAACAGTAGTTCATTGTCCAGATAGCAATCTAAAGCTTGGATCTGGCATAGCGCCTATTTGGGAGTATGTTAAAAAAGGTGTCAAAGTAGCTCTTGGTACAGACGGGGAAGCTTCTAACGATAACCTTTCTATGTTGGAGGAGATGTCTATTATGGCTAAACTTCAAAAAGGTTATTTCGAGGATTCAACCGCTATGCCTGTAAACACCGCCATAGATATAGCTACCAAAAATGGTTTTGAGGCTTTTAATATAAAAGCTGGTATTATAAAAGAAGGTTATGACGCTGATATACTTATAATAAACCCAAGCGAAGATATATCAAATATCCCTATTTACAATGAGAAAGCACTACTTCTTTACTCTTTAAACGAAAGTTCGGTAGAAACTACTATAGCAAGGGGCAAAGTGTTGTATCATAAAGGGGAGTTTAGGACTATAGACATAGAAAAACTCAAATTCAACGTAAATCGCTGGAAAGAAAAAATCCAAAGCGCTTTGGTATGAATGTCGTATACCTTGGTATAGGAAGCAACTTGGGTGATAGAATTTCTTATCTAATAAAAGCCTTAGACAGGTTAAAAGAGATATCTTATGTAGAAAAAATATCTTTTGTGTATGAAAGTTTGCCCTTTGGTATGGAAAATCAGCCAAAATTTTTAAACTTTGTAGCAAAAATCCAAACTAATTTAGGTGATTTTGAGCTTTTAAAAACTATAAAACAAATAGAAAAAGATTTAGGAAGACAAGAAAGACCAAGATGGTATCCAAGAGAAATAGATATAGATATATTACTTTTCAATAAGAACATCATACTCACGAAACCTTTAGAAGTTCCGCATCCATATCTTTTAGAAAGAGATTTTTTTTATTATCCTCTGTTGGAAATAGACCCTGAGGTGTATCATCCATTAAAAAGGGCAAAGCTAAAAGATATAAACACAAAACCTATAAACAGGTTGGAGTTTTTCTCTGGACTTTATATATAAACTATATTACAAACTGATTTATGCCCCTAGAATCCACAAGCACTTCTAAGTTTCCATCTTTAAAGGTATAAGCTACGCCTTTTAGTTTGTCTATTATTATAAGCCTTACCCATTCGTTAACCACTAGTTTTAAAGCCTCTTTTACCTCTTGGGCAGCTTCTAAGACTTTTTCGGCAGGTGCTTCTATAAAGGTTAAAAGCCTTATGGGTTCATGGTAAGGTATCCCGTCATGATAGACAGTTTGATAAGGAAGGCCTGTCCTTAGATCACCGTAGTTTCCTGTCCAAACGCCTACTTTTGCTACTACGTTGTGGTATACTTTAGACCCAGCTCCAAGCCTTTCGTTGTCTGTAGTAGAAAAATAATGTTCCATATTTATCCATTCACCTATTATAAATGGCCCTGAAAGGATGTTTTTGAGGATTTTGTCGTCTTTGTCTATCTCCCAGGTGTAAGATTGCATAAAGAATCTATTTTTTAGAGCTATATTTTGGGTGCTAGAACGCTTTCCTACATAAACCCCCATATTTTTTGAAAGTCCCCACTCTGGCCTTGTTTCAGACCAGTCTATAGCCCTAACAGGTATTCTATCACCAGAACCTGCATAGGGAAGCGTTTTTGCCCTTTCTTCCCTTGTTTTTTGAGAAGCTATTTTAAAATCTTTTACTATTTTATCAAATAACGCCCTATCTTTTTGAGGTATAACTTCTGTATCGTAAAAAGTTATCTCGTCGGTGGTAGTGTTGTGTATGCCTGGTATAAATATTGTATCTTCTGGTATTTTGATACCAACTTTCTCTAAACCTTTTCTTATTTGGCTTTTGTTTGCTATATTTGCCAGTATTCTAACGTTTGGAAGTCCGTTGTTACCACCACAAGCACCACAATCAAGGGCAGATTCAAAAGGATTGTTATCGGAAGTGCTTCCATGAGCTATCAAAAGTACAAACTTTGGTATGTTTTCTGTAAGTCCTATAAGTTTTAAAAAGTTTTCCACAAGATTTATCTGTTCTTCTTCTGTATAGCCTACGTTTGAAAGTCTAATCTTTTCCAGTTCAAAGCTTTCTTTGTTTATGTTGTATTTTGTTTTTAAAATCTCTAAAATACGTTCATCTATACCTTTGTGGTTTTCATTTATAATTGCTTCAAATAAATCTTTGGCTTTTTTATCGTTTATGTGTTTTTTGAACTCTTGATGATAAGCTTCTTGAATCTTTTGTATAAAAAACTTTTTTGCATAAAATTCTATTTCTTCTTCACTTAGTTTGTCTATTGTAAAACGTGTTTTTGGTTTTTTGGCTTTTATAAAAGATAAAATCTTTAGTGTAAAATCTGGAAAAAGGGTTTTGCCAAACAAGTTTACACCAAAAAGCCATCCCATAGCTTCTACCATAAAAAACGGTGTGTAGGGGTTATTTTTAAGAGATTCTAAGGTCTTTTTAAATGTGTAGTTTATGTTGTGCTTTGTCTTATAATCATGGTGCTCGTCTTCTGGAAGCTCAAATATTATTTTTTGAGGTTTTATCAAAGCTGGACATAAATATTGCTCATGGCCTTTGTCAAATTCTATAAAGGCTATTGGAGTACCAAAAAAGCCTGCTACTCCGTAGGTGTTGTAGTTTCCAAGCCTCTCAATATGTCTTCTTATGGCCTCAGATCTTACATCTATACAAAAAACGGCGCTTGCCAATATATCCCTTTGAATTTTTTCGTTAGATTGCAAGAAATCTATAGTGTACTCTTTTATATATGAATCTTCTAAAGATTTAAGCCATATGTATCCTTCCTCTTCTTTTAACTTTTCTATTAAAAACGCAAAATCCGTTATATCTTTTTGTTTATCAAGGTGTAGTAAAAGTTCGTTTGCTATGTTTTGAATGCGGTAAGCCTCTAAAAACACCTCCTCTGAGAGATAGTCGCTTAAAATAGCTTTTGGGCTATCTTTTTCTTCTAATCTATCTATATATTTTGATGGAAGTATGTTTTTGGCTTTTAAAAGCTTCAAAACAAAAAGCGTTTTATTTTGCTCGAAAGCCTTTTGAAGTTCTACAAAATTTGATATAGGATAACGGTTTAGATATTTTTTCTCGTAATGAAGCCTTACGGCTAAATATTCAAGCAAAGATGCTGGGTGTATCTGCTGGAAATAATAATCCTCGTTGTCTTCTCTATATTTTATAAAAGCTGCCCATCCAAAATCTTTTAAAAGATGATTTAGTATATATCTTTCAACGTTTTTTGGAGAGAACTCATGTAGTATGGTATCTGCATACTCTTCTTCGTTTAAGCTAGTATTTAAACCTTCATATAGTTTAAAAGCTCCAAACATGCCTTTTTGTCTTTCTGGCATAGACATTGTAGTCTGACCTTCATCTAAAAACCTTGCTACAAACTCCACTATCTCTTTTTCTATGATATCTGTTATGTTATCTTCAAATATTGCATCTAATATTTCAGATAGCATCATATCTTCTATAAGCTCTTGAAATAGCGTGTCTTCGTCTTTAACTATCTTTTGATTGAAGTAATCTATGAGGTTTATATCTGGGGTTGTGGAAGATTTTACTTTGTAATATTTCCAGTCTTGACTTATTTCTGTTATAAACTTTTTGGACTCAGCAAAATACATCTGAAGCCCAATGCTTTTTAAAAACTCAAAAAGATTTTTTTCTAAAATATCTCTTTTTATAATACCTTCTTTGTAGAGCTCTACATAGTAATCTGGATCCATATAAACTTTTGCCTTATAAAGTTTTGAAGCTTGTTTTAAGGCTTCTTTAAAAGGCATATCTTCAAATCCGTGTAAAGGATTATGATGTACAAACGTAGTCATGGGCCAATAGTGTGGTATATATTTTCTAATATTATCAAGATAAGCTTTTACCATGTTAAAGCCTCCAAAAGATTAGAAAACCCAACTAAAGCGAGCACCAAAAGCAAAAATGTCATAGCTATAGCAGTCTTACCAGATATATCTTTGTAGACGATGTTTTCATTAGGTGCTCCAAAGATGGTATTTTTCATTATCCTAAAAGCCATAAAAAAGTTTGCAAAGAATATCCAGCTAAATATTATATAATTTACAGTGTTAGCACTTTCTTTTAAAATACCCAAAAACAACGAAAAGAAGTTTGAAAAAGGTGGATAAAGTCCCAAAGCCATAAGCGTTAATCTTAACATAAGAGCCAACTTTGGAGATTTTAAGGCAAGGCCCTTTACATTGTAAAAATTTGCACTTTCAAATATCTCTATGTACTTTATGGATATCGTATAGAGTAAGAACGCACTTCCTAAAACGGATAAGTAATACACGTTAAAAATATGACTTGGTAGCACAAACACCGAGACTGCGTTTAGAAATAAAAAATAATAACTTAACCTTGTAAGATTTGTGGTTTTATAAGACAGATAAAATGTCAGTAAAGATGTAGCAAAAGCCGCTGCTTCAAGTATTATATTGTAAGAGCTTTTTGGTAAGTAAGGGAATAGTGTGTATATTAAAAATCCAATAGCTGATATAGAAAATATAATAAGTGCATTTCTTGGTTTTGGGCTTTTAAAAAGTATATAATAAGGCAATGCGCCCATCAAAACAATAGCCAAGTAAACCATAGACACCTCCTAAAAATATATATGACAAATAGACATTTTCAAGTGCCTGGTATAATATTATAATAAATGTATGAATAGAAGACCAAGAAGATTAAGGGCAAATGAGACCATAAGAACGCTTGTAAGAGAGACAAGCATAGATTTATCAGATTTGGTGTATCCTCTTTTTATAACATACGGAGAGAATATAAAAGAGCCTATTTCTTCTATGCCGGGAGTTTATAGGTTTTCTATAGACAAAGTGTTGGAAGAGATAAAAGAATGCCTTGATATTGGTATAAAAGCTTTTATACTTTTTGGTATACCAGAGAAAAAAGATGAAGAAGGTAGAGATACGTGGTGTGATAGCGGTATCATACAACGGTCTTTAGAAGCTATAAAACAAAAGTACCCAGAAGCATACCTAATAACCGATGTATGCTTTTGCGAATATACTTCCCATGGACATTGTGGTGTTATATTAAACAACGACGTAGATAACGATTTGACGTTAGAAAATCTGAAAAAACAAGTGGTTTCTCATGCAAAACATGGAGCAGATATGGTAGCACCTTCTGGTATGATGGATAATATGATATCTGCTATAAGAGAGGCTCTTGATAGTGCAGGTTTTTATAAAATACCTATTATGGCTTACTCCGCTAAATACGCATCTAAGTTTTATGGACCTTTCAGGGATGCCGCAGATTCTGCACCGTCTTTTGGTGATAGAAGAACTTATCAGATGGACCCTGCCAACAAAAGAGAAGCTATCATAGAAATGGACTTAGACTTTGAGCAAGGGGCAGATATTATAATGGTAAAACCAGCCTTAGCTTATCTTGATATAATACATATTGCAAAAGAGCGCTACAATATACCAATAGCTGCTTACAACGTAAGCGGTGAATACTCTATGATAAAAGCAGCTCATAAACTTGGTTACATAAACGGCGTAGATGTGATGAATGAAACGCTTTTATCAATAAAAAGAGCCGGAGCTGATATTATCATAACATACTTTGCCAAAGAGTTTGCTCTTCAAAAGTTTTTAGATTGATATTAAAACATTTTTTATCTCAGTATAATCTTCTACAGCAAATGAAGGTCCTTCTCTTCCTATGCCAGAAAATTTAAAACCCCCGTATGGCATGTGATCTACCCTAAAGTTTGGACCTTCGTTTATGTTTACGCCTCCTACTTCACACTTTCTCACAAACTCCATAGCTACATTTATATCCTTTGTATAAACCCCTATTTGTAAGCCGTAATCCCCTTCGTTTATTATGCTTATCACCTCGTCTATATCTTTGTATCTGTTTATATTTACCACTGGTGCGAAAGCTTCTTCTTTAAATATTGTACTATCTTTATCCACATCTAAAAGAAGCGTTGGTAAAAGATAGTTTGTACCTTTTATATTTTCTATGTTTTTTGCTTTTTGCACTACTTTTGCACCTTTTCCCACGGCTTCTTTTATCCACTGTTTTACCTTTTCCACTTGATTTTTATCTATCATAGGTCCCATATCTACTTCCTCATCCATGGGATCTCCTATCTTTATATTTGATATTTTTTCTTCTAAAAGCCTTAAAAATGGTTCTAAAACATCTTCGTGTACAAAGATTCTTTGAATGGATATGCACACTTGCCCAGCCATTGAAAAACCGCCCTGAACTGCTTTTATAGCTGCTTTTTCTAGATCTCCATCTTTATGGACCACCAGAGCTGAGTTAGAACCAAGCTCTAAAACAAGTTTTTTAATACCTGCTTGTTTTGCTATAAGCTCTCCCACCATTTTGCTTCCTGTAAAAGATACCACCCTTACATCTTTATGTGTGGTGAGAGCTTTTCCTAAATCTCCATAGCCTGGTAAAACAGATATGGCTTCTTTTGGTAATCCTGCTTCAAGAAGAAGCTCACCCATTATAATTGGGCTCAAAGGTGTTTTTTCGGAAGGTTTTACTATGACAGGGCATCCAGCAGCTGTAGCTGGACCTACTTTATGGGCTGTTAAATTTAAAGGGAAGTTAAAAGGTGATATAGCCACCACTATACCAGCAGGTACTCTTATGTAAAATCCAAATTTTGATTTGCCATTTGGATGTGCATCCACTGGATACGTCTTACCATATATTCTTTTTGCCTCCTCCGCTGAAAATCTGAAGGTTTCTATAGCTCTATCTACTTCTATCCTTGCCTCTTTTATGGTTTTTCCTACTTCGTATACGATGGCCCTTGCTATTTCTTCTTTGTTTTTTCTTAAAAGCTCAGAAGTTTTGTAAAGTATTTCATATTTTTCAAAAGCGCTTAAACTTGATAGTTTTTTAAGTCCAACTTTTGCTTTTTCTATAGCTTTTTCTACATAAGAATCGTTAACAACGTAAGATTCTCCTACTTTTGTATTATCGTATGGATATATTACGTCCAAAACTACATCTGTTTGTATAAATTCCCCGCCTAAAATGGGTTTTTTTACTATCATAGGTTTACATTATAAATTTTCTATTGGTTTTTGTCAATGCTAAAAGACTTATGGTATATTTTATATATGAGTTTAGATATTTTTAGAAAAAAGCATTATGTTGAAGAGCAAAAACTTCTAAGAGAAGTTAAAGCCACAGAGCTGGTTTTAATGGGTGTAGGCGCTATAATAGGCGCTGGTATATTTGTTATTACTGGTATTGCTGCCGCTACAATGGCAGGTCCTGGTATTGTGCTATCTTTTATACTTGGGGCTATTTCACTTGGTATTAGCGCTTTTGCCTATGCTGAGCTTGGTTCTGCTATACCAGTTTCAGGCAGTGCTTACAGTTATACCTACTCTTTTTTAGGTGAGATAATAGCGTGGCTTGTAGGATGGAATCTTGTTTTAGAATATGGCATATCCACTGCCGCTGTGGCTGTTGGGTGGTCTTCTTACTTTAGATCTTTCTTAAAAAATAGCTTTGGTATAACACTGCCTCATGCATTAACGGGGGCTTACAATCCAAGCGCTGGTACTTATATAGATATAAGTGCTTTTTTGATAATACTTTTTATGTTTGTTATTTTGCTTTTAGGAATAAAAGAAAGTGCTTTTGTAAGCTCTTTTGTGGTGGTATTAAAAATTTTGGTACTTATTATATTTGTGGTGTTTGCACTGCCTCATATAGATTTTAAAAACTATAAAGATTTTCTACCTTATGGTATATCTGGTGTTTGGCATGCCACTGGTCTTATAATATTTGCTTATCTTGGTTTTGACGCTGTTTCTACTGTAGCTGAAGAAGTCAAAAATCCTCAAAGGGATTTACCAATTGGTCTGATAGGTTCTTTATCGCTAAGTACGTTTTTTTACATTGTAGTTAGCTTTACGTTGACAGGAGTTGTAAACTACAAAGAGTTAAATGTACCAGATGCTATTGCTTTTGCTATGGAAAAGTTAAACATGCATTTTATAGCAAGCATCATATCAATAGGTGCTGTTATTACCATTACAAGTGTTATTATGGTTATGGGGCTTGGGTTTACACGGGTAATTTATGCTCTTTCAAGAGACGGGCTTTTGTTTGAGTCTTTGTCTGACATTCATCCGAAATTTGGCACTCCGCATAAAGCTACTATAGTAGGAGCACTTGTGCTTTCTTTAGCGGCTGGATTATTTCCTTTAAAGGATTTAGCAGAAATGGTTAATATAGGTACATTGTTTGCTTATTTTATGGTAGGTATCAGCGTTGTTTTATTAAGAAAATCTAAGGACTATAATCCAAAGTTTAGAATGCCAATGGCTAAGATACTTTTACCATTAAACTTGTTTACACTTCTTCTTATTATGGCAGGATTACCTTTGTTAACATGGATAAGATTTTTAGTATGGTGTCTTGTTGGGCTTTTAATATATATATTTTATGGATACAAACATAGCCAATTAAGCAGATGAATTTTGTTTATGTAGATAAAGAGCCTGTTTTAATAAAAGCTTTAGACTATCTTTCCTCTGGTGATGTTTGGTTTATAGACACAGAAACCACGCCAAAAGATATAAGACTTTTTCAAGTAGGATTAGAGAATGGCCCTATTTATGTGGTAGATTTCTTTTTTGTAAAAAGAGCTCCAGAACTTATAAAAGATATAATAGCTAAAAAGGGTGTGGTAGGACACAACTTAAAATATGATTTAAAGTATCTTATGAAATACGATATACATCCTTATACTACGTTTGATACTATGATAGGAGCACAGTTGATAGGTTTAAATAGATTTTCTCTGGCCAGTGTTTACAATTATTTTACAGGTGAAAGTATAGACAAAAAAGAGCAGTTTTCAAATTGGTCTTCGAAAGAGCTTACAGAAAGTCAAATTTTTTATGCTGCAAAAGATGTAGAGGTTTTGAGGCTTTTATACGAAAAGCTAAAAAATGAATTAAACAAAGAACCTACTATCGTTGAGATATTACAAAAATCAAGAGTGGCGAAGGTTTTTGGATTGGAAAGTGCGCACGCTATAATAGAAATGGGCTTTGTGCAGGAGCTTGCTAAAATTGAACACACCGGGATAGGAATAGATACAAAAGAAATAGAAGCCATGAAAAAACAATTACAAAGGAAAACCCAAGAGCTTGCTATGAACTTTTATATAAAGTACCGTATAGATATAAGTAGCCCTAAAAAAGTAGGTGAATTTTTAGAAAATCATTTAAATATTTTGCTCCCTCGCACTGATAAAGACAATATAATCACAGATGATAGTGTGTTGGCGGAGTATCTTGACAGCGAAAACGAAAAAGCAAAAGATGTGATAAGTAGCGTATTGGAGTTTAGAAAGCTTCATAAGTTGCAAGAAAAGCTATCGGAGATTTTAGAGTACAACGAAAACAACCGCGTACATCCAGAGTTTTGGCAAATAGGAGCCGTTACCGGAAGAATGTCCTCTTCAAGACCAAACGTTCAAAACATACCAAGAGATTTAAGAAGTATTTTAAAAGCTAAAGATGGATACGTGTTTGTAATAGCTGATTTCTCACAAATAGAACTAAGAATAGCGGCAGAGTATGTTAAAGACGAGATAATGATAGATATAATAAACAAAGGAGAGGATCTTCACAAATTCACAGCCTCCTTAATTACTGGTAAATCTTTGGAAGATATTACAAAAGAAGAAAGACAAAGGGCAAAAGCGGCAAATTTTGGTCTTATATACGGCATATCAGAAAAATCTCTTTCTTTGTATGCAAGAAACTCTTACGGGGTTGATATGTCTATAGAAGAAGCCAAGAGATTTAGGGAAGTGTTTTTTTCTACATTCCAAGGGATAAAAGCTTGGCATGAAAGAATAAAAAAAGAGTTGAAGGCAAAAGGTGAAATCAGGGTAAAAACTCTTGGCGGAAAACCTATGATAGCCTATACTTTTACCGATGCTGCTAACTATCCAATACAAGGTACTGGAGCAGAATTGTTGAAGCTCTCAGTCTTAATTTTCTCCCAAGAGCTTAAAAGAGCTTTTCCAAGTATATTTCACGAAGTAGCAAACGTTGTAAACTTAGTACACGATGAGATAGTGGTGGAAGCAAAAGAAAATTATAAAGAGGAAGTATCTAAGCTTTTGGAGAAATCTATGATAAAAGCTGGTTCTATACTTCTTAACAATGTAAAAGTAGAAGCGGAGATAGTTATTAACGATCGCTGGGTAAAGTAATGCTTAGATTCTTAAGTATAAGAATTTTGCAGGGTATTTTTGTAGTTTTGACTATAAGTTTTCTATCATTTTTAGCCATCAACTTTGCACCAGGGGGATTTTTTGATCAGCTTAAACTAAACCCAAGTGTATCCAAAGAGACTATAAAACAGCTTGAGGCTTTTTACGGTCTTGATAAACCGCTTTTAATAAGATACATAGATTGGCTTTCTAATGCTTTGAGGTTCAATTTAGGTTATTCTATAGAGTACAACGAAAGTGTAAAAAAACTTATTTTAGAACGCATACCAAATACCCTGATGGTATCTGTACCATCGGCTTTTTTATCTTGGAGTTTAGCCTTTTTTATCGGTGTTTTATCGGCTTTTAAAAAAGATACAAAATTAGATAAATTTTTACAAGGTCTAGCTTATATATCAATGTCTATTCCATCTTTTGTGATGGGGTTTTTAATTATGATGTTTTTTTATCAAACGCATTTGATCAATATATCCGATATGTTAAGCGGTGTCAACATAAAGCATCTTGTGCTACCAGTAAGCGCTCTTGTTCTCTCTTCTTTTGGTGGACTATCAAGGCTTGTAAGAGCAAATGTGATTGAGATATTAAATAGTCCTATATATATTTTCTTAAAAGCTTCAAAAGTTAATAAGAGTGTTGTTGTATGGCATGTTTTGAGGAATGCAATGCCACCTTTTATAGTACTTCTTGGATACGAGTTATCATCTTTGATATCTGGAGCTGCCTTGGTGGAAATAGTTACCAACTGGCCCGGCATGGGACTTCTTATACTAAACGCTGTATTATCAAAGGATCTATTTTTAGTAATGGGTAGCCTTTACGTTGGAAGTATAATGCTTATACTTGGTAACATTATAGCCGATGTATTATTATTTATCAATGATCCAAGGATCAAAAGAGATACTATTTTCTAATGGCTTAGTACCTGGTAAAATTTGTAAAATAAAAGCCCCAGCATAAAAAGCACATAGATTCTTAGAAATATCAAAGAAAACTTCACCCAAAAATTATACTTGCTCATAATCCTTAACCTCCTTGAAATAGAGTCTGAAAAGCATACACTACAGAGAGCACCATAACAAACACTATTATCAAAGCTACAAAAACGTTTGACCATAGGTTGTTTGTATAGTTTCCCATTAGTTCTTTATCGTTTAAAAGCAAAAGCAAAAACAACAAAGCTGGTGGTAATAAAAATGTATTCATAACCTGTACCAAAAGATTTATAATTACCAAAGGGGCGTTTGGTATAAGAACTATGCTACCAGCTACACTTACGCTAAGTATATAAATTGTATAAAACCATTTTGCCCTTTGAAAAGGTAAGTTTAAACTGTGTTCCCAACCAAACACTTCTCCAAAAGCCCAAGAAGTGGAAAGAGCCAGTGCTACAGCAGCCACAGCACCAGCGGAAAAAAGCCCTATTGCAAATATAGTCCCAGCGTACTTACCTAAAAATGGTACAAGAGCTCTTGCGGCCTCTGAAGCATCTTGTATATTGTTGTAAGGTGGATGTCCGTATAAAGTAGCACCTGTGGTTATTATGATTGAAGCAGCTACTATAGCAGTACCAAGACTACCTATAAACGTATCTATTCTTCCCATTTTTATATCCTCTACGCCCATTTTTCTATCCACCACAGCGCTTTGTTGGAAGAAAAGCATCCAGGGGGCTATAGTGGTACCTATGTTTGCTATAAAAAGTGTTAGAAACGTAGGTGAAAATATATCTATACCTTGAAACGTAAAAGATTTCAACACCTCATTTATATCTGGGTGGGCTTTTATAGCCGCTGGTATGAAAACTAGCTGTAAAAGGGCAAAAGCTATTAGAGATTTTTCTACAAACATGTATCCACCGCTTAAAACAAGCAGTATCATAGCCCCAACAGCTATTGGAATAGTCACTTCGTAAGGAAATCCAAACACCATTTTGACAGCGGCACCTATACCTATAAACTCAGTAACAAGGGTAAATGTGTTTGCTATAAAAAGGTCTGCCAATGAGAAAAACCCCCAAAACTTACCAAATTTTTTGTATATAAGCTCAGCATGTCCTTCTTTTGTAACAGCTCCAAGCCTTACAGTCATCTCTTGAACCACAAAAGCAAGGAATGACATGATAACTACAGCACCCACAAGCGTATACTTTGTCTGAGCCCCTGTAACGGCATAGGTGGTGATGCCACCGGCATCGTTATCTGCCATCATCACTAAGAAACCTGGTCCAAGCACTAAAAACGGTGCTATAACCCTTTTTGCAATTTGTGTGAATTTTGATTGTTCTACCATGCTAATATTATACTTTGTCTTTATTAAATTTTCATTAAAATGTTAATTTATTTTATGTAGAGATAAAACCTTTTTATTTTAACTTGTTTAATTTTATAAGATTTGTTTTTGGATTTTAAGAAAAGAGTTTAAGAGATAATGCCAAAAGATAGATAATGTCTAAAGATAGATAATGTCTGAAGATAGGGCAAGATTTTTTACGACTCTTCGTCTAAAACGAGCAAGACATTTATCCTTGAGATATCAAGACTGATGAATTTCGGCATATTTTGAGATTGATTTGAAAAACTGTACCAATCTTGAGCACCTTCATTTTTAACAATATTAAGCAATCCATTTCTATCTACGATTGCCACTCTTTTGTTCATTTTGATTAGCTTTTCTTCCATTCTCTCTAGAGATTTTTGACTTTTACATCTTATAAGCCTAACTCGGTTTAACATCTTAGCTCGCCACAAGCTTCTTAACTTCATGCTTTTACCTCCTTTTAAGTATATCTTAAATATACTCTTTTAATGTTAATATTTTATTAATTTTTGATGAAAAATATATGAAGATACTTTAATTTTTCAAGCTTTTAAAAGCTTCATAAAGAATCTCTAAGTCCTCGCTGGAATAAGATAGCGACGCAGTTAACCTTAGAATGGCTTTTTTTCTTGGTACTGTTGGGTATCTTATAGCTTGTATAAATACGTCATTTTCTAACAATTTGTTCCTTAGTTTTAGAGCTTCATCTTCTTCACCTATTTTTATTGGTATTATAGGTGTGATAAAGTCTTCTTTTGTATGAAAATTGAATTCTTTTATCATATCTAATATAAATTTTGTCCTTTGTTGTAGCTCTTCTTTGTATTTGTTTAAATTTTTTTCAATAAGTTCTAAGGCTTTTATAGAGGCAAAAACCATTGGAAGTCCCAAAGCTGTAGAAAATATGTAAGACCTCGCTTTATTAACGATATATTCTACAATTGATCTTTTTGCACAAACAAATCCACCTTGAGAGCCTATCGCTTTTGATAAAGTACCCATTATGATGACATTTTCTTCTGGTAAAAGCCCAAAATAATTGTATATACCTTTTCCTATAGTGCCGGTGGCATGCGCTTCGTCAATAACAATATAAGCTTCAAACTCTTTTGAAATATCTATTAACTCTTTTAGCCTTGCTAAATCTCCTTCCATGCTAAATACAGAATCAGATACTATATAAGCTCTTCTGTGTTTTTGTCTTGTAGATTTTAAAAGCTCAAAAAGATGATTTATGTTGTTATGTTGGTAAATATATTTTGAAGCTTTTGATAGTCTTATTCCATCTATTATTGATGCATGGTTTAATTCATCGCTGTAAAAAACATCTTTTTCATTTCCAAGCGCTTGAAAAAGTCCTATGTTTGTAGAGTATCCAGACGGAAAAACTACGCAATCTTCTTTGGATTTTAACTGACTAAGTAGAAGCTCTAGCTCTTTATGGTATTTTGTATATCCATTTACAAGGCTTGAGGCAGTAGCGCCTATAGTGTTTACTTCCCTTAGTTTTTCTACAACATAATCTATTACTTCTTTGTTTTTAGACATACCAAGATAATCGTTTGAACAAAATATTCTCTTGTTTTCTATAGCTTCTCTTTTCCTGTACAGTTTTTGGCTTTTGATGTGTTCCAACTCTTCTTCAAAGTTCATAAATGTATTATACAAACTTTTAAAAAGTGATATAATTTATTATTATGATTACTAAAAGCTTATATACGGGGGCAGAAATAACTTGGTGTAGGAATTGTGGGAACTTTGGCATCATGGGTGCCTTGGGGGCAGCTATCAACGAACTTACAGATAGTATACCTCTTGAAAAATTTGTCATGGTAACAGGCATAGGCTGTCATGGCAAAATATTTGATTATGTTGATATAAACGGTTTCTATTCTTTACACGGAAGAGCTATTGCCACTGCAAGTGGTATAAAACTAGCCAATGAAGATTTAAAAGTAATATGCTTTGTTGGAGATGGTGATGGATACGGCGAAGGTCTTGAGCATCTTATCTTTGCTGCCAAAAGAAACATAGATATTACAGTCATAGTACATGATAATAGATCTTATAGTCTTACTACTGGACAGTTTACACCCACCAGTGCTTTAGATTTCAAAGGCAAATCTACACCAAAAGGACCACCAGAAGATCCTATAAATCCCATATCGCTTTTAATGGAAGCTGGAGCCACTTTTGTTGCAAGAGGATACTCTGGCTATATAGACCATCTTAAGGATATTATAAAAAAAGCGGTGCTCCATAAAGGTTTTTCCATTGTGGAAACCCTCCAGCCTTGCGTGATATTTTACAATACATATGACTTTTACAACAGCAGAGTCTATAAGATAGAAAACCACGACCCTTCAGATTTTGAAAAAGCTTACAAAATAGCCAAAGAATGGGATTACATAAAAACAGATGCAAAAATTCCTATAGGTGTTATATATGAGAATACAAACAAGAAGACCTATGAAGATAGGATATGAGATTATAAAATTTTGTATATTGGCTTTTAGTCTGTTAAGCCCCTTGGTGTCTTTGGCATATCCTTCTGATTTTAAAGATCAGGTTAATTTGGTTTTTAACGTATTAACTGGCAAATCTTGTGAACATTTATACGATGTTGCAAATGCTATATACAGAAATCAGGCTAATGAATATAACGCTGACATAACCCCTCTAACATCTTACGAAAAAGTAAAAAAAATATGCCAAGAAAATAGATTTATATGTGCTAAAGACAACAATGAGCTTTTGTTTAGAATAGGAAAGATTAAAGATGAAAATGATGGATATAAAATCGTTACAATGAATTTCTATACTAAAAGCAATAAAAACCTTTTAACAAAGTGCAACATAGTTGTAAATAGTAAAAATACAAACAGAGGCTATCCTATATCTTTGCCAGAGATATCAAGCAATTTAAGGGATTGTATAAAAACTATTGAAAATAAGCATTGTGTTGTAAAAGCCTTAAACAACATTTATACTACTTTAGAAGCTTTACCATAGGAGATAGTTGTGAAGGTAAAAAAAATAACTGATGCATATGAAATAGGGGATTTGGATGTAATTTATCTTTACAATGGAGGTTTAGAGCTTTTCAAATTTATAGAAAGTATTGGTAAAGATAATAAAGATATAATGCGAATTAAACTTACAAACTATATAGAGTTTGATAAACCTGTTAAGCTTGTTACTCCAACTTCCGATTTAGAATTTACTAATATAGAGGATTTACTATGGTATATAAATGACGAAGATTTAAAGAAATATAAAATTATAACAGAAAATAAAACAGACCTATTTAAACTTTTGCAAAATTTATCGTATGTTCAGATATTTATAAATATCTATACCAAGGAAGATTTAAAATG
Source organism: Hydrogenobaculum sp. 3684 (assembly GCF_000213785.1). Taxonomy (NCBI): domain Bacteria; kingdom Pseudomonadati; phylum Aquificota; class Aquificia; order Aquificales; family Aquificaceae; genus Hydrogenobaculum; species Hydrogenobaculum sp. 3684. Next base: position 457,125 of record NC_015557.1, on the reverse strand, counting down.
GTTAAACGTATATGAGAGTTTATATCATAATATAGGAATGTTTGAGAATGCAACTATCCAGCTATTAGATATGATAAAGAACACAAATATAGATAACTATGGTTACAAGGATGTAAAAGAGCTTTTTATAAAAAAACTTGAAAATATATATAAAAATGTTATCGACATAAAAAGCAGAAATCTAAAAGTTTCAGTACTTGCAAGTAAAAAATCTGGAAAAAGCGTGTTTGTAAATTCCATCCTAAAAGACTGGTATTCTCCTACTAGCTTAGAACTACCTACACCAAACATATGTAGATTTATTCCATCTAAGAATAAAGAAATTGTATTCAAATATCGTGGTCAAGAAATGAGGTTCGAGAAGCCAAAAGATTTATACAAATATTTAGAAAAAATATATATAGAAGCTAGGGACAAAAACGAAGGCTTGGATGATATGGAAGTATATTACAGAGTAGAGAATGAAGATTATAGTTATGAAACATTAGATACTCCAGGGCCTAACTTAGCAGGAGCTACTAAACATAGAGAAATTACAGAAAGAGTTATAAGGGAAAGTGATGTTGCGATATTTTTGATAGATTATACCAAACATCTGGAAAGCGATGAAGAAGAGTTTTTAAAACACTTAAAAACAGAATTTGAAAAGTATGGTAAAGTTCATTCTTTTGTTATTATTGTAAATAAAATGGATCAGAAGTTTTTATCAGAAGATACAAACAGAAGTGGCACTAGAATATTAGATTATATAAGATATAAATTAACTCTTTTAGGATATCATGATTTTGTAGTGTTTGGCGTATCGGCTTTGCAATATTTTTCTGCTTTAATAGTAGAGAGAGTATGCAGTGAATGTAAAAATCTATCTGGTAAAGCACTTGTAGATAAGCTAGATGATTTAACATATCAGTTTGGAAATTCTGAAGAATCAACTTTGATCAATTTTGCTTACGAAATGTCAAGAAGATATATGAGAATGGAAAACGAGGAGAATATTACCCTTGAAAGATTAAAAGAGCTTAGTGGTATTCCTTTTGCCCTTAACTATATTGGAGCTGTTGCCAAAGATAGGGCTATGTTTGAAAAACTTAGGAATTTAATATATAAACTTGATGAAGATAAAGTATCTATCATTACAGGGCTATCTATAATAAAACTACAACTTTCAGAAAATAAAGAAAGATTGAGAGCTATATTTGATATATTCCAATCCAGTGTAGACTCTATCAACAAGCAAGTAGAAGAATACTTAGCCAAAAGAGATCAAGACGCAAGATCTGCGTCATACTATACAGAAGATATTAAAAAAAAATCTAATTAGCAGTATAGAAGAGCTAGTAAATAAAGAAATAGAAAACGTAAAAGATAGGTTATCTTCAAAAGAAATAAAATCTAAAGAAGAGATATATTTGATATTAGAAAATCAAATCAAGAAGATAACAGAAGAAGGATCCATAGTGTTTTCAAAATATATTGATGATATTATTAAACAAATAAAGACGATGTTAGATCAAAATGTTGTTATAGTTCAACAAAAACTATCTTTTGTTAGAGATGAATATAATGCTACTATAAAAAGAATCAACGAGATAATAAAATCTGACATGGATGTAGATTCATTTTTCCCAGAATTAAAAGTAGATATACAAATCAAAATGGAAGATTTAATATCTATATTAAGCGAGTTAGTAAAGTCTACTTCAGATATCAAATTAGACTATGATGAATATATAACTCGAGAAAAAAGAGGATTTTTATTCTTTAAAAAAACAGTTTACAACATAAGAGACCTTGACTCTTTGATAGTAGATATAATTTATGCAATAAAAAAACATACTTATCAAGTGTTTAGCGCCTTAGAAGGTAATATAGAAAATACATTAGCAAAACTTAAAAATAAGCTTGATGAGCAGATAAAGGAAATAGATGCTTTTGCTAGAGAACAACTCGAGCTTGCTAGAAATCACATAGAGGAGGATTCAAAGAGAGCTAAAATGGCTTTGGTAGAACTTGCTGGATTCACTCAGGTATTCCAAGAAGTTACAAATGTGTGGGATAATTTGATAAAACCAATTCAATTAGGTTCTTGAGGATCATATCATGGAAAGGATTTTATTTGAAAACTCCGAACATAAATTTATACTTTTAGGATTTAGCGAAGCTGCCAACGAAGATGGTGTGCCAACAAATCAATATCTGATAGTAAACAATGGTAAAGGTATACTATTAGATCCAGGAGGATTTGGTTTATATCCAAAACTATCTCAAAGGCTGTTAAAATATCTGGACTCTACCGAAGACCTTGTGGCTATCTTTTTATCCCATCAAGATCCTGACGTAGCTGGAGGCGTTGGCACATGGTTAAGAGTATTTATGGATGCAAAAGTATACATGTCTCATGTGTGGCATAGGTTTATCCCTCATTATAATATAGACGATCCTTCATCGTTTATTTCTATAGATGACAATGGGGGTATTATAAAAGTAGGAGATGCTAATCTATTGGTAGTACCAGCTTATTTCAATCATTCGCCAGGAAATTTGAATTTGTACGATCCCATATCAAACATACTTTTTTCTGGAGATATCGGTGCTGGTGCTCAAGGCTGTCCTCATAACGATGTATGGGTAACAGATTGGCCTATTTACAAAAGATGTATTACACCATTTCATACAAGATATATGTCTTCAAACAAGACTTTAAGGTTGTGGGTAAATTATGTAAGAGAACTAAATCCGCATATCATCGCTCCTCAGCATGGATATTTGTATAGCGGTGATAATATAAATAACTTGTTAGATTTCTTATGGGAATTAAAATGTGGTGTAGATATAGCTGAGGAATTTTATCCTAAAACATTGGATAAAAACAAGATTTTATGAGCACGTATAAAGTTTTTAAAATAAAAGCCGATTTAGGGAACATATGATGAATGAACTTAAGGAAAAAGTTTTAAACTGGTATAATTCCCTTACGGAAAGGGATAAAAACATAGTTATTATCTTTATAGCTGTTTTGTTGCCAGGGATATTTGTATATTTTTATTTCAAGCAAACAGCTGAAAGAGGTAAAATAGAACGAAAGATATCAAGCTTACCTTCTTTGGAACAATTGAAATTGCAAAGCATTGCCCTAGAAAAACAACTTCTTTACTATAAAAGCCAAATACCAAAGTTGCAAGCAGAGCTTTTAAATCCCAACATAAATTATGCTTATGCCACTACACCAAATCAAATACCAATAGTTTTATCTTCTGCTATATCAAAAGCAGGAGGCTATATTACATCTATGGAAGAAGGTATACCAAGAGATGTTACAGTTGATAAAAACGGGAAAGAGGTTACAGTATTAAAACCTAAAGCAAACAATAAGAAATCCAAAAATGTTGAACATATGCAAGAACTTTTTGATGTTGAAATTTTACCAGTGAAATTAACAGTGGCTGTATCACAAAACAATATAAAAAGCTTTTTATCTTCTTTGAATAAACCAAACCCAGCTTATCCGTTTTTATTTATTAATAGCGTTAAATTTGGATTCGGCAAATCTCAATGCAGCAACAATATTTTTGAAGATAAAAGCTTCTACATTGTAGATACAACAAATGTATATTCTCAATTTTTAGATACATCTAAACCAGTAATATTGTGTATGTCAGGCTATGTTGTTTCTAGTATTACAAGCAAAGAGCATTTTAACGAAAAACAGGGAGTCAAAAATGCCAAATAAAAATAAACTTAAAAAGCTAAATGTCAACTTGCTTAAAGACAGACTTTCCAATGAGAGTTCTTTCATTTCAAAGATTCCTACTCAAGCTATATTTTCTTTGTTACATGTTAGTTTAGACGAAGAGAAGATAAAAAGCCCCAGTTTTATAATCTTGTCTTTATCCCTAATCGCTACTATAATTTTTCTAATTTTAGACACTTTTTTGTTTTTCTCTAACTTATCACTTAAACATGCTTATAATGAAAAATTACAGGCTGTCAAACCTTATCAAGATAGGTTATCTATGCTAAACAATCAAGTATTTTCTTTAAAAGCTAAATACGATAAATTAAACGAACTCGTTTATAGCTTTAAAGATATAAATAATATATTTGATAACTATTATAAGCAATATTCTTCTTTATATCATTTTGTAGATTTTGCTTTAGATAGTTTTACAGCTAATGGTATATATCCATCTTATATAAGCATAAATACCAATCCTGTTAATATAAATCCAAATATTGTAAATATATCCATAGAAGCTAGCTCTTTTAAAAATAGTTCTCCATTTTCTTCTTTTAAGTATGTTAATGGTTGCTACAATATCGATATAAATGGATTATGTGTTGGTTCTATCCAAGAAAAAGATACGCTCAAAGTAAATAAATTCGGATTTGTATATTTTGATAAAAATTTCAATTTAACTGCCAATTTAATATCTACTTTTCCCCAAGAGCAAGGAGGATTAAAAAATGAAAAAAAGAAATAACATTTTATTTAGTATTGGTAAAGGTATTATAGTTTTACTGCTAATTGGTTTAGTGAACATGTCTTATTCTCAAGGTTTACCAAGTTCTATAAATGGTTATAATCTACAAAATGCCGAAGGATATGTAAGTGTAGAAAAAAATGGTGTTGTAAAACATTTTATAGTAGTATCTAATGGAAATGGCATAGGGCTTATTCCGGTAAAGGAAAATCCAGCAAAAGTTCTGAAAAGCGTAAACAACATAGTCAGCAACATAAACAATCAAGGAGGAAATACCGATGAAAAATAAATTGAAGAACAGATTTAAACATAAACTTTTGGCTACACTATCGTTTTTTGCTTTTAACCTAATGATTATGAACAATTCTTACGCTGTAACTATAAGAAATATGAAATTTGAGAATGCTAATCTATCTGATGTAATTAAAACAATAGCAACTATAGATAATAAAAGCATTATATTTGGTCCAAAATTTAAGGATGAAAAAGTGAATATAAGTATTACAAAACCTATATCAGCAGATCAACTATTTCATGACATTATAAGAGAATATTGCTTAACTTATACTACAACAAATGGTATAGTAGTTATAAACTCTGGAAAATGTGAAGCGAGCACATCACCTAGTGGTTTGCCACCTTTGTCTTCCCTTTTAAAAAGTGGAAGCTTGGCTACTACACCAAGTTCTTTGCAAAGTGTTAATAGAGAGGAATTAGTAAACACTGAAACGATGATATTAAGAGGTATATCTGCTGAAGAAGCGTATTCACTAATTAAACCTATTAAAGGTATACTTAAGGTTTATAGAGCTGATGAACTTGGTGTAATAATAGTTAGTGGTTCTCCAAAGGCTATAAAGCAAGTAAATGAAAAGCTAAAACCATATTTTGCACAACCACCAAGACCTGGAGAAGCAATGATAAGTGTTCCGCTTTATGTTTACAACATAAGCCCTGTTAACTTTGAAAAACTTATAACTCATTATCTTTCAAAAGACGCCGTTATAATACATGAAGAAGGTAACAAAATCATTTTAGAAGATTATCCACAAAACATTGAAGATATATTAGATTATTTTCCTCAATATGTGTCTCTTAAACCAAAATATATTACAGAGGTTTTATTTATAAAAAAAGACTTGGAAAAAGCGTATAATTTAGCAAAATCCTGTAAACTTAAAAAAGTAGCTAAAAGCGAAGAGTTTAAAGCCATAATACTAACTGGTAATCCAAGTAACGTTATATCTTGTGAAAAAGTGCTTTCAGCCTATGTCTCAAGCGCTCCAAGACAAAACGTAATGAAATCCCAAACATTTTATATAAAATATATCACGCTTGATAAGTTTGAAAAGCTTATAAAACCTTATCTTTCAGACAAAGCTATAGTAACACCTATAAATAAAATGGATGCTGTAACGGTAGTAGATTATATTCAAAACCTTGAAGATATAAAAAAACATCTAAAAGAATATATATCCACCAAACCACTATATATACAGATAGACGTAAAAGCTGTTGAGATAAGCAAAGACTATCAGAAACAATTAGGCTTAGGCATAGGCGGTTCTTACGCAGGTAGAGGTATCACGATTTTAAATACCAGCAATTTTAATCCAACAAGTCCACTGGCAAATGCTTTTAGTTTTATAGGTAGTGGTGGTAGCCCAGAGGTTACAGCTACACCTATAAACGCTCCTAACGGTTTGATATCAGGCATATATTCAGAAGGCAAGTTTCATGTCCTAGGTTTTGAGATTCAAGCGTTAGAATCTATAAACAAAGCAAAGAGCGTTTTCAAAAGTACTTTGTTAGCTATGAATGATCAGCCAACGTCTTTAACCCAAGGCATTGAATATCCATTTACCACAATATCAACTCCGGGCCAAGCAGTGCCTACAGTTACATTACAGAATGTTCTTAACTCCATAAAAGTTACACCTCAAGTGCTGCCTAATGGTAAAATATTGCTAAATATAAATATTCAAAACATGTCTTTAGGTCCTTTAGCGGCCAATGGACAACCTACTATAAACCAAAATAGCAACTCTCTATCGATAGTTTTATCTGACGGCGCAACTTTAGCGATAGGAGGAGTGGGGCTTAAGAATGAAAGCAATGGTTTACAAGGAATACCAGGATTGGATAAGGTTCCAATTGTTGGTAATATTGGTATGACAAAAAACGAATCAAAAAATAACACAAATCTTTTTATATTCATAACCGCTAAGAGGGTTGAGAAATGAAGTTAAGTTTAGGTTTAAAACATAAAAAAGCTTATAGTATTTTTCTATCTAATACTTATTTTAGTTTAACGCTTTTAAAAAAAGATTCTTGTGAATTGATAACAAAGCATGAGAAAAGTCAAGATTCTTATACTATAATTGATGATATAAGATCAAATGCTTCTTTATTTAAAAATATAGAGCCAGGCGACGCCCATATAATTTTAGATGTAGGACTTAGCATAGTTAAGACTAGGTTTTTACCAAAAGCTATAAAACAAAAAGATATTGAGAATGCTTTAAAGCTATCGCTTGAAACTGATATTGGTCATAAATTAAACAAGCATTATTTAGCTTATGACATATTGTTGAAAACTGATGATGGGAATATATATTTGGTGGCTTATGCGGAAAAAGAGGATGTGATACTTGCTGAAAAATCTTTTAAAAAATATGGGTTAAACGTAAAAAGTGTATCTCATTTTGTGGTATATTTTATAAACGCCTTGATAGAATTGAATGTAAATATACCTATAAATGCTGTTTATATTAATAAAGATTATTATTTTTTATTAAAACTAGGAGAAAGATTTATAGATTATAAAAAAGTAGATATAACTAACTTTAATGAGCAAAAGGAAAGTATTTTGAAAGATATTGACAGTTCAGCACTTTTTCTAGGGTTAGAAGATGTAAAACTTGTGTATTCAAGCTTGTTTGCAGAAGATCATGATTTTTACGACAGATTAAGAAATCTTTTGCATGTTAGAGGGGAGATCTTTCCTCCTTACGATTTTGATTGTTATCTTCTACAGGTTAACAGAAGCATTTACTGATGCCTAAATTTCAATATGTAGCTTATACAAAAGATGGTAAAGTAGAAAAAGGCGTTATAGAAGCTCAAAATCAAGATGTGATAGCTCAAATATTATCTTCCAAAGAACTTATTCCTGTATCTATAGAGCTTGCCAAAGAGAGAACTCTTTCTTTTTCCTTTGGTAAGAAAGTGAAAGAAAAAGAATTATCTTTAGTATTGCGACAGCTTGGGTTTTTAATTCAAGTAGGTATAAGTGTACCACAAGCTTTTGAAATGGCAGCAAAACAAATACATAACAAATATTTTCAAAAAACGCTTTTAGAAGTTGCTAAAGATGTTAGTGAAGGGCTTACTGTAGGTCAAGCGATGCAAAAAAGAAAAAATGTTTTTCCACCGCTTCTTATAAGTCTAGTAATAACAGGAGAAGAAACCGGACAGCTAGATAGATCACTAATTTTGGCTTCAGAATATTATGAAAAATTAGCTAAAATAAAAGGTAAAATAAAAAGCGCTTCTTTTTATCCTTCTTTTGTACTTATAATAGCCACCATTATAACAACAGCCATTATTTACTTTTTGGTACCAATATTTGCTAGCATATACAAAGGTTTCGGCGCATCGCTACCTCTCCCTACGTTAATGCTTTTAAAAGCTTCTAATTTTTTACATGAAAATATATTAAAATTTGTAATTCTTCTTTTTATTTCAGGTTTTGTTTTTAAGCGCCTTTATCAAAATAATATGAAGTTTAAAAAACGAATAGAAAAAACACTGTTAAAACTACCTGTTTTAGGCAATGTTTTCCATAAAATAATGATGAACTCCTTTGCTACATCGTTATCGTCTTTGTTTTCTAGCGGTGTGTCTTTGGATAGATCTATGGAATTAATATCTCAAACTAGCACAATGCAAATAGTAAAAGAGGGGATAGAAAAAGCCTCTAAATCTGTAAAAGAAGGAAAACCGCTATGGCTATCTCTAAAAGAGACAGGGCTATTTGACGATCTTTTTATATCTATGGTTAAAATAGGCGAAGACACCGGACGCCTTGATGATTTGTTACAAAGTATCGTAAGGTTTTACGAAGACGAAGTAGATAAAGCAATAGATGCTATGATATCTTTGATAGAGCCTACTATGATTGTAATAATAGGAGGTATAATAGGTGTTATATTAATAGCTCTATATATGCCAATATTTAAAATAGGCTCGTTGATAAAATCTTAACTATTTTATATTTTTTTCACAACTATATGGTATATTTTATGTATGCATAGGGATTGGTCAAATACTTATAAATTTTTACATTGGACTTTTGCCCCTTTGATAGCATTGCAGCTGTTGCTATCGCTTTTCATGAGCTCTAAGAAACAAGGGCTTCCATATTTGCTATTTAACATTCATATAACAATAGGTCCTATTCTAGCTGGTGTTATAATAGCTCTATGGATATATATATTAACAAATGCTTCTATAAGATCTCACTTTTTCCCTTACAATAGATGGGATGAAGTAGTCAATGATTTTAAAAACCTTACAAAGTTTAAACTAGCAGAGACTGGACCAAGGCCTGGGCTTCCTGGTTTTGCTCATGGGCTTGGTTTAATAGACGTTAGCATAGTGCTTGTAGCAGGTGTTATAATGCACTTTCTGTTTCCATTTTCTTTGAAAGATCCATCTTTAAAACCAATCATTCATTTTTTTATGGAAATTCATGATTTTTTTGGAAATTCAATGTGGGTTTATATGGTAGGTCATATGTTTATGGCTTTGTTGCATAGAATAGTTTCTAAATAACTTTGCCTGGATTAAATAAATTTTTTGGATCAAAACTTTGTTTTATGGCTTTTAAAAGCTCAATACCAACATCTTTTAACTGCCATTCTAAAAATTTCTTTTTAGTAAGACCAACACCATGTTCGCCAGTGATAGAACCTTGATAATGAAGAGCTAACTCAAATACTTCATCTACTGCCTTTTCTGCTCTTTCTAATTCTTCTTTGTTTAATTTATCGTAAAGTATGTTTACGTGGAGGTTGCCGTCTCCTATATGCCCAAAGTTTACTATAGTAAGGTTATATTTTTTTGCTATTTCGTTTATTTTTTGCAGTGCTTCAGATAGATATATCCGTGGGAAAACTATATCTTCGTTTATCTTACCGGATTTGATGTTAGCAAGGGCTGGACCTATATTTTTTCTTGCACTCCAAAGTTTTTGTTCGTGTTGAGGGTTTTGGGCTGGTATAACATCAGCTCCTAAAGACTTTAGTATGTTGGATACCTCCATTTTTTCTTTTTCTACACTTTCTTTTTGTCCGTCAAGCTCTATCAGCAAGACTCCTTCGGCATCTTCTGGAATACCTGCTGGATAGAATTTTTGTACAGCTTGTATAGAATTTTTATCCATAAATTCCAATGCACAAGGCAATATACCAGACGTCAGTATTTTAGTTACAGATTTACCTATATTTTCTATGTTGTTGAATATGCCCATTATGGTTGATTTGTAAGGTGGTTTTGGTATCAATTTTAATATAGCTTTTGATACTATACCAAGTGTTCCTTCCGAACCAACTACAAGTCTAGTTAGATCATATCCTGCTACATCTTTTATAATGGGATTTCCAGTTTTTAACAGCTTTCCTTCTTTTATGTACATTTCTAGCCCTAACACATATTCCCTTGTAACCCCATACTTCAAACACCTTGGACCACCGGCATTTTCTGCTATGTTGCCACCTATAGTAGAATATTTAAAGCTAGAGGGATCTGGCGGATAAAATAATCCTAGAGACTCCACGTAGTCTTGCAACTCCGATGTAACAACCCCTGGCTCCACGTAAGCTGTGGTGTTGTCTACATCTACATAAAATTTATTCATTTTTTCAAGGGATATCACGATAGACCCCTCTACAACAGGTGTAGCGCCACCTGTCAAACCTGATCCGGCACCTCTTGGTACAATGGGTATATCTTCTTCATAACAGATTTTTACTATTGTTTCTATATCTTCTGAAGATGTGGGAAAAGCTACAGCTATAGGAGTAATATGTTCTATTGGAATGGCAGTGGCATCGTAAGAGTAGAGTTTTCTTTCTACTATAGAATCGTTAATTTTATCGCCCAAAGCGTTTTTAAGTTTTTTTAATTTTTTTTCCATGTATTAGATAATAGCTTAAATCTTAAGCAAGTCAAGGGTTTTAATCATTAGAGATTATGTACCATGTTCCCAGGAGGACATATAAGCTATCTGTTCTGGTGTAAGTATATCAATCTCTATGCCCATGGAATCAAGCTTTAGTTTAGCTACTTTTTGGTCTATGTCATCTGGCACTTTATACACATCTTTTCCTAATTTGCTATGGTTATTTAAAATAAATTCTGCTGATAGTGCTTGATTGGCAAAAGACATATCCATAACAGAAGCTGGATGACCTTCGGCTGCTGCTAAGTTTACAAGTCTTCCTTCTGCCAACACGTATATACGTTTTTTACCGCTTTTAGTGTTGATAATATATTCTTTAACCATAGGCCTTCTTTCGTTTATTTCCAATGCAACACTTTCTAAATATCTGACATCTATCTCTACGTCAAAATGTCCTGAGTTTGATACGATAGCTCCGTCTTTTATCACTTCAAAATGCTCTTGCCTTATCACTTTTGTATTTCCTGTTACGGTTACAAATATATCTCCCAATGGAGCTGCTTTTTCCATTGGCATAACCAAAAAACCATCCATCCTAGCTTCTAACGCTTTTAAAGGGTCTACTTCTGTAACTATAACATTAGCACCCATGCCTCTTGCTCTCATAGCTACTCCCTTACCACACCAACCATAACCAGCAACTACAAACGTAGAACCTGCTATAAGCCTGTTGGTGGCTCTTAATATACCATCCAGAGTTGATTGGCCAGTGCCGTATCTGTTGTCAAACATATGCTTTGTAAGAGCATCATTTACTGCTATAACTGGAAATTTAAGAGCCTTATCTTTTGCCATAGCTTTTAGTCTTATAACACCTGTAGTTGTTTCTTCCATTGCTCCAAAAATCTTTTTGGTTAGCTCTTCGTATTCTTTGTGAGCAGTAGAAATCAAATCAGCTCCATCGTCTATTAGTATATTTGGATTTTTATCTAGGATGCTTCTTAAATGTTTATAAAATGTATTGTTATCCTCACCCTTTATTGCAAATACAGGTATGTCATAATCTTTTACCAATGAAGCAGCTACATCATCTTGAGTTGAAAGCGGGTTTGAAGCACAAAGATATACGTTTGCTCCTCCTTCTTTTAATGTTATCATAAGATTTGCTGTTTCTGTAGTTACATGAAGACAGGCTCCTATGGTTATACCCTGAAAAGGTTTTGTCTTAGAAAACTCTTCTCTTATAGATTTTAATACGGGCATATCAATGCCAGCCCATTCAATTCTATCCTTTCCTTGTTTAGCCAAATTAATATCTTTTATATCGTAGTTCATTATTTAGCCTCCTTTTTTATTTTGAAAGTGCATTTTTCATGTCCTTGAGCTTGACAGGATACCTCTACAACGTTATATTTTGTCTGTAATAATTCTGTTAAAAAACCGCTGAAAAATCCAGCCATTGGCTCACAAACAGGTTTTTTGCTTTGTGGTATAGCTTCTACAAGTATAGAGCCCTCTACATATATTTCCATGTTTTCCACCGATGTTTCCATAAACGTTATTAGTCTTGATGATTCAGCTATTATAGTGAGTAAGTCTAAAGCCTCTGAAAGCTTATCTGTGGTTACTTCATACCGTTCTTTCAAAGTTATTGCACCCTTCTTCCCTCCAAGCTCTGCTGCCTTTTTAATAAAGGTACCTATGCCTAGCTTGTTTAACTTGAAAAGCTCTTTATAACCATCTATAAGAGCTGATCTATGTATTAAAACGGACTCCCTTTCTATAGCTTCCGCTAATATCCTTAGATTATCTCTAAATTCCATATTTTCACCCACCCTACTATTATAACATCATAAAATAGCTTCGTCGTAATCTATGTAATCGTAAGTTTCCCTGCTTCTTATAAGCCTATATTTTCCATTTTCTACAAGCACTTCTGCAGCTCTTGGCCTTATGTTGTAATGGCTTGACATAGAAAATCCATAAGCACCGGCGCTTAATACTGCAAGATAATCTCCTCTGTCTACTTTATGTATTTCTCTGTCTTGAGCTAAAAAGTCTCCAGTTTCACATATTGGTCCTACTATATCGGTTTTAATAAAATCTTCTTTATATTTGTTGTGGGTAGGAACTATGTGGTGATAAGCTCCGTATATGGAGGGTCTTATAAGGTCATTCATGCCAGCATCTACTATTACAAAATGTTTATGACCTTTATCTTTTAAAAATTGCACTTCTGTTATCAAGATACCAGCGTTGCCTACCATCGATCTGCCAGGTTCTAAACAAAGCCTTGCTTTTATATCTTTAAAAGCCGGATACAAAGCTTCTTTTAAATCTTTAGGATGTGGTTCCTGCTCTTCGGGTTTATACTTTATACCTAAGCCTCCTCCCATATCTATATACTTAATATCAAACCCATCTTTTACAAGCTTGTCGTAAAGCTCTCTTACTTTCTCAGAAGCTTCTATATAGGGTGATACATCCAAAAGCTGGGAACCTATGTGACAGTGTATACCTATTACATTAAGGTGTTTTAGGCTTTTAGCATACTGATACTCTTTGTAAGCAGTTTTTATATCAACTCCAAATTTGCTTTTTTTCATACCAGTGGATATATAAGGATGGGTTTTAGGGTCTACGTCAGGATTTACTCTTATTGCTACGTTGGCTTTTTTCCCAAGATTTTTTGCTATATCGTTTAATATATCGAGTTCCATTGAAGATTCTACGTTAAACATTTTAATCTCTGCTTCAACGGCAGCTTTTAACTCTTGTATAGTTTTACCAACACCAGCATAAACTATCTTAGAAGGCTCTATCCCGGCTTTTATAGCTTTTCTAAGCTCGCCGCCAGAAACTATGTCAGCTCCAAAACCCTCATCCTTTAAAAGCTTTACAATGCTTAAATTTCCATTTGCCTTCAAAGCGTAATGAAAATCCGTATCTTCGAACGCTTCTTTATAGGCTTTAGCTTTGTCTTTTATGTAAGAAGCCGAATACACGTAAAGAGGTGTCCCAAATTCTTTAGCAAGCTCCTCTAAATCCACATTTTCTAAAAATAACTTATCTTCTTTGTAATCTAAATACTTGTTGTAATCTTTTAGCATATTCTCTCCTCTCTTGTGATATAACAAACGGCCACAGAAAACTCCTTCTCATGAGATATGGATATAAAAGGTTTTAATTTTTGAGCCTTTAGGAAATCATTTGTATGAGTATCTTTAATCCTTAACTCCGGTATCCCGTTTTTAGACTTTACTATTTCAAAATCTTTAAAGCTAAAACGTCTAACGGATAAAAATGAGAAAGCTTTTATAGAAGCTTCTTTAGCAGCAAATCTACCAGCTAGACATTCAATATTCATTTTGCATAAATTTATTTCGTACTCTGTATATACCCTATTTAAAAAATGATAACCAAACCTTTCTAGGGCTTTAGCTATCCTTATGTTTTTTACAATGTCTATACCTAACAATCCTCTTTTAACCCTAGATTCTTAAGCATTGTAATGGCTGGGCACCAATTTGTAAAAGCAGATTGTATTTGATTTATAGCCATAAACAGTATGAGAAGTTTCCAAAGGAAACCTACATCAGAACCCAATATACCAAATAGGAAAATAAAAAGAAGCATACTACCAGATAACAATCTTAGGCCTTGATTAATTGTTAGGCTTTTAAGAAAATCCATATTTACCTCCTTTATACTAATACTTCAGAAGCTACTTCTTCAGGATGAGCAATTCTACCCAAAACAGCACTCGCAGCAACTACGGCTGGGCTTGCCAAATAAGCTTCACTTTGTGGATGACCCATACGACCAGGAAAGTTTCTATTGGAAGTAGATATACATCTTTCTCCTTTAGCGAGTATTCCCATATGCCCACCTAAACAAGGACCACATGTTGATGTGCTAACGGCACACCCAGCTTCTATAAATATATCTATCAAACCTTCATGAAGAGCTTGCAAGTATACATTTTTTGAAGCTGGTATGACAATGCATCTCGTGTAAGGATGAACTTTTTTACCCTTTAATATGCTTGCCGCTATTCTCAAATCCTCAATACGACCATTTGTACAAGAACCTATAAAAGCCTGATCTATAGTTATATGAGTAGATTCAGATACTGGATGTACATTTGATGGTAAATAAGGCCATGCCACCATAGGTTCGATAGAAGAAGCATCCCACTCGTATACTTCTACATAGTGTGCATCTTTATCGCTTTGATATATCTTGTAGGGTTTCTTTGCTCTTTTTTCTACATATTCTATGGTTTTTTCATCTGGAGATATGATACCGCTTTTTCCACCAGCTTCTATCGCCATATTTGCTATGGTTAGTCTCTGGGATATGTCCAAGCTTCTTATGGCTTCTCCGTCAAACTCCATAGCTCTGTAAAGCGCACCGTCAACACCTATTTGACCTATCGTATAAAGTATCAAATCTTTACCACTAACCCACTTATTAAGCTTTCCGTAGAATATAAATTTCATCGATTCTGGCACTTTTAACCATATCTCGCCAGTGGCTATAGCATAAGCTAAGTCTGTACTTCCTACACCTGTAGAAAAAGCTCCAATACCTCCGTAGGTGCAAGTATGAGAGTCAGCTCCTACTACCAAATCACCTGGCACGACTATTCCGTTTTCTGGCAACAATGTATGCTCTATACCTTCACCTTCCCCAAAAAACCATTTTATATTGTGTTTTTTAGCAAAATCTCTCACTATTTTGGCTTGTTCTGCAGATTTTATATCTTTTGCTGGAACAAAATGAGATAGGACAAGTGCAATTTTGTCCTTGTCAAATACTTTTTCTATGCCGTATTTTTCTAAAGTTTTTATGGACAAAGGAGCAGTGACATCGTTGGCCATTGCCAAATCTATTTTGGCAGTAACAAGCTCTCCAGGAAACACTTCCTTTTTCCCAGCATGATCTGCAATTATTTTTTCAGTAATAGTATGTCCCATATAATCACCTCTTAAAATCTAGCTAACTATTTTACAATATGAGAAATTTATTGTCAACAGTGGTTTCCTCATATGTTAACCACATCTTTATCAACTTTAGGCTCTACGTTATTTTCTTTTTTCTCTAAAGATTCCTCTTGTTTACAAGCATTTTTTATCTCAACGCCGTGTAAGCTAAGTATCTCTACAAACTCTTTACAGTCTATGGTCTCTTTTTCTATTAGTCTTTTGACCACACTGCTTAAGGCTTCCTTGTTCTCGGCTATAACTCTTTTTGTTTCTTCATAAGCAGATGCGAGGAGTTTTTGTACTTCTTTGTCTATCTCTTTTAGAAGATCTGGGCTACCTTCCATGACTGTAGAACCACCAAGGAAAGGGTTGATATTCCTTCTTACAGATATTGGTCCTACATTTTCGCTCATTCCCCAAGTAGCTACTATACGGTAAGCTAAATCGGTAGCTCTTTGAAGATCGTTTTCTGCTCCTGTAGTTATACCATCCTTACCATAAAACACTTCCTCTGCACATCTTCCACCCATAAGTATATGTATTCTTGAAAGAAGATCTGCTTTGTCGTAAATATGCTTATCGTCTAGTGGAAGCTGTGTAGTCACTCCTAAAGCCATACCTCTTGGTATAATTGAAACTTTGTGAAGAGGATCAGCGTTTGGCATCATAAGTCCCATTAAAGCGTGCCCTGCTTCATGAACGGCTATTTTTTCTTTCTCTTTTGGTGATATGGCCATACCTCTTCTTTCCAATCCCATCATAACTCTATCTATAGCCTCTTCCAAATCCTCCATATGTATAAGATCTTTTCTTTTTCTAGCCGCCAAAAGTGCCGCTTCGTTTAATATGTTCTCAAGGTCAGCTCCAGTAAACCCTGGTGTTGCTCTTGCTATAAGTTCCAAATCTACATCCTTTGCAAGTGGTTTATTTTTAGCATGGACTTTTAATATCTCGTATCTTCCTTTTACGTCTGGCTTTGGAATAAATATTTGCCTATCAAACCTTCCAGGTCTTAAAAGGGCTGGGTCTAAAATATCCGGTCTATTTGTAGCTGCTATTATGAGTATGCCTTCAGAAGTGTCAAAGCCATCCATCTCGACTAGAAGCTGGTTTAACGTTTGCTCTCTTTCATCGTTACCACCTAGGTTGATAGCCCCTCTGGTTCTTCCTACCGCATCAATCTCATCTATAAATACTATACAAGGAGCATTTTTACGAGCTGTTTCGAACGTATCTCTCATTCTAGCTGCACCTACACCTACAAACATCTCAACAAAATCTGATCCAGATACCGATATGAAAGGTACATGTGCTTCTCCCGCAAGAGCCTTAGCCAAAAGGGTCTTTCCAACACCTGGTTCTCCATAAAATAGTATGCCTTTTGGAGGTCTACCACCTAATTTTCTAAATCTTGCTGGGTCTTTTAAGTATTCTATAACTTCAGCCACCTCTTCTTTAACTTCATCCATACCAGCTACATTGTCTAACTTTACGTTTGGTTTTTCTTCTATATAAACTTTTGCCTTTGATTTTCCAAAAGAGAAAGCTCTTGTGGGTCCACCATTTCCCATTTGTCTCATCATTAAAATCCAAATACCAGCAAACAAAAGCACTGGAAACCAAGATATTAGCATTGATACAAGCCAGTTTCCACTGGAGGATATATCTTCTCCGCCAGATGGGGAAGCTTTTACCTTTACTCCATCTTTTATCATTTCATCTATAATAGATGTATAACCTTTTGGAATATAGGTTTCTACTTTCTGGCCGTCTTTGGTATAAGCTATTATCTTATCGCCTTTGATATCAGCCTCACCTATCTTGCTTTGTTTTACCATGTTTACCAACGTTGTTAAAGACATAGGAGTTGCACTTGGTGAGGATGAACCTTTTTCCTCAAACAGATTAAAAGCCACTATCATAAAACCTATAATTAGAAACCAAATAAGGATATTCTTAGCTGTTTGCAAAGCACTTACCTCCAAAACGAAGTGATAAATATAAATTTAAAATAAAATTAAAAATTAGCAATACTTTTCCAGATATTTTCTGCAAGGTTAATTCTCTGATTTTTGTCTGGGTTTTTATCTAGTTTCCATATGTTAATATGCTCTTCTATCATATCTTGAAGTATATCAGCATTTGAATATTGCGAGGGTTCTTCATAATCAAAACCATTTAAAATAAAGCCAAGAGGTTTTATATCGTGGCTTTTAAGATAAAAATAAGTTAAAAAGCTATGGTTAAGCGTCCCAAGATAAGCTCTTGCTACAATAAGAGGTAACGCATTTAAAGATTTGATTAGATATGCATAATCTATCAAAGGTTTTACCTTTATAGGCACAGCAATACCACCTGCTCCTTCCACTATAAGCACACTAGCTTTTTGTTCTCTTTCTTTTATTGTTTCAACGATTTTATCAACATTTATATCTACTTTTTCATCTAAAGAGCAAGCATAGGGCGACATTGGTTTTTTGAAGGTATATATTACGCTTTCTTGCCATGGTTTACCTAAAATACTACTTATTTTGTAAGCATCTTCTGGTTTTTCATCAACACCAGTTTCTATAGGCTTTATATAATCAACGTTTACACCTTTATTTTTTAAATATTCCACCAAAATAGAGCTAATATAAGTCTTACCAACGCCTGTATCTGTGGCGCTTATAAACAATATCATCTTTTATTTTGAATAGCAGTTTTTAGCTTTTCTATAAAATCATAAACATTCATAACACCTTGGAATTCTTCATTTTTACTTCTAACAGAAAGTGACTTTTCTTGCACCTCTTTATCCCCAACCACTAAAAGTATCGGTATCTTTTGAAGTTCGTTGTCCCTTATCTTTGCATTCATTCTTTCTGGTCTATCGTCTATATAGGCTCTAATGTTTCGGGCTTTTAAAAGCTCAAAAACTTCTTTGGCATAATCTAAATGTCTATCGGCTATAGGTATTATAGCAGCTTGTATAGGAGAAAGCCAAATTGGTAAGTGGCCTGCATAATGTTCTATCAAAACACCTGTAAATCTTTCTATAGAACCAAGCAAGGCTCTATGTATTATGTATGGTCTATGTTTTTTGTTGTCTTCTCCTACGTAGGTAAGATCAAAACGCTCCGGAAGATTAAAATCAAACTGTATGGTAGAGCACTGCCAGAATCTACCTATAGCATCTTTTATTTTTATATCTATCTTAGGACCGTAAAAAGCACCACCGCCTTCGTCTATTTCGTAATTTTTATCAAGGGCTTCTAAAGCTTCTTTTAAAGCCTCTTCCGATATTCTCCAGTTTTCTTCCGTGCCTATGGCATCTTTTGGTTTTGTGGATATAAATATTTGATAGTCTGAAAAGCCAAAATCTTTCAACACATCAAAAGCTAGTTCAAGCGTTTCTTTTATCACACTTTTTACATCTTCTTCTTTGCAAAAAATATGTGCATCATCTTGGGTAAAACCTCTTACTCTCATCAGTCCATGTAAAACTCCTGACATTTCGTATCTATAGACAGTACCAAGCTCAGCTATTTTAATAGGAAGCTCCTTGTGACTTCTTATCTTTGATTTGTATATAGCCATATGAAAAGGACAATTCATAGGTTTTACATAATAAGATTCTTCTTCAATCTTCATTTCTGGAAACATGTTTTCTTTGTAATAGCTAAGATGTCCACTTGTTTCCCAAAGTGTTGATTTTCCTACGTGAGGTGTATATACAAACTGATAATTTAAAGCTCTATGCTTTTCTTTAAGATAGTCCTCTACCACCTGTCGTAGTATGGCACCTTTTGGAAGCCAAATTATAAGCCCTGGACCCACTTGTTCATCTATTGTAAAAAGCTCAAGCTCCTTCCCTAATCTTCTATGGTCTCTTTTTTTGGCTTCTTCGTAAAGTTTTAGCCTTTCTTCAAGTTCTTTTTCCGTCCAAAAGGCTATGCCGTATATTCTTTGTAGCATTGGTTTTGATGCATCCCCTCTCCAATAAGCACCAGCTATAGAACTGAGTTTAAAAGCCCCAGCCAATGCTGTGTTTGGAATATGCGGCCCTCTACATAAATCTACAAATTCTCCTTGTTCGTATACACTTATTCGTGCATCGTTTGGCAAAGAATTTATTATGTCTAACTTATAAACTTCTTTTTTGTTTTCAAAAAACTTCAGAGCCTCTTCCCTTGAAAGTTCTTTTCTTTTAATATCTAAGCTTCTTTTTATTATCTCTCTCATTTTATCTTCTATGATCTTTAAATCTTCTTCGCCTATGTGATGCCCTTCTACTTCTACATCGTAGAAAAAACCATCCTCGGTGGTTGGTCCTATCCCAAGATGTACTTTTTCATCTCCGTATATTTCTTTTAGGGCTTGTGCCATAATATGTGCTAAAGAATGCCTTAGTATGTCTAAGCTTTCTTTGTCTTGTTTCGTTATAGGTTTTAACGTTCCACCGTGGTATATTGGTGTTTGAAGATCGTAGATAATACCGTCTATAGATATTCCTATAATATCTTTTGAATCTAAGTTTAAAGCTTTTAAAAGCTCAATACCAACTATACCTTCTTGTAAATCGTATTCTTGATTGTTAAATACTATTTTCATACTAGAACCTCTTTATACGTTGAATCTAAAGTATATTATATCACCATCTTTTACAATGTAGTCTTTTCCCTCCAACCTTATAAGCCCTTGCTCTTTTGCCTTTGTCATGGACTTAACTTTTATATAGTCATCGTAGTTTATTACTTCTGCAGCTATAAAGCCTCTTTCTATATCAGAATGTATTTTGCCAGCAGCCTTTTGAGCTTTGGTATCTTTTGCAATAGCCCAAGCCCTAGACTCTTTTGGGCCGGCGGTAAAAAACGTTATAAGTCCCAAAAGTTTATATCCGCTTTTAATAATAGAAGATAAGCCAGTTTCCTTTAAACCATAAAGGTTTAACATTTCTTGAACTTCTTCTTTTGACATATCAATCATTTCTGACTCTAGCTTTGCACACACTGGAATTACTGGAGCGTTTTCTTTTTCTGCATATTCCAATAGATTTTTGTAATGTTGGTTGGAAGTAGGTTCTTGAATTTCTTCTTCAGATAAATTTGCTACAAACATTGTAGGTTTAATACTAAGAAGAAATAGCTTATTTTTTGCATATTCTTTCTCTTCTTCTGTAAGATCAGCTCTTCTTAAGGGTATCATTGAGTTTAAAATATCTTCAAAATTTTTTAAGTATTCTAACTCTTGTTTTGCTTCAGCGTTCCCACCTTTTGCAATTTTTTCTATTTTTTGAATAGCTTTTTGTACAGATTCTAAATCTTTTGCTATAAGCTCCAAATCTATAATTTCTATATCCCTTATGGGATTTACAGAGCCTTCAACGTGTGTAATATTGTCGTCTTCAAAACATCTTACCACTTGTACTATGGCATCTACGTTTCTTATGTGTGATAAGAATTGATTTCCAAGGCCTTCACCTTTGCTTGCACCCCTTACCAAACCAGCTATATCCACAAACTCTATAAATGTCGGTACTGTTTTGGCAGAGTTTTCTAGTCTTGCTATTTCGTAAAGTCTTTCGTCTGGGACTTCTACTGTGCCTATGTTTGGCTCTATTGTACAAAATGGATAATTGGCAGCCTGAGCTTTGGCCACCTTTATAAGAGCATTAAATAACGTAGACTTTCCTACGTTTGGTAAACCAACTATACCGCAACTAAGGGGCATTTACTCTTTTTTTTCTCCTTCGTTTTGCTCCTTATTCTCCCCTTCTTCTAAAGCTTTTTTGGCTCCTTCTATAGCACCGTTTGCAGCTGCTGAAGCAACCTTTATGATACTTTGAGCCATATTCATAAGCTTGGTGGTTATTTCTTTACCTTTTTCTAGTGGTATCTCCACTATGCTTTTGCTTTCTTTGTCCAAACCAAGCTCTTTTTTAATCCTTGCTATTTCCTCTTCTAAGCTCTCAATAGCTTTTTTTACATCTACTTTCTCTTCCATATTACACCTCCTTATTTATATTATAAAGCTTTTCATATAATTTAGCTATGTGTTTAAACATTAAAAATACTTTTAAGCTCTTTTGATAGCATTTTACATCCAAGTTCTTCAAAATATTTGTCTAGTTCTTGGTGATCAAGTTTAGCTATTTGCCATATCAAAGAATCCAAATGTATCATGTTTATGTTGGGTACATTTTTCAAGATCTCTTCAAAAAAAGTTATTATTTTATTATCATCAACGTTTTCTAAGCCTATTCTTGTTGCAAAATGCTTTATCCTTGAATCCACAGGTATAGGTATACCGTCAAAGTCAAAATCTTTGCAACCTTTCATAATAAGCCCTACACCTAAGCACTTCATTGCAAAAGCTATGGTTTTTCTCTCTTTTTTAGACTCCATCGTAAAAGCCAACTCTTCCCATATATCTTTGAAATATCTTTTAAAATAATGGGTATTTTCTTGTTTCCACATTGTTTTTGCAAGGTTTGAATCAAAAAAGTTGTTCACTCTTTTAAGCTTTCCTTTGTAAGATCTTTCTTTTTCATAAAAGCTTAAAAAAGTATTTCTAAGAGCTTCATAATCTTTCTTGTTTTCATTTAGCAACAAGATATTTTTTAATATTGGAAAATACTTTTCTTGAGCTTTTCCCTTTAGCTGATAAGCGTTTAAACCGCTCATAACCATTATGATTGCAAAAGCCCCAAAATGATAAAAAGGCATAAGATCTTTAAAGTAAAGATACTCTGGTTCTTTTGATATTATTTTATCCCAAGCTTTTGGTGGTATTTTTTTTAAAATTTCTTCAAGTTTTTTTCTTTTCATTATCTTGAATCATATGAAGCATATTTTTTGCTGCCTCTTGTTCCGCGTTCTTTTTACTGTTGCCTTTTCCTGTAGTTCTTAGATCTTTAAATAGACATTCAACTGTAAAGGTTTTCCTATGCTCTGGACCTTCTACGCTTATGACGTTGTATATAGGTCTTTCTTTCCACTTTTTTTGAGTTATCTCCTGTAAAGCTGTTTTGTAGTCCTGCTTTAAGCTATTTGAGTTTACTATCTCAAGTATTTGGCTTTTAAAATGATGCTCAAACAAACTTTTTGTGAGCTTACAATCGTATCCACTGTCTATGTATATGGCAGCCCAAAAAGCTTCAAACACATCGCAGAGAATAGAAGGGTTTTTGTTAGAACCCTTTAGCTCTTCACCCTTACTTATAAGTATATACTTTTCAAAGTTTAGAGATTTGGCGAGACTAGCTAAAAACTCTTCGCTTATTAAAAAAGATTTCAATTGAGATAGCTCACCTTCCTTTTTATTTGGAAAAGCCTCCACCAATATATTTACTGTCATAAAGTTAACGAGAGCGTCCCCTAAAAATTCTAATACTTCGTAGTTTTCTGAGCTTTTGGAAAAAGATATATGTGTAAAAGCTTTTTTTACTAAATTTTTATCCCTAAATCTATAACCTATTTTTTCTTCTAAAAGCTCAAAACTATCCATTTAATTGTGTTTTTAATCAACTTTGCTAAGTATTATGCAGGCGTTTGTGCCTCCAAAACCAAAGGAGTTGGATAAAACGTTTCTTACATCGTACTGTATAGCTTTGTTTGGTACATAATCCAAATCACATTCAGGATCCGGATTTTCGAGGTTTATAGTGGGTGGTATCGTGCCGGTTTCAATGGTTTTAACAGATGCTACTGCTTCTACAGCCGATGCAGCTCCCAATAGATGCCCAATCATGGATTTGTTGGAGCTTATCTTTAGCTTATAAGCATGATCTTTGAAAACTTTCTTTATCGCCAAGGTTTCTATTTTATCGTTTAGAGGTGTAGAAGTGCCGTGTGCATTTATATAATCTATATCTTCTGGGTTTAAAGAGGCATCTTCTAAAGCCAATCTCATACACATAGCGGCACCTTCTCCATCTGAACAAGGTGCTGTCACGTGGAAAGCATCGTCTGTGGCAGCGTACCCTTTTATCTCAGCATATATCTTAGCGCCTCTTTTTTTAGCGTGTTCGTACTCCTCTAATATCAATATCCCAGCTCCTTCTCCCATTACAAAGCCGTCTCTATCTTTATCAAAAGGCCTTGAAGCTTTTTGAGGTTCATCGTTTCTAGTGGACAGGGCTTTTAACGAAGCAAAACCAGCTATACCGAGTGGGGTTATGGCACTTTCTGTACCGCCAGCTATCATAATATCTGCATCGCCTCTTTGTATAATCCTGAAAGCATCTCCTATAGAATGATTACCAGTGGCACAAGCAGATACTACGCAGTAGTTTGGCCCTCTAAATCCATATTTTATGGCTATGACTCCAGATGCCATATTTGCTATACCGTAAGGTATGAAGAAGGGAGAAACCCTTCTTGCACCCTTTTCGTTTAAAATATCGTGTTGTTCTTCTATATCTTTTAATCCACCTATACCTGTACCTACTATTACACCAACTCTATCTTTATTTATGTTGGCATTTTCAAGATCGGCATCTTTCATGGCTTCCATTGCGGCTGCGTAGGCAAATTTTATAAAATCAGAAAATTTTTGGGCATCTTTTTTATCGAAATAATCTTCTGGGTTGAAGTTTTTTACTTCGGCAGCTATTTTAACTGTCAAACCATATTTGTCTGGATCAAAAGAAGAGATGGTATCTATGCCGCTTTTACCAGCCACAAGGTTTTGCCAAAAATCATTTACGTTGTTTCCTATAGGTGATACAACACCTATACCTGTTATAACCACTCTTCTCATTTTAACTTTTCATTTAGATAGTTTATAACATCACCAACAGTCTTTATCTTTTCAGCGTCTTCGTCTGGTATTTCTATGTTAAACTCTTCTTCAAAGCTCATAATAAGCTCTACAACGTCAAGGGAATCAGCGCCTAAGTCTTCTACAAATTTTGCGTCTGGAGTAAGTTTATCAACTTCTACTCCAAGCTGATCAGCTATTATTTCTTTGATTCTTTGTTCTCTGTCCATAAAATGCCTCCTTTAAAAATATTTAATTTTACAACATACCACCGTTTACGTTGATTACCTCACCTGTTATGTAAGATGCTTTTTCAGAAGCTAAGAACAACACAGCATTTGCAACATCTTCTGGTGAGCCAAACCTTCCCAAAGGAATTTGCTTTTTATAAGCTTCTTTTATATCCTCTGGCAAGCCTTGAGTCATGGGAGTATCTATAAAACCAGGAGCTACTGCATTTACCGTAATACCCCTAGAACCAACCTCTTTTGCTAAAGACTTTGTAAAACCTATGAGAGCTGCTTTTGTGGCGGAATAGTTTGTCTGACCTGCGTTACCCATTATGCCCACCACTGATGATATGTTTATTACACGACCCCAGCGCTTTTTAATCATTTGCTTAACAATGGGCTGTGTTATATAAAATATAGATGTAAAGTTTACTTTTATCACATCTTCCCATTCTTCTTTTTTCATCCTTATAAAAAGATTGTCTTTAGTTATGCCTGCATTGTTTACAAGTATATCCACTGTTGTTGTTTGTTCTATTTCTTTTACGGTATCTTCTATAGAATTTATATCTAACAAATTTAGCTCAAAAGCGTAAGTTTTGACGTTGTATCTTTCTTTTATCTCGTTTGCCGCTGATTCTGCATCGCTTTTGATAGGGGCTGTTATTATAATGTCTGCTCCATTTTCTGCAAGCTTTTGAGCAATGGCTTTTCCAATGCCTCTGTTAGAGCCTGTTATCAAAGCAGTTTTACCGGCCAATTCCATATCTTAATATTATATCAAAAATATAAAATTTTTTCATTAGTTGAAATATTAATAGTTCTATATAATAGATTTAATGAGGATTAAAGATATAGCATCACCAGAGGATTTTGCAAATATAGCTTGGTTGTGTGCTCTTGGGGCTAGAGTTTGCTATACAAAGAAAACTTTGGAAGAGCTTTTACAAGAGTCTAAAATAACAAATAAACAAGAAACAAAAGAATTTCTTTTAAGACTTTGCTCTTACAAGCATTTCTCCGTGTTTTCTCATGCTTTTACATATAAAAAGTTAGAAAAAGAAAAGGCTATCTATCTGGCGGCAAAGTATTTTAAAACCTACTGGAACGAAGAAACACCAGATATAATAGGTTTTAGTTTAAGGCACTATTTAGAAGATTTAACAGAAGAAGAAAGAGATAAAGCTATCGAAGAAATATTAACACTAAATAAAGACTCTATGATTCCTAATATAGTTGATTCGAACGACAATGTAACTCTTGTTTATATATCAAGAGAATATTATGGATATGCGGTATTTTATCTTGAGAATATATCAAGGGTAATGACTCATCAGCTAGTAAGACACACTTTTTTGAATTTCTCTCAGCGTTCTCAAAGGTATGTGTTGCAGTTTCCAAAAAAGAAAGATGTCCCAAGGCAAGATATGATGATAATCCCACCTACCATTAAGAATAACCAGCAAGCTTTGGATATCTTTCTAAAAGCTACAAAACAATCTGAAGAGGCTTACATAGACCTTGTAAATATGGGAATACCAGCAGAAGATGCAAGGTTTATCTTACCTCATGGTCAAAAAACAAACATAGTTGTATCTGGCACAATACCCCATCTAATGGATTTTATAAGTAAAAGGATAGAAAAAGGCGCTCAGTGGGAGATAAGAGATACCGCTATTAAGATGAAGGAGCTACTTGATCGTGGCAGACTTGTTGATCGTGGTAGACTCGTGGAAAGAAATTGACATATGTCTCAAAACGTATTATATTTATCGTGATATATTATATTTATTATGATATTAAGTTATAGGAGGAAAAGTTTATGAAAAATGGACAAAGGCTAGAAAGGTGGTTTAATAAGGGTTTCTCAATTATTGAGTTTCTCTTGGTTTTAACGGCCTTCGTAATTTTCTTAGGAGCTGCCTTTATAGGCTATAGGACATTAAAAGCCAACGGCAATGAAACTCAGATAGCCAACAGGTTTAAGCTATTTGCCACAGGACTCAAGAACTATGCACATGACTTTTACAATGCGTATCCTTACGTTAAATGTGCAAGCCCAAACGATTGGACAACAGGTACAGCACCAACCAACAACGTAGCTTCATGTGCAGCTTTAGAGCAGTATATTGGCAGTTTTGTGGAAATAGGACCAACCGCATCGAACATATGGACTTACACTGCGTATACTGGACCAGTTGGAGCTGGAACACCAGCTACTGCCAACAACGGTGCAAATTCTAACGTTTCTGTAACCCAAGGCTATTACACATTCACAACTGCTCCTATAGACAACGCTTATGTTCAATCTATACTTAATCAAGCTAATGCTTACGGATTAAATTGTGCAACAGTTCCTGCATCTGGTGTTACTGGTTCTTCTGTTATCTCTTGCACATCTCAACCAGTACTTGTATCTGGTTCTAACACTGTAAATTATTTCTAATCAAAGCTTATGGCCGTGGTTTCCCGGCAGTTTACCACAAATTTGTTTTTTTAAAATATAAGCATGCCATCTCCGTATGAGTAAAATCTATATTTGTGTTTTACAGCCTCTTTGTAGGCTTTTAGTATGAACTCTCTACCATTTAGGTTTTTTGTATTACAAAAAGCACTAACAAGTATAAGAAGTGATGATTTTGGAAGATGAAAGTTTGTAATAAGACCATCTAGGACTTTAAATTTAAATCCAGGTTTTATATAAAGATCTGTAAAACCAAAATATGGTTTATCTATAGCGGTTTCTAATGCCCTTGTAACTGTAGTGCCAACCGCTATTACCCTTTTACCCATTTCTTTTGTCTTTTTAATATTTTTTATGAGAGATTCTGAGACCTCTATATACTCTTCATCTACTTTGTGCTCTTCTATGTTTTGTACGGTTACTGGTTTAAAAGTTCCGTAGGATACATGAAGTGTGACAAAATCTATATTTACTTTTTTCTTTAGTTTTTCTAAAAGCTCTTTTGAAAAATGCAAAGATGCCGTTGGGGCTGCTACAGAAAACTCTTTTTTTGCAAATACCGTTTGATAAAACTCTTTATCTATTGGTTCTTCATCTCTTCCTAAATATGGTGGTATTGGTATCTTGCCGTATTTGTTTATGGCCTCAATTTGATTTTGGTTTTTAGCTTTTAAAAGCACCAAAAACTTTGATTTTTCTATTTGAGAATGTATAATTGCTTCAAAATCATCAGATATTTCTATCACGAGCCCTGGTTTTATATTTTTGCCCCCCACAAGAGCTTCCCATTTTTCATTTTCTAAGTGTCTTAAAAGAAGTATTTCTACATTTGAGTTTTCTATCCCCTTTTTCTTTCCTAAAAGTCTTGCCGGAAGGACTTTTGTGTCGTTGAATATCAATAAATCCCCTTCTTCCAAAAACTCATCTATATGCCAAAACGTTGAATGAGTTATATTGGAGCTTTTTCTATCTAAAACCATCAGCTTAGCGCTATGTCTTGGGTTTACTGGGTATTTGGCAATGAGCTCTTCTGGTAAATCGTAATCAAAAAGTGATATATCCATTGTAAATTTCCAACAAATCTGTGGTATCGTCTATAATCTCAATCCTTCCTTTGTATATTTTTGAAAAATCGCTATGAAAATCAAGACTTATGCCCTTTCCTATAAATTTATAACCTCTAAATATAAGCATCTTATCCCACATATTTTCTTCTAAAAATCTTGATATCGTATAAGCTCCACCTTCTACAAAAATGTGCATTATATCTATCTCGTATAGAGCTTTTAATATGGATTTTATATCAAAACTTTCTAATTCTAAAAGCCTAACACCAAGAGATTTAAGGTATTCTTTCTTTTTTTCATCTGCTTTTGTGGAAACTATAATAATAATTTTTTCGTATCCTTTTTTAAACATGTTTGCATCGTAGGGAACATCTAAGTTTGGGTCTATGACAACGCTGTAGGGCTGATATTCATTCCCTTCAAGCCTTACGGTAAGTTCTGGATTATCGTTTAAGATGGTGTTTATACCTACTAATATTGCGCTTGAATGCTTTCTATATATATGAGATATTTTCCTTGCTTTTTCTGAGCTAATCCATTTGCTTTCTTTGTTTTCTTTAGCAAGTTTTCCATCCAAAGACATAGCGCATTTTAGGGTTACAAAAGGTCTTTTTCTTGTTATATAAACAAAAAAATCTTCATTTAACTTATCACATTCTTCTTTTAATATACCTACTTCTACTTCAATACCAGAAGATTTTAGCCATTCTATGCCTTTTCCAGAGACTTTTGGATTTGGATCCACTGAGCCTATAACAACTTTTTTTATACCACTTGAGATTATAGCAGGACAGCATGGGGGTGTTTTACCATGAAATGAGCAAGGCTCTAAAGTTACATACATCGTAGCCCCTTTTACATCTTCTTGGGCATTTTTTAAAGCTACGATCTCAGCGTGATCAGTGCCTGCTTTTTTATGAGCTCCTATTGATAAAATCTTGCCATCTTTTACTATAAGTGCTCCTACGGCAGGATTTGGATGGGTTTGTCCCTTGTATTTGTAAGCTTCCTCTAAGGCAAGTTTCATATAATAAATATCTTTATCCATTTTTTAAAAGATCTTCTACAATCATATCTTTTATTCTATCCATAGCATCTTCTAAAGCTTGTCTTTTTGGCAAATCTCCTTCCCCACCGGTAGGCAAAGCGTAATAAGAGCTTTGAAAGTAAGTATATTTTTTGTTACCTATATCAAGCTCTATGCTTAAGTTTAAAATATAGTTGTTTGCCCTTTGATATATAGAATATCCTATTGGCATATCAGATAAATTGGTGACTTTTAAGAAAACGGTTTTATGGCTTTTAGAGTTACAATCTAAAGGTTTTTTTGCTTCTATAAAAGCATCTTCCACAGACTTTATCACATACTCTTTTATATAAGGATCTTCTATAAAAGCTCCTTCTTTTTCTTTTATACAAAAACTTTGAGCGTAGGATATAACTATAAAACAAAGATATAAAGGAATTATAAGTTTCTTCATATAAAATAATATGATATCATAAAAAATATTTTATGCTATAATATTAATAACCTTGCAACGGGACAGGGTGAACCCCGCCAGGTCCGGAAGGAAGCAACGGTAAGCCTGCCGTCTCGGGTGCAAGGTTTTTTATGAAAGTAATAGCGCTTGTAAGCTCTGGTTTTGATAGTGTCTCGCTTTTAAACTATTATATAAATAAAAACTATGAAATATATCCAATATATGTAAAAAGCGGATTTAAATGGGAAGAGGAAGAGCTAAAACATCTAAAAGATATAATAGATCATATATCTAAAAGCTATAAACTCATAAAACCTTTAAAACTAAGCCATGCTCCTAATGATTTTTTTGAGGACTTCAACAAAAGAGCATTTATAAATGATGAAGACGTAGAGATTCCTTTTAGAAACCTAGATCTTTTGATAAGTGCTTTAAAATATGCTTACGCTGTTGATGCAAACCTTATAGCCATAGGTATCATGGGTCTTGTGGCTTTTAAAGATAATTCTTATAATTTCATAAAAACCATAAACGATCTATTTTCTATGTATGGAGATTACAAGGTAGAGACGCCTTTTTTGGGTATGTCTAAAAAAGATGTATTCGATAGATACTTCATAAAAGAACTGTTTGATAAAGCCTTTTGCTGTATGAATCCAATAGACGGTAAAGAATGCGGTGTTTGTTCAAAGTGCAAGGAAAAAGAAAGTTTGATTTTATAAATCTTACATATTGCTTTTAAGACAAAAACAAATTATAATAATATAGTGGATAGAAAGAGAGAGATTTTAAAACTAATAAAAGAAGGCGAGCAAAATACCAAAAAGTTGGCGGAGAGATTTGGCGTTTCTTTGATGAGCATATATAGAGATTTAAAGGAGCTTGAGAAAGAAGGCCTAATCGTAAGAAAGTATGGAAAGTTAGAAGTAGCAACTAGAAACATCAAAGAATCTCAAGAAAAGCAAAAAGATACATGTGCTTTTTGTAATAAAGAAAATGACGATAGATTGAGGTTTACATTCCATTTAGAAAACGGCAAACAGATACACACTTGCTGTCCTCACTGCGGGCTTCTTTTATACAAAAGCATATTGGATCCCATAGATGCAATAACCACCAAAGACTTTATAACCTGCAACCTTTTAAGCGGTACTTCTGCTTACTATGTGCTAGGTTCCGCAGCAGTGTCTTGTTGTTCTCCTTCTGCTTTGGCTTTTGCAAGAAAAGAAGATGCTATTATGTTTAAAACAGGATTTGGAGGGGAAGTTTTTGAATTTGAAGAAGCTACAAAGGTGATATGGGATCTTATGAAATACGGCAGTATTCTTAAAATCGGAAAACTTAATAAATAGGAGTTTAAAATATGGCAGGACACAGTCATTGGGCACAAATTAAGCATAAAAAAGCTAAAGTTGATGCGCAAAAAGGAAAACTGTTTGGTAAGCTTATAAGAGAAATAACAGTAGCTACAAAGTTAGGCGGGCCAGATCCAAACGCAAATCCAAGGCTTAGAATGGCTATAGAAGCTGCAAGAAAAGTAAGTATGCCCATGGATACCATAGAAAAAGCTATAAAAAGAGGCTCTGGTAACGATAAAGAAGGAGCTTTGGAAGAAATAGTTTACGAAGGATATGGTCCTGGCGGTACCGCTATAATGGTAGTAGTGGCGACTGACAATAGGAATAAAGCTACATCGGAAGTAAGACACGCTTTTTCAAAACATGGCGGAAACCTAGGCTCTTCTGGATGCGTGTCTTACTTGTTTGAGCAAAAAGGTGTAATAGAGATTCCAAAAGAATCCACAGACGAAGAAAAGCTTATGGAAGCTGCTTTAGAAGCAGGAGCTGATGACGTAGAAACCACTGAAGATATGTTTATAGTATACACAAACCCTAAAGATGTATACACTGTAAAAGATATTTTAGCCAGCAAGGGATTTGCTATAGAAAGCGCTAAAACAAGCCTTATTCCTACAACAACTGTAGAGATAAAAGATATAGATACCGCTAAAAAGCTTCTAAACTTACTAGAGCACCTTGATGAGCTTGATGAAGTCCAAGAAGTTATATCAAACTTTGAGATAGACAAAGATATATTAGCAGCTTTAGGTTAATGATATAATAAAAGCATGAAACTATCGATAGTAGGCACTGGATACGTAGGTTTGGTTACAGGTACTTGCTTTGCTGAAATGGGCAATGAAGTTTACTGTGTAGATATAGACAAAGAGAAAATAGAAAAGTTAAAACAAGGGATTATACCCATTTATGAACCAGGTTTAGAAGAACTTGTAAAAAGAAACACATCTCAAGGAAGGCTATTTTTTACCACAGACATAAAATATGCTGTTGAAAATACAGATATTATCTTTATAGCTGTTGGTACACCAATGGGAGAAGATGGTAGCGCAGATTTAAAACATGTGTTAAGCGTAGCAAGAGACATAGGAAAATACATGAATAGGCATAAGTATGTTATAAACAAATCCACGGTACCCGTTGGCACAGCTATAAAAGTTAGAGAAGTTATCCAAGAAGAGTTAGACAAGCGTGGTGTAAATATAAGCTTTGACGTTATATCAAACCCAGAGTTTTTAAAAGAAGGGGCAGCAATAGAAGATTTTATGAAACCAGATAGAGTAGTAGTAGGGGCAGATTCAAAAGAGGCAATAGAGCTAATGAAAGAGCTTTATGCACCTTTTACCAGAAATCATGAAAGGTTTATAGCTATGGATGTGAAATCTGCAGAAATGACAAAATACGCCGCCAACGCAATGCTCGCTACGAAAATAAGCTTTATGAACGAAATAGCAAACATATGCGAACGAGTAGGGGCAGATGTAAACAAAGTGAGAATTGGCATAGGCTCAGACCCCAGAATAGGATATCATTTTATATATCCAGGGTGTGGATATGGAGGTAGCTGTTTTCCTAAGGATGTAAACGCTCTTATAAAAATAGCAGAAGACGTAGGCTACGAACCTAAGATACTAAAAGCTGTAGAAGATGTAAACGCAAGACAGAAAAAAGTACTAGTAGAAAAAGCAGTAAAACGCTTTGGAGAAGATTTAAAAGATAAAACCTTTGCAGTATGGGGTCTTAGTTTTAAACCAGAAACTGACGATATGAGAGAGGCAAGTTCTATAGTAATAATAAACGAATTAACCAAAAGAGGAGCAAAAATACAAGCTTACGACCCGGTAGCAATGGATCAAGCAAAAAACTTTTATTTAAAAGACAATCCAAATGTATCTTATTTTAAGAGTAAGTACGATGCTCTTAACAACGCCGATGCTTTGTTTCTTATAACAGAATGGAAAGAGTTTAGAAGCCCAGATTTTGAAGAGATGAAAAAAAGGCTTAAAAATCCAATCATATTTGATGGTAGAAATCAATACAACAAAGAAAAGATGCAAAGCTTAGGTTTTGAGTATTATCAAATAGGTGCTTAAGGAGGTTTTTTATGCTTTTAAAAGCCAAAGACAAAGAAATATACGATGCTATAGTAGGAGAGTTAAATAGACAGAACTCTTACCTTGAGATGATAGCATCGGAAAATTTTACATCTCTTGAAATTATGGAAGCTCAAGGGTCTGTGCTTACAAACAAATACGCAGAAGGATTACCTCATAAACGTTATTACGGTGGTTGTGAGTATGTAGATATAGTAGAGGATCTTGCAATCCAAAGGGCTAAAGAGCTTTTTAAAGCAGAACACGCCAACGTTCAGCCTCATTCTGGTTCTCAAGCTAACATGGCAGTTTATATGGCAGTGTTAAAACCAGGGGATACAATACTAGGTATGAGCTTAGCCCATGGAGGACATTTAACGCACGGTGCTACAGTAAACTTTTCTGGCAAGATATATAACGCAGTTTATTATGGTGTTAGGGAAAGCGATTATCTTATAGATTACGATCAAATGTATAAACTTGCTAAAGAGCATAAACCAAAAATGATAATAGGTGGAGCCTCCGCTTACCCAAGGGTGATAGATTGGGCTAAGATGAGAGAAATAGCTGATTCTGTAGGGGCATACTTGATGGTAGATATGGCCCATTACTCTGGTTTGATAGCTGGTGGTGTGTATCCTAGTCCAGTGGAAGTGTCTCATTTTGTAACTTCTACCACTCATAAAACACTCAGAGGACCAAGGAGCGGATTTATCTTATCAAAACAAGAATTTGCAAAAGATATAGACAAAAGCGTATTTCCAGGTACTCAAGGTGGACCTTTGATGCATGTTATAGCGGCAAAGGCTGTTTGTTTCAAGGAGGCCATGAGCAACGAGTTTAAACAATACGCTGCCCAAGTAGTGGAAAATGCAAGGGTTTTGGCAGAGGAACTTTTGAAAGAAGGAATAAATGTATTAACAGGTGGGACAGATTCCCACATGGTGCTTGTGGATCTTAGAAACATAGGCCTTACTGGAAAAGAAGCAGAGAATAGACTTGGAGAAGCTGGTATTACAGTTAATAAAAACGCTGTACCCTTTGATCCATTGCCACCTACAAAAACAAGCGGTATTAGAATAGGAACACCGGCTCTTACCACCAGAGGTATGAAAGAAGATCAAATGAGGATTATAGCAAAGATAATAGCTAAGGTGCTAAAAGATTACTCAGAAGATACACTGCAAAAAGCAAGAGAGCAAGTAAAAGAGCTTTGTGAAGCATTTCCCCTTTACAAAGAGCTAAAAGATGAAATTTGTGTTTGAAGGGCATGAGTACGAGCTATCTGATTTAGAGCTAAAAATTCTAAAATACCACAAAATAATGGGGCCAGATTACTCAAAGCTCATCTCCCATAGATTTCATATAAGTTTACAAGAGGCTTTTGATATACATAAAAAACTTCTTTCTATGGGGCTGCTACAAAAAGTGACAGCCCCCATTATAAACTACCATTCAAAAGATAAGAGGTTAAAATCTCTAAAACATAGAAACCACACCTACTACGATTTATCAAGAACTGGCAAACTCTTACTAAGAGAGTATGAAAGACAAATAAAAGAAATAGAGTTAGAACTAGAGTTTCCTTATAAAAGATAATTGATTTTATTTGGTAATTTTATAAAAGCTATCAAAAGCAATATATAAGAAATATAGACTATAAGTATACCCACAAAGAAGATTACCAGCGTAGAACCAAAAAACATCAAATTTCCAACAGTTTCAAAAAGCTTATGGTTTGTGGCTTTTGAAAGCTCATAAAAAGCCTTTTTATAATTGTAAGATATAAACATGCCAACCAGATAAACCCCTACAAAAATCATCAGGCTAACCAAAAAGAAAAACGTCCCTTCGTTAAAACCTGTTTTATAAACTTTTGATAAAACAAATCCAAAACCAAACATAATCTCAAAGATGAGTACTGCAAAACTAAGTATTATACTTGGCACAAAAGCTTGTAAGAATTTACTAAATAACTTGTTATTGTTAAAAACCTTGCTAAATCTATTGAAAGCCATCAAAATCAAAGACATCCCAGCAAAAAAAGCAAACACACCCAAAAAAGGTATAAAAAAAAGACAAAGAAACAAACTACCCATTATACCAAGCCTTTTAGCAGAGGAAATATCTATCTCTTTAGTCATAGTACTCATAACGATTGCTCTAAATTTTCAATAACTTTTACAAGATGCTCAGGCACTTCCATCACAGAAAGCCTTGGCATCTTAACCAAATAAAAATCTTTAAAAGCATCTATGGATTTTATCTCTGAAAGACTTATCTTTCTTTTTAATCTTCTTACTGGTACTATATCAAAAACAAACAAACCAGAAGGATCTTGATAAGCTGAAGATACTATCTTTGCCAAACCTACAATGGCTTTTTCATCACCTGTATGATATATATAAGCCATATCTTCTGGTTTTGCGCTTTTAATAAACTTTTGAGCCAAAGGGTTTTTAACCCCGTCCCAAACGGTTTTACCTTCTTTTTCAAGCATATCGTAAGAATAAGAGCTTGGTTCTGTTTTTAAAAGAAAATATTTCATAGGCTCTCCGTAATAGCTTTTATAGACTCATACAAAACATCTAAAACCTTGTCCATCTCTTCAAAGCCTATAGAAAGTGGCATCACAAGTATCATATTGTTTCCAAGAGGTCTTAAAAATACTCCTTTTTTCTTAGCGTAATTTGCCACTTTAAAGCCTATTCGTTCTTTTATTTCATAGGGCTCTTTCTTGTCTTTGGCTAGTTCAATGGCAGCCATAAATCCAAGCTGTCTTGTTTCTTTAACGTGTTTTAAAGATTCAAACTCTTTTAAACGCTTTTCAAGATAGTCTATTTTTTCTTTTAAAAGCTCCAATACGTTTTCTTCTTCAAAAATCTCTATATTCTTAAGAGCCACTGCACATGCTAAATTGTTGCCAGTGTATGTATGTCCATGGAAAAAGTGCTTTAGTTCTTCGTACTCACCTAAAAAAGCTTCGTATATTTCTTTTGTGGTAAGTGTGGCTGCCAAAGGCATATAACCACCGGTTATACCCTTACCAAGTGCCATAAAATCTGGGCATATGCCTTCTTGTTCTACATAAAACATACTACCGGTCCTACCAAAACCAGTGGCCACTTCATCGGCTATAAAAAGAACACCGTAATGCTTAGCTATTTCATAAACGCTTTTCATAAAACCCTTAGGATATACCAAGAATCCAGAGGCTGCTTGCATACCAGATTCCATAACTATAGCTGATGTTTTATCATGTATATCCTTTAAAAGCTTTTCAAGCATATCAAGAAGTTCTTGAACACTATGGGTTCTTGTAAAATAATATGGAGATGGGAGCTTGTAGGTTTTAAAAAGTAAAGGTTTATAAGTGTCATGAAACAAAGAAACACTGCCAACGCTTACACTTCCTATGGTATCACCGTGATAAGCCCCTTCAAAACTTATAAAATAAGGCCTTTCTTGGCCTAGGTTTTTAAAATAATGATAACTAAGTTTTATAGCTATTTCCATAGCTTCAGCGCCGTCTTCAGAGTAAAAAACCCTTTCAAGGCAAGAAGGTGTTATGTCTACTAGTTTTTTTGCCAGCATAATAGCCGGTACATTGGAGTTTCCAAGGGTTGTAGTGTGAGCTACTTTGTTGAGTTGGTTTATAAGGGCTTGGTTTAATTTTGGATGATTGTGCCCGTGGATATTGCACCACAAAGAGGATATAGCATCTATATATTTGTTTCCATAAATATCGTATAGATAAACCCCTTCTCCTCTTTCAAATATAATACCTCCTTCTTCTTCATAAACTTTCATTTGGGTAAATGGATGCCAAAAATACGTTCTGTCTGTTGA
The DNA here is from genome assembly GCF_000213785.1 of Hydrogenobaculum sp. 3684. Classification (NCBI taxonomy): domain Bacteria; kingdom Pseudomonadati; phylum Aquificota; class Aquificia; order Aquificales; family Aquificaceae; genus Hydrogenobaculum; species Hydrogenobaculum sp. 3684. Next base: position 420,188 of record NC_015557.1, on the reverse strand, counting down.
TTCTAAAAACATTAAAGATTCAATCTTCATGGGGTTTTGCCATCTTCTCCGGTCTTACGTATTTATCAAACTCCTCTTCTGTAAGTATACCAAGCTCTACCGCCGCTTGTTTTAACGATATATCTTTTTCATAGGCAGTTTTGGCTATTTTTGCAGCGTTATCATAACCAATGTAAGGATTAAGCGCTGTCACAAGCATAAGAGACTCTTGCACATAAGAGTTTATTTTCTTTAGGTTTGGTTTTATACCCTTTACCATGTGATCGGCAAAGGATCTCATAGCATCTGAAAGAAGTTTCGCAGAGTTTAAAAAGTTAAATATAATAACTGGATTAAACACGTTTAGTTCAAAGTTTCCCTGAGAATCGGCAAAGCCTATAACTGTATCGTTTCCCATCACCTGCACACAAACCATCGTCATAGCTTCTGACTGGGTTGGGTTCACTTTTCCTGGCATTATTGAAGAACCAGGTTCGTTGGCTGGGAGTATAAGCTCTCCTATGCCAGCCCTTGGACCAGAGCCAAGCCATCTTATATCGTTTGCTATTTTCATCAAAGCCGCCGCTAAAGATTTCATAGCACCGCTTGCCATCACAAAAGGATCGTGAGAGCTCAAAAATGCAAACTTGTTTCTAGACAGTTTAAAATCTATACCGGTAAGCTCTGATAAAACTTCTACCATTCTTTTATCAAAACCTTTTGGAGCGTTTAGACCAGTGCCTACTGCTGTAGCACCTATACCTATTTCTTTTAACTCTGGTAGCACCAACTTTATACGCTCAAGGGCTGTGTCTAACTGATGCACATACCCCCCAAATTCTTGTCCAAGGGTCATTGGTACAGCATCTTGAAGATGAGTCCTTCCTATTTTTACAATATCCTTAAATTCTTCGGCTTTTTCCTTTAAGGCATCTCTTAGATATTGTATAGATGGTATAAGCTTATCTTGAAGGATTTGAACTGCAGATATATGCATAGCGGTTGGGAATGTATCGTTGGAAGACTGAGACATATTAACATGATCGTTTGGATGTATTGGGTCTTTGGAGCCTAAGGGTTTACCCGCTAGCTCAGCCGCTCTATTTGCTATTACCTCATTTACATTCATATTGCTTTGGGTTCCAGAACCCGTTTGCCATACTTTTAAAGGAAAATGTTCATCTAGTTTGCCTTCTAATATCTCATCTGCTACTTTTATAATAAGATCTTTTCTATAATCATCTAGTTTTCCAAGTTCGTTGTTTACAATAGCTGCTGCTTTTTTTATAAGTGCTAAAGCTCTAATTACCTCTATAGGCATTATATCGTTTGAAATGTTAAAATACATTAAAGATCTTTGAGTTTGAGCTCCCCAGTACTTATCGGCTGGGACTTTTACTTCACCCATGGTGTCTTTTTCAATCCTATACTCCATACTACGCTCCTTAAGGTTTTTTAATATTATATATCAAAAGCCATATACAAAGTATTTTTCATATAAACTGATACGTATCATATTGCATAAAAGATGATAATGTGATATAATGAAAATTCTAAGCGAGCGTAGCTCAATGGTAGAGCACCACGTTGCCAACGTGGTTGTTGCGGGTTCGAGTCCCGTCGCTCGCTCCATTTAATATGAAAAAATATATACTGACAGCTTTTGGAAAAGATAAACCTGGGATTGTAGCCTCTATTACAGAGATTTTGTACAAGATGGGTGCCAACATAGAAGACTCATCTATGAGCAGATTATCTGGTCAGTTTGTTATTATGCTTCTTTTTACTTCTAAAAACCCCATACAAAAAGAAGATTTTAACCTAGAGGATATAGAAGTAGACATAAAACCAGTAGAAGACAAAGAACCCCAAGAAGAGTCAAATTGCAACGCTATTATATCCATATATGGAGCGGATAAAGCCGGCATAGTTTACAGCGTTTCAAAGCTTTTAGCATCAAAAAATATAAACATAACCGATCTTAGGACTCACAAGGTGAAAGATATATATATAATGCTTATGGAAGTAGAGCTTAAAGACGTTAGTTTATCATCTTTAGAAAAAGCTTTAAAGGATTTGTCAAAAGAGCTAAACGTAGATATATCTTTGCAGGAGGTTTGCAAAGAGGTCCTTTGATATACGAAATCCTTGTTTATCCAAATCCTTTACTCAAAGAAAAGTCAAAAGATGTTAATAAAGTAGACGACAATATTATTAAACATATAGAAAACCTTAAAGAAACTATGTATTCAAAAGATTTTTGTACCGGCATAGCCTCTTCTCAAGTGGGTGTGTTGCAAAATATAATAGTAATGGATGCTTCTCGCTTTAGAAAACCACCAAAAAACCACCATGGCCTTATCACACTTATCAACCCTGTCATAATAAAAGCTGAAGACAGCATAATTTTTAGAGAAGGATGTCTTAGTATACCCGAATACACCGCCAACATCCAAAGGTATAAATACGTATCAGTAAAAGCCTTAGACGAAAAAGAAAATGAAATAATACTAGATTTAGAAGGTCCAGAAGCGGTTTTATTTCAACATGAGTTAGACCATTTAAACGGTATATTGTTTCTTGATAGACTCACCTCTTTAGATAATTTATTTAAAAGAAAAACCTAAGTAGTATATTCAGCGTTTATTTTAATATATTCATATCCAAGATCAGAAAATCTATAGCTAAAATGTTCTTTACCCTCTTTTAAATCTAAAACAATCTCTATATCTTGGGATTCTCTCATTTTTTGGCTTAGTTTTTCTTTATTAAAATGAATCGGTGCCCTATCGTATACTTTTACACCCATTATATGTAAACTAACTTTTAACGGGTCTATAGGAAAGATGGTAGAACCGGCGGCAGCCAATATACGACCCCAATTTGGGTCAGCTCCAAACATTGCAGTTTTTACAAGGTTAGAAGTGGCTATGGCATTTGCTATAACTTTTGCTTTTGTCTTAATGCTAGCGTGTTTAACTTCTATAGTTATTATCTTTGTGGCTCCTTCTCCATCTTTTACTATCATATCAGAGACTTCTTTGCAAACTTTATATACACAGTTGTATACATCATCAGAATAATCTAAGTCTCCGTAAGATATAACACCAAAAGAATCGTTGGTGCTTTGACACCCATCTACATCTATAGAGTTAAAGGTTTTCTCTAAAATATCATCAAAATGTTTTCTTGGCATAAGTTTTGAGTTTGTAAAACAAAAAGCAAGCATAGTAGCCATATTAGGATGAATCATACCCGCTCCTTTACCAAAGCAAAAAGCTTCATAGTTGTCTTTTTTGCAAAAAGCGTACTTTGGAAATCTATCGGTGGTGGATATTGCCTTAGCAGCCATTTCAAGGTCTAAAACCTCTAAATGATTTACAGCATATTCTATACCTTCTAATACATTTATTATAGGAAGGGGCTTTCCTATGATGCCCGTAGAAAATACAAGCACTTCTTCTTTTGGTATATCAAAAAGCTCTGCTACTTTTTCTCCCATCATCTTTGCATGTTCATAACCCTCTATACCAGTACCGCAATTGGCATTTCCACTGTTTATAACCATAGCGCTTACCCTGTTACCAGAAGCCTCAAGCATGTTCTTAGAATATATCACAGGAGCTGCTGCAAAATGATTTGTAGTAAATACAAAGTGAGCTTCACAAGCAAAGGGAAGTTTTATCACAAGCAAATCTTCTTTACCAGATTCTTTTATACCAGCTTTTGCAATACCCATTAAAACGTTGTTCATAATCTATACCTCTTTCTTTTGATGCTCTTTTAATATTATATTTAAAGGTGCATAGTTTATATTTAGTTTTTCTCTTATTTTTTTTTCAAAAAACCTAAGATAATCCTCTCTCCAAAAATCTTTGTTGTTGGTATGAAGCACGATGGTTGGTGGCTTTGGCGAAAACACTGTATAATAAACTTTTATAGGTTTTGTAGAGTTTTGCGGATACTCTTCTAAAATTTTTTCTACAGTTCTATTTACATAGGAAGTCTTGATAGGTCTTGAATATTCTTCGTAAATATCTATAGCTTTTTGCAATATAGAAAAAACATTTATACCTTCTTTTGCAGATACGTAAACTCTTGGAGCAAAATAAACAAACTCCAACTTTTTATCTACGTGTTTTTTAAGAGCCTCGATGTCTTTTATCAAATCTATTTTATTTAATACCACTATAAGCCCCTTACCTTTTCTATTCACAAGACTGGCAAGCCTCATGTCTTGCCTTGAAACTCCTTCTGTGGCATCTATCACAAGAGCACAAACATCTGATTTTTCTATAGCTTCTAAACTTCTATTTACCGCAAAAAACTCTATCCCATAATCTATATTTGAAGGCCTTCTTATACCAGCAGTATCCACCAAGATAAAATCTTTACCTTCATAACTAAATTCTACATCAACAGCGTCTCTTGTAGTACCTGCTATGTTTGAAACTATTACTCTATCTTGCTTTAAAATAGAATTTAGCAAAGAAGATTTTCCGCTGTTTGGCTTTCCAATAAAGCTTAGTTTTATAAAATCAGCCTTTTCTTCTATCTCTTCCATTGATGGTAAATCTTTTGTTATCTCTTCTAAAAGCTCAAAAACACCAGTACCATGAGTGGCTGAAATCTCAAATACGTTGTCAAACCCAAGCTCGTAAAACTCTGAAGCGCTGGCTTTTTTACTATCTGTTTTGTTTACCGCCACATAAACTTTTTCTTTGTAAGGGTAAAGAAGCTTAGCAATATCTTTATCTTCTGGTATAAGCCCAGCTTTGCCATCTACTACAAATATTATCTTATAAGCTTCTTTGTAAAGTTTAAGCACTTTATCCCTTATAGCTTGAGATATTTCTTCTTTAGAATCTGTCAAACCACCGGTATCCACCAGCTTAAAAACCTTATCTTGAAAAACAGCTTTAGACTCTATCACATCTCTTGTGATCCCTGGTATATTTTCTACTATCGATATCCTTTTTTTGGAAATCTTGTTAAATAGTGTAGACTTACCGACGTTTGCTCTTCCGGTTATAACGATTTTCTCCATTTATTAATTATCTCACAAAAGCCGTTCTGACATCAAAGACTTTAGTATAAAATTCTCATCGTATTTGGCTTTTAAAGATAATAAAGCTTTTATTTGGTCTTTGTATATATGCCAAAACACGTCTTTAGGAAGCCTTGAATCCTTTGCCATGTATATAAGTCCGTTATAACGCACAACGACATCGTCAAATTTATGAAGCATCTTAAGGACATCATCTTTCACTGGAAAATCTAAAGCCAGCGTAAAGCCCTCTTTCGCAAAAGAAAACACTCTATTTGAAGCGTTTTTCATTCTTTTTAACACCACTAGATATGGATATATCTTATGAGATTTTATAATATCAAAAACTTCAAGACAAGCCTCTTTTGGTCCTACAAGCTGATATTGCAAAAAACCTCTTTTACCGTAAAGTCTGTTCCAATTTTTTATATTATCCAAAGGAAAGAAAAAATCAAAATAATGTACCAAAGACTCGCCTTTTGGCATCTTGGTAAAATAATAAACATTGTAAGCTTTCATATTAATATCGTTTAAAATAAAGTTTGGCATCACAAAAGGTATATCTATTGTTTTTTTGCTTTTAAAAGCCTTAAAACTAAATTTTAAATCAAGAGGAAGCTTTTCATAATACTCATAATCCCCAAACATTACCAAAGCATTTTCGGTAAAAGCGTCTATCCAACATACTGAAAATTCGTAATCTTTGTCAAATGTTTCCAACAACTCTATAGCCTTGTCTATGCCTTTGGTAGGTATGATATTTTGTCTTATATACTGACTTGCCTTTACTATCTTTAGCTTAGCTTTTGTGATAACTCCAAGAAGACCCATTGATCCTATGGCACCCCAAAAAAGCTCACTGTTTTTTTCTTTAGAACATAGATAAACATCTCTTGGTGTTATTATTTCAAAACCTTCTACAAAATCTCCAAAAACCCCCTTTGAGCTTTTACCGTGTATATCGTTTGCTATAGCACCACCTACGCTTATAAGAGAAGTACCAGGAACTATAGGCAAAGCGTATCCTCTTGGTAATAAAAATTCCAATATTTTTTGAAGTTGTATACCAGATTGAACTTCTATACATTCTTTTTCAAAATCTACATTTAAAAATAGATTTAAACCCGTTGTATCGTATACGTTTTTATACAAAGCTTCATCGCCGTAACTTCTACCGTAAGCTCTTGGTATAAAGATTTTAGAAAAATCTACTTTATCTAAAACATTTGCTTCTATACAAGGAAATCTACCCCACCCACAGAGAAAGCTAAGGTTTTTTGATGTATTCATCAAGAGGTTTTGCTTGTTCTACAAGAAGAATTGGTATATCTTCTTCGATTTCATAAACGAGTTTACAATTACCACAAATTAGTATATTTTTCTTTTCATTGTAAAGAAGCTCGCCCTTGCATTTAGGGCAAGCTATGATATCTAATAGTTCTTTGTTTATCATAAAGTAAGTGTTTTTATCCTATCGGCTGCTTCTTTTAGTCTATTTGTATCTACGGTAAGAGATATCCTAAAATAACCTTCTCCCGCTTCACCAAAACCACTACCCGGCGTTACCACTATGGCAAGTTTATCTAACAAAAGCTCTGCAAAACCAGCAGAGGTAAAACCTTTTGGCACTTTAATCCAAAGGTAAAATGTGGCATCTGATTCGAATACGTCAAGGTTTATGGCTTTTAAAGCCTCTGTCATAACTTTTCTTCTTTCTTTATATATATCTCTAAGATTTTGAACTACGCTATCGTCTAAGCTAAGGGCCTTTATACCTGCTTCTTGTATGGCTTGAAACTGCCCTGAATCTACGTTTGTCTTGATCTTGCCAAGACCAGCTATGAGACTTGGATTACCAACTGCCATACCAATACGCCAACCAGTCATGTTGTAAGTTTTGGATAAAGAGTGAAACTCTATAGCCACATCTTTAGCTCCTTCAAATTCAAGAATAGAGCGAGGCGGTTCTGATGCGTATATTTCAGAATAAGCCAAATCAGAGGCTATTACAATACCGTATTTATGAGCAAAGTCTATAAGCTTTTTATAAAAAGAGTCCGGGGCTTTTGCAGAGGTGGGATTGTTTGGATAGTTTACCCATATTATCTTGGCTTTTTGTAACACATTTTGAGGTATAGAATCTATATCTGGCAAGAATCCATTTTCCTCTTTTAGGGGCAACATGTAAGGAATGCCACCGGCAAAGATAGTGGATATCTTGTAAACCGGATAACCAGGATCTGGACAAAGCACGTAATCTCCAGGATTTACAAAAGCAAGAGGGAAATGAGCTATACCTTCTTTAGAACCTATAAGCGTCACAACTTCTTTATCTGGGTCTAGCAATACACCAAAACGCTTTTTATACCAATCTGCTACAGCTTTCCTAAAAGCATACATACCTTCATAGGATGGATACCTATGATGCTCTGGTTTTTCTAAAGCCGCTTTACCAGCTTCCACTATAGGCTTTGGCGTTGGGAGGTCTGGATCGCCTATACCCAAATCTATTATGTCTGCTCCTTGAGCAGCCTTTTCCCTTTTCTTTTTATCAATAGCCGCAAACAAATAAGGTGGTAAAACCTTTAGCCTTTCAGAAAACTCAAATTCCATAGGAATATTATAAAATATTTTTTAAAATTTTACATATTATCTTATTAGTAAACTTATGTTATAAGCTAAGATTAATACTATATCTTTTCCCACTCAAAACTTACAATGTTCTTATCTTTTTTGCTAAACTCTATCCCTATTAGATAGATCTCTTGGTATTTGCCTTTATACTTTTCATAATACCTTTTTTCTTTTATCTGTTTTAAAGCAACGCCTTCTTCTTTGTCTTCTACCACTTTAAACTCTATTATATAAACGCTGTCTTGGTTAAAGACACTAAGATCTATTTGGCCTTTGCTGGTGTTGTCTTCTGCTATTACATTTAGCCCTGCTCCGTTAAAAAGTGCATATACAATAGATGCATAAAAACCTTCATACGAGTCTATATCGTTTTTCCTATACCAATCATGTGGAATGCTTGCAAAAAATCTATGTAAGATGTCTTTTAATTTTTCTACTTGTCTATTCTCAAAAGCCTCTATTAGACCTATTTCAGTTTTATCTTTTAAAGAAATATTTTCTATCACATAGCCTAAGAAAAAGTCGTTAAAACTCATTTTTACTTCAAGGTTTGGAAAAGATAGTGTGTATAAGTTTTTGTTGCCTTTTGTTTTAAATTCTTTTATGGTAAGATAACCAGCTTGAAACAAAAGATTTTCTACCCTTATATTATCCACATCAAGGTTTGACAAAATCTCATCTCCTACTTCAAGGTTTTCAAGCTCTGGGATGTAGTATCTATTTTTCATAAACATCTTAATAAGAAATGTAGGTGTCCCTGTCTCAAACCAGTAAGGTTTAAACATTTTCTTATCAAACAAAAGCAATATATCAAAAGGATTGTAAACACTCTCTCCAAGCCAAGCGTAGCCGTTGTACCAGACTTTTATCTTTTCTTTATCAAAATCCTTTAATCTGTCTTCAAACACACTTTCAAGCTCAGATTGGGTATATCCGCAAACAGTGGCAAAGCTTGGGTCTATGGTTATATCGTTTAGCTGGTTTAAACCGCTAAAGATTGATACTTTTGAGAACCTCGATACACCTGTTAGAAAGGCAAGCTTTAGATAAGGATCGGAGGGCTTTAGTATCTCAAAAAACTTTTTTAGTATATCTCTATTTCTTCTTGCTTTTTCTATATCTTCTATTACATCAAGTATTGGTTTATCGTATTCATCTATAAGTACCACCACTTTTTGATTGTATTTTTCGTATAGCTTTTGGATGAGTTCTTTAAATTTTAGGCCTAGTATCTCTTCTTCTAAGGTTATTTGATGCTCTTTTGCTACAGCTTTTAGGAAAGAATCTAATGATTTTATAAGATTTTCCTCTGTATCTGGATAAGCTTGGCTTAAATCAAGCTTTATAATAGGATATCTTTTCTCCCAATCCCAATTATCGTATAGATAAAGCCCTTTAAATAGTTCTTTGTTGCCAGAAAATGCTTCTTTTAGTGTATCAAGAAAAAGAGATTTACCAAACCTTCTGGGACGGGATAGAAAGTAATATTTGCTTGTTAGTTTTGGTATAAAATGTGTTTTATCTAGTTTTATCTACATAGTAAAAACCACCCTCTATAATATCTCTTAAGGTTTGTATACCTATTGGTAAAAGCTTCATGATGTAATTATACCATAGTTAATTATTCAGATTAATGAGTCAAGGTAGGTTATAAATTTAATTAAAAAGTTTTAGAAAAATCTTACAATGTGTTTAAGTTATAAACTTTTGTTTTTGAAGTATAATAATATAATGGCAAAAAGAGTGATACTTGCTTATTCTGGTGGTTTGGATACATCTATCATAGTAAGATGGCTTACGGAAAGGGGTTTTGAAGTTATAACCTACACAGCAGATGTAGGGCAAAAAGAAGAGCTTTCAGAAATACCAGAAAAAGCTAGGAAAGCTGGGGCTATAGAGGCTATAGTGGAAGACATAAGAGAGGAGTTTGCCAAAGATTTTTGTCTTCCAACCCTTAGAGCTTTGGCTTTGTATGAAGGTAAATATCCTTTGACGGCTTCTTTATCAAGGCCTTTGATATCCAAAAAACTTATAGAATACGCCAAAAAAAGAAATGCAGATTATATAGCCCATGGGTCCACCGGAAAAGGAAACGACCAAGTGAGATTTGAAGTATCTGCTTGGGCTTTAAATCCAGACATAGAAGTATTAGCACCTGTAAGAGAATGGGAATTTAAATCAAGAGAGCAAGAGATAGAATATGCTTTAAAATACAACATTCCTGTAAAAGCTACAAAAGAAAACCCATACTCTATAGATAGAAATCTCTGGGGTGTATCTATAGAATGTGGTATCTTAGAAGACCCTTATCAAGAGCCACCAAAGGATGCCTATCAAATCACAAAAGATCCAGAAGAAGCACCAAATACTCCAGAATATGTAGAGATTACCTTTGAAGAAGGAACTCCTGTAGCTATAAACGGTAAAAGCTTTGATACTCTTTATAAGCTTATAGAACATCTAAATGATATAGCAGCTCCTCACGGCGTAGGACGTATAGATATGGTAGAAAATAGGTTGGTGGGCATAAAAAGTAGAGAGATTTACGAAGCTCCAGGGGCTATGTGTTTATACAAAGCTTACAACGACTTAGTATCTTTGACTTTGGACAAATACACTTATCAGTATCTAATAGGACATGTATCAAACACCTACGCAAATTTAGTATATGAAGGGCTTTGGTTTTCTCCTTTAAGGGAAGCTTTGGACGCTTTTAACAACAACATATCAAAATATATAAACGGTACAGTAAGACTAAAGCTATACAAAGGTAATATAGATGTGGTGGGGAGAAAATCTCCAAACGCTCTATATATTGAAGAGCTTTCCACCTACACAGAAAAAGATGCTTTTGATCATAAAGCTGGTGCTATGTTTACAAAGGTTTACGGCTTACCTTTAAAAGTTTTAGGTCGTGTAAAAGCTAAAAATCAAAAATAAGATGGGAAATGCCTATATAGAAAAAATTGTAGTTACAAACTTTAAATCCTACGGCACAGAAAAACTAGAAATACCAATAGGGGAGGGCTTTGTAGGGATAGTGGGGCCAAACGGTGCTGGCAAATCAAACATAGGTGATGCCATATCCTTTGGTCTTGGGCTTTCCACATCAAAAACCATGCGGGCTAAAAACCTCACACACCTTATATATTCAAAACAAGGCCAAAGAGAAGATTTTGCACAGGTGGATGTACACTTTTCAAACCCACAGATATTTGGATACGATGAGTTTGTAGTTACAAGGATTATCTATAAAGATGGTAAAAGCTTATATAAACTAAACGGCAAAATTATAAGAGAAAAAGATTTGCATCTAATACTTGCAAGAGGTGGCATATACAAAGAAGGCTACAACATAGTATTACAAGGAGATATAGTAAAATTTGTAAAAATGACACCTTTAGAGCGAAGAAAAATAATAGAAGATGTAGCAGGTATAAGCGAATACGAGCAAAAAAGACAGTTTGCTTTAGAAGAGCTAGGAGAAGCTGATATAAAAATAAGAGAACTAAAACCCTTAGTAGAAGAACTAGAGGCAAATTTAGAAAAATTTGAAAAAGAAAAAGAAAGGCTCCGTCAATACAAAGCTTTAATGGAGAAAAAACATATACTTGAGTGTGTTTTGCTTTTAAAAGAAAAACAAAACCTTTTAAAGGACTTACAAAAGACTTCCGAGGAAAAAGAAGCTTTAGAAACTAAAAGCTCAAAACTTTTAGAAACCATAGATATTAAAACCAAAGAACTAAAGGATGTAGAACAAAAAATAACAAACTTACAAGAAACCCTTCTTCCTTACAGAGAATCTTCTGGTAAGCTATCTGCAAAGATAGAATATATAAAAGAGCAAAAAGCCTTAAAAGAAAAAGAACTAAAAAAAGAGTTATCCCATAAAGAAGATATTGAAAAAAAGATTGATTTTCTTCAAAAAGATTTACTTAATCTAGAAAAAGAGCTTTTAGAAGTAGAGCAAGAAAAACTTTCAAAAGAAAAAGAGATTTATAATATAGAACATATAATAAAAGAAAAAGAAAAAGAATTAAAATCCACCGAAGAAAAGCTAAACCTTTCACCAGAGGAGATAGAACAAATAGAAAAAAAAGAAAAAGAATTAAAATCTATTTTAGAACAAAAGAAAAAACAATACCAGCAATATATAGACCAAATTCAAGATATATCCCAAAAACAAAATAGATACAAAGACGACATACAAAGACTAAAAGCCGATTTACAAGCGTTAGAACAAAAAGACTCTGTTGAAGAAAAATTAAAAACATTCCAAAAAAATATAGAAGAGGCAAGACTTTCTATAGAGGCGATACAGCAAACTATAGCCAAATATACAAGTTCTTTGACAGAAACAAAAAAAGAAATAGAGCAAATCATATCAGAAAAAGCAAGAATAGAGTCTCAGCTTAGATACAACGATGATGATACTTATATATTCCAAAATATAAAAGGTGTTTATGGTAAAGTAGAAGATCTTATAAGCTTAAAAGACGAAGAATACAAAACAGCTATAGAAGCTGCGGCTGGGGCTAGGCTTTCTTATGTGGTTGTAGAATCTGAAGAAGTAGCAAAAACTTGTATTGAGCTTTTAAAAAAGAACTCTGATAAAAGAGTAAGCTTTATACCCTTAAACCGTATAAAAACCCAAAGTTTACCACCTTATCCAAGACAGCGCGGATATATAGACTTTGCACTAAAGCTTGTTGATTACGATAAAACATTGGAGCCTGCCATAAGCTTTGTTTTTGGTGATACTCTTGTGGTAGAGAGCTTTGATGTGGCTAAAAGCCTACAAAACTATAGATGTGTAACATTAGAAGGAGAGGTATTTGAAAAAACCGGTGTTATAACAGGAGGAAAAGCAAAACAACACTCAAACATCGGCAAAAAAGCCCTTTTAGAAAAACTAGAATCTTTAAACGAAAAATATAACCTCTTAAAAGAAAAAGAACAACAACTCGATCAAAACATTAGCAAAGCAAAGTCTACTCTCATAGAAAAAGAAGGCATAATAGCAATAAATACAAAGTATATCAAAGATTTGGAAAATCAAAAAAAAGATACGCTTTTACAAAAATCAAATATATTAGAGCGTATAAAATCTGGTGAAGAATACATAGAGCACTTAGAAAACAAGAAAAAAGAGTTATTGGAGATGTTAGAACCTTTAAAAGAGGAGATAAAGTATATAGAAGAAAAGCTTACAAACTTAGAACTTAGAAAAAAAGATATACTTTCATACTATACTAGCAAAGAGATAAAAGAGCTTAAAGATAGCATAGAATATTACAAAAAGCTTCATTTAGACAAAACAAAAGAACTAAACACCGTAGAACTAAAGAAAAATGACATCTCAAAAAATATAGAATATGTAAAATCCTCTATAGACCAAAAAAAGCAAGAACTTATTGGAGCTCATTCTCAAATAAAGAGTTTAGAACAAGAGCTAATGTCTTTAGAACTTGAACTAAAAAGCGCAGAAGAAGAGTTAAAAGAATCAAATGCAATGTTTTATAAGCTTTACGAAGAGAAAGAGCTTTTAGAAAAAGAGCAAAAAAATTTACAATCAGAACTAGGTGGTCTTAAACTAGAGCACGAAAGGCTTTTGGAGGAGATTGGCTCTTTATCAAACGACATCACAAGAATTCAAACAAAGATAGAATCTATAAACGAAGCTCTAAAAGAAAAGGAGTACGACGGTACCATCTACGAAGAGCAAAACCAAAGCGCTTCAAAATTAAAAGAAGAATTAGAGCGTACCAAAAAACTTTTGGAGAGCATGAGCGATATAAATCTAAAAGCCGAAGAAGAATACGAAGAAACCCTAAACAGATTAAAAGACTACAAAGAAAAATTAGATCAACTCATCAAAGACAAGCAAGCGATAAAGGCTATGATAGAGGAGATAGATAGAAAAAAGTACAGCGCTTTTATGGAAGCTTTTAACAACATAAGAAAAAATTTCAAAGAAATATACGCTAAAGTATCTTATCAAGGAAAAGCGGATTTATCTTTGGACAACGAAGAGGACCCATTTTCTGGCGGTGTTTCTATATTTGTAAAACCAAGAGGAAAAGATGTGCAGTACGTAGAAGCAATATCTGGAGGAGAACAAACATTAGCGGCAATATCTCTAATCTTTGCTATACAAGAGTATAAACCATCGGTGTTTTATTACTTTGATGAGATAGATGCTCATTTAGACGAGGCAAATGCATATCTTCTTGGCCAGATGATAAAAGAAAAATCAAAAAATGTGCAGTTTATAGTGGTAACCCTCAGAGAAAACCTAGCAAACTTTGCAGACAAGCTTATAGGAGTAACCAACAAAGACGGTATTTCAAAAACCCTTACCTTCAAATCTTTAAAAGAAGTGTCTTAAAATCTGTGCTATAATTAGATTCCATGTATAGATTTCAAAGAAAAAACGATAGCATCTGGCTTTTAGGAAAAAATGAAGAAATAGAATTTAAGCCCACAAAAGTTGTGTGCGTTGGACTAAACTATAAAGCCCATGCCAAAGAGCTCAATATGGATATACCAAAAGAACCCCTTTTGTTTTTAAAGCCCACAAGCAGCATCATTTTAGATCAAGAAGATATAATATACCCAAAAGCCTCTACAAGAGTTGATTACGAAGGAGAGCTTGCTATAGTTATATCTAAAACATCCAAAAAACTCTCTTACAAAGATGCAAAAGATGCAATACTGGGCTTTTCTATAGCAAACGATGTCACGGCAAGGGATCTGCAGAAAAAAGATATCCAGTTTACAAGAGCAAAATCTTTTGATACGTTTTGTCCTGTAGGACCAGTGGTAGTAAAAGACGTAGATCCATCTAATCTAAATATCAAAACGTATCTAAACAACCAATTGAAGCAACGTGGCAACACTTCAGATATGATATTTGATGTATATGAGATTATAAGCTTTGTATCGCATATTATGAGTCTTTATCCACACGATATTATCATAACAGGTACACCACCGGGTGTTGGTCCTATGCAAATAGGAGACAAAGTAAGTATAGAGATAGAAGGTATAGGTATTTTAACAAACATCGTTAAAGAAGATGTGGAAAACTAAGTTTGCACTTAGTGTAATTGTATTCTTAACAATCCTTGCTATAGGTGCAGATTTTATAGCCCCTTACTCGTATAAAAAGCAATTTAGAGACTATGTATTTGCCCCACCTACTCCTCTACATTTATCCTTACATGGGCTTTATATATACAAATTAAAACCTGTCCAATCTCTAACTAGAACCTATATGGAGGATAAAAATAAAATCTGTTATATAGATTTTTTCATAAAATCAAAAAACGGTTTTAAGCTTTTTAGACCAAACTGTGGGCATATATTTTTACTTGGTACAGATGCCCTTGGAAGAGATGAATTTTCTAGACTTTTATACGCTTTAAGAGTCTCACTTGCAATATCTATAATAGGTGCTATTACCACAATTACAATAGGTACTTTAATAGGTAGCTTGGCCGGATATGTAGGTGGTATTTTAGATAACATAGTGATGAGATTGGTAGAAGTTATGATGGCTATGCCTACATTCTATCTTATGCTATCTATAAGAGCGCTTTTCCCACTTGATATATCTGGGGTTTATGTGTTTGGAATGATTGTTTTTATTTTGTCGTTTTTTGGTTTTGCACCCTTTTCAAGGATTATAAGGGGAATGGTTTTATCAATAAGAGAATACGATTATGTAAATGTTGCAAAATTTTACGGAGCAAACCCTTTTTATATCATATTTAAACATATTCTACCAAACATAAAAAGCTACATCGTGATAAGCGCAGTTTTATCTATACCTGCTTACATAGTAGCTGAAGGTTCTCTTAGCTTTTTAGGGCTTGGTATAGAAGAACCATATCCATCTTTAGGAAACATGCTACCAAAAAGCATATACACTATACTGCTCTATCCTTGGACGCTATCCTCAGCTATTGTGATATTTTTACTTATAGTGGCGTTAAACCTCTTAGGAGACGGGCTATCAGAGCAAGGATGAATGTAAAGATAACCCCACTTGGTATATTTTATATTATCATCATGCTTCTTTTTGGATTTGCCGCCATAAATACCGCCAACAACCTCCTTTACATGATCACATCCTTTATGATGGCTTTTATGATAATAAGTGGCATTATATCATACTACAATATTAAATTTTTAGAACTTACATTTATAAAAGCTTATGATTTTTTTGCAAATGAACCAGGGAAAGTTATCATATCTATAAAAAATAAAAAAAGCTGGCCTTCTTTTCTTATAAATATATTTGTGGCAAAAGATTTAAATAAAGATGTAAAAAGATTTTTTAAAACATATAAAACCTTTGAAATAGTTTATGAAAAATCTCTTTTTATGCTAAAAGCCAAAGAAGAAAAACAGATAGAGCTTATAATAACTTTTGAAAAAAGAGGCAATTACAAAGAGCTTGAGGTTTACATATCCTCTGATTTTCCTTTTGGTTTTGCATATAGAGAGATAAAGTATACAGTCCCAGCAGATATATACGTATATCCAAACCCAAAACAATGCAAAATAAATACAGCTAACTACAAATCGGAAAAAGGTTTTATAAAGACGAACGAAGGACAAGATCTTTATCAAATAAGAGAATATCATAACGAACATCCAAAGTATATAAACTGGAAAGCTTCCGCCAAAGTGCAAAAGTTGATGGTAAATGATTTTTCGGATTTTATAAGCAAAGAAATCATACTAAAACCAGAGGATTTTGATATGGACTTAGAACAAAAGCTGTCTTGCATGAGCTATATACTGGTAGAAGCTTCCAAAGAAAATGCAAAAGTGGGTCTTGATTGGTATGGATTTAAAATACCACCCGGGGATTCTTCGTTTCATTATATAAAAATTCTAAGATTTTTATCCACTGTATAATGTTATAATCTTAAAGATGAATTATTTAAAGCATATTTTTAGTGGTGGTGATTTCATAATAGTGGCTGGGGTATTTGGCATTTTATTTTACTTTCTATACGATGCCATAAGAAGAAAAAAATGGGGATGGGCTATTTTCATAGCTATTTTACCCCTTGGCTTTATGAGCGTTCCGTTATATATTTTATTTGGGTTTAACGATGGAGCAAAAACCGATGGGGAAACTGAAAATAGAAACGATACCGACCAAACCGATTGATGAAAACTGCACTGTTATAAAAAACGAAGATACAAAAGAAGCTATAGTGATAGACCCAGGTTCTGATGTAGAAAATATATTAGAAACTATAGGTGATTTTAAAGTAGTAGCCATACTGGCCACACACGGGCATTACGATCATGTAGGACAAGTAGCCACATTAAAAGAGCGCTACAACGCTCCTTTTTACATGCACAAAGAAGATGAGTTTTTATTAAACGATGAGTTATTCCCTGGGTTTTCAATCTATCTAAACGCAAAAAAACCTCCAAAACCAGATGTTTATATAAAAGATGGTGACAAGCTCAGTATTGCCAATGTAGATATAGAGATTATCCACACACCAGGTCATACCCCAGGCGGGTGTTGTTTTTATCTACCATCTCAAAATACACTTATAGCTGGGGATACGCTTTTTAAAGGCGGTGTTGGAAGGACAGATCTACCAGGTGGTTCTTGGGAAGAATTGTCAAAGTCTTTAAAAAAGATTTTTTCTATACTTCCAAAAGATACCCATGTTATATGTGGGCACTATCAAGATACAAGCTTAGAGCATGAGTTAACATTCAATCCATTTTTGAGGGGTTTATGGTAAAGCTTTTAGTGGGTTTATACGCTGGTGAGATATTTTCAATAGTTTTTATAGTCTCTTATGTGCTTTTTAAAAAGATAGATTCAAAGAACTTAGCCGGTAGGATATATGGTCAAATCCTTTGGAGATTTTACAAAATAGCACTTTTAGAGCTTCTTTTGGTGTTTATTTTAAACATAAGCTTTTATACGTTTTTTATGCTTTTGGGACTTTTGGCAAATGTATATTTATCTTATTATACCAAAAGCCTAAAACGAAGCTTAGGAGATATAGATAAGATAGATATAAACGATCCAAGAAGGGTAAAATTTAGAAAGGTTTCTAAAACATCCTCGTTTTTATTAGTTTTTAATATGATTTTAGCTATACTTTATATCTTAAAATAATAGATTAAGATGATAGGTGAGTTTGAGCTTATAAAAAAACTAATCTCAATCCTTGGAGAAAATACTATAGGAGACGATACAGCTTATATAAAGATTGGAGAGACTGGGCTCAATATCACCTGCGATGCTTTTTTAGAAGATGTTCATTTTTTAAGAGATTATCCACCAGAAGCCATTGGCTTTAAAGCCATATCTATAAATGTATCCGATGTTGTGGCAAACGGAGGCAAACCTCTTTATGGACTTATCTCTCTTATGATACCAGAAGATATAGATGAAAGATTTATAGAACGTATATACGAAGGTGTAAAATATGCCTGTGATTTTTATAAACTTAGGATAGTAGGGGGCAATGTATCAAGAGCTTCAAAGCTTGGTATAGATGTATTTTTAATAGGTGAAATAGATAGGTTTGTATCAAGAGCTGGTGCAAACGTGGGTGATGATGTGGTAGTAAGTGGAACTCTTGGGGATTCGTACGCTGGTTTTAGGCTTTTAACAACAAAAAAAGATTATGAGGATTATGAATTAAGACTCATAGAAAGGCATTTAAGACCCACTGCCAGAATAGACTATATAAATCATATAAGAAAATACGCCAGTGCCTCTATGGATATATCCGATGGACTATCTTCTGATTTATGGCATCTTGCAGAGCGCTCAAGCGTTGTAATAGAGATAGATTTAAACAAAATACCTATTTCTCGTGAACTAAAGCTTTACGCTTCAAAAGAAAATCTAAACCCTTACGATATAGCTTTGTCTGGAGGAGAAGATTATCAGCTTTTATTTTGTCAAAAAAAAGAACACTTTAATCCATTTTTAGATAACACAGTAATAGGACGTGTGATAGAAAAGGGTAAAGCGTCGGTACTTGTAAATGGAAAAGAGCTTGAAAGAACGGGTTTTGATCACTTTAAAAAACGATAAAAGATTTTATATTTTAAGCGAGCGATATCAAGAAATACTTTTAAAAGAACTTTCAAACATATATAAAGAAAATGCCTACACACTTAATACAGATCAAGCCAACATATACGATGAATACTACAACGAGTTTTACCACAGCATTACTACAGGACCTTTAGAAGAAGCATACAGCAAATTTGTAAATCCTGTTTTGGGGCTTTTAAAAGAAAAAAGCGTTATAAACGTATTGGATATAGGCTCTGGTATGTTTGTAAACTCTGGAGTATTGGCTTATGAGCTTTTAAAACTGGGCAAATCTGTAAACATAATAAGTGTAGATAAAAAAATACCTTCTTTTATAGCTTTAAATCACGACTCAGACGAAGTAAGATATATGCTTTATAAAAACAACTTTTATATAAACAGCAAAAACCTAAACTGGCAAGTGGTTTTAGAAGATGCAAGAGCGCTTAAAACAAATATGATGTTTGATATCATACTACACGACGGGTTTTCACCATACAGAAATCCGTCTTTATGGACACTGGATTTTTTGTATTTGCTTTATAAAAATATAAAAGAAGAAGGTGTTTGGATAAGCTATACATCAAACAAAAGCGTTCAATCTTCTCTTAGTTTTTTAAACTTCAAAATAGATTTTATAGCACCTGTAGGTCGAAAAAGACCTTCTATAATGGCTTTAAAAACACCTAAACATAAATCAAACATAGACTTTCAAAACCCTTACGCTATACCTATGAGAGATACAACTCTTAATACCGATGAGGAAGAAATAATATCTGATTACTTCATAAGGGTTTATCTCTTAAAATCCAAATATTATTCACCTTCAAAAGATTGAAGCTCTTCCATCAAGGATTTTACTTGATGCATAATAGCTCCAAGGAGTGATTCTACAGAAGAGTTCCAATAAGATTCGTTAAAGACCACCTTTTTAGAGGGTCCATCACCATCATCTCCTAAGTAAGAAACCAAAACATAGGGGTATTCTTCTTTATCTTCACATTCGGCTTCTTCAATACCAGGAAAACATATAGCCAAATCTATCTCTGGACTTATAGCCATACTTTTGATGCGCCTTGCTAATTCTTTAAATTTTTCCTTAGGGTATTCCATGCTTAGAAAATATAAAATTTGTATAAAAGCTTTCCATAATAAAATGCATAAAATCTATGCTAAAATAAAAATTATGGAATGTATTTTTTGTAAGATAGCAAACAAGGAGATTGGGTCGGATATAGTTTATGAAGATGAGCTTTTGGTGGCTTTTAAAGATATAAAACCAGTGGCTCCAACGCATGTACTTATAATACCAAGAAGGCATATAGAAGGGGTGCAAGCTCTGAAAGAAGAAGATGAAGCTCTGGTGGGGAAGATGATACTAAAAGCCAAAGATATAGCCAATACGCTAAACTTAAAAGAAGGCTATAGGCTTGTTTTCAACGTAGGAGAGTATGGAGGTCAAACGGTTTTTCATATACACCTACACATAATAGGTGGAAGGCCGATGATGTGGCCCCCGGGTTGATGCCAGAGTATTTTATAGGCGAAGGCACTCTTATAAACGCCCTTTTGGTATTTGTTGGTGGATACTTTGGGAGTTTGTTTGGAAAATATATTCCACATTCCATAAAAGAAGCTACTCTAAAAGCTTTTGGGTTATTCTCCTTTGGTATGGCTTATCATCTTTTTAGAGAAGGCTCAAAAGCAAATATTATAGAAGTATTGGCTTGTCTAATAATAGGGGGCGTAATAGGATATTATTTTGATTTTGAGTCAAACTTAGATAAGGTTTTTTTAAAAGCATTTAAAAATATAGGCTCTCCAGAGGGGTTTAATACAGCCACAATAATGTTTTGTGTAGGGCCTATCACTATACTTGGTTGTATCATGGAAGGGGCAAAGGCTCAGAATAGCCTTATTTTGTCAAAAGCTATAATGGATGGTATAAGCGCAGTACTTCTTTCTTCTTCGATGGGTAGATCTGTGGCGTTTTCATCGTTTTCAATACTTCTTTATCAGGGTTCTCTTACTTATATAGCTTACTTTTTTAAAAGCTCAATAAGTAGTGGTTCTTTAGAAAATGTAGCTTTTATCGGTGCTTGTCTTATAGTGGGTTTGGCTTTGAAGCTTTTAGGAATAACCAAAGATCTAAAGCTTTTAAATTTTATTCTTTCTCCTATAATAGCTATTTTTATAAAATCTTAACTGTAAAATCTTAACGCCAATTTAATAAAAATATCTTATAATAAAAATATGAGTGTAAGAATAGGTATAAACGGATTTGGGCGTATTGGTAGGGCATTTTTTAAAATAGCCTTTGAAAGAGGGCTTGACATCGTAGCCGTCAACGATTTAACAGATACAAAAACCTTAGCACATCTTCTAAAATATGACTCTGTGCACAAAATATGGAAAAAAGATGTATCATACACAGAAGATTCTTTGGTAGTCGATGGTAAAAGCGTAAAAGTATTTGCCAAAAAAGACCCAGCAGAGCTTCCTTGGAAAGACCTTGGGGTAGATATAGTAATTGAGTCTACGGGGCTTTTTAGAGATAGAGAAAATGCCTCTAAACATCTATCAGCAGGAGCCAAAAAAGTACTCATCTCAGCTCCAGGTAAAAATTCAGACATTACTATAGTACTTGGGGTCAATCAAGATAGCTATAACCCAAGCGAGCATCACATAATATCAAACGCATCTTGTACTACAAACTGTATGGCACCTACATGCTATGTGCTTGATAAAGAATTTGGTATAAAAAATGGTTATATGGTAACGATACATGCTTACACAAACGACCAAAGAATACTAGATCTTCCCCACAAAGATTTAAGAAGAGCAAGGGCCGCAGCAATAAACATAATACCAACCACCACAGGTGCAGCCAAAGCCGTTACTGAAGTTTTACCACACCTCAAAGGTAAACTTGGAAGCACATCAAGAAGAGTACCAGTATCAGATGGTTCTATTATAGAATTAACAGCTATATTGGAAAATCCTCCTCAGGATGTGACAGCTTTAAACGAAGCTTTCAAAAAAGCCAGCGAAACATACCTAAAGGGTATATTGGAGTACAGCGAAGAACCCCTGGTATCTTCTGATATAGTTGGTAATCCTCATTCAGCTATATTTGATGCAGAGCTTTCTTTTGTAAACGGGGATTTGGTGCACGTTGTAGCCTGGTATGATAACGAGTGGGGATATTCTAACCGTCTTGTGGATTTGGCAGAGTTTGTTATAAACAAAGGCGTATAAGAATAATTTGAACTTTATAGACATAGCCCAGATAAAGGTAAAAGCTGGAGACGGTGGAAACGGAGGGGTTTATTTTTTAAGAGAAAAGTATAGACCCTATGGGGGACCTGCGGGTGGAAATGGGGGAAAAGGTGGTTCTGTTATATTAAAAGCGGATTCTTCAAAAACAACGTTTTTAGATTTTAAATATAAAAGGCATTTTGTAGCTCAAAACGGAGAGCATGGAAAACCAAAAAACCAGCACGGTAAAAACGGTAAAGACATTGTAATAAAGGTACCAGTAGGAACTATAGTAATAGACAAAAAAACCAACGACGTTCTATGTGACCTTGTAAAACATGGTCAAAGTTGCGTAGTAGCAAAAGGCGGCGATGGTGGTCTTGGTAATGCTCACTTTGCAACACCTACAAATCAAACTCCAAGAAAGTTTACACATGGCAAAAAAGGAGAAGAAAAAGAGCTTGTTCTTATATTAAAAACAATAGCCGATATAGCCATAGTAGGCCTACCAAACGTTGGTAAATCAACGCTATTATCGGTCTTAACCAATGCACATCCAAAAATTGCCGATTATCCTTTTACTACGCTTTATCCAGAGTTAGGAGTTATTAAAACAGATGATAAATCTTTTACCATCGCCGATATACCAGGAATTATAGAAAATGCTCATAAAGGGGCTGGGCTTGGACTTGATTTTTTAAAACATATAGAGCGTTCAAAATATTTGGTTTTGGCTATAGACCTGTCTAGTGAAAACCCTGTTAAAGATTTTGAAATTCTAACTACTGAACTTTCTCTTTATGATAAAAGCTTGATACAAAAAATTAAAGCCGTTGTAGGTACAAAGCTTGATATAGCAAAGAAAGAAAATTTGGAGCTTTTAGAAAAATTAGCCAAAGAAAAATCACTTGATTTTATACCGGTTTCTTCTACTACCGGACAAAATATAGAATACTTAAAAGAATACATAACAAAATTAATGAACTGAACTATTAAAGGCATAAAAAATCAGCTGCATCAGATACTTATAAATATATATAATATATATCATAGTTATCAAATATTCTTAATGATAAATTATCTATATATTAAAAAGCCCCTCAAAAGAGGGGTAAAAGAAGGATAGGAATGGTTGCATCAAGACGCTTCAAGAAAATTAATAATAACTCTTTTCTCCACTTACTTTTCCACTAAATACCTTATACGCATACCTAGTATAATATATAACTATAGGCATAAATATAACCGTTACAATAAGCATCACTGTTAGAGTGAGGGTAGAAGAAGAAGCGTTAAACACTGTTAGACTGTAATCTGGATTTATACTTGAGCGCATTAGTACTGGGAAAGAAGCGCAAGCTACATTTAGAACAGTGAAAGCGTTAACAAGCCCAGATGCATAAACCATCTTTTCGTATTTACCAGATTTTAGTAAGCTTACATAGAGCACAACACCTACAAACATCACTAGAGGTATAGCAAAAAGTATTGGATAAGCAAAATAGTTTTTATACAAAAATGGGGCTTCTTGCATGGCTAGTACGTTTGTTAATATTACAGATATTACATATCCTATAACACTTATGCTAGCATACTTTTTAGCCATCTCAAAAACAGAACCTTCGGTTTTAAGCAACAGATAAGCTGCTCCATGCATAGCAAACATGAAAAGACTTACCAATCCCATTGCAAGAGGTACTGGTCTTAAAAGCGTGAAGAAAGTGCCGTGATATACAGCGTCTTGATCTATAGGTACTCCTACTACAGCGTTTCCTACGGCACATCCAAAAAGAATAGCAGGTAAAACATTACCAAGCCAGTATATAAAATCAAAGGTATGTCTCCAAGCCATGGACTCTCTTTTGTTGCGGTATTCAAAAGCCACAGCTCTACCTATTAAAGCCCACAAAACAAGGAGTATAGCCAAATAGAATCCAGAGAAAGAAGCGGCATACACGGTGGGGAAGGCGGCAAAGAGCATACCCCCACCAGCTATAAGCCAAACCTCATTTCCATCCCATACTGGTGCAACAGAATTATAAAGAGCTATTCTGTCATATTCGCTTTTCATAAATATCATAGGGAAAGCACTACCCAAATCAAATCCATCGGTTATTGAGTAGCCAATTAAAAATACACCTGCTATCAAAAACCACAAACCTTGTAAGGTAAAAAGTCCATCTGGTAATATACCCATAGCATTCACCTCCTCAAGAAATCCTGTTATCGTTGTTCAAATCTGTCTTAGAAGCTTGCAAAGCTGTATTTATCGAACCCATAGCTGGAGCTGTAGAAGGAGCCTCGGTGTCTGCGTATTCTCTTACCTTCTTTATCATAGTGGTTACATATACGTAGAATAGTAGTATGTATATTGTTACGAAAGTAAGCACGGAGAACATTACATTTGAAGTAGCGTTGAAAGATACCGCATCGGCAGTTTTAAGCACGCCAGTAACTATCCAAGGTTGACGACCTATTTCGGCAGTCATCCATCCTAGCTCAGAAGCTATAAATGGAAGGGGGATTGAATATAAAACGGTCTTTAAGAAAGCTTTGTTGGTATAAAGAGTACCTTTTTTATAAAGATATAGACCCCACAAAGTTACAAATGCAAAGAAAAATCCAAGACCAACCATTATATGAAATGGCATGAAGACAAGATTTATAGGTGGTAAATCTTTTAAAGAAATGTTGTAAGCTTTGGCATAAGCTTTATCGGCCACTAGCTTATCTTTCAAAGCTGGGTTTGGATTTGAAGCGTATTGGGCTTCTAATGTTTTTGCTTCGTTTGCATAGTTTTGGGCTTTTTGATCGTACATAGTTATCAAATCGTTTATACCGTATACTTTTGCATCGAAGTTATGATAGGCCAAGAAAGACAACAAACCGGGTATTTTTATAAAAGGATAAGTCTTTTGAGCGCTTTGATCTACATAACCAAAAACATCCAAGGAAGCTGGTTGTTCCGTTTTCCATTTACCTTCCATCATTGCAAGCTTGAGGGGTTGATATTCTGCTACCAAGTGTCCAGCTGTATCTCCTATTATAATTTCAGATACGGATACTATTGTGGTAAATATAAGGGCTACTTTTAAACCAGCTTTGGCCATATCGATATTCTTGTTTCTTAGCAAGAAATAAGCCATTACACCCATTACAAAAAATCCGGCTGTAATTTGACCAGCTGTTACGGTATGTAAAAACCTTATAACAGTGGTATGGTTTATAACAGCTGCCCAAAAGTTTGTAAGCTCAGCTCTTATACCTTGGGGGGTTTGGACTATTTTGTATCCAGCAGGGGTTTGCATCCATGAGTTTGCTATTAAAATCCAAAGAGCGGATAAGTTACTACCAAGAGCTACCATCCAAGCGGAAAAAGTATGCATACCATCAGATATTCTATCTTTTCCAAATAAGAATATACCTATAAAGGTTGACTCCAAGAAGAAAGCCATAAGACCTTCAATGGCAAGAGGTGCTCCAAAGATATCACCTACAAACTTTGAGTAGGTAAACCAGTTTGTACCAAACTCAAACTCCATAGTAAGACCTGTAGCCACACCAGCGGCAAAGTTTACTGCGAAAAGCTTCATCAAGAACATAGCCAATTTGTCATACTTAGGATCTTTGGTTTTGTAGGCTATGGTCTTTACTATGGCTATGAACACAGAGAGCCCCAACGTAAGAGGCACATAAATAAAGTGATTGATCGCCGTAAAGGCGAACTGAAACCTGGACAAGTCAAGCAAGTCCATAAGCTATACCTCCTTTTAAAAGATTGCTGGTTGATTAGCATCAACCAACCTACATCAATTTAATTTAACTTAAAAATTATCTTATAACAATGAAATATATCATATGATAATAGTAAAATGAAAATAACTCATAATATATAAGCATTGTGAAATATGTGTGTAAAACTATTTTTATATAAAAAGTATATACATACTAACCAAAAATAAATTCTAAAAAGACTTTTGCTACTATGCAGGCACATTAGCTTTTAAAATCAAGTTTTTACTATTTGAAACTAGCGTTTAGGGCTACACCAAAATCCAGCTGAGGATCGTTTTTATAAAGTTGAACAAGTTCATTGCCTTTGTTGGTAGGTCTTATATATGTATTTTTGGTAATAATATCTTTTTCGTAATAATCAGCATGTCTTCTTATATCAGAGGTGTATATCTCTGGGGGTGGTTCTTGATAAGTTTTTGATAAATTAAGAGATCTGATATTGTCCACTATAGCGCTTACAGAAGGAAGTCTATTGAAAAAGAATGAAAATCCTACACTTTGCTTTTCATCTCTTGGTAAAGGGGATGATACACTTGTGTATGCACGATGTTTAGTTTTGAAATTTACATCCTTATATGGTATTTTTATATCAAGTTTTAGTGGTTTAGAAAAAGATAAATGTCCAAGTAGAAAAAACCCTAAAACAACCACTCCCCGCTTTAACATAAAATTTATTATATACCTATCAAATAAAATTTCAATGATATAAGTTTTTAGTATATAATATAAGCATGTTAAGAGATACATATATAGGCTTAGTAGACGATAGCTTTATAGGAAAACACGTTAAATTAGCAGGATGGATAGATTCCATAAGAGATCACGGCGGTGTTTTGTTTATAGATTTAAGAGATAAAGAAGGTAAGCTTCAGGCGGTTTTAGAAGAATCAAGCAATAAAGAACTTTATGATATAGCAAAACACTTTAAAGAAGAAAGCGTTGTATTGGTAGAAGGTTTGGTAAGAAGAAGACCAGCTGGTACAGAAAATCCAAAAATAAAATCTGGCAACGTAGAACTTTTAATAGAGCGTATTGAGCTTTTAAACGCATCGGAGACATTGCCGTTTCCAATAGATGATAATGTAGATATTTCAGAGGAACTGAGATTAAAATATAGATATCTTGATTTAAGAAGGCCGAAGTTTCAAAAAGCTATAAAAACAAGAAGTAAAGCCCTTAAGATAACAAGGGATTTTTTTGAAGAAAACGGCTTTTACGAGATAGAGACACCTTTTTTAATAAAATCAACCCCAGAAGGAGCAAGAGATTTCTTGGTGCCATCAAGGCTTCACCCTGGTAAGTTTTACGCTTTACCTCAATCCCCACAGCTTTTCAAACAAATACTTATGATATCTGGCTTTGATAGATACTTTCAAATAGCAAGATGCTTTAGAGATGAAGATCTAAGGTCTGACAGACAACCAGAGTTTACCCAGATAGATTTTGAGATGTCATTCGTAGAAGAACAAGATATTATGGAAATTTCGGAAAAACTTCTTTCTAAACTGTTTTTAGAGCTTTTAGACATAGAACTAGTTACACCCTTTAAAAAGATCACCTACAAAGAAGCAATGGAACGATATGGCTCCGATAAACCAGATACAAGGTTTGGTTTAGAGCTTGTAGATCTTAGCGATATCTTCAAAAATACCAACTTCAACGTATTCAAAAGCGCTATAGAGCAAAAAGGTATTATAAAAGCTATAAAAATAAACAAAATTTTATCAAGAAAAGAGATAGACAATCTTACAGAATATGTAAAAGGATTAGGGGCAAAAGGGCTTGCTTGGGGCAAAATTGAAAATGGTGAGTTTAGCTCCCCTATTGCAAAGTTCTTATCCCAAGAAGAAATAAAAGCGATGCTTTCAAAGCTTGAGGCCAAAGATCAAGATATGATATTTTTCTCAGCAGACAAGCCCAAAAACGTATATAAAATACTTGGGAATTTAAGATTGCAACTTGGCAGGATGTTAAATCTTATAGATGAATCAAAATTTGAGTTTCTGTGGGTAGTGGATTTTCCAATGTTTGAATACAATGAAGAGGAAGGAAGGCTTGAGGCTATGCACCATCCTTTCACATCTCCAAAAACAGAGGATTTAGATAAAATAAAATATATTGTTGACAAGCCAGATAAAGAAGATATAATTAATATTGGTGAGAGTATTGGTGCAAGAGCGTACGATGTTGTGTTAAACGGTGTTGAAATAGGAGGAGGTTCTATAAGGATACACAACAAAGATGTGCAAAAACTTGTATTTAAGGTTTTAAATATATCAGACGAAGAAGCAAATATGAAGTTTGGATTTTTGTTAGAAGCTCTAAAATACGGAGCACCACCGCATGGGGGGTTGGCTTTTGGTTTTGATAGGCTAATGGCTATGATGCTTGGTTTTGACTCTATAAGAGATGTTATAGCTTTCCCTAAAACCCAGAAAGGTACTTGCTTGCTTACCGGTGCTCCAGATGTAGTTTCAGATAAGCAACTTAAAGAACTGCATATAAAAATCACTTGATGGAACTTTACAAAACACTGTTAAACCTTGGCTACGAAAGAAGAAAAAGCCAAGAGAAAATGTTTAGCATAGTAGAAGAATGTATAAACAAAGAAGACTTTGATGATGAGGAACAAAATGTCGTTTTAATAGAAGCTCCCACGGGAGTTGGCAAAAGCTTTGGATATTTACTACCTATCATAGAGCATGGTAAACAAGCAATCATATCCACCAAGACAAAAATCCTACAAGAACAACTAAGAAGGGACCTTGAACACTTATCATCTATAAGAAAAAACTACTTTGGTAAAGGTATAAATTATCTTATATTAAAAGGTAAAGCAAATTACCTTTGTCTTGATAGATTTTACGATAAAGAAAACGAATTAAAACAAACCACAATATTTGGAAAAGTAAGCCTCGCAAATACTATAAGAGAGCTTATAGAATCCTCAGGATGGGACGGAGACGTAGAATTTACCAGCATACCCTTAGAAGTATGGACCGATATAAATATAGATGAAAATTACTGCGACTCCAATTATAGAAAATCTTGCCCTTATCTAAAAGATTGTTTTTACTATAAAAAGCTAAAAGACAAAGAAAAACTAGCGGATATCTTGGTAGTAAACCATAGCCTTTTGGTTTTAAAAAACTTTGACGATACAAAAGAGAAAATCCTTGTAATAGATGAGGCCCATGAACTTGATGAAGCTTTGGTAAAATCCCTTACTTCTGGATTTTCTGTAATTGGCCTAATGAGACTTGCAGCATCTATAAGAGATATGCTTGATAACGATAATAAAAATATGCTTGATAATGTTGATATACTTAGCATATTTAAAAGCTTGTTTGAAGGTATCTTTGAAAGTAAAAAACAAAAACCAACTAATAAGCCTACTATAGGTAAAGCTCCAAGCTCAATACCTTTAGATGAACCTTTTTTTGTAGAACCATTAATTAGTATGGTATATGAACCTTTAAACCAAGCTGTAAACGTCATAAAAAATTATGTCATAAACACAGTCAAAGAAAGGCTTGAATACAAAAATACCATAAGCAGAAAGTTTAAGGCTTTTTTGGAAAGCTCCTTGTTATTTGAAAATGAATTTTTAAATAGATTTAGCATAGATACAAGCGAACTTCAAGAAGATTTTGAAGATAAATCAGCAGATAGGCTAGAACATGAAATTATGAGGCTTATAGCCAAATTCAAATCTATCTCAAACCGCGTATCAAACATTTATAACACTCTAAAATACATGGAAGATGAAGAAAACAAAGATATTATAGGTTTTGTGGTAAGTAGAGAATTTTCTAAAAAACTTGGGGATTTTAACTACAAAATAGAGGCTTTTCCAATATTCCCAAGAGATGCTATAGATCTATCTAATTACAAATGCGTAATACTAACTTCAGCAACTCTTGACAAAGATCTTATAGAGCTTACCACAGGCATAAGCGGTGAATATTACTCTTTAGAGCATGTATTTAATTATGAAGATGTTAGTTTTATCATAAAAAATGTAGTGCCAAAAAACAAAGATTTATGGAAAGAAGAGCTAATAAATAGTCTAAGATATTTAAGAACATTCTATAGCAAAGTTTTGGTGCTTTTAACAAGCTATGAACAAATGGAATACATACCAAAAGACGAGGATATCATATTCCAAAACACAACAACCTTAAGAAAAGCCATAGAAATGGTAGAAAACGGAGATAAAAACGTATTGGTAGGGGTGGATTCTGTATGGACAGGTATAGATCTAAAAGGGGATAAGGGGCTTTTGATGGCAAAGCTTCCTTTTGACTCTCCTGAAGATCCCATAAACTACCACAGAATGAGGTATTTCAAAAAACATAATAAAGCGACGACATCACATTTTGGATCTATGAAACAGGCAATGGCACATAGTAGCTCAGAAAAATGCTTAAAGCACACTATGGATAGTTTTATTTATGCGAGGAAAAAGGCGTTTTTGCAGTTTAAACAAGGATTTGGAAGACTTGTAAGAAGCAAGAAAGACAAAGGCACCATCATAATATGCGATTCTAGGATATGGAGATATGAAGAGTTTATAAATTTTATTAAAAGCTTAAGAGTTAAAATATATTATCGCCAGCAAAGAGGCGACTAAAAATATCTTTGCGATAAGAAGAGGTAAGTTTTGCAAGAGTATAGGATCAACGAAAAGATCACAGCAAGAGAGGTAAGGCTAATAGACGAGAATGGAAATCAAATAGGCATAGTACCAATAGAAGAAGCTCTTGAAGTGGCCAACAGAAAAGGCCTTGACCTTGTGGAGATAGCACCGCAGGCAAATCCACCGGTGTGTAAGATCTTAAATTACAGCAAGTTTAAGTACGAGATTCAAAAGAAAGAAAAAGAAGCTAAGAAAAAGCAAAAAGAATCTGCTATAAATGTAAAAGATATAAACCTTAAAGTCATGATAGACAATCACGACTTGGCTATCAAAATAAAGCAAATGAGAGAGTTTTTAGAAGATGGGGACAAAGTAAGGGTGCGTATAAGGTTTAGAGGAAGAGAAAACATATACCCAGAGCTTGGTAACAAACTTGTGGATAAAATTGTAAACGAGTTAGCGGATATTGGTGTTTTGGAAAAGCCTCCTGTACGAGAAAACGCATTTTTAACCTTTACGTTGCTTCCTAAGAAAAAATAAGTTATAATAATAAGCTTAAACTAAGTTTGGAGGTTTTTATGAAGGTAAAGATGAAGACGAATAGAACTATGGCAAAAAGGTTTAAACTCACCGCCAACGGCCACATTAAAAGGGCCAAAGCAAACGGAAGCCACTACAACACCAAAAAACCAAAAGATAGAAAAAGAAGACTAAAAAAGAAAACCCTTATCACAAATCCAAAAGTAGAGAGGAAGCTAAAACCACTTTTACAAAATATATGATATAGATAATGATCTTTGTTATCAAAATTGGTTCAAACGTCTTATCCACAGAGGGAGGGGATTTTGATATAAGCTTTATCTCCTCCATCGCCGAGGATATAAAAACTCTACAAAAAGAACATATCAAGTTTCTTATAGTATCCTCCGGGGCCGTCATGGCTGGAAAAAAAATCCTAAATATAAAAGGAGATTCTATCCTTTCAAGACAAATACTCGCCTCTGTTGGCCAATCGAGGCTTATGTCTTTGTACGACAACATATTTTCAAATTATAACCTTACTATAAGTCAAATACTTATAACCTCTGATATTTTTACAAATCAAAACATGTTTTCAAACGCCCAAAGGACGATAGAAGGACTCTTAGATCACAACATCATACCCATTATAAACGAAAACGACGCCATAGCCACCGAAGAGCTTATCTTTGGAGATAACGATTTTTTAAGCGTTTATGTATCTTATATATCAAAAGCCTCAAAACTTGTAATATTTTCAACTGCCGGCGGGCTTTATACAAAAGATGGCAAAACCCTCATAAGAGAAGTATCAGATTTTGAAGAGGCCTTCAAAGAGGTAAACCCCTCCAAAAGCACCTTTGGAAGCGGTGGCATGCTTAGCAAACTCCAAGCTTCCATGATGGCATCAAACATCGGTATAGAGGTTTTTATAACCTCTAAAAGCCAAAGACTTATAGATATATACACTGACAAAGCCATAGGCACAAAAATACCACCAAAACAAAACTCAAAACTAAAACCAAAAGATCTTATCAAATTGGCCCAGTATTCAAAAGGCATCATATACATAGATGAAGGGGCTAAAAAAGCACTTTTAAACAGAAAAGCACTCCTTGCCATAGGTATAAAAGGTTTTGATGGAGTTTTCAAAAAAGGGGATATAGTAAGTATATCAGACGAACAAGGTATTATGATAGGTAAAGGAAAAGTCCAGTACGATTCCAAAGAGCTAAAAAATATAATAGGTAAAAAAAACAAAGAAGTCATAAAAACAGACGATATCTATATCATACACATATAAAAAATTTTTTATATATTAGTTTTTATCTTAAAAGGAGGTTTTATTTGTGGAAAGCAAAAGCCTAAAGGATATAGCTAAGATAAAGGAGTCCACCGACGGCGTAAATATAGAAATAACAGAACATGTAGATGAAAACAAGATAGAAAACATGCTAAACGCTTGCAAAACAGGGCAATGTGATTGCATGAGCACTGATATGAAAAACAAAATAACGTCTATGTATCTTAAAAAAGAAGATGGCAAACTAAACATCGTAATAGTTGGCAACGTATCAAAAGAAGATATAAAAGCTTCTATGGAAATATGTGAGTGTTATGAAAATACCGAGTGTTCAAAATAAATGCTAAAAGAGATAGAAAGCGTTATCATTTTTCTTCTTACGATGTTCCTTGTTATAAAACAACCAAAAAATATACCCATTGGTATATCTGCTGTTGTTGGAGGGGTTTTGAGCTTTTTGCTTGGGATAGTAAATATAAACGATATATATGAGGTTATAAAACTCGTATGGGATGCAAGCTTGGCTTTTATAGGCATTATCTTCATATCGGTGGTGCTTGACAACATAGGATTTTTTGAGTGGATTTCGCTAAAAGCCATAGACAAAGCCAACGAAGATGGCATAAAGCTATATGTTTATATGCTTCTAATAGGAGCTTTGATATCTATATTTTTAGCCAACGACGGCGCTGCTTTGATGCTAACCCCTATCGTTTATTCTAAGATAAAGCATTTAAATCTTCAAGATGAACAAGCAAGAGCCTACATGGTAGGAGGAGGTTTTATATCTGATACTGCAAGTATTGGGCTTGTAATATCAAATTTAACAAACATCATCACAGCGGATTTTTTTCACATAAGCTTTTTAGAGTATGCCAAATCTATGCTTCTTGTAAATATTGTATCTATCGTAAGTTCCATAGCGGTTTTACTTATTTATTATAAAAATCATCTTCCTAAAAGCTACAAAAAAGAGATTTTAGAAGACAAAAACCCAGAAGAAGCCATAAAAGATAGATTTTTATTTTATTTGGCTTGGCCAATAGGTGCTTTAGCTATAGGGCTTTTGATGGTATCCCACATATACAACATCCCAACATCTTTTATAATCATATTTGCCGGGATTTTGATATCTATAGGAAGTTTAAAAAATAAAAAAGTAAATCTAAAACATATCATTTTCAAAGAAACCCCTTGGCAAATACTTATATTTTCAATAGGTATGTACGTGGTGGTGTTTGGTCTTCAAAAAGCGTTTTTGTATCAGATAATGCCTGGTGTAATAAGATTTTTTATAGAGGGTGGTAAATTTGTAGCAATTATGGGCGTAGGTGTGTTGTCAGGGGTTTTATCGGCTCTTATCAACAATCTTCCCACCGTTATGCTTATAAATCTAAATATAAAACTTGCAAACCCGGCTGATCATATGAGCCATATTTTAGCCTTGGCAAATCTAATAGGTACAGATATAGGTCCTAAGATGACACCTATTGGTTCTTTGGCAACACTTTTATGGCTTCACGTATTAAACAAAAAAGGTTTAAACATATCTTATGCTTATTATATGAAAGTTGGTATTATCCTTACAATACCGGTTTTGATACTTACGCTTCTTAGTCTTTATGTTTTTAGTTTATTTTAAAAGCTTATAAAACAACCCCCAAAATGGGGGCGTAAATAAATTTATCCGTTTGAAAGTGCTGCTATTAAATCTGGTGTAGAACCATCAAATACATATACGTTTGTATAGCCAAGAGCTTCCAGATAGCCCATAGCTCTATTGGCAAATTTTACAAGCTTACAAGTGGTTATAATTGGTGCTTCCTTATCCTTTGGAAGCTTATCAAGGTGTTTCATTAGCTCAGTAATTGGTATGTAGTAAGCATTTTTGATACTGGCTTCTTCTACATTTTTGCCTTCTACTTTGCCTACAGGTCTTACATCCAGTATGAGAGCTCCGTTTTGATAAAGCTCTTTTACCTTTTCAATGTCTATAAGCCCTAAGTTTGGCTTTTTCTTGTCTTGCTCAATGGCTTTTTCAATCTTGTCCACAAGCATTCCAAACATAAACGTACCTCCTTTTAGAGTTAGTTTTAATCAATAAAATATATTAATTTAGAATTATTTGAAAATGATATTTCATAGTTTAAATATAAATATTAGAATATTCTTATATAACAATTACTACGAAGTATTATAAGAAAATAAAAAACTAAAATCACAAACATTTCACTATAATGATAGTCAAGTATTTTGAAGGAGGTTTTTTCATGAAAAAGAGGCTTCTTGTTTTGGCGGTGTTTACAGGTTTAATTGGAGTATGGCAAACAGGCGCTTTTGCCACAAACGGCGATGATCTTATAGGCGTTACACCAAACTCAGAGGCAATGGGTGGCATAGGTGTTGGTATGCCTGTGGGTTCTGTGGACTCTGTCTTTAGAAACCCAGCTTGGATGAGCGTAGCAAGATCAAACAAAGTTCAGTTTGGCGGTATGCTTTTTATGCCAAGCGTAAAAGCTGAAAACAATAGTGCTTCTGCGGATAGCGACGCAAACCTCTTTTTAGTGCCAGAGGTAGGTATAGTAGATAAGATAAACGATAAACTTGTATTTGGTATAGGTGCTTTTGGTGTATCTGGTATGGGTACAGATTACACCAGTCAAAATCCGGATTATTTCTACAACATGAGAACAACGCTTCAATTTATGCGTATAATACCAGCTTTATCTTACCAGATAAACCCAATGATAAGCGTAGGTGCCGGTATAGATTTTGCCTACGGATCTCTTGATATGAACGCTACTATGCCAAATGACTGTGGGCTTGTTCCAACCCCTCAAGGTCCAGTTTTCAATTGTACCAGCGAAGCATCTTACGGTGGAGGTCAAAGTTCGGCACTTGGTATAGGCGGTCAGCTTGGTATAGCTTTTAACTTTGGGAATTTTGTATACGCTGGTTTAAACTACGAATCACCTATATCTATGACATATAGACATGTATTTGATTTTCAAGGAGCATCTATGGGTAAATTTAGCGGGAGTTTCCAAGACCTTAAGCTTGAACAACCCCAAGAGCTTGCCTTTGGTGTAGGTGTAGCACCCACTGACAAATGGAACGTAGGCGCTGATGTTAGATGGATAAACTGGTCAAATGCCGATGGCTACAAAGAGTTTGGTTGGGAAGACCAATGGGTATTTGCTCTTGGTACATCTTACAAAGTAACACCAAAACTCACACTAAGAGCTGGTTTTAACTATGCAAGAAGCCCTATAAGAAGCAATAGTTTCGGAACAAACATGAATCCGCCATCTACTTCTATAAGTGGGGGACAGTTTAATCAATATGATATAGACCTCTTCAATCTATACGGATTCCCAGCTATTACAGAAGAAGCGGTTACGGTTGGTGGAAGCTATCAGTTTACAAACACCTTTGGCGTATCGCTTGCTTATGAGCATGATTTCCAACATAGCGTAACAGATAGTGGACAGTGTTATAATGGTCAACCTCTTACATCTCAAGATCCTTACAGTCCATGCTCTATAGGTGCAAAAAATGCAGAAGATGCTCTAAGCGTAGCTCTTGAATGGAGATTTTGATATAAACTTTAAAGGAGGCCTTTGGCCTTCCTTTTATCCAAGATATATAACTCTATCAAAAAAGGGTTTTAGTTCTTCGTTGTGGGTAGCTACAATTATAGTTATATTTGATTCTTTGTTTAGGGATTTTAACAAAGAAAAAATTTTATGAGATTCTTTGTGATCAAGGTTTCCAGTGGGTTCATCAGCTATGAGGATTTTAGGTTCTCTTACAAGGGCTCTTGCTATAGCTACCCTTTGCTGTTCACCGCCGGAGAGTTCGTAAGGTTTGTAGTTTAGTCTGTGGTCCAATCTAAGAAAGCTAAGAAGCTCTATGGCTTTTTTCTTATCTCCAAACAAAGATACATTTTCAAGCACATCAAAATCTTCTAAAAGATAATAAAATTGAAATATAAAAGAAATGTATTTTTTCCTAAGCTTTGACACAGCTTTTTCGTTTAGTACTTTTCCGTCTTTTGCATACCAAACACCAAGTATATTTACATCACCAGAAGAAGGGGTTTCTATACCACCTATTATATGAAGGGTTGTAGATTTACCAGAACCAGAGGGTCCCATTATACCTACAAACTCACCTTTTTTTATAGAAAGGTTTAAGCCTTCAACTACAGGCTTATCTTTGTATATCTTTGATACGTTTTTTAGTTCTATCACGCCGTCAGTCATTTCTTAGTATCCTTACTATGTTTTCTTTTACAGCGTGATAAGAGGGTATAAAAGCTGCCACAAGGCTTAAAAATATCACCAACAAAAAGACCTCCATCACATCTTTAAAAGATATAGAAACTGGCACATAAGACATAAGGTATATGCTTTTTTGGACATGTATTAGTTTAAATTTGTTTATGAAAAACTCCAAAACAAAAGACACCAAAACACCCACCAAAAACCCACTAAGGCTGAGTAAAAGCCCTTGTATAAGTATTATAACCATGATAAAAGATTTTGGTTCTCCGTAAACTCTAAATATGGCTATATCTCTTAGCTTTTCTTTTACTTTTATAAAAAGAAGGCTTGTAATATTAAAAGATGCCACTACTATCATGAGAGTAAGTACAAAAAATATACCTCTTTCTTCGGTTTGAAGAGCTTCAAAAAGCGGTTTATTCATATCTATCCAAGTGGTTATAACAAATTTTTCTCCAATGAGCGGTTTTAGGCTTTTAGCAAAAGAAGGAGCATAAAAAGGATTTTTTAAATTTATCTCAACGACTCTTGTGGGCGGATTATTTACAAAAAGCTTGTCTGCAACACTGTTATCCATAAGCACGGTAGAATAATCTATATCAAATATACCACTGTTAAGAGTACCCACCACAGGCAAGTTTTGAACCTTTGGCATGTATCCAAAAGGCGTTTGTACACCCACAGGCGATATGATACTAACATAATCACCTTTTGACACCCCAAGCATAGCAGCCAAATCTTTACCTACTATCACACCTTTTTTATCCAAAGAACCTTTTATCTTGTTTGCAAAAAAACCCAAATTTTTAGTGTTGCCAAAATCCATAGCATCTATATTGACAGCACTTATATAAGAGCCCCTTTGAATAGCCCCGTGATATATCTTGAAATATGAAAACATCTTTATATCTTTTTTGTTTTTTTCTAAAATCCCCAAAACTTTAGGTATATCGGCCTTAGAATCATCTCCTACGTATGTAAGTATAATATTTGGCATAGACCCCAAAAGCTTAATTCTAAGATTGTCTTGAAATCCTTCAAAAACGCCGTTTGTAAGAAGTATCCCAGCGGTGCTTATCACAATCCCAAAAAACGATATCAAGCTTATAATAAATGTACTTCCTTTAAAACTGAGTAAATATCTTATCGCTATCTTTAATGCTTTAAATCTCACAAGATATAATTATATAGATTAAAAATGAAATTAGCATGTATAAGTTCACTACATCGTGAACACATAAACCGTTGTAGACTTGTAAACCGTGGTAAACTTGTGTTGAAACCCCACACGGCGTTTTTAATTTTTTAGTTAGGTTTTGTTGGGCTGTTTATACAGCAAGTTTCATCTAAACCGTGTGGGTTATGAACAAATCACTAACAGCCGCACTGGACTAAAACCCCCATAATTAGCCGTGGTATAATTACATTATGAAGCTTTTACCAATAGGCATACAAACCTTCAAAGATATCATAGAAGGCGGTTTTTACTATGTGGATAAAACACATTTTATACCAAAGCTAACTAGCAAATATTACTTTCTATCACGTCCAAGAAGGTTTGGTAAATCTCTTTTTCTTGATACATTAAAAGAAGCTTTTTCTGGCAACAAAGAATTATTTAAAGGGCTCTATCTATACGATAATTGGGATTGGAATAAGAAATATCCAGTGTTAAAAATAAGCCTTGGAAGAGGGGTAAATAGAAGCTCAGAAGATTTAATGATAAACTTAGAAGAGATATTTTTAAATATCCAACAAGATCACAACCTAAAACTTAGCTACAAAACACCAAGAGGTAAATTAGAAGAAACAATAAAGATATTATCAGACAGGCACAACCATCAGGTAGTAGTACTCATAGATGAGTACGACAAACCAATATTGGATGCGATAGAGAATATAGAAGTAGCAAGAGAAAATAGAGAAATATTGAAAGATTTTTATTCGGTGTTAAAAGATGCTGATCCCTATCTTAAACTTGTATTTCTTACAGGAGTATCAAGGTTTTCAAAGGTATCAATCTTTAGTGGATTAAACCAGCTAAACGATATTACCATAGACCCAAGCTTTGCCACTGTTTGCGGATATACCCAATCTGAGCTTGAAAGTGTGTTTGAAGACAGATTAAAGGATTTTGATAAAGAAAAGATAAAAGTCTGGTACAACGGCTACGCTTGGCTTGGAGAGAGTGTTTACAATCCTTTTGATATATTGCTTTTGTTTGATAAGAAAATGTTTAAACCTTACTGGTTTGAGACAGGGACACCTACATTCCTTATTAAGATGTTTATGAAAAACAGATACTACATCCCAGAGCTTGAAAACCTTGAAGTAGGAGAAGAGATATTATCAAACCTTGATGTGGATAATATAAGAATAGAAAATCTTTTGTTTCAATCAGGATATCTTACGATAAAAGAGTTTAAAACAAAAGGCAACAAAAACTTATACACACTATCTTTTCCAAACCTTGAAGTAAAAATGAGCTTTAACGACTTTTTCTTAGGCTATGTGATAGAAAATCTTTCTTTAAAAGATAAAACTGAAATAGGTCTAATAGAGGCTTTTGAGAATAGACAAGTAGAAAAATTAAAAGACATCTTACATAGATTTTTTGCAAGCATTCCACATGATTGGTATAGGAAAAACGATATAGATTCCTATGAAGGTTTTTATGCATCTATTGTATATGCACTTTTTAACGGAGCAGGGCTAAACGTAATAGCAGAAGACAACACCAACAAGGGGCAAATAGATTTAAGTGTACTAAGTGATGACAGCGTTTATATAATAGAGTTTAAAGTGGTAGAAGACAAAGAAGAAGGCGTTGCTTTAAAACAGATAAAAGAAAAAAAGTATTATGAGAAGTATATGGGCAAATATAATGAGATATACCTAATAGGGATAGAGTTTAGCAAGAAAGATAAAAACATTGTTGGCTTTGAGTGGGAGAAAGTATAATACTGAAATGCAATGTTGTCGCTCTAGTGTGCTAGGCCGTGGCATACTTGTAGCATTTCTTACATAATATCATGAGAGCGTAAATACAAAACTTATAATATTAAAACAAAAAAATATGGTAAAATATTTATTTAAAGTTTTAAACTTTGATTAATTTTAAGGAGGTATTATGAGCTCAAAACATTATCGTGCACAGAGGATGTACGAAAGTGTGGTGGTGTTTAAACCCACACTTACCGAGGATGAGTACAATACAAAGCTAAATGAAGTGAAAGACTTCATAGCCAAAAAAGGTGGAAATATTGTCCATGAAGAAGATTGGGGTACTAAAAATTTGGCCTATAAAATAAGTGGATTTGGGCATGGAAGATACCACTTCTTCAAAATATTTTCTACTAATCCACAACTACCAAACGACCTTGATTTTTACTACAAGATAAACGAAGATGTTATAAGATGGTTAAACATACTATCCAAAGAAACCAATGAGGAAAAAGTTTCTCAATAAATAGGAGATTTTATGATAAACAAAGTTATTTTGATAGGTAGACTGACAAAAGACCCAGAACTAAGGATACTTCCGTCTGGCAACAAGACAATTGATATATCCATAGCCTACAACAGAAGCTACAGAGTAAATAACGAGTGGAAAGAAGAAGCTCACTATTTTGATGTAAAAGCTTATGGAGCGTTGGCTGATAGGCTATCTACACAAATATCAAAAGGTTATATGATACTTGTAGAAGGAAGACTCGCTCAAGATAGGTGGACTTCTCAAGATGGTAAAAATATGTCTAAAGTAAGCATAGTAGCCGAAAGCGTTAAGATAATTTCAAGACCACAAGGAGCACAAAATAAACCTTCTACGCAAGAAGATTTGTCTTATGGCTTTTACAATGATGAAGATATAAACGGTATAGAAAATATTAGGTCTGACATAGAAAAAAGCTTAGAAGACGATGATGACGTACCATTTTAAAAACTTTAAAAAAGGAGTGTGAAGTATGATGGAAACTAAGATGAAAAAAGCTAAAGTTTGCAAGTTTTGCATGGAAAAAAGAGATCCAAACTACAAAAACTACAACGAACTAAGAGAGTTTATGTCTGAGCATGGCAAAATTCTTCCAAGAAGAATGACTTTCGTATGTGCCAAACATCAAAGAAAGCTAGCCAATGAAATAAAAAGGGCTAGACAGCTTGCTTTGCTACCTTACGTAGTAGTATAAGGAGGATATCATGAAGGTGATTCTTTTAGAAGAATTGGAAGGACGTGGAAGCTTTGGAGATATCATAACTGTAAGAGATGGTTTTGCCAACAACTACCTAATACCAAGGAAACTGGCATTGCCAGCCACAGAGGGCAACATAAAACATATCCAAAGCATACTTTCCCAAAAAGCCAGAAAACTTGAAAAAATAAGAGCTCAAGCTCAAGAGTTAGCCAAAAAGCTCGATGGTGCAGAAATAACCATTAGAAAACCGGTAGGTCAAAATGGTAAACTCTTTGGTGCTATAACCACTTCAGACATCGCCAAAGCTCTTAACGAAAAAGGCTTTAACGTAGACAAAAAGCAGATCATAATAAGTTCACCCATTAAAAACTTAGGTTTATATACCGTAAAAGTTAGACTACACAACGACATATACGCTAGTGTAAAAGTAAATGTTCAAGAAGAATCAAAATAAACATCCTTTGCTGGCTTTATGCCAGCTTCTTACAATAACAATATCATAGATTTTTATAAATACATAAGTTATCATTTACTTATGAATGTTTTTATACTTTTTATACATATAACATTTGCTTGCTTGTGGGTAGGTGGTATGCTATTTATGGTGTTTGTATCTTCTCCTTATATAAGAAGAACCCCTTTCAAAGATGAAGCTTTTCAAAACATAGGAAAAAGATTTAGCAACATAGGTACTCTAATAGGTCTTCCGACGCTTTTCATAACAGGTCTTTTAAACATGCATTTTTTATCAGTACCTTATACTTCATTACTCCATCCGGAGTCACTATATCAAAAAACGCTTCAAATTAAAATCCATACTTTCTTTTTGGTGGTGTTGATATCAATTCTTCATGATTTTTATTTTAGTCCAAAAGCCAAAAACTCTAAAAAATATGCAAAAATAACAAGAATACTAGGTATATTAAATTTAATTTTAAGTCTTGGTATAGTTTTTCTAGCAAGCGCTTTGAGATATAACATGTGATAAAATTGTTTTATGGAAAAAAATCATTCAATAGTGTCTTTGGCCTTTGGCATACTTTTAGTATATTGGCTTTTAGTAATAACAATAAATGCTATAAAAATAAAATTAGGAAATAAAGAAAAACTAATTCAAAAATACCTAACCGAGGATGAACATATAATAGTAGAAGGAGAGATGGTATACATAAAGGAAATCATCAAAGCCACATTGATAGGTGTAATCGGTCTTATAATAAGCATATTGGTATTAGTTGCCAAAGATATAAGCCTATTCTTCTTGGTATTTTTATACGCTTTAAGCTTTAGCTTATCTATGTTGATAAAGCCTTATGTTTTAAAGAAAACCACAAAGCTTTTTATCACAAACAAAAGACTCATTTTAGCTTATGGGACTTGGGGCAACAACGTAATCGATTATAGCCTTGATAAAATATCAAACATAGTGTTAAAACAAAGCCTTTTAGGTAGAATCTTTGGCTTTTCAAAAATTGCTATAATAAGCACATCTGGAGCAGAATTAAAAATCTGGAATAGAGAACTCGAATTAAAAAACGCTGAAGAGTTTATAAAAGCTTTTGTATCAATGAGAACGTAGTTTTATAAGATAAATTATACTCTAACATGCACGTTATTTTCTTTCAAATAAGCCTTTAACTCTGGTATAGATATTTCTTTAAAGTGAAATATAGAAGCCGCTAAGCAAGCGCTTGCTTCAGTTAGCTTAAAAGCTTCTAAGAAATGCTCTTTTCTACCAGCCCCACCAGAGGCTATAACTGGTATATTTACAGCTTTTGATATAAGATTTGTTAGTTTTATATCGTAGCCTGATCTTGTACCGTCTTTATCTATAGATGTTAGAAGAATCTCACCAGCCCCAAGAGATTCTACTTGTTTAGCCCATTCTATAGCGTTTAAATGTGTATTTACTCTACCACCGTTTATGTAAACATGCCAAGTATCATCTTCTGCATGTTTTGCGTCTATCGCCACCACTATGCACTGAGAGCCAAACTTTCTTGCACTCTCGTAGATAAGCTGAGGGTTTTTAACGGCAGCTGAGTTTATAGATACTTTATCGGCACCGGCTTCTAGAAGTTTTCTTATATCATCTAAGGTTCTTATCCCGCCTCCTATGGTAAAAGGGGTGAAGATATTTTGAGCTACTCTTTTTGCCAAATCTACCACCGTATCTCTATTTTCGTAAGAGGCTGTTATATCTAAAAACACTATTTCATCAGCTTTTTGCTCTTCATAAACAATTGCATTTTCCACTGGGTCCCCAGCATCTTTTAAATCTACAAAGTTTATACCTTTTACCACCCTACCATCTTTTATATCAAGACACGGTATAATCCTCTTAGCGAGCATTGTTTAACTCCTTATCTATATTTTTTGTTTCGTTATCTATTTTATTAGTCTCTTTGTTTATTTCTTGTATTATCTTAGGTAATATACTGTTTGGATTTTTTGAGCTAGGATTTGTTGAAGGCTTAGCAGGTGATGCAGTGCCCTGAGATGGTTGGGAATTGGGCTGTGCGAATTGTGATTGTGAGGAATTGTTGTTTAAAGGTTGCAAAGGACTTCCTGGGTTTTGAGGTTGATTTGGGTTTAAACTTTGAAGAACCGGCAAGGAAACGTTTTGACAAGTTGTTTCTGGTGCTGTACCTTTTACAAAAAGTATAGGCTCTCCGGGACAAGAAGGAGTAGCTCTTAAATGAGTTTTTGGGTCTATCTCCACATACTCTACCCCATCTGGTAAAGGAAACGGCTTTTCCGGATATATGCTTAGTGCTTCTTTCATATAGTTTATCCAAGTAGGAAGCGATGCTGCAGCACCAGCCATATTGTGACCTATTCTTTTTCTTATATCAAACCCAGTCCAAACACCAGTTACTACATCAGAGGAAAAGCCTTCAAACCAAGCATCGTCGTAATGGTTTGTAGTACCTGTCTTACCAGCTATATAAGGTCCCAACACATGGGCAGCATAGCCAGTCCCCACTTTTACCACGTATTCTAACATAGATATCAAGACCCTATCGTAAGGAGCTGGAAATACGTTGTAGCAAACTGGATGACCTATATATACCACTTGGTTTTGAGAGTTTACTATCTTTGTTATAAAATACGGTTCACAATAAGTTCCTAAGTTGGCAAAAGCTTGATACATGTTTGTAAGTTGAAGCGGAGTAACGCTTGTGCTACCAAGCACCATAGAATAATAAGGAGGAAGTTTTATACCCACCTTTGCTGCTAAAGATATCGGTAGATCAAAACCCACCTGGGCCAAAAGATTAACACTCGCAGTATTAACGCTGTAAGCCAAAGCCCTTCTCAAGGTAATTGTAGTAAAACTCTCTCCCTCATAATTTCTAGGTGTCCAAAATCCACCAGGGGCAGACGGATCTTTATAAGCATGAGGCGTAGCGTCTATCTCGGTTATCTGAGTATAGCCTTTCATCAAGGCTGATAGATAAACTATAGGTTTTATAGCAGAACCAGTCTGTCTTAAAGCATAAACTGCTCTATTGTAAGAAGAAAGCTGATAAGAGTACCCACCCACCAAAGCCAATATAGCACCGTTGTGCACGTTCATGCTAACCAAAGCCGATTGAAGCTGTGGTATTATCTTTGCATTAAATCCGTTATTGGGGCGTGGCATACTTGTAGATCGTGGCATACTTGTGGTGCGTGAAAGTTCTACCATTACGTACTCGCCAGCGTTTATACCGGGGAAAATTTTAGCTGTGACCTCTGTGCCGTTTATATCTATATTTGCCTGATTATTTTTTATGCTTTTAACAAAACCTATATAATACCTGGATTTCTTAAGATCTATTTTTTGAGCCTTAAATTTTGCTATAGTATCGGTAATAGACCAAGGTAGAACTGGATAATGTTCTAGTTTAGATATATACAATATTTGGTTTCTAACAGCATTTTCCGCTGCTTGCTGAAGCGTTTCATTTAAAGTGGTATAAATTTTTAATCCACCTT
Source organism: Hydrogenobaculum sp. 3684 (assembly GCF_000213785.1). NCBI lineage: Bacteria > Pseudomonadati > Aquificota > Aquificia > Aquificales > Aquificaceae > Hydrogenobaculum > Hydrogenobaculum sp. 3684. The sequence continues at coordinate 375,456 of NC_015557.1, read as the reverse complement.
GATAAATAAGATCGGGAAAATTTCTATACATATAATCTTTTAAAAAACTAACGAAATAATCGCTATTGGTGATGGGGTTTGTATGTTTGTTTAAAACAATAGGTTTCTGAGAGGCTTTAAGGTACTCTTCTTTCGTAATATAGCCATCTTTATACATTCTATACAAAACGTAGTTTCTTCTCTGAAGAGCCAAGTTTGGATTTATATATGGATCATACTTTGTAGGAGCCCTAGGAAGCCCTGCCAAAAGAGCAGCTTCATCAAGGCTTAGTTGCCAAACGTGTTTTCCAAAGTAAGTTTCCGATGCAGCTTCTACACCAAAGGCACCATGCCCCAAATATATCTGGTTGAGATACATTTCAAGTATTTTGCTTTTGGGAAAAGTATGAGTTATCTCTATAGCAAGGATTGCTTCTTTTATCTTCCTTGATATTGTCTTCTTAGGGGTAAGGAAAAGGTTTTTCGCCAGTTGCTGGGTTATAGTGCTTCCGCCTTCTACAGCCTTTCCCTTTTCTAAATCTACTATTAAAGCCCTTATTATACTTGTTGGGTCTATTCCTATGTTGTGATAAAAAGTCTTATCTTCAGCAGAAACAAAAGCATCTTGAACTATTTTAGGTATTTTGTCTATTGTTACATAAATCCTATTCTGAGCTCCTATCGTACCTATAAGTTTACCGTTTGAGTCATACACCATTGACGCTTCCGGCGGATGCCAATTCTCTAAAGCTCTAACATCTGGAAGCCCAATACTTACGCTATAAACATATACTCCTAAAAGCACAAATACAACAACTATAAAAAAACCTAAAAAAGAAAGTATGTTTTTCATTTTGTCTTATTATAATCCTTTAATATGAAATAAGTAAAAAATTCTTCGTTTCCTTTGGTACCTTTTGGTCTTGCTTTTGTATATGCTAAAAGCTCAAAACCTATAGATTCAAAATGAGATATGACACTTTCAAGAGCAAGCATTTTAGCACTATCATCTTTTACTATTCCTTTTTTTAGATGCTTTGGAGAAAGCTCAAATTGAGGTTTTACAAGCATAAGAAGTTTTGTATAATAAGAGCAAAGATTTTTAATATACTCTCCTATCTTCTTAAGAGAGATAAAAGACACATCTACAGTAACAATATCAAAATCGATATCATCTGGCTTTTTAAAAACTCTTATGTCTGTATCTTCAAACAACATCACCCTTGGATCTTTTCTTAGCTTTTCATGCATTTGAAGATGCCCTACGTCTACAGCATAAACCAATTTTGCACCGTATTGAAGAAGACAATCCGTAAACCCACCCGTAGAAGATCCTATATCAAGGCATATTTTCTCAGACACATCCACATCAAACTCTTTTATGGCATTTTCGAGCTTATAGCCTGCTCTTGATACAAATTTTTCTTCTCCTAAAAGCTCAATACCATCTTCTTCTTGCACAAGGGTACCAGCTTTTAAAACAGCTTTACCATTTACAAAAACCCTTCCCTCCATTATAAAAGCTTGAGCTTTCTCACGAGAAGAAACCAAGCCCTTTTCCACCAACAATAGATCTAGTCTTTTTTTCACAAAAGCTCAGATAATTTAAACACAGAATAAAATTTAAAACCTTCCTTTTCTATATTTTCTTTGGCGCCTTCTTCTCTATCTACGATGGTAAATATACCTACCACGTTCAAAGAAGCGTTTTTGCAAACGTTTGCAGCTTTTAAAGAAGACCCACCTGTAGTAGATACATCTTCTAATATAGCCACATTTTTAACGTTTTCTAGCTTACCTTCTATTTGCTTACCCATGCCGTGATCTTTTGGCTCTTTTCTTACTACAAAAGGTTTTATAGGCCTGCCTTTTTCAAAGGATATAATTGAAACCGCATATGCCATAGGATCGGCTCCTAGCGTAAGTCCACCTGCAGCATCAACGTCAAAAGGTTTTAGCATATCATACAAAACGTTGCCAAGTATGTATATGCCTTCTGGATCAAAGGTAACTTGTTTTAAATCTATATAATACTTACTAAGCTTACCAGAAACTAGTTTAAACTTAGGTTCATCTGCTACCAAAAGAGAATATTTTTTTATAAGTTCTTTTAACTTAAGAAGATAATCTTGATTTTGCATATTCCATCAGCCCACCAGCTCTTAGTATAGCCATAAGCTCTTCTGGAAATTTAGTAGAAGAATAGGTTTTATTTTTTGTAACATTTTTTACTATACCATTTTCAAGGTCTATTTCAAAAATATCTCCATCTTCAGCTTCATCTACAGCTTCTTTGCACTCTACTATCGGAAGACCTATGTTTATTGCATTTCTAAAAAATATCCTTGCAAAGCTTTTAGCCACCACCACTGGTACACCAGCATACTTTATAGCTATAGGAGCATGTTCCCTAGAAGAGCCAGAACCAAAATTTTTACCAGCTACTATGATATCACCTTCTTGATGCTCTTTCGCAAAGTTTGGTTTTTCAGAGTCTTCCATTACGTGAGATGCAAGCTCCAAAGGATCTGATGTATTTAAATATCTTGCAGGTATAATCTGATCTGTATCTATATTGTCTTTAAACTTCCATATTCTACCTTTTATAATCATGCCACTTCTCCATGCTTTTTCATATATTCTACAACAATTAACTCCATTTCGTCTTTTAATTTAAGCCTTTCTTTTTTGAGAGCTTCTATTTGAAGTTCCAAATCATAAGTCATAGGATGGTGCTTTTCCATTTTCATTATTTCTTTGTCTAGTTCATCGTGTTTGTCCTTTAAATGCCTATAATGATGATCTTCTTTGTATAACTTTTCTTCAATAGCTTTTCTATCCATATTAAAACCTCCAGCTTGATGTTAGTATATTATATCACCTTTTTTGGGCTTTTGATAAAAAATAAGTAAAAAGCTTATAAAAAACCCCACGCTTAAACTTATCAAATCAGCCACTAAAAGGTAAAATATCCCAGCAAACAAAAAAGGAGCAGAAGCTATGCTATAAGGCCAGAAATAACCTTTCATAGCTTTATAACTCCAATAAGGCTCATGAATCGATACAGGTATGTATTGCTTTTTAACAAAATAAGATAAGAAAAACACTATGATACCCAAAAATATCTCCCCTCCAATCAAATAAAACCTAATTTCAAGAGGAAGTTTTATAGGCAATCTTATTATAAAGTAAGACAACAAAAGCGCTATATAAGATATTGTTATTAAACCTAAAAAACTTTTCCAAAACATTATAGCTCTCTTATAAAAAATATCCACAAGTTCCATAAAAACATTGTAAACTATTTTCTATGAAAATACTAGTGGATTTAGATGGTGTATTGGTAAAAGATAAAGAGTTCAACCTTTTTGAAGATTCAAAAGCGTTTTTAAGCTTTTTAAAAACCAAAAACTTTAAAATATTATCAAACAACTCCACAAGACCACCTGAAGAGCTGGTAAAAATACTAAACGAAAAAGGATTAAACGTTGAAGATAAAGATATTCTGACACCTTTAAAAATACTTCCAGATTATCTTAAAGAAAAAGATATATCTTCTTGTTTTGTAATAGGTACAGATCACTTAAAAGCCTATTTATCAAAATTTGTAGAGGTAAAAGACGATATAGATGTAGAAAGTGTAATCATAGGTCAAGACAAACGGCTAAGCTTTGAAAAGTTAAAAAAAGCAATATCAGCAGTATTTTTAAACAAAGCAAAAATAATACCTATAAATCACAGCAAAATCGTAAAGGACTCTGACGGGCTTTATTTTCAAGGTTCTGGTTCTTTGGCTTTTATGATAGCAAATGCCACAGATTACAAGGAAGATATACCAAACTTAGGAAAACCATCAGAACTATTTTTATCAAAAGCTTTAAACAACGATGAATACAAAGATAGTGTAATAATAAGCGATGATTTTTATACAGACTTGATAGGAGCTAAAGCTCTTGGCATAAAGACTATATTTATTACCACTGGTAAATATAAAAAAGAAGATTTAGAAAAAACCGATTTTAGACCAGACTTCATAGTAAGCTCTTTAAAAGAAGCGGAGGAGATATTATTAAGTTTAGAATCTTAGTTTTTTTGCTTTTAATAGTAGCTTTATCATACGGAACTGAGCCTGTAAAGATACTATCTGATATTTTGATAAAAGAACCAAACAACCAAGTGATAGCAAAAAAAGATGTGGTGATATACTACGAAGATTATACGATATACTGTGATAAAGCCATATACGATAAAAACTCAAAAACTATAACTTTGATTGGGCATGTGCATCTTATCAACGTTGTAAATCAGGAAAACATTTATGGTAAAATGGGAAAACTAAACCTATCAACAAAGCAAGGATACTTTTTAGACGCTTACGGAAAACTTCACAACATATATTTTGTAGCTAATAAAATAACAAAAGATGATAAAGTTTATTTTATAAAAAAAGGAGTGGTAAGCACTTGTAAAATAGATAAAGAATTAAAGGATAAAAAGTTGCGTCTTTGTGTTTTTAGTGCAAAAGTAACCAACAAATACGTATATGCAAATTCAAACATTTTAGCTTACAAAAAACTACCTATTCTTTATATACCTTACGGCATATTTCCTGTAGGCAAAAGAAGAAGTGGCTTACTTCCACCTCTTATAGGCTCAAATACCTACAATGCATTTATATATCAACAACCCATATATTTTGCAATATCTCAAGATAAAGACATGACAATAACCCCAGAATACAGAAACAACGAAGGTGAAGGACTCTCTTTCCAATATCGACAAGCTTTTACAAAAAAAGATTATATAAATTTCAACACATACTACTTTAAAGAGCCCTCCACACCAGGAGAATGGTGGTATGGTAGAGATTTGTCAACATTTAGGTCTAACCGATACAGATTAGACATCTTTGGAAGATACGACGGTATTGATTTTAAGCTAGATACAATATCAGATCCTTACTTTATGCAGGATATGTATTTCAAATCCATCCAGAGGACTATACCTTACTTAACTTCTTATGTAAATTACGAAAAAGACAATAAAGACTTTTTTGCAGATGTAAGTTTTCACTTTTTTTACGATACTACATCAAACACAAATGCCTATACACTCCAAAGGCTTCCAGAAATAGATTTTTTATGGAAAAACCATCCTCTTTTTGATAACATCTACTATAACATAAGTGCTCAAAACACATATTTTTACAGAGAAGATGGACTAAAAGGAGATAGGCTTATCGTAAATCCAAACCTAACAAAAACCCTTAGCCTCGGACCTTTTACCAACAGCACAAATATAAACTTCTTAGGTACAAAGTATATAGCCTTAAATCAAAGCGGCTACAAATCCTCAACATATCAAGTTCTATTTCAAAACAAAACGTTTTTTAGCAAAAATTTTCATATTAAAAGCCTAAATATAAACAACTTTTACGAGCTATCTTACAACTATCAACCTATCAACAATACCAACAACCCAATATTTGATTACAAAGATTACCAGTCAAATCAAAATTATTTAGATTTTAAAATAAACAACGCTTTTACTTACAACGGTTACAACTTTGCAAACGTATATTTAGAAGATGGTTATACGTTTTTAAAAGAGTACGCTTTCCCCACATATCTTAGTTCACTAAATTCATTTGTTACATCCGCTAGTTATCAAAATTCAAACCTCATAGTGCATAAACCTCTATTACCTCTTAGGACCACAATAACATTTAGACCTTTTCAAAATTTGTCTTATACAATAGATAGTTTTTATGATTTTAACAAAAATGAATTTCCAGAAGAAAACCAATATATAAACGTAAATTTTAAAAAGTTCAACTTTTACCTTGGTGATAGCACAGCAAAAGATATAAACAGAAAATATACACTAAATCAGCAAAGCTACGGCGCATCTTATGCTTACAAAGCTTTTAACATAAACGGTGGTATAATCCATGATGATATAAGTGGACACGATGTGTCTAGGTATTTAAACCTAACTTACAACGGAGAATGTTATTCTGTATCGTTGTCTTTTCAAGAGTACTTTGATGGTACAAGAAATCAATATATAAATTATGTTCTTTTGACTTTTAATGTATTTAACTTAGAGCATCTAACCGTACCAATATCTAGGTAATTATATTTTCTCCAATATGGAAGAAAGATATATGGCACCACCGCACGCTTTTATATCTAAATTATAAATATTTTTTAAAATCTGATATTCACCACCAGAGGCTATTGCAAAAGGATGATTTGGGGAATAGAAAGAAAACGTTATACCATCGTAGTAAGGGATAGATTTTAACTCTGATATATCAAGTCTTACGTTTAAAGACTTATTTTTTAAAATATAAAAAACATTTTGGAGCCTAGTGCTATCGATGTTAAAAGCGCTTAGTTTTTCAAAAACTACATTTTCATCTTCCAAAAGCATCCAATCAAGGTCATATTTATAAAGTGTATTTAGATTTTTTGATGTAAGAGCGTATTTTACATCTTCTTTATGTTTATCATCAAACTTTGACAGAAGCTCCTTTAGTATGGCTTCATCGTTTATATAAATGAAAATATCGTTGTTAAAAAATGCTAAAAGCTTATGTATAATATCAATTACTTCAAATATCCCATCGTCTTTATCGTATCCTATGTATTCTAAACCAAGCTGATAATCGGATTTTATTTCATTTTCCCAAGAAAACACTTCACCTTCATAATATATCCTTATTGGTAAAGTTCTTTCTTTTAAAGAAGCTATATAGCTTGCCACTTGATAAGTCATATCTCTTCTTAAAACAAACACCTCTTTTGAAGACCTTATGGTGATAAGTTCATTGTAGTTGGTGGTGGTTCTCATTTGATTATAAAAGCTATCAAACATTGGAAGCTTTATAAAACTATATCCTTTTTCACTTAATATCTCTTCTGCAAACACTATAAATTGTTTAAACACTTTTGAAGCTTTTAAATCTAAAAAACCATTCACAGCAACTATTTTATCATAAAATATTAACATGAAAGTAAACGTCATAGGAGCAGGGCTTGCTGGTTCAGAAGCGGCTTATTTTTTAGCAAACAAAGGCATAAAAGTTAGACTTTTTGAAATGAGGCCAATAACTACTACAGAGGCTCACAAAACGGATAAATTTGGAGAGCTTGTTTGTAGCAACACCCTTGGAAGTTTTGAAATAACTACTGGGGCAGGCCTTCTAAAAAAAGAGATGGAACTTTTAAACTCCCTTGTTATAAAAGCTGCAAAACACTCTTATGTCAAAGCCGGAAGCGCTTTGGCGGTAGATAGAAACGAGTTTTCAGATTTTATGACAAAAACGATATTGTCTCATCCAAATATAGAAGTTGTAAGAGAAGAAGTAGAAAGCCTAGATGAAAACGAGCTAAATATAGTAGCCACAGGGCCTCTTACCTCAGAAAAGTTTTCAAAATACTTAAAGAATCTTATAACAGATGATTATCTTTACTTTTACGATGCGATAGCTCCAATCGTAGAAGCTTCAAGCGTTGACTTTTCAAAGGGATTTTGGGGTTCTAGATATGACAAAGGAGATGATTATTTTAACTGTACAATGACCAAAGAAGAGTACGATATATTTTATAATGAGCTTTTAAAAGCAGAAAAAGTACCCACCAAAGATTTTGAAAGAGTGGTGCACTTTGAAGGATGCCTTCCTATAGAAGAAATGGCATCAAGGGGTTATGAAACGCTTGTTTTTGGACCAATGAGCCCAAAAGGTTTAAAACATCACATATCAAAAGATGTATATGCAATAGTACAGCTAAGAAAAGAAACAAAAGAAGGAGAAGCCCTTTCTTTGGTGGGATTTCAAACAAAACTTACCTATAAAGAACAAGTAAGAGTATTCAGGCTTATACCTTGCCTTAGAAATGCTGTTTTCTCAAGACTTGGCTCTATGCATAGAAACACATTCTTACAATCCAACAAACTTTTAAGATCAACTCTTGAATTAAGAAAAAATCCAAACATACTTTTTGCAGGACAAATAACCGGTGTTGAAGGCTATTCAGCTTCCGCTGCCACTGGTATTATAGCAGGTATAAACGCATGGTTAAAATTAGAAGGCAAAGAACCTATAACACCACCAAAAACCACCATGTTAGGAGCGCTCTTAGACTATATAAGCTCTAAAGAAGGAGAGCTTCAACCTATGAATCCAGTTTTTGGGCTTTTACCAGACATAGAGGCTCCCAAAAAGCATAAAAAATTATTAAAAGCTTACAGAGCACTTTTTGATATGAAAAAGTTTATAGAGCATCACAAGATACATGATTGACTTTTGGTCAGTTTTTTCTTTTATAAACTTGGTTGGTATAGTAGCCTTTTCGATATCTGGTACTTTAAAAGCCATAAAAGAGGATTTAGATCTTCTTGGTATAACGGTTTTAGCTATCACCACAGCCCTTGGGGGCGGTATATTAAGAGATGTCATAATAAATACCATTCCAATAGCTTTTAAATCTAAAGAAAATATGATATTTGCCATTTTAGGGCTTTTGATAGGGATATCTATTTACAAATTTGAGGGTATTGAAAGCTCAATGCTCATACTAATACCAGATGCTGTAGGATTGTCGGCTTTCAGCACCACAGGTGCCATGATCGCTTATAAGGCAGGCGTAAACGTGTTTGGAATTGTTATACTGGCTACACTGACAGGAGTAGGTGGGGGTGTTATAAGCGATATACTTCTTGGAAAGATACCATCTGTTTTAAAAGATGACTTTTACGCTAGTTGTAGCATCATAGGCGCCGTTATTTTTTATATTACAACAACGTTTTTCAAAAACATAACGCTTGCGGCATCTTTTTGTGTAATATCGGTTTTTTCAATAAGGATGTTGGCTATAATGCTAAAATGGAAACTTCCTAAATTCAAGTAGGCAATTTAACTGTTAAACATTTTCTTGCATTTACTTTGAAAACCACTGTATAAGTTCAGATAGACTGTGAACACAGAGTGCGTGAGCACGTTTCAGATAAGCATGTTTTTAGAATACACTTATCATACGACAAGTATGCCACGCAATAGTAAGAAATGCCCTTGGCACACTAGAGTGTTGGAGAAGTACATAGAAAAATACAACTTTGTAAGACCTACAAGTCTACCACGGTTTACAAGTCTACCACAGTTTTGTAAGACCTACAAGTCTACCACGGTTTACAAGTCTACCACAGTTTCATTGTTCGTTAGGTTATAGAACACCTGCTGAAGTAGTTTATGGTAATGGTATAAAGAATTCTGAGGTGGTGGATCGTGGCAGACTTGTCCTATGGTAATGTGTTATAATTTTTTTGTGGGTATGTGTTCACGGTGTAGCGAGCTTGTAGTATATTAGTATGGAAAAAATAACAATCACCAGACACCTAATGTTATTAGAGCTCCTGGGCCACGTTTTTAAAATTATAGAAGAATACGGTTTATTGGTGTTTTGTTTTAGTTTCTGGAGTATTTTATTCTTTTGTATAGGGTTTTTAATAGGAATATCTCTAAATGCAGTTTTCAAAAGATTTAAAACCACCAACAAAATAAGCATAAGCCCGTTTCTTATAGGAATTTGGTTAGCTTTCTTAGTAGCTTATATATTTTCTGATTATCTTTACATCACAAAAAAAGATCATGTTGTAATAAAACATCATTTAATAATAGATAGGACTATAATATTTTTTTTCGTTATTATCAATTTTTTGATACTTTCAAAAATTATAGGATTGATACTTTCAAAAATTATAGGAAAGATAATAGATTTATTTATAAAGCCTGAAACCGATGAATTAAATTCTCCCATATTAAAAGATTTGATAGTGTTATTTGTTTTCATTATCGGGCTTTTTATAGCTTTTCAAATTATAGGAATCTCTATAACTACTCTTATTACAACCTTAGGAGTTGGTACAGCAGTAATAGGTTTTGTCGTTCGGGATACCCTATCAAACTTATTATCTGGGTTTTATATACTGGTTAGTAAAAATATAAGAGTAGGGGATTATATAAAGTTTGACGAATACGAGGGTTATGTAAAAGATATACATTGGCATACTACTCATATAAGAACTCTTTCTAAAAACATTATAGCGGTGCCAAACTCAAAACTCACATCTTCTGTCATTACAAACTATAACCTCACTTACGAACATATGTCAGTGGTGTTCTCTTTTTCTGTGGGTTATAAAGAAAATCTTGAAAGAGTAGAAAAACTTCTTATAGAAATAGCAAAAGAGGTTGTAAACAAAGTAGAAAGTGCAGACAAAAGCTATGAGCCAGTCGTAAGATATAGATCTTTTGGTAGTTCTGGCATAGAGTTAATTCTTGTAGTAAGAGTAGTAAAAGAGTTTCAAAAGCAATATTTTATAGTCCACGAGCTTATAAAAGCCATAAAAAAGCGATTTGAGGAAGAAAACATAGAAATACCATATCAGACGATAAATGTAATAATAAAAGACGAAAGTTGATATAGTTTTCATATGGAAAAATACAACAAAATAGTCCTTCCAGGTGGTGCTGGGCTTGTGGATCAAAATCTTGTGGCATTTTTAAAAGAAGCAGGGTATTCAAATATAGTGGTTATAGATAAGCATAAGAAAAATTTAGATAGAGACTTGTCAATAATTTTGTATCTAATAACAAAATCTCCTGTTGAATATTTGCAGAACTCCACTTATTGAAAAAATCTCTAGACAAGGATATTTATTTAAAGAATCGCAGCAGAGCGGTTGGACCGCATTTCAGAGCTAAAAAACAGGACAAGTCTGCCACTGTTTCAAAGCCACCTAAAAGATTTAAGAAATGCTAAAGCACACTAGAGCGATGGTATTGCATTTTACTTATAGCGTGGCAGACTTGTCGTGGGTTGACAAGGGAACAGGCACTGGTAGTGTAAGAAATGCCTTTGGCACACTAAAAAATAGCTATTTCTTATAATTCTCTGGTTTTGAGATAAAGACCCAAATTATTCAAGGTAGACTATATCTTGCTCTCAGAGTATCCATTAGCCACAAGGCTTATTAGAAGATTTACAACCCAACTTTAACTCTGACAAGTATGCTATGGTTCTAGAGCATTCTCTGGTGAATGAACGTGTCAAATGCAACTCTATCAATGATTTTTACAAGTAATCATTTGTTATAAAATCAAAGACGCTACTTGTATATGACGAGTATGACCAGTATGACGAGTATGAAAATTGATTCGAAAATGCGTCTAAAATATACCCTGTACAAAAAAATGAAAGAGGTTTTTAATTTATTACATAAATAAAGCATTTCGTCAAGTAAAAAACACTCATAAATTCAAACAATGCTGTGTTGTGTAAGTTATTTATAACACTTAGTTTTTTAAGATTTTGATAACAAACTAACAGTTTTTACAAAAGCAAAAAATTTTATAAAATCCACCACTATACTGTCAAAAATCATAAATAAACTGAAAATTTACTAATTAGCATCATTGCAAATAAGAAAATTCACATGATTTGATTACTTGTATGACTTGTATGATAGTTATGATTAGTATGGTGAGTATGACTTATTAAACTATACAATATCGCCAAAACCTATGGTATAATTGATGTTTAAAGGAAAGCGTGAAAATGAAATAACAATTGTTTAAAGAAACGCTTCAAAGTTTGTTTGTCGGTCACGCCATAGAAGGTAAAGGTGGCTTTGTAAACTTAGCTAAGATAAGGACTAAGTACTATCAAAAGATAGAGAAGGTGTTAAACGAGGCTAACTAACGTTTATTGTAGGCAAGTTCTTTGATGTGCTCCATTGTGGTGTTTGCCACAAGTTTGTAGCTTTGGATGTTATCTTCTAAATCTCCAAAATGAATGGGCTTTCCAAAGTATACGTTTATAGGCACTTTTGGCACTGGATACTTTGCTCCTATAGGAAAATTTATATCCGTATTTTCAATGTATATTGGTATCACTGGTTTTTTGGTTTTTACAACCATTATACCAACACCAGTTTTTGGTTTTAAAAACTCCCCAGCCGGCGCTCTTCTTCCCTCTGGGAATATGCAAACATTACAACCGATATTTAAAAGCTCTATAGCCTTTTCAATAGCTCCAAAATCTCCAGAACCTCTCTGGACTGGTATAGCCCTCATATGTTTGTATAAAAACCCTATGACAGGTGCTTCAAAAAGCTCCTTTTTGGCGATAAAATAAAGAGGTTCTTTTACCAAAGCGTTTAACACCGGTGGGTCTAGATGAGATCTGTGGTTTGATGCAAAAATAACCCCTTCAAGCCCTTCTATATTTTCTATATTAAAAGCCCTAATATTGAATACATTTCTAAAAATACCTCTTATACCAAACCAAAGAGGTCTTATCACATATTTCCCAAGTTTTGTATCTGGGCATTCCATCTTAGAGTATTATAGCATAGTAATGATATTTTTATATTTCTCGCAAAAATAAGATTTGGAATAAGATTGTGAAAACAAAAATGCATTTTGAGATAAGCTATCTCTTAAATTCTTATTTTGGTAAATTTTTATGAGAGCTTTTGAAAGAGCCTCTTCATCTTCTTTTGGCACCACCAAAGCGTTAAAACCATCTTTGGCAAAGGGCACCACATCTGTACATATAACTGCTTTACCAAGACCCATTGCTTCTAACACCACCATGGAAAAAGACTCTCTTTTTGAAGAGCTAACAAACACATCACAAGCTCTTACATATGGAAATGGGTTTTTCTTAAAACCTAAAAACTTAACCTTATCTTCTATTTTTAGGCTTTTAGAAAGATTTAAAAGTTCTTCTTTCTTGGAGCCCTCTCCTATTATAAAAAGATGTGCATCTATATTTGCTATTTTAAAAGCCTTTAAAAGTGTGGGATAATCTTTATCCTCGCTTAGCCTACCAACGCTTAAAAAACTAAATTTATCAAAGGTTATATCTTCTTCTAAAGATAGCGCTTTTATCTTATCGTGATCTATCGCGTTTTCTATAAGAACTGTCTTTTTGACTCCGTATTCTTCCAAATCCTTAACAACCTTTTCTGATACACCCACTCCTATATCTGCATATTTATAAAGACTTTTTATATACTTTATCTCTTTTTTAGAGTAAAGCTCTTTTGTTACATGCTCTACTATTATAAGCTTTGCTTTTATAAGATTTTTACTCTTAAGAAGGCAAAGCCTTGTATTCATATCCCTTAGATGGGATATTATCACATCAAAATCTTTTAAAGCCTTGGATAGCTTATTAAGAAGGATTTTCTCATATATAAAAGCTGGTATATAAAAGGGCTTCTTTTTAATATTAAACAATATCTTAGGTCTAAAATCTATTTCATAATCTATGATGTTTTTAGCCACTATAAACTCTTGATCATATCCTTTTAAACAATCAAAAACATCTAAAGCGACCCTTTCAGCGCCTGCACCTGCAAGTGTATTTATCACATGGGCTATCTTCATCATATGATTATATATCATAAGCTATTGTTTTTGAATTATTATATTTATGATATGCTAAATGTTTTAGGGGCTTTGGATAGCTTAATAGGAGTAAACTCTATACCTTTACCACCTCCAACGCCGGCGGATTCTACAAACTCCGCTTATGGTGATTTTTCAAACTTACTTGATAGTTTTTCCCAAAAGCCAAAAAACGATTCAAATATACCAAAAGACATAAACAAACTTTTTCAAGATATACTAACACTTTTTCAAAATATAAGCTCTCTTATGTCAAACGCTATAACAAACATCCACCAAGAATCTTCTAAAGACAATATAAAAATAAATATATCAAAAATAGATAGCATTGCCAAATCTCACATTGTAAATGTACTAAAAGATGTTGAAAACCTGCTTAAAGATACCACTAAAGATAACCACGTCCTAAGTACGATAGATGATATCATAAAAGATATCCAAAACCCAAGCAAAAACCAAGATTTTGTTTTATCTATATCAATAAAAGAAGAATATGTATCTACTACTACTAACGATTTTCTTGGCTCTACCTTGTCAAATCTTGACAAATACATTTTATCAAACAAAGATATATCATCTTACATATCTTCTTTTTCTTTTAGCGTGGTTTTAGAGCAAGATGATACCTCTATTCCTATTTTTTCCATAAAAGCCCAAAAACCTGAATCTAAAGATGAAAATGCCAATAATATACCATCTTCAAAAATATCTAACCAAGATCCTGCTCCTACCGAAGATCTTGGTAACAATGCGGACACTACCCCAAAAGAAGATGATCAAGCTATCAAGACAAACATCTCCAACACTGACAATCTCACCTCATCTCAAGCATCAAATGATACCAACATCAAAAGGGGTCTTGATTTTCTTACTATCAGCGCTCGTTATATCAGCGATACTTCAAATAAAAATGTTTTTGAATATTCTTTTAAAGGTATAAAGATTACAATAGATACTTCATATAATAAAAATATCAAAATAGATAAACCCTTAAGCACAACAAAAGATGACCCAAACAAAAAATTATCCAACAACGATATAAAGCCAAGTATAGATTTAAAATCTAAAGATAGCGCCAAAGATCCATCTTCAATAGATAATAAGATTTTAGGCAATGACGATACCACAGCTGACAATTCTATTACGGTTTACAAACCCAATGAAACTACCAAACAAGCCATACCACAAGATCCTTCTTTAAAATCTGATACTCCAAATATACAAGTTAAAAGCTCCGATAGCCAAAATATAGCACAAGCCGATGTTCAAGCTCCAAAAGATAAACCAATACCCCCTCAAAATCAAGACGCTATAAAAACCGATACAAGCGATATGAAAAATACCGATACCACAAACAAAGCACTAACTAATAACGTTGATAGCTCAATCCAAGATGTAAAACAACATATACAAAAGCATATGAACGCTTTGAATCTAGATAAAACATATAAAGATGTATTTGATAATTCCATTTTAAACGGAAAACCTATTTTTGAGACACAAAACCTAAAAAATCCTATAGAAGGTCTAGTGAAAGATATTTCAAGTTTACAGGCTTTTAAAGAAGAAAATCAAAAACAAGATAAAAAAGATCAAAGCGATGCTCAAAACTTCAACATGGGTCAAAACCTGCAAGCAAATGTTCAAGATAAAACAAACGAGATAAAAGCAGATAACCTATTTAAAGAAATAGAAAAAACTGTGCTAAAAGAGTCAAAAAATCCAGTGTTGATGAAAAATGTATCTATCAAACTTGACGACGGAACGGATCTTCAGATAAGATTTAATGCCAACAATTTATCTATAACAATAAATACAAACACAGAGCTTGTATACAAAGATTCTCAAATAAAAGATTTGCTTAAAAATCTACAAAACCTTGGTTTTAGCGTAGAAAATATAACCATCAATGGCACCACCATAGAATCTCAAATGGAATTTTCGCAAGACAAAGAACAAGGCAAAGACGATAAAGAAGATTACAAAAAACACAGCTCTGAAGAAAGCGACTTTGAATTTATAAATGCAATTTGACCTCAAAGAGTGTATAGTCTTAGAAAGACTAAACAGGTTTGTAGCAAAAGTTATCGTTGACAACGAAGAAACCCTTGTCCACATTAGAAACACTGGAAGACTGCCAGAGCTTTTGGTAAAAGGAGCAAAGGGTCTTTTGGAGAAAAAAGAAGGTGGCAAATACAACTGGCATTTAAAAGCTGTGAATAAAAATGGACATTGGGTTTATATCGACTCTTTGCTGGCTCCTAAATTGTTTTTAGATTTTATAAGAAAAGAGAATTTGTTTGATATTAAAAGCCTAAAACTAGAACCAAAATATGGTGATAATCATAAGTTTGATATACTAATAAACAACGAGGTTCTCATAGAAACAAAATCTGTAAACCTTGTAAAAGATGAAATAGCCATGTTTCCAGATGCACCATCAGAACGTGGCACAAAACACATTGAGCTTTTAAAAAATATACACATCACAAAAGAATATAAACCTATGATAGTGTTTGTGGTACAAAGACCAGATGCAAAAGCCTTCAAACCAAACGAAGAAACAGATCCAAACTTCTCAGAAGCTCTAAAACAAGCCAAAGAAATTGGTTTAGACATACTTTGTTTTGATTGTTATACCTCAGAGAATGAAATTTTTATAAAAAGCCAGATACCAAAGGTTTTTTGATTTATAATATTTCTATGCTTGCAGATAGAGTTAAAACATTAAAACCATCGCCCACTTTAGCAGTTAGCGCTAAAGCTAACGAGCTAAAAGCAAAAGGTATAGATATAATAAGCTTTGGAGCAGGTGAACCAGATATAGATACGCCTGATTTCGTCAAAGAAGCTTGCATAAAAGCTTTAAAAGAAGGTAAAACCAAATATACACCATCCTCTGGTATTCCGCTTTTAAGAGAAGCACTATCACAAAAGCTAAAAACTGAAAACAACGTAGAGTATAGTCCTTCGGAAATAGTAGTATCCACTGGAGCTAAGATGGTTTTATTTCTTATATTTATGGCTATATTAAACGAAGGAGATGAGGTTATCGTACCTTCACCTTATTGGGTAACATATCCAGAACAGATAAGGCTATTTGGTGGAATACCTGTGTTTGCAGAGCTTCAAGAGGATAACAATTTTGAACTAACGCTTGACATACTAAAAAGATACGTAAGCCCAAGAACCAAAGCCGTTATAATAAACTCACCCTCAAACCCCACAGGTGCTGTCATATCAGAAGAAAACCTTAAAAAGATTGTGGAATTTTGCATAGAAAGGAATATATTTATTATATCCGATGAATGTTATGAACACTTTGTATACGACGGGGCTTATATGGTAAGTCCAGCATCTTTTAGTAAAGAAGCAAGAGACATCACTTTCACAATAAACGCTTTTTCCAAAACCTTTTCCATGACAGGCTGGAGAGTAGGATATGTAGCTTGCCCTTCTTCTTATGCAAAGGTTATAGCTGATTTAAACAGTCAAAGTGTATCAAATGTCACAAGCTTTGCCCAATGGGGTGCTTTAGAAGCTTTGAAAAACGATAATTCAAAAGCTTTTATAGAAAATATGAAAAATACGTTTTCAAAAAGAAGATCACATCTTATAAATATTTTAGAAAACTACCACATACCTTATTCGAAACCAAAGGGCGCTTTTTATATGTTTATAGATTTAACAAAGTATAAAAGCAACTTCAAAGACGATATAGAAATGAGCTCTTATATTTTAGAAAAAGGTAACGTAGCTTTAGTACCTGGTTCTTCCTTTGGAAAAGACTTCTGGGCAAGGCTATCTTACTGCGTATCTGAAGACACCTTATCAGAAGGTGTTAAGCGTATAAACGAGGCTTTAAGAAGTCTATGAGAAAGTTTTTAAAAATATCTTTATTTTTTAGTATTGGGCTTTTGATAGCTTCTTGTTCTAAGCAAAACGGCGTAAATGAATATCTAAAATCAAGCTCCAGCAAAAATGTACCAATAGTGAGTTTGATACCTTCAAAAGATTACGAGATGCTTATAATAGAAAGTAGCGATTGTCCATATTGTCATAAACTCCAACACGATATCACCACAAACCCAGAGCTTATAAAAGCTTTAAAAAACGTTGAAGTAGCACCAGTTTTGGCAGATGATACTTCAAAACTTTACAAATTAGTTATAAACAACCATAAGCTCATTGGCACTGGAGAAGATATAGCTTCTGACCTTGGAGTAAACGCCTATCCAAATATATTTTTCTTAAATAAAGAAGGTAAGGTTATACTAAACGTGCCAGGCTATGTAAAACCAAAAACGATGGTTTGTGTTATAAACTTTATAACTACTAAAAGCTATAAAAAAGAAGATATAAACTCATACATAAAAGCCAACAACTGTTTATCTTAAAATATATGAAATTTGATGTGGTAGTTGTAGGGACAGGACATGCCGGTATAGAGGCAGCTATAGCCGCTTCAAAGCTATGCGATAGTGTTGGGCTTTTTACAATAAACATAGATAACATAGGACAGATGTCTTGCAATCCAGCCATAGGTGGTATAGCAAAAAGCATTGTAGTAAGAGAAATAGATATACTAGGTGGGGAAATGGCAAAAGCCATAGACGCTACAGGCATACAATTTAAGATGCTAAACAGAAGAAAAGGTGAGGCTGTATGGGCACCAAGGGCTCAAGCGGACAAGCTAAAATACAAAGAATATATGAAAAAAGCCCTTATGAACATACCAAACTTATACCTTGTGCAAGATGAAGTAATAGATATACTTGTAAAAGATAATAAAGTAATTGGAGTAAAAACAAAACTTGGCATAGAATATCAATGCAAAGCTGTAGTGGTAACCACAGGTACATTTTTAAACGGAAAGATATTTATAGGTGATAAAGTTTTTCCTGGTGGTAGAGCTTGGGAACCCCCATCTACAAATTTAGATGAGTTTTACAAAAGATTTGGTTTTACTCTAAAAAGGTTTAAAACGGGAACACCTGCAAGACTTGATAAAAGAACAATAAATTTTGATGAGCTAGAGATAGCCCCCGGCGATGAACCAGCACCCAAATTTTCATTGTTTTCAGACCCAAGAGGAAGCTATTGGTTTGAGCCAAATAAAAAGCAAATAAATTGCTATATTACCTATACAAACCCAAAAACCCATGAGATAATAAGAAAAAATTTACATAGAACAGCTCTTTACGGTGGTCTTATAAAAGGAGTGGGCCCAAGGTATTGCCCGTCTATAGAAGATAAGGTTGTAAAGTTTGAATCAAAAGCCCAGCATCAAATATTTTTAGAACCAGAAGGAGAAGATACTATAGAAATATACCCAAACGGGCTTTCCACATCCTTACCAGAAGACATACAGCAAGAGATGTATAGGACTATAAAAGGGCTTGAAAACGTAGTGCTTATAAGACCCGCTTACGCTATAGAATACGATATAGTGGATCCTTTGGAGCTATATCCAACGCTTGAAACCAAAAAGATAAAAGGGCTTTTCCACGCTGGAAACTTCAACGGCACCACAGGCTATGAAGAAGCCGCAGGACAAGGAATATTAGCAGGTATAAACGCCGGCTTAAGGGCAAACAACAAAGAACCTATAATATTACCAAGGTCTATCAGCTATATAGGACTTATGGCAGAAGATCTTACTACAAAAGAAATAGTAGAACCTTATAGGCTTTTTACATCAAGATCCGAATATAGATTATCGGTAAGACAAGACAATGCACCAGAAAGACTTTTAGAGCTATCTCACAATCTTGGGCTTTTAAATGAAGAAGATTACAAACTTGCCAAAGAGCTTTTAAACGGGATCAACTATTATGTTGATTATTATAAAAGCCAAAAAACCGTTATAAACTTGGGTGAAAACCCAAAACCCTATACTTTATCTCAAATAATAGCGATAGAAGGCATTGATAAATTAAAAGAACTTGGCTTTGACGTGCCTCAAAATCCTTATATAAAAGATGAAACAGAAATAATATTAAAATACGAATATTACATAGAAAAAGAAAAGAAATTAAACGAAAAGCTCAAGATGTTTGAACATATAAAATTACCACCAGATATGGATTATGAAAACGTAAAAGGTCTCACCAAAGAAGCTATAGAAAAACTAAAAAAACTTAAACCAGCCACTATAGCTCAAGCAAAAAATATAGATGGTATCACACCAGCCTCCATAAGCGCAATACTAATACATATGGGCATTTTAGGCTAACAAACGGCATACAAAAAATATAAAATTAGTTTATAATACATAAGATGAAAACCAAAGGCTTTAACATATCGCTTATAGTACAAAGCTTCATAAACCTTGAAAAAGCCTATAAAGATATATTAAAAAATCTCAAACTCCCAAAAGAATCTTTTGTACAAAATAAACTTGCAATAGACAAAGTAAGAACAGATTTCAACATAGCTTTTGAAGCCGCCATGAGACCATGTAGACACATATCCCAAGTGTTAAATATAAAAACCACAAAACACTGTCTTTACGAGCTTTCTGAAAGCTTAGGATTTCCTTTTGCCAAAGATATGAAAGATTTATCGGAGTTTTATATAAACTATAGAGATCTTAAAAAGGATATAGACCCTTCTTATTTATACGATTTTCTTAGCACTCACATAAAACTTTTTAGAGATTACGCTGAGCAAATTATAAACTATATAAAAACTACCACAAAGAACTATCTTTTGATAGATTATGATCTTCTAAACGAAAAAGCAAAACATATAAAAGATGCTGTTGAGAAACTAAGGTTTGTACTATCAAAAGACGAAGCAGAGTTCTTATCAAAACCAATGTATTTTGATAGGGCAAAATACTTTTATCAGGTAGCATACGATGCTTTGTTTGATATATGTAGGCATCTATCGCCGAAGTTTAAACTAAAAAATCCCTCTGACGATTGTCTTGTTATAATGGCTCAAGCAAATATAATAGAAAATCCAAATATAGCTTACGATATGATGAGGTTAAAAAACAGACTAATAACCACATGGGATGTTGATCACAAAGAGTTTTATGAAGCTTTAAAAAAGCTGTTACCTTATTTTGAAACATATATAAAAGAGTTATCAGCTTCTGTAAAAGAGCTTGTAAAAAATGCCTAAACTAGCATTAGCCATAGATGACAAAAGTTCTTTGAACATTTTGAAAGAATTGGAAGGTCTTCCACTAGTTGTAAAAATAGGACCTATAGTATTTTTAGAAGAGGGTTTTTCTTTGTTAAAAGCCCTAAA
The DNA here is from genome assembly GCF_000213785.1 of Hydrogenobaculum sp. 3684. NCBI lineage: Bacteria > Pseudomonadati > Aquificota > Aquificia > Aquificales > Aquificaceae > Hydrogenobaculum > Hydrogenobaculum sp. 3684. The sequence continues at coordinate 354,737 of NC_015557.1, read as the reverse complement.
ACAATCGGGCTTTGAAGTGTTTTTGGATCTAAAGTTTCACGATATTCCAAACACCGTTTTAAAATCAGTTGAAATTTGTGCAAAAAACAACATAGATTATCTTACCGTACATACGCTTGGTGGAAAAGAAATGCTTAGTCCTTTAAAAGATATAAAAGGAAATACAAATATAATAGGGGTTACAATACTAACATCTCATGACTCATCTTATTTGGAGTTCTTAGGTTCTAGGTATAGTTTAGAAGAGATGGTTTTAAATCTCGCTGGTGTTGCTAACGAGTGCAATTTAGATGGTGTTGTATGTTCTGGTTTTGAGGCTTTTAGTATAAAAAATAAATTTCCAAATTTAAAAACCGTTATACCAGGAGTAAGGCTTGATAAAGACAAAAAAGACGATCAAAAAAGGGTAGTAAGCTTACAAGAAGTCGGTGGGATAGCGGATATAATTGTTATGGGAAGGAGTATATTTAATAGCCCCAATCCAAAAGAAACAATTTTTAGTATATTAAATATGTTAGGAGGTTACCATGGAAGTTAGTATATTTATAGACGGCAAAGAATATAAAGCTCCAAAAGGAGAAAATTTATTAAAATACATGCTTTCTGTGGGTATAGAAATTCCTTATTTTTGCTATCTTGATAGATTGCCAGCGCTTGGTTCTTGTAGGCTTTGTATAGTGCTTGTAGAAAATCAAAACCGCGTTATACCATCTTGCACACTTCAAATACAAGAAGGTCTTAGAGTCAGCACCCAAGCAAAAGCTGTAAAAGAAAATCAGGCTTACTTGTTGCAAGCTTATATGACAAGACATCCTCTTGATTGTCCAATATGCGATAAAGCTGGTGAATGCGATCTGCAAAACTATGGAGCTCTTTATGGACCACAAACTCAGATAGTACCAGTATCAGCTTTAGAAAAGCACAGAGAAGAACACGATTGGCAAAGTGATTACTTGGAGTACTATTCAAATAGATGCGTCGTGTGCTACAGATGTACAAGGGTATGTGATTATATAAACAAAGCAAAAGCCCTTTATGTAGAAGAAAGAGGGTTTGATTCTAACATAGTCCCAACAGTAAGACCCATTGATACATCATCTTGTGATATGTGTGGTATGTGCGTGGATGTATGCCCAGTGGGTGCTATCATATCAAAACCTTTTAAATTCTGGTCTAGAAGCTGGCTTTTAAAAAATGAAGAGACCGTATGTCTCAATTGCCCCACCGGATGCAACATAGAGCTTGAGTTTGGTGTAGGAGACTGGAAGTCAAAAGCTCAAGTTTATAGGACAAAACCAGGAAAAGAACTTGATAGCTGCGCAAAGATATTTTTTGGATACGACATGTTAAACGACAACAGAATAAAAGAACCCATCACAAATCAAAACAGATTTCCCTTCTCAGAGCCAATAGAGATAATAAACAAAAACTTCAAAGAAAAACCTATGGCAGTCATAATATCTCCTTTTATGACCAACGAAGAGATAAGTTTAGCTTTAGAGATAGCTAAAAAAGTAAGCTCTTACGTATCTTCTGTAATTAGTGTTGATTTAATTCCATTTTTAAAAGCCTATAACAAACCAATAGCTCATCTTGACGATATTACATCAAAAACCAAATTCGTGTTTATAGGAGATGATATAAGTTCAGTTGCCCCTGTGGTAAGTTATAGGATAAACGGCAAAGTCTATAAGACATCCAATAAAAAATCAAGGGATGATAAATTTAAGCCAACCTACATAGACATAGAAAAAATCCATGATGTAATAGACAAGGATACAGCTATAATAGTAGATGTTTACAGCTTTAGATATGAAGAGGCTTCAAAGCTTGGGAATATGCTTAACAAAATAGACGCCCCAGTTATGCCAATACCTTTACAAACAAACGCACTTGGTCTTTACGAAGCTTTAAAAGATATACCAATAACAGATATAGGTCTCATATTAGAAATGATTAAGCAAGGTGAAATAAAATCAGTGCTGCTGTTTGGTGAAGATTTATTTGATTATTTTGATAAAGATGTTGTATTTGAGGCTTTTAAAAACACAAAACTAACCCTTGTAACACCTTTCAAGAGCGATCTTTCTCTTTTAGCAGATACCTGTATACCGATGAAGCTCACCGGTGAAAAAGATGGTACTATCCATACGTTGAGAGGCTTAAAAAAAGTTTCAAAAGTCTTACCTTTCCCAATAGACGACGATATACTAAAAGAGCTTCCAAAGTTAGCAGGTATAGGAAATTCCTTCTCTTACAAAGAAGGGATGTTTAAAACAGACTACAAAAAAGAGGTATCAGTTTACAACAGCTCTTGGATATTAGAGCATAGCAAACTGCTACAAAACCTTGAAAACAAAAACAAGGAAGCTATGATCAATGTCTGAAGTGGTGTTTTACCTCAAAGACAAACTAAAAGGTGAACTAATTCAGACTCATAGCTCTTTTGTCATCATCACAGATGAGTTTGTTTATAAAATAAAAAAACCGGTGAACTTTGGATTTTTGGACTATTCAACCTTAGAAAAAAGGCTGTTTTACTCTTACAAAGAGCTTGAAATAAACAAAAGGTTCTGCGAAGATGTCTATCTTGGTGTGATACCTATAATAAAAATAAACAACACTTACGAGCTTTCCCAAGAAGACATTGACGAGGCTTTGGTGGTAGAGTACGCCGTTAAGATGAAAAGGGTAAAAGATGAACTTTTTATGATAAACAAACTAAACTCTTTAAAAGAAGAGGATATAAAAAATGTGGCTAAAAAAATAGCCTATTTTCACTCTCAAAGTAAGAAGATGTATGATTTTGACGTATACAATCAAATGAAGTTTAACACCGATGAGAATTTTGAGCAAACTAAAGAATTTATAGGTAAAACCATAGAACAAGAAGATTACGAGTTTATAAAAGACAAAGTAAATAGCTTTTATAAAAAGCATAAAGACCTTTTTTACAAAAGGCAAAAAAAAGGCTATGTTATAGATGGACACGGGGATATAAGGTTAGAGCATGTGGTAATAGACAAAGATAACATATGTATAATGGATGCTATAGAGTTTAACGATAGGTTTAGAATACAAGATCAGATAAACGACATGTGTTTTTTGTCAATGGAGCTTGATCTTAAGGGTTATAGAGATTTTGCTAAAATATACGAAGATACCTATAAAAGCGCTACAAAAGACGAAGATTTTGATATATTTTTAAACTTTTACAAATCTTACAGAGCTTACGTTAGGGGTAAAGTTACATCGTTTTTACTAAAAGACCCACATATAGAAAACAAAGACAGCGCTATCCAAAACGCAAAAAAACTTTTTAAACTATCAAAAGAGTATGCAGATCTCATTAGGTAAGATAAGGTATACACTCCTTTGGTGTTTAGTTTTTACATTTTTTATATCTATAACAATCTTTGAAGCTTTTGTTGTGATATATCTTTTGGTGCTTTTGTACGACGAGATTAAAAATAAAAATCTAAAAGGTATTTTGACGGCTCCTATATTCACTTATATAACCCCTGGGCTCATATCAAGCATTTTGTTTAATATATCAAAGATAAACCATGCTATTGAAGAGCTTGTTTTTATGCTTTTATATCTAGCAAAAAATTATCTTGATATAGATTATTTAGCTTTTGCTAAAAAGATAAATTTTTACTTTTGTCTTATCGGGATCCCACTTACAATTGTGGGTCTTTACAATATAAAATTAAAAGGCTATGAGATGCTTTTGTTTGGTGGGGCTTTTGATGCTGGGTTTATATTTTCTATTTTAGCTTTTTCTAGCATTGGTATTTTTTTATATAAAAAAGATTGGAAAAGGTTTTTGTTTTTAGGGCTTTTTTTGGTTTATACTTTGATGGTGGTACTTAGTACAAAAAGATCTGATTTGCTTGGGTTTTTGGCAGGGCTAAGCGTTTTTTTAAGTGCATCTTTGGGTAGTTATTCCAAAAAACTTGTGCTTTCAATATTAACCGCTTCGGTGCTTGTGCTTTCGATAGGCGGGTTTTACGTTTTTAGAAAAGATCCTAGGTTTGATGTAATTGTTAAAATCCTAAAACACGAGCAGATTACCACAAAAGAGTTAAACACAGTTTCAAGTTTAAGATATAAAATTATGATACACGCTTTTAGAGTAATAGATAAGGATATTAAGGATAAAAATATAGTAGCTATTCTAATAGGACATGGGGTTAGAAGTGGATTAAAATTAGATCCAAAGCTTGGTCTTGAAAAGTTTGAATCTTTTGAAGGTTTGTCAGAATACATAGAAAAGGGTCTTATTGGGCTTATAGGACTTATTTGGTTTTATTGGAGGGTGTTAAAATTTAGTTTTAGCTTAAAAGCTTTTAAACAAGAGGATTTTTTATTTATACCTTTTGTGGCTACAATGGTGTATCAGCTTTTTGGATCTTTGTTTACTTTTTTTTGGAGCCTTTATCTTCCTTTGATTTTGCTTTTATTTGGTATTGCTGAAAATTGGTTTTTAAAACAACCACTAAGCAAAAATGAAATGCATCGGGCTGCTCTATGAAGATGGTACATGATAAACCACTACTTGAATATGAAATGCGTCGGGCCGCTCTATGAAGAATGCTAATATACATATTGGCATAAGTGGATATTATTATAAAGATGCCATAGGAAGATTTTACCCTAACGGCATAAGACCATCGGAGTTTATACTTTATTACCAGAGATTTTTCGATAGTGTAGAGCTAAATTTCACATTTTATAGATATCCACAAAAGCATCATATAAAATCTATACTTAAAAAAGCACCAAATTTAAGGTATTCAATAAAACTTCATAGAAGCTTTACACATTTTAAAAATTACGATAAAAAAAGCTTGGAGAAGTTTATAGAAGACATAGAACTAATAGTATCTTCTGGGCGTTTTATAGCACTTTTAATGCAGTTTCCACCATCTATGCACTACAAAGAAGAGTCTTTAGAGCATATCGAAGATCTTATAAAAAGCTTAAAACCAATACCTTTGGCCATAGAGTTTAGAAGCAAGTCTTTTAACAGAAAAGATGTTTTTGAGCTTTTAAAAGAAAACAACGTCAGCATAGTAAATGTAGATGCTCCAAAAAAAGAAGATGCTTTGGTAGGACCTTGGATTAGCACAGCAAACTTCAACTATATAAGAATACATGGAAAAGATGAAGAAAATCCTTACAAATACATATACAGCATAGACGAGCTGAAAAAATTAAAAACAAAAATAAGAAAAATAGAAGAGTATAAACCTACTTACATATTTTTTAACAACACCTTTGGAGCAGGAGCTTTTCTAAACGCTTTAGAACTTAAAAAGCTTTACGGATTTGATGTGGAAATACCAGACAAGCTTGAAGCTATAAGAAATCAAGGTATATGGGTATAGCGTTTTTTGGTGGTAGCTTTGACCCGATACATATAGGGCATATACTTGTGGCAAGGGATGTATGCGAGCTTTGTGATGTTGATAAAATATATTTTATGCCAGCTTTTATATCTCCTTTTAAACCAAAACCTATAGCAAGTCCCAAACAGCGGTTTGAAATGTTAAAGCTTGCCTTGGAGGATGAGCCTTGGGCTTTTATAGAAGATATAGAACTAAAAAAAGAAGAAATATCTTATACTTATAAAAGTGCACTGATGCTAAAAGAAAAGTATAAAGAAAATCCAACCTTCATAATAGGCTACGATGCTTACCTAACGCTTGATAAATGGTACAGATATGAAGATCTTGTAAAAATTGCAAATTTTATAGTGGTAAAAAGAGGCAAAGAAGATATTTTTATAAACAACGATATAGATGCAATTTTTTGCAACACAAGAACTATAGATATATCCTCTACTGAAATAAGAGAGCGTATAAAGCATGGTAAGAGTGTAAAATATATGATACCAGATAAAGTATTAGAATATATATTGAAAGAGGGTATTTATGCCAAAAGCTGAAAACTATGTAAGTTTAGACATTTTTTCTTCAAACATACCGGCTTTTAACTATGAAGATAGTGTTGATTTGGTTTATAAGTTTTTCAAAGAAAAGCCCTTCTACAAATACGTTGTTATACTAAAAAATCAAACACCTATAGGTATTGTCAAAAAAGATGACATAGCTTTTGCAAATAGAAATTTAAATGTAGGAGAACTATCAAAACCTCTTCCAAAAGTCAAAAACACCAACATAAACCCACAAAGACTTTCAGATGTTATTGAGGTCCTTAGACTCCAAGTGTCTGATATATTTTTGGTAAACAACAAAAATCAATACATAGGAGTAATAAATTACGACACAGTAATCCATTATCTAAGCAAATTCCCAGACTCTTCTCAAGACAAAATATCTAACATGTTAGGGAAAGATTACTATGCGGTGGTTATAGGTTTTCAGGATTTTAAAGAACTAAAAGAAGAGCTTAGTTATAAAATAGACTCGCTGTTTAAGCTAATAAGAGATCTATTAAAAAATATGTCTAACGAATGTTGTACATATATAGAAAAATCCGATAACGAAATATACAGTGTACACAAAACAAAAATCACAAAAGATGTTATAAATAAATTCTTTGATGAATTTTATAAAGAATACAACGTACTGTTTCAAACCCATAAAACCCCTGTTATGTACGCCATCGTACTAAATTTAAACAACATAAAATCTTACGATGCTTTCCTAAAACGAATAGATATATTAAAAGTATATATAAAAGATATGAAAAATACCGTAGCGATAATTGATGGATTACAGCCTCTTCTGATAACGCACTTATCAAAGCAAGATTATCCAACAGTCCAGCTTATAAAAGAAAAAATATCATCCTCTATACAAGATATTGCCAACAATCTAGTGAAAACTGAAAAAAATCTATGGGAATTTGTGGTCTACGATATGTTTAAAAAGTATCCTTTTTACGACCTTATCTATATAATGAACGAGTCTGGAATCCAGATATCCAACAATATAATAAATCCAGACATATCCAAAAGCATAGCCACAGGGAAAAAGGGGGCAGATAGATCAAAAGAAGCTTATTTTAAAAATGCATCGGAAACCCCTTATATAACAGGAGTTTATCTTTCTAAAGCCACAGATGATTTTTGTATAACCGTTTCACTGGCTTTTAAATATCAAAATAAATCTTATGTAATAGCCGGAGATATAGCATATTCTGATATAGGTAAAATTAGCCTACAAAGTGAATGAGTTTGGATAGGATATAAATAGAATGCTGTAAGCATGTTTTAAATGCTTTTATATTTTTAACAAACTTTTTACTTACGATGTAAGGAGTATCGTTGGCATACTATAGTGTATAAGTTCACTACATCGTGAACACATAAACCGTGGTAGATTTGTAGATCTTACAAAGTTGTATTTTCTATGTACTTCTTCAAGAGTCTAGTGTGCCAAAGGCATTTCTTACTATTGTGTGGCATACTTGTCGTGTGATAAGTGTATTCTAAGAACATGCTTATCTGAAACATGCTCACGCACTAGTGTGCCAAGGGCATTTTTTACATCATGAGATTAGTGTCTTTTAAGAAGACAGGCATCTGAAACATGCTCAGGCACTCTATGTTCAGTCTATCTGAACTTATACAATACGTTTTCTTTTTCTTAACCCACACGGTTCAGATGAAACTCAGATTATTGCAACTGTATTTGATGCTGTCAAATCAGCTTCTTAACCCACACGGTTCAGATGAAACTCTTCAAACGTGCTTGTAAACGGCAAAGGTGTTGTGCTTCTTAACCCACACGGTTCAGATGAAACCCCAGAAATCACTACTCCTAATATTATATAGTGTATCAATGGTTTTGTCAAGGGGGTACCCCCCCGCAAATGAAGGTAATTTTCCGAAAATGCCAGATTCTGCAAAGTTTAGTGTACCGTTATCAAGTTTAAATAATTGTCTAACAAGCTTTTTACAAATTCGCCGTAATTACGGCTTTACGGTTTTATGTAATTACGGCTTTACGGTTTTACGGCAAAATTAATTGCTTGTCAGACAATAAGTTGGAAGGCTAATAAAACTTATTTTTGTATAAACAACCTACTAAAAACCCTAACTAAAAAAGTTAAAAATGCCGTGGGGTTCAACACAAGCATACCAACACTCTCTACGCTTATTCAGCTATTGAAGTGCGGCCAGCTCTTAAGAAAAACTTAAGAAGCTCAATAAGCCCCAATGTAGATAGTATAACATATTTTAATCCGAAGGTGTATAAGTTGAGTGAGCACCTATAAAGACAAGTATGCCACGATTCACAAGTCTGCCACACCCTACAAGTATGCCACGATTCACAAGTATGCCAAGGTTCACAAGTATAACACGGTTTACAAGCATACCACATGTATGTGTTAATGATATAGTTAACTAGTACACAAAACTAATTGCTTTTGATGTAAAATGATAAGTAGGAGGTGTTATGAAATTTTACAAAAGCAAAATACTAACAAGCGCTATATCTATACTAACCCTAATAAATATTACATTTGCAGGCGCTAAGACTGATAAAAACGTTGATAAAAGCCATAAAACTATAAACCAACAAAGCGCTACCAACAACAGCTTTGAAGAGCTTTTACATAGCACACCTGGAGTTTTAGTAAATAGAGTTGTAGCTTCCGTAAACGGTGAACCAATTTTAGAAAGCGATTTGAAAATAGCAATGGTTTATTTTGGTACAAAAGATGCAAAATTAGCTTTAAAAAGGCTTATAGATATATACCTCATATACCAATATTTGAGTGAAAACCATATGGCCACACCAGAGAGCTTTTTAGACCAAACTATAAAAGACTTGGCCTCTCAAAACAACCTTACCATTGAACAACTTTACGAAGAGCTAAAAAAACAAGGTATATCACCAAAAGAGTTTAGAGACTTTTTAAGAAAAGAGATCTTGGCAACAGCTGGCTTTGGAGAATACTTAAGAAAAGCTGTTAAGATTACACCTTCTGATATTGAGCTTTTAAAATTAAAATACGGCAAACCTAAAATAGAAAGAGATATTGAACTTCTTATAGTGCCCAAAAAAGACAAAGATAAACTAAGTAAGCTTTTAAACAACACCACAAGCTTAAAAACGATAGCCAGCAAACTAAACCTAACTCCTCAAGAATTAGAAGTAGCAAAAGGAGATTTGAAAAAAAACTTAGACGAACAAGTCTGGAAAGCATCAAAAGGTGATATAGTCTTTGCAGAAGGTAAAAACAACATATACATTGCTAAGGTTAAAAACATAAAACTTGTATATAAAAACATAGACCTAGACAAGCTAAAGAAAAAGCTTTTAGAAGAAAAGATGAAGAAAAAATACGATGAGATTTTACACAAACTTAAAAAAGAAAGCTACATAAAGGTATATTTACAGTAATGCGTGTGAAATTATGTATTTTAGCGAATCTTTTGAGAATGACGCATACGTAGTTTTAGACATAGAAACCACCGGCCTTAATCCAGATGAGCATGAAATAATAGAGATTTTTGCCTTTTTGGTGGAAAAAGAAAGAATCACAAAACAATTTCACAGACTCATAAACCCAGGTTTTTTTATTCCAAGAAGGATAACAGAAATAACAGGCATAACAAACGCTATGCTGGTAGGCCAACCCAAGGTTGAAGAGGTTATATACGATTTTGACAACTTTGTAAAAGACTATATCATAGTAGGTCACAACGTAAAATTTGATTTATCGTTTTTAAACAAAGCTTACAGCATATATCTTCATAAAAAACTACAATCTCCAAATATCTGCACCCTTGAACTTTCCAAAAAACTCATCCCTAACCTAAAATCCTACAAACTTTCTGCAGTAGCAGATTACTTTAACATAAAATACGAAAGACTTCACAGAGCTAAAGACGATGCTCTTCTAACTTACAATATATTCAATAAGTTAATGGATATAATAAGGCGTCAATACAAAAAAGAATTAAGCTATTTTTATCTTAAAAGCCTCATAAACTCAAGGATATAGTGTTAAAAATTTTTAAAGCTTATAGCATAGATAGTTTCCTCTTTAACTCTTCTATCTCCCGCTCTTTCTCAAGTATCTCTTTTTCTTTATCAAGGATTATTTTTTTCATATCTATGTCTGCTCTTTGATATTTGTTGTCTAGATCTTTGTACTCTTTTTTACAATCTTCTAACTCTTTGCTTAGGTTTTTTAGCTTTTCAGATAATGATAAGTTTTCTTCTTTAAGCTCTTCTATTTTGCTTTTATAACGGTCTAAATCCTTTGACAAAAACTCTATCTCTTTCTCTTTTACAGCCAGCAAAGCATACAGACTAGAAAGCTCTTGCATAAGCTCTTGCTTTTGAAACTCGGCATATCTTTGAATATTGATATATGTGGCTATAAGAGCACCATCTGGAAGAGCTTTCAATTTTTCTATAGAGTCTGAAATAGCTTGTTCTCTTTCTTGAGATTTTTCTTTGCTGTTTTGCAGATTTTCATATTCGTCTGATGTCAAATACACATACCATATACCATCTTCTTCTTTGGCACCATTTAGTATTCCAGCTTTTATCCTATTTTTGACAGTATTTAATGACACTGACATCATTGCCGCATACTCGCTTGCCTTCATTTTGATATCACCCATTTGACTTACCTCCAATATTTTGATAACATTAATATATCATTTTATATCATTGATGTCAAATTTTCTTGATATCAAGATATAAAAGCTTTCATTTGTTAACATAATGGTAATTATATTAACATAAATATGAGAAAAATTATTTTGAAATAAAAAAGTGGTGACAATTTATACACTTCAACACTTATATGATAAAAGCATCAAGGTAAAAATAAGACTAACTGAAGATAAAAGCTATTAAGGAATCAGGTATAAATATTTGGAAGTAGAGCTACTCTGGAAAAAAACATAATTGAGATAACCACGCCCCCAAGGTTATAGGTTAAATATGAAGGTTTCAATCCTCTATAGGTACAAGTAAAACTTATACAGATCAAAACACAAAACGTTGCGCTGTGATACACCTGCGCCAAAAGCCAAACTGGAAGAGTCAAAATTAGAACTAACTTTTTAACATCCTAATGCTTCCTTTAATAAAGTAATAACTTAATAGTTGATAAACAATGTCATTGGTATTATGTAGTATATTTGTTATCTATTACTTATTATTACCTTTTCAGGTTTTGGCAAAACAGGCCTATCTTTGTATTCATTACACTTGTCTTTATTCGTACCAGCGCAAATACACTCATATCCAACTGTTGGTTGGCATTCTATCATCATATATCTTGTTTTCTCAAGCCAGTCTCTAGTCTCAGGATTATTCCAACTTAGCATTATCTTTAATTGGCTTAACCTTTCGGTTTGCCATAATAAATCTGCACTTTTTTTGTCATCATTTGCATTTCTTTTGTTATCATTAGAAATTTTACTTAAAATGTACGTTCCAAATGCATTTTTAAATTCATTTATTTCACTTGTTTTGTCCTCTTCTGCTAAATTCCAAGCATCATCTTTAAACAAAGATTTATATCTTTTCTCTCTATCAACAATAAATACCTTAGGTTTTATTTCTATACTACCCAAACCCAAAGGTTTACCCATTCCAATCTTATGATAATGATTTTGTGGTAAGTCTAATACAAAAAGCAATGCACCTAACTCTTCCTTCGTAAGATTTTCAAATCGTATGCGTGATTTGAATTTAATATTTCTTTTGATTGGTTTTATAACGGTATGCTGAGTATCATCTTTTACTTCTCCTTCATTCCAGCTGTATTTATCTTTTGGATTATCAGGTGTATCCCTATGCCAGTAAAGTTTGTGGCCTCTAATAAGTGCGTCTTTGTCGTCCCAATGTTTTAGATTTCTTAAATAAGTATTTTCTTCGTAAGGTTGTTCTAAGTAAAGCTGAAAAGCTGTAGGTTTTGGTGATGCAAGTATCTTAGGCGAGGTCTCATTCATGAATACATCATTTTGCTCTTCTCCTAAAAAAGCATCCTCAAAAAACACTCTGCTTGCCCATTTGCTCTCTTTTCCAAAGATTGCTTCAGCAAAATCTGTTTTATCCTCTGACCTTAGTTCTTCAGGTATATGGTCGCCTATAGTTAATTCATAAGGTAATCTAAAAAATCCTGTATGGCCAAAAGCTAAAACATTATTTTGATTGTCTGTATTTTGATTGTCTGTGATATAAAAACACGGAACACTTTTGCCGCTATCAGCTATTTTAAGCAAATCAAATTTTTCTTCTCTATTAACATCAGATTTATATTCTTCAATAACATTCTCAGGGATTTTAATTTCTTTATTTGTATCTTCTTCATTTATTACCCAATGCATATGTTTTTTATTTCCAAATAGACCAGAAACAATTATGTATCCTTTATTTGGGTGATTCTCATCTTTTTTGAGACTAACAGATTTTAATTTTGGGGAGTTAAAATATTTATGTGTCTTAAACTTAAACACTTTATCAAATTTTAGGAGGTTTTGTTTATGAAAGAAGAAGAAAGAATAGGGAAGTTAAAAGCTTCTTTAGAAAGCCTAATAGAAGATTATCTTGGTAAAGACATCAACAACTACCAGAAGCTTGGTGTAAAGGAGTTCATTGAGTTAGTTATGGAAACGCTTATGAAGTCTGAAAGAAAGATATTCTTAAGCGAAGAAGAAGACAACAAAGCTAACGGATACTATGGAAGAACTTTAAACGCAGGATCTTTTAAGATAGACTTAAATGTTCCGAGAGATAGAAAAGGAAGATTTAGGCCTAAAGCTTTACCAGAGCCCTATAGAAGAGTCAATGAAGATTATATAAATCTTCTAATGAGCCTTGTGGCCAATGGATACTCTGAAAGTAAGATAGAGTCTACCTTAAATAGCTTGGGTCTTGATTACTCCAAACAACATATGAAGATAATTAAGCAAGATCTTCTTGAAAGGTTAAACGATTTCAAAACCAGAGAATTACCATCAGACATAGCTATACTATATATAGATGCCTATCATTGTGAAATAAGAGAGAAGGGTAAAGTAAGAAAATCAGCTGTTTATATTGCTCTTGGCATAGACCTTCAAGGAAACAAAGATATACTTGGGTTCTATACTTTCTTTAATAACGAGAACAGAGCAGATTGGCTAAAGGTTTTCAACGACCTAACAGAAAGAGGAGTTAAAAGAGTAATGATTATAGTAAGCGATGATTTCCCTGGTATTGCTAACGCCATTGAAAAATTTTTTTCCAGATACAGACCATCAATTGTGCTTCATACATCTTCAGAGAAATGTGACAGCTCAGATGAGTAAGCAAGATGCTCAGTTCTTTAAGAAAGAGTTAAAGAATATCAAGAACAATAGCTTAGATTTTGAAGATGGTTTAGAGAAGTTTGAAGCACTGTGTGAGAGATTTAAGTCTATTTATCCAAGCTTCATAAAAAGGATAAAAGCTAACAAAGAAAGGTACTTATGCTTCTTGAAATATCCAGAAAATCTAAGAAAGCATATTTATACTACCAATCCCGTAGAAAGTATAAATAGCATGATTGAAAAAGCAAGGATAAACTTAGGAGGCTATTTCCAATCTGCTGAGATTCTTGAAATAAATATCCTTGTCCAGAGAGATATTTTAAAGAACAATAAGTGGAGTAAGCCAGTTCCTGCATTAAAAGGGTCCTCATATGAAGTTTTACAAATATTCAACAGGAGATTTTGTTATGAGACACAAAATTATTGACAAGTCTCCTTAAATATCTTAATTTATATTTTCATATTATAGTATATTATATGACAACTTATGCATTTTGTCAATGTATTTTACAAATTCACTACATTGTGAACGCATAAACCATGACATTCTTATATATCTCAGCAATTATTCTATAACCTAACAAAAACTCTTTTCAATCCCCTATAGGTACACAAAAAACCTCATTGCAAAATGTAAAAATGATGTTATTCACTATAGTTTCAATCCCCTATAGGTACACAAAAAACCATTTTTTAGCAGTTTTTGTGCAGTTTTTGTGCGTGCGTTTCAATCCCCTATAGGTACACAAAAAACTTATTGGTCATGCACTACAGTTTGTTGTCACTAGCGGTTTCAATCCCCTATAGGCACAAACAAAACCTAAAACTTAGTGAGATGTTCCCAGGGTTAGAATCTTGTTTCAATCCCCTATAGGCACAAACAAAACATATTTTTGTATTTTATTGTTGTATTTAGCTTTTCTTCAAAACTTCTTACAAATATCTCTCGCCCTGATTCGTTTAGGTAAGCAAAACTTATATCTTTGTCAAAATGCTTTTCAGTTATTTGATTTTTATTTAAAAGCTGAAAAATTACTCTGTCCACAATCACCGGCTTAAAAACTTCTGCAATATCAAGGTTTAAAGTGAAGCTTCTTTGGTTTGTTTCGTGAAGGTATCCTATGCGCGGGTCCAAATGCGTTTTATATATCTCACTAAGCACTGTAGTATAAAGTAGTGAATTGCCAAAAGATATCATGGCGTTTAAAGGGTCTTCCGGTGGTCTTTTGGTTCTTTTTTCAAATTCCATATCTTTTAGTATACTGTTAAAAGCCTGATAATAGGTTTTCCTTACATCGCCTTCGGTCTGCATAAGCGTTTGTATATCTTCTTTCAAATCCAAAGCCTTTAACTTTTCTGTTATATAAGAAGAGATACTTTTAAGCTCTTCGTTGCCACGATTTTCGTAGTATTTTAGGTTTTTAAGCATATTTGATATAGCACCCACAAGAAAATTCTTTGCTATGTAAAACCTTTTGTCTTTATCCATGTAATGCTCTGCTTGTTTTAGGATTATGATACCACAGTTATAAGCATTTCTTGGGTAAAAAGAACCTACATAATATCCATAATAATTGAAAAAGTGTATAGGAATATCGTTCTTATCAAGAAACTCCAAAAGTCTTTTGTTTAGGTCTATTTCACCAAATACTTTTATATCGCTTATTACCGCTACAGGTATAGTCTTACTCCCTTTTTCCGATTCCCAATGAAGGGTATTGTCTTTTCTTTCCAATCTTCCGCTGCTAAAAAGATAAAGAGTTTTTGCCATAGCCTAAGCAAAGCACAGTTCTTTATAAGCACAATTTTTACAAAAGGGTATTTTAACAAACGCTGGCGGTTTATCAAGTGCCAAAATCTCATTTATATGTCTTATCTTATCCTCAATCTCCTTTTCTATATCATCGGTAAGCTTCACATCGTAAGATTTTTTCTCTGTGGGGACAAGGACCTTCCCAGAAAACATTTTACCCTTTTCTTTCTTTAGATAATAAAGATAAAAAGCCATTTGCATCATAGCACTGCGAAGATGTTTTGAGCTAGATTTTAACTCCGCTATAAGCTCTTTTCCTCTTACAACATCTATCATAATAGTATTATCCACAAAAAGTTCTTTGGCGCTGTTTTGATAAAATATCTCATGAATGGCTCTCCCTTTACCAAGATATTCATTTTCTTGAGGTGGCTCTATAGAGTGCCCTATAAACCACACTTGTCTATCGCATATGTAACTATACCACATAAGGGTTCCATTTATCCTATCAAAATCCATAAAACTATACCTTCATTATACATCCAAGCCCGGCGCTGTTTTTGACGCCAAGCCCACACTCGAGGGCTACTTTTAGCATATCTTTATCCGCTCTTATATAAAACTGTCCATCGTAGCCTATTATGAAGGTTTTATCAAAAAACACCTTTCTCATATATTCTTTTTTTACCTTGGCAGGGGTTATCTCAAAATCCCCATCGTAATCTCTTCCGTATATTATCCGGTATTTTTTAGTATGTTTATTCTTAAAAGCTCATAAAACTCGTTTTCAAAAGGGCTAAAATAAATATGTCTTTTGCTACCAATGGGTGTTCTATAAACTACTATAGGAGATAGGCACTCTATCTTTATCTCATCTTGATCTATCGGTTCTTCTGTTATCTCTATCTCAGAAAGGTTTATGATGTTTTTGCTTAGTCTAAGCCTATCGTTTCTTATAACCCGGTTTACAATGGATTTCATAGCCCCTATAACAGGTGTTGAAAAGTATATGTACATATTTGGAGGTTCGTATACGATTTGATTTTGGTATTCGGCTTTTAGATTGCCTATGATATTTGAAAATGTAAACAGTTTAAAGGTTCTATTGTTGTAAGGAAACCCAATATCGTGGAAAAACCTTGAGAGCATCCTATCCATATTTTCATAGAAAAACCCCTGAAGTGTATGATTGTAATGCTTTGGCAACACAAGCTCTTTTTCAAAAGAAAATCCAAGCTTAAGCTTATACGCCACTTTCATAATTTTTTACCCTTTATCAATTATAACATTTAGATAGTAATTAGCTCACAATGATCTGTGGTATAATCACATTATGAAGCTTTTACCAATAGGTATACAAACCTTTGAGAAAATAAGAAATAGCAACTATTATTATGTAGACAAGACGATGTTTGTTAAAAAATTAGAAGAAGGCGGATATTATTTTTTATCCCGCCCCAGAAGGTTTGGTAAATCTCTTTTTCTTGACACATTAAAAGAAGCCTTTTCTGGCAACAAAGAATTATTTAAAGGGTTATATCTATACGATAATTGGGATTGGGAGAAGAAATATCCGGTGATAAAGTTTGATTTAAGCCAGGCTTACCCAGATACAGAGGAAAATCTCATAGAATCTTTAAAATCATTTTTGGATGATATAGCAACATTACACCATATAAAACTAACCAAAAGGCTTATACCCTTAAAATTCCAAGAACTCATCCAAAAACTATATGAAAAATACAATCAAAAAGTGGTAGTGCTTATAGATGAATACGATAAGCCTATTCTTGATGTGATAGAGGATATAGAAAAAGCCAAAAGAAATAGAGATATACTAAAAAAGTTTTTTGAGATACTAAAGCCCTCTGACCCTTATCTAAAGCTCGTCTTTCTTACAGGGGTTTCAAGATTCTCAAAAGTATCAATCTTTAGCGGTTTAAACCAGTTAAACGATATAACCATAGACCCAAGCTTTGCCACTGTTTGCGGATATACCCAATCTGAGCTTGAAAGTGTGTTTGAAGACAGACTAAAGGATTTTGATAAAGAGAAGATAAAAGTCTGGTACAACGGCTATAGTTGGCTTGGAGAGAGTGTTTACAATCCTTTTGATATACTTCTTCTTTTTTCAGAAAAAAGGTTTAGAGCCTTTTGGTTTGAGACAGGAACACCTACATTCCTTATTAAGATGTTTATGAAAAACAGATACTATATCCCAGAGCTTGAGAACTTGGAAGTAGGAGAAGAGATTTTATCTAATCTTGATGTGGATAATATATTTCCAGAAAATCTATTATTTCAAGCAGGTTATCTTACCATAAAAGACTACAAGGTTTTAGGTAGTAAAAACGTATTTAAATTATCTTATCCAAACTTTGAAGTGAGGATGAGTTTTAACGATGCTTTCTTAACTTACATAGTAAGAAACCCACCTTTAAAAGATAAGGCTGAGATAAATTTAATAACAGCCATTCAAGAAAAGAATATAGACAAAATAAAAGATGCTATATACATGTTCTTAGCAAGTATCCCCCATGATTGGTATAGAAACAACGATATAGCATCATACGAAGGCTTTTATGCATCTATTGTATATGCTCTTTTTAACGGAGCAGGGTTAAATGTGATATCAGAAGACAACACCAACAAAGGCCAAATAGATCTTAGCATCTTTAACCAAGACAGCGTTTATATAATAGAGTTTAAGGTAGTAGAAGATAAAGAAGAGGGCGTTGCTTTAAAACAGATAAAAGATAAAAGGTATTATGAGAAGTATATTGGTAAGTACCAAGAGGTCTATCTAATAGGGATAGAGTTTAGCAAGAAAGATAAGAACATTGTAAGTTTTGAGTGGGAAAAAGTATAGTATTCATCAGAATAGTTTAGGTTCCAATGTCAAGACACTAATCTAACGACGAGTATGCCAAGCAATAGTAATAAATGCTAAGCATGCTAGCCTTTTGAAAAGCATATAGAAAAATAACTTTTTAAGACCATAAGTTTAACACAGTTTTTATATATTAGAGATATAGTGAACTTATAAAAAGCATTGACAAGTTAATTGTGTTGTAGTATTTTAAATATAAATGCAAGCTTGGGAGGTTTTATGGATTTAAATTTAGACTATTTATCACATTTGTTATCTCTTAATGAAAGTGAACTTTACAATCATATTTTTCAAGAGATAAAACCAAATTTTTACTTGAATGATATGTATTTATACCTGCACAAAGATGATAATTTACCCTGCTTGGTGGCTCATATAGACACGGTTCACAAACAAAAACCAAAATTAGATGATATCGTTTTAGAAAATGATATTTTATTTAACCGTGGTTGCTATGGTCTTGGTGCTGATGATAGAGCTGGTGTTTATGCACTGCTTACACTGAAAGATCTGCCTTACAATTTATTGTTTACAAACTATGAAGAAACCGGCTGCATAGGTGTAAAGAAAGCAATACATGACTTGCCAGAGCTTCTATCAGCTAACACCTGTTTTATAGAAATAGATAGAAAAGAAACTGGGCACTATGTGGATTATGTTGGTGCAGAGGATGAGTTTTTAGATATATTCAACAAAAGAGGACTTGATAAAGAGCGTGGCTCATATAGTGATATAACTGATTTGAGCTCTGAGCTTTCTATAGCTAGTGTAAACCTTGCTTGTGGATACCGCAACCCGCATACAGACGAAGAATATCTAAACATAAAAGAGCTACAGGTGGTTATAGATTTACTTAAAGACCCATCGCTAATTAAAGAAGTGTCAAAAAGGCAATTTAGAACATGTTGAATTGCAGCAAACCTAATAGTTGTTAGCTCAAAAGCATAAAAATACCGCATTTATCCAAATGAATAGCAAAAGGCAATATTTGTTAAAACTTTTGTCTGTTTAAGATTTTTGTATAATAAAATTCCTATGTTTACACTTGCTAAAATTTAGTTAACTTTTCCTCTAATAACTCCATCCAAAATATTTAAAAGCTTGCTTTGCCTCGATTACATAGTTGTAAAATTCTTTAGCACAAGGGTTTTTATCGCCTTTGTAGGTAAGGGATATATCCATATCTCTATATATCACATGGCGCTTTGGTATATAGTAATCTTTTATGTGATGGGCTATAGCCCATATGTTGTATATGATAAAAGCGTTTACATTTTTATGGGTATTCCAATATTCCAACGCATCTTTGGAGTTATAAGATATGTGAGATATATTTTTTTCTATAGCTTTTAAAAGCTCAAAATTTCCATACTTCATCGCCATATCCTGCCAAAGCCCCACTTGACCAGCACCATTTACCACAAGTATTTTTACACCAGGTTTAGCCAAATCTTTAAAGCTTTTTATCGTTATATCTCTATATATGATAGCAGAAGGCCTATAGTAAACTGGTTTTATACTAGATTTATCTATATTGGGTAATTTTCTTAGAAAATCTTCCATCATATCTTCTGAACCACTGTAAATAATATCTCCATTTTTCAAAGCCTCTTTTTTCCAAACTGGCAAAGGTCCAGCTTTTACTACGGCCCTGCACTTATTTTGATATTTGTTAAACTTTTTGGCTACATAATTCATTGCTGGATATGGTCCCCCTGGACCATATATGTGTATTAGCATAGCTAAAACCTCCAATCTCTTTACTACAAAAAATAATATATATGCAACTTGGCTGTAAGACAAGTGGATTCCGTACCAGTCAACGAAAACAATGGTACTAATTTGGTAGGCAAAGGGCTTTACGGCCCTTTGTTTTTACATCATCTCTGGGGCTTTTATATTCAAAATATCAAATATAATATCAAATATCTTTTGAGTGGCATAAACTAAGGATATACGTTTTTTTGTGGTGATTTCATCTGAAGTGATTACTTTGTGTGTGTTGTAAAATTTATGGAAGCTTTTAGCTATATCAAGAGAGAGCTTTACCACCAAGCTTGGGTCTTTTTTGATAACTCCTTCAAAAAGCACGTCCTTTGAAGAAAGAATTCGTTTTATAAGATCTAACTCCTCTTCTTCGTATGTATATTTATCCTTGTAAAAGCCAAATACAAAGGGCTCTTTTAGCTGTCTTTTTATACCCATAGTCCTTGCATAAGCGTATTGCACATAAAACACTGGGTTTTCAGAGTTTTGGGCTTTTACTAAATTTATATCTATATCAAGGGGTGTATCGGCTTTTTTGGTTAAGAACATAAACCTTAGATTATCTGCTCCTATATCCTCTATTACATCTATTAGCTTTAGCATCTTGCCGGTGCGTTTTGACATCCTTACTTCTTGACCGTTTTCAAAAAGCTTTACGATTTGGAAAAGCTCCACACTAAGCCAATCTTGTGGTATATCAAGAGCTTCCAAAGCTGCTTTTAAACGTGGTATATATCCATGATGATCTGCTCCCCATAGGTCTATAGCTTTTTTGTATCCTCTTTGGTATTTGTCAAGATGATAAGCTATATCAGAAGCAAAGTATGTATAAGACCCATCGCTTTTTCTTAGCACTCTATCTTTGTCTTCATCTTTTGATTTAAACCAAATAGCCCCATCTTTTTCTTCTATAAGATTTTTCTCTTTTAAAAGCTCTAAAACTTTTTCTACCTTATCTTTTAGGGTCTTTTCACTAAAATATATATCAAACTCTACATTTAAAATCTTCAACGTATTCTTTATATCTTCCATCATCTTTGATATGGCAAAATCTTTGACGCTTTCTAGGTTTATGTCGCTTTTGTTATGCTCTTTTAAAAATGCCTCTGCTATATCTTTTATATAATCTCCTTTATAGCCATCTTCTGGAAATGGGTATAAATCCTGGTTTATATAATGCATTACACTTTTTGCCAGTAAGTTTACCTGATTGCCTGCATCGTTTATGTAGTATTCTCTATCTACTTTTATATCAAAAAATCTAAACAACCTATAAAGCACATCACCTATGACAGCGCCTCTTCCGTGTCCAAGATGAAGGGGTCCTGTGGGGTTTGCGCTCACATACTCTAAGTTTATCTCATCTTCTTTTTTTATACCAAAAGCCTCAAAAATAGCATCGTCTTTTATATAGTTTATAGGATTTTCTAAAAACTCAAATAAAAGTTCCTCGTAAAATGCACTTGATAGTTTCATATTTACAAAGCCATTTAGCGCTTCTACTTTTTCAAAGTAAGGGAGGTTTTTTAGGTTATCTGCGATAGTTATTGCTATATCCTGAGGTTTTTGTTTTAGGGTTTTTGAGAGTATAAAAGCTACGTTTGAGGCAAAATCTCCGTAAGATTCTTCTTTTGGAAGCTGTATCTGGGGTTCTATCTCAACATTGTACAAATTTTTAACGGTTTTTTTAATAATTTCTTTTATTAGTTGTTTCATATATACTCCTCAAGAGGGTCTTATCACCGCTAGAAGTATCACACATATACCAGCTATTATCAAGAACGGGCTTACTATCTTTATAAACTTTCCGTAGGTTTTTATATCGTTTTTTACATGTATAAAATATACGTTTAGGGCTTCCATTGGTAAGAAAAAACCAAAAACTATGGGAAGTTTCATCATAAGCCAAGGGATTGGTTTAAATCCAAGCATAGAATACATACCTATGCCAAAAAATATCACTAAGAAAAAGGCAAAAAGCTCTAAGTTTACAAGCTTTTTATAAAATCTCCACATATAATCGTAATCACAGTTTATACCTTTTGCGTAAGCCACTATTGTAAAAAGCCCCAAAGACGAAGAAGCACCAGCCCATAAAATGACAGACATAATATGAAATGCTTTTAAAACAAGAAACATCATATAAGCTCCTTTGGAAACGGTTCTAAATAAGTTTGTTTTAATATATATTCATCATCAAATCTAATAGCAAAAGATTTTAGCATGTAAAGAGGCACAAAAATATCTACTTTATTCTCTTTAAAAAGTTTAAGCACTTCCATAAAGTGTCTTCTTTCGGCGTTACTCAGCTTTCTTGAAAAATAACCAAAGATATGTTCCATAACATTTATATGGTTTAATCTTTTTCTTTTGGAGTTTAGAGCTTTTAAAAACTGCTTTTTATATGTATCTTTCACGCTGTTAAAATCTTCATTTTTAGAAGATGCCACAAATCTACCTAAAAATCTCATAATATTTTGATTGTAATACATAAGCATAAACTTATACCTTGTATGAAATTCTATAAGCTCAGAATAATCTTTCATATGTTCAAAGTTTTCTCTTAAGTCTGCTATAGCAAATATTTTTGTAAGAAAATCATACCTTATACCATCATCCAAAAGCCTTTTTTCCTCTTCTATAGGATAGTCTTCAAAAGCATCAAGAAGTTCTTTTGCAAAAAACCCTGGGCCTTTACCAAGGCTTTGACCGTTCTTATGAAAATACTTTGCACTGTAAACCCCGCAAGAGGGAGATTTTGATTTTAGTATAGCCCCGTCTATGTTTAGGTTTTTAACAAAGTTTTTTGAAAAGTTTGTCATCTTTTCGGTTAAATCAAGCCCTGTGGAAGGCTGGATAAGTTTTAGATGATCATCTTCTTTTTGTATTAGGATAGGGTCTCTTGGTATGCCAAGCCCTATCTCCACTTCTGGGCATACTTTGATTATGTTTACAAAGTTTGATAGGCTTTTAACAAAATCATCGGATATATAAGCGCCGTTGTATCTACAAGCCTCAAAAAAACAAGCGCTTACAAGAACATTAGGCTTTGCCAAGGGCTTCATCCAAAGCGCTTAAAAATATATCTATACGATTTTCTACCTTGTCTTTTTCTTTTTCTTCTTTGAAATGCTCTAAGGCTTTTTGTTTTAGGGCATTTTTGTCTATAGATGTTTTACCTTTTAGCTCCTCGCATAAGAAATCTGAGACCGCTAAGAGTTTTTTACAGCGTTTTGTAGCTTTAAACTTACAATCTACTATAGCATCGTTTTCTTTTTTTATGAAAAGCTCAAGACGATGACAACCCTCTTTACAAAGCCCATACATCAAACCTTCTAAGCTTTCTGAAACTTCATTTTTAAGACCAGCCTTTAGATACTCATCCACCTTCATGAATCAGCACCTCCGCTATTTGGATTGCATTTGTGGCAGCGCCTTTTCTTATGTTATCTGCCACTACCCACATAGATAAACCGTTATCAAAAGCCCTATCTTTTCTTATCCTTCCTACAAATACCTCATCTCTTCCTTCTACTACAATTGGTATTGGATACACACCGTCTTTTGGTTCATCCATAAGTATAACACTTGGGGCTTTTCTTAAAAGCTCTCTTATTTTTGGTATGTCTGGTTCTTTTTTTAGTTCTAAGCTTATAGCTTCAGAGTGTCCGTAAAACACAGGTACTCTCACAGCGGTGGCAGATACTCTTATATCGTTGTCGTGAAGCATCTTTCTTGTTTCATTTAACATCTTTGTTTCTTCTTTGGTGTATCCATCCTCTAAAAATACATCTATCTGAGGTATCACGTTAAAAGCTATTCGCTTTGGCAAAACATGATTTGGTTCTATCCTTTTTTTCTGGCACCAATTTTCCGTTTGGATTTTTAGCTCTTCTATAGCTTTAGCCCCAGCTCCTGATACCGCTTGATAAGTAGATACTATAATCTTTGATATACCAAACTCATCGTATATGGGCTTTATAGCCACAAGCATTTGAATGGTAGAGCAGTTTGGATTTGCTATTATGCCTTTATGTTTTTTTATATCTTCTTTGTTTACCTCTGGCACCACCAGCGGTACGTCATCATCCATCCTCCAAGCGGAGGAGTTGTCTATCACCACAGCACCATCTTTGGCAAACCTATGAGCCCATTCTTTGCTAACTGAAGACCCAGCTGAAAAAAGCGCTATATCTATACCTTTAAAAGATGTTTGTTTTTCAAGAGCCTCCACCTTATACTCGTGGCCTTTAAAACTCATTGTTTTGCCTTCTGATTTTGAAGATGCAAAAAGCCTAAGCTCTTTGACGGGAAAGTTTCTTTCTTCCAAAACCTTTAAAAACGCTCTTCCTACTTCACCAGTAGCACCAACAATAGCAACATTTACCATATAGATAAGTATTATAATAAATTAAGAGTTGTTCTGCAACGAATTTTCTGTATAATATACTATATGGAAACAAAAGACGTATTAAAATATCTATGGAAAGGCTTTTCTTATATCATTGTAGCCTATGGATACTATCTTTTATATACATTTTGCCTTGATACATTCTATAGGTTTTACAGTTATACAACATCTCAATACTTTGCAATGTTTGTAACTTTAATAGCCATAAGCATAGGCTTTGGTATTTGGTTTTTAGGAAAAAAGAAAGAACAATGAGATTTTTTATAGGGATTTTTACCACCAAAAAACTAGAAGAGCATGTAAACAGGCTAAAAAACGAAATTTCTGATGCAATATTGGGTAAATGGGTAGAGCCTCAAAACCTACATATAACACTTCAGTTTATAGGTGATGTTGAAGAGTCAAAAAGGATTAATCTTCTTTATAATTTAGAAGAAATATCAAAAAACTTATCACCTTTTACAGTATCCTATACTGGTATTGGGGCTTTCCCAAACACGAGCAAACCACGTATTCTTTGGATAGGTATATCTAAAGGAGCAAATAACCTAAAGGCTTTGGCCAACAAAATAATAAAAGCAAACGCCAAAAGCGGTATAGAACCAGAATCAAAACCTTTTTACCCACATGTTAGTATATGTAGAATACATGAGATTACCTCAAATAAAATATATCCATTCATGAGAAAGCACAAAGATATATTCTTCTTGGAAGAAGAGATAAGTAAAATAGCTCTTGTTAAAAGCTCACTAACAAGCGTAGGGCCTATATACACAGTTGTAGAAGAATTTTATCTAAAAGGGAGCGATGTGAAAGCATGAGCACTTACAAAGAAGCAGGTGTTGATATAGAAAAAGCAGACCGTTTTGTAAGCTTTTTAAAAGAAAGACTTAACAATCTTAATAAAAACCTAAAACAAGCTCTCCCTTTCGGGGCTTTTGCGGCAGGTTTTTTGGTAGAAGATTGCGATTTAGTGATTACATCCACCACAGATGGGGTTGGCACAAAGCTAAAAATAGCCCAAAACGTAAATGTACACAACACGGTAGGCATAGACTTAGTGGCAATGAACGTAAACGATATAATTACCACTGGCTCAAAACCAACGGCATTCTTAGATTATATAGCCATAGGCAAGATTGAAGAGTCTATAATAAACCCACTGATAGAAGGTATTATAACAGGTTGTGAGGAAGCAAATACACCTCTTGTGGGTGGAGAAACTGCAGAAATGCCTTCTTTCTACAAAGAAGACGAATACGATTTAGCTGGGTTTTGTATAGGCGTTTGTAAAAAAGATGAAATTGTTACAGGGCAAGATGTAAAAGAAGGTGATATTATAATTGCTATACCCTCTTCTGGATTTCACAGCAACGGTTTTTCTCTTATAAGATATATATTAGAAAAGCACAACATTAAATACAAGGATTATATAAAAGAGTTTGGAAAAGAGCTTTGGGAAATACTACTAACCCCAACAAGGATATACGTAAAAGATGTTTTGGAGCTTAAAAACAAAATAAAGATAAAAGCTATGGCTCATATAACAGGAGGCGGTATACCTGGGAATCTTGTTAGAGTAATACCAGATGGTCTAAGAGCAGTGATTGAAAAATACCCTATACCGGATTTATTTTTATGGTTTCAAAAGCTTGGAAACATAAACAAAGAAGAAATGTACAAAACTTTTAACATGGGAATAGGGTTTATGATTATCATCAAAGAAAAAGATAAAGAGGTTGCTTTAAGCACTATAAAAGATTCTTTTGTTGTAGGGCATATAGAACAATCAAAAGATAATAGTAAGATTGTTTTAAATGACATATAGTCATAAAAATTGAGTATAGTCATAACTATTTAAAAATTTGCTTATAGATTAATATTATCAACTCAAAGGAGGTTGCATTTATGTTTGAATATAGTGATATAGTTTTGGATCACTTCCTTAACCCAAGAAACGTAGGGGTTTTGGAAGATGCCAACGGCGTAGGCCAATGTGGAAACCCAGCTTGCGGAGACGCTATGCTTTTTACCATAAAGGTAAATCCTCAAAACGATGTTATAGAAGATGTGAGGTTTAAAACCTTTGGATGTGGTTCTGCCATAGCGGTTTCTTCTATGCTTACAGAGATGATAAAAGGAAAAGATATAAACTATGCTCTAAATCTAACCTATAAAGATATATTTGACCAACTTGGTGGGTTGCCACCTCAAAAGATACACTGTACAAACTTAGGCCTTGAAACCCTTCACGTAGCCATAAGAGATTATCTTACAAAGCAAGGAAGACTTGAAGAAGCAAACGCTATACCAACATGCTTTGAAGAATCAGAGGAAGAAGAGTCTCAAGAGTTTGGTTTCTTAACCACATAAAATGAGTCATAAACCAAAAGCGCTTGTTCTATTTTCTGGTGGGCTGGACAGCCAGCTCGCCGCAGTTAACATTAGCAAAGTTCAAGGCATAGAAGTAAAGCTTATTCATTTCTACACTGGTTTTTGTATAACAGAGCATAAAAGAAGACTTGGCATTCCAAACAAAGATGGTAAAATACCTCAAAATCCAGCTTTGAAAGCTGCCGCAGCTTTAGAATTACCTATAGAAATAATAGATATATCTCAAGAGTATATAAATGTAATTTTAAACCCTAAATTTGGCTACGGCAAGAATGTCAATCCATGTCTTGATTGTAGAATTTTTATGCTTTTAAAATTAAAAGAAATAATGGAAAAAGAAGGTTATGATTTTATAGTCACCGGAGAAGTACTGGGACAAAGACCAATGTCTCAAACAAAAGATAAACTTTTTATAATAGAAAAAGAAACAGGCCTTAAAGGCCTAATAGTAAGACCTTTGTCTGCTAAGCTTTTACCAAAAACAATACCAGAAGAAAAAGGTCTGATAAAAAGAGAATTAATGTGGGATATATCAGGACGCTCAAGAACAAAGCAGATAAATTTAGCAAAAACCTACAATATAGATTACGAACAACCATCTGGAGGATGCTGCTATCTTACCGATGAGCACTTTGCAATAAAGTTTAAAGAAGAGTTAAGCTTTAAAAAATCTCTAAATTGGGACGATCTAAGTCTTATGACAGTAGGAAGGCACTTAAGGTTACCAAACGGCACCAAGATGATCATTTCAAGAAACGAAGGCGAGACAAAGTTTCTAAGTGGTTTTAAAAATAGGTTTGACTGGGCTTATGTAGAAAATAAAGCTATTGCCATATTAAAAGATTTAAACGAAGAAGATATAGATTATATAGCAAGGATAATGGCAAGATACTGTGGCAACAAGCCTACATATGTAGATATATCAATAGATAAAAATATGATAAAAAAAATTGCAGAGCCTTTAGAAGATGATATAATTAATTCCCTTAAGGTAGGAGCAGAAAGCCATGTTAGATGACATTAAGGCAGATGTAGAGCATAACGTATGCGGTACCTATTGTCCGATACCTATATCAGAGTTAAGCAATCAAATGAAACAGATGCAGATAGGACAAGTGATTGAGCTTATAGCAGATGATCCTGGTGTAGTAGAAGATGTGCCGGCGTGGTGCAAAGCCACCGGACAAGAGTTTTTAGGAATTTATGAAGAAGATGGTGAGTTTCACGCTTTTGTAAAAAAGGTTAAAGAGTAAGGAGGCCTTATGAACAACGTAAGGTTAAGCATGGATATGGTTTTGGTGGAGCTGTTTGAAGTGGTGCCAGAAAGCAGAAATTTACTGATGGATTACGGTCTTAAAAAGCTCATAGAAGAGGATGTCTTAGATGTATTGGGAGATAAACTTTCTGTTCATGGTCTTTTCAGAATATCAAGGGTGCCAGAAGAAGAAAAATACGAAGTCTGGAACAAGATAGTTTCTTTAGCTTCTTAAAGGAGTGTGTTTATGGAAGACAAGCTTCAAGAAGTAGAAAGAATTTTACAGATGATAAGGCCAGCTTTAGATACTCATCATGGTAATTTAAAATTGGTGGACGTAAAAGACAACGTAGTTTATCTCCAATTTGAAGGTGGATGTTCCGATTGTCCTGTAGTGGACATGTCGGTAAAAAATGTTATAGATACATCTATCAAAGGTAATCTTAGATGGGTTAAAAAGGTAGAGATTTTATACCCTAAGATCAATATAAGCCATTAATAATAGCCATTTATTAAAAAATACACAGGTAAATTGATTGTTATCTTCTTTGGTGGTTTTCTAAAAGGGGAAAGTTCGTATATGATTTTTGGTGCACTTTCGTCTAAAATCTTGTAACCGCTTGATTGTACAACTTTCAAAGAAGACTTATCTATTGTTCCATCTTTGTTTATAGTAACTCGTACCACCACCTCGCCCTTTATACCAAGTCTTTTAGCTTCTTTAGGATACAAATCTCTTTCTCTAGCCTGTCTATTAAGATATCTAATAAGCCAGCTAAGATATTGATAAACACTTTCTTCTTTTTTTACAAATTGTTTTATGTTTAAATTTAGATTTGCCTTTGCATTGTAGTGTTTTTGTCCTTCTTTCGCCATAGGAGTAGAAGGTAAAGATGTCTTTGTGTTTGGTTTGGAAGATGGTGCTGGTGAAGAAGCTGTTGGTTTTGATTGAGATTCAATATGGGGTTTGTAGCTACTTTTGGGCAAAGAGTTTAAAATATGAGAAGGAAGTGCTTCGTACTTTTGAGTAGAGGGTCTATTAACATGGTTATGAGTTGACGGTTTTATTGATGGTTTTGAAATGCGATGAGGCTTTGAAGGTTTTTGTAAAGGGACTGGGGGCATCGGTATAGCAGGTGGGACTATAGCTCTGTTCGGTACACCTTTTTGTACTAGTGTTATCTCTATTGGTTTATTTTTCTTTGGTTTTTTGGTTTTTATATGGATAAAAGCTATTAAAAGCCAAATATGAAGTAGTAAAGAAATCAAAATACCTAAAATAAAATACTCTTTTTGACGGGTTTTAAGACGTGGGGTCATTCTTTCTTCGTTTCTATCATATA
Organism: Hydrogenobaculum sp. 3684; assembly: GCF_000213785.1. Classification (NCBI taxonomy): domain Bacteria; kingdom Pseudomonadati; phylum Aquificota; class Aquificia; order Aquificales; family Aquificaceae; genus Hydrogenobaculum; species Hydrogenobaculum sp. 3684. Next base: position 325,627 of record NC_015557.1, on the reverse strand, counting down.
CTTATTTATACCAAGCTCTCTGCAAGCGTCTATTACACTTACTACATTTTGAAAAGGTGTATCCTTAGAAGCCTGTAACACTATGGTAGAATCTTTATTAGCCACTTTTGATAAAGCGCTTTCTAAATTACCGCTTATAACGTTATTATCTATTAGTATTGTACCGTCTTTTTTTATAGCCACAACTACAGGTTTTGTAGATACGGTGGTTCGTTCTGAAGTTTTAGCCTTTGGAAGATTTACTGGAATTTTACCTTCCACCATAAAAGTGGCAGTAGCCATAAATATTATAAGTATCACAAGCACAATATCCACAAAAGGGGTCATGTTTATTTCGGATATCTCTTTATCTTGGTCAAATTCTTTCATGGATTTTCCTTTTGCTTTCATGTAGCAAGAGCAAGTATTTCATTTTTCTTACAAAATAATTATAAGCAACAACAGAAGGGATAGCCACAAAAAGTCCCATTGCAGTAGACACCAAAGCCTGAGAAATGCCTTCCATTACCACTTTTACACCAAATTGAGAAGAACTTCCCAAATCGTTAAAAGCTTTTATAACCCCTAACACTGTGCCAAAAAGCCCTATAAACGGTGCGTTGTTGCCAAATGTGGCCAATATGCCAAGTCTTTTGTCAAGGGTTATTCTTAGTTCTAATTCTTTAAAAAGCTCAAGCCTCTTGCTTACATACCTGTAAGTTAAAAATCTCTCTATCATAACAGCCACAGAGAAAATACTCATAACTATGAGAAGGTAAAGCACCGGGTCTCCACCTATTAGAGCCAATTTTAGTAAAAACTTTGTAATCATAGCATTTATTATAAATTAAAATAGCTTTTTCATGTTATAATATCTGTATGAACTTTGTAAGGTTAAGACTTATATATCCAGAAAACGTAGCTAAAGAACCTATTATATGCAACATATGTAAGAACTTTAACATCATAGTAAACATAAAGATGGCAAAGGTCACCCAAGATAGCGCTATACTAAATATAGAAATAGATGGAGATATAGAAGAAATAGAAAAAGCTATGAAGTTTATGCAAGAAAAAGGTATAGACGTTCAACCTATAGAAGGTCAAATATTTACAGAGTAATCTCTGATATAATTATTTTGTGCAAATTATAATATCTTTAATTGTTGTTTTATTTTTAAGTATAGGGGCTTTTTTTATATACGAAAAAGAACATACAAACAACCATTTTATAAATTCTCCACAGGTGTTAAAAAAAATAGACATTCACATATACTCAAATGACCATGATCAATGGAATGTTGAGGGCGATATATTGATAATAAAAGGACAAAATATAACGCTAAAGAACATAAAAGCTACAGACTATCCTTATACAATTACGGCAAAAGAAGGTGTTATAAACAAAACCTCTGGTGTTGGATATTTAAAAAAAGATGTAGTATTTTCAAAATCTGATAAAACTACCCAAGACAAAATATATACCCAATACACAAACATAGATTTGAAAAATTCACACTTTTGGGCCAACGATGATATAATAATTTCGGAAGATAAATTTATCTCCTACGGGAAATCTTTTGATATAAATTTAAAGCCATCTCTTCATGTTGTAGTTTATAATATTAAAAGCTATGAAAAATAAAGCAAATAAAAAATTAGTTTTTGTGATATTAAGTTTTATGTTGTCGTTTTTAGCTTTTAGTAAAGTAGAAAAACCAATGCAAAGCGTAAAAGCTCAAAACACCCAAAACAATAACAAACCTATATATATAGAAGCAAACAAAATGGATTATAACAACAATATAATCACATACACCGGCAACGTAGTAGCTACAAGGGGCAACGGAAAACTAACTTGCCAAGAGCTAAAAATATTTTTAGACAAAAACAAAAAAATAGAAAAAATAATAGCCACAGGAAACCCTGTTTATACTGAACCTAACAAGCTTATAAAAGGCAATGTTATAGAATACGACGCTCCCCAAGATGAGATTATAGTAACTGGTAATGCTTACTTGGAAAACAAAGGCGATGTAGTACAAGGAGATAAAGTTATATATTATAGAAAATTGGATAAAGCTATAGTAACTGGCAAAAGAGTACAATCTATATTTATACCAAACGGTAACGGAGCAAAACCTTGACCATCGTACATGCTATTATACTTGGCATAGTAGAAGGAGCTTTGGAATTTTTACCAGTATCGGCAGCAGGGCACTTAACACTGGTGGGAAAGCTTCTTGGTATAAATACAGAAAACCCTGCCTTTAAAATATATGAAATATTCATGCAAATAGGAGCGGTAATAGCAGTAATAATACTTTATTCAAAAAGGCTTATAGTAGATAAAGAAATATGGCTTAAAATAATAGCTGGATTCGTGCCAACAGGTGCCATAGGATTTTTATTTTACAAACCAATCAAACACTATCTTCTTGGTAATCCACTCATTACCGCAAGTATGGTATTTATTGGTGGTGTTATTATCATAATAGTAGAATCTTTGTCCAAAAAGCCAAAAATCACAAGTTTAAAAGATGTTACCATAAAAGACGCAATAGCCGTAGGCTTTATTCAATCTCTTGCCTTGATACCTGGAGTTTCTCGTTCTGGTGCTACTATCATAGGCGCTATGCTTATAGGCTTTGAGAGAAAAACTGCCGCTGATTTTTCTTTTCTAATAGCAATACCAACAATACTTAGCGCTGGTTTATATTCACTTCTTAAAGACCATAGTCAAATTCGTCACCAAGATATATTACCAATGGGTATTAGCTTTATAACAGCCCTTGTTTTTGCAATTGTTTCTGTAAAAACTTTCTTAAATTTCATATCTTTCAACAATCTTAAAATTTTTGGATATTATAGAATAATTACTGGATTAGCTTATTTAGCTTATCTTTTGAGGTGACACTTCCAAAGCTCCCAGCTGATTCTCCTTATCCTATAGTTATTGCTATACATATGCCAGATACATTTACAAAAAGCTTTGCAGAGCATCTAAATTCAGATTCTATAATATATGTACCATCTGCCAACTTGCTTTTGTCTTCTTGTGCCAAGGTTTTTAAGGAAAACACCTGCGGTATAGTAATGACTGGCATGGGCGACGACGGGTCTAAGGGTATAGTGGATGTTAAGAAAAATGGCGGTATTACGGTAGCCGAAGATCCAAAATCTGCTATATTGTGGGCTATGCCAGAAAATGCCATAAAAACCGGTTGTGTAGATTTTGTGCTTAAAAAAGATGAAATACCAGAATTTTTGGTTAAAATAGCAAAATAAAAACTTTATCATTCTAAAAGATTAAAAACGCATTATATTTATAACGTATGGATGTTGAGCAAAAACTCAGAATATTAGCTGATGGTGCTAAATACGACGTATCTTGTGCCAGCTCTGGAGGAGTTAGAGAAACTATAGAAGGTGGTATAGGAAACTCCTATGCACCAGGGGTTTGCCATACGTTTACATCCGATGGAAGATGCGTCTCGCTTCTTAAAGTGCTTTTTACAAACGTATGTATATTTGACTGCGAATATTGTATAAATAGAGCGTCCAACAATATAAAAAGAGCTTCTTTTACACCAAGAGAGCTTGCCGATATCACTATAAACTTTTACAAAAGAAACTACATAGAAGGTTTATTTTTAAGCTCTGGTATAGCAAAGTCCCCAGATCATACGATGGAACTAATGTTAAAAACCGTAAAAATTTTAAGAGAAGAATATAAATTTAACGGATATATACACCTAAAACTTATACCAGGAGCTTCCAAAGAGCTCATAGAAGAAGCTTCTAAACTAGCAGATAGGGTTAGCTCAAATATAGAGCTTCCTACTGAGCAAAGTTTAAAGCTTTTAGCACCGGAAAAAAATAAAGACAACGTCTTAAAACCTCTGATGTTTTTAAAAAATCTAAGAGAGAGCAGTGAAAAGCCAGTAGCAAGCACCTCAACACAGCTTATAGTGGGGGCTACCAACGAGCCAGATTATCAGATTTTAAGGCTTGCCTCTTATTTTTACGAAAAGAAAATACTAAAAAGAATGTATTACTCAGCTTATATACCAGTTCCAAACACAAAGCATATAAAAGTGGATAAAACACCTCTTTTAAGAGAACATAGGCTTTACCAGGCTGATTGGCTTCTTAGATTTTACGATTTTAAGTATGAAGAGATTGTTGAAAAAGATTCAAACTTAGACTTAGAGCTAGACCCAAAAACCGCCTACGCCATTAAAAATATACATCTATACCCAATAGATGTAAACAAAGCCTCCTACGAAGAGCTCATAAGAGTGCCTGGCATCGGTAGAAAAAACGCCATGAAAATAATACAAGCAAGAGCATTTAAAACCTTAGAATATATGGACCTTATAAAGCTTGGAATATCTATTAAAAAGGCAAAGCACTTTATAGTGGCAAAAAAATACTTAGGTTATAGCCTGTCTCCAGAATATATAAGAAAAGCCATCATAAAAGAAAGTTCCCAAAAGCCTTCTTACACTCAGCTAAGGTTATGGTAAATATAGTATTTGAAGATAGTTTTGAAGGTTTTTTAAGTGCCTTGTATTGGGCTTTTAAAAACGATATAAAAAATCCTATATTCTTAAAAGCCAAAAAACCATCTCTTTTTAAAACTGTAAAAGTACAAATAGAAGATGATATACTAAAAAAATTCAAACAAATGTTAGACGAAGAGACGATAGAACTCTTTTACGATTGCTTTTGTTATGATGAAGAAAAGGCTTTTTCTGATACATACAGAAGTTTTTTATTCTACTTGGAGTATAAGCACCTAAAGGATGTAAATCAAGATTTTATAAGAAATCTAATTTATTATAGAAAATCGGTAAATAGAGAAAGGCACAAATACATAGGTTTTTTAAGGTTTCATCAGGTAGATAATATTTTATATGCAAAGTTTGAGCCAAAGCACTTTGTATTAGATTACTTAGGGGAGTTTTTCAAAAGAAGATATAAAGAGGAGAACTTTGTAATACACGACGTAAAAAGGAAAAAAGCAGCTGTTTACCACGAAAAACATCTTAGTATAGAAGCTTTTGACAAAGAGATAAATATAGAAAAAGATACATACCAAAAACTATGGAAGGCATTTTTTGAAGCGGTTACAATAAGAGAAAGGTCCAACGCAAGGTTGCAAAATCACTACGCTCCAAAGTACTTTAGAAAGTATATGATTGAATTCGATAATTAATCATTGATTTTTGTCTTATGATATATTACAATAGTAAAAGTATACGTTTATATTTAGCAATATCATACAATCCCAGGATAACTTAGATAAATTAATAAGATGATGATTAACACACATTTAAAGATTAATCAAGGTCTTTGTGGTACTCCCGTTGAGCTTGGAGAAGGCTACGCTGTAGTGAGCTTAGAAGCCAAAGAAAACATGGTAGCAGATGAAAAAGGGCTTATACACGGTGGGTTTATATTTGGACTAGCAGATTATGCATCTATGCTTGCTGTAAATCATCCAAACGTTGTATTGGCAAAAGCGGAGGTTAAATTTTTAAAACCGGTAAAATTAGGAGATGTTATGACCTCTTATGCCAAAATCCAGAAAATAGACAACAACAAATATACTGTGGAGGCTTTTGTAAAAGTTAACGATATAAAAGTTTTTGAAGGTGTTTTCCTTTGTGTTGTAACTCCTAAGCACGTTTTAGAATAAACATACAATTATCATTGATAAAATGTAAAAAATACTGTAAATTATAAAAATGTTTATAGAAGCTTCATATTGGAAAACTACAGAAGATGGTAGAGTAATATGTGAACTTTGCCCTGATTATTGTAAATTAAAAGAAGGCCAAGTAGGCGTATGCGGTGTTAGATTGAATAAAGGCAGAAAGCTTTTAAGCGCTACATATGGATCTTTGGTATCTATAGCACTTGATCCAGTTGAGAAAAAACCGTTGTTTCATTTTTTACCAGGACATAAAACCCTAACGATAGCAACACCAGGATGCAATCTACATTGTCTTGGTTGTCAAAATTATGAAATATCTCAAGTAAAAATAGATGAGTCTAACAAATCGTTTTTTGAAAACTCCTATATATCTCCAGAACAAATAGTACAAAAGGCGATAGAAACAGGCTCTAAGAGTATATCTTACTCATACTCTGACCCTATAATATTTTATGAATACATGTTTGATATAGCAAAGTTAGCTAAAGAAAAAGGCTTAAAAAACATCATGGTAACCGCTGGATACATCACAGAAGAACCTGCTTTAAAGCTTATGGATGTTATAGATGCTTTTAGTATAGATTTAAAGTTTTTCTCAGAAAAAGCCTATGCAAAATATTCCAAAGGAAAACTTGAACCTATTTTAAACTTCATAAAACTGTGTTTAAAGCACAACAAGTGGATTGAGCTTACCACTCTTTTGGTGCCAAAATACCTTGACGAAGAACAACTAAGGTTAATAGCTAAATTTATAAGCAAAGAGCTAGGTCCTCATATGCCCTGGCATATATCAAGGTTTTTCCCATACTACAAAGCCCTAGATTTATACCCTACGCCAGAGTCCATGATAAAAACTGCATATGAGATTGGAAAAGAAGAGGGTCTATACTATGTATATACTGGCAACATAAAATCAGAGCACGAACATACTGTATGTCCAAATTGCAACAATGTAGTTATAGAAAGAGATAGATTTTTTATTAAAAGCCTAAAATTAGAAAAAGGAAAATGTAGTTTTTGCGGTTATAAAATAGAAGGTGTATTTGAATAACCTTATCTGATATAATATTAGATTACACATATGGATAAAGATAGTTTAAGGAGTCTTATTTTATTACAGGAAAAAGAAGAAAGATTTTTTAGGCTTTTAAAAGAAAAAGAAAAAATATTGAAAGAAATACAACACTTTGAGCAAGAGCTTAGCAACGTATTAAAAGAGGTAGAAAGCATAAACAAAGAAAAAGAAAATATCAAAAAACTAATAGAAGAACTACTAAAAACCATAGAAAATCACGAAAAAAATCTCAAAAAGATAACAGAATCCCTAAGAACCATCAAAAGCAAAGAGCTGTATAAAAATGTGTTGAGAGAAAAATCAAAAACAGAAAACGCTATTATAAATACAAAAAATAGGTTAAAACAAGCGTATATACAACTTAGCAATATAGAAAACTCAAACGAATTAAAAGATTTACTTTTAAAACAAAAACGCTTACAAGAAGAGATAAGAAATTTAAAAGAAGATCTAGAAAGCATAGAACAATCTATACTCAAAGCGGAAAAAGATATAAAAGACTACAAAGATACTTTAGAGAAAAGCCTTATAGATTTTTATGAAGATATTAAAAAAAGAGTACAACCTGTTTTTGTACCAATAGATAACAAAGCCTGCTCTTATTGTGGAACTATATTGCCAATAGACTTTTACAACAGGCTAATCCAAAATAACATACCTAGCTTTATGTGTCCTAACTGTCAGCGCATTATATATAAACAATCTGATATAATAAAATAATGAACTTTGAGCAAATAGTAATTACTATACCGGCTTTAATGATGGCTGTTATATTTCATGAAATAGCTCATGGGGCAGCGGCCTATTGGATGGGGGATAAAAGCGCCAAGGAAGCTGGAAGGCTAACAATAAATCCAATTCCTCATATAGATTTGCTTGGTACTATTATATTACCTGGGATTTTGATGCTTGTAGGTTCTCCTATACTTTTTGGATGGGCAAAACCAGTACCTATAAACCCATACAGATTTAAAGACTTAAGGATGGGTATGCTTATTGTATCGTCAGCTGGTGCTTTGGCCAACATAGCGATGGCAATATTAGGTGCTGTTTCTTTTAGGCTTTTAGAAAGCACTATAGCATCTGATATAAATCCATTTTTTTTCGCAAGCGTTGTAGAACCTCTTTTGTGGTTTTCTAGAGAGCTTGTTATAATAAACTTAGTGTTGGCGTTTTTTAATCTTTTGCCTATACCTCCTTTGGATGGAAGCCGTATTGTTATGAGTTTCTTTTCTGTAAAGTATTGGGAAGAGTTTTATAAGTTTGAACCTTATGGGTTTTTGATACTTACTGTGCTTATTTTTACTGGTGTAATAGGTAAAATTATATATCCTTTTATAGCCATTGCCTATAGAATACTATTGGGTGGATTCGGTATATGAGAATAGTAAGTGGCATGAGACCCACTGGAAAACTTCATATAGGGCACTTTTTTGGAGCTGTTAAAAACTGGGTAGACTTACAAAAAGAACACGAGACTCTATTTTTTGTGGCAGATTGGCATGCTCTTACCACTTCTTATAAAGATATATCAAAAATAAAAGAAAATACGCTTGAGATGGTGGCAGATTGGATTGCAATGGGTCTTGACCCAAATAAATCTACGCTGTTTGTTCAATCAAAAGTAAAATATCATGCGGAGTTAAATCTTATACTTAGTATGATAACCCCAAAAAGCTGGTTAGAACTAAATCCCACTTATAAAGATACAAAATACAACCTACTAAAGATAAACCATGTAGAAAAAGAGTACTCTGAAAAATTGACACCTCTTGTAGATATTATGCTTAAGCACGCTCCTGCAATCGTAGAAGATGAAGCGATGTTTAAAAAAGTTTTGTTGGATGGACTAACGGATATTTTTATAAAGCTTTTAATAGAAGGGGCAATAGATAAAGAAAAACTTGGAGAGCTAAACATATCAAAAAGAGATTTTTACGAGACAGATACCTTTGGATTTTTTGGATATCCTGTTTTGATGGCCTCAGATATATTAATTTACAACGCTGATGGTGTACCAGTAGGAGAAGATCAGCTTCCACACATAGAAATAACGAGGGAGATAGCCAGAAGGTTTAACTATCTTTACAAAGAATTTTTCAAAGAACCAAAAGCCATACTTACAGAAACTCCAAAACTTCTTGGCACAGATGGACGGAAGATGAGCAAATCTTACAACAACACAATTATGATAGATGAAACAGAAGAAGAAACCACGTCAAAGATTATGAAGATGTTTACAGATCCAGAAAAACTTAGAAAAAACGACCCTGGTCATCCTGAGAAATGCAACGTGTTTAGCTATCATAAGATTTTTACAAACTTAGATGAAACCTCAAATATAGAGCTTGATTGTAAAAGCGGTAAACTTGGCTGTGTAGAATGCAAGAAAATACTTGCTAAAAATCTAAATAACTTTTTAGCACCTATAAGAGAAAAAAGAAAAGATATAGACAAAGATATGGTAAAAAACATATTGGAAGAGGGCAACAAAAAGGCAAACCAAATAGCAAAATCAAACATGGACTCTATAAACGACATATTGGGTCTATGAAGTTCAAAGGTTCCTATGTAAAAGATTTTCCAGAAGACAAACCTTGTATACTACTAACTGGGCGCTCAAACGTAGGTAAATCATCTTTAATAAACGCCATTGCCAACACAAAAATAGCAAGGGTAAGCAAAGACCCTGGTCTCACCGCTACTTTAAACTTTTATATAGAAGAAAATATTTATATAGTAGATACGCCTGGCTATGGATATGCTAAAAGATCAAAAGAAGAAAGAAACAAATGGGCAAACATAATAAACGATTTTATAGAAAACTATGGTGAAAATATATTGTGTGTTTTTGCTTTAATAGACTCTGTGGTAGGTCCTACGGAACTTGATAATATGCTTATTGATTATCTTGATAGTAAAAGCTTAAACACAATATTAGTCTTAACAAAAGTAGACAAAGCCACTCAAAAAGAACTTGCCAATACGCTAAATCGTTTAAAAGCTTTTGATAAAAACATCATACAAACCTCTTCAAAAGATGGCATAGGCATAAAACAGCTAAAAGCTATAATCAAAGAACTAAGCCATGCTAAAAAAAGATAAGAAGATAAACATAAGTTTTACAATATTTTTAATAATACTTATAATCCTTGCAATATACACGATAGCTCCTTTTTTTACACCTATCGTTTGGTCTATGATAGCTATAATAGTATTTTATCCGCTTCACAAAAAACTTTCTCATATACTAAAATCTGAAAACTTAAGTTCTTTAATTATCACAATCCTTATATTGCTAATAGTAGTAATACCGTTTTCTGTGTTTGGAGTACTCATAATAGAGCAAGGCATTTACCTTGTGCAAAACGCTAGTGCATTCTTAATGAGCCTTGACCAACAAAAAGTGTATCTTATATCCAAAAAATTGCCAATCATTGGCAAACATATTACCTACTACAAATTTTTGAGGTTTTTGCATCTTAATGCCCCCACTATAAACCAAGCTGCTAACTCTATACTTACCTACGCTGCCTCTTTTTTGGGTGATCAACTAAAAAACATGGTGCTTTTTTTGGGTAGTTTTATGTTAAAAGCTCTTATATTTCTTATGTCAACATTTTTTATGTTAAGAGATTGGGATAAGTTTATAGATTTTGTAAAAGATATAACCCCAATAAACACAAAAGATTTTGATACAATACTAAAAACTGTATATTCCACAGTACTTAGCGTAGTATATGGTTTCGTTGGTACTGCGCTGATACAGGCTATATTTGGATTTTTTATGTATTATTACTTTACTCCAAACTATGCTCTGGTGCTTGCTTTTGCAACATTTATGTCTTCTTTTATACCACCTCTTGGTACGGCTTTAGTATGGATACCCTATGGATTTTACGTAGCTTATCAAAGTGGTTTGTTAGCATCGTTAGAAGCATTTGCCTATTCAATCTTATTTATAATAGGTTCAGATAACTTTGTAAGACCTCTTCTTATGAAAAAAGCCATACACATACCTTATATACTGCTATCTTTGTCTGTCTTGGGTGGGTTGTTTAGTATGGGATTTTTGGGTATGTTTTTAGGTCCTATAGTATTTACAACCCTTATTACAGCCTTTAACATATACAAAGAAAAATTTTCCTAAAACGGTATATAAACTGTTATAGTGGTGCCTTTGTTTTCCTCAGATTCAATATGCAATTTACCTTTTAATATACCAACTGACTTTGATACTATGAAAAGCCCAAGACCAAAACCAGGTTTATCTGTGTTGGCTCTTTCAAACTCTTTGGTAATTGTAGAGAGTTTTTCTTTTGGTATGCCAACACCAGTATCTTCTACCTTAATAATTATATTTTTATTATCAGATACAACCGCTATTTTTATATAACCTTCGTTTGTATATTTTACAGCATTTTCCAATAAATTAGATACAATAGCTTCATAAAGCTCCCAAGAAGATGTAACCTCTATAGGCTCTATGTTAAGCTCTATCTTTAAACCTTTTTCCTCTATAATAGGCTCAAGTTCTTTTAGCGCTTTCATTACAACATCTTCCAGCATAAACGTTTGTTTTTTTAACATAGAATACTCATCTGCTTTTGCTATGAAAACTACTTTATTTAAAAGGTTGTTTAATTGTTTTAGAGCTCTTGAGATCCTTTCTATATAAGCTTTATCAGGATTAATTTCCAACAAAGAAAGGTTTGTAGATATTATAGCTAGTGGTGTTTTTACCTCATGAGAAAAGTTAAGAGCCATAGTGTATATTCTTTCCATGAAATTTATAAAGCTATTTGTTATGGCTTTCGCTATAAAAAATCCTGTAAAAGCTATTATTACAGAAAGTATTACCAAGGCTAATATAAAACTGCTCAACAGCTTTTTCTTAATAGATTCAAATTTCGTCATGTTTCTTGCTACTATCACAGTAAAATGATTAGGTAGTAAAGCCCTTATATACATAATCTTTTTACCGTTTATATATCCAAGATGAAAACCAGGTTTAAATTTTGAAAACCTAAAACTAGGAAAGTTCTTTGATATGCTTATTATATTACCGCTTTTATCTAACACTGCTATTGATTCATCGCTAAAAGTAAGCCATTTCGTGTTCTGGGTAATATTCTGAGAGCTTATGTATCGCAATTCTTGTCTCAAATCTGAAGCTACAAAGTTATCTACCAATATACTAAAAGCCAAATACGATGATATAGAAAATATAAAAACTATAGCAAAAATAACCAGACTATATACTACGGTAAGATAGGCAAGTGTATTTTCTTTTTTCTCTTCTAATCCCAATCTGTCTCTTCTGTTTTACCGGAGCTATCTTTGGGTTCTATAGAATATCCTATACCGTAAACCGTCCTTATCTGACATCCGGAGCCGTCTATAAGCTTTCTGATTGTTCTAATATGGGACCTCAAAGAAAAAGAAGACGGCTCTTCGTCTATTCCCCACGCATAACTAAGAAGCTGTTCTACTGTTACAACTCTTCCAACGTTAGAAATAAGCTTTTCTAATATCAAAAATTGTTTTTTAGTAGCTGGTATCACCTTACCATCTATTTGAATTGTAAAATTAGAAGTGTCGAGTACAAGTTTATTGCAAATTAACTCAGCGCCACTAGTTTGTCTAGTTCTTCTTACAATGGCTTCTATCCTTGCAAGAAGCTCTTTCATATCAAAAGGTTTTGTAAGATAATCATCGGCTCCTATGTTGAAAGCAGTTAATTTATCGTTTATACCATCTCTTGCGGTAAGTATCAAAAATGGTGTTTTTAAGTTTTCTTCTCTAGCATTTTTTAAAAGCTCAATACCATCTTTAGGACCAAGCATCAAATCTAGTATCACTATATCGTAAGACTTATCTTTTGTAGCATATTTGGCGTCTTCAAAGTTTGATACAAAATCCGCAAGCCATCCTTTGCTTCTTATAATATCCTTTATGGAAAGTGCTAAGTCTATATTGTCTTCTACTATAAGAACCTTCATGCCTTTACGTTTAATTTTTCTCCTGTGTTTGGCGGATTGTTGTTTGTATTTGAAACTTCGCCCAATAGCTGTTGTACTACGTTGGATTGATTGTCCAACATAGATTTTAAGCCCCATAATTGCTGCTTGTTTACATCTTTAGCTTGCTGCATGTCTGTTGCTATGTTTGCTATGTCCATGTAACTCATATTGCACCTCCTTTGATTAATATAAGTTATATCGGTTCAAAAAGCAAGTTTTTTAGCCTTTACTTTTTAAAAGTTTTTTTATGTAAGAAGCCATATAACTTGGGTTTTGGTCTTTGTCAAAGAATATTGTTTTTAGGCTTTTATTATAAATTACATATATGTTGTCAGTATGATCTATCAGATAACCCTGTGTTTTTGAAGGCACTATTTTGTAAACCACACCATAGCTATCGGCTACTTTTTTTATATAACCTGGATCCCCGGATAAACCGCTAAAATTTTTGTTAAAGAACTTAGCATATTCATCAGCAACGTTTGGAGTATCTCTTTTGGGATCTAAAGTTATAAAAACAACTTTTACATATTTTTTATCATCACCAAGCATATTGTACATAGAAGATAGCCTGTGCAACACCGTAGGGCATACATCAGGGCAATGAGTATAACCAAAGTAAATCAAAACTACCTTATAACGATTTTCATAATCTTTCAACGATACTTCTTTATTACCAGAAAGAAGCTTAAAATCAAAAGGTTTTGCGTTTATGCTTGGGTTTACTGGCTTTTCGCAAGAAAATAGCAAAATACTAAATATAACAACAAAAATTAACGTTAATTTTCTCACAAAAAATATTATAGCATACAAAGTTAATTTATTTCTCTATTTATACCTTTTATATATATTTGTTCCAATATTCTTTTTACAATAGGAGCAGCTGTGAGATTTCCTTCAATACCGTGCTCTACTATAACTCCCACCACATACTTAGGGTCTCTATACGGTGCAAAGCCCACAAACCAAGCATCTGGTTGATATTTCCACGGACTGTTTGGGCCTACATGTTTTCCAAATACCACTTGAGCTGTGCCAGTTTTGCCTGCTATATCCACAATAGTAGAAAATGCGTTTGTACCAGTACCTTTTAAAACAACTTCCCTTAAGCCTTTTTTAACTATTGAGTAATCTTCTAGCGGTGCTCGTACATACTTGTAAACCTTGCGGTGATTCTCAAATACAATCTTTCCATCGGCAGTTTTTATTTCTTTTAGCAAAGTAGGTTGATATATCACGCCGTTGTTTGCTATACCTTCCATCATGGTAACTTGCTGTAGAAGAGTAACCAACACATAACCTTGACCTATACTCATGTTAACCGTATCACCTTCATACCAAGGTTGATGAAATTTCCTTAGTTTCCAGCTTTTAGTAGGTAAAAACCCAGGAGAATTGTAAAGTTCAAAAGGTATACTAGAGCCGTATCCAAAGTCTTTTTCTATTTCGTATATCTTTCTCTGGCCGAGCTTCATACCAAGTTGATAAAAGAATGTATCACAAGAGTTTTGTATAGCCTGGTCTATTGTCTGATATCCTGTATCGTATCTAATCCAGTTATAAAAAATATGATTACCTACTTTAATGTACCCAGAACAATCAAGGGTAGAAGATGGAGTTATAACACCGTATTTTAGAGCAGCTATTGCAATAGGGATCTTAAAAACAGAGCCGGGTGGATATATAGCCTCAGTGGCTCTATTTAAAAAGGGCCTCAAAGGGTTATTTATAATCTTATCCCAATCTTTATAAACATCGTTTGGGTTGTATTCAGGAAAGCTATCCAATGCCAATATCTCACCGTTGTGAGCGTTCATAACTATAACTGCACCCACTTTCTGACCAGAGCTTAAAAACACATTATGCACTATGTCTTGAATCTGAGAGTTTATAGTAAGTACTACTGTATCACCCTGTACGGGTAATTTTTTATCAATAGTGTAAAGCTCTTTTCCCAAAGCATTCACCATTATTTTTTTATAACCGAGCTCACCTATAAGATATTTATTGAATCGCTTTTCAATACCAGCTTTACCTACAAGGCTTTGAGGACCTATCTTGTATTCTTTTAAATCCTTTTGAGATGGCAAGCCTACATAACCTAGGATATGAGCGTATTCATCTCCATAAGGATACACCCTTTTTGGTACTATACCTACAAAAATACCAGGAAACTTGTAAGAATTTGCATAAAATGTTTCCAGCTGCTGGGTGCTTAGGTTGTCCATAATTTTTATAGGTGTTATAGAATTTTTATTTACCTTGATAATATTAGTTATATCTATACCAAACATGTTCTTAAATTTTTCTATCTCTTTTGATAAATCTTTATTTTCAGATATTTCTTGAGGATCTATATAAAGATCGTAAGTGGGAACGTCATAGGCAAGCTTTTTGCCATCTGAACTTTCTATAGCACCTCTTGGAGGGTAAAGTATCTGAAGTCTGGTATAGTTTTGCTTAGACTCTTCGTAATATTTGTCTCCTTTTATTACCTGTAAATAAAATAATCTGGCACCTATTGCAATATAAGCTAATAATATTAAAAGCGCAAAAACGATGTAATTTTTCTTCATACATTTTTATAAAACCTATCTAACACAAAAAATATTATACAATCTATAAAAATTGACATGAAAAAACTTAAAAATCCAAAATCAATATGATGGTACTTTATATAAATAATACCAACGTTCGTTAGCTTTACAAGTAGATCAAAGATAAGAAACATGGGTAATTTTAGAAAACCGGTTTCTAAAGTGTAGCTAAGCAAAACTCTTATTATTACACTATAAAGCGTATAGCTGAAAGTAAAAACTCCCAACGTATTTACACTAAGATCCATTAAAATACCCATTAAAAATGACCAAAGCGGAATATACTTGTTTTCTAAATTTAAAAATATCAAAGGTAAAAATGCTTCTGGAAATGGATATACACTGTTTCCCTCTAAAAAGAAGAATTCCAATATAAAAATTACAAAAAACCAAACAACAAAACGCTTACCAATCATCTATTAATTACCACCACAAAATCGTATATGTTAGGATTGGCCATAGGTTTTAATTTTATGTTTAAAAAAAATAAATTTTTTGATCTACTAACCTCTATAACTTTGCCCACCAATAAATACGGTATGTTTTGGTTTTTCAAGCTTCTAAAATAAACTAAATCTCCTACCTTTATATCATCGTTAGAAGTAGCGTTTATTATGCTACCATAAGGGTAACCACCTTTGTAAATATAAGTATCTCCAGTCCTATAATTGTACACTATTGTATTGAACATTTTGTTATAAACCGTCATAACATAAGCCACATCTTTATAGACTTTATAAACTACGCCAACAAAATATCCATTGGAAGACACTAGGCTTCCTTCTTTTATTTTACCGTTGTTTTGTATTTCTAATAAACTTTTCTTCCCAGACATATCATAGCCAACAACTCTTGAGATATATACGTTTGGGTTTGATTGTTTGTTTATGAAAGCTAAACTATTTGATATATAATATAATTGCCTAGCTTCATTTTGGCATTTTTGAAGCTCGTAGCTAAAGGTTTTATAATAACTTAGCTCTTTCTTTAGGATAATATTTTCTTTTTTAACATCAACCAAATCAACATATAATTTAAACATGTCGCTAATAAAAGCATAAAACGAGAGTCTATAGTTGGTTATATAGTTAAAAGGATCGTATTTGACCAAATAAGCCGTATTTGGAATAAAAATAAAGATGAAAGATGAAAAAAGCAAAAATATATATAAAAAAGTAAGCCTCATGCAAAGGATACTTTCTTTAAAAGCTCTATATCGTCCACAACTTTACCAACACCTCTTGCCACAGCTCTCAAAGGATCTTCACAGTAGTATGTTTTTATACCAATGTCTTGAGTTAATTTATGATGCATATTTTTAAGCAAAGACCCTCCACCCGCTAACACAATGCCTCTTTCTACTATATCGGCAGCCAATTCCGGTGGAGTTTTTTCTAAAGTAGTTTTGACAGCGCTCACTATGGCATTTAACGTATCTTCCAAAGCTTCGTATATTTGTACAGAATCAACAACTATAGACCTTGGAAGTCCAGTGGCATCTCTTCCCCTTACCTCCATTTCTTTCCTCTCCGTTGGCATTGTGGCAGAGCCAAGATCTAATTTTATTTTTTCAGCGGTTTGCTCACCTATAAGCATACTAAACTTTCTTTTTATATATTCAATGATAGCTTCGTTCATCTCATCACCAGCTATTTTAAGAGAATGGGATATAACTATACCTGACAAAGATATAACAGCTACATCCGTGGTTCCTCCACCTATATCCACTACCATATTACCTATAGGCTCAGAAATTGGCAAATCTGCCCCTATAGCAGCTGCCATTGGTTCTGCTATGAGATATACCTCCCTTGCCCCAGCTGACTTTGCAGCATCTATAACTGCTCGCTCTTCTACTGGTGTAACACCAGAAGGTACACCTACTACAACTCGAGGCTTAGGTTTTAATATACCCTTACCCAACGTTTTCTTGATAAAATGAGATATCATAACCTGAGTTATTTCAAAGTCTGTAATAACACCATCTTTTAAAGGTCTCACAGCTTTTATATAATCAGGGGTTTTTCCAAGCATTTCCTTAGCTTCCGTCCCCACTGCCAAAACTTTATTCTTTCTCGAATCTATAGCTACTATAGAAGGCTCTTCCAATACAATGCCTCGTCCTGGAATGAATACCAAACTGTTAGCCGTACCCAAATCAATACCTATTGCACTATTCATGAATCCAAACATACTAATATTTTAACCTATTTTGCATGTAATCTTTTACTAAGCTCATAAAGGTTATCCGCTAAATATATGTAATACTGATGGTTTTCTAAATTTTGTATCAAATCCTCTGGTAAAAACTCATATCCATGGTAAGCACCCAACAAAGCTCCTGTAATAAAACCTATAGCATCTGTATCACCGCCAAATTCCCAATAGGAATTTATAGCACTAACAAAAGTATCAAATGGATACTCAATACCTTCCGTTAGAAAATAATACAAAGATAACCCTAAACTCTCCAATACAAAATTACCATTACCTATGTTTACAATAGCTTTTTCTTTGGAATATCCTTCTTCTAAAGCATCTATCAAAATATCTAACATTTTTTTTGTATAAAAGCTTTTAACACAAGATTTTAACTCCTTTAAAAGCTCTATTCTATTTTCTAAAGTTTCCAAAGATTCATCGTTTTTTATGGATTTTACTAAAAAGCGATTAAACAAAATAGCACCGTCCAAAGCTTCGTCGCTTCTATGGGTAAGCATTGTAACCAACTTAGCCGCTTCTTCGGATAGGGCTTCATTTTCAAAGTGAAGCATAGAAGTGGCTATAACCCTAAGTATGCCTTCTACAGAAGAAAATCGCAAGCCTTCTATTATGTTATTTGACAAATTGTATATGGCTTTTAGTATAAATGGATCTGGATATCTGTGCGTTGTCTCATCAAAAGCCCAAGCTTTAAGTTTATCGAAATAATTATAAATATCAAGTTTCTTAGATTCTAATATAGATTCTATCAAAAGCTTTGCAACAGTAGTTTCATCTGAAGTTTCGTTTGGCTTTTGGAAAAACGCCGGAGAGCTAGGGTGGGGTTCTACAAAGTTTGTTATAGGCAAATCCCTATAAAACTCTTCCACCTGATAAATATCTAAATCCTCAAAAGATTTTCCTATAGCGTCTCCTATCGCAGACCCAAGAGCGATACCCCTAAACTTTGCTTTCATAAAAGCCCTTTCGTAGAAAGGATGCCTTTATCTTGTTTTGCTACAGCTTGTCTTACACTAAAAGCTAAAGACTTTATACTACACTCTGCTATATGATGAAGTATGTGTCCATCAAGAATTTTTATATGCACGGTGGCTCTTGACTCCAAGGCAAACCCTTTTATAAACTCCCATATTAGCTCGAAATCAAACTCAGTAATCTTACCTCTTAAATCTTTTCTATCGTAATAAAAGAGCCCTCTACCTGAAAAATCAAGAGAACATAGCACCAAAGCTTCGTCCATAGGTAAAATTGCAAATCCATATCTATTTATACCAGATCTATCTCCTAAAGCTTTAGATACAGCTTGTCCTAGCGCTATACCTAAGTCTTCCACGAGATGATGGTAAGATACATGGATATCGCCTTCTGCTTTTAACTTTATGTCTATAAAGCTATGCTTCGAAAAACTCTCCATCATATGATTTAAAAAACCTATAGGTGTCTCTATCTGATAAACACCAGAACCATCTAAGTCAATATCGATATCTATAGCCGTTTCTTTTGTCTGTCTAAAAATATGTGCTTTTCTCATATGTACTCTTCCTTTATGTAATCTTTTAAAACCTTTGGTATTCTAATCCTATTATCTTTCGTTTGATAATTTTCCATAATAGCCACCAGCGTCCTACCAACTGCCAAGGAAGAACCGTTTAAAGTGTGAACAAACCTATTTTTGCCAGTTTTATCTTTAAATCTTATGTTTGCCCTTCTTGCTTGAAAATCTTCGCAGTTAGAACAAGAGGATATCTCTCTATACTTATTTTGAGAAGGTATCCACACTTCTATATCGTAAGTTTTAGAAGCTGAAAAACCTATATCACCAGAACAAAGAGCCACTACTCTATAAGGAAGCTCTAAAAGTTGTAAAATCTCCTCCGCATTTGATAAAAGTTTTTCTAGCTCATCGTAAGAATTATCCGGATGAACTATTTTTACAAGCTCCACTTTATCAAACTGGTGTTGTCTAATGAGCCCTTTCACATCTTTTCCGTGAGAACCCGCCTCTCTTCTATAGCAAGGAGTGTAAGCTGTAAGGTTAATGGGCAAATCATCTTCTTTTAATATGGTGTCTTTGAATACGTTTACAAGAGGCACTTCAGCAGTAGGTATAAGATAAAGATCATCATCTTTTACATAGTAAAGCTCTTCTTGAAACTTTGGAAGCTGCCCAGTACCCACTAACGCTTGAGGTTTTACAAGGTGAGGTACTGTCATTTCCTGATAGCCATTCTTCGCATTTACTTCAAGCATAAAGTTTATAAGAGCCCTTTCTAGCTTTGCCAAAGGACCTTTCAATATGCTAAACCTACTACCAGATATAGCAGCAGCTTGGTCAAAATCTATAAAACCTCTCAAAACACCAAGATCAGCATGATCTTTGATTTCGAAATCAAACTTTGGTATTTCGCCCCATCTTTTAATCTCTACGTTATCGTTTTCATCCTTACCGTAAGGAACACTTTCGTGCAATAGATTTGGTACTCTAAGAAGAAGGTCTTCTGTATATTTTTCTATGCGGGCTAGCTCTTCCTCTAATGTTGATATTTCCTCTTTAATTAACCTTATCTCTTCTTCAAGAGCTTCGGTGTTTAGTCCTTGCTTTTTTAAACTACCTATCTCTTTGCTTTTAGCGTTTCTTAGAGCCCTCAAATCCTCAATTCTTTTTATCTTATGCCTCCTTTCTTCGTCTAGTTTTAGTATGTCATCTATCCTGTCTTTCAAAAAAATATCTCTTTTGGCTAAGTTTTCTTTTACATACTCTGGATTTTTTCTTATAAGCTCTATACTAATCATAACAACACCACCCTATAGATCTTGTCATCTTTCAAATCAATCACTTTTTCCTCAGGCACACCTATACCAGCAGGTACTTTCATACGCTGTATTAAGCTTTTAATATCAAGCTTTATATGAGAGCCGTTTAAAGTGGATATCAACACATCAAAATTATCATCATCGTTGTAAAATATCAAATCGCAAGCGTTTAAAAACTTTTGCTTTAGTACGTTTATACCTTGAGATGTCCTAGATTTTTTTGGAATATCCTCTAGCTTTATCTTTTTAGCGTATCCTTCTTCTGTTATTAAAAGCCCAAAAACCTTGTCATCTAAAGCTTTCACCGAGATAGCCTCATCATTTTCATTAAGCTTTATGCATTGAATGGCTTTTGAGCTAGATGTGGTGGCTCCTACGTCCTGGGTTTGAATTCTATTTATATAACCTTTTTTGGTTAAAATAAGTATTTCGCTCTCATCTTGAGAACCGCTTATATAAACCACCTCTTCACCTTCTGAGAGCTTCAATATTTGAAAGCCTTGAGTTTTGTATTCAAACTCCACAAGAGGTATCTTCTTTATAGAGCCTTTATTTGTCAAGATAAGAAGTCTTGAGTTGTATTGCTCTCTCACAAAGGCACCTACAACGTACTCGTCGGTATCCTTCATATGAATGGAGCTTCCAGACAAAGCTTCTGACCCAGCAGTCCAATAAACTCTTCCTTTATTTGATACTATGAAAAGACCTTCTGTAAACTTCAAACTTGCCACATTAACAATAGGAGATTTTTCCTCTTCTAAAAGCTCTATAGGTTTTACAAATCCATTTCTCGTGACAAAAACATCCACATAGGTATCTTCTTTTATCATACCTTCAATGAAAGTTCTTCTTGGATCTTTGAAACGCTCTGCAAGTTCTTTTGTCTCTTTTATAAAGATGTTTATCCTTTCTTGTTTGTTTTCCAATATATTTTTATAAGTTTTGATATTTTCTATAAGCTCATCGTGCTCTTTTTGAAGCTTAGAAGTTTCTAAAGATGTAAGTCTTTGCAATCTTAAATCAAGTATTGCCTGAGCTTGTTTTTCAGTTAGACTCCAGCTATTCATGAGTTTTTCTTTGGCCTCTTGGGTATCTTGTGAAGCTCTAATGGTTTCTATAATTTTGTCTATATCTTTTATACAAATCAAAAGTCCTTCTACTATATGAAGTCTTTCTTCGGCTTTTCTTAAGAAAAACTCAGTCCTTCTATAGATCACATTTAGCCTATGTTTGAAAAATTCCAGCAAAATATCTTTTAGATTTAAAAGCTTTGGCTCAAGCCCCACCAAAGCCACCATATTTATAGGAAAGTTTTTTCTAAGGGAGGTGTTTTTGTAAAGCTTCTTCAATACAGCCTCTCCTTTGGCATCTCTCTTTAGTTCTATTACTATTCTTATACCTTCTTTGTCAGATTCGTCTCTTAAGTCAGAAATCTCTTTTAGCTTACCAGACCTTGCTAGTTCTGCTATCTTTTTTATAAGCTCTGCTTTGTTGACCATGTAAGGGATTTCTGTTATTATTATTTGTTCTCTTCCAGAGCTTGTTTTTTCTACCCTTGCCTTTGCTTGAACAGTAACCTGTCCTCTTCCAGTTTTGTAAACCTCTGGCGACACTTCCCCCACTATTATACCGCCTGTGGGAAAATCTGGTCCTTTTATATATTGCATAAGCTCTTCTACAGTTATATCTTGGTTTTGAGCCAAAGCCACCAACGCATCGCAAACTTCTTTTAGATTGTGAGGGGGGATAGAAGTAGCAAGACCTACCGCTATACCTGTAGTACCATTACAAAGGAGGTTTGGCATCTTTGCCGGAAGAACCTGGGGTTCCATGACACTCTCATCAAAATTTGGTACAAAATCTACAGTATCGTTTTCTATATCTTCCAACAAGCTAAGGGTTATTTTAGATAGCTTTGCCTCTGTATATCTCATTGCAGCAGGAGGGTCTCCATCTATAGAACCAAAATTTCCCTGTCCTATTACAAGAGGATATCTAAGATTGAAATCCTGAGCCATTCTTACAAGAGCATCGTATATAGCTTGATCTCCATGGGGATGATATCTTCCCATCGTATCCCCTACGATACGGGCACATTTTTTAAAGGGTTTGTCTGGGGTTAGGTCCATTTCATACATTGCATACAGTATTCTTCTTTGAACCGGCTTAAGACCATCTCTAACGTCTGGTATAGCCCTACCAACTATAACAGACATCGCATAATCAAGATAAGATTGTCTTGCCTCTTCTTCTATAGGGATTTCCAATATTTCCATAATTAAAATTTTATCATACTAAAAGCATAAAACCAATTAAACTTTAATAAAGCTTTATGCTATAATGTAATGGCTATGGAATTTGAGCCAGTTATAGGGTTGGAAGTGCATGTGCATATGGACACAAAAACAAAGATGTTTTGCTCTTGCAAGATTGAATACGATGCTCCTCCCAATACAAACGTATGCCCAGTGTGTATGGCGTTGCCAGGGAGTCTTCCGGTTATAAACAAAAAAGCAGTAGAATATGGTATCAGGACATCCTTAGCGTTAAACTGCAATATAAACCTAACATCTATAATGGCAAGAAAACACTATTTTTATCCAGATTTACCAAAAGGATACCAGATATCTCAATACGAAAAACCTTTAGCTGAACATGGTTTTGTGCTTTTAGAAAACAAAAAAGTAAGGATAAGAAGACTACACTTAGAAGAAGACGCCGGGAAAAACAACCACTATGAAAACAGTTCTTTGGTGGACTTAAACAGAGCTGGTACACCTCTTATGGAAATAGTTACAGAACCAGATATAAACTCCGCAGAAGAAGCAAAAGAGTTTTTAGAAAAACTAAGAGCTATAGTAAGATATGCTGGTGTTTCAAAAGCAGATATGGAAAAAGGCCAGTTAAGATGCGATGTAAACGTATCTCTAAGACCAAAAGGCTCTCAAGAACTTGGCACGAGAGTAGAGGTAAAAAACGTAAACTCTTTTAAATTTGTGCAAAAAGCTATAGAATATGAGATAGAGCGCCAAAAAGCTATATTGCTTGAAGGAAAAGCTGTAGAACAAGAAACAAGAGGCTTTGATCCTCAAAGCGGTAAGACCTTTGTAATGAGAACCAAAGAAGAAGCAGAAGATTACAGATATTTTAAAGATCCAGATTTGTTTCCTCTTGTCATAACTAAAGAGCTTTTAAAGAGCATAAAAGATAATATGCCTGAGCTTCCAGATGAGCGCATAGAAAGGTTGATGAAAGATTACGGTCTTAGTAGATATGAAGCGTCTGTGCTTACAAACCTAAAAGAGTTAGGAGATTTTTTCCAAGAAGCCACAAAGTATACTAAAGAGTATAAGGCTCTTAGCAATTGGCTTTTGAACGATGTACTTGGATTTATGAACGAAAATCAGATAGAAGAAATACCCATAACACCACAACATTTGGCAAAACTAGTGGAACTTATCAAACAAGACGTCATATCTACAAAAATAGCAAAAGAAGTTATAAAAGAGATGCTAACAAGTAAAAAAGACCCAGATGTTATTATAGAAGAAAAGGGCTTAAAGCAAATATCAAACGAAGATGAGATAAAAGCGGTGGTAATAAGCGTATTAGAAAAATTCCCACAAGAAAGAGAAAGGCTAAAAAACGGCGAAGAAAAACTAATTGGATTTTTAGTAGGGGAGGTTATGAAGATTACCAAAGGCAAAGCTAATCCGAAACTTGTAAACAAGCTTATAAGAGAGTGTTTATGAGAATAGCCATAGGCTCAGATCATGCTGGGTTTGACTTAAAAGAAGCCTTAAAAGAACACATAATATCAAAAGGCCATGAGCTAATAGATTGCGGTACACATTCCAAAGAATCCACAGATTATCCTCTTTATGCCAAAGAAGTGGCTCTTCATATTAAAAACCAAAAAGCCGACAGAGGCATACTAATATGTGGAAGTGGGCTTGGTATGTCTATCAGTGCCAACAAGATAAAGGGCATAAGAGCTGCTCTTTGCCTAAACGAATATATGGCAAGGATGAGCGTAAAAGATAACAACGCAAACATCCTATGTTTAGGCGGTAGAGTAATAGGGGTTGAATTGGCAAAATCTATAGTGGATGCTTGGTTTGATGCCCACTTTGAAGGTGGAAGACACGAAAGAAGATTAAGGATTATATCATCTTTTGAAGAAGAAGGTATATAAATGAAAAAAATAGCCATCACCGGAGGGGCTGGTTATATAGGCTCTCATATGCTAAAAGAAGCTCTAAAAAGAGGGTACGATGTTCTTGTTATAGACAACCTATCTACAGGGCATAAAGAGTTTATAAAAGGTGGAAAGTTTTTGCAAGCTGATATACAAAGTAAAGAGACATTAGAAGCACTTTTAGAGTTTAAACCAGGTGCAATAGTACATTTTGCAGCCTATATAGCTGTTGAAGAATCTGTGCAAGAGCCTATAAAATATTATGAAAACAATTTTTGCAACAGTTTAAAGCTTTTAGAATACGCTTTAAAAGCAGGTATAAAAAACTTTATATTCTCATCCACTGCAGCCGTTTACGGTATAAAATCCGATAAACCTGTAAAAGAAACGGATTCAATAGAACCAATAAACCCCTATGGCAGAGCGAAGGCAAACTTTGAAAAAGCCCTAGAAGATGTATCAAGAGTAAGCGATTTAAAGTATGTGGCCATTAGATATTTTAACGTAGCTGGGGCAGATCCAGAAGGAGAGCTTGGGCAAATTTCCAAAAAACCAACACATCTTATATTAAGGGCTTTAAAAGCTGCAAAAGGTGAGATAAAAGATTTTGGTATATACGGCACAGATTACAACACAAAAGACGGTACTTGCATAAGAGATTATATCCATGTATCAGATCTTGTGGATGCTCATTTTGAGGCAATGAGATATCTCGAAGAAGGTGGCAAATCAGATTTATTTAACTGTGGCTACGGAAGAGGTTTGAGTGTAAAAGAGGTAGTGGATATAGTAAAAGAGGTAACAAGTGTTGATTTTCCAGTATACAATTACGATAGAAGACCGGGAGATCCACCTGTTCTTATTGCCAACGTTGATAAGATAAAAAACAATTTAAACTGGAAACCAAAATACGACGATCCTTACTTTATAGTAAAAACCGCTTGGGAATGGGAGAAAAAACAACGTTAATTTTAAGCTTTTCTTATATGATCTAAAGTATTTATTAAAAGTCCCAATAAAATAAAAGAAGACCCAACTATTTCGTAAAAATCCATACGCTCTTTTAGAATAATCATAGAACTAATCATACCTATTACAGGTGTCGTAAGCATAGTAAGCCCCATAAAACCAGAAGGGAGCCTTTTTATCGCATAACTCCATATAACCCAAGCTAAAGCGTTTGCTAAAACCGCATTATAAAATATAGCAAACAAAAGAAAATAAGAAAACTTCATATAAAATCTCTCAAACATTAAAGCACATATCAAAATACCTATACTTCCTATAAGCATCTGCCATGCGTTTAATGAGACTATATCGGCATTTAAGTTGTGATGTCTTTTTTGCCAAATTACCGCAAAAGCCCAAGAGATACCGCTTAAAACAGCAAGAGCATCACCTAAAAACCCCTTGTTGCCCATCATATCCCAAGGTTCTAACACAAGAAAAAGTCCTAAAAAAGCTACGACGTTGCTAATTATTTCCTTTCTATCTGGTGTTTCTTTTAAAATCTTCCAAGAAAACAACACTAACCAAAAAGGCATGGAGTAAACCAAGATGGCGGTTTTACCAGCCTTAGCAAATTTAAGAGCCAGGATAGTAAGGCCTACAAAACCTGTGGTTTGCAAAAGCCCTAGTATGCTCACATATTTAAAATGCGTTATTTTTAGGCTTTTCTTATTAAAAGCCAAGATACCAAAAAGCAAAAAAGCACCAAATATAGTTCTAAAAAAGGCAAAATAAAGCTCTGGCATATAACTTATAGCCTGCTTCATCAAAACCCAGTTGTAACCCCATATAAAAGATAATACTATCAACAAAAAGAAAGCTTTTTTATCTATAGACCTATGCATAAGATTTTTATTTTAGCATATAATATTAGTTGTAAATGAGAAGCATAGAAGAAATTAAAAAGCATTACAATTGGAATGAAGAAGATGAAAAACACCTTAAACAAATGAAAAATATAGCGATTAAATACAAGGATGATTTTGTCAATAAGCTTTATGAATATTTTAATATCTTTGAAGATAAAGACAGGTACTTAAAAGATGAAAAAATAAAAGAAAGACACAAAGCCCACTTACAAGCTTGGTTTTTGGAGCTTTTTGAGGGAAACTTAGATCATCTTTATATTTCAAAAGTTCAGCGTATAGGCACAAGACATGTTCAGATAGGTTTACCGCCCCACTATCTAAACTCTTCAATGAATTTTGTTAGAGAGTTCATAGAAACCCTAGTCATAGAAAAAACCGCCGATGCAAACGAAAAGACAAAGATTTTAAAGTCTATAGATAAAATTCTCGATATAAACCTCGATATTATCACAGAAGCTTATAGAGAAGAAGAATTTAAAACTTATTTAGGTACTTCTAAAATCCAAAAAATATTTATAAAAGGCATTCAAGGAGTTTCAAGATCAATAGATCTTTTTATCGTTACCATAATGAGCTTTTTGGCTATAGTGGGTGGTGGATGGATACTGTACGAATTGGTAAACTTGGTACTTGGTAGAGTGTCCCCAGAGTCTACAGCCCTTGAGATACTTGGTTCTACGCTTATTTTGTACGCTATATCTGAGCTTTTAAACGAAGAATTAAAACATTTAAAAGGAGCTCCGCTGTCTCTTAAAGTGTTTGCAGGCATAGCTTTAGCTGCCATTATAAGAAAAATACTTATAATATCTTTGTATCCAAAAAAAAGTATTGAGCTTTTAATACTTGGTATACTGATGCTTTTTATAGGTATAGTTTACTTTATAATAAACAAAGTGGAGAAAAAGTAAACATGGTAGAGTTTATAAACGCTTTAGGAGAGGCTTTTTATATTTTCCTAACGGCGCTTTTGCACATTTTTAAAGATAGGCCGAAAATAAGGCACTTTGTAGATAGAGTAATTTACATAGGAGCTGATACTGTGCCGGTAGTGGTTATAACCTCTATGTTCACCGGTGGGGTTTTGGCGCTACAAACTTATTCTACACTTCATAAGTTTAACTCCGAATACCTCATTGGGGCACTCGTAGCTCTTTCTATGGGCAGAGAGCTTGGACCTGTATTAACCTCTCTTATGGTAGTGGCAAGAGTAGGCTCAGCCATCACAGCTTCTATAGGCACTATGAAAGTTACCGAACAAATAGACGCTCTTGAAACACTGGCTATAAACCCTTACGCTTATATTACAAGCCCAATACTTTTTGCTTGCATGGTTGATTTACCACTTCTTACAATACTATCAGACATCTCTGGCATAATTGGTGGATACCTCGTAAGTACCATAATATTCCATATAAACGGGCATATGTACTGGGATAAAACAAAGGAAATTGTAGATTTTTACGATATATACGGGGGATTGTATAAAGCTTTTGCATATGGTATAGTAATTGCCATAGTTAGCAACTATTTTGGTTTCAAGGCAAGCGGTGGAAATCAAGGTGTTGGTAGAGCTACTACATCCTCAGTTGTAATCTCTTCTATGTTAATTCTTATACTTGATTACTTTTTAACTGCTATCATATATACATGAGGTATTTTAGGATATTTTTAACGTTTTTGGCTTTTAGTATTATGGTATTTGCCGATGACACCACAAGCAATGTATCAAACGCTAACCCTACTATATGGCACGGGCTATATATTTATTACTACAACCAAGCCAAAGAGCTATCAAAAAAAGAGCATAAACCTGTGCTTTTATACTTTTACGGAAACGATTGTACGTACTGTGATCTTTTTGACCAATACGTGTTACAAAAGCCAGACGTAGTGGATTTTATAAACAAGCACTTTGTATTTTCTTCGGTAAATGTAGACGACTCCGGTGGAAATAAGTTTATTAGAAAGTTTAGATTGTTTGGTACCCCTGCTTTTGCTGTTGTATATCCAAACGGGCATTTTAGAGTTTATCAAGGGTACAAAACAAAAGAACAATTTTTATACATACTAAGTAAGCTTTACAAGTAAATATGAGAATTGCCGTTGGTATGAGTGGCGGCGTCGATTCAAGCGTAGCCGCATACTTGCTAAAAGAACAAGGTCATGATGTAATAGGCGTTACATTAAGGTTTTATAAAGAAGAATGCAAAGAAAACGCCAGAGTATGCTGCTCTCCAAAAGATGTGCAAGATGCAAGGCTTGTTTGCGATATCCTTGGTATACCACATATTACGCTTGATTGGGAAAATCTATTCAAAGAAAGAGTGATAGATTATTTTATAAAAAGCTACAAAACTGGCCTCACGCCAAATCCTTGTGCCATATGCAATAAAGATGTAAAAACTGCGTTTTTGGGCTTTTATCTAAAACAAACTGCAGATATAGATTTTTTAGCTACAGGGCACTACGTGATAAAAGAAGAAGGTAAAATAAAAAGAGCTAAAGAAAAAGATCAATCTTACTTTATGGCGCTTATTCCTAAACAAAGTCTTGATTATCTTATGTTTCCTGTGGGTTATATGACAAAGCAAGAAATTAGAGAGATTGCAAAGAAAATAAACCTTCCAGTGGCTAACAAAATAGAATCTCAAGATGTATGTTTTTTAAAAGGTATGGACTTAGAAGATTATCTGTCTCAATTTATAGACATGACGCAAGGCGATATAGTGCATATAGCCACTCAAAAAAAACTTGGAAAACACAAAGGCATACATAGATATACCATAGGCCAAAGACATGGATTAGGAGTGTCTTATCATAAACCGCTTTATGTGGTAGAAAAAGATATTGAAAACAATATACTTTACGTAGGTGAAAAAGAATATCTTTTCAAAGATACAATAACATTAAAAGATTACAACAAGTTAGAAGATTTTGAAAAAGATAATATGTATATTCAAATTAGATACAACTCAAAACCCATACCTATAAAGCATATAGAAGAAGACAAAGATGATTTAAGAGTTTTTCTAAAAGAACCAGCAACGCAAGTAGCAAAAGGACAAGTAGGAGCTATTTATTTTGGGGATATACTTTTAGGAGGTGGCATCATATCTTAAAAAAGCTTGTTTTTTTGGCTTTTACTATGATACTAAGCTCTTGTTCTTACATAGTTATAGTACACGATCCTCTTAGTGCTAAAGAGCATGTAGAGCTTGGATACACCTACGAAAAACAAAAGGATTTTAAAGACGCTATATATCAATATAAAATGGCGATAAGAAAAGATAAACACTATGACATTGCATACTTTGACTTAGGAAATGCGCTTTTTAAAGAAAAGAATTACAAAGACGCTATAAAATACTATAAAAAAGCCATAGATATAAACCCTAAAAACACAGATGCCATGAACAACTTGGCCTACACTTACTATAAGCTCGGTGATTTTGATAAAGCAAAGTTTTATATATTAAAAGCCTTAAAACTTGAACCCAACAACAAAGCTTATCAAGATACCTTAAAAGAAATAGAAAGCGAAACTAACCAATACTAAGCTATAATACTTTTATGGTGGTAGGTGTGATCATCATAGATTTTTATATTCCACAGGCTCTTTCTTTAAAAGAAAAAAGACATTACATAAGATCTATAAAAGATAAGCTAATTAGCAACTTCAAAATATCTGTATCTGAGATAGATTTTCACGATTCTTGGCAACGTTCAAGAATAGGGGCAGTTGTGATAGGAAGAGACAAAGAAGGCGTAAATCAAGTTTTAAGCTCAGTGGTAAAATTTAGCGAAAAACAGTGGCCAGATATACTTTTTAACGTAAGTTTAGAGTTTGTAAACATCTAATCTTCATCTTCATCTTTATGACCAAAAAGCTCAGATATATCTTTTCTCCAGAAAGGTACATTCTCTATCCTCTTTTTAAGCCTGTTGTATGCTTTTTCTTTTTCTTTAAGCTTAAATTCTAAGGATATTTTATCGTACTCTAATTGTTTTATCTTTTCATACAAAGACATTATCTGTTTGTTTAAATCTAAAATAGTATCGTTGGATTCTTTTAACTTGTCTACTATTTCGTTATATTTGTCTATGGCTATACACTGCAAGCCTTTTATCTCTTTAGAATAGAATTCTTCTACAGCTCTTTCTATTACTTCTGTGGCAGATATATCAAGTTTTTCAACCAAAGCTTCTATCTTCATAATAGCTTTTGAACTAAGCCTATAGGTTTTTGAAACTTTCATAACCATATTATACATCTTATTTGGCTTTTAAAACAAAATAAAGTATGTTATATTGGTATCTATGAAATTTTACATAACAACACCTATATATTATGTTAACGATGTACCACATATAGGACATGCTTATACCACCATAGCAGCAGATACCATAGCCAGGTACAAAAGGCAAAAAGGCTTTGATGTATTCTTTCTAACAGGTACAGATGAGCATGGGCTAAAGCTTCAAAAAACCGCTGAAGAAAAGGGGATGATTCCAAAAGAGCTTTGCGATAAAAACTTTGAAAACTTTAAAAACCTGTGGGATTTTCTAAAAATATCTTACGATCATATCATAAGAACCACCGATGATTACCACAAAGCTTACGTACAAGAGGTTATAACAAAGGTCTATGAAAGAGGTGATATATATAAAGGATACTATGAAGGATACTACTGTGTCGGGTGTGAGGAATTTAAACCTGAATCCGAGATAAAAGATTTTGATTACAGTTGCCCTATACACAAGAAAAAATGCGAACTTATAAAAGAAGAGACGTATTTTTTTAAACTATCAAAATATCAAGATAAACTTTTAGAGCTTTACGAAACAGATTTTATAAAACCAGATTATAGAAAAGAAGAGGTTATAGCTTTTGTAAAACAAGGCTTGAAAGATTTATCTATCACAAGACCAAAAGAAAGAGTAAGCTGGGGCATAGAGCTTCCTTTTGATAAAAACCATGTTATTTATGTATGGTTTGATGCTTTGTTTAACTATATATCCGCTTTAAAGTTTAAAAATAAATTAGAGTTTTGGCCAGCGGATTTTCACATAGTAGGTAAAGATATACTGAGGTTTCACGCTGTTTATTGGCCAGCTTTTTTGATGTCTCTTGATATGGAACTTCCAAAACACGTTTACGCTCACGGATGGTGGACTGTAGAAGGACAAAAAATGTCAAAATCTTTGGGTAACGTTATAAATCCCTACGACGTAGTCAACGAATACGGTTTAGACGAAACAAGGTATTTCTTGCTAAGAGAAGTGGCCTTTGGCCAAGACGGGGATTTTTCCAAAGAAGCTGTAAAAAGAAGAATAAACGGAGAGCTTGCAAACGGCATTGGAAATTTGATAAGTAGAACGTTTGCTATGTGTATCAAATACAACATAGTTTCAAAAGAAAATATAAGAGAAGATGAAGGTTATAAAAAGGTAGCTACAGAAGTTTTGGAGGCTTTTGATAAATATATGAACGAGCTTCAATTTCACAAAGCTTTGGAAGAGGTGATGAAGCTTGTAGATTATCTAAACAAGTATGTGGATGAAAAAGCCCCTTGGACCTTAGCCAAAAATAACGATCCATCTTTAAAAGATGTGCTTCTTACGCTGATAGATGGCATACTCTTATCTTGCTGGATGTTAAATCCTTTTATGCCAAACAAGATGAAAGAGGTTTTTGATGCTTTGGGAGTAAAGATATACTACATAACATCTCCAAAGCCTTACTCCATAGACTTTGAGGCTATAAAAACCAAGATAAACCTATTTCCCAAGATAGAATAAAAAACCAAATATCAATT
The DNA here is from genome assembly GCF_000213785.1 of Hydrogenobaculum sp. 3684. Classification (NCBI taxonomy): domain Bacteria; kingdom Pseudomonadati; phylum Aquificota; class Aquificia; order Aquificales; family Aquificaceae; genus Hydrogenobaculum; species Hydrogenobaculum sp. 3684. The sequence goes on along the minus strand of NC_015557.1, from coordinate 293,303 downwards.
TTTAGGTTATATTATTAGTATGTTAACAGGAAGCATAACAGCCATAGTAACACCTTTTAAAAACGGCGAGGTAGATTACGGGGCTTTTGAGAGGCTCATTGAATTTCAAATACAAAACGGTACAGACGGCATATTGGTATGCGGGACTTCTGGCGAATCACCTACTTTAAGCTACGAAGAGCACGAATCTGTTATAGAGTTTGCCGTTAAAAGCGCAAAAAAACGCATACATATAATGGCTGGAACCGGTGCAAACTCCACCGAAGAAGCTTTGAGGTTTACTACGTTTGCAAAAGCAGTAGGAGCAGATAGCGCCCTCTTAGTGGTACCGTATTATAACAAACCAACTCAGGAAGGGCTTTATAGACATTTTAGCAAGATAGCCAAAGAAGTAGATATAGACATATACATCTACAACATACCTTCTCGTACAGGTATAGAAATATCTGTAGATACTTTAGAAAGGCTTGCAAAAGACCACAAGAATATAAAAGGCTCAAAAGAATCTACACCAAATATGGATAGAATATCTGAGATTTTAAAAAGAATGCCAAACTTCACGGTATTTTCTGGAGATGATTCTTTGACACTTCCTATGATGAGTTTAGGGGCTAAAGGTGTGGTCTCTGTTATAAGCAACGTGATGCCAAAAGAGATAAAGGAGTTTACCTCTTACGCTTTAAAAGGGGATTTTGAAAAAGCAAGAGATATGCATTATTATCTTTTGGAAATATTTAAGATTATGTTCATAGAGACAAACCCAATCCCTGTAAAAACCGCTCTTTCTTTGATGGGTATGGTAAAAAAAGAGTTTAGACTACCTCTTTGTGAAATGCTTCCTCAAAACGAAGAAAAATTAAAAGAAGTCCTAAAAAGATATAACCTTATATGAGTTTAGAACTAAAAACCTTTTTGGCTTTTAGGATAATAGAAAAAAACTTAGAACCCATCAAAAGACCAGATCTTATAAACCCAGATGATCTTCTTTTCATAGATGACCAAAAAGAAAAACTTATAAAAAATACACATTGCTTTGTAAAAGGGTATATGGCAAACGATGTTTTACTTTGGGGAAGAAGGGGAAGCGGCAAATCTGCCTTGGTAAAATCTATGCTTTTTAGATTTAAAGACGAAGGGCTTAGGATGATACAAGCTTACAAATCAAACCTTGAAGATTTGGCTTTTATATACGAATACATCTACGATAAACCTTATAGGTTTATACTGTTTTTTGATGATCTTGTTTTTAGTGAAAAAGATGAAAGGTTTTCTTTGATGAAAGCCCTTTTAGAAGGAGATATAGAACAAAGACCAGATAACCTCATAGTTTATGCCACTTCAAATAGAAGAGACCTTACCATAGAAAAGCTACAAGACGAAAAGTTTCCAGAAGATAGCCTAAACGACGCTTACGCTTTGGTGGATAGGTTTGGTCTTAGGCTTGGTTTTTGGGGCTTTTCAAAAGAGCAGTATATAAATATTGTAAAACATTATGTTAAAAGCCTAAACCTAACATGGAACGAAGAATTTGAGAAAGAAGCCGATAGATTTGCCCTAAACGCCGGTGGTTATTCTGGTAGAAGTGCAAAACAATTTGCAAAATATCTAACGGTAAATTTATGCTATAATAAAAACCATGGCTGAAAAGATTGATATAAACCGCATTCAAAGGGATATGTTTATTGAGTACAAGGGTGAGCCCTACAGAGTTGTGGATTACGACCACGTAAAACCTGGTAAAGGCCAGGCTTTTGTCAGAGTAAAAGCCAAAAACATGAACACTGGCAACGCTATCGAAATCACCTACAAGTCTTCTGATAGTATAGAACTTGCAGATTTTGAGCAAGTATTTGCAGAGTTTTCTTATAAGGATGCAGACGAATATCACTTCCTTACCCAAAACACTCACGAAATGATAAGCATAAATGCGGAAGATATAAAGGAAGAGGCAAAATTTTTAAAAGAAGGTATGACCGTAGTAGTTTTTATCTACAAGAATAAACCAATAGGTATAGAGCTTCCAAAGGCAGTGGAGCTTGAAGTAATAGAAACAGACCCAGGCTTCAAAGGAGATACCGCAGCTGGTGGCTCAAAGCCTGCAAAACTTGAAACCGGAGCCGTTATTCAAGTGCCATTTTTTATAAACGAAGGTGATATAGTAAAAGTGGATACGAGAACAGGCCAATATTTAGAAAGGCTTGATAGAGCCCAGAAAAAGTAATATGGATTTAGAACCTATACTAGCCCTTATAAAAGCCTTAGATAGCTCGAGTTTACATAGATTGAAGCTTACCTCTGGAGATTTTACGTTAGAACTTGAAAAAGGCCAGACTTATATAGTAGAAGAAGTGCCAAAGGATACAAGGCCATTGGAAGTTTCAAGACAAAAAGAAGAAGCCCAAGCACCGAAAGAAGAGCAAAAATCTAACTATCACGTTATCACAAGCCCATTGGTGGGTACTTTTTATAGAGCGCCTTCTCCAGATGCACCACCTTTCGTAGAAGTAGGAGACATAGTATCACCAGGCCAAACCTTGTGTATAATAGAGGCTTTAAAAGTTATGAACGAAATAGAATCCGATGTAAGAGGGAGAATAGAAAACATTTTGGTAGAAAACGGTGAAGTAGTAGAATACGGTCAGCCTCTCTTTGAAATATCCCCTCTATAATGATATTGGAAAACGATTTAGTTATAATAAGATACAGCGATAGAGTCTATATAAAAAGAGTAAAAAAGGGCGAAAGCCTAAACGTAAAATCTCACATACTAAAATACGATGACATCATAGGCAAAGAAGAAGGCATTTTCTTAAACGGATTTTTTGTAGCAAAACCCACGCTTGAAGAAATTGTAAAATATGGGTTTAAAAGAGAAACTCAAATAGTATATCCAAAAGATGCTTTTTATACGACTATAAAATTAGATATACCATCTTGTAAAAGAATCCTTGAGTTTGGTATGGGAAGCGCTGTAATGAGTGCCATTATATTAAAAACCATGAAAGAAGATGCCATTTTATACACCCACGAAGAAAACCAAAAAGCTTACGACAACGCTATTAAAAACCTAAAAACCTTTGGATTTTTAGACGATAGGTTAAAAGCCACACTAGCAAACTACAACGATGCAAAATACGACGAAGGATTTTTTGACTGTGCTTTTATAGACACAAAAGAACCTTGGGAATACATAGATAAGTTGCATAAAGAGCTTAAACCTGGTGCAAACGTATGTTTTTTGGTACCCACCTACAACCAAGTTTCAAAGCTTTTAGAATCATTAAAAGATAAATTCTTTGTTTATGAAATATCTGAGATATTACTTAGAAAGTTAAAACCAAATCCAGATAGGCTAAGACCAGAAGATTTTATGCCAGCTCATACAGCTATACTGATATTTAGCAGAAATATAAATCATAGCTGTTAATGTTTACTTATGTTAATATCTTAACATGCCAAGAAGAACAAGAAACAGGATATTGCACGAGGCTCTTAAAATATTTTCAAATAAAGGCATTAGAGAAACTACCATAAAAGACATAGCAAGAGCGGTGGGCATAACAGAAGGAGCCATATATAGGCATTTTGACAGCAAAGAGCAAATAGTTAAATCTCTTTTTCTAAATAGCTCACAGGAGTTTTATAACCATTTAAGTAGCGCCTTATCAAAAGCCCAAAACTTTGAAGAAGCTTTAAAAAATCTATCCGAAGCGTTTTTAAATTATGCTTTTACAAACCCAGAGGCTTTTAAGTTTATAAATCTATTTCATTATTTTAAAATAGACTATGAGCTAAAGCTAAAAGATGGTAAAATGCCAAAAGATGTTATATACGAATTTTTTAAAAGCCATGAAGAGATAGGCATACAACCAGAATATGCCACTGCGCTTTTCATAGGCACGTTAGAGCGTATATTTTTATTCTATGAGATGGGTTTCATAGACGACATAGAAGAAGATATACAAGAAAAAGCTTATAGGCTTTTATTAAATATTTTTAAAAGCAGCAAAGAAGGAGTCTAAAATGAGTATAGAAAAAATAGAGTTTTTATTTTTCCAAGGTTGCCCAAACTCTGAACCCACATATAAAAATCTAATGGAGGCTTTGAAAGAGCTAAACATAAATATACCAATAAAGAGTATAGATGTAAAAGATTTAGAAACAGCTCAAAAAGTTAAGTTTATGGGCTCACCGTCTATATATGTAAACGGTATAGATATATATACGAACAAGGAGCCAGACCAGATATCATATTCTTGTAGGACTTTCAACATAAATGGTAATATAAGCGGTGTTATACCAAAAGAGTTTATAAAAGAAAAACTAAAAAATTTTCTATAACTCACAAATATTTTATTTAGGGGATATAGATTATAATAAAAAGGAGGTAAGTTTATGAGCTTTTTAGAAAATCTAATGACCCAGATTAAAGGGGCTTTAAACGATGCTTTAGACAAAGCGTCAGAGCCTGGAAGAACCGCAAGACAAGTGATAAGGGATTTAGAAGAGCAGATAGAAAAAGCCAATGCCAGCATGGTAAACGTAATGGCCGAGTATGAGCTCTTAAAACAAAAGAAAACCCAATATGAGGAAGAAGCCAACGAATGGCATGAAAGGGCTAAAAAGGCTTTACAAGCAAACAGGGAAGATTTGGCCAAAAAAGCCTTAGAGCAAGAAGAACAAGCGAAAAAACAAGCAGATATCTATCAAAAACAGATTGAAGCTTTAGAACCATCTATAAACGAGTTAAAAGCCAAAATACAAGAGTTAAAAAATAAAAAACAAGAACTAGAATCAAAGGCAGATATCCTAAGCACAAGGTACGAAGTGGCAAAAGCCCAAGAAAAAGCTTCCGAAATCACCACAGGTATAGGCGATTCTCATGCTAAGGAAAAGCTTGACTCTGTTGAAGAAAAAGTCCTAAAAGAAGAGGCAAAAGCAAAAGCTATGAAAAATATAGAAGATGAGCAAACCGGTGCCGATATAGAAAAAGAATTTGAAAACCTTGAAAAAACAAGCACCGTAGACGATAAACTTGAAGCCCTAAAGAAAGAAATGGGATTAAAATGATAGAACAAGTTATTTTGCTAGCCATTGTGCTTGTAATAGGTATAATAGTATGGAAGATTATGGGATTTCTTATGCTTGGGGCGTTTTTGTTTGCGGTGTTTTTGGCTTTTAACATAGGAAGAAAAAGGTTTAATATATGAAAAAATATATAATATTCTTTTTGATGTGGTTTAGCTTAGCTTTGGCACTACCAACTCCTTCCGATATAGCTAAAGAAGTTCAAGCTGGGCATTATCATAAAGCAGAAGAGCTTTTAAAAGAAGTGTTGCAAAAAGACCCAAACTCCGCAAAAGCCCATTATATGCTTTCTCAAGTTTACTATATTGAAGGAAAATACAACAAAGCTCTAAACGAGTTAAACATAGCAAAAAAACTTGACCCTTCAGAGTCCTTTGCCCATAAAGGTTATTTAAAAAATTACGAAAGGGATTTAGAAAAATCTGTCAAAGTCAAAAAGGGTACTTTTGGAGGTGCTATGATATTTTTCTTAATAGGTGGTTTGCTGATAGCGGGGGCTGTATTTTTATACATATCAAACAAACTTACAAACAAAAACAAAGAAGATATAAAGACAAAGCTTATGCAAGAACTTACGTTGTATCTTGAAAATATTGAAAAGGTGAAAACAAAACTATCTATAGATTTGGTGTCTTTAAAAGACGATGATCCAGCCAAAAAAGATTTATCAGACAGATTAAACGAACTAAGCGAAATAAAACAAAAGATGATAGATTTACTTCAAAAGCTTAAAAACAACGAAATTCAAGATATAGAAGGCTCTTATATATACTTTGAAAATCTCAAAGACAAACTAAAAGAAGTGGCTACAGGGGTCAAAAACACCTATGAAACCCACGATGATTTAAAAAACCTTCAAAATACAAATCCCCAGCAAAACTATCAAAACCAGCAAACTATGGGACCTGGCATGATGGGCGGTGGGATGTCTTTTATGGACCTGCTTGGCATGATGGCGATGGGCTCTTTGATGGGTTCTGTGTTTAGTGGTGGTTTTGGAATGGGTCCTACTATCGTAGAAAATAACTATTACAACGAACCGCCCATAGATAACACCCAAGACATAACAAACCAAGATACAGACAACAACATAGATTTTGCAGGTGGAGATGATTGGGGCAACGATATAGATACAAATCAAGATGATTCTTGGAGTTAAATATGGAGAAATTTATATACCATAACACAAACTCTGATTTTGATATAGTGGCTATAAACATTTTTTTAAAAGGCGGGGCTATGTATGAGCCTATAAAGGGCCTTACAAACATCACCACATCACTAATGGGTAAAAAAACCACTTCAAAAACTTCCCAGGAAATAAACGAAGTATTTGAAAATGTTGGGGGATTTCTAAGATTTAAAACCTACGGAGATTTTATAACAATATCAATAGCTACAAAAAAAGCCAATATAAAAGAATCTATAGATACTTTAAAAGATATACTTACAAATAGCGTATTTGAAGAAGAAACTTTAGAGATAGAAAAACAAAACGTATTATCTACTTTAAAATCAAGAAAAGAAAGGCCTTTTGATTTTGCTTTTGACAATTTAAGAAAAATATTGTATAAAAATACTCCCTATGAGATATCAAGTTTAGGCACTGAAGATAGTGTTAAAAGTATATCCCTTGAAGATGTTAAAAAAAGATACGCCGATATATTAAACCAAGAACCTATCATAAGCGTAGTAGCAGACAATTTAGAAGATGAAGATCTTGAAACAATAAAAAGCGTATTGGATATTTTTTCTAAAAGCCAAGGAACACCACCAGCAAACATCTGTCCTAAAGTAGACAAAGATGAAGTTATAAATATAAAAAGGGGCGGGGCTCAGGCTAGTATTATGTGTGGATACGATGCTCCTTTGCCAATAGATAAAAATGAGTATTTTGCTTTTAAAGTGTTAAATGCAATCCTTGGAAACGGTATGAGCTCTATACTTTTTAAGATTTTAAGAGAAGAAAAAGGTTATGCATATGCGGTAAATAGCTCTATTTCTACAAATATTTACTGCTCTAAGATGATAGCTTACATAGGAACATCTGTAGAAAAATCTCAAAGCGCTTTGGAAGACCTTAACGACATCATCAAAAACCTTGAAATAGATGAAGAGGATATAACGCTTGCCAAACAAAAGCTAATAGGAAACTTTTCTTTGGAGCATCAAACGAGGTTTAGCAAATCTTACACCATGGGATATTATGAGCTTATAGGACTTGGTAAAGACACAGTTTTTGATTACGAAAATCTTGTAAACAAAGTCTCCAAAGAAGACATAGAGCATGTTTATAAAACATACATAAATCATCACAAGTGCGTAGTGGTAACATAGTGAAAAAAGATTCAAGGATATACAAATATATAAAAACCCTTATTACCAACAAAAAATATCTTACCACAGAAGATATTATGCTTATGCTTGAAAAATATTACCATTTACCAATAAAAGTACCTAGTGTATTCTATAAATACAAAAAATTGATAAAAGACATAAGACAAGAGGTTTACAAAGAACGAAGAAAGAATAAAATTAAAAATAGCAAAAAGGATAGGAGTAAGGAAGATGAAAGAATATGACATAGTTATATTTGGAGCCGGGTCTGGTGGTTATGAGGCTATACTCCATGCTAAAAGATACGGAATGCACGTTGCAATGATAGATATATCCGAAAAAACCATAGGTGGCAATTGTCTAAATAGAGGCTGTATACCATCAAAATATATGAGATTTGGTGCTAAACTAAGAGAGCATCTTTCAAGAGGTATAAAATACGGTATCAAGATAGACAGCCAAGATATAGACTGGCTTGCTTTTAAAGAGCATAGGGACAACGCCGTCAGCGATATAAGGGAAAGTTTCAAAGCTTATGCTAAAAGCTTAAAAATAGATATATATTATGGAAAAGGTAGATTTAAAGACAACAACACCATAGAAACCACAAGAGGGGATGTAATAAAAGGCAAATATATACTTCTTTCTACTGGTTCTTCTGTGGTTAGCATACTTCATTACGACAAAACAAAGTTTAAAATATACAACACGGATACCATCTGGGGTATCACAGAAAAACCGAAATCAGTTCTCATAGTAGGGGCAGGCGTAGTGGGTGTAGAGTTTGCGTATATATTTAGAATGTATGATATAGATGTATATTTAGTAGATATTTCAAAAAGGATAATACCTTCAGAATCAGAAGATAGCGCTTCTTATCTTAGTAAAAAGCTTAAAAGCTTAGGTGTAAAGATATTTACTTCAAACACTATAGAAAATCTTATAGAAGAAGATGGTAAAAGAAAAGCTATTTTAAAAGACGGCACTATTATAGAATACGATATTATATTGGAAGCTGTTGGAAGAGCTCCAAACACAAAAGACATAGGTATAGAAAATACAGATATAGCTCTTACAGAAAAAGGATATGTAAAAATAGATGAATACGCCAAAACATCTGTAAATCATATATACGCCTGTGGTGATGTGACATCGCCTTTGATGCTTGCCCATAAATCTATGTACGAAGGAAGAACCGCTGTAGCCCATATAAACAACGATGCAGAAAAATTAGATTATAAGCTTGTGCCAAAGATTATATACTCAGCTTATGAAATTGCATCTTTTGGTATAAATATAGATCAAGCGGAAGATATGGAATTAGACTATGAAGTAGGTACTGCCACCTTTGCTAAAAATCCAAAAGCTATTATAGACGATGAAGCTGAAGGATACGCAAAGGTAATATACGATGCCAACACAAAAGAGATTTTAGGAGCAGAAATACTGGGACCTCAAGCTGGAGAGCTAATTCATCAATTGGTACACATAGTAAAAGCTGGAAAAGATTTAGAGTTTTTATCAAGATGCATGTACACTCATCCTTCTTTATCTGAAACTGTTGTTATGTCTTCTCAGAAAAAACTTTTATGAGGCTTTTAAGATGGAACAGCTTTTAGAAAAAGCCCTTATACTTCAAGAGGCACTACCTTTTATAAGAGATTTTTACGGTAAGATTTTTGTAGTAAAATACGGCGGGGCTGCCATGGAAGAAGAGGAACTAAAACATTCTTTTGCAAAGGATATAGCCCTTCTTAGGTACGTAGGTATAAAGGTAGTGCTTGTGCATGGGGGTGGTAAAGACATTACAAACATGTTAAATAAGCTAAACATACAAACAGAATTTATAAACGGCATAAGAAAAACCGATAAAGAGTCTTTGGACGTAGCAAAGATGGTGCTCATAGGAAAACTAAACAAAGATATAGTATCAATGCTAAACAAAGAAATGTCAAACATGCATGGGGCTATAGGGCTCTCTGGTATAGACGCAAATCTTTTGATATGTACAAAGTACTATCAAGACAGCGAAGATATAGGATATGTGGGGAAAGTAAAAACTGTAAATACAAAACTTATAAGGGAGCTTATACAGATGGACTATACCCCTGTTATAGCACCAATAGGCATAGACCCAGAATCAAATCAAATGTACAATGTAAATGCCGATATGGCAGCTACAGAAATCGCCTGTGAGCTTGGAGCTGAAAAACTCATATTTTTGACAGATACAGATGGTATTTTAGATAAAAGCGGTAAAACTATATCTTCTATACATAAAAACCAATACAAAGAGCTTATAGAAGATGGTACTATTACAAAAGGTATGATACCCAAGATAAACTCTGCCATAGATGCTATTTTAAGAGGCGTTAGAAAAGTGCATATAATAAACGGTAAAATAAAACACTCAATACTTATAGAAGTATTTACAAAAGAAGGTATAGGCACCGAGATATCTTTATGAAAATCCTTTCTTTTGTAGGATATCACAACAGCGGAAAAACCACCTTAATAGAGTATATTATCAAAAGCTTCCAAGACAAATACAAAATAGCCTACATAAAACACGACCCCAAAGGCCATGCTGTTTTTGATAAAGAAAACTCCGATACTTCAAGAATATTTAATATAAACCATCAAAGTGCTATTTTATCAAAAGACACGTTTGTTTTATACCAAAAGCCAAAAACCATAGAAGAAGCTATAGAGTTTTTTAAAGATTACGATTTGATAATATTAGAAGGTTTTAAGTATATGGCTTTTCCTAAAGTAAAAGTAGGCGATATAAAAGAACCTTTAGAAAATATAGTTTATGAATATAACGGCGATAAAGAAGCGCTTAAAAAGTTTGTAGAAACTTATGTCAGTGGATTTTAAACTTCCAGAAGACCATCCGTTTAGCCTTTTGATACCGCTTGTAGAAGAGGGTAAAATTGACCCCTGGAGTATAGATATAGCAAATTTAGCACAACTTTACATAGAACAAATAAGAAACATGGAACTTCTTGATATGCGTATACCAGCAAATGCCCTTTCTGCTGCCACATTTTTATTTAAAAAAAAGCTTGAGATACTATTTCCAAAACCAAAAATACACCGTCAAAGACTCACGTTAAAAGAGCTTGTACAAATGTATGATGAATCTCAAACAGAACCTATAGATGAACCTAAAGAACAACAAAACACGCCAAAAATACCAAAAGAAAGAAAAAAGTATACTCTCACAAAAGAAAGACATCGTTCTTTAATGAAAAAACGCAAAATTCCTCTTCATAGATCCATATTAAAAGATGTGATAGAGCATCTAAAAGCTACCATAAATCAAAAACCAAAGCTATACTTTTCTGAGATAGTAGAGCAAGACAAAGCCTCAGTCCAATTTACAGCCCTTATGTTTATCCAATACGACAAACATGCAGATATATATCAAAAAGAACACTACGGAGACATTATAATAGAAAAGCTTTAAATCTCTATAAGCTTCAAAACCTGGTTTAAATCCGGTGGTACTTCTATAGGGCTTTGGGCGGATTTCATAGCGGTATCTGGGTCTTTTAAGCCAGAACCAGTCAATGTGCAGACTACCACATCGCCTTCTTTAAAAATACCTTCTTTGGCGCTTTTAATAAAGCCTGCTACAGATGCAGCGGAAGCTGGTTCACAAAAAACCCCTTCACAAGAAGCCACAAGGTTGTAAGCGTAAAGTATCTCATCATCTGTAACCGCATCGATTTTACCGTTTGATTCTTTGGCGGCTTGGATGGCATTTCTCCAGCTGTAAGGATTGCCTATTTTTATAGCGGTGGCTATGGTTTGAGGGTTTTTTATAGGATAACCTTTTACTATAGGAGCTGATCCTTCTGCCTGATAACCCATCATAATGGGAAGTTTTTTTGATTTTCCTATAGCATGATACTCTTTATAACCTTTCCAATAGGCTGTTATGTTACCAGCGTTTCCAACGGGTATAAAATGATAAGTGGGAGCATCCCCTAAAGCATCCACTATTTCAAAGGCAGCGGTTTTTTGACCCTCTATCCGATAAGGGTTTACAGAATTTACCACTTCTACTGGTAATATTTCACCTATTTTTCTTACTATAAATAAAGCATCATCAAAATTTCCAAGAAGCGCTATTACCTTGGCCCCGTATATAATAGCTTGGGATAGTTTACCAAGAGCTACAGCACCCTTTGGAAGTACCACAAAAGCTTTCATACCAGCTCTTGCAGCGTAAGCAGCAGCCGAAGCTGAGGTATTGCCAGTGGATGCACATATAACGGCTCTTTTACCAGATTCGGCGGCTTTTGATATAGCCATTGTCATACCTCTATCCTTAAAAGAACCAGTGGGGTTTAGGCCTTCAAACTTAAAATAAAGCTCCACCCCTACTTTTAGCATGTCTGGTATTCTTTGAGCTTTTATAAGAGGAGTGTTGCCTTCGTAAAGGGTTATAATAGGAGTTTTCTCAGAAACCGGCAAATATTCTCTATATGCGTGTATTAGTCCTTTCCAATATCCCATATCCAAATATTTTACCACACCGTTTATGTTTTAGATACATAAAAGAGGCTTACACCTTTTCCACAAAAACTACCATTCTCTCTTTTGTCTTATCTCTTCTATAGCTTGGAATTTCTTTGTTGCATATACTACATGTCTCATATACCAAAAGCTTAATATCTTTGTTAAGAGCTTTTAATTGATTTATAGCTTCTTTTTGCGTATCAAAAAATAGTTTGTTATCAACAACTTTTAAGCTTTTAAAATAGTCTTTAAATTCTGGTCCTACCTCATAACAGCATTCTTTAGCAGATGGGCCTATAAAAGCAAAGTAAGGTTTTTCTGAAAAGCTTTCAAACAGCAAAAAAGCATTTTTTAGTATGCCGTTGTAAAGTCCTCTCCAGCCAGCATGTATAGCTCCTACAAAGTTTTTGGATTTTAAAATTATAGGTACGCAATCGGCCGTTTTTATACCTATTTTAAAGTTTATCTTATCTGTTATAACACCATCGGCCTCTACGTTTTCAGTAAAACCCTTTATATAAACTACAACGTTTGAATGGATTTGTTTTGGTAAAAATACCTCTTGTGGGTTTTTTGTTATACCTATCTTAAAATCTTCAAACTCACCATAAAAAAGCATTAAGCTAAAGCTTCTTCAAAAACAACGCTTTGTTGATCCATATTAGAAGCACAACATCCACCACAAGAAGCACACTTTTTAACAGCTACTTCATAGCCTTCTGGCACAATATCCAAAATATTTACATTTATCTTTTCCTCTTGAGAGTTTAATGTTATAAGGTTTGTAAGTGGATCTATGTAAGAGACAGTGTATTCTTTGCCGTCAAAACAAATATTTGTGCCTTCTGGGGGAAGTATATACTTTATTACATAGTTTATCTTCTCAAAAGACATGCAACAAACAAGTTTACCACATGGACCTGTAAACTTTGAAGGAGACATGGGTAAGTTTTGCATTTGTATATCTTTTAAGTTTACAGATTCAAACACATCTATAAAGTTTGAACAGCAGGTCTTACATCCGCACATTCCAACGGCACCAAGCATCTGGACGGCATCTCTGGTACCTATTTGTCTCATCTCAATCCTTTTTTTTATGGCTTTAGCCAAATCTTTTACAAACTGCCTAAAGTCAATCCTTGTTTCAGCGGTATAAAAGAAGTAAGATTTTAACCCATCTATTGGAGTGTAAGCTTTTATAAATTTGAGAGATAGATTATGCTGTTTGGAAAGTTCTTTGGCAATTTTCATATAGCTTTGAGAAACTCTATTAAAATGATGCATTTTAGATATATCTTGTTTTGTGGCTTTTCTTATAAAAAAAGAAGGTTTTACGTCGTAAAGCTTTTTAGATGCTCCCACCACCTTAGCAATATCCGTAGAGTCATCTTTGCTTATGATTACGTAAGAGTCTTTTGGTAAAACCTCATTTGTACCTTCCAAAAGGCCTATCTTGTTTGTGTCCATATATCTTATATATGTATACATAAACCATCTCCTATCCTAAAACATATTCTATCATAGCCATACGGACAAACACGCCGTTTTCTATCTGATTTGCTATCAAAGATTTATCTTTATAGAGCAAATCACCATCTATATCAACATCCCTATTTACAGGGCCAGGATGCATCAAAAATCCTCTTATCTTATTATACCTTTCTTTTGTTATACCATATATGTCAAAATAACTTTCTAAATTGTAAGCTTCTTTGTGTCTTTCTTTTTGAATGCGTAGAGCTATCACATGATGAGCCCAATTAAGCGCCTCGTCCAAATTTGTAAAAGCTTTGTCCATAAAAGGATAATCTTTTGGTATAAAGCTTGGATATCCACAAACACCTATATTTGCCCCTTCTAACTTGAAAAAGTAAGCGCCTGACCTAAACACTCTACTGTGGTAAACATCTCCTACGTATAGTATATTTTGATTTTCCAAACTATTTACTTTTTCTAAAAGCGTAAAAACATCAAGAAGACCTTGAGATGGATGCTCATGGGTACCATCTCCAGCATTTATAAGGCCTATATCTATATTTAGAAGTGGCTCATAATCAAATACGATATCAGATGTACGAAAAACAACGATATCTATGCCAATCTTTTTAAAAGATAAAAGTGTATCAAAAAAACTTTCACCCTTTACAGCCGATGAAAAATTGCCTTGTATATAATAAGTCTCACAACCCAAATTCTTGGCGGCTTTTTCAAAAGAAAGCCTTGTCCTTGTGGATGGTTCTTCAAAAAAAAGAGCACAGGATGCTTTGTAAGTGGGATATATCCTTTTTTCCTTAAACTCTTTAGCCCTATTTAATATAGTTTTGTATATATCTTTTATGTTTTGGGCTTCTATTATATATTTCATGTTAGCCTCTTTCTGTTTCGTAAGGCCAATTTAATATACCACCTATCATATTAAAAGCCTCAAAACCAAGTTGTCTCAAAGCGTAAGTGGCAAAAGCGCTTCTGTTTCCACTTCTACACATTACAATATACTTCTTGTTCTTATCAAGCTCTTTAAACTTAAACCTAAGATCATCCACCGGTATTAGCACACTACCCGGTACCCTTATCTGTCTATACTCTTGAGGCGTCCTTACATCCAAAAGTACAGCGTTTGGATCTGATTCCAATATCTTCTTAGCTTCTTCAGGTGTAATCTCTGGTATATTAAACATCTACATTAAACCTCCAATTTCAAATATTATAATATACCTAAAGCCACAATAAATCAATCTGATAAATAAAATATGCAACAATAATTATTATATTAATATTTATATTAATATTTGTTATAAACTACAACTTTTTGCAAGGCAGGTAGAGCTTGCTTACAATGATGCAAACATAATAGACCATCTTTTTATTTTTTATATAATAAGTAAGATAATTTTTAGGATTTTAATATAAAGATTATAACCCCCGAAAAAGGGGGCTCTTGGTGATTAATGAAGAGATAAGATAAATCTGGCAAGCTCTTCAGCTTGAGCTTGGGTAACGTTTTGAGGTGGCATAGGCACTGGACCCCATACACCAGCATTTCCGTTTTTAATCATTTTTGCAAGGTATGGGACGTATTTTAGGTTGTGGTGATATTTGGCTGCCACATCTTTAAAAGCAGGTCCTACTACTTTGTGGTCAATGGCATGACAGGCAAAACATCCCTTTTCCTGAGCCAACGCTTGTGGGCTTATTGCCATTGCCGTTCCAGCACTTACAAGTACACCACAACTCATTAGCGTAGCTAAAGCCAATCTTACGTTTACGATACCTTTCATAGGCACCTCCTTTGAATCAAATATATAATTATTTTATACCAAAATCATGAAAAAACGATTAAGCTTTTAGAAAATTTAGTATATATACTAAAAACGTTGCTATGCTATACTATTAAAACCTTGGAAGCTAATCTTGTTGTCGATGAGTCTAAAAAATCAAAAGATATATTAAAGGCGGTGCTCAATGTCGCAACGCCGGTAATTATCTCAAATTTACTTTACACCGTTGAAACGCTTGTATCGCTTCTTTTGGTGTCTCATCTTGGTAAAAGCGCCATAGCCGGTGTTGGTTATTCGATATCCATGATGTGGTTTGTTTATTCTTTGATGGCTCTAACTTACAACGGCACATCTATTATGGTGTCCCACAGAGTAGGAGCTGGTAAGCCGTTTTTTGATGTATTTTTAAGCGGTATGGTTTTATCGCTTTTACTATCAATACCAATTGCTCTTTTTGGCACAAAGTTTATACCAGAGCTTATGCTTTTGTTTGGGGCTAAAAAAGACATAGCAAACATAGCCACGATATACTTAAAACCCATATTTTTAGCGGCTTTTATACAGTTTGCCACAGAGGTGTTTTATGCTACATACAGCGGTATGGGTCAAACAAAATTTCCCTTTAAAGTATCTGTAATTATGAATATAACCAATATAGCAAGCTCTTATGTCCTTATAAACGGAAAACTTGGTTTTAGGGCTTTTGGTATAGAAGGTGCTGCTTTTGGTATTGTGATATCTGAAGTGGTTGGATTTCTAATATACACTTATGTACTCTTTGTTGATAAACCTTTTGGTAAATTTTCTTTTAAAAGCCTAAAAACTATTTTAGAAATGTTGAAGCTTGGTATACCTGTTACAGTAGATAGAGGTCTTACAAGTTTATCCTTCAATCTTTTTGTAGGGTTTGTGGCAAGATTTGGTAATACCATTTTGGCAGCCTATCAAATAGGCCTTAGATTAGAAAGCATATCTTTTATGATAGGTTATGCTTTAAGTATATCGGCAAGCGTGTTGACTGGACAAAATTTTGGAGCTGGCAACATAAAAGGAGCTTTTAGAGGAGCAAAGATAATAGCAAACTTTAGCGCTTTGGCAATGGGTATAGTTGGTCTTATGGTGATTATTTTGTCAAAATACATGGCTATGATATTTACAAGCGATAAAAATATAATACACTATGCCGAAATATATCTTATTATGGTAGGTTTAACACAGGTGTTTTTGTCTTATAGTTTTGTTTTATCTGGTGCTATAAAAGGCTTAGGCAAAACTTACATACCTATGTTTGTGAATATACTATCTTTTTGGGTTTTTAGAATAATACCTATAGTTGTTATGTTAAAATATATCTTTAATCCTTATATCCCGTGGGTGTTTATGAGTGTTGAAACCGTAGCAAGGGCTATTTGTTTTTTGGTAGTATTTAAGATTTTAGAAAAAAATATGCTTGAGATAAGATATGGATAGTATTCAAAGTATAAATACAGAGCTTACAAATTTGAGGCTAAAAGTAGAAGAACAAAAGAAAATGATAGAAGAAAAAAATAAAACCATCGAAACGTTGGATAGAGAGTTGGTAAAGTGTAAAACCGAATACGAGCTTTTAGAAAAAAGAAACAAAGAGATAAGACAAGAACTTGACAAAATACTAAAGATAGTAGAAGATGTAAAAGCTCTTATAGAATCAAAAGACCAATATATAAAATCTTTGGAAGAAGAAAAGAAAAGACTTACTATGTTAAACGTTGGGCTTTTCATAGCAACGCTTATCTTGATAGCCATTGTCATAGTCTTTTCTCTAAGATCATGAAAACGCTTATAGTAGTACCTGCCCGCATAAAATCTACAAGGCTAAAGCATAAGCCTCTTTTAAATATATGTGGCAAACCCCTAATAAGATGGGTGATTGAAAATCTAAAAAAAACAGGATTTGATATACTTCTTACATCAGACAGTGAAGAAGTTTACAAAGTAGTAAAAGACCTAGATATAAACTTTGTAAAAACAAGAGAGGATTTACCCTCTGGAAGCGATAGGGTTTATGAGGCTTCAAAAGATTTTGATGTAGATTTTATTATCAACCATCAAGGGGATGAAATTTTTTCATACAAAGAGGATATAGAAGCTCTTCTTAAAAGCCTACAAAACGCTCCTGTTTCAAGCTTATACACAAAGCTTGATTTAGACTCACCAGCCAATGTAAAGCTTGTGCTTGATAAAGACTCAAACGCCCTTTATTTTTCAAGAGCTTTGATACCTTACAAAAGAAACGATATAACATCTATTTATCCACTCAAACATATAGGTATCTATGCTTTTAGAAAAAATATATTAGAAACGTTTGTAAAATTACCCCAAAGCCAGCTAGAACAAATAGAAGGCTTAGAACAGCTAAGATTCTTAGAAAATGGTATACCGATAAAGATGGTTTACACAAAAAACTTTTACCATGGGGTAGATGTAGAAGAAGATATAGATATTGTAAAGGAGATATTAGAACGTTTTAACGTGTTTCGGAAGGAGACGGATAAATGATTCATATCCTCAATAAAGATAAAAATATGAGAGTATTAGTTGTAGATGATGAATGTTTTGTATTAAATTTCGTAAAAAAGATCCTTAGTACAAAGGGTTTTGAAGTAATAACACTACAATCCTCTAAAGGTTTAGAAGATTATCTACCAAATAGCGACCTGCTTTTGATAGATATAAAGTTGGAAGATGAGAATGGAATAGATGTAGTAGAAAGGTTGAGGACAAAAGGTTTTAACATCCCAGTAATTTTTTTAACCGACTATACAGATGCGGATACAGTAATAAGTGCATCAAGACTTTCTGCTACAAATTTACTTAAAAAACCTTTAAACGCCGAAGAGCTTTTACGAGTTGTAAAAGAGATGTTGGGATTTAACCTAAATCCTGATATTCCACATAGTAAAGAGTTTAAAGTAATCGGCTCTTCAAAGGCCATGTTTGAAGTTTTTAAAAAAATAGGTTTAGCTTGCCAAAACGATCTCAATGTTTTGATAACCGGAGAAACAGGTGTAGGAAAGGAAGTGGTATCACGGTTAATCCACGAAAATAGCCCGAGAAAAGAAAAACCTTTTGTTATATTGCATTGCCCTGCTATACCTTGGGACCTCTTCGAAGCAGAGCTGTTTGGATATGTAAAGGGAGCATTTACGGGTGCCTTGGTAGATAAAAAGGGAAAGGTAAAGTTAGCTGAAGGTGGAACCCTTTTTTTAGACGAAATAGGAGACATTCCTTACAAACTTCAACCAAAGCTTTTGGCTTTTGTCGAAAGAAAGAGCTATTTCTCATTGGGAAGCTCCAAGGAAGAGAAAGCAGACGTTAGACTTATTTTTGCTACAAACAAGGACCTAAAAAAAATGGTAGAAGAAGGAAAATTTAGAGAAGATCTGTATCATAGAATAAGTCAAATGGATATCTACATACCACCTCTTAGAGAAAGAAAGGAAGACATAAAACAGTTAGTCGATTATTTTATAGCTTTTGCTAACGCAGAAATAGGAACCATGATTGAAGGAGTGGAAGAAGAAGCTATGAAAAAGCTAATGGATTACTCATTCCCAGGGAATGTACGTGAGCTAAAAAACCTGATTTATAAGGCAGCTATTGAAACAAAATTTGGGAAAATAAAAGATTTTGATATACATCAAGAAAAAACAACTGTTTACAGTACAACATGTTCTTTTGATAGATTTATAGAGATGTTGCTTGATTCAACACCGGAAGAGGATCTTCCTAATCTTCTTGAAAGGATAGAAGCCTATCTTATAAAAAAACTTCTCGAAAAATACTCAGGCAACAAGTCAAAAGTGGCAGGTCTTTTAGGAATATCTCGAAATACCTTAGAAAATAGGTTAAGAGAGATTTTTTCAAATTAGACGTGTAAAGTGTTCTGTTTATTATTTTGTCGCTGATAACTTATCAACTATTACTCTTATATTTCGCTGCTTTTTCATTTTGTCACTTTGTCATAATACTTCCATTCCAAATGAATTTTTAAATCTATTTTAACGTTGCTCAATTTTTGAGCATAACCCTATAAAAATTTGAACATTCAAAAAAATCTACTGATAAAAATCCTTAATTTTTAAAGGTTTTAAAATTTGGCACAAAGTTTGCATAATTTATTGTGTTAGTTAAAACTTGTTAGGGGGTACAGCGATGTTTATGACGAAGATCTCACGAAGGACTTTTATCGGTGGAAGTGCGGCTATGGCTGCACTTTTATCTACACCAGAGTGGGCAATGGCTCTTATAACCCAGCCATACCCAAGAGTAAAAATAGCCAACATTAAGGACTTAAAGGTAGGAGAGCCGGTAATCTTTAATTACCCAGATGAACAATCTCCAGCAATTCTTATTAAGCTTGGAGAGAAGGCTGATGGTGGTGTGGGACCAGAAGGGGACATCGTAGCCTACTCGTCAATATGTACCCATATGGGCTGTCCTGTTGTCTATTCTAAAAAGAGGTTTGTTTGTGCTTGCCATTACTCAATGTTTGACCCTGCAAAAAATGGGCAAACATTCCAGGGGCATGCATCTGAATGGCTTCCTCAGATGATTTTGCGTTTTGAACCAAGAACTGGAAACATATACGCAGAAGGGGTAGAAGGACTTATATGGGGAAGAATTAGAAACATTTTAAAATTTAGCAAAACAAGCAACTTATAAAGGAGGTACAAAATATGGCAGTATTTGAAAGAAGGGATAGCATACCAATTCCACCAAAAGACGCACAAAAATTTATATCACCTTGCCAGTACTGCGGCGTAGGTTGTGGTTATAACATTTATAGATGGCCTGTGGGCAAGGAAGGTGGGCCAAAGCCAAACGAAAATGCACTTGGTATAGACTTTACTAAACAAGGAGTAGCCCTGCAAAGTCAATCAATAACCGAAACTATGTACAGCGTAGTAAAAGGAGAGGACGGCAACCTTTACAACGTATTAATAATACCAGCACAAGACTCGCCTATAAATAGAGGAAACTACTCTATAAGGGGAGGGGCTAATGCAGAGACGTTATATTCACCTACAAAGCCCACAAGAGAAAGATTACGCCGACCATTAATTAGAGTTGGGGATGAGTTCATGCCAGTTACCTGGGAAGAAGCAATAGATTTAGTCGCAAGAGTAACCAAAGGCGTCGTGGATAAATATGGCCCAGACTCAGTAGCTATGAAAGGACATGACCATGGAGGCGCTGGTGCTGGATACGAGGCGAACTGGGCACTTTGGAAATTCTTCATGGTAGCAGTTGGTACAAGAATGTTATCTATACACAATAGACCGGCCAACAACGCCGAGGTTTGGGGTCAAAGAGAAAGAGGAGTTTTTGAGCTTAACTATACTTATGAGGATGCAAGGCTTGCTGATACCATAGTACTTTGGGGTGCCAACACTTTTGTCAATGCTACTGTTTTCTACACAGAACACATGATGCCAAACCTTCAAGGTGCAACCATTGATGAAAAGAAAAAAGAGTATTTAGAGGGAGAGCCAGCAGAACCTGCAAGAATGGTTATTGTAGACCCAAGAAAAGGAGCCACCGTAGAAGTTTCAGAGATTGTTGCACCTGGTAGAGTTCTTCATTTAAGACCAAATCTTGGAACAGACTACGTACTTGCAAATGCTGTAGCAAGAGCCGTATGGGAAAAAGGATGGTGGGATAAAGACTTCGTAGAGAAGAGGACAGATTTAAATCTTTTTGAAGAATATAAGAAGAAATCATTAATGCTTGACGTTCCTTATGAAGAGTTTATGAGTAGAGTAGAAAAGCTAACCGGCGTAAAGAAAGAAGATATAGAAAAAGCGGCTGAATGGATAGCAAGTCCAAAACCAGGAAACTTTAGAAGAAGAGCGTTTATCCTATACGAAAAAGGTGCTATATGGAACTATAAAAACTATGATACCATAGCATCTATCGCACAGCTTGCTGCCCTCACTGGAAACTACGGAAAGCCAGGTTCAGCATGCGGAAGACAGGGAGGACATGCGGAAGGTTATGCAGGACCTGATAATATATCCAGAGCGAAGCTTGTTGGTTCTATATATCATGGCGGACCGCCTCCAAACGTCGATGAGTATGTAAAAAATGACCCAAAAGCAAAGATCTATTTTGTAGCTGGAACAAATCCATACCTATCTACACTAAACTCACAAGCTTTCAGGGAAAAAGTCAGTGAAAGAATCATGACACTTAATAAGTATCTATCAGAGCTGGCAAGGTTATATGGAGAACCAGCTGGTTCAGAAGAGAGAGCTAGAAGAATATTAGAAGGTCTCGAAAAAACAAATGGTTTATTTATGGTAGTTGTGGATATTTATAAAACTGAAACAGCAAAGGATGCACATGTAATACTTTCTGCCGCGGGTTGGGGAGAAAAAACTAGTACCTATATAAACTGTAACAGTAGACTTATGAGAATTTCGGAACAATTTATGGCACCTCCAGGAGATGCAAAACCAGACTGGTGGATATGGGGAAGAATTGCTACAAGAATGAAGGAATTATATGAGGCTGAAGGAAACTATGAGGCAGCTAAATACTGTTCTGGAATGGATTGGAAAACTTCTGAAGAAGTTTTCTTACAGAATTCACATTATCTCCCAGACAATAGAGTTCCAGCGGCAGATGAAGCACTTCTACCACAAGAATCCTTCAAAGGTGTTACATATGAATATCTCAGAAAAGTAGGTCAGAAAGGTATACAAGTTCCTACTCGCATAGACCCTGAAACCGGAGAGCTTGTCGGCACAAAAAGAAGATACGTATACAGATTTGGAACTCCGGATGGTAAGTTTAAATGGTATGGATCTGACCCATGGGAGCCAGATCCCATGAAGTTCTACCCACCCCAGATTACCAAGTACTTCCAAGATGGAAACGATAGTAAATACCCATTCTGGCTTACTACGGGAAGAACCCAAATACTCTGGCAATCAGCCTACAATGACAGATACCTTCCAGAAAAGGTTGCAACTATTCCTTTACCATACATACAAATGAACCCAGAAGATGCAAGAAGACTTGGAATTAATAGCGGAGATATGGTTGAGGTTTATAACTTAGAAGGTAATGTAGTGGCGTTGGTATATGTAACCGATGCTCCTCCTCCTGGAATGGTACTTGGTTTAATGTACCACTGGAACGGTACTTTCAATCACCTTACCACCAGCTATACCGACCCAAAAACTAATATTCCTTGGTATAAGTGTTCAAGGGTTGCGATAAGAAAGCTTAAAGGAAAGCTTGAAGATATCCTAAAGAATACATCATTGTTGCCGACAAATGATGTTAGAATCTAAGGCTGTAGGGGGGCATACGCCCCCCTTTAATAAATAAAAAATTTTAGGAAGTTGAAGATGAAAAGAGTAGCATGTGCAGCACTTTTAGGTGCAGTCATTTTATCCCCAGCGTATGCTGTGGAGATCACAAGTCTTAAAGACAAGGGCATTGGTATTGATTTCGACACTCAGTACCGTGCAATGTACAACAACTCCAACATCAAGTCTAACAACCAGCATGATTTCTCAAATTAAGACTTAAAATTAAGACTTAACTTTGACGTAAAAACTCAAGCAGGCGCTGGGTGTATAAGTTTCATTACAGCGTGAACACATAAACCGTGTTATACTTGTAAGCTACTTCAGCAGACGTTCTATAACCTAAAGAACAATGAAAACCGTGGTAGACTTGTAAACCTTGGTAGACTTGTAAACCGTGGTAGACTTGTCGTGTGATAAGTATATTCTAAGAACATGCTTATCTGAAACATGCTAAAGCACTCTTGACATATCGAAGCTTTCCTATTAAACTTTTTGAATAGAGGTTGAATAATGTGGTTTGACAAGTATGCCACGGCTTAAAGCACACTAGAGCGATGAAATCGCGTTTTGGAGCTAATGGAGATCCAATAACCAAATTGCAGGAGAAAAGAAAAATGCTAAAGCACACTAGAGCGGCAAAGACGCATTTTGGAGTTAAAGAACAGACAATGACACTAAGGAGATGTGAGAAATGCGAGAGCACACTAGAGCGATGAAATCGCGTTTTGGAGCTAATGGAGATCCAATAACCAAATTGCAGGAGAAAAGAAAAATGCTAAAGCACACTACGCAAAACTACGTAATATGGGGAAGAAATCCAGTTATAGAAGCGCTTGTAGCTGGTCAATCTATGGAAAAAATACTTATAGCGCATGATTCAAAAGCACCAAAAGAGCTTTTAGACCTTGCCAAAGAAAGAGGTATAAAAGTCCAGATTGCACCAAGGCAAAAACTAGAAGAACTTGCAAACACCAAAAAAACCCAAGGAGTCGTAGCCATACTAAGCCCTATCACCTATGTGTCAGAAGAAGAGCTTTTTAGAAAAACCATAAAAGAAAAAGGCTTTTTTGCGGTGCTTGATCATATAACAGACCCACAAAACGTAGGTTCTATAGCAAGAACTGTTGAAGTATTTGGAGGTATAGGGCTTTTAATACCAAAAGATAGAAGCGCTCCTATAAATGCAACCGTTGTAAAGTCTTCATCTGGTGCTATATTTCATCTTAAAATCTCAAAAACCCCAAGCATCAGCAAGGCTCTAAAAACCTTTAAAGAGATGGGTGGCTGGGTTTACGCCCTTGAAAAAGGTGGAAAAGACATAACAGAAGTAGATTTTGCATATCCTATGTGTATAGTGCTTGGTTCCGAAGGTGAAGGCGTATCAAAAAATGTATTGGAGCATTCGGATGTTAGAGTATCAATACCCATGAAAGGCAAAGTAACATCTCTTAATGTAAGTGCAGCTGGAGCTATATGTTTATGGGAAGTTTACAAGCATCAAACAAACACTGGAGCATCAAAAAAGTAATATCCAAGATAAGCTCTGAGATAGCGTTCCAAAGCACTTATAGGGGCTAAATTTTGAGGAGCTCTTTGTTCATACAATGGACTTGATGCAAACTTTCTTAAAATAACACAAACAGCGTTAGCCAAATAAGAGGCTTCTTTTATATCTATATTTGCCAGCGTCTCAATTCTAACAAGTCCAGTTATATCGTTGTTTAATGTGGTATACCAAGTGTAGTAAAAGTTTTTTTGGTCTTGACTCGTGTAGTGTATAATAGGTGTTCTTTGAAAAGCCTTTATCTCATACAAAAGCTCCAAGTTTTTAGGATTTACAAAATATTTTCTATGAGATTTAATAAAACCAAACACAAGCTTACTATCCAAACCTGAAAACGTAATAGGTAACGAGCCGTCCCATATTATAAATCTTGTGTGCGAATAACTTACATAATCTATTAAAGTCTCATATTCTAATTGTTTTAATAAAACAAGATGGTCTTGGTCTTTGGCCACTAAATCGTATTTTGCGTTTTTTACAATGATTTGGTTTTTTGGTATTTCTTTGTCTGGTATTGCTATTTTCTTTGTTTTTATGCTTTTAAAAGCCTCAAAATCATTATAAAAATTGGGCTTCATCTCGCATATACCACTTGCCAAACTAAACAACCTAAGCCTAGATTTGTTTTCTTTATAAAAAATTTCACTATCAAGTCTTACTATACCATCAAGAAAAGCTATATCATCAGAAATATCAACATCTTTAACCTCTATAAGAGTCCAATCAGAGGTCTCTACATATTCATCTATACCCTGGACTGTCTCTTCCCATTGGTTTTCGTTTATTTTATCGCTATCCCAAAAAGAGTTAAAAGTATCCGTCATAGTTTAAACCTGTTAATAAATTGCTTTCGTTTTAAATTTCATATAAATATTTTAGATCAAAATTTGATAATTATCAATGACAATCTATTTCAACAAATCCAATATCATATTTTGAAGGTTTTTCTCTTTTTGGCAGATTATACATAAGCTTTGATTATCTTCTTTTGTATAAAATACTTTACCGCAATTTTCACATATATGTTTGTGAGATATGGATATCGGTTCATAATCTTTTGTATATTTTGATGGTATAACAGCTTTTCTTAAAGTTAGAGGTCTTGAAGGATGGCTTAAACCACAAGCGTATTCACACAAACCACATGCTATACAAAGCCCATGAGAAAAGTTTATAAAAGCGTTTTCTATCTTTATAGCTCTTTGGGGACATATGGCCTCGCAAGCCCCACAAAGATCGCAACCTTCAGATATTTCTATGTGGCCAAACTTCCCTTCAAAAGGTATTTTGTTAGAACATAGTTCTTCTTTATTTGATACTGAAAATTCTTCTTTTTGTTTGTTTTTAAAAGAAGTATGTCTAAACTTTGGCTTATAATCTTCTTCCGCAAAAGAAGGTATATTGCCTATTCTAAAGACTTTTGATAGGTATATAGCTTTTGAGATTAAATTTTTAATATCTTTTGAAAAGCTATAAACACAGCTCTCACAAGGGCTTATATCAAAATAAAGCTTTTTCTTTGTGGATATATTTAAAATGTCTTTTTCATTTAAATTTGCTATACATGGCAATATAACCTCGGCTTTATCTGATCTTACACACCCTATACATATTTCTTTAGCTTCAAAATCCTTTATAACCCCTACATAATCTATTTCAACGCTTATAGCCTCAGTAGGACATACTAAAGAACATGCACCACAAAGGGTGCATGAGGAAGATTCTACGGAGAATGTATTTAAATCTATTGCCTTTGTGGGGCATATCTTCTCACAAAGATTGCACTCTTTTTGCGGTTTTATAGTGTTTACGCAGCGCTTCTCATCAAGAGCCAAAGGCGCATTTAGCTCTAAAAGCCCAAAAACATTTACCATGGGTATGTGTAATATCCAAATTTTAGAATGTAAAATCTAAGCAAAAACCCGCCCATCAGGACCAGTAAAGAAGCCAGGATTACCAAAGATTTTGAGTGCTTTTTGATGGCATAAATTTCAAGCAAAAACGGCACCAAAAGACCAAGTATTACAAAAAAGCCCATGAAACCAACAGAAGAAAGCATTTTAGAGATTATATATTTACCAGCAGCACTTGATATAAATAGGTAGTTAAAGAAAGCAGATATTATAATAATCTCTAATGCAAGCAAAGCTATATCAAGTTTTTCATTTTCATGAGCTATATGAGAAGGAGATACCAGCATAAAATAAGCTGTAGCAGTAGAAAGAGCAGATACCATAAAAAGCACCGGTAAGCCAGGGTTTGACCAAAGTGTTATGGCTGGTGCAGTAGAAAGCAAAAGCCCGGTATAAACGGCCGTTAAAAGTCCCATAACACCGCTTATATAACCAAGTTTATCCACTAAAGAAGGGTTTAGGTTTTTAAGCTTTTGAGAAAAAGGAAAGTTAATATGAGTTGATATGAGCGAAAGTCCCCAAATGGCACCTGTGATAGTGTATATCATAATAAAGGATGCACCCCAAAATATCCAGCTGGTAGGATGAGCCCATACAAAAAACGCAAACCAAGGTTTAAGCATATGTATAAGCAAAAATATACCACCAAAGTTTACAAAACCTATACCAAGAAGTGTAGAAAGCCCAAATAGCACCGGGTTATTTTCTTTTTTTATAAGGTAAAAATAAGAAGACAAAGCACCCATGGCACCGCCAAGGCCACCTAAGAAAAGATAAACAGCTATCATCCATCCCCAAGCTGTTTGATGCACAAAGTGCTGATAATTACCAAAATACATAGTAAGTCCGTCCATGTTTTACCTCCTTTTAAATAGTTTGTTTGTAAGGTGGTTCATCAAGATGATGAGAGACAACGCCCACAGGTGTTTCTTTTGAGGTTACATAAAACACCTTTGGCTCTGTACCAAGCTGAGGACTTAGTGGTATAGCCTTACCTTCTAATACAAGCCTAGATACGTAAGAATCTACGTTTAAATCTCCAAACATACGGCAGTTGGTAGGACATGTTTCCACACAAGCTGGTTCTAAACCTTCTTTTAGCCTATGATAACACCATGTGCATTTGTCTATGTGAGGTGTGGTATGCCTTGCCTCTTCACCGTACAACTTTTCACATTCATCTACATCATCAGATTCATAAGGATATCTAGCTCCGTAAGGGCAAGCTATTACACAAGCCTCACAACCTATACATCTTTCGTGGTTTACAAGCACAATACCCTCTTCGGTTTTATAAGTAGCGCCAGTAGGACAAGCGTAATAGCAAGGAGTGTTTTGGCATTGCATACAAAGATGTGGGAAAAATACGCGTTTTGCCTCTGGAAACTCACCTATTTCTATTTGCTCTACTTTTGTTCTCCACTTTTCTGACCAATAAGGCGTTTGATTTTCTTGGGCGCAAGCTGCCATACACGCATTGCATCCTACACAAGAGTTTAAATCCACCACAAACACCCATTTTGGTATAACTTTTTCCATAAAAGCCTCCTAAAATATTTAAGCCTTCACAACTTTTACAGTAAATTCGTTTGCTCTATATCCACCTATAACCGGTTCTGGCCTATAGGGTATTAGATCATTTAACGGAGTTCCCAAACCACCGCCGTATGTTAGCTTTTTAGAAGAAGCTCCAAAAGCCGCCGGTATAAATATCGTATCTGGTCTTATTAGTTTTGTAAGATGAGCCTTGCCTTTTACTTTTAAATTTGGATACATAGCGTTTATTACCAAAATATCATCACCTTCTTTTATACCAAGAGACTTAGCTTTTTTTTCGTTAATCCATATACCATAATAAACACCTTCTCTCCACTTTCCTATGCTTACTAATATAGGGTTATCTACTGTAGCAGCACAAGTATGAGATTGTATTGGTACTTTACCATGTGTTATAAAAAATTCGTTTTCTTCAAGCTTTACATCTTCTGGAGCTATATCACCTTTCCATTTTGGTGGTATATATGCTATCAAAGGATCGTAATTTGGCTTATAACCAAACATGTTTTGAAGTGTGGCAAATATATTTGAATAGATTTCCATGCGTCCACTTGGAGTAGGCACTGGTTGATGCCATGGCACAGAGTATTTAGCCATAAGCTCTTCTCTATCCATCACCGTTATCACACCTTTTTTAGATATCTCTTCTTCCAACTCTTGTACTGTTTTCGATATGCCTTTATATTTTTTTAGCTCAGGGGCTACTTTGTTTTTAAGCTGAAGTTCTCTTATAGCTGGTATTATGGTGCCGTATTTGTTCCAAGATTCTTCGCATTTTTGATTGAGCTCTTTTTTATCCCACTTCCAGTACTGATAAAGCTCTGCTATCGTATCAAGCCAAGGTATATTCATGGCTTTTGATAGCATGTACATAAAATCTAAAGCGTGCATTTCATCGCCGTCTTTTGGCATAGCAGCTTCTCTCGTGCCAAAACTATAATCGTGAGATGTATTTATATCAAAAATAACATCTTTTTTTAGTATATAAGGAATATCTGGGAATATTACATCTGCATAGAGCATGGTATCTGAAGGC
The DNA here is from genome assembly GCF_000213785.1 of Hydrogenobaculum sp. 3684. Taxonomy (NCBI): domain Bacteria; kingdom Pseudomonadati; phylum Aquificota; class Aquificia; order Aquificales; family Aquificaceae; genus Hydrogenobaculum; species Hydrogenobaculum sp. 3684. The sequence goes on along the minus strand of NC_015557.1, from coordinate 264,639 downwards.
ATAGTATCAAAACCCACCACCAAATCAAGATTTGTTAAAAATTCTTTCCATCTTTGAGATTCCACATCGCCTCTTACTAAGTTAAGGGCGTATATAAAAACAGCTTTTATTTGATAAGGCTGGCCGTTCCAAAAAACCTCTTTTTTGGTAGATTCGTAAAAACCGTTGTCAGTAATAAAAGGAAATACGGTTGCTTCTTTGCCTTTGGAAAGTTCAGTTTGCAAATAAGCCCATTGTACGGATGGATATCCATGTGTCCAAGCTTTTGGATTAAAAAAGTATTTAAAACCAACATCCAATACCCTAAGTATGCCGGGTATATCTACATCTGGATATCCTTTTACGGGAATGGTGATCTTATTTCCATTTTTCTTGGTAAACTCAAAAAAGTCATTTATAAGCATCTTGTAACTTCCGCCTGTAACCCAAGTACCTGGTTTATCGTATCCACTTGTTATAGCCTGTATGATAGCCAATGTTTTCCTTAATTGAATGGTGTTTTCATACCTAGAGTCGTAAATCCCTGGTTCTATTATGGCTGGTTTCATAGTGGCAAACTCTATAGCTATTCTTCTTATGGTAGATGCTGGTACATCGGTTATCTTAGAAGCCCATTCTGGTGTAAAATTTTGCGTATAATCCATAAGATACTCAAATACAGTTTTTACGCTTTTACCGTTTACATTGAGATTTTTTGTAAAAAGAGCTGGTTTCAATACTTTGTTGTCTTTAGATATTTTGTTTGTATTGTAAAAGCCAAATACTTTCTGGACAGAGTTTGAAAGTTCATCGTAAACGTACCAAGCCTCCACAGCCCCGTCTTTATCTACATCAGACAATAGTTGCAAATTTCCTTTTTCATCCTTATAAGCCAAAAAAGGAGCGTTTGTAAAAAATCTAAGGGTTTCTTCATCGTAAAGTACTTTTCCATCTTTTTGGTCTCTTAGTATCACATGAAGCATAGCCAAAGCAAAGGCGTTGTCGGTGCCTGGTCTTATGGGAATCCATTCATCCGCTTTGGCAGCAAGCTCCGATGCTCTTGGATCTAATACCACCACTTTGGCACCGTTTTTAATGCCTGCTCCAAACCTATGAGCTCTTCCAGTGGAAATACCGGCCAAAGAGCCGTTGCTTCTTACTGCCAATATATATTTTGCTCTATCGTAATCACACACCACCTCATCGTGGGTATTGTAGTTGCCAAACACGGTATGAAGACCAAGATGCTCAGAACCAACACAATGCTGTATCGGAGAGCCAAAAAGCGTTGGGATTTGAGCAGCTACCACAAAAGGAAGCAAATAAGTACCATAAAAAGCACATCCTTGCCATCCTCCCATAAGAGCCATTTCATAAGGTTTTATATCTTTTAACTTGTTCATCATATAATTAAAAGCCTCTTGCCAAGAAGCTTCTCTAAATTTCCACTCGCCTTTTTTAGAGCCTTCAATTCTTATAAGGGGTTTTTTAATGCGGTCTTTGTCGTATATGTAAGATATACCACTTTGACCTCTAGCACAGGCAACACCTCTATTGTAAGGATGATGTATATTGCCCTCTATCTTCATAAGTCTATTTGGTTTACCGGAGATAGAAGCAACCCTTACTTGTATACCACAGGCATTTGCGCAAAAATTACATATGTTTGGTTTATAAGCGTATTGGATGTTTTTTGCTTGGATTGCCTTTGCCTGTTCTGGAGTTAGTAACTTTTTGCCAACCAGCGTAGCAGCACCAGTTGCAGCCATTCCTTTTAGAAATCTACGCCTCGTAATGTTCATAGCGAACCTCCAAGTTAATACTAACTAAATAAAACTCTAATAATATAATGACACCAAATAGAAGAAAAGTCAATATGTTTGTTTAAAGATAACGCTTAACAAATATTTTTATAAAAATTTTATATTTTAAGATAAAAGGACATCTTTTTCTATAATAGGATGCACAAAACCTTTTAAAGAGGCTTTGTATCTTATTAGATCCCTAACGATGGTGGAGCTTATATGTATGTGCTCTTGGCTTGGCATCATAAAAAGTGTTTCAATACCACCCAGTATATAATTACTCATTGATATTTGAAGCTCGTACTCAAAATCCGTAAAAAGCCTCACACCTCTTATCACAAGCTTTATATCTTTTGATTTGGCATATTCAACCAGTGTAGTATCAAAAATCTCTACATAGACATTTTTTAAATTTTCTGCTTTTAGTATTTTATCAAAAAGATTTTTCCTAAAATCGGCTTCAAACATTGGGTTCTTGTGAGGATTTTTCGCTATTGCTATAAATACCTTATCGAATATAAAAGAGGCTCTTTTTACTATATCAAGGTGCCCTAAATGAGGCGGATCGAAGGTCCCTGGGTATATAACTTGACTCAACTATTAAGCAGCTCCCTTATCAAAGTAGCAGGTTTTACCTCTTTAGGACATGCGTTGTTACACTTGTTGCAAGAAAGACAGTGAAGTATAAGGCTATCTTTTGCTTCTAAAAGCCTAATACCGTGCTCACGGTCTCTTGGGTCTATAAAGAGTCTATAGAGTTTGGCAAAAAACAGCGGTCCTGCATAATCTTTATCAGCTACTTCTGGACAAAAGCTCTGACAAGCATAACAAAGTATGCAATCAGATGATTCCTCTATTTTCTTACTAAGCTCTTGATCTATCTTTAAATTGGTTTCAATGGGGGTTATCCAAGCTTTATAAGCTTTTATTCTATAAGACATATTTGAGGTATCTATTACCAAATCTTTTACAACTTCAGCGTTGTTTAAAGGTTCCAAAAGCGTTGGATTCTCATCTAAAGCATAGGATAATGCCTGTTCTTTACAGATAAGCTTAGGAAAACCATTAACGTTTATAGCGCAAGTACCACATATACCAGCACCGCAAAACTGTCTAAAAGCCAAAGAAGGATCTATATACTCTTTTATATACTTTAAAGCGTCTAAAAGCGTCATACCCTCTTTGTAGGGCACTTCGTAAGTTTCAAACCTATCTTGTCTTTTTATCTTAAGCCTTATCTTCATCGCTCTAAATATGTATTTACTATATATTCTCTTCTCATAACGTTTGTTTGAATAAGTTCCCACAATACATCAAGCCTTTTAAACCAATAGTTGTTTATAGGCTTTTTAGAAGCTAGCACTATACCAAATTGACCATGTAGGGAAAAAGCGTTAAATATGGGTTTCATATAGTTATAAATATATGTCTCCATGCCAGCTGGGTTTATGTTCATTTGCTGGTTGTTGCCGGTATTTAAAGTCAACACTGGAGGTGGACCCATAATTTGTACTATATCACCCGGGAAAAGCAGGGTGGCGTTAGCATATGTATAGCCAAATCCAACTTTCTTAAGTGCTATCTCTAAACCTCTTGCGCTTACTCTATTAAGAGTATACTTATAATCATTGTCTTCCACAGACCAATCTAAACCTTTTCTAACTTTTATATAAGGTCTATCTTTGTTAGGAAATGTAAATATAGCTACTCCATCTTCTTCTATCAAATCTTTAACAGCTTCAAAAAACTCGTACGGGTATTCCAAGTTTCCTATTATATTTTCTAAAATCACAATACCAAAGCTTCCCCATTTTTGTTTTAGGTTTTTAATATATTTATGATCTAGGGCTTTAGCAATATCTATGTTTATATCTTTAAGAGCTTTTTTAACCTTTTCTGCTTGGTTTTCTGAGCGCTCTACTCCATATACATCTAAGTTTAAAAGTTCGTGGGCTACAGCTAAAAGCTTACCGCTGTTAAAACCTATATCAAGCATTTTTTTGCCTTTCAGTGTGGGCTCTACATCCAGCAAAGCTCTTATAGTAGGATAGGTGTATATGGTAAAGATATTGGTAATGCCAAGTTTTTCTTTATTGTCAAGATTATCAAGATCTTCTATATCCTTTGTATCGTAAAAAGCTTTTAACTGTTCCTTGTTTATTATATCATCTAAAGTTTTTTCCGCTTTTCTTGGCAAAGAGAATATAGAACCACAAACGCTACATTCCCACAGCCTATAACCCCAAGATTTTTCTATCTCTTCAAAATATATATTTGTTTCTTTACATATTGGACACTCGGTAGGTACATCTTTATCCGGATTTTCTATATAATGGACTATAGTTTTAAACTTGGAAACAACTTCATCTACATCTATGTTATCAAAACAAGGGCTATAAAATTTTTGTTTTATTTGGGCTTCCTGACAAGGTCCTGCTATAGCGTGCATAATACAAGGGGCAGAACATGTATTGCCAAGATATTTGGCATACACTGGCTGAGATGTGGTATAGCTCATTTTAGGAAAATGCTGGGCTTCTGGGGCTACACCACCAGATATTACTACACATGGTTTTTTAAGGGCTGCTGCTATGTGTGGTACAACTGTATCGGCAGATATAACTCCATCTACTTCTTGAATTGCCGCTACAAGATACTGGGGTTTTTCCATGTAAGGGGATAAATTCTCCACATCCATCATGTAAAGCTCTTTTGATATATCTACAGCTGGGGCTTCCCATTTTGGATGAGCGGTAATAAAAACATACTCATCCTTCATTTTGTCTATTATTTTTGATACAAGATAAGGAGGTAAACTTCTATGTATAGATGAAGCTACCATGTGTGCCATTATTATCTTTTTACCAGGATTCTCATCTCTTATCTTTTGAATGATGGGTTTCATATAATCTATTGCTTCTTGTTTTGGTACTACAACCGGGTCTTTGTCTTTTATATCAAACTGTCTTAGCTTGGCTGCCCAAAAATCTACAAGGTTCATATAGTTGTAGAAATAAGATCCAACGTATTCGTAGCAGTCTGTATAATAATCTACTTCTTTAAACCTTGTGTAAGGAACTGGGGTATATATAAACTCATCCACATAAGGGTTGCCTTCCAACAAATTATACCCCTGCCTTGTTTCCATTATTATGTAGCTTTTAGGATACTTCATTTTAAGATGCTTTAAGATTGGTGTAAACATTAAAGAGTCACCAAGAGCAAATAAGTTTAAAATGAGTAGACTTTTTCCGTTTAAATCTTCACCGTAGTATTCTTTAGGAAGCTCTGGCACCTTCGTTTGTTCATAGTTATCTCTTGGAAGCTGCGCCATTAGGTCACGAGCTATCACATATCTGCTTTTTTCCATGAATGTATGAAAATCTGCACCACCAGCGTAGGGCTGTTTAAATGTTTTTTTTACTCTGATTATTTCCATATCAACCGCCCATCTTCTTTAAATATCTTATAAATTCCACATTCATAAGAGAAGATGCAACGTTGTATATTACAGGTGTAACACCTCTTCTTGTAAGATCGTAAAGTTTCTCCGGAGAGATACCAAGAAGCACACCAGGGTCTGGCATCACTGCACCTTCTATAATAAACTTTTCATCGTTGTCTATTTTTAACTCTAAATCTGTTTGTCTTAAGATTTTAAGATCATGCATCTCTTTTATAAGATTTGCCGCTACTTCAAAATCCTGATAAAAACCAACAGCCATTTGAGATATTCTTTGAAGATGTTCTGTGGCTTCACCAAGCACATTTATAAATTCTATGTCCTCACATTCGGTAGACTCTTCTGGCATCTTATCGTAAAAGACCACTATGTTGTTGGTAGCCCTATCCCTTATAGCACCAAAAGGATAAAAGTCAAGCACTCTTGGCTTATGGTCTATCTTCCATTTGCCATCTTTTGTGAGATAGTGGTTTGAATCGCCTCCTAAAACAGCAAACGCTGCAAAAACACCTTCATGATGAGCGAATACAACAGGATAAAGAGCCGCTAAATAAACCAACTCAGACATGCCCACCGGTACTATCGTAAAATCTCTACTAAAAGAGTAGTTTTTTGGCATGCAAATTCCTAAAGGTTTATCCTCCATTGTATTGATAACTTTTGGATAGTTGTATATACCTAACATAAAACAATTATATCATATATATTATAAAAGCTTGAAAAATTCAAAAAATTTTTATATTTAATATGATATGAGAAAGGTAAATCCATTATGGCTTTTAATGCTTGCACAAATAGGACTTATACTTTATGGCTTTTATAGGCTAACACTTACAAGGTTAAACGTAAGATGGTTTGAAGTTGTTTGGGTTGTTTTAGGCCCCGTGATATTGATGTCTTTTTTTGGTATCTATACATATTACAATATAAAAAACGCATACAAAGAACCTTCTGAGGTAAGAACATCAGACAGATGTCCCGTTTGTGGGGCTTTCGTATATTCACACCTAAACACCATAACAGAAATTTACTTAGATGGTAAATATATGTATTTTGACTCTTTTAAAGATATGTTAAAATTTATTAAAGATATGGATTTTTATATATCTTACAGAAAGCTAAATATAAAAGATAAAAACATCAAATCTATTTATACAAAAGACTTCCAAACAAAGCAGTGGATAGATGGTAAAAAAGCTTTTTACGTCAGCATAAACGACGACATATATGCATTTTCATCCTTAGAATCTGCCAAAGATTTTGCAGCGTTAAACAACGTCCACGAAATAAAGACCTTTGATAAATTGCTTACATAGATTTTTATGATAGAAGTATCAAATATTTCTAAAAGCATCAAAAACAACCCTATAATATCTGATGTATCGTTACAAATAAACCCAGGCGAAATAATAGGGCTTATGGGTCCAAACGGTGCTGGTAAAACCACAATATTTAATGCTATTTCTGGTTTTATAAAAGTTGATAAGGGAACTATAAAAATAGACGATCAAGAAGTAACCCATTACCCACCTTACAAAAGGGCAAAGTTTGGTCTTTCTTTTTTGCCTCAAGAGCATTCTTTGTTTGAAGAGATAACAACCTGGGACAACATGCTTATGTTTGCAGATTTTATATACAAAAACAAAAAAGATGCACAAAATATATCTGAAGAACTCCTTCAACATTTTGGGCTTTTAGAGCACAAAGATAAAAAAGCAGGTGAATTATCCGGTGGTATGAAAAGAAAATTAGAGGTGGCAAGATGCCTTTTGATAGAACCATCTTACATAATGCTTGACGAACCGTTTGCTGGAGTAGACCCAGTGGCTATTTCAGATATAAAAAGAATGCTTTTAGATTTAAAAGAAAAAAACATCGGTATACTCATCACCGATCACAACGTTTTTGAGCTTTTAAGATTGATAGATAGAGGTTATATAATAAACCACGGGAGCGTGTTGGCAGAAGGGACTCCAAAAGATTTGTTAAAAAACAACAAAGTAAGAGAAGTATACATAGGATATGAAATAGAGCTATGAAAAGTATAGTGCTTGTGTTTGCAGGATATGACCAAACCTCTGGGGCAGGAGTTATAGCGGATGCCAGGACAATAACTTGTATAGGAGCTCACCCGGTTTGCATAACCACCTCTTTTGTGATTCAAAATACAAAAGGGGTAAAAGAAGTAATATTTTTAGAACCAGATATTATTAAAAAACATATAGATATACTAGATGTAAAGCCTAAAGTTGTAAAAATAGGCGTAGTAGGAGATGACAACGCCATAAGGCTCATATCAAAAGCTATAGACACATTAAAACCAGAACACGTGGTATTGGATACACCTCTTTTTTCCAAAAACGATACACCTCTTTTTAAAAGCTTAGAACTTTATAAAGATTTAATAGTATCAAAAGCCACCATCATAACACCAAACATAAAAGAAGCCTCTTTTATAACAGGCATTGATATAAAAACTAAAAAGGATATAGAACAAGCGGCAAACATCTTTCTTGATATGGGAGTAAGGCACGTAGTTATAAAAGGTGGACATAGAGAAGATGAACCAGGCGTTGATTTTTACAAAAGTATGGAAGAAAGCTTTGAAATAAAAAAGGATTTTATACAAACAAGAACTACACATGGCACAGGATGTGTCTACGCTTCTTCTATAGCGTCTTATTTAGCTATTGGAAACGACGTAAAGGCTTCCATAATAAAAGCCAAAGATTACGTAGATAGAGCAATAAAACAAGGGTATATGCTAAACAACGACAAAGATAGCTGGGGTGTACTCAACATAAGCACCCCATAATTTTTTATTTTTCAGCTTTTATCAAAACGAACGCCACAAACAACACAGCGCTTACAAAAATCGCAAAAGCAAACACATAAAGTAAAATAGTCATAAATATATTCTATAATATAAACATAAAAATAAAATAAAATTAAACCGATATTTTTGACCTAAGCTTTTTTATGCGTAAAAGCGCTTTGGAATCTTCTGGACATATTAAAGAAAACGCTTTACCGCTTTTGCCTATTCTACCAGTTCTTCCTATCCTATGTATGTAAAGCTCTGGATCTTCTGGTATGTTGTAGTTTATTACAACTCCTACGTCTTTTATATCAAGGCCTCTGGCAGCAACATCGGTAGCTATCAATATGCTAACAGCACCAGATTTAAATGCACTTAGAGCTTTTTCTCTTTGTCTTTGCGTAAGATCTCCATGAAGAGCTTGAACTCTTATGCCTTTTTTCGTAAGCAAGAAAAATAAATCTTTCGCATCTTTTTTAGTTTTTACAAAAACAAGCATTTTTTCCATAGGATGGGTGTCTATTATATGCATAAGCTCGTGTATTTTTTCTCCAGGTGAAGATAACTTTATCATCTTCTCTTCTATGTTTGGTTTTAACTCTACCGATGGCACTTTCTCAAATTTGAAATCACTCTTTAAAAATCTTTTTGCTAAAAGCTCAATACGGTTTGGCACAGTGGCAGAAAACATATAAGTGGTCCTTTCTTTTGGTAAGAAGCTTATTATATATTCTATGTCTTCTATAAAGCCCATATCAAGCATTTGATCAAATTCATCCAAAACAAGATATTCTACGTTTGACAAATTTAAAGCCTTCCTATCAATAAGGTCTTTTATACGTCCAGGAGTTCCTATTAAGATATCCACGTTTTTATTTTGCAAAATATCCAAATTCTGTTTTACAGAAGTCCCACCATAAAATACGTAAGAAGAAAGCCTTTTATATTTGGTAAGCATGTATATTTGCTCTTTTACCTGTATAGCTAGCTCTCTAGTGGGTGTCAGCACAAGAGCTTTAACACCTGGTTTTCCCTTTTGAAGCTTTTCCACTATTGGTATAGCAAAAGCTCCTGTCTTCCCGGTCCCGGTGGCAGCTTGTCCCAAGATATCGTAACCTTCCAACGCTAAAGGAATGGTATCCCTTTGAATGGGTGTTGGTTCTTTGTATCCAGCATCCTCCAAAGCTTTTTGTAGTTCTAAACTAAGTTTTGAGAATAATGACATTTTGTCTCTCCTTATAAATCTTTTGATATAAATATATTATATTTTATAAAATAGGCAACATATATTTTTATTATCAACAAACACCGCCCACATTTAATGGGCGGATAGTCTTATGAATTATTACTCTATAATCTCTAACATATATTTTTTGCCGCTTTTTCTACCCATAGCCGATACAAGCGTTCTCAGGGCCTTAGCTATGCGCCCTTGTTTACCTATGACCTTACCTATATCTTGAGGGCCAACCCTTAGCTCTATAACAACGGTTTGCTCTCCCTCGACCTCAACTACGTTCACCTTTGATACGTCCTCTACTAGGCTTTTTGCGAAGATTTCCACAAGGTCTTTAGCTTGACTCATACGTTACCTCCTGTTAAGAATTTGCATTAACGTTAGCGTTGGTTTGTTTCAAGATAGCTTTCACCCTATCGGAAAGCTGAGCACCCTTTTTAATCCATTGATCTATGGCTTCTTTGTTTAAGTTTATTACGTTGCCAGATTTTGGATCGTAGGTGCCTAAAATATCCAAATAATGCCCCTCTCTTGGGGACTTTGAATCCATAGCCACTATCCTATATATAGGATGATGTGTTCTACCAAATCTAGCCAATCTTATCTTTACCAAAGCTCAGTACCCTTTTATTTGGCTTTTAACAACCAAATAGAGTGGATATTTGTAATCGCCTACCACTCTGGCGATATTTATATTTGAAATATTCTTCATAGTTAAAACGGAAGCCCCAAACCACCAAACGGTGATTTTTGATTTTTCAGCTTTCTAATCATCTTTTTCATATCCTGATATTGTTTTAAAAGCTTGTTAACATCGGAAACGGTAGTACCGCTACCTTTGGCTATCCTTTGTTTACGACTTAAGTTTATAATGTTTGGATTTGCCCTTTCTTCAGGAGTCATAGAATCTATCATAGCTATAATACGTTTAAATATCTTTTGATCAATCTTTATATTTTTCAGTTGGGAACCAACCCCTGGTAACATTGAAAGCACTTTATCAAGAGGACCCATATTCATCATAAAACTTATATTTTTCTTCAAGTCATTTAAATCAAACTCACCTCTCATCATTTTATAGGTTATAGCTTGAGCCTCATCCTCACTAATAACCTGCTCGGCTTTCTCTATAAGACTTTGCAAATCACCAAGACCTAATATCCTTTGAGCAATTCTATCTGGATAAAACTGATCTATATCCTCTAACTTTTCACCCACACCTATATACTTTATGGGGATACCTATGGCATCTTTTATAGAAAGCGCTACGCCACCTCTGGTATCACCATCCATTTTGGTAAGAATAGCTCCAGTAAGCCCTACAACTTCGTTAAAAGTTTTTGCTACAGAGAGAGCTTCTTGCCCTTGCATGCTATCGGCTACGTATATAACCTCAGACGGCTTTACAGCTTCTTTGATAGCTCTTAACTCTTCCATCAATTCGTTATCTATATGAAGCCTACCGGCGGTGTCTAAAAACAAATAATCGTATTTTTTGCTTTTAAAAGCCTCAAACGCCTCTTTGGCTATATCAACAGGGTTTTTGTCTGGACTAAATTCTAAATATTCTACACCCGCTAACTCAGATACACGCTTTAATTGAAGCATGGCTGCTGGTCTTCTTACGTCTGTAGATACTGTCATAACGCTTCTACCGTTTTTCTTCATGAGGTTTGCCAGCTTACCTATTGTTGTAGTTTTACCAGTACCTTGAAGACCAACAAACATTACCACCCCTTCTTCTAAAGGAGAAGCATTTCCCCCAAGCGTTTTAACAAGCTCATCGTAAACGCTCATTATAATCATATCCGTGGGGGATAGGTGGGTTTTTATCTCTTCAGAAAAAATACGTTCTCTTAGTCTTTTAATAAAATCTTTTGCTACATCGTAATCTACATCAGCTTCCAACAAAGCAGCTCTAATGTCTCTAAGTGTATCGTTAACTAACTTTTCGTTTAACTTTTTAGCACCTTTTAGCTTCTCTAAACTCCCGCTAATCTTTTCCGTTAAAAGTTCCAGCATAGCCTATATTATACCATAATATGACGCTATCTCAAAATATGCTGCAATACCACCAATATAAATATAAGCGCCGCTGGGGACAAATCAAGCCCAGCCATAGGTGGTATAACCTTTCTTATAACCTCAAGAGGTGGCTCTATTATCCTTGCTAAAAAATCAAAAAAACTGTTGTTTGTAAATTGCGGAAACCAAGAGCCAAGAGAATATATAATTACAAAAATTATATAAACCTCAATAAGAGCGTCTAGAAGTCTTGCTATCATTCAACAAACTCTATTATTGCAAGCTCTGTACTATCTCCTGGCTTCCGGTTTGGTAGCTTAACGATCCTTGTGTAACCACCGTTCCTTCCTTCAAACCTAGGAGCTAGTTCTGTAAAAAGCTTTCTAATTGCCTCTTTATCTGGAAGAAGCGACAAAGCCCTTCTCCTAGAAGCCAAATCGCCTTTCTTAGCTAGTGTTATAAGCCTTTCCACAAACGGTCTTAAAGCCTTTAACTTGGCTTCAGAGCTTTCTATCTTCTCAAACAATATTAGAGACCTTGCCAAAGACCTCATCAAAGCGGTTCTTTGTTCAGCAGTTCTACTAAAATGTTTTTTCTTAACTCTATGTCTCATACCATTACACCTCTGAACCTCTTTGTTCTCCTATGTTCATACCTAAAGAAAAACCCATATTTTTAAGAGCTTCTTTTATCTCGGTCAAAGCTTTTCTACCTATGTTTTTAGAGCTTTTAAGCTCATCCTCTGTAAGCTGTACAAGTTCTCCTATGGTAGTTACCCCTATTCTTTTTAGTGAATTTAAAGCTCTTTGAGAAATATCAAGCTCTTCTATAGAAAATGTAAGTTTTTCCATTAGCTCATCAGGGGGCATAGGCTCTGGCAAAGTAGGTACTTCATAGGATATATTTGTAAGCATGTTCATATGTTTCACTATAAGTTCTACAGCTTGTTGAACAGCAGTCTCTGGAGATACAACACCGTTAGTGGTAAGCTCAAAAGTAAGCTTATCGTAATCTGTTCTATCGCCTACTCTAGTAGCCTCTACTCTAAAAGCTACAACTTTTATAGGAGAAAAATCAGCATCAAGCACTATCCATCCAGCTTCTCCTATTTGCTCCATTTCATCAGACATGACATAACCTTTGCCTCTTTCTATACGTATTTCCATTTTAAGAGTTGTATTAGCAGAGTTTATCGTAGCAATGTAAGCATCTTTGTTTATAATGGTGACATTTGGAGGAGTTTTGATATCGGAAGCTAAAACAACACCTGGCGCATTTTTTTCTAAATATAAAATCTCTAAATCAGAATCTTTCAAGTCAAATCTAACATTTTTAAGATTTGCTATAATCTGTAAAACATCTTCTTGGACACCTTCAATAGTAGAAAACTCGTGTTGAACACCTTCTATCTTTACAGCGGTGATAGCACTACCGTATATAGAAGAGAGTAAAACCCTTCTAAGAGCATTGCCTATTGTGGTGCCATAGCCCCTTTCTAAGGGTTCCACAACAAACCTACCGTAATTTTTATCTTTTTCTTCCCAATATATTTTCATCGGAAAAATAAACTCTTTCATATCTTTCCCCTTACACCCTTGAATAATACTCAATGATGTACTGCATGTTTATAGGCACTTCCAAAACAACATCCTTAGGTTTATCCACAACTTTACCTCTAAAATTATCTTTATCTATTTCAAGCCAGTGAGGTACGCTTCTTGGATCAAGGTTTTCAAGGTTTTGCCTTATCTGAGGTATATCTTTAGAGTACACCTCTATTATATCTCCAACGTTTACCTGATAGGATGGTATGTCAACTTTCTTTCCGTTTACCATTATATGGCCATGTACTACAAACTGACGAGCTTGCCTTCTGGTACAAGCTATACCCAATCTATAAACTACGTTATCTAAGCGTCTTTCTAAAAGCTCTATCATTACAGAAGCTGTATTACCTTTTGCCTTTGAAGCTTTATCAAAGTACTTTCTAAATTGAGACTCTCTTAAACCACCGTACAACATTTTAAGTTTTTGTTTTTCATTTAACCTAAGCCCAAACTCTGTAGATTTAGCCCTACGACCTTTGGTTCTACCGTGTTGACCTGGTGGGAAATTTCTTCTGGTTAAAATCTTGTTGCCGCTTAACTTCCCTGAAACAACAACGCCAAACCTTCTATCTACTTTAGACCAAGCTTGTATTTTTCTTCCCATATATCACACTCTCCTTCTAGAAGTTGGTCTACAACCGTTGTGAGGTATGGGGGTAACATCCCTTATAGCCTTTATTTTAACGCCGGCGGCTTGGATAGATCTTATAGCAGATTCTCTACCGGCACCTGGGCCCTTTACCCAAACCTCTGCTTCCTGTAAACCATATTCGTTCATAGCTTTCTTTATAGCCTTCTGAGCAGCTACTTGAGCAGCATAAGGAGTACCTTTTCTAGTACCCTTAAAACCAGTGGTACCACCGGATTCCCAAGCTAAAGTATTTCCAAGAGGATCAGTTACAGTTACTATAGTGTTGTTAAATGTACTGTAAATATGTACTATCCCACTGCTTACATTACGCTTTTCTTTCTTTGTTTCTTTAGTCCTTTTCTTAGCCATTACAAAACCTCCTTACTTTGTTACCTTCTTCTTGTTGGCAACGGTACCTTTTCTCTTTCCTTTTCTGGTTCTAGCGTTTGTCTTGGTTTGCTGACCTCTTACCGGTAGCCCTCTAACATGTCTAAGGCCTCTATAGGTACCTATATCTACCAACCTTTTTATATTTAACTGCACTTCTCTTCTTAAATCACCTTCAACTTTTATATTTTGCTCTATATACCTTCTTAATTGATTTAACTCTTCCGGCGTAAGTTCACCAAGTCTCTTTGTAGACGGTATACCAGTTTGCTCACAAACCTCTCTAGCCTTAGACCAACCTATGCCATAAATGTATGTCAACGCCACTTCCAATTTCTTATGATCTGGTAAATCAACACCTGCTATTCTAGCCATATAAAACCTCCAGCTTAACCTTGCCTTTGCTTATGCTTAGGATTTTCACAAATCACCATAACACGTTTTTTCCTTCTTATAATCTTACACTTTGGACATATCGGTTTTACAGATGGTCTTACCTTCATAAAAGCCTCCTAAACTCTATAAATAATTCTACCTTTCGTAAGATCGTAAGGTGTCATTTCCACCTTAACCCTATCACCTGGTAAGAGCTTTATAAAATGAATCCTCATCTTACCAGACACGTGGGCTATTATAGTATGCCCATTGTCCAATTTAACTCTAAACATAGCATTTGGAAGAGCCTCTTCTATAACACCTTCAAACACGATGCCCTTTTCTTTTTCTGGTTCTTGGTTCTTGTTCTTCTTTGCCATATTACCACTCCGTTAACACTACAGGACCCTCTTCAAGTATAGCTACCGTATGCTCAAAATGACAAGCGTACTTACCCTTTGCTTTTATAGTCCATCCATCGTTTGCTTTATAAACAGCACCGTTACCAGTGGTAAACATAGGCTCTATGGCTATAACCATACCAGGTTTTAACTGCACATTCATTTTAGAAGTGATAACCTCTGTACAATTGGCTACAAAAGGTTCCTCATGGCTATTTCTGCCTATTCCATGACCACCGTATTCGCACACTACACCAAAACCATACTCTTTTGCCACGGTTTCTATGCTTTTAGATACATTATAAAGGTAGTTTCCCGGTTTACATTGTGCAATAGCCTCATACAAAGCCTTTTTAGTAGCCTCGATAAGTTTCTGGTTTTCTAAAGAAATATTACCAACTCCTATCGTCATGGCTGCATCGCCTGCATAGCCATCGTATATAGCGCCAAAATCAAGACTTACAAGGTCTCCGTCTTTTATTTTTTTTGTTTTCGATGGAATGCCATGCACTACTTCATCGTTTATAGAAACACATAAAGCAGCTGGATATTTTTTCTTAGAAAAAGGTGGTTGATAGTTCAAAAAAGCCGGTATACCACCAAGCTCTTTAGTCTTTTCTCTAGCCGCCATCTCTAAATCGTAAGTTATAACTCCTGGCTTTACCATAGAAGCTATATATTTTAGCACATCACTAACTATTTGACAAGCTTTTTTTATCTTTTCTATCTCAGATTTTGAATAAAGCTCTATCATAACATACTTTTTAGTTTTTCAAATACCTCTTCTTGGGTACCATTAGCAGATACCACAAAAAGCTTGTTTTTTGATTTGTAATACTCTATGAGCGGAAAGGTTTGTTCTTTGTAGACTCTCAGTCTATTTGCTATAACCTCTTCTTTATCATCGTCTCTTTGAATTAGAGGTGTAGCATCGTTATCGCATAAAGTATCATTTTTGGGCTTTTGATAATAAATATTGTAAGTGGCGCCGCACTTTGGACACACTCTTCTACCAGAAAGACGTTTTATTATAACATCATCGTCTAGATCAAAGTAAAATACCTTATCTACTTGTAATCCCATAGTATTTAGCATTGTTTCAAAAGCTTCCGCCTGATTTACATTTCTTGGAAACCCATCGAAAACATAATTCTTATTAGGGGCTTGAATCAAAATATTTTTTATCATGGCTATAATTAAATCATCCGGCACCAAAAGTCCCTGCTTCATATACTCCTCAGCCTTTAGACCGAGAGGAGATTTCTTAGACACTTCGGCTCTTAGCATATCACCAGTAGATATGTGCTCAAAACCAAGCCTATTTTTCAAAAGAGCCCCTTGTGTACCTTTACCAGAACCAGGAGGACCTAACAACACCAAAATCATCATTTTTTCCTCGTATAAGCTTTATACTTTTTAGTTATTATTTGAGCATCTATTTGATTTAAAGTATCAAGAGCTACTCCAACCACTATAAGAGCGGTAGTACCACCAAAGTAAAAAGGTACTTTTAGCCAAACCGTCAAAAACAAAGGTACAATAGCCACTACTGACAAGAAAACAGCTCCTATAATAACCAATCTGTTGATAACACTTTCAAAAAACTTTACAGTTTGTTGACCTGGCCTTACGCCTGGTATAAAACCATTCGCTTTTTTCAAATTCTCAGCCACATCGTATGGGTTAATCAAAACAGCTGTATAAAAATATGTAAAAAATATTATTAGTACCACGTAAGCAAAATTGTAAGGCAAAGAAAGAGGATTAAAAGCATCGTGTATAGACTGAGCTATAGGATTTTTTATAAATCCTAGTATTGT
This sequence comes from Hydrogenobaculum sp. 3684, assembly GCF_000213785.1. Lineage (NCBI taxonomy): Bacteria > Pseudomonadati > Aquificota > Aquificia > Aquificales > Aquificaceae > Hydrogenobaculum > Hydrogenobaculum sp. 3684. The sequence continues at coordinate 248,091 of NC_015557.1, read as the reverse complement.
AGAAGGAACAATTAAAAGAGATTGAGCAAATATAATAGGTATAACACCAGCTGGGTTTAGCTTAATAGGTAAATATGTAGCACCACCAACAAATTCTTGTCTTCCCACTTGTCTTCTTGGATATTGTATAGGTATTCTTCTCTCTGCTTCTTGAAATATTACAATAGCGGCTATTACGGCAATTACTATAAGTATAGCCCCCACAAAAGCAAAAGGACTAATATCGCCATGCCTAAGCATAGATACAAACCTTATGGTAGCCTCTGGAAAATTGGCAACTATACCGGCGAATATAAGCATAGACATACCGTTGCCTATACCTTTTTCCGTTATCATATCACCAAGCCATACCAATATCATAGTACTGGCTACTATTCCAAGTACCGCAAGAACTACAAAAAGTATTCCCCCATGAGGAACAACAGGATATCCGTGAGGAGAAGTCTGATGTTCCAACCAAGTAGCTATACCCAGCGATTGAAAACCAGCTACAAACACAGTTATATATTTTGTGTACTCGTTTATTTTCTGTCTTCCGTAATCACCCTCTTCCTTTGCCAATCTTTGAAGCTCTGGTATTGCGCTTGACAAAAGCTGCATAACTATAGAAGCCGATATATAAGGCATTACACCAAGAGCAAACAATGTCATCCGCGAAAGGTTACCACCAGAAAATATATCGTACAAAGAAAACAAAGACCCTTTTAAGTTGCTCATAAAGTCTGATAGAGCTACAGGGTCTACACCGGGAATCGGTATATGGCTACCAAGTCTATATATAGCAAATACTATTAAAGTAAATACTACTCTTTTTCTTAAGGTTTCTAGTTCAAGTATTTCTTTTAAAAAATTATTCACCTGCTGCCTCTAAAATCTCCACACTACCACCAGCAGCTTCTATTTTCTGCTTGGCGGATGAAGATATAGCATCCACTTTTACTTTAAATTTTTTAGTGACTTCACCCATACCTAAAATTTTTACAGGTTTACCCTTTTTTATCAAGCTTTTAGCAAGAAGAGTTTCTTTGGTAATCTCATCACCATCGTTAAAATGTTTCTCTAGCATTGACAAATTTATTACAGAATATTCCTTCTTAAAAGGACTTCTAAAACCTACCTTTGGCACTCTCATATGAAGTGGTGTTTGACCACCTTCGAAGTAAGGAGCTACTCTGTTATCACCAGACCTAGATTTTTGACCCTTATATCCTCTACCTGCCGTTTTACCTTTACCAGAACCTAAACCCCTACCTACACGCTTTTTATCTTTTACAGCACCTTCGTTTGGTTTTAACTCGTGCAAATTCATGACAGTTCCTCCACGCATACAAGGTGTTTTACCTTTTCAAGATTTCCACATACCATAGGATTTTTCTCTAATATAACGGTTTCACCAACTTTCTTTAGACCTAAACTCCTGATAGCTTCTTTTTTTGCTTTATCTTTGCCAGCCAATCCTCTTTTCAAGACTATCTTAAGCTTCATAAATCACCTCGCATATATGTTGTATCTTTCTCTCAAATCCTCTACAGTTGTGCCTTTTACTTTAGCTATTGTATCTATATCTCTTAATTTTAAAAGCGCATCAAACACAGCCCTTACTACGTTATGATGGTTTGAGCTTCCCACTATTTTTGTAAGCACATCCGTATAGCCTGCCAATTCAAATATAGGCTTAGCAGCACCACCAGCTATAACACCTGTACCTCTTCTAGCTGGAAAAGCTATAATGCGAGCAGAACCATACTCTCCAACAACGTCGTGAGGTATAGTGCCATTTACTATAGGAACTCTTATAGTTTTCTTTTTAGCATCTTCTATGGCTTTTGCTATAGAAAGCGGAACCTCTCTAGCTTTACCAAGTCCAAACCCTACATAGCCTCTTCTATCGCCTATTACCACCAAAGCGCTAAAAGAAAAACGCTTCCCACCTTTTGTAACACGGGTAGTTCTGGCAGCTTCTAAAAGCCTCTCCTCAAACTGAATATCATCAAGCGTGGTTATACCTTGCTCTATCCTTTTGGCATCTATCCTTTGGTTTAAATCCTTAGCGCCCACGTTAACCTCCTAATTTATAAGCCCTAACTCTCTGCATTTTTCCGCAAAAGCCTTTACTTTACCGTGATAAAGATAACCAGACCTATCAAAAACCGCTTTTTCTATACCTTTTTCTTTAGCTTTTTGAACCAAAATTTCAGCTACCTTTTGAACAGCTTCTATAGACTTACCGCCTCTTTTACCAGTAGCTTCCACATATTCTTTGCTCAAAGATGATACTGTAAGAATGGTGTTACCAGTAGTATCATCTACCAAAGAGGCGTAAAAAGCATTTAAACTCCTATAAATACACAACCTCGGCCTTAAAGCTGTGCCGCTTATTTTCTTTCTTATCCTTCTATGTCTTTTAATACGCTTTTCTTCTCTTGTAAGCTTCATACCTTAACTCCTTACTTCTTACCTTTACCTGCAGATTTTCCTGGTTTTAGTTTAAGCACTTGACCTTCATATCTTATACCCTTTCCTTTGTAAGGATCAGGTTTCCTAAACTTTATAATTTCAGCAGCCACTTGACCAACCAGCTGCTTATCTATACCAGACACAGTAATCTTATTTTCTTTAACCTCGAGTTTAATACCAGCAGGTGGTTTATAGTATATTGGATGTGAATAACCTAAATTTAACTCCAGCTCTTGGCCTTTCATGGCTGCTTTATAACCAAGGCCAACCACCTCTAAAGTCACTGAGTATCCCTTAGAAACACCTTCTATCATGTTTTTTATAAGAGCTGCAGTGGTACCGTGCATAGCTTGGGCAAAAGGAGAATCTTGATTTTTTGATACTGTTATTTGATTGTTGTCTATCTTTACATTCACAATCTCATGAACAGGCATTGACAACTTACCTTTGGGACCTTCTATAGTTAAAACATTACCATCTAAAGAAACCTTAACGTTGTTAGGTATAGCTATTGGTTTTTTACCTATTCTAGACATAGCACTCTCCTTTTAATAAACGTATCCTATAATTTCGCCGCCCTTTTTAAGTTTTCTGGCTTGAGCATCTGATATTATACCACTATCACAAGACACTATAGCCAAACCAAGGCCTCTTCTCACGTGAGGCATCTTCTTTATAGGTGTATAAACTCTTCTACCTGGAGTAGATACTTTTTCTATCTTTTCTATTGCAGGACGTGTTTTTCTTTGATCAAGATACTTTAAATAAATCCTTATAGTGGGTTGATTACCCTTTTTATGGACATCATCTTCTAAAATTTCATAATTTTGTATATAACCTTCTTGTTTTAAAAGCTCTAAAATACGTTGTTTTAATTTAGAGTGCGGTACATCCACAAAATCTCTTTTTCTTTGAATACCATTTCTAATTCTAGCAAACATATCAGCAATAACATCCATACATTACCACCTCACCAACTGGATTTTCTCACTCCGGTAATCTCACCGCTTAAAGCCATCTCTCTAAAACACAACCTACACATGTTGAATCTCCTTAAAAACCCTCTAGGTCTTCCGCATATAGGACATCTATTTTTTTGTCTAGTGGCATACTTAGGGAAATGCTTCAAATCCTTTACAACTTTCGCTTTTCTAGGCATACATCCTCCTTAATAAGCTCTTATAGGTAATCCAAGCAAAGCCAACAAATACAAGGCTTCTTCATCAGTTTTTGCGCTTGTATGAATAAGAATATCCATACCTCTTATGGCATCTACTTTTTCGTAATCTATCTCTGGAAACACTATTTGCTCTGATAAGCCAAAAGCATAATTTCCTCTACCATCGAAAGACCTAGGATTTAAACCTTTAAAATCTTTCACACGAGGTAATGCTACAGATATTAACTTATCTAAAAAGTTCCACATTCTATCCTTTCTTAAAGTAACCTTTAAGCCTATTGGAAGACCCTTTCTTAACTTAAAAGAAGCTTCTGATTTTTTAGCTTTTCTAACAGAAGGATATTGGCCAGTTATAAGCTTTAAATCTTCCATAGCTCTATCTAGATTTTTTATATCGCTTATAGCTTCTCCTACACCCATATTTACCACTATCTTTATTATCCTTGGAACTTCCATCGGGCTTTTATAATTAAACCTTTCCATCAATCTAGGTACTACGACTTTCTCAAATCGCTCTTGCAATCTTTGTTTTTGCTTTACCTCTGTAGACATAAGTCTTACCTCTTCAGTTTATTTTTCTCATAAACAAGATCTATATTTTCATTACACTTTTTACAATATCTATATTTTCTAACCACACCATCTTTTTCTTCTATTCTAAAGCCTACTCTCGTAGGTTTTTCACATTTTGGACATACAAGCATAACCTTAGATATAGGCATAGGAAGTTCTATCTCGTATATACCGCCTTCTCTTCTTCCTTCTATAGCCTTAACGTGCTTTTTAGCTATGTTGACGTTTTTAACAACAACTTTACCGCTTTTGGTATCCAAAAATTCAACAGTACTGATCTTGCCTCTATCTTTACCTGCTAATACTTTTACTTTATCACCTCGTTTTATCTTAAAAGCCATTATACAACCTCCGCAGCCAAAGAAGCAATCTTGGTAAAACCTCTATTTCTCACTTCTCTCGCTATAGGTCCCAATATACGAGTACCGAGGGATTCACCATACTGATTCAAAAGTATTACGGCATTATCATCAAACTTTATATAAGAACCGTCGCTTCTTTTTAGCTCTTTGGCAACCCTTACCACGACGGCTCTATAAACTTTACCTTTCTTAGCTGCACCATTTGGGGTTGCTTCTTTAACAGTCACCGTTACAACATCTCCAACACTAACATACTGCCTTAGAGCATAAGGTATACCTATTATCTGCACCTTTTTTGCTCCAGAATTATCAGCCACATTCAAATAACTCTGTCTCTGTATCATAAGCTCTCTCCTGAATAAAGCATTCTAAAACGAATATTATAGCATAATTTATCTAAGACTGCAAAGAAGAATTTTTAGATAAAATTTTAACTACCACCCATCTTTTTGTTTTGGATATCGGTCTAGTCTCTCTAATAAGCACAACATCGCCAATAGAGCAAGCGTTCTCTGGGTCGTGAGCATGGAATTTAGTAGATTTTATAACTCTTTTGCCATACAATGGATCGGGCATTTCTCTATTTACTTTTACAACTACAGATTTGTCCATCTTGTTGCTAACAACAACGCCTTTAAACTCTTTTCTCTTCTGATGCCACTTTTTCTCTTTCATACCGCTTGGCCTCTCTTCTTTTCGTTTATCACCGTCAAAATCCTTGCTATATCTCTCTTAGTATCTCTTATTTTAGAAGGCTCTTTAAGACCCTCAATCTTTTTTGTAATACGGAGTTTAAACAACTCTGTTTTCAACTCTTTAAGCTTAGCCTCAAGCTCTTGTATGCTTAGCTGACGAAGATCTCTAGCTTTCATACGCTCATGCCTCCTGCCTTAACAAGTCTTACCTTTATAGGCAGCTTAGCAGACACTTTTCTAAAAGCTTCTTCGGCCATATCTTGAGGTACATCTGAAAACTCAAACATTATCCTACCAGGCTTTACAACGGCTACATAGCCTTCTGGATCACCTTTACCACCACCACCTCTAACTTCTGCAGGTTTCTTGGTATATGGCTTATCGGGAAAAATTCTAATCCATACCTTTGTACCCTTTCTTAGATTTCTCACCAAAGCTATACGAGAGGCTTCTATCTGCCTTTGAGTAATCCAATGACTTTCCAATGCTTGAATACCGTATTCTCCAAATGCCACTTGATTTCCTCTAAAAGATTTACCTTTTAAAGTGCCTCTTTGGGTTTTTCTATACTTTTGCCTACTAGGTTGTAAAAAAGACATTTCCTTATACCTCCTTTGCTTGGCTTACAAGGTCTTCTTCTATCTTTTTCATTATCTCTTCTTTTCCACCTTTTAGTATATCGCCTTTATAAATCCATACTTTTATACCTAAAATACCGTATTTCGTATAAGCGGTAGCATAGCCATAATCTATATCAGCTCTTAGTGTTTGTAAAGGCATCCTACCCACCAAGAACCATTCAGCTCTAGCCAAATCAGCACCACCTATTCTGCCTTTTACTTGAACTTTTATACCTTTTGCACCGCTTTTAATAGCGTTATCTATAGCTCTTTTCATAGCTCTTCTATGAGATACACGCCTTTCAATTTGAAGAGCTATATCTTCAGCCACAAGTTGGGCATCTAGCTGCGGTACTCTAACCTCATCTACACTTAAGCTTATATCTTTGTTTTTAACAATTCTTTCCAAATCGTTTTTTAATTGATCAACTTCAGCACCTTTTCTACCGATTATGATACCTGGCTTAGAAGATAAGATCCTTACCCTTATCTTCTCCCCTGATCTTTCAATGGTTACCTTTGATATACCGGCGGATTTATATCTTTCTTTAATATATTTCCTAATAACAATATCTTCATGTAAAGTATTTGGATATTCTTTCTTAGAAGTACACCATTTGCTTAACCAATCTTTTGTAACCCCTATTCTAAAACCTATTGGATGAGTTTTTTGACCCATTACTTAGCCTCCTCAGTAGCTTCTTTCAACTCTCCTAAAGCTATAGTGATATGAGATGTATTTTTTCTCATCATAGTGGCCCTACCATGAGCTCTTGGCATCCACTTCCTAAACATTATACCTTTATCAGCTTTCGCTTCTAATATCACCAACTTTGTAGGATCAATACCCTTTTGCTCAGCGTTTGCTATAGCGCTCTTTAAAACATTTTTTATTATCACAGCGGCTTTCTTGTTCATAAAACTAAGTTGGTACATAGCATATTCTACAGGTTTTCCTCTTAAAAGCCTCAACACTTGAGAAGCCTTAAGGGGTGAGATCCTAGCGTTTTTATGAACAGCCTTGCTTACCACTTCTATACTCATAATCTATACCTCACTTCTTCTTTACCACTTTAGCAGATTTATCTGGGTGAGATCTAAAAGTCCTGGTAGGAGCAAATTCCCCTAGCTTATGACCCACCATTTCAGGGGTTATATATATGGGCACAAAAGTCTTACCGTTATGAACAGCTATAGTATGGTTAACAAACTCAGATATCACTTGACTATCCCTAGAATATGTCTTCACCACTTTTCTATCACCAGTTTGATTCATCTTTCTAATCGTCGCCCATAGTTTTGGATCTACCCAAGCTTTTTTGTTTACAAAAGCTCTAAATTCATCCCAAATTTCTTGATATCTTTTTTTGGCGTTTTCTATAAGCTCATCGTTGTTAGAAAATTCAACCTTTCTAACCTTTTTATAAGCTTTTTGAGTTTTTTTATAAAGTTTCAAAAATGTATCTAAATCCTCTATCAATTTGTTTCTTTTATTCCAAGCACCTCTAAAACCCATTATACCTTACCTCCAGCGTTCCTTTTGGATATTATGAACCTATCAGAATATCTCTTTCCTCTCTTGGTCTTATAGCCTTTAGTTTTCCAACCCCAAGGTGATTCTGGATGCTTACCTTTTGTTTTACCTTCACCACCACCATGTGGGTGATCTACTGGGTTCATAGCTGTACCACGAACATTTGGCCTCATACCTAACCATCTAGCTCTACCGGCTTTTCCAAGTTTAACAAGCTCGTGCTCAGCCAAACCCACAACACCTATAGTAGCCATGCATTTATCATTTATAAGCCTTACCTCACCAGAAGGTAAGCGTACTTGAGCATATCCTTCTATCTTACCTATCACTTGGGCTGATAAACCAGCGGCTCTTACAAGCTTTGCACCTCTACCAGGATTTAACTCTATATTGTGAATAAAAGTACCCACAGGAATAAATCGCAAAGGCATAGCGTTGCCGGGCTTTATATCAGGAAGCTCCTTGCCTTTAATAGCATCTTCATAACTTATAGAAACCACTGTATCGCCCACGTTAAGTTTATCAGGCCATACGATGTACCTTTTTTCACCGTCTTTATAATGAAGCAAAGCTATACGAGCGCTTCTAAACGGGTCATACTCTATAGAATAAACTTTTGCCGGTATAAGACTTTTATCTCTTTTAAAATCTATCAAACGATACCTTATCTTGTTACCAGCGCCTTTCCATCTGGAAGTAATTTTACCTTGTTGCCTGCTTCTACCTAAAGCCCTTTTATAATAATAAGTAAGGCTTTTTTCCGGTTCTCTTCTAGTAAGCTCAGAATAATCGTAAAGTATAGCATGTCTTTGTCCGTTTGTTACAGGTTTTAACTTTCTTACACCCATATATATAACCTCACAAGCTCATAAAATCTATTTTCGAATTCTTATCAAGGGTAATGATGGCCTTCTTATAACCTCTTGTGGCACCGTAAACTCTGCCTCTTCTTGTTATTGTCCTTTTTACCCTTGGTCTTGCATAAAGAGTGTTAACAGCTTTCACTTTTACTCCAAACAGCTTTTCCACAGCATGCTTTATTTCATGTTTGTTGGCGTCTTTGTGAACTTCAAATACATACTTATTTAAATCTTCCATCAATCTATTTGTCTTCTCAGTGATTATAGGACGTATAATAACTTCTTCAGGTGCTCTCATAAACTTACCCTCTCATAAATTTTTTCCAAGGCTCCTTGCTCTATCAACAAAGCATCAGCCCAAAGAATATCGTAAACGTTAAGACCTACAACGGGTAATACTTTTGTATTTGGTATATTTTTAAAGCTTTTAGAAACAATATCGTTTTGATCTTCTGTCACCACCAAAACTTTCTTATCAGATAGACCTCTTTCTTTTAAAAGCTCAAAAGCCACCTTAGTTTTGGGCTTTTCTAAAGAAGATAACAAAGATTCTAATACATAAACAGAGTTGTTCTTAGCTTTTGTGCTAAGAGCCATAGCAAGAGCTATTTTTCTGTACTTCTTAGATAGCTTATACTCATAATCTCTAGGCTTAGGGCCATGTACAACACCGCCACCAACAAAGATATTTGCAGACCTGGCACCGTGTCTAGCGTTACCAGTACCTTTTTGAGGTAATATCTTTTTCTTACTACAATTTACTTCAGCTCTAGTCTTTGTGGAATGAGTACCTTGTCTTCTTTTAGCAAGCTGCCATCTAACCACATCCCACAAAATATGCTTTTTAGGTTCTACATTAAAAACATCATCTCTTAATTCTACACCATTCACCAACATATCACACTTCCTGCCTTAAAAGATTTGATGGTATAAAAGACAAACGCTCCTGCTTCCTTTGAGCTTTCTTTCTAAAGGCAATATGACTCTTTTCTATATATACAATTCCATCTTTATGACCAGGCACAGAGCCCTTTACAAGAATAATTCCTTTGTCCTTCAAAACATCCACAACTAAAAGAGCTTGAACCCTTATAGTTTCATTACCGTGTCTTCCTGCCATTCTTTTGCTCTTCCAAACTCTACCAGGATCAGTACGATTTCCTACAGAACCTACAGCCCTATGATACCTATGACCGTGAGATTTTGGAAAACCACCAAAATCCCATCTTTTCATGGTACCTGTAAAACCTCTACCTTTTGACCTTCCAACTATATCCACCAACTCACCAGGTGAAAATATATCAACACCTAGTTCCTGACCTAACGCGAAACTAGAAACATCATCTACTCTAAATTCTTTTAAATATTTTAATGGTGTCAAATTGGCTTTCTTAAAATGACCAACCATTGGCTTTTTAAATCTACTTTGCTTTAAAGGAATGCTACCTACCTGTATGGCATTATAACCGTCTGTTTCAGAGCTTTTAATATAAATTACATAGTTAGGTTCTACTTTAATAGCAGTTACTGGAATAGCTGTGCCATCATTTAAAAAAACTCTCATCATTCCAAGCTTCTTACCTATAAGACCTATCATATCCTCAACCTCTCATCTTAACTTCAATATCAACACCAGCTGGAAGGCTTATCTCCATAAGAGATTCTATAGTTTGTGGTGTAATCTTTACTATATCTAACATTCTTTTGAACTCTCTAATTTCAAAATGTTCTCTAGATTGATCAAACTTATGAGGTGAGCGCAAAACAACCCAGCGCCTTCTAGAAGTAGGCAAAGGGATCGGCCCCTTTACGGAGCTTCCCGTTCGTTTAACTGTTTCCACTATTTGCTTAACAGATTGATCCAAAAGTTTATAATCGTAAGATTTAAGCTTTATACGTATTTTATCCTGCTCCATACTAACTTCCTCACTCTATAATCTTGGTGACAACACCAGCACCTACTGTTCTACCACCTTCTCTTATGGCAAATCTAAGACCTTCTTCCATAGCCACTGGATGTATTAGCTCTACTTCAAGCTCTACGTTATCACCGGGCATTACCATTTCTTGACCTTCTGGAAGTTTTACCACTGTACCTGTTACGTCAGCGGTTCTTATGTAGAATTGTGGTCTGTAGTTTAGGAAGAATGGAGTGTGTCTACCACCTTCTTCTTTAGAGAGTACGTATACTTGAGCTTTAAATCTTTTGTGTGGGGTTATAGAACCTGGTTTTGCTAATACTTGACCTCTTTCTACTTGGTCTTTGCCTACACCTCTTAACAGCACACCTACGTTGTCACCTGGCAATGCTTCATCGAGGATTTTTCTAAACATTTCTATAGATGTGGCTGTGGTTTTTAGGGATTCTTCTTTTAGACCTACTATTTCTACTTCTTCACCTGGTTTTAGTACACCTCTTTCCACTCTACCTGTTACAACGGTACCTCTACCAGAGATGGTAAAGACGTCTTCTATTGGCATTAGGAATGGTTTATCGATTTCTCTTTGAGGAGATGGTATGTATTCATCTAGGGCTTTCATGAGATCTACTATTGCATTGCACCATTTGTCTGGTTTGCCTTTGTCTAGTTCTTCAAGGGCTCCTAAAGCAGAACCTCTTATAATTGGCACATCATCACCTGGAAATTCGTACTTGTTTAGTAGGTCTCTTACTTCTAACTCTACTAGATCTAATAGCTCTGGGTCATCTACCATGTCACATTTGTTCATAAATACCACTATGTAAGGAACGTTAACTTGTCTTGCTAACAAAACGTGTTCTCTGGTTTGGGGCATTGGACCATCTGCTGCTGATACAACAAGTATTGCACCATCCATTTGAGCGGCACCTGTAATCATGTTCTTTATGTAGTCTGCGTGTCCAGGACAGTCAACGTGAGCGTAGTGCCTTTTTGGTGTTTCGTATTCAACGTGAGTTATGTTGATGGTAATACCTCTTTCTTTCTCTTCAGGTGCTTTGTCTATTTCTTCATAACGGTAGCATTTTGCCTTACCACCTGGTAATACACCAGCAGCTAACACACAGGTTATAGCAGATGTTAAGGTAGATTTACCATGGTCAACGTGACCTATGGTACCTACGTTAATGTGCTCTTTCTCTCTAACAAACTTTTCCTTTGCCATAAGCTACTCCTTTTTAAGTATGAGTTCTTTCTCCAACTACTTTCTCTGTAATACTTTGAGGTGCTTCACTGTAATGGGAGAATTTCATTATAAACGTACCACGCCCCTGTGTTAAACTTCTAAGGTTAGTAGCGTAACCAAACATTTCAGACAGCGGCACGTGTGCTTTTATAGAAGTAATGACGCCTTTATTTTCCATGCCCATAATTTTGCCGCGTCTTGAGTTTAAATCTCCTATAACATCTCCAACATAATCATCTGGAGTTTCAACTTCCACTTCCATTATAGGTTCTAAAAGCACTACACCAGCTTTCTTAGCGGCTTCTTTAAAAGCCATTGAACCAGCTATTTTAAAGGCTATTTCAGAAGAGTCCACTTCGTGGTAAGAACCGTCAAAAAGCTTAACCTTCACGTCAACCACTGGATAACCAGCCAATACACCATTTTCCATGGCTTCTTTTATACCTTCTTCCACAGGAGGAATAAACTCTTTTGGTATAACACCGCCTACTATAGCATTTTCAAATACAAAACCGCTTCCTCTTTCTAACGGTTCTACCTCTATAACAACGTGACCGTACTGACCTCTACCACCCGTTTGTCTTATAAACTTACCTTCAGCCACAGCTTTGCCTTTTATAGCCTCTTTGTAAGCCACCTGAGGCTTACCTACATTTACCTCTATGTTATATTCCCTCTTCATCCTGTCTACCATTATTTCAAGATGAAGCTCACCCATTCCATGTATCAACGTTTGTCCAGTTTCTGGATCCATAGAGGCTTTAAACGTCGGATCTTCTTTCATGAATTTATTTAACACTTGAGAAAGTTTCTCTTGATCTTTCTTTGTTTTTGGTTCTATGGCCATAGATATAACAGGCTCTGGAAACTCGAGTTTTTCCAAAATAATAGGACTCTTCTCATCGCATATGGTATCACCAGTAGCAGCATCAACACCTACAGCCGCAGCTATCTCACCAGCCGCAACTTCTGTAATATCTTCTCTTGTATTAGCATGCATCAAAAGAAGTCTTCCAATACGCTCTTTTTTATCCTTAGTAGAATTTAACACATAAGAACCAGCTTGAACTTTTCCAGAAAAAACTCTAAAATAGCTTAGCTGACCTGCGTAAGGGTCTGATACAACCTTGAATATATAAGCACAGAAAGGCTGATCGTCTTGGGGCAATCTAATTTCTTCTTGATTTGTTTTTGGATTTATGCCTGTTACAGGTGGCACATCCAAAGGAGATGGAAGATAATCTACTACAGCATCCAATAGAGGTTGAACACCCTTGTTTTTAAAAGCAGAACCACATAAAACAGGTACTAACTGTTTATTTATAGTAGCTTTCCTTAAAGCTTGTTTTAGCTCATCTATAGTTAACTCTTGACCTTCCAAATATTTTTCCATCAAAGCATCATCTGTTTCAGCTATGGATTCTACCATTTTCTCACGCCATTCTTGAGCCTTAGCTTTATACTCTTCTGGAATATCTCTTATTTCGTATTTTGCACCTAAGGTTTCTTCAAGCCATATAATGGCTTTCATATTCATAAGATCCACAACACCAACAAAATTATCTTCTGTACCTATAGGGATTTGAATTGCTACTGGCTTTATCGTAAGTTTTTTAGCTATCTCATCGTAAACCCTGTAAAAATCTGCACCCAATCTATCTAATTTATTTATAAAAGCTATACGAGCAACGTTGAACTTATCTGCCCATCTCCAGTTTGCCTCAGACTGGGGTTGTACACCTTCAACGGCTGAGAAAATAAATATAATGCCGTCCAAAACACGCATTGACCTAACAACTTCCACAGAGAAGTCCACGTGTCCCGGAGTATCTATTATGTTTATCTGCTTGCCTGCCCAATAGCAAGCTGTAGTAGCTGCTGTAATGGTAATACCTCTTTCTTTTTCTTGAGGCATCCAGTCCATCGTTGCAGCACCTTCATGAACTTCACCTATCTTATATGTTTTACCAGTATAATAAAGTATACGCTCCGTAGTGGTAGTTTTACCAGCGTCTATGTGAGCTACTATACCTATGTTTCTCAAATCTTGAATAGGAACTGTTCTTGGCATATTCTATCTCCCCTTTACCACTTAAAATGAGCAAAAACTTTATTAGCTTCCGCCATCCTGTGAGTATCTTCTTTTTTCTTCACAGCAGCACCTTTATTCTCTATGGCGTCCATAATTTCTGCTGCCAACCTTTCTTCCATCGTATAAGAACCTCTATGTCTAGCTCTTTCTCTGGCTGCATCCACCAGCCATTTGATACCCAATGATTCTCTTCTATGCTCTTCTACTTCCACTGGCACTTGATAAGTAGCACCACCAACACGACGAGGACGCACTTCCCAAACTGGCTTCACATTTTCAAGAGCCTTTTCAAGCACTTCCACTGGCGATAAACTGAGCTTCTCAGCCACTCTCTCTAAAGCAGTATAGACTATATATTCGGCCGTGCTCTTCTTGCCATCTTTCATGACCTTATTTATAAGCTTGTGAACTATAATACTGTTGTATTTAGCGTCTGGTAATATCTCTCTTCTTGGAACTCTTCCTTTCCTAGGCATTACTTCTTACCCCCTTTTGTAGCTTGAGCGGCACCAGCTTTAGGTCTCTTAGCACCGTACTTTGACCTAGACTGTCTTCTATTAGCAACACCGGCAGTATCTAAAGCTCCGCGAATTATCTTATATCTAACACCTGGTAAATCTTTTACCCTACCGCCTCTTACAAGCACTATAGAGTGCTCTTGAAGGTTATGCCCTTCCCCTGGAATATAACAAGTAACTTCTATACCGTTTGACAATCTTACCCTAGCCACTTTTCTAAGAGCAGAGTTTGGCTTTTTTGGCGTAACAGTATAAACACGTACACAAACGCCTCTTTTCTGAGGATTGCCCTGCAAAGCAGGAGCCTTACTCTTTTTCTTTATCTTCTCGCGTCCTTCTTTTATAAGCTGGTTCACCGTAGGCATTTACTTTCTCCTCCTAAACAATAAGCTAATATTTTAGCATAAAAGCTCAAAAAAAGCAAGCGTTTTAAGCTTACTTCTTAGACTGTGTAGCATGCTCTACAATCTCTATTTTCACATTTTTGTACTCTTCAAGACCAGTACCGGCAGGTATAAGATTACCAATTATAACATTTTCTTTTATACCTGACAAATCATCAACTTTTCCTTCGCTAGCAGCTTCTGTCAAAACTCTAGTAGTCTCTTGGAAAGAAGCAGCAGATATCCAGCTTTTGGTAGACAGCGCAGCCTTAGTAATACCCACCAATATAGGCTCTGCTTTTGGTATTTTACCACCTTCTTTTCTAATTCTTTCCACCTCTTTGTTGAACTCTGTTACATCAACCTCTTCGTTCGCCACAAATCTGCTATCCCCTGGATCTACTATTACTCTTTTCCTTAGCATTTGACGAATTATTATCTCTATATGTTTATCGTTTATATCAACACCTTGAAGTTTATACACCATCTGAACTTCTTTTAATAAGAACTTTTGAAGCTCGTCTATACCCTTTATTTTAAGTATCTCTTCAAGAAGCGGAGTACCATCCGTTAATTGATCACCAACTTTTACATAATCACCGTCTTTTACTTGTAAAAACTTACCTTTTGGCACAGAATAAACTTTTTCTTGGCCTGTCTGCTTGTTGTAAACCACTATCTTACTACCTTTTGCCCTTACTATAGCTTTGCCGCTAACATCGCTAACTATGGTATCTGTAATTTTTGTACCCTCTTTCACCTCTTGACCATGTTTAATCAAAATAAACTCGTTCTTTATATCGTATTTTTTGGTGCCTTTTGGCGATATTATCATTACTTCATCTGCGTCTTCGTATATCTTAACTATACCATCTATCTCAGATATAATAGCGGGGTTTTTAGGTTTCCTGGCCTCAAACAACTCCTCAACCCTTGGAAGACCTCCTACTATGTCTCTGACTTTCGTTGTTTCTTTAGGAATACGAGCTATAATATCCCCTGGGTGTACTACAAAGCTATCTAAATAATAGTAATTGTGCTGAACATCATTCTTTTCAGCCTCAGAACAAGCTAAACACTTATCCCATACGGTTTTAAGCTTTTCGAATGGTACATTTAATATAGAGTTTACCGGTAAATCATAAGAATACTCATGACCATCTTCAGACTTTATAACTATTCTTGGTGAGTGCAGTTGAGCGTCTTTAGCCCTTAAGAAAGATACTACTATGGCTGTTTTACCAGTAAGAGTGTCTTTTTCTTCTCTTACTGTAACATCTACTATAATATCCTTTAAAATAAGCTCTCCGCTTGACTCAGCTATTATGTATGTGTTAAATGGATCCCATTTTGCCACTATATCCCCTTGTTTTACTTCTGAGCCATCTTTAAACAAAATCTCTGCAGCATAAGGAACTGTGTGTCTTTCTATAGTTCTTCCGTTTGAATCCAATACAAATATTACACCTTCTTGAGATATGTTTATAAACTTACCGTTTCTATTCTTTAAAAGCTTTAAACCTTGGAATTTTATAATACCACTATTTTCTATAACGAGTTCGCTCTGTACCTTTTGAGCGGTAGCAGCACCACCTATGTGGAATGTTCTCATCGTAAGCTGAGTACCAGGCTCACCTATTGATTGAGCAGCTATAATACCTACAGCCTCTCCAGGAGAAACAAGTTTTCTTTGAGATAAATCCCATCCATAGCACATAGAGCATATACCGTTTTCAGATTCGCAGGTTAGTACGGACCTGGCTTTAACTTGCACTACACCGGCTTGCTGTATCCTAGCTGCAAGCTCTTCATCTACAACTTCGTTGGCTTTTGCTATAAGCTCTTTGCTGTTTGGGTCGTATATATCTTCAGCCAAAACTCTTCCTATCAATCTTTCTTTTAAAGATATTCTTTCTTCACCACTTTCTACTATCGCTTCTATAACTTCATATTTCTTAGTACCACAATCGTATTCTGTGATAACCACATCTTGAGCCACATCTACAAGTCTTCTAGTTAGATAACCAGCAAAAGATGTTTTTAGAGCGGTATCAGCAAGACCTTTTCTAGCACCGTAAGTTGATATGAAGTATTCTAATACAGATAATCCTTCTCTAAAGTTTGAGGTAATTGGCGTTTCTATAAATTCACCGGAGTGCTTTGCCATAAGACCTCTCATACCTGCTAACTGTCTTAACTGGTCTTTGTTACCACGAGCACCTGAGTTTGCCATCATATATATAGGATTGAAAAGACCTGGCAATTTCTTGTTGTTCTCTATTTGTTCAGATTTTTCTATTTCAGAGAACATAGCCTTTGTAACATCTTCCGTGGTTTGTGACCAAATATCTATAGTTTTGTTGTACCTTTCTTTGTTTGTTATTATACCTTTTCTATATTGATCAAGGACTTCATCCATTTGGTTAAAAGCTTTATCTACAAGACGTTTCTTGGCTTTTGGTATCTTCATATCTTCAATACCTATAGATATTCCAGCCCTTGTAGCCATTTCAAAACCAAATTCCTTGAGTCTATCAAGAGTTTGAGCAGTGATTTCCGAACCATAAATTTTGTGAATATCGGCTATAAGCTTCGATATGCTTTTCTTATCAAGAACTTCGTTCACAAATCTATAACCCTTTGGCAATGCCTCATTTATAAGAAGTCTACCTATGCTTGTCTCTACAAAAGTATCCCCTATCTTCACCTTTATAACAGCATGAATATCTATCTTTTTGTTTTCAAAAGCCAAAAACGCCTCTTCTTTAGAGAAGAATACTTTGCCTTCTCCCTTAGCACCTTTTACATAGTTTGAAGCGTAAAAAAGTCCCAACACCATATCTTGAGATGGCAACATAATTGGCTTTCCGTTAGCAGGTGAGAGTATGTTTTGAGTTGAAAGCATTAGTATATAAGATTCTAGCTGAGCCTCTATACCAAGAGGTACATGCACAGCCATTTGGTCACCATCAAAGTCTGCGTTAAATGGAGGGCATACCAACGGATGAAGTTGAATTGCCTTGCCTTCCACCAAAACAGGTTCAAAGGCTTGAATAGACATCCTGTGTAGCGTAGGAGCTCTGTTTAGCAATACTGGATGTTGCTTGACAACTTCTTCTAAACATTCCCATACTTCTGGCTGTTTTTGATCTACCATCTTTCTAGCATTTTTTATAGAAGTGGCATAACCTTTTTCCTCAAGTCTTCTATAAACGAACGGTTTGAACAACTCTAAAGCCATTATCTTTGGCAAACCACACTGATGCATCTTCAAAGAAGGTCCTACCACTATGACAGAACGGCCAGAATAATCGACTCTCTTACCTAAAAGGTTTTGTCTAAATCTGCCTTGCTTTCCTTTGAGATAATCTGATAAACTTTTAAGTGGTCTATTGTGTTGACTTACTACTTTACCTCTCTTGCCGTTGTCTATAAGAACATCCACTGATTCTTGGAGCATTCTCTTTTCATTTCTCACTATGATATCAGGAGCATCTAAGTCTATAAGCCTTTTCAAGCGGTTGTTTCTATTTATAAGCCTTCTGTAAAGATCGTTTAAATCAGATGTAGCAAACTTACCCCCGTCTAAAGCCACAAGTGGCCTTAACTCTGGAGGTATTACTGGTAAAACTGTTAATATCATCCATTCGGGTCTGTTGGAAGATTTCAAAAAGCCTTCTACAAGTTTTAAGGTTTTTACTAAATTTTTAACCCTTGTATCCGAAAAGTCCTTCAAAACTATATTTCTAACATCTTCTTGTATTTTATCAAAAACGGGGATATTTTGATTTTGTCCTCTTACGTATTCAAATCTATACCTTATAGCATCTTTTGAAGTATACCAGTCATCCCCTAAATCCTGATTGGCAATTTCTCCAGTTTTTATGTTTAAGTATATTGACTCGCTTATAATACCATGAATCACGTCTTCAAGAGACATTTGCACACCGTTAAGCGATGTAGCGATACCTATACTGTAAAGCTTTATCCTGTCTGCTAAAAACATTATTATCTTTTCGTAAAGCTTTTTATGCTCTGCTTCCATCTTTGGACCCAAATCCTCGAATCCAAAGGTGTAAGGCTTTAAAATTTTCTTTAGCTTAAAAGCAAATGTTTCTAAATCTAAAATAGATAAAACATATCTTACAAATTCAGCTCCCATTCCGCTTTCGTACCTGTTGTCAACGCTGTAAGCAAACTCCTTCTCATATTGTTCTTCCGTAACAACATGTAGTTTTACATGATAAGTAATACCATCTTTTATAACAGGGATAGTATTTTCTGAATTTGAGAAAGTAGCCTCCATGTCAGGGGTTGGGTATTCTACCACCAAGTAAGACTCAAAATATATAACCTTTTCTATATCTCTAGCAGACAAACCGAGCAATGCACCTATCTTAGATGGAGAAGATTTTAAAAACCATATATGAGCACAAGGAGTAGCAAGGGTTATATGGCCAAAACGCTCTCTTCTAACGTAAGCTCTCGTTACTTCAACACCGCATCTATCACAAATAGTACCTTCAAATCTCTTACCTTTATATTTTCCACACAAACATTCGTAATCTTTCAAAGGCCCAAATATTTTTGCACAGAAAAGACCTTCTTTTTCAGGTTTTAGAGTTCGATAATTCAAAGTCTCAGGGCGCTTAACTTCTCCGTGGCTCCAACTAAGTATTTGCTCTGGTGATGCAAGTAAAAGCTTTATCTTATTAAAAGGTAACAAACCTCTCTTCATTAACGTTCCTCCTCTTTCTTATCCAAATCAACACTATCGCAGCTTTTAGCCTCTCCATTCTCACATACAACGTTTAGTCCCAACGATTTCAATTCTCTTACTAAAACTTTGAAAGATTCTGGTATACCGGGTGAGTAGAAATATTTACCTTTTACTATAGATTCATAAGCTCTATTTCTGCCTTCTATGTCATCGGATTTCACCGTTAGCATCTCTTGTAACGTATAAGCTGCGCCGTGAGCTTCCAACGCCCACACTTCCATTTCACCCAAACGTTGACCACCAAATTGAGCCCTACCTCCAAGAGGCTGCTGCGTTACTAAAGAGTAAGGACCAGTGGAACGAGCGTGTATCTTATCTTCTACCATATGTATCAACTTCAACATATGCATATAACCTGTGGTAACTCTAAAATCAAAAGACTCACCAGTCCTACCGTCGTACAACACAAATTTACCATCCTCTGGCAAACCAGCTTCTTTGAGTAGCGTTTTCAAATCCTCTTCACTACAACCTTCAAAAGCTGGAGTAGCCATAGGGATGCCGTTTTGAGCAATAAAACTCACAACGTTTTTAAACTCTTCATCGGATAAGCTTTTTAGCATATTCTTGATGAAATTCTTATTCTCGTTGTTCTTATCACCTATGGCGTAAATGCTGGCTATATACTCTGTTATTTCTTCTCTATCAAAGTATTCATCTATCATCTCCTGAATTTTCTTACCTATGTATTTTGAAGCCATTCCAAGGTGCGTTTCCAAAATTTGACCAACGTTCATACGAGATGGCACACCAAGAGGGTTCAACACTACATCTACAGGAGTACCATCTGGTAAAAATGGCATATCCTCAACTGGAAGCACTACAGATATAACACCTTTGTTCCCGTGCCTACCAGCCATCTTATCCCCCACCCTTATTTTACGCTTTTGAGCTATGTAGACTTTTACCATTGTTATCACACCGCTTGGTAAATCGCTTTGCTTTCCAACATTTTCTATCTTTTCTTCGTATATCTTATCTATAACCTTACGCTGGGCTTGAGCTTTATCCCTTATTTCCTCTATCTTCTTTATAAGCTTTTTATCGGAGAAAAAGTTTTCTGGCTTTGTTATAACAAAATTGGCTATGTTGTCAAAAAGAGCTTCATCTATTACAGTGCCTTCTTCGTATGTCTTTTTAGCCAACTTTATAGGTTTGTTTATAACCTTACCAATCACAAGGTCTTTTACTATCTCGTTACGCTTTTCTATAACGAGGTTAAGCATGAACTCTTTCTCTTTCTTTATGCGGTTTTTCTCTTCTTGCTCTACATGCTCTACTAGAGGGTTTTTCTTGCTTTCGCTTAACTTTCTGGTAAACACCTGTACATCTACCACAACACCTTCAACACCAGGTGGGCATCTTAAAGAGGAGTCTTTAACATCTCTAGTCTTTTCACCAAAGATGGCTTGCAAGAGTTTCTGCTCTGGAGTTAATTGAGTTTCTCCAATGGGAGTAACCTTACCCACCAATATGTCGCCTGGTTTTACATATGTACCAATCTTAACTATACCGTACTCATCAAGATAAGCCAACGCTTTTTCTGATACCCCAGGCACTTGTCTAGTGATCTCTTCATCACCTATCTTTGTTTCTCTGGCTTCTGCTTTTAGCTCTTCTATATGAACAGAAGTGAGCACATCTTCTTTCACCAACCTTTCTGATATTACTATAGCGTCCTCGAAATTATAACCACGCCACGGCATAAAGCAAACAAGCAAATCTTTTCCAAGAGCCAATTCACCCATAAAGGTAGATTGACCGTCTGCTATACAATCGCCCTTTTTTACCTTTTGGCCTTTATGCACTATTGGTCTTTGGTTTATAGATGTGTTTTGGTTTGTTTTTACAAATTTTAAAAGCTTATAAACATCAATACCCATATCAAGAGGGTCTTTTTCGTTTATTTCATCAGGATTTACCCTTATAACAATACGATTTGAATCTACCTCTTCTACCACGCCTCCTCTTTTGGCTAAAATGACAGCACCACTATCTATAGCCACTCTTGATTCCATTCCTGTACCTATCAAAGGAGCTTGTGTAAATATGAGAGGTACTGCCTGTCTTTGCATGTTGGAACCCATCAAAGCTCTATTCGCATCGTCATGTTCTAGAAACGGAATAAGAGAAGCTGATACCGATATTATTTGTCTTGGAGATACGTCTATATAGTTTACGTCAGATGGTTTAACAATCTGTATATCGTTTTTATATCTGGCTATTACCCTATCGCCCAGTATTTTACCTTTTTGGTCTGTAGGGGTACTTTGTGCTATTACAAAGTTTTCTTCTTCGTAAGCGGCTAAAAACTCTATTTGATCTGTTACAACACCGTTCACAACTTTCCTATAAGGAGTTACCAAGAATCCATACTCGTTGGTTTGAGCGTAAGTGGTCATAGAAGTCACAAGACCTATGTTCTGGCCTTCTGGAGTTTCTATAGGACAAAGCCTACCGTAGTGAGAAGGATGAACGTCTCTTATTTCAAATTTAGCGCTCTCTCTGGTTAAACCACCAGGACCCAAAGCAGACAATCTTCTTCTGTGTGTTAACGAAGATAAAGGATTGGTATTATCAAGATATTGAGAAAGCTGACCACCTTTTAAAAATTCAAACATAGAAGATACAAGATACCTAGAGTTTACCAAGTCTTGAGCTTTTATTGTAGGATCTTCTGGATTTATCGTAGCAACTTTATCCCTAAAGGATTTCAACATCCTGGCTATACCGATACGAGCTTGGTTTTCCAAGAGTTCACCTATTGGTCTTACTCTTCTGTTGCCAAGGTGGGCAATATCGTCTTTCTTTTCCTTACCAAACCTTACCTTTAACAAATATTTAATTGCATTTACCAAATCTTTATAATTTAAAAATCTTGCTTCTAAGCCAGTATAATCTCTTACCTCTACAGTTTTATGAGATTTTAAGATATCCTCAAAAATATCCTTTGTTAGGATAGTACCTTCTTTATAGTTATCATAATCTTTAGCCAACTCTAAAACCGGAAGCTCATCAAAAATTTCCAAGTCTTTTTCTGTAAGCTCTCTTTTGTGTATATAGATTTTGGCGTTTATTTTAACTCTACCTACTTTAGACAGATCAAACCTTGCAATATCCTGGAAGTAAGCTTCAAAGTAGGCTCTAGAACGCTGTATGATATCAGCCATTTCCTGAACAAGACCTTCCATAGATCTAAGCTTTACGTATATATCTCTTAAACCTATGTCTCTTAAAGTAAATTGAGAATTGGTTCTTACCAAGCTCTTGCCATGCTGATCCTTTGCTTTCGTATCGTTTATGAGAGTTTCAAGAATTATCTTTCCATAAAAGCTTTTGGTGGTTTTCTCTGATTGTACTGCAGTCAATAGCTCTATCTTTACCCTTTCATCTTTTATCAACCTATTTAGTACATTCAAATCTTCAATATACCTTTCTTCTATAAACTCCTCTTCTTTCTCAGTGCCTTCTATCTTGGCGGTATATCTTAAAACTGCAAAAAGATAGTGAGATTCTAAATCCTCTGGCTTGTATACTTCTCCGGTGTTTTTATCAATTATAAGACCATCTTTTACGTTAAAAGCCTTAACATCTTCATAAAATTGAGACAATATATCGTAGGCGGTTTCTAAACCGAAAGCCCTCAATATTGAGATAGCGCTTATACGCTTTTTATCTATCCTTGCAGATATTATATCTGAATTGGTGGACAATTCAAACTCTATTCGGGAGCCTTTATCTGGATGTATGCTAGCTGTAAAGATTGTTCTTGATACAGTGCCTTCTTTTTGCCTATCTTCCTTATCAGAATAGAATATACCAGGAGATCTTATAAGTTGATTGACAACAACTCTTTCGCTTCCATTTATGACAAAAGTGCCTATAGGTGTCATCATTGGCATTTCACCAAAGTATATTTTCTTTGGTGTGTCTACAAACTCCCCTGATTTTGTCTTTTTTCTAAGTCTTAACATTATCCTTAGGGGGGCACTGTAGGTTATTCCTTTTTCTTTACATTCTTCTGGTGTATATTTTTCTTTATAAGAAAGTATTGTTTTGCATTTTGGACATTCTGTATCAGCACCAGCTAAAAAATCCGTCTCTGGTTTATAGCCACACTTGTTGCATTCCCAATTTCCAATCTCATACCCTATATATTCCACCGTAATATTTTTGTTGGTATCTTGAAATGGAAACGAAGTTCTTAGTATATATTCAAGACCCTGCTCTTTCCTTTTGGTTGGTGGCACATTGAATTGAATGAAGTTTTCAAAGGATTCTGTGGGGACCTTAACTAAAAATGGTAAATCTAAAAGCTCACTACGTCTACCAAAAAATTTTCTTGGTATAGCATGCTTTAATTTAAGCATAACTTCACCACCTTATAAAAATTTTTAAACATATTAAAAAAAACAAAATGCACCCCTCCTCTGGGGTGCACCACTTTCTTTTAACAAAACCCTTAAAGTTGCCAAAGCTTTATTTTACTTCTACTTTAGCACCAGCTTCTTCTAGCTTTTTCTTGATGTTTTCTGCTTCTTCTTTAGATACACCTTGCTTAATTGGTTTTGGAGCTCCGTCCACCAAGTCCTTAGCTTCTTTGAGTCCTAAGCCTGTTAGCTCTCTAACAACCTTTATAACGTTGAGCTTATTAGCGCCAGCATCTTGTAATATCACGTCAAACTCGGTCTTTTCCTCAGCTGCTGGTGCTGCTGCAGCTCCTCCGGCTGCTGGTGCTGCTGCTACCATAGCGGCCGCTGAAACACCAAATTTTTCTTCGAGCTTTTTTACAAGCTCTGCAACTTCCAATACTGTCATGCCGCTTATAGCGTCCACGATTTCATCGATTGTAAGTGTAGCCATCTTTACAAACCTCCAAAATAAATTTTTTAAGAATTCTTAGTTTCTATAGCTTTTAAAGTAAGCACAAGCTTTTGGGGAACGGCTTTTAAAGCCATTATAAAGCCAACCACAGGGGCCTGCAATACACCCATAAGCTTAGATACAAGCACTTCCATGCTTGGTAAATTGGCAAGAGCTTCAACATCTTTAGGTGTAAGATATTTGTTACCTAACATACCAGCCTTTATAAATCTTAGTGGGTCATCTTTATCGATGCTTTTACATGTATCAAAAACAATCTTGGCAGTTTTAGCCGGGTCTTTGTATGAAAAGACAACAGCCGTTGGTCCCACAAAGACTTCTCTGTGATCATGCATTATCGTATTCTCAAAAGCCCTAAAAAATAGCGTAGTCCTACCCACCAACATCTCAGAATCTGCAGATTTAAGCTCTCTTCTTAAAGAAGTAGCCACATCCGCAGGCAATCCATTGAAGTTGAAAAACAATACAAAATTGCTCTTGGCAAGCTTTTTCTTATAGCCTTCTACCGTTTCTATCTTCTTCTGAAGCGTCTCTTTGTTCATAACTTCACCTCACTTAAGCTACAGCTTCTTGCAATTGTTTTAGCGTCGTTTGTATATCAAGTTCAACAGAAGGGCTCATTGTTAGAGATATTGCTATGTTCTTCACATATTGGCCCTTGGCGCCTGGAGGTTTAGCTCTTACCACAGCGTCTATAGCCGCATAAGCGTTTTTCATAATATCCTCTGGTTTAAAGCTTATCTTACCTATAGGCATATGAATATTACCGGTTTTATCTACTTTGAATTCTACTCTACCCTTTTTAGCTTCCTCTACAGCTGCTTTTACGTTAGGTGTCACGGTTCCGGTTTTAGGGTTTGGCATTAAACCTCTTGGCCCAAGTACCTTACCAAGCTTACCAACCTTTGGCATTATCTCTGGTGTAGCTATCACTACATCAAAATCTACCCAAGACTCTTTGAGGATTTTATTTATTATATCCTCACCGCCAGCATAATCAGCTCCGGCATTTTGAGCTTCTTTTATAGCATCGCCTTCGGCTAAAACCAACACTTTGAGCTCTCTTCCAAGACCAGCAGGCAATACTAAAGATCCTCTAACCATTTGGTCCGCATATTTAGGATCTACGCCCAACTTCATAGCGAGCTCGACAGTCTCATCAAACTTGCGTTTTAAGATATCCTCCATTTTTTTGAGAATATCTACCGCTTCAGGCAAAGTGTAAGTTTTACCTGGCATTACAATCTTAGAAGCCTCTATATACTTCTTTCCTCTTCTCATAGCGCTTACCCCTTATAACCTTCTATTTCTATACCCATGCTTCTGGCAGTACCGGCTATCGTTCTCATAACAGCATCTAGATCTTGAGTGTTCATATCTTTAGCTTTTAATTGAGCTATCTCTTTTAACTGATTTAAGGTAATCTTGCCAACCTTTTGACGTTTTGGATCAGATGAACCCTTTTGGACCTTTGCCGCCTTCTTCAGCAAGAAAGAAGTAGGCGGTGTTTTCATTATAAACGTAAAGCTTCTATCAGCATATATACTAATCACAACCGGTACAACAGTACCAGGTTCCATGTCTTTTGAAGCAGCATTAAACTGCTTCACAAATTCCATTATATTTATACCATGCTGACCTAAAGCAGGTCCAACAGGAGGAGCCGGTGTAGCTTGCCCCGCTGGAAGCATCAATTCAACTGTAGCTGTTAACTTTTTCGCCATACGCTACTCCTTATATCTTTTCTACCTGTGAAAAATCAAGCTCCACAGGTGTTAACCTTCCAAATATGCTAATAAGCACATTTAATTTTTCCCTTTCTAAGTTTACTTCCTCTATAGTACCGGTAAAACTCATAAAAGGACCTTCTATAATTCTCACTTGCTCACCTTTTTCAAATACAGCCTTCTTGGTTTTGAATCCTCTCTGAGCATGTGCCAATATTTTATTTACTTCTTCCTCTTTCAAAGGAGCTATCTTACCACCCACCAAAACTGGCTTGTAAACATGCGGTGCTTTTTCTATTGCTCTTAAAAGCCTATCGTCCATATGGGCTTTTAACAATATATAACCTGGAAACATTTTATTGTCCAAGACTATCTTTGCTTCGGTTTTATTTTCCTTGCAAGTAATTTTTTGCCCTGGTTTAGATATTTCTCCAGCCCTTATACAATCTTGGTTGCATTCTTCCCCATCTTCTGAGGGCACAACCTTTACAGTGCCTTCTTCTATTCTAAATACAGTTACACATTTCTTACCTAAAACACTTATATCTCTGTTGTTCCCTCTTAAAGATAATCTATATTTCTCTTTCCCTAGGGCTTTTATAACTACCTTTTCCTCTGCAGGCAGCACTATATCTTCTACTAAATCGTTTATCTTATCAAGTTCTATAACCTTCATAAGAGATTCTTTAGCGGTGGTCTCCTTTCCAGCTTCAACCTGCAGAGCATACCACTTCATATCAGTCATAAACTACCACCCCAAATACCAAATATAAACGATAAAATCTTCGTAAAGCTCAAATCCACAATCCATAAATAAATTCCAAAAAATAAAGAAAATATTATAACACTAACCGTCGCCCTTATGACGAGTTTTTTATCAGGCCAAGATACCTTACGTAACTCTTGCCTTACTTCTTTTAAAAAGCTTAAAATTTTATCCATCTAAAATCCCAAAACTCATCGTAAGAGCGGGGCACGGAGGAGTCGAACCCCCAACCGCGGAATTTGGAGTCCCGCGCTCTGCCAATTGAGCTAGTGCCCCTATTTTACCTCTCTATGAACTACGTGCTTGTTACACCAAGGACAATGCTTCCTTATTTCAACCCTTTGGGGATGTTTTTGCCTGTTTTTAGTAATAGAGTAATTTCTCCTCTTGCATTCAGTACAGGCCAACGTAATAATTTCTCTCATACTTTCTTCCTCACTCTATAATCTTGGTGACAACACCAGCACCTACTGTTCTACCACCTTCTCTTATGGCAAATCTAAGACCTTCTTCCATAGCCACTGGATGTATTAGCTCTACTTCAAGCTCTACGTTATCACCGGGCATTACCATTTCTTGACCTTCTGGAAGTTTTACCACTGTACCTGTTACGTCAGCGGTTCTTATGTAGAATTGTGGTCTGTAGTTTAGGAAGAATGGAGTGTGTCTACCACCTTCTTCTTTAGAGAGTACGTATACTTGAGCTTTAAATCTTTTGTGTGGGGTTATAGAACCTGGTTTTGCTAATACTTGACCTCTTTCTACTTGGTCTTTGCCTACACCTCTTAACAGCACACCTACGTTGTCACCTGGCAATGCTTCATCGAGGATTTTTCTAAACATTTCTATAGATGTGGCTGTGGTTTTTAGGGATTCTTCTTTTAGACCTACTATTTCTACTTCTTCACCTGGTTTTAGTACACCTCTTTCCACTCTACCTGTTACAACGGTACCTCTACCAGAGATGGTAAAGACGTCTTCTATTGGCATTAGGAATGGTTTATCGATTTCTCTTTGAGGAGATGGTATGTATTCATCTAGGGCTTTCATGAGATCTACTATTGCATTGCACCATTTGTCTGGTTTGCCTTTGTCTAGTTCTTCAAGGGCTCCTAAAGCAGAACCTCTTATAATTGGCACATCATCACCTGGAAATTCGTACTTGTTTAGTAGGTCTCTTACTTCTAACTCTACTAGATCTAATAGCTCTGGGTCATCTACCATGTCACATTTGTTCATAAATACCACTATGTAAGGAACGTTAACTTGTCTTGCTAACAAAACGTGTTCTCTGGTTTGGGGCATTGGACCATCTGCTGCTGATACAACAAGTATTGCACCATCCATTTGAGCGGCACCTGTAATCATGTTCTTTATGTAGTCTGCGTGTCCAGGACAGTCAACGTGAGCGTAGTGCCTTTTTGGTGTTTCGTATTCAACGTGAGTTATGTTGATGGTAATACCTCTTTCTTTCTCTTCAGGTGCTTTGTCTATTTCTTCATAACGGTAGCATTTTGCCTTACCACCTGGTAATACACCAGCAGCTAACACACAGGTTATAGCAGATGTTAAGGTAGATTTACCATGGTCAACGTGACCTATGGTACCTACGTTAATGTGCTCTTTCTCTCTAACAAACTTTTCCTTTGCCATAAAACGCTAAACCCCCAAAAAAATTTTTAAAAGCCCTAGACCGGACTTGAACCGGCGACCTCACCCTTACCAAGGGTGTGCTCTACCGACTGAGCTACCAGGGCTAAAAACAAAACTAAAAACAAAAGCGGACGACGGGACTCGAACCCGCAGCCTGCTGCTTGGAAGGCAGCTGCTCTACCATTGAGCTACATCCGCTAAAATGGTGGAGAGAGCAGGATTCGAACCTGCGAAGGGCGAAGCCCGAGGGATTTACAGTCCCTTGCCGTTGGCCGCTTGGCTATCTCTCCTACCTACTAAATATTACATTATAACATTTTTTAAAAAAAATTTCAAGTTTTGTAGCTTTTAAAAGCTCCAAAAAATGTAGTCTTATATTATATCACAAATTATGGTAAAATGTAAATATTGGAGAATAGTTAAAAGATGAGAGTAAGACCTATTATAAACAGCTTTGATTTACAAAAAAGGGTTATAGAACTATCAAAGGCTATAGAAAAAGACTACGAAGAGGTTTATATAGTGGGGCTTTTAAACGGCGCATTTATGTTTGTAAGTGATTTATCAAGACATATACAAAAAAATGTGTTTGTTGATTTTATGAAAGTAAGCTCATACGTAGGAGATAAATCCTCAAATCTTAACATATTGTGCGATATTAGTTTGGATATAAAAGACAAAGATGTAGTCTTAGTAGACGATATATTGGACACTGGTAAAACGTTAAGCAAGGTAAAAGAGCTAATCTTATCAAAACATCCCAAAAGCCTCAAAATATGCGTGCTTCTTGATAAACCTTCCAAAAGAGAAGTAGATGTAAAGGCAGATTACGTAGGCTTTGAAATAGAAGATAAGTTTGTGGTAGGATACGGCCTTGATTACAACGGCTTTGGAAGAAACTTAGACTTTATAGCTCAGATAGAAATATAGATGATAGAGGCTATATTTAAAAACCTATGCCCAAACTGTGGAGGCGATATATCCTCTTATAGACTCGCAAAAGGTCTTCCTTGCGAAAAATGTTTAGAAGAAGAAAGCGAAAACGTATGCGATGTGTTGAAAGAGGGTCTTTTAAAAGAGCGTTGCGATATAGAAAAAGAGTTAAACTCATGGGAAGAGTATTTCTATAAATATACCAATTTAAAACCGTGGGCCCTTCAAAAAACCTGGGCAAAAAGGGTATTTTTAAAGGAATCTTTTTCTCTTATAGCCCCCACCGGCATAGGAAAATCATCCTTTGGTATATCTTTAGCGGCTTTTTTATCCACAAGAAATAAAAAGTCCTACGTATTGGTGCCAACAAAGCTCTTATTAAAACAAACCTTTGATAGGCTTTTGTCTTTTGGGGTTAAAGAAGAAGACATATTAATTTTTGGACTAGATGCAAAAAAAGATAAATCTTTACTAAAAGCTCAAAATTACAAAATACTAATCACCACAAACATGTTTTTATACAAAAATGAGGAGCTTATACCAAGGGATTTTGATTTTATATTCGTAGATGATATAGACTCATTTTTAAAAACTGCAAAGAATATAGATAAACTTCTATACATAATGGGTTTTGAAAAAGATATCATCGATAAAACTTTTGAGCTTTTAAAGTTAAAGTCTTTTTTTAGGAAAAATGAAACAAAACTAAAAGCTATTTCCCAGGAGATAAACGACTATCTTAGCACCCAAGAACAAAAAACAGTATTGGTATTGGCTTCTGCTACATCTAAACCAAAATCAAAACGAGTGTTAGTCTTCAAAGAACTCCTGGGATTTGAACTATCCACCCCTACTTACTATCTTAGAAATATAACAGATACCTTTGATGAACCACCAAGCTACAAGCTTGATTATAAAACCCTCATAAAATACATAAATACCTTTGGCAAAGGTGGGCTTGTATTCGTATCTGCAGAAAAAGGAAAAGATACCATAAAAGAAATAATAGAAACCTTAAACAAAAACCACATAAAGGCAATATCCTACGAAGATATAAAAGAGGATGATATAAAAGCCTACGAGAACGGCGATATAGATGTTTTGGTAGGTATAGCATCTTATAGAAATCCGCTGGCAAGAGGGATAGATCTTCCGCATGTTATAAGGTATGCTGTATTTTACGGAGTTCCAAAAATTGAAATACCCCTTAGTCTTGATGCGAAAATAAACCATCTTGTGATGGCGCTTTTATCTATAAAAAATATTTTTATAAACACAGAACACTATCAAACAATATCAGAGCTTATAGAACAGCTAAACAGATACAGGTATGTTAAAGAAGAAAACGACGTTGTAAAAAACTTGAAACAAAAGGCTAAAGAGTTTTTCAGTCAAAGAGATATCATAGAAAAAATAGAAAATTCAAAAGATATAACCCTCAAAAAACAAAATGACAAATATTATATACTGATTCCAGACATAAATGGATATATTCAAGCAAGCGGTAGAACATCAAGGCTTTACGCTGGTGGAATAAGCAAAGGTCTTTCAGTGGTATTGGTAGATGATAAAGCGACTTTTGAATCTTTGAAGAAAAAACTTCTATGGCTTGGAGATATCAAATTTGAAAATATAAAAGATGTTGATATACAAAGCATATTAAAAGCTATAGACCAAGACAGAGAAAATTTAAGAGCTTTTATAAAAAAAGAAAAGGTACTAGATCAAAAAGATGTAATAAAGCCTACTTTGGTAATAGTGGAGTCCCCCACAAAAGCAAAAACAATATCTTCATTTTTTGGAAAGCCAGCTAGAAGAACCTTAAACAACGTAGCCTTTATGGAGTTTTCTACAGACAAAAACTATATAATAATAACAGCTTCCATAGGACACATTTTAGACGTTACTAAAAACGAAGGTTTTGACGGTGTTTTGGTAACAGATGATCACATAATACCAATATATGAAACCATAGAAGGTAAAGATAATATAGTTAAAAGCTTAAGACTAGCAGGTATCGAAATAGAAAAAATACTAATAGCCACCGACCCTGATACAGAAGGTGAAAAAATAGCTTGGGACTTGAAAGAGATATTATCGGCTTTTTGCAAAGATATAAAACGAATGGAATTTCACGAAGTTACAAAAAAAGCCATTGCAAACGCAATAGAAAACCCAAGAGATATAAAAGAGCCTCTTGTAAAAGCCCAAGTATTAAGAAGAGTAGCAGATAGATGGGTGGGTTTTGAATATTCAAAGCTGATACAAAAGCACTTTGGCAAAAATTGGCTTTCCGCCGGCAGAGTGCAAACCCCTGTGCTTGGATGGATCATAGAAAGATACAACTTGCATAAAGTAAAAATTTTTAGACTTTCTTTAAAAACTCAAGACATAAGAATAGATTTTGATATTGAAGACAAAACAAAGGCAAAAACCTATTACGAAAACGTGAGATATATAACTATAAAAACTATAAAAGAAGAAGAGCGTTTTCTAGAGCCATCTGCACCTTATACCACAGATACACTTTTAAAAGATGCTTCTGAGAAACTGAAACTCTCTGTAAAAGAAACAATGGAACTTGCTCAGGAACTTTTTGAAATGGGATATATAACATATCATAGAACCGACTCTACCCACGTATCAGAAGTAGGAATTTCAATAGCAAAAAGCTTTATAGAAGAAAAGCTTGGAAAGGAATATTTTAAACCAAGAACTTGGGGAAAAGAGGGAACCCACGAATGCATAAGACCTACCAAAAGTATGGCCCCAGAGGATATAGAAGCTTTTTCGATCAACCAAGATTACGGCTATCAAAGTTTCTTTACACAGCAGATTACAAAAAAGCACATAAGACTTTACCAACTTATATTCAACAGATTTATGGCGTCTCAAACAAGACAAGTAAAAGTACTACAAAAAACCCTATTAGTATCTGCAAATACAGATAAATCGTGGCAGACTTGTGAACCGTGGCAGACTTGTGATGCGTGGCATAATTGTGAACCGTGGCAGACTTGTGAACCGTGGTATACTTGTCTTGAAAAAAAATTGGAAATTGTTGACAAAATTTTAGAAGATGGTTGGAACATATTTATACCAATAAATACAACACAAATAAGAAAAAACAACGGCAATACTGCTAATACTTTTGAAATTGAAGAAAAAGAACTAAGAGCCATACCTAAAATGCCACTATACACACAAGGAGAACTAGTTAAAGAAATGAAAGAAAAGGGAATAGGAAGACCATCCACATACTCTATAATAATTTCTAGGCTTTTAGAAAGAAAGTACGTAATAGAGAAAAAATCAAGGCTTATACCCACTAAGCTAGGTATAGAAGTATATAACTTCCTAAAGCAAAGCAAAGAGCTTTCTTATTTGGTATCTGAAGAATTTACCAGAGAACTAGAACAAAAAATGGATATAATAAGCGAGAAAGAGGAAGAAGATTATGAAAAGGTGCTCAAAACACTATACGACCATCTTAAATTTAATATAATTTATTAATATATGCCGGATATAGAGAGGAACTTAAGGTTTTTAAAATTTTTACAAAATGAAGGGCTCATAGATGACAATACGGTAAAAGAGTTAAAAGACCTCGATATAGACATAGTAAGTTATCTTGTAGAAACTAAAAAAATAACTGAGCAAGATCTTCTTAACGCGTATTCAAAAATGTTTAAACTTGTAGATAAAGATGGTAGTGTAGTAAATATAGATAAAATAGATAAAAATCTTTTAAACTTATTTCCTCAAGATTTTATAGTAAAAAATAAAATAATACCTATTTCTATGTCTGATAATAGCGTTACAGTTGCTACATACATGCCATATATAGATGAAAATCAAATAAAGTACATTACCAAAAAGCCAAATGTAATAACCTGGTATACAACGCCGTCAAAAATAAAAAATATTATAGAGAATCTCTTTCATTCTGGATCTATAGACTTAAACGCAGAAGAAGTATATATAGAAGCACAACAAGAATACAATATCAATATAGAAAAATTAGTAGAACAATCAAGCGAAAGTGCAATTGTAAAGTTGGCTGATTCTATACTCTATAGAGCTGTTAAAGACGGTGCTTCTGATATACATATAGAGCCTCAGGAAAAAGAAATTGTTCTAAGATTTAGAATAGATGGAATGCTAAAAAAAATAGACACTTACCCAACAAATATAAAAGACCCGCTCGTATCTAGGTTTAAAATATTGGCAAACCTTGATATATCAGAAAGGAGAAAGCCCCAAGACGGAATCATAAAAATAAGGATATCAAACAAAAAG
The DNA here is from genome assembly GCF_000213785.1 of Hydrogenobaculum sp. 3684. Classification (NCBI taxonomy): domain Bacteria; kingdom Pseudomonadati; phylum Aquificota; class Aquificia; order Aquificales; family Aquificaceae; genus Hydrogenobaculum; species Hydrogenobaculum sp. 3684. Next base: position 214,610 of record NC_015557.1, on the reverse strand, counting down.
GTGCAACTAAGAGTATCAACGCTTCCTACAATATTTGGTGAAAAATTAGTCATGAGAGTGCAGTTTCCCGATGAGTTTTCAGCTTTAAAACTAGAAACGCTTGGATTTGAAGAAGATGAAGTGAAAAAACTAAAGCAAACTTACACTAAACCTTATGGGATAATACTAGTGGTAGGACCCACAGGTAGCGGAAAAACTACAACGCTTTATTCAATACTACAAGACTTAAACAAAGAAGATGTAAACATAGTAACCGCCGAAGACCCCGTAGAAATAAATATACCAGGGCTTAATCAAGTTCAAATAGATGAAAAAGTAGGAAGGACTTTTGAAGCGGTTTTAAGATCGTTTTTGAGGCAAGACCCAGATATTATGCTTGTAGGTGAAATAAGAGATGCCATAACAGCTGAAATAGCTATAAAATCCTCTCTTACTGGGCACTTAGTCTTATCAACGCTTCATGTAAACGATGCACCAAGCACAGTGGCGAGGCTTATAGATATGGGAATAGAACCATTTTTAATATCATCTTCACTTTTGGCAGTATCTGCTCAAAGGCTTGTTAGAAAGTTATGTCCACACTGCAAAATACCATATGAGCCCACAAAAGAAGAAAGAGAATATTATGGCATCACTGCTGATGTAATATATAAACCAAACAAACAAGGTTGTGAATACTGCAACCACTTAGGTTATAAAGGAAGAACTGTAATAGCAGAACTAATGTTTGCAGATAACGAAATAAGAGAGGCTATAAACCAAAGAAAAACCACAGAAGAAATAAGAGAAATAGCTATTAAAAAAGGTATGAAAACCTTGTTTCAGTCTGGTATAATAAAAGTAAACAAAGGAATTACATCTTTAGAAGAGGTGTTAAGAGTGTCTATACAAGATTAAGATAAGGAGGAGCTTATGCAGCTTGACATAGGAACGTTAACGGAGATACTTGTAAAAAATAGAGGAAGCGATATCCATATAGTAGCAGGCTCTAAACCTGCCATAAGAGTGGATGGCAAAATAAGGTTTTTAGAAGAATACGATACATTAACACCTGACGATACGCAAATGCTGGCATACGGCATTATGCTTGAAAAATATAAAAAAGTATTTGAAGAAAAAAATGCGGTAGATTTTTCTATCGGAATACACAGTTTAGGCAGATTTCGTGTAAACGTGTTTAGACAAAGAGACTCCATAAGCATGGTTTTAAGATACTTATCCAGCGATATAAAAGATATTACAAAATTAGGATTAGAAGCAAAGGTATTAGAGCTTACAAAAAGGAGTATGGGACTTGTTTTAGTAACAGGTCCAACCGGCAGTGGTAAATCAACGACCTTAGCATCGATGATACAATATATACTTGACAACGAACCAGCACATGTTATAACAGTGGAAGACCCCATAGAATACCTTTTCAAACACAGCAAAGGCATAGTAAACCAACGCGAGTTAGGGCAAGACGTGCCAAGTTTTTCCGATGCTTTAAGAAGCGCTTTAAGAGAAGACCCAGACGTAATATTAATAGGTGAAATGAGAGATAGAGAAACTATAGAAATGGCTTTAAGAGCAGCTGAAACCGGACACTTGGTATTTGGAACGCTTCATACAAATACAGCTATATCCACTATAAACAGAATTGTAGATGTATTTAGCGCTGAAGAAAAGGATCAAATAAGGACGCAGCTCTCTATCTCTTTACAAGGTATCATATCTCAAAGGCTTTTGCCTAAAATAGGCGGGGGCAGAGTGTTAGCTTACGAGCTTTTAATACCAAACGCAGGTATAAGAAACTTAATAAAAGAAAATAAGCTACCACAAATTTATGCATTGATGCAATCAGGTCAAGCTCAAACAGGTATGCAAACTATGAACCAACACTTAAGAAAACTATACGGTATGGGGCTTATAACAAAAGAAGATGCTCTAAAATACAGTCCAGATCCAAAAGAATTGGCAAGGTTAATGGGTGTAGCTTACGAAGAGATATAAAGCGGTAGAATCGCGTTTCAAAGCTAATGAATATGACAGGCGCTCAAAAGCTCAGAGAACGGCCGTTAGCACACTAGAGCGGTAGCGCCCGCATTTCAAAGCTAAAGAACAGGCAAAGGCGCTCAAAAGCTCAGAGAACGGCCTTTAGCACACTAGAGCGCTATTAGCACATTTCGACTCTAAGGAACATTCACAGCCTGTTAATAGTTCAGAGAACGGCCGTTGGCACACTAGAGCGATAGAATCGCATTTCAATTCTAAAGACCAGGCATAGCCACTTCCTTGCTCTGAGAACGGCTTACAGCACACTATTCCCTTTTTTCTATGCTTTCTTCCAAAGATAGATCGTCCACATACTCTATTAGAGTGCCAAATTGAATAGCTGTGGCTATGCGGGTTATCTTTACATTGTATTGTTTTAATACTTTTATAAGATAATTGGCGGTAGCTTCGCCTTCAGGGTTTGGATTTGTAGCTATTATTATCTCCTTCGGATTGTATTTTCTTATTCTTTCTTTTAAAAGCTCTATACTCAAATCTTCTGGTGCTATACCCTCCAGTGGACTTATACGACCACCTAAAATGTGATAAACACCTTTAAAACGCTCCAATTTTTCTATTTTGTAGGCATCTTGAGACTCTTCTACTACAGCTATATACTTTTTGCTTCTTTTTGGATTAGAACATATAGCACATATCTCTTGGTCTGTAAGTATGTTACACTCTTTACATGTAGTTATAGAAAAAAGATTTTCTAAGCTCTTTACAACATCTTCTTTTTTGATTTTATCAAGCTTTAAAAAGCCATATACAAACCTTGAAGCGTTTTTCTCACCATACCCAGGTATATGTTTTATGTCTTCCAAAGCTTTTAAGAGGCTTCTTGGTATAAAGTCTTCAAAGGCCAAAAGGAAGACTCCCTAACAATCTATCCTTCATAGCTTTAGTAAGGTTCTCTTTTACCATGTCCTGGTATTCTTCTATTAGGCTTTTAAGATCATCCTTAAATTCTGCTATAGGTTTTGAAGACACATCTTCTGATATACTAAAATCCTTTATATTGCCAAGACCGTCAAATTTTATGGTAATACCCGCTCTTTCTAACATATGCTCTTTAGAAGCAAGCTCAGTTTTTAGTTTTTCATACTCTAGCTCTAAGCTTTTAAGCTGTTTCATCATGCCTATTATATCCATAGGTAAAGATTATATCACAAAAATTTATAAAATTTGCACAATGCTTAGTTATAATAATACTAAGGAGGTGTACTCTTTATGGAAAGATTTAGCTTTTGGGCTTTTGTAATAGCTCCTATATTTATTCCAATAGTGTTTGGGTTTATATACGTATTTACTAAAATGGAATGATATATATAAAAGCTTTGATAGTCATATTGGCAATTATGTTTTTACTGGTAGGATTTTTTATCTTTAGCCTATATAAAGAAAAATAGCTTATCATCTTAAGTTGTCTTGTAGTATAATTAAGTCATGTATATGTTTTATAAAATAAAAAAGTTTATAGCTACCTCTATAACGCATAAACTTATATTTAGATTGCTCTTACTTATAATATCAATAGTTATTATAACGGAGGGAATATTTGCCATTTCTTTTAGAGAACAAGGAATAAGATATGCCTTGTCAAAAGCCAATACTGTGGCCGGTATTGTAAGAGACGGACTAACATCTTTGATGGTAATGGGCGTTATAAAAGATAGGGAGTCTTATATTAAAAGGCTTGAGCGAGTAAAAGGTGTAACAAACATACATATAGTAAGGGGAGAAGCTGTAGATAAACAGTTTGGTCCAGGGCTTCCGACAGAACAACCAATAGACAACTTAGAAAAACTTGTGCTTTTAACAGGAAAGCCTATTTACAAAATATATGAAACCCCATCAAAAGTGCTTGTTAGAGACATAATACCCTATAAAGCATCAAATAAAGGCATAGTAAATTGCCTTCAGTGCCACGAGGTCCAAAACGGCCAGGTATTAGGCGCAATAGATATAACACTTGACGTAACAGACATAAGGTATAAAGCATTTTTAGTAATGTTAACTACGCTGTTAATTTTTGTTGGGCTTTTTGGTGCGTTATCTTACTCTATATTTAGATTCTCAAAACCATATATAGATATGTTTAATAAACTTATAAAAAGCTTCGGCTTACTACAAGAAGGGAGATTTGAAGAAGCTAAAATAAGAGATAGCAGCGTATTAGAAAATAACGAAATGATAGACGAGGCTGGCAAAGTGGTTATATCTTTCAATAAGATGATCGATATACTGCATAACGCTTTAAACAGTATACATCAAAAAGCTTTCACTCTAATAGGATACGATGTTATGGATTCCGGCAACACCATAAAAGATACAGATAAAATAGTAACAGAACTAGAAAATATATATAAATTCAAAAAAACCATAGAAAAAGATGGCTCTAAAGAAGATATATACGAAAGACTACGCCTAATACTAGAACACTACATGTCTTTGGATAAGTTTAGCCTATACGAAATAAACTACGATAAAATGAAGCTAATATTTGTAAATGGCACCGACAAACTCTGGTGCAAGGATGATATTCTAAAGGACAACAGCTGTTGCAGAGCCTATAGAACCGGTGCAGATGTGGATAGCGATGAATTTCCAAACGTATGCAAATGCTTTATAAAAGAGTATAACGAATTTCAAAAACAAGAAGATTCTTTGGAATATTACTGTATCCCAATATATCTAAACGGACACGTGCACAACGTATTGCAAATTGTATACGAACACTATATGAAAGATTTTGTAAATATGATGATACCTTATATAAAAGGCTATCTAGATGAAGCTATACCTGTTATGGAGTCTAAGCTTTTAATGGAGAAACTAAAAGAGCAATCTATAAAAGATCAATTAACAGGATTCTACAATAGAAGATATATAGAAGAAGCCATAGACCCTATATTAAATAACGCCAAAAGAAAAGGAGAGACTATAGGTATATTAATATTAGACATTGATCATTTCAAAGAGGTAAACGATACATATGGTCATGATGCTGGAGATTTAGTATTAAAATCTGTTGCTCAAGCTATCAAAGAGTCCATAAGAGAATCGGATATACCCATAAGGTTTGGTGGTGAGGAGTTTTTAGTGCTTTTAACAAACATAAAACCAGGAGAGAGCGAAAACATTGCAGAAAAAATAAGAAAAAATGTAGAGAACAAAGTCATATCTTTACCAAATAAAACTACACTGAAAAAGACAATAAGCATAGGTGTTTCAGAGATACCAACGGATACTGATAGATTCTGGCAGGCTGTTAAGTTTGCAGACGTCGCTCTTTATAAGGCAAAAGAATCTGGCAGAAACAAAGTGGTTAGATATCAAAAAGATATGTGGCAAGAAGATGAATATTAAGATAAAATATAACAGTTTATATGGCTATAAACCCTAAAAAAGTAGAATTTGAAATATCAAGAATTATAAAAGGCAAAGAAAACGTTATAAGATATGTATTGGCTGCTTTCTTTGCTGGCGGGCATATTCTTATAGAAGATGTACCCGGTGTTGGTAAAACTACGTTGGCTATATCTATGGCAAAAGCTATGTCTTTGGCTTTTAATAGAATACAATTTACATCAGATTTGATGCCTTCGGATATATTGGGCATATACATATACGACGAAAAGAAAAAAGATTTTATATTTAGACCTGGTCCTATCTTTAGCAACATAATACTTGCGGATGAGATAAATAGGGCTCCACCAAAAACTCAAAGCGCTTTACTAGAAGCCATGGCAGAAAAAACCGTTAGCATAGAGGGTAAAACTCACAAGTTAGAAGACGTCTTTTGTGTAATAGCCACTCAAAATCCAATGGACAACTATGGCACGTTTGCATTGCCAGAATCAGAATTGGATAGGTTTATGATAAAAATATCTATGGGATATCCCTCCTACGATGTAGAAAAATTGATGATTTTGAACGGGGACCCTTCAGAAAGGTTAGTAGATATACAATCTGTACTTACAAAACAAGATGTTTTAGATATTATGAAACATGTAAAGCATATACACGTATCAGAGGATGTGGCAGACGTACTTATGTTTATAGTGCAAAAAACAAGAAAACACAAAGATGTATACGTAGGTGTGTCTCCAAGGGGTACTTTGCAAATGATAAATCTGGCCAAATCTTATGCCTTCTTGATGGATAGAGATTTTGTAACACCTTTTGATATAATAGAGTTAGCTCCAATAGCTCTTCCACATAGAATATTGACAGACGATACCACTCAAAAGAAAAATTCTATTATAATAGAAGAGATAGTAAAAGAGGTTAAGCTATGAAAATGTTTTATGGGGTATTGTTTTTTCTTATAGTAGCTTTGTTAGCCTACATCACGTGGTTAAATAAAGATAGCTTATTTTCTCTAAAGTTAAGCCCTGCAATAGATGGGTATTACTACCATACTATCTATTATCCTATTGGAGTGTGGCTTACTGGCGCTCTTGTGATAGGTTTTATAATAGGATATATTTTGGGGCTTTTAAAAAAATAGATATGAAAGACGTTGTAGCGGCAATAGACATAGGTTCATACAGTATAAGGCTTGGCATAGCCACCAAAGAACCTTTTGAAGTAATCTTTGAAAAAGGAAACATAGTAGAATTAGGCACCGGGGTAAAAGAAACTGGCTTTATAAAAGAAGAAAAAATCAAAGAAGCTTTGGAAACTTTAAAAGATTTTAAAAACATAACAGATAGCTACAATGCTTCAAACATCATTGCAGTAGGTACAGAAGCTCTGAGAAGAGCAAAAAACGCCGATGAGTTTATAAAAAAAGTAAAAGAAGAAGTTGGTATAGATGTAAATATTATTAGCGGTGAAGAAGAAGGAGAGCTTTCTTTTAAAGCAAGCATATTTTCCCTGGGGCTTAAAAAAGACGCAGTTGTGATAGATCAAGGTGGTGGTTCCACAGAGTTTGTTTACGGTAAAAACTCACATATATACTTTATAAACTCTTTTCCTTTTGGTATAGTAAATCTTACAGAAGACTTTTTTAAGCATGACCCACCTACCGATGAAGAAATAAAAGCTCTTTTTGATTTTCTTGAAAAAAACATAAAACAAGTGCTAAAACCAGTGGATAGTATAGTGGCAATAGGAGGCACCATTACAACTATAGCAGCTCTTCACTATAGAGTATACCCATACAACGGCAGAATAATACACGGCAAAATCCTTTCTTTCGATGCTTTAGAAAAATGGTTCTGGAAGCTTGCAAAAATACCCATAGAAGAAAGAAAGAAATACAAAGAAATAGAAGACAAAAGAGCAAAGGCTATAGTATCTGGTATAGCCATATTTTATAAGGTTTTGGAGCTTTTCGAAAAAGATTACCTTATAATAAGCGACTTTGGATTAAAACATGCTCTTCTTTTAAAAGCAGCAGGGCTTATATAAAGCTAATCTTCACTAAAACGTTCTTCCTTCCAAGGGTCTCCTATATCGTGATAGCCTCTAAGCTCCCAAAATCCCTTTACGTTTTTATCCATAAACTCAAGAGCTTCCAAATATTTTGCACTTTTCCACGCATACAAAGAAGGGATCACAAGCCTTATAGGAAAACCGTGCCTTTTTGGGATAATTTCGCCGTTCATTTTATAAGCCAATATAGAGTTTTCATCGTAAAGATACTCTATAGGAAAGTTTGTGGTATATCCTTCAAGGCAATGAGCCATAACAAACTTGGCTTCTTTCTTTGGTTTTACCATCTCAAGGAGCTTTTTTGTTTTAATACCTTCCCAAACGATATCTTTTACGCTCCAAGTGGTAACGCAGTGAAAGTCCGCCACCACTTTGTCTTTTGCCATAGAAACAAACTCATCGTAAGTCATTTCTATAGGATTTTCTAAAAATCCAAAAAACTTCAACCTATACTTCGATAAATCAACATCTTTTATATCTTTTACTATATCGTAAACAACAGGTTTTGAAATCCATTTTTGTCCTTTTGGCAATCTATCTTTTTCCATAAGAAAAAATTTACATTCTTAGATTTTATAAGCTATGACCAAGCTACCTTTATTTTTAGCAGTGTTTTAAGTTAGCTTTTTTAGCTCTTCATCAAGATGTTTGTAAATCTCATCTATTTTTATACCCAAGTTTTCAATGTCTGTTTTTAACACCGTAGGATCAAAATAGTGATTCTTTGCGTTTAAAAAAGAAAACCTCTTGTCTTGATTTCTAAACATAGCTATCAAAGGTGTGGTATAATAGCTTCCCTTTTTATCTTGCCATGCAACATATCCCACAAATACATAAGGGTTGTCGTTCTTGATAAAACCGCTAAAACCAAGTATATCGCTTATAGTATTAGGGTAATATCCAAGTATATATTCTCTTAATTCTTGTAGAAACTGAGGCATTTCAACTGGTTGCTGGTCTATAGGAAGTTGTTCTTGTTCTATTTTTTCACTATCGTCATCAGAGTTAAATCTTATAACCTTACCCATCTTAAAACTCCAAAACGCTAGCTCCCCACGTAAGTCCTCCGCCCATAGCCGTTAATAGAATTTTATCTTTTCTTTTTAATAACCCTTTTTCAAAAGCCTCATACATGGCTATAGGTATGGAAGCAGCACTGGTGTTTGCATACTCTTGTATGTTTACATAAACTTTTGAACTTGGAACACCAAGTTTTTGCGCCAACGAGTTTATTATACGTATGTTTGCCTGATGAGGTATCACAAGAGATATTTCATCTATACTAACGCCTGCCTTTTCAATAGCCATTCTACAAGCAGCTTCCATGTTTCTTACAGCGTATTTAAACACCTCTTTTCCATTCATCTTTAGAAAACCGCATTTCTCAGCATAAAGAAGATCCTTGTACTTACCATCGGAAAACATAACGCTTGATAGTATATCCCCTTCTCCTTTTGTAATTACAGCAGCACCAGCCCCATCTCCAAAAAGCACACAGGTGCTCCTATCGGTCCAATCCACTATAGAAGAAAGTTTTTCTGCCCCTATAAGAAGTATTGAATTTACATTTGAGCTTTCTATGTAAGATTTTGCTATATCAAGCCCATACAAAAACCCACTACAAGCAGCCGATATATCAAAAGCAAATCTTGATTTTATATGCTGCTGGACTACACAAGCTACTGCTGGAAAAAGCATCTCTGGGCTTAAAGTGGCTACTATTATAAGATCTACTTCTTCTAAACCGGCTTTTTCAAGAGCCATCTTACCAGCTTTCACAGCCATATCGTATATAGACTCATCTTTTGCTATGTGTCTTCTTTTTATACCAGTTCTTGTAGTAATCCATTCATCGGAAGTATCAATGTTTTTTTCCAAATCCTCGTTGGTAACAACATGAGAAGGCACATAAATGCCTATAGACTTTATAGATACACCCATTATTGCTCCTTTAAAACTGGTTCTATATATTTTACAAAGTTTTCTTTCATCCTTTCGTTGAAGTGGTGAGATAAAAATGCCCTAGCTATCTTTATAGCGTTTTTTATGGCTTTCGCGTTGGCTCTACCATGTGTTATTATAACAGGTTTTTTTGCTCCTAAAAGCGGTGTACCACCGTATTCTTCAAAATCTACTTTTCTCTTAAAAGCGTTGATAGCTGGTTTCATCAAAAGTGCCCCAAGCTTACTTATTTTTCTTTTCATAACCTCTTCTTTTATCATATCTATAAGAGCCATACCAAGACTTTCAGATGCTTTTAAAACTATATTTCCTACAAACCCATCGCATACTATGACGTCAAAAGTGCCGTTGTATATATCTCTACCTTCAGCGTTTCCTTTGAAGTTTAACTTTGTTTCTTTTAAAAGCGGAAACGTTTCTTTTACAAGCTCATTGCCTTTCCCTTCTTCTTCTCCTATACTTAAAATACCTATGGTGGGGTTCTTTACACCCAGTATCTCTTCTGCGTAAGTATGCCCTATGATGGCAAAATCCAAAAGATGTCTTGGTCTACTATCAACGTTTGCTCCCACATCCACAAGCACCGTCTTCTTACCAAGCTTGTTTGGAAGAGCTACCGCTATAGCTGGTCTTTCTAAAAACTCCGACGATCCCACTACAAATTTACCTATCGCCAGCACAGCACCGGTGTTGCCAGCAGACACAAGAGCATCGGCTTGATTTTCCTTTAAAAGTTTACCAGCTATATATAAAGACGAGTTTTTTCTTTTTAACACAGAAGAAGGAGATGAGTTCATCTCAATCGAATCTTCAGAATTTATAATCTTTATATCCTCTCTTAATTTATACTTTTTCAATACTTGTCTTATAAGCTCTTCTTTCCCTACAAATAAAACTTCACAGTTTAGTTCATCTAAAGCTAGTATACCACCTTTTACTATCTCATCGGGGGCATAATCACCCCCCATACAGTCAAGCGCTATACGAAAGCTTTCCATTTATAGATAAATTACACTTCTAGTACTTGCTTATCTCTGTAATAACCGCAGTAAGGACAAGCCCTGTGTGGCATTGCAAATTCTCCACAATTTGGACATTTTACCACATTAAAAGATTTTAGCTTCGCAAAAAAAGCTTGCGCCCTTCTTTGGTTTCTTCTCCAACGAGAAGTCCTACGCTTTGGTACCGCCATTTTTTTCCTCCTTAGTTAGTAACTCTTTAAGTATAGCAAAACTTTTGTTTCCTTGCTCAACTTTTGACGGCAAACTGCAAGACTCTTCACATAAAAATTTTATAGGGATAGCACCTATAAGAGCATCCAAAACAACCTCAGAAGGATCAAACTCCTCCTGATCTATGTAGTAAGTGTAGAATTCTTCTTCTTTTAACATGTGTGATTTTGAATATGTTTCTAAACCTTTATCTAAAAGCTCAAAAACCTCGTCCAAAACTATATCAAATCCAAACTCCTTAAGGCAAACAGAACAAAAAGCCCTTACCTTAGCCTCTAACTTCAAAGATAACTCATATCTCATATAACCTTTTGGTGATATATTGATCTTCACATTGGCCTCAACGCTTTCTATATCCTCAGGTAAAAAATCTTTCCAAAAATCCTTTTTTATATCCTCTTCAAAAGAGTAAGTTTTTTGGCTTTTAAAAATATCTACAAGGTTTAAAATCTCCATATCACTTACCCCACACTCTAGTGGATAGATATCTATCCCCGCCATCTGGAAACACCGTCACAATGAGCCCACTTTCAAGCTCTTTGGCAAGTTTTATAGCACCAGCCAAGGCAGCTCCAGAAGATTGTCCTACGAAAAGTCCTTCTTCCTTGGCAAGTCTTCTTGTAAGTTCGTAAGCTTCTTCCGTATCTACAAAGATTGTTCTATCTAAAAACGTTTCATCAAAAATACCTGGTTTTATAGAAGATTCTATATGCTTTAGGCCTTCTATGCCATGAAATGGATAGGCTGGTTGGATGCCTATAACTTCTATGTTGGGATTATAAACCTTTAACCTTCTACCAGTACCCATTATAGTCCCACCGGTACCAATCCCTGCTACAAAATGAGTAATCTGACCTTTAGTTTGATTGTATATCTCTATACCTGTAGAGTAAAAATGAGCTTGCCAGTTGGCTTGGTTGTTGTATTGATCTAGATACACATACCTATCTGGATATTTTTTTACAAGGTCCCTTACGTAGAGTATCGCTCCGTCTGTGCCTTCCAAAGGATCAGTATAATGGGTTATAGCCCCATAAGCCTCCAGTATCTTTTTACGCTCTTCGCTTACGTTTGATGGCATAGCAAGCTCTACTTTTATACCAAGTGAAGCTCCCACCATAGCAAGCGCTATACCCGTATTGCCAGAGGTGGCGTCTATCACAGCCTTATCTTTTTGTATAATACCTTTTTTTATAGCGTTTAAAAACATAGAAAGAGCAGCCCTATCTTTTACAGAGCCACCTGGGTTTGTAGATTCAAGCTTTGCATATATTTTCACATTTGGGTTTATATCAAAAGCCTCTAAAACTTTTTTTATTCTTACCAAAGGTGTGTTGCCCACAAGCTCCAAAGAGCTTTCCCTTGGTTTTAAATAAGGCTCGTCGTGCTCTCCTAATACCCAAAAAATACCCTTTAAATTCATATCAGTTTCAAGCTTTTAAGATAATGCTCTATACCAGACTCCAAATCGTATTTAGGCTCGTAGCCAAGCTTTTCTTTGATAGCACTGATATCGGCTTCTGTATAATTTTGGTAAAACTCGTATGGACAGTCAAAATACTCTATTTCGTAGTTTGTACCCATAAGACGGTTTAAAACCTCTACTATATCGTTGAAACTTCTTGCTTTGCCATATCCTACGTTAAATATACCACTAGCATCGTATCTCTCCAAAGCTTTTATATTGGCCTGTAACACATCTTCTATATAAACAAAATCTCTTTTTTGCTCACCGTATTTAAAAAGCCTTGGGTTTTTGCCAGATTTCATCTGCATGGCCAGTTGATAAATCATGCTGGCGGTTTTGCCTTTGTATTGCTCTCCCATGCCGTATACGTTGAAGTATCTAAAACCCACTACCCTAAAAGAAGGATATTCTTCCATCTTATTTTTAACCATATTATCAGCCATTAGCTTTGAAAAGCCGTATACGTTTTCTGGTATAAGACCTCTATCTTCTTTCATAGGTGCTTCTGTATTGCCATACACTCCAGCAGAAGAAGCGTATATAAGCTTTGCATCCCATTTTATACAAGCATCTATTATATATTTCATGCTATTTGTGTTTACATCCATCATAAGCTTCTGATCCAGGATTGTGGTATCTGTAATAGCTCCGTTGTGAAATACCGCTTCAAAAGAGGCGTATTCTTTTTTAAGATATTCCCATAGATCTTTATCTTCTATAGCCCCTTCTATAACATCACCTTTAAACCCATAAAGGTTTTTGAAGTGTCCTGAAAAAAAGTTATCCACCACAAGGATATAAGCTTTTGGGTAAAGCTCTTGAAGTCTAAGGGCTATCCTTGAGCCTATAAAACCTGCTCCGCCTGTTATTAAAAATCTTCTCACAAAAATATTTTAACTTAAATAACGTATTTGTAAAGCCTCAATTATTATTTTATTAACAAAATATATTTATACACTAGAGCGATAACATCGCATTTTACTATTGCGTGGCAGACTTGTGGTGCGTGGCAGACTTGTCTGGGGTTGACAAGGGAACAGGCACTGGTAGTGTAAGAAATGCTACCAGCACACTATGATATATATCAAATCTTCCGATAGACATCTTTGGACAAACTTCTCTTAGTTTTTTGGCTTTTAAAAGAAATTTAACATATCACTTTTAGGAGGTAAAGCCCTATGCTTAAAACGTTTGTAATGCCACATGTAGCACCCATCACGGAAACCTTTGACCTTGAGAGGTCAAAAAGTGCTGTTCAAAACCTCATAAAGCTTGGTGGATACGAGCTTTTATCAAGATTTGTGGCTGTAGTAGATATGGGAAGCTCAAGCTCATTGCCCCAATCTGCAGACAACTACTACTTTGTCTTTGGCGATGTGATAAACGGCCAAGCTCTTATAATAGCCGATGCTTTGAAGTTTTGGACAAAAGAGCTAAGAGTATCTACTCATAAGAAAACTTCCATAAAAAGCTCAAAAACTGCCGAAGAGATAGCCATATTAGAAGACATATTAAAAGAGTTAAAAGACCAAAACCAAGAGGCTACAATCCAAAACATCATAAACTCTTTAGAAAAAAGGAAAAAGACAAGCTCCAAAACCCCAACCTTAGGAACGGTACTATCTAACTCTGGCAAACAGGACATAGTAAGCGTTGGAAGATGTGTTATAAGAAAGCTTGAATCTGAGATAAGAAGCAAAAAAGATAGAAAAACCGGCCAAGTGGTCTTGTATCGCTCCTGCGATCAACTAACCTAAACTAATTACCCCCCTTTTGTGGGGGATTTAAAAGGAGGTAGTTTTATGGATTTTAAAATAATAAGCTTGTTGATAGAAGATATACCAAAATTTGTAAAGCTCATAGAAGATGTTGAGGTTCTTGTAGAAAATACAAAGGATCCTCATCAAAAAAATTTGCTTTTGGAGATTGTGGATATACTGGAAGAGATAGCGCCAAGACTTCAAAGCGTGTTAAAAGATTTAGAAGAGATAGGATAAAGGAGAATGCTATGAAAGAAAAGGCTATTCTAGAAAAGATATTTGTATCCCAAGACAACCAAGATATCAGGTCAAAGATAAAAGCTTTAATCGGCAATGATATACCAAGCATAATAGAAGCTTGGGCAAATTATATAGGATACCAAACGCTATACAATAATGACATAATAGAGCTTTTATTAAAAGCAAATATACTAGATGATGAATTTGCAAAATTTCTCCAAAGCTTACAGGCCATAAAATCTACCAAAAACAGAATGTCTAAACAAGAGTTTTTAAGCTTGTTCAAAGAACTCATATCTAATACAGGTTATATGTATAGCGCCCTACCCTATATAGAGGATATAATAACTTACTTAGGACAAGCTTTATATCTTATCATGTTAAGTGGTCTTGATGTAAAACCTTTTAGTTTCGTGCTTTTAAAAGCAAAGCACCAACAAACTCTTTATAAAAACCCTCAAAATCAATCCGAATCCATAAAGCAAATAGAATACACAGCACACGCAAAGATCAAAAGCCTAAAGGTAAAGCAAACCATAAAGCCACCGCCTCCAGAACAACCAGCACAACAACAGGCACAACAAACACAACAAATTCCACCACCTCCACAAACAGGCTCATATCTTTAAGATGGAATGGTAAAGCATAGGTTCCGGGCTGATGCATTTGATAGATTTTAATACTTGGAGGGCTTTTGCCCTCTTTTTATATTTATTTTATATTGATGTTGTAAAATAATACCATGAACACATGGAAAGCAATAGCGAAACAGCAAATGGCATTTTCTCATTACTCAAGCACAGTGGTAATAATACTTTCTATCATATTTGCCATAGGTATACTAGCTATACTTGTGGTAGCTTTAAAAAGTGAATAGAGCGGTAACGCCCGCATTTTACTTCGTAGATTGACTAAAGAGCAGGCAAAATAGCTAAAGCTAAAAAGTAAATAGAGCGGTAACGTCCGCATTTCACTTGGTGGGTTAGCGAGGGAACAGGTACTGGTAGTGTAAGAAATGCTTCCAGCACACTAGAGCGTTATCAACGCGTTTTACATCGTAGGTTGATGAAAGAGCAGGCAAAAGAGCTAAAGCTAAAAATAGATAGAGCGATGGAATCGCATTTCACTTCGTGGGTTGACGAGGGAACAGGTACTGGTAGTGTAAGAAATGCTACAAGTCTACCACGGCTTAGCACACTAGAGCGGTAACGTCCGCATTTTACTATTGCGTGGCATACTTGTCGTGGGTTAGCGAGGGAACAGGTACACACGCGTAAGACATGCTACACACACTAGAGTTATAATAAACTAATGGACATTTGGCATAGCATAATGAATTTTATACATATGTTGGAAGGCACACCCTATCAAGGACATACGCATTGTTACAATTGTATGTTTCAAACAGGACAAATACCAAACGTATTTAAGATGTACGCCCAAAGGCTTGTAGAAACCGTTGTGATAGGTGCGGTTTTAATATTTATTTTTTCTAAAATCGTAAAACACGAAGAAGATAGGATAAACAAAGAAGACTAATTATGATAAAACTTCTACTACAATCTAAATTTCTTACTAATTTAATAGTTAGTATTTATTAACCACGCATTTTTAGGAGGTGTTCTATGAAAACGCTTAAAACGGTAGAAAGATTTACATTGCCAGAAGGCTTTGAATCTTTTGAAAACCATGTGGCTATACCAATAAAAGCCCCAAAGGAAAATAGCCCTATAAAAATATCACCACTTTTTGGAGAAGTGAAGTTTTTTGCTTTTTACGATAAAAACTCAAAAACCATTAAAACCCTAAGAAACCCGGTAGAAAGGGGCGGTATGGTGATAAGGTTTTTGCTATCTCTTGGTGTAAGAGAACTTATAGTCCTACATATGGGACAAGGAGCTTACAATCTCGCTATAGCAAACGGTATGAAGGTGTATTTTGCCGAAGATGACAAAATAAGTTTTGATGAGCTTTTAAGAAAATATGAATCTAACGAACTTACCCTCGTAACCCCTGATAAGTTTGAGCTTCTTATAAGATTTAGCTGCAGTAATCATCACCATCATCATTAAAAGATAATTTGCTATAATACTTTTCATGTTAAAAGCTTACAAAAACTTTTATCCAAAAATAGGTAGCGGTGTATATATAGCAGATAACGCTTTTGTAATAGGAGATGTTGAGCTTGGAGATGATGTTAGCGTATGGTTTGGCACTGTCATAAGAGGAGATGTAAATTATATAAAAATTGGCGATAGAACAAACATTCAAGATAACTCCGTAATCCATGTAACCCACAACACGCATCCAACCATCATAGGACACGATGTCACTATAGGGCACGGGGCTATAATACACGGATGCACTATAAAAAATTTTGTATTGGTGGGAATGGGAGCTACCATCATGGACGGAGCTACAATAGAAGATTTTGTCTTGGTAGGGGCAAGAGCCCTCATAACCCCAAACAAACATATACCAAGCGGTGTTTTGGTGGCAGGAAGCCCAGCTAAAATAGTAAGGGACTTAAAACCAGAAGAGATAGAGCTTATAAAAGAATCAGCTTCAAACTATGTAAGATATAAAAATAATTATTTAGCAAATCCTTAAACGTGTCTGGCGGGATTCGAACCCGCAATCTCAGGTTCCGGAGACCTGCGCTTTATCCGTTAAGCTACAGACACTTTATCCTTTGATATTTATTTTAACCTATAAAAAAACCAAAACAGCATATTTTGTATAGGTCCAAATAGATTATAAACACAGAGTGTTGAAAACATGTTTCAAATAAGCATGTTCTTAAAAGACTCTAAATCCACGATGTAAGAAATGCCCGTTGGTACACAGAGTGTTGAAAACATGTTTCAAATAAGCATGTTCTTAACAAACACTTATCTCACAATGTAAGAAATGCCCGTTAGCACACTTTGATGTATAATTAATACTATGGGTTTAAGATTTTTAAGTGCTGGTGAGTCTCATGGACAAGCTCTTATATCTATATTAGAAGGGTTGCCATCAAACCTTGAAGTGGATATAGATTTTATAAACAACGAACTAAGAAGAAGACAAGGCGGATACGGAAGGGGCGGGCGTATGGCTATAGAGCAAGACAAAGCCAATATCTTATCTGGGGTTAGGTTTGGAAAAACCACCGGTGCTCCTATAGCCATAGAGATAAAAAACAAAGATTGGGAAAACTGGCAAAACAAAATGGCTCCTTTTGGTCAAAAACCAGAAGATTTTAAAGATTTTACAAGGCCAAGACCTGGACATGCTGATTTGATAGGTGGTATAAAATACAATCAAAAAGACTTAAGAAACGTCTTAGAAAGGGCTTCTGCCAGAGAAACCGCTTCAAGAGTAGCGATAGGGGCTTTTTGTAAGCTTTTATTAAAAGCTTTAAACATAGAAGTTTATAGTTATGTCTTAAGCGTTGGGAAAATATCTGCAACACCACCATCTGACGATCCTTCTATCAATGCCAAAGAAGCTGAAAAGTCTGTCGTAAGATTTGTAGACCCAGCCAAAGACCAAGAGGTAATAGAGTATATTGACAAAGCTAAAGAACAAGGGGAAAGTCTTGGTGGAATATTTGAGGTAGTGGCTGTAAATGTACCACCTGGGCTTGGATCTTATATACAATGGGACAAAAGGATAGACGGGGATATAGCAAAAGCTATGATGAGCATTCAAGCTATAAAGGGAGTGGAGATAGGACTTGGTTTTAAGGGGGCTACGCTTTTTGGATCAAAAGTGATGGATGAGATAGGATACGAAAACGGTTATACTAGGTATTCAAACAATCTCGGTGGCACCGAAGGTGGTATGACAAATGGAATGCCTATAGTAGTAAGAGCTGCCATGAAACCCATACCTACTCTTATGAACCCTTTAAGAAGCGTAGATATTATCTCAAAAGAACCGATAAAAGCCAGCAAAGAAAGAAGCGATGTAACAGCCATAGCAGCTGCTTCAGTTGTAGGAGAAGCCATGCTTAGTTTTGTAATAGCTCATCATATATTAGAAAAATTTGGCGCAGATTCCATGGAAGAGCTTATAATAAATTATAACCAATACCTTGAATACGTGAGGTCATTTTAATGAAAATAGCTATACCAATAACCGATGAAAATTTTGATGAGGTTTTAGTAAAAGCCAGAAATGCGGATATTTTAGAATTTAGAGTAGATTACTTTTCCAACAAAGATATAAGCTTTGTATCTGGGCTTTTAAAAAAAGCAAAAGAAAATGGTTTTGAAACGATACTAACTATAAGAAGTGAAAAAGAAGGCGGAGCTTATGTAGAAAACAGAGTAGAAATGTTTGAAAAGCTTATGCCTTTATCTGATTATACAGATATAGAGCTTTCTTCCACAGATATAATAACCTATATATCAAGACTCTCAAAAGAGTACAACAAAAAACTTATCGTCTCTTATCACAACTTTGAAATGACACCGGCAAACTTTGTTATAAAAGAAACCATAAGAGAAGCCCTAAGATATGGAGATATTCCAAAAATCGCTTTAAAAGCAAACTCCTACGAAGATGTGGCAAGGCTTATGTGTAGTGCTAGCGATATAAAAACACCAAAAATACTCATATCTATGGGAGAGTTTGGCAAAATCTCAAGAATAGCTGGGTTTATCTTCGGTTCTTTCATAAGCTACGCATATTTGGAAAAACCAAACGCCCCAGGACAGCTTTCTTTAGAAGAGATGCTTAAACTAAAAGAGATGTTTTATTTAAGATAATTTACCATAACTTTAGAGCGGTGGAATCGCATTTTACTATTGCGTGGCATACTTGTCGTAGGTTGATGAAGACAGCTACATAGGAGGTAAGAAATGTTTAACCACACTATCAAAAACCTCTCGCAAGGTTTCTATCGGAGGGATACCAACATCTATAACTGGTTCTATTTTGCTTGGTTCAAAATCTTTAAAAGATTGTTCTAATAAAATCCTAAAAACTTGTTCTAATCCTTCATGAAAGTTAACATTTTCGTTAAATATATATAGATCTGTAGCCTTATCGTAAGCGTTTAGGTTGTAATCGCTAAGGTTTTTTATATCTATGTCTGTGCCTATGGCGTAAGCTTTGCCGTAAGCTATGGCAAACTCTTGAGGTATGTAATTCTGAGCATAGCATTCCATCTCTACAGCCTTTAGTACATCATCAGTAATGGGAAGACCTACTATGTAAAGAGCAGAATCCTCTTTTACATTACCAGATTCGTCGTAAGCTCTTAGCTGTATATAATAACTCCAAGATTTTAAATTCATAGTTTAAAATTTAGATTTAGTTTGCATTTATGCTATGATTTTTCATATTAAACTTTTCTAACATCTCGTTTTTAAAATCCAAAAACCTACCTTGGATTATAGCTTCTCTGGCTTTTTTGGTAAGATTTAAGAAAAAGTGAAGATTGTGAATAGTATTTAAAATATAAGAAGATATTTCCTCCATCATAAAAAGATGTCTCAAATAAGCCCTTGAAAAGTTTTTACATGTATAGCATTCACATTCTTCATCCACAGGTCTTGGGTCTTCTTTGTAGCGCTCATGTCTTAAAACAAGTTCACCTTTTGATGTGTATAAAAGCCCAGTACGAGCGTTTCTTGTAGGTATTACACAATCAAACATATCAACACCAAGAGAAATGGCTTCCAATATATCCTCTGGTTTTCCAACGCCCATAAGATAATGGGGTTTATCAAACGGCAGTTCTTCTACAACGTAATAGGTCATAGAATACATGATATCTTTTGACTCCCCCACAGACAACCCGCCAATAGAATAACCATCCATATCAAATTCTACAGTGAGTCTTGCAGAAAGCTTTCTCAAATCTTTGTATTCACCACCTTGAACAATGCCAAAAAGCATTTGGTCTTTTCGTTTTTTGGCTTTTTTAGAACGCTCTAACCATCTTATAGTCCTATAAAGAGCTTCTTTTGTATATTCGTAAGAAGCCGGAAGTGATATACACTCATCTATTGGCATCATGATATCTGAGCCAAATATCTCTTGAATTTCTATCACTCTCTCAGGGCTAAAAAGATGTTTGTCCCCTTGAAGGTGGTCTTTAAAATAAACTCCATCATCTGTTATCTTAACGTTTGAGCTGTTTTTCTTAGACAAAGAAAACACTTGAAAACCACCACTATCTGTAAGAATAGGCTTATTCCAGTTGATAAATTTATGAAGACCTCCAAACTTTTCTATAAGCTCAGGTCCTGGCCTTAGGTAAAGATGATAAGTATTTCCAAGGATGATTTGAGTACCAAGCTCTTCTAACAAACGGTGGGTCATGGCTTTTACAGTACCCTTTGTACCCACCGGCATAAAAACAGGTGTTAATATATCACCATGTGAAGTAGATAAAACTCCAGCCCTTGCTAAACCATCGGTTTTTTCTATCTTAAACATCAACTAATATCAATCCGCAGATAAAATAGCCCCCTCTGAAGCATCTTTTACGAGTTTTCTATAACGCTTAAGCCATGAGCTTTTGATAGGTTTTTCCTTTGGTTTAAAAGCTTTTAAACGAGCATCAAACTCTTCTTGAGATATTAAAAGCTCAAGTTTTCTATTGGGTATATCTATAAGTATTTCATCACCATCTTGAACAATACCGATAGGACCACCAGCTGCTGCTTCTGGGGAAACATGACCTACGCAAGCTCCCCTTGTGCCACCAGAAAATCTTCCATCTGTAATAAGAGCCACAGAACTTCCAAGTCCCATGCCCATTATGGTGGAAGTAGGACTTAGCATCTCTCTCATACCAGGCCCGCCTTTTGGACCTTCGTATCTTATGACCACCACATGGCCTGGTTTTACCTTTCCACCTCTTATGCCATCTATAGCTTCTTCTTCAGAATCGAAACAAATAGCTTTGCCTTTGAATTGTAGCATTTCTTTGGCAACACCGGCAGTTTTTACCACGCTTCCTTTTGGTGCCAAATTACCAAATAGTATAGCAAGACCGCCATCTTTTGAATAAGCGTTGTCTATACGTCTTATTACGTTTTCATCCATTATTTCTACATCTTTTACAATTTCTTCTATAGTTTTTGTAGTAACTGTTCTTTGTTTGCCGTCAAGTAAACCATTTCTAAGAAGCTCTTTCATGATAGCACTTATTCCGCCAGCCCTATCCAAATCCTCCATGTGATAATCTGAAGAAGGGGATATTTTGCAAAGAGTAGGTGTTTCTCTTGAGATTTTATCTATATCTTCCATTTTGTACTCTATACCTGCTTCTCTTGCAATAGCCAAAAGATGAAGCACAGTGTTGGAAGATCCACCCATAGCTATATCCACTCTAAAAGCATTGTCAAAAGATGCCTTTGTAACTATATCCCTTGGTTTTAAATCTATCTTCACAAGTTCTACTATTTGTCTTGCAGCAGCCCTTGCAAGCATTTCTCTTCTTGGGTCTATGGCTAAGATAGTACCGTTTCCTGGGAGTCCAAGACCAAGCACTTCAGTAAGGCAGTTCATAGAGTTTGCCGTAAAAAGCCCAGAACAAGAACCACAAGAAGGACAAGCGTTTTGCTCTATAACAAGAAGATCTTTTTCTGTTATCTCGCCTTTGTTTAGCTTGCCAACCCCTTCAAAAACAGATATAAGATCTACTTTTTTATCTCCTATTTTACCAGCAGCCATGGGACCGCCGCTTATAAACACCGTAGGCACGTTTACTCTAAGAGCACCCATTAGCATACCGGGGACTATTTTATCGCAGTTTGGTATGCAGATAAGACCATCGAGCTGATGAGCTTCTACAACGGTTTCTATAGCATCTGCTATAAGCTCTCTACTTGGCAAAGAGTAGTGCATACCGTAATGTCCCATTGCTATACCGTCATCTACACCTATGGTGTTAAACTCTACTGGTATAGCACCTGCTTTTCTAATCTCTTCTTTTATAGGCTCTACAAATTCTCTAAGATGTACATGCCCAGGCACAATATCTATATAAGAATTAGCAACACCTATGATAGGTTTTCCAAAATCCTCATCTTTAAAACCACAAGCCCTCAGTAAAGATCTATGCGGGGCTTTGTCATAACCTTTTTGTATTATATCGCTTCTCATAAAAAACCTCCAAACTTTAAATATTTACAAAAGACATTTGTTCTTTTTTGGCAAAATCCTCTGGAAACTTTTCCATGGCTTGTTTGATAAGCCTACTGGCCACAGCGCCAAGACCACAAACAGAAGTGGGTTGAATATACTTTGTCACAAACCTAAGACCTTCCCACGTTTGGGGTGTAGCCTCATCTTTTACTATCTTCTCAAGTAAATATGCTTGTTCGTGACATCCTATACGGCAAGGTGTACAAAAACCACAAGTCTCATGTTCATAAAACTCAGCTATCTTATAACAAGCTTCTACTATATCGTCTTCTTCAGTTAGGACTATCACGGTACCAGTACCGCCAAAGCCAAACTGTGAGTAATCCATAGGAGTATCTAGTTCATTTACGCTAAGACAATCAAGAGCTCCAGAGAAAACAGCCTTTATAGGAACATTTCTAATAGTCCCACCAGCGTATTTAAATATAACCTCTCTTAGGGTTGTATTCATGGGAAGCTCATAAACACCTGGTTTTTTCACCTTACCGCTCACTGGAAAAAGCTTAGGACCAGGATAATCCATAGGGCCTATCTCTTTATAGCCTTCAGAACCTAAATTTATAATAATGGGGATATTTGACAACGTTTCTACATTGTTTACAACTGTAGGCCTACCCCATAAGCCCACCTGCACTGGAAAAGGTGGTTTTAACCTTGGGTGTCCTCTTTTACCTTCTATAGAGTTAAGAAGAGCCGTCTCTTCACCGCAGATATAAGCACCTGCTCCTCTTGAAACAAGTATTTCAAGATCAAAACCAGAGTTTAATATATTTTTACCTAAAAGCCCTTCTTTTTTAGCTTCTTCTATGGCGTTTCTTAATATATAATAACCGGCTGGATATTCACCTCTTATGTATATGTAAGCTCTATTGACCCCAAGAGCGTAAGCGGATATAATCATGCCCTCTAAAAGCAGATGAGGATCTCTTTCTAATATAAGCCTGTCTTTAAAAGTGCCTGGCTCTGATTCATCGGCGTTGCACACTAAGTATCTAGGGGCTTTGTTTTGAAGACAAAATTTCCACTTTCTACCAGTAGGAAAACCAGCTCCACCTCTTCCTCTTAAATTGCTGTTATCCACTTCTTCTACTATGTCTTCAGGCTTCATGCTTAGGGCTTTTTCTAAGGCAAGATAGCCACCATCTTTTAAATATTCTTTTATATCGGCGGTTCGCTTACGTTTGGCTCTTTTAAGAAGAAGGTTTAGCTCTGTTTCAGCGTGTATATTAGCTATATTTGGCAAGTATTTCATGAAGCTTCTCCTTTGATTCGTATCTATAGATATCGTTGTCTACCATGAAAACTGGCGCTTCTGAGCAAGCACCTAGGCATTGGACTTCCACAAGCTTAAACATACCATCTCTTGTCACCTGGCCTGGCTCTATACCAAGAAGTTCTTTTACAGCGCTAAAAACTCTGTGGCTTTTAAGAAGATAGCAAACTATGCTGTTACATACGTATATACGGTGCTTGGCTTTTTCGCCTGTATCAAACATCTCATAAAACGCCACAACACCTTTTATATGATGAAGCGGCATATCTAAAATCTCCGAGAGCTCTTCCAAAGCCTCTTCTGGTATGTGGCCAAGATGCTCTTGAATAGAGTGAAGAGAAAGCAACAAAGCCTCCTCTTTAGACCCGAAATACTTTATATGACCTTCTATAGCCTCTTTTATCTCTTGAGTTAGCATATATACATTTTAAGCTTTTATAGTTATTTTTGCAACTTAATTTATATCAAAATCTCAATACGGTTTTTACCGTTCTTTTTTGCCATGTAAAGAGCTTTATCAGTCCTATCAATTGCTTTTTCAATACTATCGTCTTCTTCTTTTAACTCCGTTAGACCCATGCTTACGGTAAACTTAACAATATTATCACCTTCTTTTATTTCAATATTTCTTATCCTGTTAAGCAGCTTTTCACAGGCTAACTTAGCTTCGTTTAAATTAGTATGGGTAAACAATATTAAAAATTCTTCACCACCCAATCTAAACGGTATATCGGACTTTCTAACATTATCCAAAACAACCTTGCCAAGCTCTTTTATCACCTTATCACCCACAAGATGGCCAAACGTATCGTTTATTTTCTTAAAATCATCTATATCAAACATGCATAGAGATAGCGGTATTTTATACCGTCTTGACCTGACAAATTCATAATTTTTGATATCGTTAAACTTTGTCCTATTGTAAAGGTTAGAAAGTTGATCTTTTGTAGATTTTTCATAAACCTCATATACTTTGTCTGTAAGAAGCTTTTCATAGTAAGATAAAGAAACTACTTCTGAAACAAAATGGGAAAACTTTACAAAAGAAGCGGTAAGGCCAAAGATATCAATGGATTCATCTTGATGCTCTTCTTTATACTTTCTTATAGCGTCTATAGTATAGGAAGATAAGATATTTTGAGCCCTATAAAAATCAAAGATATTTTCACTTTCTTCTTCCAAAGTAAAGCCAAGTTCTATACAATCTAAAATAAAGTCGTAAATAGCATCTTCGGTAAAATTGCAAAGCAAATCCAAAAACTTGTATATAAAATCCTTTAGATAATCAAACATTATACTTATACGTTTTTTAAAACATTCGTCGGTGTTTAAAAGTATCTGTTTAATTTTAGGGAAATTCTTAATATCTTTATCAATTATTCCAAAACGTTTCAAAACATTTAAACTATCATAAGTTTGCTGGTTAAGATTTTCAAAAATCCCAGTGTTATTTTGCCTTTCAAATAGCTCCAAAAATATATTAGCAGTATCTTTTTTAATATGATACCTCTTTAAAAGTTCAAGCAACCTAGTTTTATAGTCTATCATAATATACCTCGTATTTTTTCAAGCATAAGCTCTTGTGGTAATATTATATCATTTCCTTCGGTTTTTATACAAAAAGAAGATATATTTTTTGAATAGCTTTCTAAATCATTTAGAATATTTTCTAAGGCTTTTATAAGACTATCATAATCTAATTTAGATTGTTCTATAAGCTCAGCACCGCCTAAATCTTTTATCTCCAAAGCGTTGTAATACTGATGATTGTATGCAGCATACGGATATGGTACAAGCACAGCCGGAAGGCCCACTACAGCCATCTCATACACAGTACTTGCCCCAGCACGAGACATAGCTACATCGCAAGCTCTCATAAGCTTATACATCTTTTTAAAAAAAGGAAAAACCTTCACCCGTTTTAGGCTTTTAAGAGCGTTTGAAACCTCTTCATAGTTTTTTTCACCTGTTAGGATGATACCGTTAAAGTTTGTTTTCTTAAAAAGCTCTACGGCAACATCGTTTAGAGCTTTTGCCCCTTGAGACCCACCCATTACCAAAACACAAGGGCTTTCTATACTAAACTCCTTTTGAAGTTCTTTTTTATCGTAAAAGCTCAAAAACTCTTTTCTAATAGGCATACCTACTCTAAAAGCATTTTTAAAAAACTTAGAGGTATAGTTAAACGTTGTAAAGCAAACATCTGCTTTTTTAGAAAGAAGCTTATTGGTAAGGCTTGGAATAGAGTTTTGCTCATGTAGAAAAAGAGGTTTTCTTTTTAATATACTCAAAAGCCCTACGGGTAAAGAGGCATAACCTCCGAACACAACTCCCATAAAATCATCTTTAATATTTTTATTTAAAAAGTATACGGATTTTCCCATAAGATAAAGAGATTTTAACTTATCAAGATATCCTTTACCAACAAAGCCTTTTGTATCAAGAAAAATATTTTTAGAGGGTATATCTTCTTGAAGTTTTTTCTCTATACCATAAGAAGAGCCCACATAGAAAGAATTTATATTCTTTTCTTTTAAAAGCTCTAAAAAACTAACAGCAGGGAAAAAATGTCCACCGGTTCCACCGCCTGATACTAAAAAAGTTTTTTCCATGGTTTCTTTTCTTTTCTATAAACAGACATCACAAGACCTATAGCAAGGAGGTTAGCAAGCAAATTTGAGCTTCCATAACTTATAAATGGTAGAGCTATACCTTTTGAGGGTATTACATTCATAGCCATCATCATATTCCATATGGACTCCGTAGCTATATACATACCTATGCCAAACGCAATAAGCTTGCCGAAGCTATTTTCAGCAAAATCAGATATTTTAAATATCCTATAAACCAGTCCAGCATATAAAAAAACCACAAAAGAAACCCCCAAAAATCCCCATTCTTCACCTATTAGAGCAAGAGCATAATCGGTATCTATTTCTGGTAGATAACCCTCTTTCTGAATGCCCTCCCCAATACCAACCCCAAAAAACCTACCGTGGGCAAAAGCAAAAAGAGATTGTATAATTTGATAGCCTTTTGTGTTTGCCTTGGCAAAAGGGTTTAACCACGCCGCAAAACGACCTTCCACATAGTTTCCGCCAGTTTTTAAAAGTAAAAAAAGAATCCCCAGCACACCAAACATAAACGTTGCCGGATATAAAACCCTAGGAGGAGCGTTGCCTATCCAAAGCATTATAAAAGCAATAAAAAGTAAAAAAATAGCACTTCCCCTATCTGGTTCTAAAAATATCAGAAAAGACTGGAAGGCTACCAAAAAGGAAGCAAACAAAAGCTCCTTCGTAGCACTAACCTCACCTTTTCTACTTATATAGTAAGCTAAAAAAACAATGTTTATAATCTTTGAAAATTCTGACACTTGTAAACTTTCACCAAAAAGCCATCTATTTACAGGCATATGTTTGGCATACTTTATTACAAGCACCACTATGAGTAAAAAAATATTTAAAGATATAATACTATATATGGCCTTTGGGTTTTTAAGCTTTTCGTAATCAAATTTAGTAATCAAAGCAGCCATAAAAAAGCCTACAATACCAACACCAAGCTGAAATATAAGTTTTTTATAAGTAGAAAAACTAAATTTTATAAATACACTGCCCACCAAACTTGCACTCGCTATGTTTACAAGACCTATTATGTATAAAAGCAATACACTTACAAGTATGATTTCATCCCATTCTTTAATGTAAAACCTCATTTATCACATATTATACAGCAATTTCTCGAAGGCTACGCCATATGTTAAAGATGGATATTGGGTAGTTTAGAATTTCAAAAATTTTATTTTCATCGGGGTATGTGCTTTTGTGAGAATTTCTATAATCTCTTAAAGCTATTACAGAAACAACACCGTGATATTCTAAGCACCACTCCACCACGCCAAGACCACCGTTGTAAGCCATCAAAGAATAAGCTAGTATTTCCTGCCTTGGTAACATGGTTTCTTTCTTGGAAACGGCGTTTATAAGGTATTTCATGTAAGTATGTTGGGCTATTATTTGAGCTTTTATGTCCCATATACTTGGTATTTCTTCATGTTTTAGGAGCTTTTTCCAAACAAATTTCCAAGTGGATAGTTCAAACTGAGCAAAGCCTTTACAACCTGTTTTAGAAACGCTTTCTTCATTCCACCCAGATTCTTGATAAGACTGCGCCATCAAAAACGCCACGTAGTCATCTTTGTTTTTAAAAATAGCCGGTATCTGCAGCACTTCCTCCTTGTAGAGGTTTTTAACGCTTTTTAGCTTGGTTTTGTCCCACATAGTAAGCCTCCAATCTGTCAAGTCTTCTAAACACTTCTTTGAAAAACCTATCAAGCTCCCTGTGATAGTCTTCTTTTATCACAGATTTCTGCCTTAGGTTTTCTATCTCCTTTTCAAGAGTTTCAAGCTTATTCTTGAAAAAGAACAAAAACAGCCCCACAAACACGTTGATAATTACCGCCGTTAAACTTAAATCTCTCATAAATTTTAATATCGTTAAAAGCCAAAAACTAAAAGTCTCATTTGTCCAAAGAAGTCCAAATAAAAATACTAATACATATTATGGAAAAAAATTAATAATTTATGTTATATTTAAAATGGAGGCGTCTTATGATTGCAGAAAAAGAGAAGTTTTCATCTATATCTCATAAGATATTCAGCGAGTTTTACTCACACTTTTTACAAGATTACCATGCATCAGCGTTTTTAAACTCACCTTTTACAATTGAAAAACTAATAAAAGCCCAATCTGAAGTGCTTTACAATATAATAAAACTTATCCAAGAAAAAGATGAAGTGTGCCAACGGCATTTCTCAGAGCAAGAAAGTAACTGTGAACGTTCCTTAGATCAGAAATGCGATGATACCGCTCTAAAAACCGCTGAGATTGAACTTGAAACTGTAGCCAAAAGACATTACCAGCTTGGTATAAGCAGAGATACCATGTTTGATTCCATAGATTATTACATAGATCTTTTAAAACTTCATCAAGAAGAGCTTGGGTTAGAAAGTACTACCATAATGAGGTTAAAAGAGATGCTTGATAAAACCACTGCCGATGCTTATATAGAAGGTATTATAGATCACGCTATCGGCTTTATAATAAATGGTGACAACATACATACTTATTCAAAATACGACTCATTTTTTAAAGAAGGTATAAAAAATAAATTAGAAGCTTTACAAAAAGCTTTTAAAGAAGCTTCTGAAGAGCATCTCAAAGCCGAGATACAAAGCCACATTGATTGCAAAGTAGGGCAGATTCTTCATGGGCTTGGTTTTGACATAATGAGTTTTGGTGCAGAAGCTATTAGGGTAAAAACCATAGAAGTACACAAAGATATTCACAATTACATAAACCAGTTTATAGGTTATTATCTTTCAAAAGATTACAGGCATGCTGTTTCTATATCAAACTACGCTATAAACGCTGTATATGAGCTTATATACAACTATGAACTTATCTCAAGTCGTTGGAATCAAGACAAAGGAATACTTATACCACAGATATTAAACAACAAAAAGTATAAGGACAAACTGTCTCTTTTAGTGGTTAACTTTTTTGGATCCAGGACGGATAGACAGTTTGGTAAAGAATGTGAAACAATTTTAGAAATGCTAAAAAACACTGTTGTCAAACATATGGAAAATTTCAACCAACTGTTTTTCACTAGAGTTAAAAATGAGTTCTATGTATTTTTAAACAACGATCTAACTTACAATTTTATTAGCTTTTACAACGATCTAATGAAAGATATAGAATTGTTGGCAGAAGACTTAAGAGCATCAAGTATTGTGATTGGCAACCACCCAGTATTTTATATATATAAGTTTGATATAAATAGATTTCTTGAAGTATCTTCAGAAGAACTGAGTGAAATTATAAATATAATAAAAGAAGAGTCAAAAACAAAATTTAAAGAACTTGCACCACCTTTAGTGGTAGTAGATGTAAGTGATAGAAAGTTAGAGCTCTTGGAAAAAGCAAAGGCAAACTTAGAGCTAAAAGATATCGTTTTAAAGAAAGTGAAAAATAAAGATGTAGATATTTTTATTCAATGGATATACGATAAAAATTTAAAAAACAGATTTTTTGAAGTGCTTGTAAGGATAAAACAAGGTGATGATTATATACCAGCTTATAAATTTATAAACATTCTCCAAAGAGAAAATGCGATGACGCTACTTGATATAGCGGTTATTAGTAAATTATTGGAAAATGTAGATAAGATAAAAGCTATAACCAACGAGCTTTATCTAAACATATATCCACCTTCTCTTGAAAACGATGAAGCAGTAGGGCTTTTAAAAGAACTCATAAAAACACTATCACAAAATGAGGTTATGCTAAACTTAGAGCTTACCGAATACGCTATCACCACCAACAAAGAATTGTTTGAAAACGATATGAAAGATCATTTATTTTACCTTGCCTTAGACGATTTTGGCACAGGATACACCAATTACGAGCTTATAGGAGAGCTTTCGGAGTCGGGTCTTATAAAAACCATAAAAATAGACGGTGCTATAGTAAAGAAAATATTGGATTCACAGGTTTATATGTCTATGGTGGAAACTATCACCATGTTTTGTAAAAGAAACAAGCTTAGGGTGATATACGAGTTTGTAGACAGCAACCAAATATTGGAAGCTCTAACAAACATTGCTTCGTCTATTCATTTTCCAAAAGAGTTTATGTTTTTCCAAGGGTTTTACCTTCATAAACCAAACGCTTTGGAAGAAGAATATAAAAAGCTTACTGCAAGTCTGCCACGGGATACCAGTATGCCAAGCTCTCAACAAAACCCAAAAGACGGAAGCGTAAAGGTGTAAGCTATCATTGTAAACTTATCAAATTATAAAAAATAAATATAATAATAACAATATAATAAAATATCAAATATCCTTATGTTAATAAGTGAGGTATTGTTATGATTGATTTTAGAGTTTGTCCACACGATACAAAAAAAGGGCTTGATAAATGGCTAAACATAGCTAAAAAGATAAAAGAAATCTTTGGCCAACATGTGGAGCTTAAGCCTTTTAAAAACTTTGACGAAGAATACGCTTATTTTTCTAAGGATGATTTTAAACCAGATATTTATTATGCAAGCTTTGATATAACGTTGTTGCTTTTAAATAAGGGCTATAAGATCATAGGCAAATTTAAAAATGAAAATGATGTTTTTTTACTGATAAGCCGAAAAAAGTTTAACGATGAAAAACCAAGCAATATAACAATTGTAGATAAGATAGATTCTTTTTATGTCTTATACGATATGGACTTTTACGACAAAAACATAGTCTTGTCAGAGTCCTATGATGATGTTGTGAAAAAGGTGATAAGCGGTGGAGTAGATTTAGGGCTAATATTTAAAGAATACTACGATCAATTAGACCAAGAAGCCAAAGACAGCATAAACATCATAAAGGAAATATCTTTGGATGCAGGTCATCACTTTTTGGTATCAAAAGAATTTTATGAAACACATCAAAATAGTATAAAGGCTTTTATAAAAGCCTTGGGCTTGGGAGAAATCTCTGAAGAAAACACAAATAAACTCACGAATAAACTAAAGATATATTACAAATCTGGAAATGTTGTCAGAACATCTGTAATCCGTAGCATACTTTTAGAAAGCTTAAAAGATATAAACAAGGTGATAATATCTGCTGACACGGAAAAAGAGCTTTTTGAGCGAATATGCCAAGATCTTGTGGATAAAAGCCGTTTTAAATTTGTATGGATTGGTAAAAAAGAAGGAGAGTTCATAAAACCAGTGCATAAATGTGGTGAAGACGATGGATATGTGGATAGTCTTAAAATAAGTGTAAGAAAAGATGTACCAGAAGGGAGAGGACCAGCTGGCATAGCTTACAGGGAAAATAGGATTGTTGTAAACGAAAACACATTAACATCAGAGGTTATGAAATTTTGGAAAGATGAGCTTTTAAAAAGAGATATATATACATCGTTAGCTATCCCTATAGAAAAAAATGGAGAAGTTTATGCGGTAATAAGCGTTTATTCTAATATAACGTTTTCTTTTAAAAAAGAATTTATGACAATATTTGAAGAGCTTAAAAAAGATGTATCTTTTGCTTTGGAGAAGATTGATAAAGATAAAGAAAGTATCGTTTTAAGAAAAGCCGCAGACGATGCAAAAATGTGGCTTCTTATAACAAACAAAGAAGGTTTGATTGAGTACGTCAATCAATATGTTTTAGATCTGACAG
Organism: Hydrogenobaculum sp. 3684; assembly: GCF_000213785.1. Classification (NCBI taxonomy): domain Bacteria; kingdom Pseudomonadati; phylum Aquificota; class Aquificia; order Aquificales; family Aquificaceae; genus Hydrogenobaculum; species Hydrogenobaculum sp. 3684. The sequence continues at coordinate 182,808 of NC_015557.1, read as the reverse complement.
GTTATAAAAAAGAAGAACTGATAGGTAAAAAACCAAGCATATTTAAATCTGGATATCAGGATGAAAAGTTTTATGAAGATCTTTGGGATAGCATATTGTCAAACAAACCTTTTTCTGCTATCTTTGTAAATAAGACAAAAAATGGAAATGTTATATACATAGATCAGACTATATATCCAGTGGTGCTTAAAGACGGGACCATGAAATTTTTATTCGTTGGCAAAGACATAACCCATGAAAAAGTATTGAGCCAAGAGCTTTATAAATATAGATTTTACGATACTCTTACCGAACTGCCAAACTTTTTAGCTTTTAAGTTTTATGTTTCAGATGTCGTTGAAAACAAAAGATACAAAGATTTTGCTTTGATACTTATAGATATTTACAACATGTCTTTTATTAACTCCACCTATGGGTTTGATGTGGGCAACGAAGTGCTAAAAGAAGTAGCAAATATCTTAAAGCAAGAATTTCAAGAGGGGTTTGTGGCAAGGGTCGGAAACGATGAATTTGGCATATTTGTCCCAAATATAGAAAGTGAATCTATTTTGATATATAAGATTAGAAGTATTTTAGATAGAAAAATAAAAACCACCAAAAACTATATTAGCATCTCTTACAACGTTTCTATTGTATTATCTGATGTCGCTGCTACTGAGTTTGAAGAAGTTTACAGCAACGCCGTTGTCACCCTAAACCTTTCCAAGAAAGAGGGTGAAAACGTTATAAAGTTTTATGAATCTGAGGTAAACACAAGATTACAAGAGTATATAATATTAGAAAAGCTTGTGGAAAGAGCTTTTGACGAGGGTTTGTTTAGGTTTTATTTTCAACCTTATCTTGGTTCAAAAGATTTGAAAATCGTAGGTTTTGAATCTCTTATAAGAATAGTAGATAAAGATGGTACTGTCTATGCACCATATAAATTTATAGATTACCTTGAAAATAGTAAGTATATCATGCATTTTGAAGAATGGGCTTTAAAAGAGATATCTAATAAGATAAGAATATTTAAATCTTTAGACAAAGATATATCTATATCTTTGAACTTATCGGCAAAAGGGATCTTAAGCTTACCCGATGACAGTTTTATTGAAGAGTTAGCTTCTGTGCCTGTGGATGTTCAAGATAATTTAGTTTTAGAAATCACAGAAAGAAACATTATAAAAAATATAGAAAAATCCAAAAAGATATTTAAAAGTATAAAAGAATTAAATAAACATATTAAAATATCTATAGATGATTTTGGCACTGGTTATTCATCACTGGCTTATCTAAAGCATCTTCCAGTGGATATACTTAAAATAGACATATCTTTTGTAAGAGGTATTACAACCGATAGGCACGATTTTTCCATAGTAAAGTTTATAACCGGCTTATCCAAAGATTTTGGTTTTAAGACCTTAGCAGAAGGCGTAGAAACAAAAGAACAAATAGATATGCTTTCATCGATGGGAGTGGATTATTTTCAAGGGTTTTATTTTGCTAAACCTATGCTAGAAAATGAGGCTATAAAGTTTGTCTTGGAGGATATGAAAAGAAGCAAATGAGTATGCTAAACTGCACATACGAAAATACTATAAAAGCCCTTTGGGAAGATTACCTAAAAACAGGTACAATAGACCAAGAGCTGCTGAAGAATATAGTTAGTTTTGAGTGGGAGAAGGTATAACAAAGAAGAGATATCACGATGATGCTTGGCATAGATTACGGAACAAAGAGAATAGGGCTTGCCTTAGGAGATAAGCATCTAAAGATATATAAACCCTTTAAGATAATAAAAAACGATAAAAATCTAATACAAACGCTAAAGCATATAGTAAAAGCCTACAAAATAGAGCTAATAGTGCTTGGATACCCACTAACGCCTTCTGGAAAGGAAGGCCAAAGGGCGAAAAAGGTAAAAAAGTTTTACGAGCTTTTAAAAAAAGAGTTAAACATAGAAATAGTATTACAAGATGAAAGATACACAACCTTTGAAGCCAAAAGCTTAAGCGATGAAAAAGAGATTGACCACATAAGTGCATATATAATATTAAAAGAGTATGCAGAAAACCTTTAAACAGATATCTTTTATAATCCTTGGCACCGTGCTTATGCTTGGTTTTTGGCTTTTAAGACCACATATAGTAAATAAAACAATAGATATATACGGATTAAACAAAGAAAAGGCTATAAACAAACTCTCAAGAAACGGCATAGTAAACAAATACATATTGGAAGCTCTTCTTTATATTACAAACGCCCATATAAAATATGGAGAGTATAGATTTAAAGGCATCGTAAGCCCTTTTGAAGTGTATAGAAAGCTAACAAGGGGAGAGTTTTTGCTTCATAAAATTACAATACCAGAAGGTTTTGATATATACGATATAGCAAATAGACTTCAAGAAAACGGTATATGTTCTAAAAAAGCTTTTTTAAAGTACGCCAAAGACAAATCTTACGCCAAAGCGCTTGGTATAAACTCAAATGGTTTTGAAGGGTATTTGTTTCCAGATACATATTTTTTTCTATAAGCATGAGAATCCAAAATATATAATATATTCTATGTATAAAGCTTTTAAAGAAACGATGAAGAAAAACCATCTAAACCCCACAAAAGATCAGATTATAATAGCCTCTATAGTGGAAAAGGAAGCAAAGTATTTAAAAGATAAACCGCTTGTGGCATCTATTATATACAACAGGCTTAAAAAAGATATGCCACTTCAAATGGATTCTACTGTAATTTACGCTTTAAAAACAAAAGGAAAATGGAACGGCACTATCACCAAAAAAGACCTTTCTATAAAAAGCCCCTACAACACGTATCTTGTAAAAGGGCTTCCACCAACCCCTATCTGCAACCCAGGTATCAACTCTATAAAGAGCGCCATAGACCCTGCGAAATCCAATTACCTTTACTTTGTAAGCGATAAATCTGGCAACATCTATTTTAATAAAAGCCTGAAAAACCATATAAAAGCTATAAAAAAAGTGGAAGGATAACATGAACGCAAAAGAATTTTTAGAAAAAGCCCAGCTAAACCAAAGAATACCTACCTCTACCCTTATTGTATCTATAGAAAAAGATGTAGAAAAACTAGCCCTCTCTTATGCAAAGGGGATTCTCTGTGAAAACAAGCAACCATGGGGATGCAAAGAGTGTTATAGTTGCAAGATATTTTATGAAAAGCATCCAGATTTTATATGGATAGGAAAAGAAAACTCTATAAAGATAGACGATGTAAGAGAAATATCAAATTTTGCCAACCTAAAACCAAACTATAGTACAAACAAAGTATGTCTTATAACAAACGCCCAAAACATGTTAAAAGAAGCCTCAAACGCCCTTTTGAAAACCTTAGAAGAACCGCCTTCTTACCTAAAATTTATCATCACAGCGGACTCTTTATCAAACATAATACCTACGATAGTATCAAGATCCGTCGTTTTAGAGCTTTTTGAAAGAAAAACTTCAAAACATCCTCTATGTGAGAAGCTTATCTCAAAACGCTTTTACGAAACAATCCCCCAGATAGACAACATAAAAGATATTAAAGAAAAGGAAGAGCTTATAGACTGTCTAGTAGAAAAACTAGAGCAACACATGTTAAAAATTGGCTTCAACGAAGATATAGACAAAGCTATTAAAAGCCTAAACACCACCAAAAGAGCACTTTCAAGAGGCATAAGACTAAGCCTTTGGATTAGTGCTATATTAAGCCCTATAATAGATGAGCAATTATAAATTAATTTTAAATATGGTATAATTTACATATGAATCAAGATATAGGTGGGCTTTTTAATCTATTTTGGTTTTTGTTTTTATTTTTCTTTGTAGTTTGGCCTTTTTGGAGAAGAAGCCTTTTAAATAGAGAAAGGGAGGCAATGATAAAGCTTATAGAAAAAAAATATAACGCCAGAGTCATAACGATGATTCATAGACAAGAGGGGTTGTCATTTTTTGGGTTTGCCTTTATGAAGTTTATAAACATAGAAGACTCTGAACAGGTGTTAAGAGCTATAAGGATGACTCCAGAAGATATGCCTATTGTTATGATACTTCATACCCCTGGGGGATTAGCGTTGGCTGCCTCTCAAATAGCTAGTGCTTTGGCAAGACATAAGTCAAAAGTTATAGTCATAGTTCCTCACTACGCCATGAGCGGTGGCACACTAATAGCCTTATCCGCCGACGAGATAACAATGGATCACAACGCCGTATTAGGACCCGTTGATCCACAGATAGGGCAAATGCCGGCTGCTTCTATACTAAAAGTGCTTGATGTAAAAAAACCAGAGGATATAGACGATGAAACTATGATAATGGCCGATGTATCCAAAAAAGCAATAGAGCAGATGAAAAGCTATGTATACGAGCTTTTAAAGAAAAAAGGACATCCTGATGATGTTGCAAAAAAGATAGCAGAAGAGTTATCCACAGGTAAATTTACACATGATTATCCCCTTGATGTAGACCAGCTAAAAGCCATGGGCTTAAATATAAACACCGATGTACCAGAAGAAGTTTATGAACTCATGGAGCTTTACGACCAACCCACGAATTCTCAAGTACCCTCTGTCCAATACATACCTATTCCTTATAAAACCACTCAAAACAAAAAATAATGCTTCTAAGATTTATAACGAAGCGCTTTTTGTTTGCTATATTTTTGGTTTATCTATCTATTTTAGCATTATTTTTTATATATCAAATTTCAAATTTTTTTATCACTTATCATATGAAAAGCCCAAAAATACTTTTTCAAACAATATTAAACTTTTTACCGATAGTACTTTTTTACACTGCTACAATAAATGTGTCTATATCAGTTTTTGTATTAAGCCACTACTTAAAAAGGATAAAGATGTTTTTGGTACCTCAAAGCTTTGGAATACCAATAAGCCATATATTTAAGCCCTTTATCATAGTAAGTCTTTTAATATCTTTTGGAAATTTGATGCTAAACGAATTTTTCATACCAAACGCTACAAAAGAACTAAAATACATAGAGCACGTCTATAAAAAAAATCAAAAATACGAGCTTGGAATAGCTAGAAACCTCTGGATAGCAAAAGAAAAAAACAACGAAAAAACTTTCATAGGAACATCTTTAGCCACATCAAACGGTTTATTTTACAACATAAAGATAATAAATGTAAAAAACAACAAATTTAACTATATCATAAAAGCTAAAAAAGCCACAGTGAAAAATGGTTATATGGATTTAGAACAAGGGATAGAAACATCCTTTAGCCCGTTTAGAGAAATACATTTCCAGACATTACACCTTAAAACAAATATAAATCCAAAAGATTTGAACCTTTGGATAAAAACCCCAGACGAACAATCTCTTACAGAACTTGTTAAAACCGCTATCGTAATGAGAAAAGAAGGATTAAACACGTTTCCATATATATCAACGTTTATATTTAAGCTAGAGTTTTCCTTTTTGCCTTTTTTGATGGTATGCATAGCATCTTTTTATATAGCTAAAAGCCAAAATACGATAGATTGGTATAAAGCGTTTTTATGGCATGCTTTTTTATTTGTTATAGGTATAGTAATACCTTACAGCTTATCTTCCAAAATAAATATGAATCCCTTATTTTTTGTAGTGATATACATATTTATGAGCTTTTACGCTTTAAAAAGAGTTTTTGATACACAAAGAGCAAACTGGTTTTAAAGTTTGTTTAGCTTCTTTAAGGCATCTGGAAGTTTTAACAAAGATACGTAAATTCTTTTCCACTTGTTCCATTCTATAGATGGTAGGTTTGCACCGTACGTGTTGTTAGAAGGAAGATCGTAGGCAACGCCCGATTTGGCTGCTACTTGTACGTTTGAGCCTATGTTTACGTGATCTGCCACTCCCACTTGTCCAGCAAGTATTGAATTATCCCCTATATTGACGCTACCCGAAAGCCCCACTTGAGATACCAAAAAGCAGTTTTGCCCTATCTTACAATTGTGTCCTACCATTACAAGGTTGTCTATCTTTGTAGATTTACCTATGATTGTGCTATCAAGAAGCGCCCTATCTATAGTGGTGTTTGCCCCTATCTCTACATTATCTTCTATGATAACGTTTCCTATATGATTTAGCTTTTTTATACCTTCTGGTCCTATAGCGTATCCAAATCCATCCGCCCCTATCACAGCCCCTGAATGTATTATTACATTTTTACCTATAACGGTATTTTTGTATATATGAACTCCGCTATGCAAAATGCTGTCGTTTCCTATAATGGTGTTGTCTCCCACGTAAGTAAAAGGATATATTAGCACTCCTTCTCCTAAGCTTACGTTTTTGCCTATATAGGAGAATGGTCCTATATAAACGTCTTTACCAATATGTACACCCTCTTCTATAAAAGCTTTGTCCGATATACCTTTTGGTTTTTCACTTTTATAAAAAGTATCAAGGACTATAGCCATCGCATACTTTAAATTTTGCACCTTTATAAAGTTTGGCGCTTGTAAATCTATATCAGATACGTAAGCTATGTCTTGTTTAAAATCTATATCTTTATATTGTTCATCTACAAATACTATAGTATTTGGCTTTTGAGATAAAACAGAACTAACACCAACAACATCTATATCAACTATATAGTTTGAAATGCCCCCAAGCAAGGAGGCTATTTCAGATAATTTCATTTGTGTGCACTATCTATGGTTTTTATAATAGATGGTGTTATATCAAGATTACCAGTGTAAAGCATTTGGTTGCAATCAAAGACACCTTCTAAGTTATGAGATTTTGCATAAGATGTAACTGCATTTTTAAGGGCTTCGGTAAACTCTTTACCTGCTTTTTCTTGCATAGCTTGAAGTTCTTTTTGAGCGTCTTGCTGATACTCCAAAGCTTTTAGTCTTAAGTCTTCGTATTCTTTAATCTTTTGTTTTTTGGCTTGTTTGGAGATGGCTTTGCTCTCTATCTCCTTTTGAAGGTTTTGAAGTTCAGTTTCATAGCTTTTGAGCTTTTGCCTTATCTCACTAACTTTATCATTTAAAGATTTGCCAAGGGATTCGGCAAAAGTAGATTTTTGCATTACCTCTTGAGTATCCACACATGCAAAACCACCAGCGTAAGAAGAAGCCGACAAAACAGACAATAGCCCTACAGCTAATGCTGAAGCCTTTAACATCTTTTTAAGATTTTTCATTTTTGCCTCCTTTTAAAAGTTATAAATATTTTACCACGTTTCTTTAGGCATCATAGACTCTATTTCACCAGCGTTTAAACTAATAAGCCTACTGTCTTTCTCAATCACTATAGAGCCATCTTTATCTACCTCTTTTAAAATCCCAGACACCTTCCCATCGTTTGCCGTTATAAGTTTGTTTTTATAAAGAAGGTTGTCGTTTATAATATTTCTAAAATCTTCAAAACCATGAGAGTTAAAATAGTCTATATCTTGATAGAAAAAATCAAAAAACGTTGTTAAAAAGTGTTGCTTTGATATATATATACCAGTGAAAAGCTTTAAGGATATAGCCCTGTCTGATATATCTTGTGGGAAATCCTCTTGGTTTAAATTTACGCCTATACCTATTATGGTATTTTCCTTTATTTTTTCTACCAAAATACCTGCAACTTTTCTTGGCTTTTCCAATAAAACGTATATATCGTTTGGCCATTTTATAAAAGCTCTTATGCCGTATAAAGTCTTGATAGTTTTAAAAAGAGAAACACCAACCACGAGAGAAAATGGTTCTATATGCAAATTCTTTTTAAGTATACTAAAGTAAAGCCCTTCTTCTAAAGAAGAAAACCAAACATGCCCATACCTACCCCTGCCTTTGGTTTGTACGTTCGCTAAAACACAGGTATCATCCATCAGCTCTTTTATATGGCTTTTAATATAATCTTGCGTAGAATCTATGCTATTAAACCATATAAGTTTCATAGTGTATCAACGGCATTTTTCAGAGCTATTGAGTACCTTTGAAACCGTGGCAGACTTGTGGTGCGTGGCAGACTTGTTAATCGTGGTATACTTGTGGTGCGTGGTATACTTGTCAGAGTATTTATTTGGGTTTTTCAAAACATCTTCTAACTGAGTCAAAAGCTCGTTATCAGGCTCCAACTCTTCCTGATTTTCAGCTTTCTCCAAATATTCTCTTATTTTATCTGCAGCTTTTAAAAGTAAATCGTTTATAGCAGGAGATATAACAAATTCAGCATTTCTTAGCTTACCAAGAATATCTTCTGCTTTATGAGCAGTTTCTACTATAGGTTCAAGTCCAAGAAAACCAGCCACTCCTTTTATAGTATGCATTACAAAAGGCTCATGACTTTATGATATCGTTCAAATCGTTTACCCCCATCTTTATTTCACCTCTTCTGCTTTTACCTCTTTTTCTCTTGATTTATCATCTTCCCCAGAAAGTGCTTTTTTGAAGTTTCTAATGCCTTCTCCTAAACCTTTTCCAGCCTCTGGTAGTTTATTTGCACCAAAAAGAAGAAAAACTACAAACAATATAACAATAAGCTCAGTAATGTTTGGCATATGAAACATAATACAACCTCCTAACAAATTATATCATAATTATGAAGATAAAAATTTACACAAAATTAATTGGCTTCTTTTGGCTTTTCCTCTTCTTTCTTTTCTTCAGTTTCTCCAGAAAGTGCCTTTTTGAAGTTTCTAATACCTTCTCCTAAACCTTTGCCCATTTCTGGAAGTCTGTTTGCTCCAAAAAGCACCAAAACTATTGCAAATATAAGCACAAGCTTCAAGGGATTGTCAAACAAATCTCCAAACATAAATACCTCCTATACTATTAATATAATCCAAATTTTGCTTTTAGGCTTTTAAAAAAAGAAAACTTTACTCTGAAAAGGTATTTAGTATATAATAAGATTATGTTAGAGCATAACCTTAGAGAATATTATTCGTTTGATGATGTTTTGTTGGAGCCAGCTTACGCTGATTTTTTACCTTATGAAGCAGATGTATCTACTTATCTTACCAAGAAGATAAAGCTAAATATACCAATAGTATCTGCCGCTATGGACACTGTCACAGAGTACAAAATGGCTATAGCCATGGCAAGAAAGGGTGGTATTGGTATTATCCACAGAAACATGACCCCGGAAGAGCAAGCCAAAGAAGTAGAACTTGTAAAAAAATCAGAAAGCGGTATGATACTAAAACCAATCACTATAAAAAGCACAGATACAGTCCAAGAAGCAAAAAAGCTCATGGATAAGTACAAAATATCTGGTCTTCCAGTGGTGGACGACGAAGGAAAACTCATAGGTATTCTTACAAACAGAGATTTAAGATTTGTAAAACATCAGGATTTTTCCAAACCTATCTCTATGTTTATGACCTCTAAAAACCTCATCACAGCAAAAGAGGGAATATCGCTAGAAGATGCCACTGAGATATTAAGAGCCCACAAGATAGAAAAACTACCCATAGTAGACGACGAAGGTAAAGTGAAAGGGCTAATCACCATAAAGGATATAATGAAACGTATCCAATATCCAGAAGCTGTAAAAGACAAATATGGAAGGCTTATGGTGGGGGCTGCCATAGGCACAGGTCCAGATACAATGTACCGTCTTGAGCTTTTAGTAAATGCTGGAGTAGATGTAATAGCAGTAGACACAGCCCATGGGCATTCTAAAAGAGTTTTGGAAGTAATAGAACAAGTAAAATCAAAATACCCAGATTTACAGGTTATAGGTGGTAACATAGCTACTCCAAAAGCTGTAGAAGACCTTGTTAAAGCTGGAGCCGATGCGGTAAAAGTAGGTATAGGCCCAGGTTCCATATGCACTACTCGTATAGTGAGTGGTGTAGGGGTGCCTCAATTAAGCGCAGTGGCAAACTGTTATGAAGTGGCCAAAAAATACGATATACCGATTATAGCCGATGGTGGCATAAGACACTCAGGGGATATAGTAAAAGCTATTGCAGCAGGTGCTAGTTCTGTAATGCTTGGGAATTTGTTGGCTGGTACCGATGAGGCACCTGGAGAGCATATATTCTATCAGGGCAGAGCTTACAAAGTGTATAGAGGTATGGGATCATTAGGGGCTATGATGTCAAGACGTTCAGCGGACAGATACTCCCAAGAAAATTTAGAAAAATTTGTACCAGAGGGTATAGAAGGAAGAGTACCTTACAAGGGCAGTGTTATAGATGTTTTGTATCAGCTTGTAGGTGGGCTTAAATCTGGTATGGGATACACCGGAAGTCCAAACATAAAAGCTTTACAAGAAAACACGAGGTTTATAAAGATAACCCAAGCAGGTTATAGAGAATCTCACGTTCACGATGTAGTAATCACAAAAGAAGCACCAAACTACTCTTTAGAACCTTGAAGATATTGGATATAGGTAACACTAGGATAAAGTGCTATGAGGTAAAGTCTATAGACAGCATAGATGTTGTATTTGACATATCTGCAAAAAGGCAGACGCTGGAGTGTTATATTGAAAACTATAAAAACTATAAAGAAGAAATTTACGCCATATCCACCAACAAGGAGTTTGAAGATTTTATAATAATAAACAAATTAAGAAAAATAGACACATCTTTATTTGAAAAGCTTACAGACTTCAAAAGCCCATACGAGGGATACGGTATAGATAGGCTCATAAACTCCTACGCAGCTTCAAAGCTATATTCGAGCAACGTTTTAGTAGTTAGCATGGGAAGTGCTATCACATACGATATAGTGAAAAATTCCAAAATAGAGTATGGATATATAACACCTGGTTTAATCCAAAGAAAAGAATGTCTAATTATAAGCGTACCGCATTTACAGATGCCCACAAACGAATTAGAAAAAGCAAGAAATTTCCAAAAACCGTCAAACACACAAGAAGCCATAGCATACGGCATAGCAAAAGAGCTTCTTAGTACTATAAACACAATAAAAAGCGAGGAAAACGTGGAAGTTGTTATCACAGGAGGGGATGCAAATTTCTTTGAGGACATATTTACTATAGACAAATTTCTTACGCCAAAAGGCATATTTTTAGCTTTTAAAAAATAAATGTGTTATAATAATATCTATGATGACAAAAAAAGAGTTAGAACAGTATTTGGCTAAGCTTGAAGATTTTGTGCCGAAGGTGTCGGCTAAAAAAAGCAAAAGACCTGGTAGACCAAAAAAATACGACGATAGGCTGGTATTGTTTTTGATAGCCCTTAGAGAAAAATACGGCTGGTCTTTGAGAGATCTGGAGAAGAAGGCAAAAGATATAGTACCAAAAGGTATAGAAGTACCAGACTTTTCGTCTATTCACTACCGCATAAGGAGTATGAGAGAATACATAGAAGAGATAAAACCAAAGCTCCTTAAGATTATTCCCGATATAGAAGACCAAAAGGCAGATTCAAACACCAAGAAAAGCCGAAGACCTAAGAGCACGAAAACTACAAGAAAGTAAGTTGTTGATTTAGCTACATTTTTAAGGCTTGCCTTACTAACCATATTTGATTATACTAATACTAAATGGTTAGTAGGAGGTAAAGCCGTGAATACTAAAAAGAAGTACCTTAGCGTTAAAGAACTGGCGGAGCTACTTGGCTGTAGTACAAAAACAGTCTATCGCATGATACAATGCGGTAGGTTTTGGACAGAAGATGGAGATAGGATAGTGAAGTTAAATGGAGCCTATAGAATACCGCTTTCAGCTATAAAAAGGCTGGAAGCTGAAGAAATATGATAACAAGTACATTAGATTTGACCACAAACTATGTGCTTATATTTATCTCAGGGTTGCTATCGTTTGTGCACTGCTACGGCATGTGCGGAGTATTTCCTGCAAGTGTATCAAAGTTAAGCGAAGAAGATAATGTAAAAAATATCATTTATCTTTTTCTTTACAACTTAGGTAGAATACTATCCTATGTGTTTCTTGGGTTCTTGGTAAGCTTCGGAAGTATAAAGTTTGGGGCTTTTATAAGCAATATAAAGTATATTTCCGGAATATTTTCGGTAGCTATAGCCATATTAATGGCTTTTATAGGTCTAAAACTTATTTTCGGTAAAGCCATAGGTAGCATAGGCTTTTTAAACCCTCTTTACGAAGGTATCATATATATAATAAATGTTTTATCAAGCACAAAAAGCATTTTTTCACCATTTTTAATAGGGGTTTTTAACGGGTTTTTACCATGCCCTATGGTTTATGGGTTTTTACTTTTGGCAGCTCTTTCTAAAAGCCAGATACAAGGCATCCTTATAATGTTTAGTTTTGGATTGGGAACCATGGTTACGATGTTTAGTTTTGGATTCTTATCAAAATATCTTATAAAACTAAAGCATCAGGCTGTGTATAAATTAATAGGTGTGATACTCATATACTTTTCTTACGAATCCATAGCGAGAGTTTATATGAGTATATACAATTGCAGATGATAGACTTATACAACGTAACAGCATCTTCTAACATATGGGTAACACTACTAACAGCTTACTTGTTGGGGATAATACACGGCATAACACCGGATGAACATACTTGGCCTATAACATTTAGCTATTCCGTTGGAAGCTACTCAGCGAAAAAAGGATTTTTAGTGGGTTTATCTTTTTCGCTAGCCTTTACACTACAAAGGGCTATAGCCAGCGAGCTAGCTTATTTTTCTTTGGTAAACTTCCTAAAAATACCTATTTTAGAATACATTACATACATACTTGTAGGGTTAGCTATGGCCTTTGGTGGACTTTATATATTCAGATACAAAGACATGTTCCATATACACTTTGGCAAGATAGACACATCGCATCACAAAGAGGCACTTCTTGGACATAGCATAGATGATGCTCACGAAGTTATAACTATAAAAATGGCAATGTTGCATGGATTTATAGCAGGATGGGGTTTTGGGGCTTTTGCAATAATTATATATACCGTATTGGCTCCTTCTATGCCAAGCGCCTACACTGGTTGGTTGCCGGGATTTATGTTTGGGCTTGGCACCACAACGGTGCAAGTAATTATGGGTACATTGTTTGGACTTCTTGGTAAATCTTTAAATTTACCACACGAAGTATCTAGAAAAATAGCAAGAACTACCGCTGCAAGAACGCTATTTTTTGGTGGTATTTTGTTTTTTATAGTTGGTGTATTGGGGCTTTTAAAACCAGAATGGTTGGAGTTTAGCATAAAAACACCTTTGAGGATACACAACCTTCACAACCTTGATATAGGATTTTTCTTAGTGATAATAACAGTTATGGGAATAGGCTTGTCTAGTATGATAATTGAAACAATAAAATATAAAAAATACTATAAATCATAAATATCTAAAGAAAGCTTTAGCTTTACCATACCTCTAAAGTTTTCTACCAAAGTAGATGCATCACCTCCATCTTCCGGAGATGTAACCATGGCATAAGACATGTTTTCTCCAAAAAATTCTTTTAACTCGTTTATTATATGTATAGCCCCTTCTTTATCAGTACCAAACAGTAAAAGCACCAGCAAATCTTCAAACACAAAAAATGCATCCGATGCTCTAGTTGAATCCACCAAAGCCTTTAGAATGCTCTCGTCTTTTTTGTCAAACCCTATGCCAAGGAGTGTTATATTTCTTAGTACGCTTAAATTTTCTGCTAGACTTAGCTCTTTGTTTATCCTTCCAAGCAAGGAAAAGGAGTACCCCACCAACGGCAAAAAATCTTTCTTATCAAACAATATCCCCATACATTAATTATAATACAAAAACATTTTCTTTTTTGATATTTTCGCCAATAAACACCAAAAAAGACTTACCATCGTATTTTTCTATAGGGCTTAGCTCCGTATAACCAAACACATAGTTGACAACCATAGGAGTTTGAAAATCTTTAAGCCTCACGATACCTTTTATCCTGTATATATTTTTAGGTATATTTTTTAACTTCTGCTCCAATTCATCGTAAGATATCTCTTTTTCCAAAAATACCACAAACTCCCCTATATGGGATTCTTCAAGATGATTTACTCCAGCTAAATTTAGTGGTAGATTTGGTAAATCCCTTATAGGATAGATGTGTTTAAACAAATCTTCGTCCATTTGGCCGTATTTACTTTTATAAATTTTAAAATCTTTAAAAAATTCTTCTGAGGTTAGAAAATCTCTTAGATTATACTCTTTTTTTATGACTTTTATTTCATCTTCTATATTTTCTAACTCTTTTTCAGATACCAAATCTATCTTATTTATGACTATTATATTTGAACTACCTATTTGATATTTAAAAGTTTCGTTAGACTTATAGTTATGAAAATTCTTTGCATCTACAACACATACAACACCTTCTAACAAAGAACCTATATTTTGAAGGCTTAACATGATAGGAAATGGATTTGAAGCTCCAGAGGTTTCTACAAAAAGAAAATCTGGATTGTATTTTTCTAAAATCTCGTAAACGCCTTTTTCAAACTCTACCTGTAAAGTGCAGCATATACAACCCTCTGAAAGTTCAAGCACATTAGAATAAACATTTTGAAGTATTTTACCATCAACACCTACATCACCAATCTCGTTTACGATTACGGCTACTTTTTTATCTTTAAAATGCTCTTTTACAGCTTTTAGCATAAAAGTAGTTTTACCAGCACCTAAAAACCCCGTTATTACAAAAGAAGATATCATTGCTGATTGTTTGTAGTGTTGTCTGTGGTGTTAAATTTGCTCATATCTGGTACCTGCACCTTGCCAGTGGCTGTATTAACAACGCTTCCAGATATAACGTAAGCCATATCGTTTCTTATTCTAATAAAAAATGTCTTGTTGTCCATGCTATTTAGTATAACATCACAATATCCTGGCACCGACTCTGAAGGAACAATAGCCAATATCGTATATGTGGCTAAATTCTGGGATACGAGATATCCTTTTATAGCATCTTCGGTAGGACATTGATTTTGAGAATTTGAAGATTGAGAGTTAGATGGTGCCTGAGCTGGAAAAGATGTATTGACTTGGGGTGGATTAGCGCCGCTCTGGGAAGGTTGTATAGGTTGTTGGATAATTTGTATATTTTCGCCAAAAGCCAAAAAACTAAGTAAACATGATATATAAAAAAACTTTTTCATAATTTTAATTATACCACTGCAAAGTATATTTTGTTAAAATTAGGCTATGGACTTAACGAAAGAAACCATTGAGGGGAAAATTGATGTATCTATCTTTATAAAAGAGCATACAATAGATATAAAAGATATTGAGAAATTAGATACCTTTGGAGCCATTTTTGTATTGGAGCTTTTAGAAAAATATAAAGATAAAGAACTAGTGGGCAAAAAAGAACATATAGAGTTTATACAAAAAGTAAAAGAGCTATTAAAATACAACAACGAAAAGACAAAAAAAGACTCAAATATAAACTTATCTTTAACCTTTTTAGAGTATATAGGAATATTGGTTTATCATAGTTTTAAAAATATAAAAGATATAGAATTTGAATCTTTTTTAAAAGAGATAGAAAGCTCTGGCATTGGTTCTCTTTTTATATTGGCGGTACTGTCGTTTTTGGTGGGGATAGTGATAGCCTATCAAAGTGCAAATGAGCTCATAAGCTTTGGAGCAAATATATTTATAGTAAATCTAATAGGTATATCGGCCTTTAGAGAGCTTGGTCCTCTTATAACAGGTATCATATTGGCTGGTAGGGTAAGCAGTGGATACACGGCAAACATAGGCATAAGAAACGTATACGAAGAAATCGATGCTATAGAGGTAATGAGCATATCTCCTTACGTGGTGTTTGGTTTACCAAGAATCATAACTCTTACGTTGATAACGCCTTTGCTGGTGCTTTTTTCAAGCAACGTAATGGTACTAGGCGGGGCTATTATAGCAAAAACTTTTTTAGATATCCCTTTTGATATGTTTTTTGATAGACTAAGAGAGGTTGTAGGATTTAACCAGGTGTTCGTGGGTTTGGTAAAAGCTCCGTTTTTTGGGGCATATATAGGACTTGTAGGCACATACTTTGGTTTTTATTCTGGTAAAAAGCCTGAAGACGTCACATTAAACGTTATGAAAAGTGTAGTGATAAGCATATCTGGTATCATAGTGATAGATGCTATATTCTCTATCATCTTTGCAAAGATTGACATATGATAGAATTTAAAAATGTTTACTCTGGATACGGCAATCATATAGTCCATGAGAATATAAGCTTTAAAATAGAAAAATCAGAGATAGTGGCCATAGTAGGTGGAAGCGGATCTGGTAAAAGTACGTTGGTAAAGTTGATGCTTTTTCTTTTAAAACCAAAATCTGGAGAGATATACTTTGACGGGGAAAAGATAGATTTTAACGATGAGAAAACCATACAAAAGATAAGGGACAAAATAGGGGTGGTGTTTCAATTTAACGCACTTTTTAACTCTATCACAAGCGTAGAAAACGTGATGTATCCAGTTTTAAAAAAGACTTCGCTATCAAAAGATATTGCTTTTAAAAACGCTATAGTAAAGTTAAACATGGTTGGTTTTACCAACATATGGGCTTATCCGGGTGAGCTCTCTGGGGGCATGAAAAAGAAAGTGGCTTTGGCGAGGGCTTTGGCACTGGAGCCAGATATACTTATACTTGATGAACCGACTTCTGGCTTAGACCCAATATCTGCCGATGAGTTTGACAGCCTTATAAAATCCACAAGAGATAGCTTAGGTACCACCGTCGTTATAGTAACTCACGATATAGCCTCTTTAAAAATAGTTGATAGAGTGTTGATACTTTATGACAAAAAGGTTATCTTCAACGGAAGTCCATCTTTGTTAAAAGCTCAAAACCACCCATGGATACAATCTTTTATAAAAGGTCAAAGAGGTCATTGTTATGATTGAAGGAAAACCAAGATACACGCTGATAGGATTTTTTATAGTTTTTGGAATAGGCGTTGTAATAGCCACAATATATTTTTCTACAAGTTTTTTTAAAAATAGAGACTTAAACACTTACTACATCTTTACAAAATACTCGGTAGCTGGTTTATCTGTAGGCTCACCGGTAAAATACAAAGGTGTTGATGTTGGGAAAGTAAGCGCTATAAAAATAGCAAAAGACCAAGAAACCATAAAGATAAAAATATCCGTAGAGAAAAATCTTGACTTAAAAAAAGATGTAATAGCAAGCTTAGGAATCACCGGTATAACTGGGCTATCTTACATAGACTTAGAACGTGAGAAAGGAGTAAAAGCCTTTTACGACAAAGATTTAGAAGCTTACGTAATACCTATGAAACCATCAGAACTTCAACAAATATCAGATTATATACCTCAAATACTTGATTCGGCTAACAATCTTATAAAAAATCTAAACAATCTAATATCTTCTAAAAATACCAAAAAATTTGATACGTTGTTTGACAACATAAACAATACCATAAAAAACCTAAATAGTCTTATAAAAGATTCCAAAAACTCTTTATCTAATACCAACAAAGTTTTAACGGCTTTTAACAACAAGATAAACGAACTAAACGTGCAAGATATAAACAATACAGTAGAAAAATACAACCTTCTGGCGGATAAGTTAAACAAAGAAACGAAAAAATTAGATACTCTTCTTAAAAGCCTGAAAACAAATTCAGATACATTGACAGACAACGTATACCCTCAGATAAACAGAACGTTGAAAGATATACAAAAAACATCTAACGAGATGAGGATTCTAATAAAACACATAAAAAATCATCCAAATGCATTTTTTATCATAAACCGCCAAAAACCCTTTCCGCTGGAGGAAACAAAATGAAAAAAATTCTTTTGGCTTTTGGTATGATACTCATATCTTCTTGTGCTTTTGTCCAAAAAGAAAAAACCATAGAATTTATACAACCAAAAGAAAGCTATACAAACGTCAAAAAAGTTTACATATCAAGCGTTAGCTCTCCAAGATACTTAGACACTGACGATATGGCTTACATTTATAAACATCAACTAAGATATTTTGCAAAACACCGTTTTCCTTGTAGTTTAAACTGTACTGTCAAGAACTATCTTTTAGAAGCGCTACCTTACTTAGTGGAAAAACCCATATCAGATTATAAGCTTTCAATATACATTTACGACTTTGAACCAAGCTTCAAAACATTTAATAGCGGTAATATGATACTAAAAGCAAGGTTTTATTTAAAGTATAAAAACACCTATAAGATAGAAGATTTTAACTACAACAAAGCATTTTCTGTCAAAGATTTTAGTGAGCTTATGGAACAAGAAAACATAGCACTACAAACCATGGCAAAAAAATTAAATAGCTTTATAAAAAATGCTATAATAAGTATTAAGGAGGGTAATAATGTTTGAAGTAAGCATACCTGCAAATGTATCAAGTGAAGAAGAATTTCTCAAGAGCTTCAACGAAGCTACAAAAAACACCGGAAATCTCATGCTTTTTGCTGGAGACCAAAAAATAGAACATCTAAACAAAGATTTTTACGGAGAAGGTATAGCAAAAGACGATGCAAACCCAGAGCACCTTTTTAAAATAGCCTCAAAAGGAGAAATAGGTGTTTTTGCTACACAGCTTGGGCTTATCACAAGATACGCAAAAAAATATCCAAACATACCTTATCTTGTCAAAGTAAACTCTAAGACAAACTTAGTACCTTTTGAGCAAAGGGATCCAATAAGCTTGAGTCTTCAGGATTTTGATAAAATCTTAGACATAAAACAAAAGGGAATAAAAATATTAGGAGTAGGGTATACAGTGTATCTTGGTAGTGAGTTTGAACATGTAATGCT
Source organism: Hydrogenobaculum sp. 3684 (assembly GCF_000213785.1). NCBI lineage: Bacteria > Pseudomonadati > Aquificota > Aquificia > Aquificales > Aquificaceae > Hydrogenobaculum > Hydrogenobaculum sp. 3684. The sequence continues at coordinate 164,104 of NC_015557.1, read as the reverse complement.
AAAAGAAGCCTCAGAGCTTGTTTATGAAGCGCACAAAAACAACATGATAGCGGTGTTATGGATGTATCCTAAAGGAAAAGCCGTAAAAAACGAACATGACCCAGAGCTTATAGCTGGGGCTGCTGGTGTAGCGGCATGTCTTGGAGCGGATTTTGCCAAAATAAAAGTACCAAAACAAGAAGGGAAAGATGTAAAAGAACTGCTTCACATAGCAGTAGAAGCAGCTGGTAATACTGGGCTTATATGTGAAGGAGGTTCAAAAGAAGGGGTTTTAGAGTTTTTAAAAGAGTTATATACCTATAAAGAAGCTGGTATAAGAGGAAACGGCACTGGTAGAAATATACACCAAAGACCATTAAAAGAAGCCATAGCAATGACAAAAGCCATATCAGCTATAACGTTGCATGATAAAACCCCAGAAGAGGCATACAAGATATTTAAGGAGAGCCTATGATATATACAATCACCTTAAACCCAGCTTTGGATAGGACTATATGGCTAGATGAGCTAAAGCAAGATGATACCAACAGGATATTAAAAGAAGAAAAATATGCGGGCGGTAAAGGTATAGATGTATCAAGGGTGCTAATCAATTTTGGAGTTCCAAGTGTAGCCCTTGGTTTTGTAGGAGGGTTTGCAGGGCTTGAGATAGAGGGGCTTTTGATAAATGAAGGTGTAAATTTTGATTTTATAAGAATATCAGAAGAAACAAGAACAAACATCATTATAAATACAAACAACAACCAAATCATAATAAGCGCAAAAGGACCAACCATACCCCCCTTTGAATTGACAAAGCTAATGGATAAGGTAAACAACTTAGACAACCCTTCTTATGTAGTGATATCCGGATCACTCCCCGAGGGGCTGAAACCTGCGGTTTATTCGAAAATTATAGATATAGCAAAATCCAGATCAGCTACAGTAGTGCTTGATACAGATGGAGAAGCCCTTAAATTCAACATAAGCCACAAACCAGACATTATAAAACCAAACAAACACGAACTTTCTAGGGTAGTAGGAAGAGATGTAAAAACTATAGAAGACGCCGTAATAGCCGCAAAAGAGATAAATAGAATGGGTGTAAGGATAGTTTTGGTATCTTTAGGTAAAGACGGAATAGTTTATGTAAGTCAAAATGCAATAATGCATGCAACACCTCCAGATGTTAAGGTAGTAAACACTATAGGAGCTGGTGATTCTGCGGTAGCTGGTTTTATATACGCTAAGCATATGGGGTTTTCAGATGAAGAAGCTTTAAAATATGCGGTGGCAACAGGGACAGCCACAACGCTTAAACCTGGTACAGCGTTAGCTACGCTAGAGGATGCTGTTGCCATAAAAGAACAAGTAAAGTTAAGATACTTATAACTAATGACTTGCTAAAGATTTTACGCGATCTTCTTTCTCTATTATTTCGGCTATCCTTATGCCAAAATTTTCTCCAACTACCACAAGCTCAGCTTTAGCTATGAGTTTTCCGTTTGCATAAACGGATACAAAACTATTTATAGACTCATCCAAAGCCACCACAGAACCGGGTCTTAGATTAAGCAACTCTTTTATAGTTATTACCGTTGTTCCTATAACTACAGTAATAGAAAGAGGTATATCAAGGATACGCTGTAACTCTTTAGATATATCTTGTTCTTGTACAGTAGCTTGGGGTTGCTGGTTTTCAGTGCTGGACTCAGTTTGAGCTTGGGCTTGCATAGCCTCTTCCCACAATTTCATCAAGTCTTCATCGTTTTGAGGTATGGGTTCTGCTTTGTTTTCTTCTTCCTTGAGCTCTTCAGGTTGTTTATCTTGTTTTTCTTCCTCTGGCATTATTGACTCTCCTTATTATCCAATAATTTTAGTATTTTAACAGCCTTTTTAGAATTGGAGCGCCCCAATACACCATACATCTTAGGTACTCCTTCTATATTTACCTTAACTGGCCTGTTGGCAGAAGTTTTGAGCGTTATAGTATCGCCTACTTCCCATTCTAGTATATCTTTTACCGTAAAATTGCCACCATCTATAGTTACAGACAAACTAACCGGTAAATTTTTTATTAAATTTTTAATTATACTATCATAATCAACATACTCTGATGCCTCTGATACGTTCCTTAACCTGTCTACAACAGGTTCTAAAGAAGAGTTTTGTATAGCAAGAAAAATAGGATACTCTATACCATCTATTTCTATATTTATATGAGCTTGTATAAACATTTCCTTTTTAGAATTCATGGGAGCTATAAGAGCTGGGTTTACCTCTGTTTCCAAATACATAACCTCTCCAGGCAATATACTATTCCAACTTTCTTGAAAAGCGCTTAAAAGTAAATCTACCACTTTTTTTATAATTTTCAACTCTAACTTTGTAAATTCCTTACCCTCTATCCTGTAAGGTTTAGCCGAACCGCCAAATATAACACTTACTATACTATAAATCATACGAGGATCTAATATCAAAAAGTGAGTACCTTTTAACCCAGTAATATTAAACGTGTTTATACACGATGGAACTGGTAATTTAGCTATTAAATCCTCAAATCTTATAAGAGACGTTTCTGCTTTGTAAACGTTGTTAATAGCCACTACTAAACTGGATAACTTTGCCCTTGAAAGCCTGCTCCACTTTTCTAATATAATCTCAAGTCCTGCTATTGTACCTAAAGAAATATGCTCTAAATCATCTATATCAAACTTCTTATACCCTAGAGATTTTTCCTCTACCTCTTCTTCTTTACCTAGAGACTTTAAAAGAAGATCTACCTCTTCTTGACCTAAAACCTGTTCAGCCATAGTTGTTTACCTCTAAGCCTTTTTTACAGTAAGCCAATGTTTAATAATCTTTGCTACCTTATCTGGATTTTCCTTGGTTATTTTTATCATCTTATCAACGGTAATAAGCTCTTTAGCCTTTTCTCTCAACTCTTCAGTCTCAAGCGATTCTAAAGCTTCCATAGCTGCACTTACAGCTGGTAATTCTTGAACTTCTGGTTTTTTTCTGGTTTTTAAGAATACAAAAAGCAGTATTCCGAGCAACAAAAGAAGCAAGACACCAGCTATACCATACTTTGCATAAACAACATATATAGGAGGTTTCGGTACAACAGGTTTATAAAAGGGTACCGCTATGACGGATACAGTATCACCTCTTTTTGGGTCTACCCCAGCCGCCGCAATTACCAATTGCCTTATGCTGTTTAGATTTACGTTTTTAAGATCAGCGTTTACTATGACGCCTACACTCATTCTCTTTATGCGTATGGTCTTATCTACAACATGAGTTTTTTCTACACTAACATCGTAGTTTGTAGTAACTTCTTTTTTAGTAGATTGAAAATTGGCGTTTGGTCTAAGTCCACTCATTGGTGGTATGTTTGAGGCTGTACCTGGGACACCGGATACGCTGGTACCTGTGGTGGTTTCTTGTTTTTTCTGCTGACTAACTATCGCTGTAGTGTTGGGATTGTAATTTTTTGATTTTGTTTCCACTTGAGAAAAATCTGGTTCTACATCCACAGCAACCCTAACGTTGTTATAACCAAGAGCCTGACCCAACACTTGTTCAAGATGTTTTGTTATGGAGTTTTCTAAAGCTGTTTTTACCCTTAACTGTTCGTTCGTAAGATAGGAAGAGGGGTTGTTTAGTTCTTCCGTTAGGTCCACACCGTTGCTATCAACCACAGTCACTCTGTTGGGGGTTAAATCGGGTACACTAGCGGCCACCAAATTCCTTATAGCTATAACCTGACGTCTCGTGATTGAAGCCCCCGGTTTTAATTCTATAAATACCGAAGCTGAAGGTTTTTGGCTTTGGGTTATAAATATACTTGGTTTTGGTATTGCTAAACTTACTTTGGCTTTTTCTATGTTGCTAAATCCAAGTATTGTGTTTGATAATTCTTGCTCCAAAGCTCTTTGATATTCTACATGCTGCATAAAATCTGTCATACCAAGTGGCATTTTGTTTAAAAGCTTAAAACCTGGATAGCCTTTGGTGGGAAGTCCCATAGCTGCTAATTTTAACCTCAGTTGCCTCGCTTCTGATTCTGGCACCAATATAGTCCTACCGTCTTGAGTAATTTTGTATTTTACGTTGTTTTTTTCAAGCTGTTCTACTATGGCAGCCATATCTCTGTTGTTTAGATCTCCATATAAAACGGTATAATGCACTCTTGATGTGATAAAAAATATTAACCCAGTTAAGAGCGCTAAAACTACAGGTATAGACAAGACCGCAATTTGTTGAGTCTTATTTAAAGCTTGGAAACGCTCTTTTAAGTTGTTTAATATTTCTCTAAAATCCATAAATGTTTAAATTTGAGTGTTGATGAGTGTTTGATAACCATCTAAAAGCTTGTTTCTTACCTGCACCAACAAGTTCAACACCACACCAGCTTTATCAAACTGAACTACGGCATCGTGCAAAGGGATATCAGCTCCTTCTAATATGGCTTTCTTAGTGGCCTCGGCAGTTTGCTGTACATCGTTTGCATAGTTTAGAAAGTTTGACAGTACATCAAAAAAGGTTTCTCCTTGAGAATTTTCTTGTTTTTTAGGCTTTTCTAAAGAATTGTTTGCAAATAAATCCGGTATACTGGTTATCTTATTTTCCATAATCAGGTCCAGCTATTAATAGTAAACTGAGCTATGTTCTTTGTCATATTAAAAGCGCTGAGGTTAGCTTGATAGCTCTGTGTAGCTGTAATCATATCCACCATCTCGGTAGTAACGTTTATATTTGGTTCTTCCACATACCCTTGAGCGTTTGCATGTGGGTTTGAAGGATCGTATATAAGCTTAAAACCGTTTGACTGTCTAATTTCGCTAACATTAACCGGTACCAAACCATCTGAAAGCATGTTTTTATCGTAAACTGCTTGAAACACTGGCTCTAATTTTTGATAAGGAGTGCCGTCTGTCTTGTAAGATTCGTAGTTTGCAAGGTTTGAAGCAATAGTGTTCATTCTGATGCGCTCTGCATACATACCAGAAGCAGATACATCAAAAGCGTTAAATATATCAAGCATAATTTACCTGGTCAACCAAACTGTACAAAACTGTAGAGCGATACAATCGCATTTCGAATCTAAGAAACATTCACAGCCACACAATAGCTCAGAGAAATGCTTACAGCACACTATTGCTCTGCACAGTTTGGGTTGGGGTATTTGTATTCCGCCATTTCAGATACTTCCAACCCCAACAGGCGGTATTTTGGAAGTGTCATAGTCCCTGCACCAAGTACAGGAACTAACCTATTTGCCATCCTTACCCAATCCCTTGAAATCATTACCCTTTTCAAGGGAGAAAAGTCTCTATAACTCTCAAGGCAAGAAAAGGTAAAGGCTGTGAAAAGAATTTGCCAGTTTTTGTATCTACCTATAGGTAGACCTCTCACCTGTTCCTTCCGTTGGTTTACAGGTTGTTGAGAAACTGACTTACTCTTTTCACTTTCTATAACAAACGATAAATGTTTTTCTAGTGCTTTAAGTTCTTTTCTTAATTTACTTAGCTTGCTTTTTAATTTGTTTCTTTTGTATTGATTTTTCTCTTCTTTCATCTCTTTCTTAAGTTTAGCGATCTTATCCTCAATACTGGCTTCACTAAACAAAAGAAAATCTTTATCATTTAATAATCCTTTGTAGTTTTTAGGTAGTTTTTCCTTATATCCTAATCCTCTTCTTGCTATTACAAATGCTGCTGCAATATCTTTGTCTATGTTAAACTGCGGTGCATATTTTAATTTGCCTATTAAAGATGTATATGCTGGATTTACTTTTCTAATTTCTATTCCATTTCTTCTTGCTGTAATCTCTATTTTATTTAATAATCTCTTGTATATCCACTTTTGCAATTTCTGTCTTAGTTTAGCAAACCCATCTCCTCTTTTACCTTTTGGTAGTTTATCTAAGTTTTCTATTGCAATAGCTTTGTTTTCCTTCTTAGCAATTTCTATTATTTGATGTGCTATTTGCCATTCTAAATATTGTCTTTTCTCTGAGCTAACATCTAATAATTCATACAAGCTTATTGCTTGATAGTTTTCCAGATTTCCATCTTTTGATGCGGTTGCTAATGCTAAATGGAATGGATAAGCGTTTATATCTATACCTATAACACCATTATCTTTTTTGATTGCAACAGGTGGTAGTTTCTCTTCAACAGATATGAAAGCATATACATTACCGTTTTTCAATGTTAACCTAACACTATATGGAAACCAACTACCAGATTCTTTAGCTTTCAATAGCATAAACATAAAATCTATCCATTTATCATTCTTCCTGTTTACAGTTCTAATTACTTTTGCATAAACGTACTGTCTATCTCCTATATTTATTCTCAAATATAACTTATCGTTTATCCACTGCAGCCTTAAATTTAGATTTCCTTGTTTAGATTTATCGCCTCTTGAATAGAGATTGCCTTGCCTTTTTTCTCTCCACTTTTTTATAAGACTCTTTCTTGATTTTCCAGTTAAGTGTTTCTTGTTTAGTTTATCAAATAACGCTCTTGATCCAAATATAACCTTTTTGGGATTTTTATTATGCGATTTGTATATCTCTATCGTTTGTTTAGCCAGCAGTATTGCATTATCTGAATATCTTGTATTTATGTTAAATAATCTTGATATATTTTTCTTTAAATCTTTTCTTTTTTCACTTTCTAACAACCTTTTATATGCATATCTCATTGCTGATGAAAACCTACGCATTAAATCTAATACAGTATCTCTATTTTCATTGGTCTCAAATTCAAGTAAACATTCCAGCGTTATCATTTCTTTTTAGATCCTCTTTGCCCATATATAATAGGTGTTATCAATCCTTTCTTATCATAGTTTATCAATGTACCTCTACTCAAACCATATATCTCCTTACATTCTTTCATACTTCCTCGTTGCCATAAATTTGTCAACTGTTTTTACCTCCTTTATTGCCCTTTTATAGCTGTGTTTAGTTCGTTTATGTTGTCTGTTATCATCTTCATATAAGTCTCATAAGCTATATAATTTGCGTTTGCCTGTGCCATCTGCTCTTCTATACTGACGTTGTTTCTATCGTTTCCTATAAGCCCAGATTCTTTTTCCAATATATCAAAATGAGGCCCTGTTTGTACTGGTTGAATTTGTTTTTTGGGATTTGTTATCTTTAGGGCTAGCTCTTTTTCAAAAGGTACAAACCTTACGTTTAACTCCTTGTAGTGTGGTGTATCTGCATTTGCTAAATTGCTAAGTATAACCTTGTGTTTTAACCACGTATAATCTAAATAAGGAACTACTTCATCTACACCGTTAAAAAGCCCCATAACTACTCACCCCACAAAATAATAGCAGCCTTAGCCCAAAGGTTTTGGCTATTTTTAGCCAAACTTAATATATATTTTAACTCATTTTTATCTTTTAGCAAGTAGCTAATGTAAGCAGCTTTATATAAAGCCCACCAATATGTGTTGTTTTTTGTTTTATTGTAAATCTCTATATAGGTTTTAAAATATTTTAAAGCATTTTTATAATCTTTTTTGTTTAACTTTAATATGCCGTCTTTTAAAAGTCCAAGCTTAGCATAGTCTTTTAATCTATTAGATGTATAAATATTTTTATGAGATAAAAATCTATCCAATATGGTATCGTCGTTGGTATAGTAGCCTATTAGAAATTCTGCCTCTTCTTTATCATCGCCTTTTAAATTGTTTAGCACTGAGTTTAAAGCTGCAACACCATCTTTTATATCACCTTGTTCTATATAAAACTCTCCTTGTAGAAACGTCTTTATATTTTGATCTTGGATACCGTTTGTAAATCCAAGTCCTTTTGTATCACCTACATACACAAAAACTCTTGAGATGTTCTCATAAGTGCTAGGTTGTAAAAACATCGCAAATAAAGATGGATCTTCTTTGTAAACGCTATAAAGCCTATAGGCAAAGGTTTCATCGTAGGGGTTTTCTCTTGATATAAGGTTTGATATATAGTTTATAGGCTTTTCAAAGGATACGTTTATATCATCAAAATTTATAGGTCTATTTGGAAATTTTATGTTTAAAAATCCTATAAACATATCTTGAATCTCTTCGGAATTAAGTTCACCTTCAAGGTAGTAATTGAGAAGGCCAAAATCCGGATATAAAGATAAAACGCTTGGGAAATGAAGCCACATAAGCTTATCTAAGGTATTTTGATAAAACGGTATTTTGTAAGTGGCCAAATAACCAGGGTGCATCCATAAAGAACTAAAGGATATATAGGCAACTGGATTGTAAAAAACACCGTCATGCTTTAAAAATTCTTTTAAAATCCTATGAGCATCAAGATAGTCTTTTGTAATAAGATAAATATGCATTAGTACATAATTTACTTTGTTTTTATACCTTCCATATATGTCTCTTCTTTTTGAAAGCTCAAGGTGAAACATGGCATCTTGCCAATCTGATAACTTATAAAAAGCGTATCCATAAAGAAACTCGTAATAGGGGTGATAAGATAAAAAACTATCGTAGTTAGAAGCTTCATGAAGCATGAAGGTAGTGTTTTTATAATCTCCAGTCAAAAAATAGTATATGGCGTAATCAAAATAATAAAGAGCGGTATCCTCTGGAGTTTTTATATCTTTGTTTTGAATGCTTTTAGTATAATCTATACCATTTTTATCGTGGTTTCTAAGGGTCGCATAGGCTAACTTGATCTTATACCTGTTTACGTTTGGGTATTTGCTTGATAAAACCATAAAAACACCAGTGGCTTTGTTGAAATCTCCCAAAAGAAGATATATATCACCTATTATTTCTCTTTGTAGAGCTATATAAGATGGGACCTTATAATAAAATGGGTACATGTTTAGCATAACTATAGCGTTTTGGACACCTTTTATATTTGCACTGTAGTAGTTTTCGTAAGCATAGGCCTTTGCTATGTAAAGATAAGAAAGCTCACCGTATTTACTTTTTGGAGCCATAGAGTACACGTCCATAAGCTCTGAGACAGCATCTTGGTAGTCCCTTAGATGTATGAGTTCTATGGCATGATTTAACTTTTTCTCTAAATAAGAGTTTAAACTTGAGCTTACGCCAAAGGATTTTATACCAGAAGCCGCCAATAAAACAAGTATAAATACAAAAAGTATAAAAAGCTTCTTTATAAAAAGCTTCATGAATCTATTTTAAAACTTTATGGTTGAATACGTTTATCATATTTCTAACACCTATGTTCAGATATTCAAAGAAGCTTAGCGCTACAAAAACACCTACTACATCGTAAAATAAGTCTATAAATTTTATTTCGTAATTCTTAATATTCTCTATGAAAAGCCCAAAAAAAAGCATCATCATAGAAAACGTGGCAAGCTTTCCAAGATAAGAGGGCTTTGGCACTACACCAAGATAGAGCAACAAAACACTTCCTAAAATTATAAACACCTCTCTAGCCAATATTAGCTTAAAAAGAATAGCTGGCATATGGTACTTTAGTTTTATAAAAGCAAAAGACAAAGACAATATCAAAACTTTATCGGCTATAGGATCAAGCAGTTTGCCAAGAAAACTTACGCTGTTTGTAAGCCTTGCTATAAGCCCGTCCAAAGCGTCTGTAATACTGACTAAAATAAATAGAAAAAACGCTAGCTTTATATCGGCTTTTACTAAAAATAAAAAAAATGGAGACATTAAAAGCCTAAAAAACGATAAAAGATTTGGTATTGTAAAAATATTTGAAGAGTTCAATTTATACCAGACCTCAGTATGTCATGAAGGTGTATTATACCTATTGGCTTTTCGTTCTCTTCTATGATAAGAACAGTTATCTTGTGGTTTTCCATCAAAGATAGAGCTTTTGCTAATATGTCAGATTTTGATATGGTTTTTGGGTTTTTAGTGCAAACCTCATACACACTAGTGGTATTTATATCTACTTTACTTTCTAAAATCCTTCTTATATCACCATCTGTCAATATGCCCACCAGCTTTCCAGCTTCATCCACTACCGCTGTAGCTCCAAAGCCCTTTTGAGTTATCTCTATAATGGCCTCATATATCTTTGCATCTTTTTTTACAATAGGAAGCTCATCACCAAAATGACCCACATCTTTTACTTGCTTTAGCTTCTTGCCTAAAAACCCAGCCGGATGCAAAAGAGCAAAATCCTCTTCTTTAAAACCAGAAAGCCTCAAAAGACTCATAGCCATAGCATCGCCAAGTACAAGCATGGCAGTGGTGGAAGATGTGGGAGCCAAGTTTAAAGGGCATGCTTCTTTTTCAACGTTAAGCACTATCGATATATCGCTTTGTCTTGCCAAAGTAGAGTTTTTATTGTTTGTAATAGATATTAAAAAGCATCCCATCATTTTTATATAAGGAATCATGTAAAGTATTTCAGCAGACTCGCCGCTGTTGGACAATGCTAAAACAACATCTTCTTTTGAAATAATACCAAGATCTCCATGTAAAGCCTCGTTTGGATGCAAAAACACCGCAGGGGTACCAACGCTTGCCATAGTAGAAGCTATTTTTCTTGCTATATGGCCAGATTTGCCAACTCCAGTCAATATAACCTTACCTTCAGAACGATATATAACATCTATAGCTTTTTCAAAATCTTCATTTATTAAAAGCTTTAAACCTTCAACGGCTTCTATTTCTTTTGATATGGTCTCTAAGGCCGTGTCTTTTACAAGGCTCATTTATTTGAAAATCGCTCTATAGCTTTTCGAAGCTCCTCTGTGGCTTTTTCCTTTGATAAGAAGTTTTTGAGCTTTACCCATTTGCCCTGCTCAAGCTCTTTGTAATGCTCAAAAAAGTGTTTTATCTTTTCCTTTATATGAGCTGGTAAATCATCCACATCTTTTACGTAAGAAAATGCTGGGTCTATTTTCTTGTGGGGCACTGCCAAAAGCTTCGTGTCTATACCAGCCTCATCTTCCATCTCAAGCATACCTATTAAAGAACATCTTATAACAGAACCAGGTACCACAGAGAATTCCGATATCACAACTATATCTATAGGGTCTCCATCCTCTGCTAAGGTGTTTGGCACAAAACCATAGTTAAAAGGATAATACATAGCGGTAAAAAGTACCCTATCCACAAAGATCACACCGCTTTCTTTGTTAAGCTCATACTTGATGTTGCTATCCTTTGGTATTTCTATGAAAGCGTAGATGTCCTCCGGCGGATTTTTGCTTACTATCTTGCTTAAATCCATTGTACACCTCCTTTAAAGTTTAAGTATATTATAACAAATTATCTACCAAAGTAAGTGATAGGATCTATAGGAGTGCCGTCTTTGCTTCTTAATTCAAAATGAAGCTCACAAATAGAAGTACCAGGCTTTGTCCCCACCAAACCTATAGTTTGACCTTTATTTACCATCTGACCTTTCTTTACAAAAAGCTTTTGGTTATAAGCATAAACCGTTATAATACCACCACCATCCACTATGGCCATATTACCGTAAGCTGCCAAATCATCACCGCTATAAACCACTATGCCTGAGTTTATAGTTTTTACCGGCTTTCCACAGTCGGTAACGATATTTATACCCCTTTGGGCCCTTTGTATCTGACCTTCTACCGGTAGTGGTATATTTACATGTTTATGCAACGTTGATTGAGAATTAGCTTCTTCTTGAGTAAGGGCTTTTAGATTGTTTGGTTGGCTTGGTAATGGTTTAGCTTGATAATTTTCTTTATAACGCTTTTTGGCTCTTGCTATAAGTTTTTTATAGGTTATACGCTTTTTACCAAGCTTTACAACAGTGCCCTTACTAAGATACTTACCTACTAAATCTGGATTTAATTTTTCAAGTATCCTAAGCGGTACACCGGCTACATCTGAAACATCTCTAAGAGTACCACCGTTTTTGATAACATAAAGCTTGTACTTTCTGCCTTCGTATCTTTCTACATACTTTGTATTGTAAGGAACTTTTATAGTCTCTCCTACCCTTAGAAAATTCCTATGAAGGTTGTTTAACTCTTTTAGCTCTCTTACAGATGTACCAAAACGCTTCGCCAAAACCGACAATGTATCACCGCTTTTTACTTTATAGCTCATGGTAGGTATTTTTGGTCTTTTTGGTTTGTAAGGGATACAGATTTTTTGCCCTATAGATAAAAATTTATGTTTCCTAAGAGAAGGGTTTGCCTCTTTTATGGATTTTGTATAAACGTGAAATTTATGGGCAATACCGTCTATCGTGTCACCTTTTCTTATCTTGTAATAATGGCACTCATAAGCCTTAGCTTGCCAAGTTAAAAGCCCAAGGCTAATACAAAATATCAAAGCTTTTTGGATAATCTTCATCTTCAAAAACCTCCATGTTATATTTTATATCAGAGACAAAAGCATGTTTTGGGCCTTCTTTTAGCTTTTCTAAAAACATCTCAAGAGTTTCCTTCTCTCCTATAGCTTCAAACTCTACCGTACCATCTTCAAGGTTTCTAACATAGCCTTGTATACCCAAACTATCCGCTATATCTTTTGTAAAAGCCCTAAAACCTACTTTTTGAACTCTTCCAAAAACTTTTCCTTTTAGAATATACTTCATTGAAAAGACATTATAACATACAAAATTTATCTTTATCAATGAGTATATATTGATGTAAAATATTACTTAAGGAGGTATTTGAAAATGAAAAGCGCATTAGAGATGTTGAGGGGTTTTGGAGACCACTTTGAAAAAGTCGATGTTGGCAACATGTTGCCACAAAGCTACAACATGCTTGTGTTTAGCGGCATGGGAGGGTCTGGTATTGTAGGAGAAATAATGAAATCCTACCTTATAAAAAATGGTTCTAACAAGCCCGTATTCTCTATAAAAGGGTATGAACTTTTGCCTTTTGTAGACAAAGACGCTCTTGTGGTATGTATATCTTATAGTGGCGATACGGAAGAAACAATATCTGTATTTGAACAAGCCATAAAAGTAGGGGCGAAAATAATATCTATAAGCTCTGGCGGAAAGTTAGAAGAATTGTCCAACAAGCACGGTGTACCACACATAAAAATACCCACTGGTTATCCTCCGAGGTATGCTCTTGGATTTATGCTTAATGCTTGTTTATGGCTTTTTGGAAAAGAAGAAGAAATATTAGACTTAAAAGAAGATCTAAAAGCTTCAAGCTCTCGTTATGAGGAAGTTTCAAAAGACATAGCAAAAAGCTTGTTTGGATATGTGCCTATAATATATGGAACACCGCTTATGGAAGCAGCCGCTTACAGGTTTAAAACCCAAATAAACGAAAACTCAAAAACACCAGCTTACAACGCATATATACCAGAGATGCATCACAACGAAGTGGTAGGTTATACAAACCCAGACATAAACCAATACCTTAGGTTTGTTATAGTAGCAGATAAAAAAGAACACCCAAGGGTAAGCCTAAGGGTAAATATGACAATAGACATTTTAAAAGACAAGGGCTTTAACCCGATACTCATATCAGAAGAAGGAAACTCCTACATCTCAAGGCTTTTAAAGAATATATACATAGGAGATTTTGCCAGCTATCATTTGGCAAACATGTACGGCTACGATCCGCTACCTGTAGATATAATAACCTATGTAAAAAAGAGACTTCAAGATGGATAGGATAAGGTTTGCGGAATCACCTTTTGAAGGGCATCCGGACAAGCTTGCAGATATCATATCCGATGAGATATTAGATGAGTTCATGAGAAAAGACCCGTTTTCTAGGGTCTCAATAAACGTTTTGCTTAGCTCCAACATTGTATTTATAGCAGGGGAAGTCTCTTCCTCTGCATACGTAGATTTACAAATGGTATCAAAAAAAGCTATAAAAGAAGTAGGATATACAAAACCAGAGTATGGTTTTGATGGAGATTTGATAGGCGTTATAAGCTCTATAAACGAGCAAAGCCCAGAGATAGCCCTTTGTATAGCATCAGAAGGAGCAGGCGATAGTGCCATAGTGGTGGGTTATGCCACCGATGAAACGGAAAGCTTTTTACCAGCACCAATTTATTATGCTCATAAAATCTCAAAAACCACATCAGATTTTAGAAAAAAAGGTATAATGCCCTTCTTAAGACCTGATGGTAAAACGATAGTGGGTATCAAATACGAAGATCAAAACAAATTTTATATAGATTCTATAAATATGTTTGTACAACACGATCCTGATATAAGCTTAAATCATTTAAGAGAACTTATCTTCGAAGATATCATTAAAAAACATATACCCAGTGAGCTTTTAAAAAAAGAAACCAAGATAAAGATAAACCCAGCCGGTAGGTTTATCATAGGTGGGCCTGTGGCAGATACAGGTATGACTGGCAGAAAAATAGTATCAGATGCTTACGGCGATATATCTTTCTCAGGAGGAAGCGCTTTTTCTGGCAAAGACCCTACAAAAACAGACAGAGCTGCCTCTTATATGGCGAGGTATATAGCAAAACACATAGTGGCAGCTGGTTGGGCTAAAAAAGTCCTCATACAGATAGCTTATGCTTTTGGTGTAAAAGAACCCATAGGTTTTGACATAGAGACCTTTGGCACCGAAACAAAACCAGTAGACCTTATAAAATCTAGAATAAGAGAAGTTTTTAGCTTGTATCCAAAAGATATCATAGAAACCTTGGACCTTAGAAAGCCTATATACAAAAAAACTGCTTGCTATGGACACTTTGGCAAAGAAGGTCTTTCATGGGAAAAGCTTGATAAACTAGAGTATTTTTCTTGATATGAAAATAAATTTTATAAATTTAGGATGTCCAAAAAACCTTGTAGATTCAGAAAATATAATGGGTTTTTTCAAAAAAGAAAACATAAGCTCTTACCACAAAGCTGACACCGTTGTTATAAACACATGTGGATTCATAGAACAAGCCAAAAGAGAATCCATAGAAGAGATACTAAAAGCCATAAACGATGGCAAAAAAGTGTTTGTGACAGGGTGCCTTGTGTACAGATACAAAGAAGAGCTTCAAAAAGAGATACCAGAAGCGATATTTTTTGAAAATATAAAAGATTTAGAAGGTATTGAGCTTTTACAAACACCAAAAAGACAAATTACCACAAAGCATTATGCTTACCTTAAAATAGCAGAAGGATGCAACAGGAAATGTTCTTTTTGCGCTATACCCAATATAAGAGGTAACCATAGGTCAAAATCCATAGAAGAGCTTACACAAGAGGCAACATATTTAAAAGAAAAGGGTGTAAAAGAACTTGTCATAGTATCCCAAGATACCCTTTACTATCAAGAGGATAACTCTTTTAAAAGCATAATAAAACTTTTACATGCCCTTGAAAAGCTTGATTTTCCTTGGATAAGGCTCATGTATCTTTATCCAAACAGCATAAGTAAAGACCTTATAGATTATATAGACAACTCAAAAAGCGTATTGCCTTATTTTGATATACCACTTCAACATATATCTGATAATGTTTTAAAAAACATGAGAAGAGGATATACAAAAAAAGATGTTTTTAGGCTTTTAGAGCAAATAAACGCTATGAAGCATAAAAAACCTATACTAAGAAGCTCTTTTATAGTGGGCTATCCAACGGAAGAACAAAAAGATTTTGAAGAGCTTTTAGATTTTATAAGCCAAGAACTTTTTCACTTTGTAGGGGTTTTTGAATACTCCCACGAAGAGGGAACATATGCATATCAGTTTGAAGATAAAATACCAAAAGAAGAAAAACAAAGACGCTACAAAGAAGTGTTTAATCTGTCCCAAGAGATATTGGAAGAAAAAAATAGCGCTTTGGTAGGGCAAGAGATAGATATACTTATAGAGAAAAAAGATAGAGCAAGAGCTTTCTTTCAAGCCCCAGAGATAGATGGTATAGCTATGCTTGAAAGCCCAAGCCCTAAGACTGGTATTATTAAAAAAGCAAAAGTTATAGCAAGCATTGGTACTGATCTATTGGTAGATATATGATATTTTATATATTTAATATACTATTTTACCTTATGGCTTTTATAAGCTTTTTGCTTTATACTCTAAAAGCCAAAAACACAATAAAATACAGTCTAATTTTTATAATGCTTGGGAATTTGTTTTATCTTATAAAACTTATTTTAAATGTAAAATCTGGGGTGGTTTTTAGCAACATAGATGCTATAGTGGCTTTTTCTGGTAACATCATAATGCTTTTTTATGGGATCCTTCTTACTAAGTTTAGAAATTTAGAAAACATAGGTTTTATTATATCTTTTATAGGGGCTTTGTTTAGCATGGCAAACCTAAGAAACGTATTTTTACATCAACAACCAAGCCTTTTAAACCCGATATTTTTAATACATATAATAAGTGCGGGGTTCTCTTACTCTTTCATCATGCTTGGAGGTATATTTTCTTTGTTAAAACTTATATCAGAAAAGCAGATAAAACAAAAAAAATTTTCAAAAACATACGTTCCTATATATACTTTAATATTTATAGAAAAGTTGTCCATAAACATGAGTTTTATATTTCTAACCATTACTATCCTTTTTGGTGTTATGTGGTCTTTTTATTACGATAAAAGCCTTTACGTAGACCCAAAGATTATAGTCATATCGTTTTTATGGTTTTATTATGCAATACTAGTACACACTTATATCTTTAAATCTTCAAAACCCACCACAATATCCGTTTTATCAGCTTTGGGAAGCACCATAACGGTTATATCTGTTATATTCATAAAACATAGTATAATAACAGGATGAGTAAAGCGTGGTCTGGAAGATTTAAAGAAGATACATCAAAAGACGTAGAACTTTTTACAGAATCTATAAGCTTTGATAAAGCCTTGGCAATGTACGACTTAGAGCAAGATTTTGCACACTTAGAAGCTCTTTTAAAAGCAGGTGTCATATCAAAAGACGCTTACGAAAATATAAAAAACGGCCTAAAAAAGATAAAACAAGAGATAGAAAAAAACGAGTTTTATTTTGATATATCAAAAGAAGATATACATATGAATATAGAAAGTAGGTTGTATGAACTAATAGGAGAAGATGCCAAAAAACTACACACTGGAAGATCAAGAAACGATCAAGTAAACACAGATTTAAGGCTTTATTTGAAAGACCATATTTTAAAGATTTTTGAGCTTTTAAAAGCACTAAAACAACAGCTTGTCTTAAAAGCAAAAGAGTATGAAGATCTTATAATGCCAGGGTACACGCACCTACAAAGGGCTCAGCCGGTGTTGGTGGCTCATTATCTTCTTTCTTTCAAAGAGGCTTTTTTAAGGGACTCTCAAAGGCTTATAGATGCTTATAGAAGGATAGATACCCTAACCCTTGGAAGCGGTGCTTTAGCAGGGGCAGATTTTCCACTAGATAGGTTTTTAGAAGCAAGTGTTTTGAACTTTTCTAAAATCTCAAGAAACTCAATGGATGCTGTAGCAGATAGAGATTTTGCCATAGAGTACATGTTTTGCCTTAGTTCTATAGCGATGCATCTTTCCAGGATGGCAGAAGATTTAATTATATTTAACACAGAAGAGTTTAAGTTTATAGATTTACCAGACAGCCTTTGCACTGGAAGCTCCATCATGCCTCAGAAAAAAAACCCAGATGTTTTAGAGCTTATAAGAGGAAAAACTGGAAGAGTTTACGCAAACCTTATAAATCTTATGATAAACCTAAAGGGGCTTCCAATGACTTACAACAGGGACCTTCAAGAGGACAAAGAACCTATTTTTGATGCTACAAAAACCCTCTTAAACAGCTTAAAAATGATGATACTTATAGTAAAAGATCTAAAGTTTAGACAAAATATAGAAGCGGGAAACCTTCTTTTAGCCACAGATTTGGCAAACTATCTTGTAGAAAAAAATATACCCTTTAGAGAAGCTCATCACATAGTAGGAAATATCGTAGCTTACGCCATAGAACACCAAAAACCCTTAGAATCTCTAACCAAAGAAGAGCTGAACAACTTCTCAAAGGCTTTTGACAAAGACGCAAAAGATATAATTTCTAAAGAATTGTCTATATCAAGAAAAAAAACTTACGGCAGCACAAACAAAGATTTTGTAAAAAAGCAGATAGATTTATCTTCTTTAGAAGAAAGCATAGACAAAAATTAGTATTATAATTTTGATTAGAGAAGTGTATGGTAAAAACTCAAAAACATGGAAAATTGGGACTTACTATTACGGAGGTGATGGTATCCATCGCTCTTTTAGCAATAGGGGTTATTACGTTTGCAGCGATGCAGTCTTTTTTTGCCAACGATGCAAAAAATAGGTTTATATATGGATGTCTTACAACTGTATCTTCAAACGGTATAGCCATGTGCATGAGTGGACAACAAATACCTTCTACAGCCCAATGCGGTGGTATACAAGTAAATTTAAATGTAAATTGCCCTCAACCTACAAGTGGCTGTAGCACAATAACATCTACAGCCTCTTACAACAATCTATCTTATAGCCAGATCGACAATGACTGCCCATTCTAAGTCTAAGGCTTTTACCATAACAGAGATGCTTGTAGCAATAGCAATGAGCGTAGTCCTAATGCTTGCACTGTTTGAGCTATACGAATCCACTCAAAAGATTTTCTTTAACACGAACTCAATCTCAGGAGCAGAGGAAAACACTTACAACGCTTACGTGGTAATGCAAAAATACTTAGACAGAGGTGGTGCAGGAGTGCCATCAAATAGTAGCAATACAAATGGAGGATATCCACCGCCAGCACCAAACTATATATCCATATCATCTGGTAGCCCTTGTGATAGCCTCTCTTTCTACGGTAGTTTGTATGGTTTTGGTATGGTGCAAAATATAGACAGCAATTCCAACGCAGATGTTATAAGCTGTAGACTTTCAGATACAAATCCAAGTGGTAGCACTGCATACTATTATCTAGTTAGAAATGGAAGCTTTTACTATTCCAACTCTTCCAATACGACCCCTGACATATTTACAATAAATATATCTCCAAACAACGCATCTTGCATATCTACCACAACTTCCAACGCTACAATATCTGGAGCTGTTATATACGATGTTACTACAGGCCAAAATCTAAGTTTAAGCCCAGGCGATATATTGTACTCGGTGCCCTATCAAATAACGTTTTTCTGTCAGCCAAATCAAAGTGATAACAACAACAATTGGCTTTATTTACAAACTATAAACGAAGTCACTAGTACCACCAACACACAGCCAATAGTTCCAGTCCAAAGCCTTAGCTTTAATGCATATCCACAAGGCTGTATCTCTTCAAACTCATGCAATATGATAGAGGCTATCATAGGCGTAAATTCTCAGGCTAAAAACGCCTCTGGAGGCACTGCTTCTATAACTTTTAGTTTTGATTTTTACAAATAGGAGGGCTATTTTATGAAGAATAGAGGTTATACACTCATCACTACAATGCTTGTTATGATAGTGCTTTTTGTAATAGGCGCAGCAGGAGCTATGCTTGTATATTACGGCAATATGACATCTGGGGCTATGATAAACTATTCAAAAGCCTATTACAACGCCGATTATGGACTTCAACAAGTAGCTTACAACGTTATAAATGACACTTGTAATTGTACTAACAACGGTTGTGGTATATCTCAAACACTTCCAACCGGCGGGACAGTACAAGTGATAACACAATCAGATGCTAACAATAAAACCTGCTTTATAGAATCAATAGGTACTGGTGAAACAGGAGGAGAAGTAGTAAGAGCAATCACGGTATCAACAGGGGCAAACTGGGCAACTTTGGGATTGATAAATGGTTCAATAAGCACGAGCGGGACTGCCACTATTAACGGTTGTGACTATGTAGACCAATGTGAAGCAACAGGACTGCTAGAGGGCATGCACAACATACCCATAACAATGACTGGAGCAGGAAAATTATCTACATGTCAGAATAATCCAGACTTGAATAGTCCAGGTATCAGAGGAAATCCATATATAAGAAAAACAACATACACAGATATAGCTCAAATGATTACAAATTTTAATAGCTTTTCACAACTTCAAAACTATATACTAACAGAAGTGGCTAATTATTTTGGCACTACCACCAATGGTAGTTCTATAAACGCCCCCACTCAAAACAACAGTTGCTATTGCAGCGGTTCTGCTACTGTTAACGGGTCTACAATTTATTGCGGTTCACAACCATTGAGCAATAATTGTTCAATATACTACATAGGCGGTAATTTAGATGTAAATTTTACTAGCTATGCAAATTCTGGTAATTTTGGAAGCAATCAACTAATATACACAAACGGCAATATAAATATAACCCTTAATGGTAGCGCGTATATTAACGGCGGTTTGCTATATACTCCAAACACATTAAATCTTGTTGTCAACGGAAGCTCTCAAATAGGACAACAAAGCCCTATAACTTTCATAGCTAACAACGGAAGTATTACTATAACTGGTTCTTCTAACATAAAAAGTCTTATCATGATTAATAATTTAACAAATATTGGCACAGGAAGTTCAAGTATTAATGGTGCTTTATATGCTAACACTGTAAGCGCAAGCAATGGAATCAGCCTAAGCGGTAGTAGTTCTATCAACTTTAACTACCCCGTCCTTAGCCAAATAGCATCAAATTACCCCAATTTATTTAAACCAGTTAATTGTTACGGCAATGGAACGCAACAGAGTATGTTAAATGCTGTTACTTTATATTAAAAGCATTGAAAACTTTAGGATAAGGCATATATTTATACCTCGGAGGTAAGAGTGTATGTTTAGGGCTATGTGGACATCGGCGGCTGGTATGACAGCTCAACAACAAAACCTTGATGTCATATCAAACAACATGGCAAATGTAAATACGGTAGGCTATAAACAACTTCAGCCTGTATTTGACGATCTTATATACCAAACTGTAAAAGATCCTGGCATGGAAACATCCCAAAACTCACAAAACCCAATAGGATACCAGCTTGGGCTTGGTGCTTATATAGATGGTACCTACGGTATATTTACCCAAGGAAACGTCCAGCAAACTGGTAATCCTCTTGATGTGGCTATACAAGGAAACGGGTTTTTCCAAGTGGCTATGCCAGATGGTACTATAGCCTATACAAGAAATGGACAACTTCAATTAGACGCCAATGGAGATTTAGTAACGGCAGATGGATACCTTATTCAGCCTCAAATCACGATACCACCAAACGCAACCTCTGTAAACATAGGCCCAGATGGCACGGTGGCTGTTACAATACCAGGACAGCAAGGGGTCCAAGTGGTGGGCCAGCTTCAACTGGCAAACTTTGTAAATCCAGCTGGTTTAAAGCGTATAGGCAACAACCTGTTTGAACAAACCCAAGCTTCTGGAAATCCAATAGTATCAAACCCTGGTACTCAAGGACTTGGTACGCTTTTATCTGGATATGTAGAAGCTTCAAACGTAAATATAGTAAACGAAATGGTAAACCTTATAATAGCAGAAAGAGCTTACCAATTTAACGCAAAAGGGATTACAGCAGCAGACACTATGCTTTCTACTGCAGCAAACCTATACACGGGTTAATGAAAAAAACCTTTTATAGTGTTTTTGTTTTTTTGCTTTTATTATCGTTTTGTGGCTTTTCAAAAGAGATAATTTTTAGTCAAAAATATGTAGAAGAACTTGTTAAAAGCCAAATAAAAAGAGAGTACCATGATAACGTAAAAGTAGATTCGGTAAACTGCTTTGTATACAAACCTTTCAAAGTGGATTCAAAAGATATATCGGTAGATTTAAGAGTGCCTCCTCTTAGCCCTGACGCCTACGCTACAATAAATATAAACTCAAACCACATACTTCAAAGAACCTACAACGCCATAGCCTATATAGAATGGAGAGTGCCTGTTGTAGTGGCAAAAAAACTCATCACCAGAGGACAAATTATTACAAAAAATGATATTAAAAGCACCGTAAAATACATTAGGTTTGTACCTCAAAACTTGGTCGTATCGAAGCATCAAGTGATAGGGGCTACAGCTTTGCAAAATATAGGCATAGGAGAGCCCATAAGAACATCTATGATAAGCATGGTACCTATTATACGCTACGGAGATATAGTAAGAGTGATATACGACAACGGCTATATAAGGATTACCACAAAGGCAAAGGCAATGCAAAACGGATATCTTGGCAAATTTGTAAGGCTGCAGCCTTTAGACAACCCAAAAACTTTTATCGTTGGCAAAGTTGTAGACAAAGATACTGTTCTTATAAGCCCAAATTCATATTAATTTCATATAAAAATGTTAGAATTAAATAAGATGGATAGTAGTATAAGTAAACTGGATAAGACTTTCTGGAAAGATTTCTGGCACATATTAAAACCCTATTGGCTTCATTCGGAAGAAAAGAAAAAAGCTTGGCTTTTGTTTTTTGTAATAATTTTTTTAAATCTTTTCCAAGTATTTCTAAATGTACTTTTTACAAAATGGTATAAAGTTTTCTACGATGCATTGCAACACTTTGATGAAAAAGGTTTTTGGAAAGCGCTTTTAGAGTTTAGCATACTTGCAACGCTTTTTATAGTATCGGCAGTCTACGCTACATACCTTCAACAGATGCTCCAGATAAAGTGGAGAGCTTGGCTCACATCACACTACATAAACAAATGGGTAAGCAATAAAAAGTTTTACCACATGCAAGTGATAGAACAAAACACCGATAACCCAGACCAACGTATAGCAGATGACGTAAATGCCTTTATAAGCCAGAGTCTTAGCTTATTTCTTGGATTGATGAGCTCGGTGGTAACGTTTTTCTCATTTGTCGGAATGCTTTGGATTATATCTGGTCCTATAAGTTTTAATGCTTTTCATATTAAAATCACAATACCAGCTTATATGGTTTGGGCAGCGATTATATACGCAGTGGCAGGCACATATATTACCGCCAAAATCGGTAAGCCCCTAGTGAAACTAAACTTTGACCAGCAAATGTTTGAAGCAAACTTTAGATTTGCTTTGATAAGAATAAGAGAAAACTCAGAATCTGTAGCTCTTTTAAACGCAGAAGAAAAAGAGCATCAAAACCTCATGGATACGTTTAGATACGTATTTCAAAACTACTGGCAAATCATGGTAAGGCAAAAAATGCTTGGATGGTTTACATCTGGATACAATCAAATAGCCATAATATTCCCAATACTTGTAGCAGCCCCAAGGTTTTTTGCCAAAAAGATACAACTTGGTGACGTGATGCAGATAGCCAGCGCTTTTGGTCAAGTGCAATCGTCTTTATCTTTTATAGTAAACTCTTACGCTTCAATAGCCGCTTGGTACTCGGTGGTAGACAGGCTTAGGACTTTTGAGAAAAACATAAAAGCTATAGAAAATTCTCAGCGTCAAAGCAAGATAACTATTTTACCAAGCCAAGATGGACTGACAATAGAACATTTAAGTATAAAGATACCTTATTCTGAAAAGTTTATCGTAAAAGATTTAAACCTCAACATAGATAAAAAAGAACACACCATCATCATGGGCCCAGCGGGTGTAGGTAAATCAACCCTAATAAGAGCAATAGCCGGCATTTGGCCCTTTGGAGAAGGAACTATAAAACTGCCACAAAACCATATGTTTTTACCGCAAAAACCTTATTTTCCATATGGGAGTCTAAGAGAAATACTTTTATACCCATCTACAGATGGCAAAGCCATAACGAACGAGTATTTGGAAGAACTTTTAAGCATGGTAGGTCTTTCTTACCTTTCAAAGGATTTAAACACAAAAAATCTATGGTCTCAGGTGCTTTCTCCGGGTGAACAACAAAGTCTCAACATAGCAAGGGTGTTGCTTCATTCACCAGATTGGCTTTTTATGGATGAATCCACAAGCGCTTTAAACGAAGAAAAAGAGCTACACCTTTATAACATTTTATTAGAAAAGCTTAAAAACCTAACGATAATAAGCGTTGCTCATCGTAAATCTTTGGAAGATTTTCACGTTAAAAAATTGATTTTAAAAGAAAACGCTCAATACGAGATAACGTATATTCAAAAATTTATAAGATCTATTTAAACTCTGGGGGAGGGGCTCGAACCCCCAACCTGGTGGTTAACAGCCACCCGCTCTGCCGGTTGAGCTACCCCAGATAACAGTATTATTATACCATAAGCAAAAAAAATTTCAAGAATTTTTAAGCCATAAGAAAAACAACAATATTTTTATGATATACTAATTATGAGTAATATTTAGGAGGTGTATATGGATCTTATAAATCCTACAAAAATTAAAGTGTTTGGCGTAGGCGGTGGTGGTTGCAATGCTGTTAATAGAATGTATCTTGATGGTATAGAAAATGTTGAATTGTATGCTTTAAATACAGATATACAACATCTTAGCACGCTAGCTGTCCCAAACAAGCTACAAATAGGTGAAAAAATAACCAGAGGCTTAGGAGCCGGTGCGAGACCAGAGATAGGAGAACAAGCAGCTTTAGAAGATTTGGATAAGATAAAAGAAATATTAAGAGATACCGATATGCTATTTATAGCGGTAGGTCTTGGAGGTGGCACAGGCACAGGAGCGGCTCCTGTTATAGCCCAAGCGGCAAAAGAAATGAACATACTTACGGTGTGTGTATGCACAAAGCCCTTCAACTTTGAAGGTCCAAAAAGAGCTCAGGCAGCAGAAGAAGGATTACAAAAGATAAAAGATGTATGCGATACGTATATTGTAATACACAATCAAAGACTCCATGATATAGCAGATAGAAACCTCACGATAGGAAACGCCTTTAAAATGGTGGACGATATACTATCTCAAGCGGTTAGAGGCATAACAAGCATAGTAACCACTCCAGCTTTAATAAACGTAGACTTCGCAGACGTAAAAACGATAATGCAAGACGGTGGGTTATCTTTGATAGGTATAGGTACATCTAAAAATAGCGATAAGTTGGATGCTGCCGTAGAACAAGCTATGCATAGCCCACTGTTGGAAGGAAACTCTATAAAAGGTTCAAAGAGACTTATGGTAACGCTTTGGATAAATCAAGACACACCATTTACAGAAATAGAATCCTCTATAGCAAAGATAAGAGAAGAAGCCGATGATAATGCTCTTATTATATTTGGTGCTGTGGTATTAAATGAAAACGAAGGTCAAAATACAAAAGTGGCTATAGTAGCCACTGATTTTGAAGAAAATGTAAAAGCCCAACAAGGTTTAAAGGTTATAAAAACCCAAGAGAGAGAACCTAAAAAAGAAGAAAAGCCAAGAGTCGTAGAACCGCAAGCTCAGGAAGAAGAAGACTTACCAGCTTACCTTAGAAGAAAGAGAAAGATATGAAAAAAGAAATATTTACACCAAAAGCCCCAAAACCTTTGGGGCCTTATTCCCAAGCGGTGCTTATAAACAACATGCTTTTTGTATCCGGTAGTATAGGTATAGATGACACTGGCAATCTAAAACCAGACATAGCATCCCAAACAAAACAATGTCTTTCAAACATACAACACATACTTCAAGAGGCGGATTTTAATTTAGAAGATATAGTAAAAACCACCATATACCTTACCCATTTAGAAAATTTTGCAGTGATAAACGCTATTTACGAAGAGTTTTTTAAAAATGCCCCTGTAAAACCAGCTCGCTCTACAGTGGAAGTATCTTCTTTGCCAAAAGGTGCTTTGATAGAAATTGATGTTATAGCAATAAAAGCCTAAAAACTAAAAATCAACCGATTTAGTTTAGTAAATCTAAAACGTATGAGTTTGTGCTATAATATTAAATTTAGAGCGGATGTGGTGAAATTGGCAGACACACAGGACTTAGGATCCTGTGGGCGTAAAAGCCCGTGAGGGTTCGAGTCCCTCCATCCGCATTAAACAAAATTTTTGGAGGTTTTATGGCTTTTACCATAACAAAAGAAGAAGGTATATTTAGAGATTTTGCTTTTGATGTAGAAGGAAAAGAGCTAGAGCAAGCTTACAGGACAATCTTGAATGAATTAAAAGCCAATGCAGAAGTAGATGGCTTTAGAAAAGGAAAAGCTCCTGAATGGATTATAAAGAGCAAGTTTAAAAAATATATACTTGAAGCCCTTGTAGAAGATTTCGCCAAAAAAGCCTATGAAAGTGCAAAAGAAATGGGCTTTGATGTAATGGATATAAAAATAAACTTGGAAAATAGCAAGTTTTCAGAGAAAGAAATGAAGCTCACAATGGAGGGTTATATTGAAATATTTCCAGTCATAGAAAGCGACAAGCTAAAAGACCTTGAAGGCATAGAATTAGAAATACCTAGTTTTGAGTTAACAGATGAGATGGTAGAACAAGCCATAAAATACGCCCTAGAAGACAAAGCCACGTTGGAGCCAAAAGATGAGCCAATAGAAGAAGATGATTACGTTGTAATAGAATATACTGTCGTAGACAAACAAGATGGAGAAAAGGTAAATCAAAAGCTAAGCGGTGTACTAAAAGAGTTAGGCTTAAGAGAAGACCTTTATAAGGAGATTTTAGGAAAAAAAGAACAAGACGTAATCAGGCTAGAAAATGTACCAATCCAAGAAACAGAAGATGAAAACGCACCAAAAGTGGATATAGAAGCAAAGATAGAGTCTGTAAAAAAGAAAGTATATCCAGAACTAACAGATGAATTGGCAAAAGAGCTAAACCTTGGAGAAAATGCCCAAGAAGCTAAAGAAAACATAAAGAAAAGACTACAAACTTACCTAGAAAACAAAAAAGAAGAAGTAAAGGTAGAAGCTCTTACCAAATACTTATTAGAAGAGTACAAAGATATAACAGAAGTATCAAGAACAGAAGCTATAAGAATTGCCAATTTGGTCTATGAAGAGGAGCTAAACAGATTAAACAACATGTTTGATTTGAGCTCATTTGATGAAGAAACGTTAAAAGTTATAGAAAAATCAGCGTACGATAAGTCTATCAAAGAAGGTATCACAAGTGCTAAAACTCGCTCAATATTTGTATCTTACGCCAAAAAATTTGGCATAGAACTAACAGATGAAGATATAAAGAAATATATAGACGAACAAGTAGAAGCTTACAAAGACGTGCTACCAGAAAATCAGAAAGATGAAGAGTCTTTAAAAAGATTGAGAGAGAACATAGAAAACTACTTTTTAAGAGAAGACAGGAAGTCTGTGCTTATAAAAGACATACTTGCTTCTAAAGCTATGGACAAACTTTTAGAAATGGTTAAATTTAAAGAGAATACATCTTTAAAGGAGGAAAACGTTGAGCAACCCTAAAGATTATCAGAGGATCATAGATCAACTTGTACCAATAGTAGTTGAGCAAACACCTCGTGGTGAAAGAGCCTACGATATATATTCAAGGCTTTTACAAGACCGTATAGTTATACTTGGTTTTCCTATAGATGACCATGTGGCAAATCTCATAGTAGCCCAGCTCTTGTTCTTAGAAGCCCAAGACCCTGAAAAAGATATACAAATGTATATAAACTCCCCTGGTGGTTCTGTAACAGCTGGTCTTGCCATATACGATACTATGCAGTATATAAAACCAGATGTAACCACAATATGCATAGGACAAGCTGCTTCTATGGGAGCGGTGCTTTTGGCAGCCGGTGCAAAGGGAAAAAGGTTTGCGCTTCCAAACGCTCGCATCATGATACACCAGCCACTTGGAGGCGTACAAGGTCAAGCTACAGATATACTTATACACGCTGAGGAGATAAAGCGTATAAAGCATATATTAAACACTATATTGGCAAATGCCACTGGTAAAAGCTTAAGACAAATAGAAAAAGATGTGGATAGAGATTACTTTATGTCTGCTGAAGAAGCCAAAAATTATGGGCTGATAGACAAAGTAATCACAAAGAGGGCTTAACATGGCTGGTAAAAAAGAATATTGCTCATTTTGCAACAAATCATCCAAAGATGTGCCATTGATGATAGCGGGTCCAAATGGAATAAATATATGTAGCGAATGCGTAGAAAAAGCGATGGACCTAATAAAACACCATGAGACAGAAGAAGTTACAAAAGAAGTAAGGTCTATACCAAAACCAAAAGAGATAAAGGAAATTCTAGATGAGTTTATTATAGGTCAAGATGAAGCAAAGAAGATTCTATCTGTGGCAGTTTATAACCATTACAAAAGAATACTTAGGAAATCTACTACAGATATAGAAAAAAGCAACATACTTCTCATAGGGCCCACAGGCAGTGGCAAAACGCTTTTGGCAAAAACATTGGCTAAAATTTTAGATGTGCCTTTTGCTATAGCAGATGCCACTACCCTTACAGAAGCAGGTTATGTGGGAGAAGACGTAGAGAACGTTTTAGTGAGACTCTTACAAAATTGTGATTACAACATAGAAAAAGCCAAAAAAGGTATTATATACATAGACGAAATAGATAAAATAGCTAAAAAATCCGGCCATAACCCCTCTATCACAAGAGATGTATCGGGAGAAGGTGTGCAACAAGCTCTTTTAAAAATTATAGAAGGGACTATAGCAAACGTACCGCCTCAAGGTGGCAGAAAACATCCACACCAAGAGTTTATACAGCTTGACACTACCAACATACTGTTTATATGCGGTGGGGCTTTCGTAGGTTTAGAAGATATAATAAAAAGAAGACTTGGTAAAAGCACCGTTGGTTTTGAAACAGAAATTTCAAAATACAAAGAAGAAGGCAATATACTATCTCAGGTAGAACCCGACGACCTTATCAACTTTGGGCTTATACCCGAGTTTGTAGGAAGACTACCGGTTATAAGTGTGTTAAATGAACTAACAGAAGAAGATTTGATAAGAATACTAACTGAACCTAAAAATGCTATTGTTAAACAGTATAAAGAGCTTTTAAGAATGGAAGGCATAGAGCTAGAGTTTACAGAGGGCGCTTTAAGAGAAATTGCAAAAGAGGCTATAAAAAGGAAAACCGGCGCTAGAGGACTAAGGGCTATAGTAGAAAAAATCATGACTGATATTATGTATGAAGCACCTTCTTTGGTAAACGTAGAAAAGATAGTTATAGATGAGAACAAAAAACCAGTTTATATGTATAAAAAAGCTGGTTAAGTAAGATCAAAGCGCTTCACAAAGTCTTCAAATATACTAAGAGAGCGCTTTTGGTCTTCTCTTAGTCCCAAATCAAGGCATTCAAAAAAATACTTTCTAAAAAAGCCTATATCTACAAAATCATATTTTTTAAATATCTCATCCTCTAAAGAATTGTTTTTTAGCTTTTCATAAAAAAGGTTTATAGAATTTATCACATCCTCTTTTAGCTTATCAAAGGATTTTACAGAGTTTTTCTTGTATGTAAAAAGCGCAAAAACAAAACCAACACCATATCTTTTAAACCATTCTTCACCTAAGTCTACGATTTTTTTATAGGCCTTAGAATGATATTCTTTTATAGCTTTATCACCTATGTAAAGAATTGTATCTGCTTTTTCTTCTTCATCTACATAGTTTGGTTTTAATTTTAAAATTTCCTCTACATACCATCTTGTCAATACCCTTGAAGTAACAGAATCTTTGGTAAGATAAACATTTTTTATATGATCTTCTTTCAAAAAAAGCAAAACAGAACATACCATTTCTTTACCAGATATGGAAATGCCATCAAGGTATGCGTACTTATCTTTATCTTTTAAATATACGGCAGATGATAATATGCCTATGTCTATTTTATCTTCTTCAAGCATTTTAAAAAGCTCTGAAGGGTGTCCTTCTATTATTTCATAGTTTGAAATGTTATAAAACATAGGGAGCGTGTTAAGATAAGATACTTTACCTACTCTCATCATTTATTATAATTTGAACATTCTACCAAACTTTGCAACTTGTTTAAAGCTTTTTTAGAAAAAATGCTCTCTTTTGCCGTCTCCAAAGCTTCTTTAAAATTTATATCACCAAAAGCCATAATACCAAAACTAGCATTTATAAGCACTACATCAAGAGCAGCCGACGGCTTGCCGCTTAAAGCCATATTAAATAGATTTAAGCTTTCTTCTATATCTTTGGCTTGAATATCTTCTATATTTTTAAAAGAAAATCCATACTCTGTAGGATCGAACTCAAATATATCAACATTATCTTTTGTTTGTCTTGCCACAAGTGTTTTTGAGCTTATAGAAACCTCATCCATACCATCATAACTACTAAACACAAAAGATTTTATATTACCTAGCTCCTTTAACACGTAGGCTATTTTCTCCACCAAAGATATGTCATAAACACCCATTATTTGCCTTTTAGCACCAGCAGGATTTGAAAGAGGTCCTACAAGGTTAAAAACGGATTTTATTCCAAGTTCTTTTCGTGGCTTTGCTATGTTTTTCATAACACCATGATGAAAAGGTGCATAGATAAACCCAATACCAACTTCTTCTATACATCTTGCTATATGGTTTGGTGATATATTTATGTTTACGCCAAGACGTTCTAATATATCAGCACTTCCACACTTTGAAGATATGGATTTATTGCCGTGTTTTGCCACTTTAAAACCAGCACCTGCTATAACAAATGCACTAGCCGTTGATATGTTGAAGGTAGATTTCCCATCTCCACCCGTCCCACACGTATCTAAAAGTTCTTCCTGATTGTCTACTGGAACTTTTAAAGCTCTTTCTCTAAAAAACTTTGCTATCTCTGTTATCTCTTCTATTGTTTCCCCCTTTAATCTCATCCCCATTATGAAAGCACCCATTTGAGCTTCTGTGGCTTGGTTTGAAGCAATAGATTCTAACGTTTGTCTTATATCTTCTTTTGTTAGATTTTCCTTTCTTGATAATTTAGAAAGAACATTTATCATTTCATACCTGTGGAACCAAAACCACCATCTTGTCTTTGTGTATTAGATAGCTCTTTTACTTCTACTACTTCTACCTTTAACACGGGGGCTATAACCATCTGAGCTATCCTTTCACCTTTTTCAATAACTACTTCCTTGTCTGATAAATTTATAAGTATGACTTTTATTTCACCTCTATAATCATGGTCTATGGTACCTGGGCTGTTTAAGACAGTTACACCCTTTTTAAGAGCAAGACCACTTCTTGGTCTTATTTGAGCTTCATAGCCTTCTGGAAGCTCTATGGCTATACCAGTAGACACCAAAGCTCTTTCCAAAGGTCTTATCACTACTACATCATCAACACAAAAAAGATCGAGCCCGGAAGCACCAGATGTAGCATAAAAAGGAAGTGAAGCATCTTCTCTTAGTTTTTTTACTAAAAGCTTCATAAACTATTTTCTATGATGGGGTTTCCTATTGGGTTGTTCTTTTCTTGGTCTTTCTTGGTTTTCTGGCTTTTGATAGTCTGGACTACATAGGTTTAACCTATTTTGTTCGTCTATAGCCATAACCTTTACTTTTATAGTATCACCAACGCTTATAGTAGGCTTTTCAGTCATAGCAGATGCATGCAAAAGACCTACTTTGCCAGGCAGTACTTCTACAAACAAGCCGTAGTTTTCTACCCTTATTACTTTGCCTTCGTATACGCCACCTACCTCTACCTCTTGAATTAAAGAGTTTATAAAATCTACCGCCTTATTTACAGCTTCTATAGTAGGTGCATTTATATAAGCATTAGCGCCATCTATCCATACACTTGCACCAAATTGCTCTTTTATATACTTTACATTCTTTCCAGCAGGACCTATTACAAGACCCACTTTGTCCTCTGGAATTTTCATCACTTGAGCTTTAGGAGCATATTTGGACACTTCTTTGTTTGGTTCTGGTATAGCTTCATAAAGTTTATCCAATATAAACATTCTGGCTTCTTTGGCTTGGTTTAAAGCTTTTACCATTATATCTTTGCTAAGACCTTTTATCTTGATATCCATCTGGACGCTTGTTACACCATCCCTTGTGCCAGCTACCTTGAAATCCATGTCTCCAAGATGGTCTTCATCTCCAAGTATATCGGTAAGTATTACAAAGTTATCGCCATCTTTTATAAGACCCATAGCTATGCCAGCTACATGCTTTTTCATAGGTACACCGGCATCAAAAAGCGCCAAAGAACCTGCGCACACCGTAGCCATAGAGCTTGAACCGTTTGATTCTAAAATATCTGAAACTACTCTTATAATGTAAGGAAAATCCTCTTCTTTTGGTAAAAGAGGCTCTAAAGCTCTTTCCGCCAGAGCACCATGGCCTATTTCACGTCTTCTTGGAGGACCCCAAGGTCTTGCTTCGCCTGTACTAAAAGGTGGAAAGTTGTAATGAAGCATAAACCTTTTAAAAGTCTCACCTTCAAATATTGTTTCCACAAGCTGAGCTTCGTCTTTTGGTGCCAAAGTCACCGTGGCTAAAGCTTGAGTTTGTCCTCTTGTGAAAACTGCAGAACCGTGTGGTCTTTCTAGTGGATGCATCTCTATGGTAATTGGCCTTATATCTGTTTCCTTTCTACCATCTATACGTTTTTTGGATTTTAGAATTTGCTCCCTCATCAACTGGCTTTCTAAATCTTTAAAAGATACCGCAAAATCAAACTCTTGCTCTTTGGGTATACCTAATTCTTGCATTGCTTGAGCATAAACATCTTTTAAAGCTTTAGACCTTTCTTTTTTATCTTCTATACTAAAAGCTTCTAAAATCTTTGAGGAAGTAATTTCTTTTAGCTTATTTGCCGTATCTTCAGGTAAACCTATATGACCTATTGGTTTTTTCTCCGGTTTTAAAGAATCTACAAGCTCTTCTTGGGCTTTTATAAGGGTTTGTCCTTTTTCAAGTCCAAAAAATAAAGCGTCTAAAAGTACACTTTCTTCTACTTCTTTTGCTCCCCCTTCTACCATCACTATAGCATCTTTTGATATAGCCATTATGATATCTATATCGCTATTTTTACGTTGCTCGTATGTGGGATTTATTATAAATTCTCCGTTTACTCTGCAAACCCTCATACCGGCTACAGGTCCTTCAAAAGGCACAGAAGAACACATCAAAGCCGCTGAAGCTCCGGTTATAGCCAAAACATCCGGATCGTACTTGTCATCTGCTGATAACGTAAGGCATGTCACCACTATTTCATTTAAAAAGCCTTTTGGCACCAAAGGCCTTAAAGGTCTATCTATAACCCTTGATACAAGCACCTCTCTGTCTGTGGGTTTTCCCTCTCTTTTTATAAACCCTCCTGGTATTTTACCCCAAGCAAAAGAGCGCTCTCTATAATCTACCGATAAAGGTGCAAAATCTATGCCACAAAGTGGCTCTTCCGATACGCAAACAGTAATCAGTACTTTTGTATCACCTTGAGATATAAGAATGCTACTATCTGCTTGATGGGCATACTTGTTCGCTTCTATATATATAGGGTCTTGGTTTTCAATCTCAGCTTTTACCATCATACTCAGTTCTTCACTCTCAAGTTAAGTTTTTCAGACACTTCAAGGTACTTTTGATAATTTTTTCTTTTGAGATAATCAAGCAACGCTTTCCTTTTGTTTACCATGGCTATAAGCCCACGCCTTGAATGCAAATCCTTTTTATTTTTCTTCATGTGTTCTGTAAGTTTATTTATACGCTCTGTTAATATGGCTATCTGCACCTCTGGTGAGCCAGTGTCTTTCTCATGATGCTGAAAACTTCTTATAAGTTCCCATTTTCTCTCTTTTAAAATAGGCATATCTAACCTCCAATTAACGTTTATCAGAACGGGTCCGGAGGGAGTCGAACCCCCGGCCTAGGGATTAGAAATCCCTTGCTCTATCCAACTGAGCTACGGACCCTTCTAAATTTATATATTATATCAAAAACCTAAAACTTTATCAATAATAATTTATTTTTTCATGCTCCCAACTTTCAATAAAATCTACTAACTCACTTATCGGCATTGGTTTTGCCAACCAAAAACCTTGAACAATATCGCACCCTAAAGACTTTAGCAACTCAAACTGTTCTTTTGTTTCTACACCTTCTGCTATGGTCTTCATCTCAAGGTTGTGGGCTAGTTCTATTATAGTTTTCGTGATAGATCTTGATTTTTTATCGTTTAATATATGCCTTACAAAAGATATGTCTATTTTAAGATAATCTATTGGTAAATCTTTAAGATAGGAAAAAGAACTATAACCAGTTCCAAAATCATCAATAGATATCTTAAAACCAGAGCTCCTAAGCTTTTCAAGCGTAGATATGGCTTTGTCGAAATTTTCTAAAAATAAACTCTCGGTAATTTCTATGTTTATACAGCCAAATAAAGTGTGCTGTAAGCCGTGGTATACTTGTAAGCCGTTCTCAGAGCTATTGAGTGACTGTGCATGTTCCTCAGACTCGAAATGCGTCGATGCCGCTCTATCTGTCTTCTTGTATCTTGAGGTAATATTTACAATTTTTTCATATACATCTTCATTTTTAAAAGAAATAGGTGATATATTGATAGATATTGGTATTGGCATATTTGCAAAAAGCTTTATGCTATTCAGATACTCCAAGTCTTTACACGCTTGATTTATAAGCCAAGTTTCTAATTTTGATATAAGACCAGACTCTTCAAGTATAGGTATGAAATGAATGGGCGAGATAAAGCCGAGTTCTTCGGATTTCCACCTTGTAAGCGCTTCAAAGCCAGCAATACAAAGAGTGTTGATATCAAAGTAAGGCTGATAATATATTACAAACTCTCCTTTCTCAAAAGCTTTCTCAAGGTGTGTTTTGTAAAGTAAAAACTGGGAAGCTTTTGAGTTTAAATCGTCGCTGAAAAATACATAACTCCACTCTGTATTTTTTTTAGCTTTAGCTAAAGATATATCAGCATTTTTATACACCTCTTTGGCAGACTTTCCATTATCTGGGAAAATAGCTATACCCATTTGCATAGCTACACTTATAACATTGCCATTTATGTTGAAAGGTTGCTCAAAAGCTTTTCTTAATCTATCCAAAAGTATTATTACATCTTCCTTGTCCTTTAAATCTGTCAAAATTATACCAAAGGTATCAGAACTAACCCTACCTATTATATCTGTTGGCCTAAATATATCTCTTAGCCTCCTGCCAACAGCTTTCAAAAGCTCATCGCCTATATCAAAACCATATACGTCGTTGATATAAGTAAATCTATAGATATCCGCCAGTATGAAAGCCCCAAGCCTATTGTAATTAGCTTTACCAGTGTTTATAGCATTCATCTCGGGAACCACGGCCGACGGCTCACCCCCCCCCATTCACTCATTTCCAATGCTCTTCTCACATGCATATCAAGTTCTGCTATCAAAAATGAGTAAGAGAATAAACCGGTAACAGGGTCTTGATTTAAAAGAAAATGCATTTGCTCTTCTAAGCTCTTCTCTTTTGATACATCTTTGCCTATAAATATAAAATTCTCGTTGGCTATCGGTACAACAGCCAGATCTACATAAACATTTTTGTTTTGTTTTGTTTTGAAAAGCACTATACTACTATACTCTTTAGCCTGGGATATAGCCTCTAATAAATCTTTATAATTAAATAAATAACTAAATAAAATATCAACTTTTTTACCTAAAAGCTCACCCTTGTCGTATCCAAAAACTTTCAACGTTTTATCGCCCACATACAATATCTTACCGTCGTTGTCTGTCATGATAAATAAGTCCATGTAAGAAGAAAGCCCAGATTCTACAGCCTGAAAAAGCCAACGTGTCTTTATAGCGTTAAGAGTCATCCCTATATCAAGAGCTAATTCCTCTAACAAGCTCCTTTCTTCCTCTTGAAAAAAGTTTATCTCGTCCGCATACATCCCAAACACACCTATGATATCACCGTTTTTTCTTACAGGCAAAGTAGCGCTTGAGCGAAATCCTCTTTTTAAAGCTTCCTCTTTCCAAGGTATCATTCTTGGATCTTTTTCTATATCCTCTATTATGACAACGCTATTTGTTTTAAAACATGTGGCGGCAGGCCCTTTTGACCTTATATCTGACTCATCAAGAGGAATTTCCAAAAATTTAAGATAATCTAAGTACATATTATCAAGTGATTTTTTGGGATAATAAGCTGGTACTATTTTATTTATGCTTTTTATATAAAAACCTATGAAAGCAAACTTTACAAAATGCTCTACTACTATATCGCAAAGATGCTCAAAAAATGAAGCTTCATCGTAAGGTGTTGAAGCATTTACGCTTCTAACAATCTCCTGGTTTATAGCCCTCATCAACCTATACAACTTTACAATTTTATTTTCCATCATTCCACGTAAAGTTATTTTTATATGTATTATAGCAAATTTATATACGTTATGATAAAATAAACTGATGATAATAAACAAAAATGCGGACTTAAAAGACTTCACAACGATAAAAATAGGCGGAGTAGGTTCGTATATGTTTTTTCCAGAAAACGAAAAAGAATTTTTAGATATATACAAAAAATACAAAAACGACAAACTCTGCATACTTGGAAAAGGCTCAAACACCATATTTGGAGATTTCAACGGCGTATTAATAAATACAAAATATTTTTACGATGTTAAAATCCAAGAAACAAAAGAAGGTATTTTGGTAAAAGCCTCTGCAGGAGTACCTTTGAAAGACTTAATAAAACTATCTATAGAAAACAACGTAGAAGAGTTTTACAAGTTGATAGGTTTTCCAGCAAGCATTGGCGGGGCAATAGCCATGAATGCAGGAGCTTATGGTGTAGAGATTTTTGACTTTATAAAAGGTGTATGGTTTATAGATGAAGAGGAAATAATTTACAAACCAAAAGAAGAAATATTTTATACTTATAGAAAAACAGAGTTTGAAAACAAGCCGGTGTTGTACGGAGAGTTTTTGTTTAGAAAAAGTCATCAAGATATAAAACCTTTAGCACAAACTATAAACCAAAAAAGAATAGAAGCCCAGCCTCTAAATATGCCCACTTCTGGTTCTACGTTTAAAAATCCGAAAGGCAACTTTGCCGGTAAGCTTTTAGAAGCGGTTGGTTTAAAAGGATATAGAATAAAAGATATAGGTTTTTCCCAAAAGCATGCAAACTTTTTAATAAACTATCAAAACGCATCTTTTCAAAATGTTATCGATATATTAAGTATAGCAAAAGAGCAAGTTTACAAAGCTTTTAATATAATATTAGAAGAGGAAATAAAACTGATATGCGCATAGCGGTTATAACTGGCGGAGATTCGCTTGAGAAAGAGATTGCCCTAAAAGGTGCTAAAGCGGTAGAAGAGTCCCTTAAAAGGCTTGGCTACGACGTAGATGTTTTAGAAATAGACAAAGATTTATGTTTGAAATTAAAACAGATAAATCCAGAAAAAGTTTTTATAATAGCCCATGGGGCATATGGAGAAGACGGCAGAGTTCAAGGGCTTCTTGATATATTAGGTATACCTTACATAGGCTCAACCACGAAAACAAGCGCCATATGTATGGATAAAGATTTTTCAAAACAGATATTTGAGCAAAACAATATCAAAACCCCAAAATGGAAAGCTTACAAACCAAAAGATGCTATAGATTGGAGCATATTTCCCTGTATTGCAAAACCAGCTTCTGCTGGTTCTAGTTTTGGGCTTTTCAAAGTAGAAAATGACAAATCCCTTAAAGAAGCTGCTCAAAATATATTCAAAATAGACGATAAGCTTATTGTAGAGGAGTTTATAGAGGGCAAAGATATGACGGTGGGATACTTCAAAGGGTTTATTTTAGAACCTATAGAGATAATACCAAAAAAAGGTATATACGATTTTGAAAGCAAATATACAAAAGGTATGTCAGAATATATCTTTGTGGAAGACGAAAGCATCGCTAAAAAGCTAAAAGAGATCGCTTCAAAGTTAGTGGATATATTTGAGTTAAAAGATATGGCAAGGATAGATTTTAGGGTAAAAGGTGAAGATGTATACACCCTTGAAATAAATACTATACCTGGTCTTACAGAACTTAGCCTTTTGCCTATGGCCCTTAAGAAAGCCGGCATATCTTTTGACAAGATGGTGGAGATGCTTGTAAATGGCTAACTTATATTATCATCGAGGAAAACAAAAGGGGAAATCTTCAAAATGGAACACTGTTAAGCAAGTTTTACCTTTTGTATGGCTTATACTTTTTGGGCTTTTTAGTTTCTTTGCACCTTTTCTTATAGACAGCATAAGCTTTTTTAAAGCAAAAGCCGTAAATGTTTACGGAGATCAAAATATACCGCCGAAGGTAGTGGCAGATGCCATAGGAGCTTACAAAAGAAACTGGCTTTTTATAAATGCATCTGGCATCAAAGATAAATTAGAAAAAGCCACCGGCAACGCTGTAGCTTCAGTGGCTATAAAAAAAGATTTGAAGGGTATATTAAATAACGATGTAGTGGTAGATGTTTATATAAAAGAAAGAAAACCCATTGCCGTTGTGGTAAACCAAAACAAAAGCTATCTCATGGATGACAAAGGTAATTTGTTTGATAAAAGATACTTCAACACCAAAGGCCTAACCATTATATATACACCAGATATAGAAAAAACCCAGAAAGAAGTTAAACTGTGGCTAAAGCCTATAGCAAATTATTTAAAACAATTTAAAGACAAAAATATATTTATTACCAACAGCGGTATTTTTGTAGATATAAAAGATATAAACGGGGAGATTATACTACCACTTTCAAATAAATACGATAAAAAGCAACTTTTAGAGAGGCTAAAAATAATATTAAACTACGGCCCTAGTTATCTCGCAAACAAAATAGTGGATTTGCGCTACAACAAGTTTATAACAATAAGAGAAAAAGAAAACAACCAAAAATCTTTAAACCCTACAAAAACTACCGCAACCCCAAACAACCTTTGAATGCTCACATAAATTTTATGTTTCTTTCATAATTCTTATATATAATATTTTAGAGTAGAAATATGGAAAGAAGAGAATTTTTAAAAAACATTCTTGTAGGTGGAATAGGCTTAGGCATTGGTAGTGCTTTTGGAAGCACATTGAAAAACGCCACAAAAGAACAAACAAAATCTACCAATATAAAGCCACAAATAGCTTTAACTATAGACGACGGGTGGTTTGATAGAGAAAAAATAGTAAACATAGTAAATTATTATCAGGTGCCGGCAAACTTTTTTATCATAGGAAGAGTTATAGAAGAAGACCCGAAACCATGGATAAATGCCATAGAAAACGGGCATGAATTAGGATGCCACACCTACTATCATAACTTCTTCTCAAAGGAAACTATATCTAAAATAGACGAAGACTTTAGCCTATATGAAAAAACGTTTATAGACAAGCTTGGAAACGAAAATTTTAACAACATAAAGCATTTTAGATATCCATACGGAGACGTTGGCAATTATATAAACAAAAAATATATCGAATCCCTTATAAAAGCCCATGGTTGGGATATAGCTTGGTGGGATTTGGATTTGTCTTTTTATCATAGACCTCATTTTGGTGTTTATAAAAACCCCATACAACCTTTAGATAAATTCAAAATTTATATGGAACATATGGAAGAGCTATCTATGAAACTTGGCAGGCCAACAAAAACAAAAGTCTTAATGCACTTTAAATATCCAGACGATCTTACACTAAAAGATGTTATAGAGTATTCTTTGAAACGAGGTTATGAAATAAAGAGATTATCAGAGTTAGAAGCTTAAACAAAACTTTTCGTGGTGTGATATTATATTTTTATGCACCACGAAAACAATGCTTTTCTTGGAATAATAGGTGGAAGTGGTTTATATAAAATATTTGATGATGTTGAAGAACTAGATATAGATACTCCTTTTGGTAAACCATCTTCCAAAATATTTTTAAAAAATGGCGTTGCCTTCTTATCAAGGCACGACATAGACCATTCCATACCACCTCATCTTGTAAACTATAGAGCAAACATATACGCTTTATATAAAATAGGTGTTAGAAAACTAATAAGCATAGGGGCTACAGGTGGTATAAACACACTTTTTAAAAGCGGTGATATTGTTATAACATCCGATGTTTTAGACTTTACCAAATCAAGAGTATCAACGTTTTTCGAAGGGGTGTTTTCCAAAGACATAGATGAAGAAGATACACCTTTTTATAGGCTTTTAAAAGCTAAAAAAGTAGTACATACAGACATGTCAAACATCTTTTGCGAAGAGATGATAGGAATAGCAAACGAAACACTAAGAGAATTGAATTTACATTTCTATGTAAAGGGTGTATACGCTTGTACCGAAGGTCCAAGGTTTGAAACTAAAAAAGAGATAGAGATGCTAAAGCATTTAGGGGCAGATATGGTAGGCATGACAGCGTGTCCAGAGGTCTTTTTAGCAAGGGAAACAGGCATGCATATACTTCATATAAGCATAATAACAAATCCTGCCGCTGGCATAGAAGGCAATAAACTTACCTCGAAAGAAGTGATAGATATGATGAAACAAAAAGACGAGGAGATTAAAAAGTTTTTAACGCTTTTCATAACAAAAGCCCAAAAACAATTTGTATGCCAATGTGAAAGCGTATTAGAAGGAGCAGATGTATGAAAACAATAGATGTAAGCGATAAGATAGAAACCCTAAGAGAGGCAAAAGCCTATGGCTTTATAGAGCTTAGTAAGGAAACCATAGAAAAGATTAAATCAAATCAATTACCAAAAGGCAATCTCACAGAAGCCACAAAATTGTGCGCTTTATATGGTGCAAAAGCTACTCAACAAATACTTCCATTTTGTCATCCTATAAGCATTGACTTTGTAGAAGGTGAGGTAAACATAAAAGAAAACGGCATAGAAGTGTTTGCTACAGTAAGAGGAATAGCTAGAACCGGCTACGAAATGGAAGCACTAAACGCTGTAAATACAATGCTTTTAAACATATATGATATGTGTAAAGGTATAGATAAAAATATGGTGATAAAAGAAATAAAGCTTTTATCTAAAAAAGGTGGAAAGTCTGATTATTTTGAAGATTTATCTGGAGAAAAAGCGGCGGTCATAGTCTTAAGCGATAGAGCTTCCAAAGGAGAATACGAAGATAAAAGTGGCAAAATAGCTATAGAAATGTTAGAAAATCTAAAGGCGGAAGTAGTTCATTACGAGGTCATACCAGATGATAAAGACATATTGATAGATCGTCTTAAAAGCCTACAAAACACTGCAAACATTATTATAACGAGTGGTTCCACTGGTTTTTCAAAAAGAGATATAGCACCGGAAGCCACTAAAGAAGTTATAATAAAAGAGATGATAGGTTTTGAAGAGATAATGAGAGTTTATGGTTATAGAAAAGTGCCAAAAAGCGTAATGTCTAGGGCTGTTTGTGGTATCATAAACGAAAACTGCATAGTGATAAACCTACCTGGAAGTAGCGGCGGCGTAAAAGACAACCTTAGCATGATAGGTGGGCTAATTAAACATGCTCTTAAAATGGCAAGAGGTGAAGGACATTGAAAAAGTATAAAAATACAATGTTGACATATGTTAACATGTTAACAATTTTGTTAACAAATAATACCAGTGATTTTTCAAGAAATGTTATTTTACAAGAAAAAGTTTATTGGCATTATATTTGATAGGAGGTACTTATGAAAAAGATAGAGGCTATTATAAAGCCTTTTAAATTGGACGAAGTGAAAGATGCTTTAACGGAAATCGGCATAGGTGGTATGACAGTTATAGAGATAAGAGGTTTTGGACAGCAAAAAGGGCATACAGAAGTATATAGAGGCACAGAGTACGTGATAGATTTCTTACCAAAAATAAAAATTGAAATAGTGGTAAAAGATGAAGAAGTTGAAAAAGTGGTAAACACTATTATGAAATCAGCTCAAACTGGAAGAGTAGGCGACGGTAAGATATTCATCCTACCGGTAGAGGATGTAATACGTATAAGGACAGGAGAAAGAGGAGAATCTGCTATTTAAAAAGCTAAATTTTTATTAAGGAGGTTTAATATGAATCAAGCAAAAGCTCAAGAGGTCTTGGACCTAGTCAAGAACGAAGGCATCGAGTATGTGGATCTGAGATTTTCAGATCCGTTTGGCCAATGGCAGCACCTTACCATACCAGCCTATGAATTATCTATGGATACGTTCGAAAACGGAAGAGGCTTTGACGGTTCTTCTATAAGAGGCTGGCAATCTATAAATGAGTCAGATATGCTAGCTTTTCCAGATCCAGAAACATGCTTCATAGATCCTTTCATGGAAAATACCATTGTGATGATATGTGATATCTACGACCCCATTACAAGGGAAAGATATGGAAGAGATACAAGATACATAGCTCAAAAAGCAGAACAATATCTCAAACAAACAGGCATAGGCGATGTAGCTTATTTTGGTCCTGAAGCTGAATTTTTCATATTTGATTCTGTAGAGTTTGGCAACACTGGGAACTCATCTTTCTGGAGAGTAGACTCAGAAGAAGGATGGTGGAATAGAGAATTTACTTCATCTGGTTATAAAATACCAAACAAGAGAGGATACTTCCCAGCACCTCCACTAGACAAAACTCACGACTTAAGAGCAGAAATGGTAACCATAATGAGCAAGTACATGGGTATCACAGTAGAATTACACCACCACGAAGTGGCTACAGCTGGTCAAGCCGAAATAGATATAAGGTATAACTCCTTGGTAAAACAAGCGGATAATCTTTTTAAATATAAGTATACAGTAAGACAAGTAGCAGCTAAGTATGGCAAATTTGCTACATTCATGCCAAAAGTCTTACCAAACGACAACGGTAGTGGTATGCACACACACTTCTCAATATGGAAGGGCGGTCAAAACCTATTTGCTGGTTCTGACTATGCAGGTATATCAGAAATATGTAAATATGCAATAGGCGGTATACTAAAACATGGTCCAGCCTTAGCAGCTATTACAAACCCTACTATAAACTCTTACCACAGGTTAGTACCAGGTTTTGAAGCTCCCGTAAGACTTGCTTACTCTGCCAGAAACAGATCTGCTTCCATAAGAATACCTATGTATTCTCAAAATCCAAAGACAAAACGTATAGAAATAAGGTTCCCAGACCCTACCACAAACCCATATCTTGCTTTTGCAGCGATATTGATGGCAGCAATTGATGGTATAGAAAACAAGCTAAACCCAGGTGAACCTTTTGACAAAGACATATATTCATTGCCACCAGAAGAACTTCAAAATATACCACAGCTTCCAGGCTCATTAGAAGAATCTCTAAAAGCTCTAGAAGAAGATTATGAATTTTTACTAAAAGGTGGAGTATTTACAGAAGAGTTTATCCAAATGTGGATTGAATCAAAGAAAGAGGAAATAAACAAGATGAGATTTACTCCACACCCGCTTGAATTTGAACTATACTTTGATATCTAATATGCTAAGAATAGGGGCTTTCAAGCCCCTTTCCAAATTTAAATTTTAATGAAAGATAGCCTCATAAAGCTTTTGCCATACGGTATAAGGCTTTTAAGAAAAACCATAAAAATAACCTGCGACAGAGACGATTCAAAAGACAGAGCTGTTATATACGCATTATGGCACTCTCAGGCTTTAGCTGTAGCTATGTATGGCATAGACAAAAACATTTACAGCATGGCAAGCCAAAACAAAGACGGTGATATAGCCACTATCTTACTGCAAGGTCTCGGTTTTGGAGTAGTAAGAGGCTCCAGCAACAAAGACAACAAAGACAAAGGAGGAGCTAAAGCTCTTATTCAGATAAAAAAAATTTTAGAACAAGGTTATAATATAGCCATAACTGTAGATGGACCCACTGGCCCACCCAAAAAAGTAAAACAAGGCATTGTTTATCTTGCTCAAAAAACAAAAAGACCAATAGTCGGTATATACGCAAACATATCAAACTACATAAGCCTCAACTCCTGGGACAGATTTCAAATACCAATGCCTTTTTCAAGCATAAAGCTAAGGACTACAGAGGAAATATACATAGAAGAAAATGCGGATTTAGAAGAATATACAAAATTGCTAGAAGAAAAGATGATAGGACTTGAATTAAAAGAAAATACTTAAACATAATTTTAAAAATAAAATATAAAAATGAACAACACAGACGAATTACTAAACAAAAATAGCTTCTTTGATATTGATTTACCAAGAGACGAAGCTGCTGAAAGATCCGTACTTGGTGCTATGCTATACGATATAGAAAACATACCAATAGTAGCAGAGGTACTAAAAGAGGATGATTTCTTTGAGCCGATACATAAAACCCTTTTTAAGATTTTATTAGAATA
Organism: Hydrogenobaculum sp. 3684; assembly: GCF_000213785.1. NCBI lineage: Bacteria > Pseudomonadati > Aquificota > Aquificia > Aquificales > Aquificaceae > Hydrogenobaculum > Hydrogenobaculum sp. 3684. The sequence goes on along the minus strand of NC_015557.1, from coordinate 120,053 downwards.
CTATTTTGAAAATGCAAACCTAAACACCATAGACAGAGTTTTGTTAAAAGATTTTATAGAAAAAAAGAAAATAATAGATATAACGGAAGACTTTTTAGAAGCGCTCGTTTTAGAAGCTGTTACAGATATAGAGATTTTACAAAGTGTAATAAAAATTATAAAAGAAAAAGCTATTCAAAGAGCAATAATAAATTTGGGCATCAAGATAATAAGGGAAACAAAACAAACCCAAGATTCAAGCATCCTTATAGAAACCATACAAAGCGAACTTATAAACATAGCCTCTGACAATGTAAACGTTGGATACTTTGAGCTAAAAGATATATTGGAAGATGTTATAAGCATAATAGAAAAATTTGCCCACAAAAAAGAGCTTGTTACCGGTGTGCCTACTGGTTTTATTGATTTAGACAAGCTTACCACAGGTTTTCACGAATCTGATCTTGTAATAATAGCGGCAAGACCTGGAATGGGAAAATCTTCCTTTATGCTTTCAATGATGCACAACATGGCTAAAAAAGATATAGCTGTTGGGATATTTTCTCTGGAGATGAGCAAAGAGCAGCTTATTATGAGGCTTTTATCTTCAGCAAGTAAAATAGATATGCAAAGACTTAGGACTGGGATGGTAACAGACGAAGAGATAAAACTTTTAAACGATACAAAAGAAGAGCTGTCAAAATTAAGAATCTACATAGACGACTCCCCAGCCATTACAATATCGGATCTTCGCATAAAAGCCAGAAAACTAGTTAGAGAAAAAGGCGTCAAAATAATAGCAATAGACTATCTTCAGCTTATAAGGTCTATAAGAGCAAAAGGCAATAGACAAGAAGAAGTGGCTGAGGTATCTAGAAATTTAAAAGCCTTGGCAAAAGAGCTAAAAATACCTGTAATAGCCCTAGCTCAGCTTTCACGCCAAACAGAGCATAGATCAGACAAAAGACCCCAGCTATCGGATTTAAGAGAGTCTGGCCAAATAGAGCAAGATGCGGATCTTATTATTTTCTTACATAGACCAGAGTATTACAAAAAAAATCCGTTGCCAGAGGAAAAGGGAATTGTAGAGGTCATAATAGCAAAGCAAAGACAAGGACCCACTGGCATAGTTAGACTTGCTTTTATTAGCGATTTCGCATCTTTTTACCAGCTATCAGAAAAAGCTGCATCCCTTTATTCAAAATATGAGGAAGAGGAAAACGGTTTAACAGAAGATAGCGATATAGTAGATACAGATATAGATTTGGACGTAGATTTTTAATGGAAAATAAAGTTATACAAAAACCCTACATCATAGTTTTTGAAGGAATAGACGGCAGCGGAAAATCCACACAAATAAATATAGTTTATGAGCTTTTAAAAGATAAAAACGTAAAATTATTAAGAGAACCAGGCTCCACAGAGATGGGAGAGAAAATTAGAGATATATTAAAATTACAAAAACTAGACCCAAAAACCCAAACATTTCTAATAGAAGCCTCAAGAGCACATATGATAGAAAAGCATTTCAAAGGTTTTGAAGGTATACTACTTTTGGATAGATATATATATTCAACGATAGCTTATCAGGGTTATGGTTTTGGTATCGATATAAACTTTCTAAAAGCCCTAAACGATTTCGTATGCGACATATATATACCAAATATTGTATTTCTACTTGACATAGACCCAAAAATAGCTCTTCTAAGGCTTAAAAGAGAAAAAGATGTATTTGAAGATTTAGAATTTTTAAAAAAGGTAAGGGATGGTTATTTAAAACTTGCAAAAGAATACAATTTTTATACAATAGACGCCTCAAAAAATGTGGAGGCCATCACAAACGAAATCACAAATATTTTAAAACAGCATAGTTTATTATTTTGATTTTATTAAAAGCAAAAATACTATATCTATCAGAGAATAAAAAGTTTTTAAATAGTAAAATTTTCTTATGCATACAATAGATATGATAAATTTATTAAACCCACATTTTTGGTCTTATTTTGTATACGGGGCTTTTGTGGTAGCCTTGGCTTTTTACGTAAGAGCCACAATAGGTTTCGGTTCTGGGCTTATTTCAGTATCGCTTCTAAGTCTTACATTTCCTATAAAGGAAGTGGTACCGGTGGTGCTCATTTTAGACTTAGCTGGATCTATACTGTTAGGAGCTTACGATTTCTCGCATATAAGGTTTAAAGAGTTAACCTGGCTTTTTCCAGGTAGCATAATAGGGCTTATTATAGGTACTTTTATTTTGGCAAAAACAGATGCTCAAAACATAACAAGATTTTTAGGAGTATTTATCATATCCTATGTGATATACGCTGTTAGTTTTAAACCAGAAAAGCTACCAATTATAAGAAAGTTCTGGGCATTTCCATTAGGTATGCTTGCTGGTATTATAGGAAGCTTATACGGTGGTGGTGGTCCTCCTTTGGTAGCTTACCTTCAGCTAAGGAGAATAGAAAAAAGAGCCTTTAGGGCCACATTCCAAGTGATAGCGCTTTTAGATAACATCCTTAGGGTTTTCACCTATCTTAGTGTAGGGCTTTTAAACTTAAAACTATTTGAGATAGGCCTATCTCTTATACCTTTTGCTGGTTTAGGGCTTTTTGGAGGAAACAAACTGCATATGAAAATATCAAATGAAACCTTTATGAGACTAACACTTTTATTTTTATTTTTAATAGGAGTAAAATATTTAATATAATAAAAAGCGGGCTTACAACCCGCTTCTTACATTATTGTTTCTTAATATTTGGTTCGTCGTTAAAACCCTGGAAAATCTCACCTTCTTCATCTGTGCGAGAAGCATTTATTATGCCATACAAAAGGGTGGCAAAAATCCAACCATAAAATATAATTGCCAAAAACATAGAAAGCTTAAATCCTAAATACATAACTTCACCTCCTTAATAACATAATAACATATAAAAAAATTTTTTCAAGTATTATTGTTTACCTGGCACACCACTACAATCAGCGCATGGTTCTACTAAGTGAAGATTAAACATAGCCTCAAGACCCATCTTTTCAAACCATGGCTCTACATCGCCAAATTTTACCTTCCATAAGAAATATTTTTCAAAGCTAGTTTTAACCCAGTGCATCCATTTACTCTTTTTTTGCAAGGTCCAAGCTCTTGGTGGTATAACCGGATAAGCTATAAAACCAGCGGCATCGTTACCCATATCAGCTATACATATAGCGGCCAAAGTAGGCATATACCTTTCTGAGCTGTTTCTTATATCAGATACTATGTTTAAAGCGGTGGCCAAAGCCATACCCTCTATCATTTGACCAGTTTTTGGAACACCGGTAGGCACTGGAGTTTGTTCTACTGGAGGTATAGCAGCTACTACGCCAACACCGTATATGTTTCTATAATTTGGATTGTTGAAGCACTTATCCACTATAACCATCTTATTGGCCGGATTTGCTACTTTATCACCAGCGCTTGCTACTACATCTGTACCCATAAAACTTGGCATAAGCATAGTAAAAGAAGATTCTACTTGATATTCTTTGCCGTTTAAATCTTCATAAACAACATGATCTTTTTCAACTTTTTTTACTTTTACATTTACCGTTGGTCTTATATCCCTTTCGGCCATCAAGTCTTCCATAACCCTTCTTGAGGTTCCAACACCACCTAAACCGAGATGACCCAAAAACGGCTCAGAAGTTATATAATAGATTGGAAACTTATGCCTTAAGCCTCTTTTCTTAGCTTCATAATGAAGCATAAAAGCAAACTCATATCCTGGGCCAAAACAGCTAGTACCTGGTTTAGCACCAACCACCACTGGACCTGGTTTTTCAAAAAACTTTTCCAAAGCTTTGTTGAGTTCTAAAGCGTGATCCACTGTACATACAGAATGTCCATTTTCCTCTTGGCCCTCTGTATATACAAGTTTTGGACCGGTAGCTATTACAAGATAATCGTATTCTAAGACTTTGCCACTTTTTAACGTAACTTTGTTGGCATCTGGATCTATCTTATCAGCATCCTCATTTATAAAATCTATGTTCTTTTTCTTCAAAGCTGGTTGAAGAGGCGTTGATACATCACCAAATTTACGCCATCCTATAGCCAAATGAGGATAGGCTGGAGTAAAACCAAAATAAGGCCTTCCAGAAACTACTTTGATATCAAGGTTAGCGTCTAATTTCCTTAAATTGTAAGCGGTAGATACACCACCTACGCCACCGCCTATAATAACCACTCTTTTTGCCATAATACCTCCTAAAGTTAGATAATACTTAATTATAATATAACTATATACGTATAAGTAAATAAATATATCTTATAAGAAAATAAATCTTTCTTATATATAAAGAAAGTATAAAATTGTTAAAAACTATTTAACCGTGTTTAGATACATAGTTAAATATTATTAGAAAAATAACAAATACAATAATGATTACAGTGGGAGTTAAGATGAAAATAAACTTATCATGAGCATTCAATTTTTTACCCATAACAACCACTCCTTTGTTTTTAAGATTTTAATAAAATATAAAATTAGAAGAATTTGACAATGACTATATTGATTTTGGTTTTTGTTTTTTGATCTTTCTAAGTAAGATTTTTATATCAAGAACAAGAGCTGAAGCCACAAATATAGAAGAAAGAGTACCCACCACAACACCTATCAAAAACGCAAAAGAAATATCAGATAAAACGCTTCCACCAAAAAGGTATAGACCCAAAGAAGATAAAAACACCGTAGAAGACGTCATAATAGTCCTTACTATATTTTGGTTAACAGACAAGTTTATAATCTCAGACAGGTCCATACCTTTTCTTAATTTGAGATTTTCTCTTATTCTATCAAATACCACCACAGTATCTGTTATAGAATAACCAGCCACCACAAGAATTGAAGCCAAAACGTCCAAACTCACTTCCTTATAAGTCCAAGAATAAGCACCTACAACTATAAAAACGTCGTGAGCAAGTGCCAATATTCCACCAAGAGCAAACAAAAACTCATATCTAAAGGATAGATATATCAGTATGCCTACTAAAGCTGTAATTATAGCCCATACAGCCTTTTTTCTTAGTTCTCCACTTACCACAGAACCAATATCTTCTCTTTGTAAAAGCTTATAACTACCAATACTATTTAACGCTTTTTCTACAAGGCTTGGCTTCTCACCTACCCTTATCTTCACAATAATATCGCCAGTGTTTGTACGCTGAACAACCGCATCTTTGATATTTACCTTATAAAGAGCATCATCTACTTGCTTTACGCTTACAGGTGTTTGGAACCTTACTTCTATCATTGTCCCGCCGGTAAAATCAAGACCAAGATTTAAGCCCCTACTATACAAGCTAAAAGCCGAAAGCAATATCAATATTATAGATATCACATAAGAGTAGTATCTATACTTTATAAAATGTATATATTTAATCCGCATAACTTGTATTAGTATATCATAAATTAATATTGCCAACTAAAAGTATAAAGTTTATAATATTTAGTATGGAAAAGGAAAAACTTGAAGTAGAAAGCTTTGAAGACGAAGCCCAAATGGCAAGAGAACAAGCCCTTAAAATGCTTTTTAGTGCATTTTTGCCACCAAAAGAGATAAGGGAAGAGGTGATAAGGCAGATGAGAATATCGGAGATGGCTTTCTGGAAAGCTTTAAAGGCTGTTGTGGATTATCAAGTCCAAAAGCTCGAGAAAAAAACAGAACCAAAGCAAGAGACCAAGAAAAAAGCAAAGAAAATTGACATAGAATGACCAAAGAGTTAGAGGATTTAAGAAGCGAGATAGACAAAATAGACGCAAAAATAGTAGAGCTTCTAAACAAAAGAGCTGATATTGCAAAAAAGATAGGAGAAATAAAAAAACAGCAAAATATACAAGTTAGGAACTTACAAAGGGAAAAAGAAGTTATATCAAACGTAATAAAAGAAAATGAAAAATACGGTTTGTTTCCAAAAGAAGCACTGGAAATAATATATAAAGAGATTATATCTGCCATATCATCTTTGGAAGGAGCTGTAAAGATAGCCTACTTTGGGCCAAAAGCAACGTTTACCCATCAGGCAGCCATATCCCATTTTGGATTATCTTCTGATTATATTGCCTGCGATTCTATCTCTACAGTTTTTGAGCTTGTAGAATCGGGAAACGCCCATTACGGAGTAGTGCCCATAGAAAACACCATAGAAGGGATAGTAAATCATACCATTGATCTTTTAATGGATGCGGATCTTTTTATAGTAGGAGAAATCATAATACCCATAAATCTATTTCTGTTATCGTTAGAAAGAGATATTGCTAAAATAAGCAAAGTATATTCCCACAAACATGCGCTAGCGCAAAGCAGGAAATTTTTAGAAAAGCATCTTCCTTTTGCAGAAATATTAGAAGCCAAAAGCACTGCAAACGCCTGTGAAATAGCTCAAAAAGAACCAGGAACGGCAGCTATAGCATCTGAAGTAGCAGCTTACGTTTACGGATTAAACATATTGGCAAAAAACATCCAAGACCAAAAAAATAACTTCACAAGATTTTTAATAATAGGTAAAACACTTACAAAGCCCACAGGAAAAGATAAAACCAGCATCATTATGGGTGTTAAAAACCAAACAGGAGCCCTTTATAAAGCCCTTGAAATATTTTATAGGCACAATATAAACCTTACTAAAATAGAGTCAAGGCCTTCCAAGAAAAAGGCTTGGGATGATATATTTTATGTAGATATGGAAGGACATATCGAAGATAAAAATGTAAAAGAAGCATTAGAAGAACTTGACAAAAACAGCCATATGATAAAATTTTTGGGCTCTTATCCAAGATGAACCTAAAAGAGTTTAGTGCTTTAAATGTTGCTTTTAACATCCTTGGTGGTATAATAGCAGGCTTATTCGTTGGATATATGCTTGATAAGTTGGCTTTTGAATTTTTCCATAAAAACACATCCCCTTTGTTTTTGTTTATATTTTTAGCTTTTGGCATAATAGCTGGTTTTAAAAACGCTTACCAAGATTTTAAAAAAACGTTAAAAGATGATTAATTTTTTCGTAGTTAGCATATTTCCAGAAATAATAGAGTGTTATACTAAATTTGGTATCTTATCAAAAGCCATAAAACAAGGGTTTGTCAGTGTTCATACTGTAAACCCAAGAAATTTTTATGAAAAAGTAGATGATACCGCTTACGGTGGGTTCCCAGGGATGGTATTAAAACCAGAGCCTATAGTGGCTGCTTATGAGCACGTATTGTCTATCACATCTCAAAAACCCTTTGTAATAAAACCAGAGCCATGGGGCAAAACAATAAACCAGCACATATTAAACAATTTAAAAAATAAAAAAAATATTATAATATTATGTGGTAGATATGAAGGAATGGACAAAAGAGTAGACAATATAGTAGATTTGGACATATCCATAGGAGACTTTATACTAAGCAGCGGGGAATTGGTGGCACTTTCAATAATAGATGGTATAACAAGACTTTTAGAAGGGGTTTTGTCAGACAAAGAAAGTTTAGAGCAAGACTCTTTTTCAAACAAATGGCTTGGTTATCCAGTTTATACAAGACCAGAAGAATTTAAAGGTCATAAGATACCATGGGTATTAAAAACCGGAAATCACAAACTAATAGAGCTCTGGAGTCTATGGGAACGAATAGAGCTTACGGTAAAATTAAGACCGGATTTAATACCAAAAAAATTAACCAATATAGAAAAGCTATTTTTAGAAGCCATAAAAACAAATCTAAGTTTTGAGGAGATATTAGGTTGGAACAAGAAACTAGTATAAGTGGCAAATTCTTTGAAGAATTGAGAAAGATAATTTATGAGTTAACTGGCAACTACTATCCAGATGAGCGTTTGATGCTTTTAGCAAAAAAATTAAACATGTTTTTATAAGACAAATCTGCCACGACCAACAAGTCTGCCACGACAAACTGATGTTTGAAGCCAACGCTATACCATATCAAATAATAGGCTTTGATATAAATGAGACTTACTTAGAGAAAGCAAAAACTGGCATATATCCAAAAAGAGAAATGTTAGATATACCGCAAGAATATCATAGATTTTTAGATATAAAAGAAGATAGTTTCAAAATAAAAGATTCTATAATGAAAAAATACAATTTAAGCAGTTAAACCTCATAAGAAAAGAAGATTTTACAACCTATAGAGAAGTATTTGACGTGGCATTTTGCAGAAATGTCCTAATATATTTTAACGACGATTCGAAGCTAATTGCTATAAAGAATATAGCTTACACTATAAAAATGGGCAGTTTTTTATAGTATCTATGACAGAAGTGCTAAACCGTATACATACTCAGTTTTTCGAAACTATGAAAATAAACAACATTTTCTTTTACAAAAAGATTAAAGAGGTTTAAAAATCAAAAGTTAAGTTGCGAGGGAAGGATTTGAACCTTCGACCTTCGGGTTATGAGCCCGACGAGCTACCAAGCTGCTCCACCTCGCAATAAAATTTTATCATATTAAAAACTTAAATTCAATGATAATGCTCATGTTTAAAGCTTTGTACATCTGATATAATCAACACTTATGCAAAACAAATACATAATAGACATTATCACATTAGATAATTTAGATGAATTTGTAAATCTTGTAAAAGATTATATGAAAGTATCAGACGTAGTATGCTTAGAAGGTGATCTTGGATCTGGAAAAACTACGTTTGTGAAAGCTTTTCTTAAAAGCTACAACTTTTACGATGTATCAAGTCCCACGTTTTCAATAATAAACGAATACAAGTTGAAAGACTTTGACGTGTTGCATGTAGACTTCTACAGAGTAGAAAATGTAAAAAGTTTTATAGATTATATAAAAGAAAAACAAAGCGAATCTATAACCTTTGTAGAGTGGCCAAAAGAAATAGAATGCACAAAAAAACTTAGTATAAAAGATATAGGTCAAAATAAAAGGCTGTTTAAATTATGTCTATAGACGCCATAATAATAGGTGGGCCCACGGCATCCGGTAAAACAGAAATTGCTCACGAGTTGGCAAAGCTTTTAAACACAGAGATAATAAGCGCGGATTCCATGTGTGTATACAAATTTATGAACATAGGCACCGCAAAGCCAAGTTTAGAAAAAAGAAAAGAGATAAAATACCATATGATAGATGTAGTATTACCAAATGAATATTTTGATACTTATATATATGTGGAAAAAACAAAAAACATTATCAAGCAAATAAAAGAAAAAGGTAAAATACCAATAATAGTAGGTGGTACATACCTCTATATCCAAGCTCTCTTATACGGCTTACCTGAAACTTCAGAACCAGATTTTAAACTTAGAAAGAAATTAGAAAATATAGCAAACAAAAAAGGACTTCATTTTTTATATGAAAAGCTTAAAACCGTAGATAAAGTATACGCAGAAAAAATAGGAAAAAACGATAAAAAACGTATAATAAGAGCGTTAGAAGTGTTTATAAACACTGGAAAACCCTTTTCCACATTCCACAAATGGCATGAACCAAAAATGAAAGTTTTAGGCTTTTATACAAACCTTACTCAAGAAGAGCTAAACAAAAACATAGAAAAAAGAACATACTATATGATAGAGCAAGGGCTTGAAGCAGAATGTATAAATTTGCTTTGTTTAGGGTACAAAGAAGCCATGACATCTTCTCAGGCTATAGGCTACAAAGAGATGATACCTTATATAGAAGGTAAATCAAGCCTTAAAGAGGCTATAGAAAATATAATAAAAAACACAAAAGAGTATGCTTCAAGGCAAAGAAGATGGTTTCAAAAAACCACCTTCACACCAATAAGAACCATCGAAGATATCAAACACCACCTGCAATCGCTGGAACTATAGAAAGCGTATCTCCATCTTTTAGCTCTGTATCTATACCTTTTAAAAATCTTATATCCTCATCGTTTAAATAAAGGTTTACAAACCTTCTTAGCTCTCCATTTTCATCCACAAGCCTTTCTTTAAAACCAGGATAAGAGGCTTCTAAGGCATCTATAAGCTCTCTTATGTTTTTAGCCTCTACGCTTACTTCTCCTTGGCCATTGGCCAATCTTCTCAAAGGTGTTGGTATTCTAACGGTTATAGCCATATCCTCTCCTTAAAGCCAAAAGGCACCGTCACTTATATAGCGCTATACGGCAAGCGCTGGTTAGAGTTATAATTATAGCACAAAACTTAGTAAAGCAAATCTCTACACATATTCATGTTGCAAAATATTGCATACTTATTTTGATCATCCCTTTTTAAAGGTTATACAATATATTAAAAGCATGGAAAACTTAAATTATTCAAAATTTAACAGGATATTTTTGGCTGGTAAAGATAAGGGCGATTTATCAAAGGAATTAGAGCATCTACTTATATCTGTAAAAGTCCTTTACAAATCTTACATGATAGATATAGAAAACATGGATAAAGAGGATATAAAATACGATTACTTGGAACATAAAAACAACTATGAAAATACGATAAGACCATTTTTGATGAAAAAGGATATACTCATGGATAAAAATCTATGTGAAAAAGCAGATCAGATATCAAAAACTTATGAGGAATTCTTAGAAACTCTGGCGAAAAAGATATAAAGCTAAATGCCACCTTTAAACATATCAAATATCTGATTTACATCCTTATCGCCTCTACCGGAGAGGTTTATTATCATTAAAGAACCGGGGTTTTCTTTGGCAATATCTATAGCCTTTATAACAGCATGAGAAGATTCCAAAGCAGGTATTATACCTTCTGTTTTTGCTAAAAGCTTAAAACCCTCCAGCGCCTCTTCGTCAGTAGCATATATGTATGTAGCTCTTTTCGTAGCTTTTAAGAAAGCATGCTCAGGACCCACACCAGGATAATCAAGACCAGCAGATACAGAATGAGTACCCAATATTTGACCTTCTTCATCCTGCATAAAGTAAGATTTCATGCCATGAAGTATTCCCACTTCACCGTCCGATAAAGGTGCCGCATGTTTTTTACTAGCAAGACCAAGCCCACCCGCTTCAACACCTATAAGCTTAACCTCTTTATCATCAATAAAAGGGTAAAAAATGCCTATGGAGTTCGAACCACCACCTACACAGGCTATGACAAAATCAGGAAGTCTTCCCTCTTTTTCTATTATTTGAGACTTTGTCTCTTCTCCTATTACCTTTTGAAAATCTCTCACTATCATAGGAAAAGGATGTGGGCCTACTACAGAACCAACTACATAATGAGTGGTTTCAACGTTTGTAACCCAATCTCTCAACGCTTCATTGATGGCATCTTTCAAAGTTTTTGTACCAGAAGTCACCACTTCTACCTTTGCACCTAAAAGCTCCATTCTGAAAACATTTAACCTCTGACGCCTAACGTCTTCTTCACCCATATAAACAACGCACTCAAGACCAAGCAACGCACAAGCGGTAGCCGTAGCCACACCGTGCTGTCCTGCACCTGTCTCAGCTATAATACGGTGTTTACCCATCTTTTTAGCCAAAAGACATTGCCCTATAGCGTTGTTTATCTTATGCGCTCCTGTATGAAGCAAATCTTCTCTTTTAAGATATATCTTAGCACCGGCAAGATCGGAAAGTTTTTGGGCAAAATAAAGAGGAGTTGGCCTTCCAGCGTAATCTTTTAGGTAATAATTTAGTTGATTTTTAAAAGACTCATCGTCTTTGAGTTTTTTATAAAAATATTCAAGCTCTTCAAGAGCATACATCAACGTTTCAGGTAAAAACCTTCCACCAAAAGCTATATCTCCTTCTTTAAAATAACCTTTTTCGTCCGGTTGACTATACATAAAAATATTTTACATCAATAAGCTATGTGAAGTGCATCTAAGATAGATTTATTTTTTATAAGGTCTTTTTTAGCCCATACCTCATTTTGAGTACCCCATATACCTATCATAAGATTGTAATCTTTTTCATCTTTGTTATAAAGTTTTACAAAACCGAGTATCTTTAAAAATTCGTCTTCGTTGTTTGGTAACTCTTTTGCCTTTCTATATAGATATTTACTAGCTTCTTTTGTAATATAAACAGATTTTAAATTCACACCAAAATTTACAAGCTCAATATAAAAAGAAACAATATCTTCTATATCGTAGTTTTGTTTTAACATATAAAGTAAAACATTCTTCGCTATTTGCTCTATAAAAGCTTTTTGCTGTTCTATAAATGGAGAAAGGACTTCTATGTGTGATATATTTGAGATAATTTGTTTTATAAGCTCTTCGTAATGCTTTATATTCTCTTTAATTGTATTGTATATCAAAAACTCCGTTATATCTTTTTTAAAAGCCCCAAACATATTAGACACATCTAAATCTTTTATATTAAACTCAAAAGAATTTTGCTCAAGGGTTTCTTTATCTTTTATAAATACGTATATATAATTTCCAGAAGTGGAGATTTTATAATAAAATTTAACAAAATACCCTTCGTCCTTTATATAACCGTAGTGATTCATAATAGCCAAATAAGACGCTACATCTTCAAGGGTATACACTTTTGCATCTTTTATATACACATCTTTTGCGGTAGGTCTTTCCTTGGTATTGCCTTTGGCGTTTTGCAAAATGTTTATAAAAGGTATCTCAATATCTTCATAGTCTTTTAACAAGTATATAGCGTACTTTGCCATATCAAGAGCGTGTTTTACCTCAACTCCAGACACATCGTCAAAAAACCAAGCATCTGAAGAGAATGAAAACTGTACACATTTATAGGCGTTTAGAAGTTTGGCAAAAGCAAGCTTATACTCTTCATCGTCAATGCCCTTTTCTTTCAAAAACTCTTCTGTATCCTTTACACCAAGGATAACATCTACGTATTCAAATAAAAGTTGTTTTAAATCTATTTTAAACTTTTTAGCTATATTTTCTAAATTTTCTCTGACTTTTTGTCTTAGAAACTCTAAAGCCTCTCTCAAAGGTCCGCGCCAGTACTGATTCCAATCTGGATGAGCACCAGAGTTGCAACCACAATGCGTTCGCCAGCGCTCTATACCGTGAGGACAACTCCAAGAGGTATTTTCTACCAACTTAAATTCATAATCAAAATCTTTTAGCTCTTCCACAAGATCGTTTAGAGCTTTTAAAGGTATAAGCTTTGAAAGATAAGCAAGTCCCATCTCACCAAACTTTTTGTGATGACCAAAAGTTTCCCCATCAGTGGCAACTATTGGAATAATATCCCCAGATTGCTTGAAAACATCCACAAGTCTTTTTACATCTGTAAGAAGATCTTCAAAGGAAAGTTTAGCAGAGACAATACCATCGTATATAAAAACTTTTATATTACCGTTTTTTAATTTTATATAACCATAGTTTTTAGAAGTTTTGTTGGAAACCTGATGAGGAGCCAATATGACATACTCTATACCAAAAGCCTTAAAGACTTCTAACGTCTCATAATTTACAGCACACTCTGGTAGCCACATGCCCTTTGGCTTGACACCAAAATAATACTCGTGGGTTTTTATACCCCAATAAACTTGTATCTCTTTATCAAACCGTGGATCCAAAGGCAGTATCGTATGGTTAAAAGCCAAAGCTAAAGCGTTTTTTGAGCTTTTCTTAAGAATATCAAGAATATAAGGCTCGTGCTTTTCAAACCAGCTAAGTAGCGTATAACCTATGTTAAAGCTAATATGATCGTAGTTATTTACTATATCTATCACCAATTCGTCTTCTTTTATATGAGCGTAAGCGTTTGGAAGATAACATTCTCTAAGTATTCTTTTGTTCCAGTTTTCATAAGGATAGGCAGATGGTTCTAAATCAATTTCACCTAAAGATGGGCTTATCCTGATAGGTTGATAAAAATGTCCGTGAACTACAAAATACTTATGGACTTGCATCAAACAACCCCTCCTCAAATAGCATCTTCAATGTTTTTTTATCTTTTACTATGCTACCTTCTTTCCCCCTCAAAAACCATATAAACACTCTTGATTGTAAAAGCCCTAAAAATGTGAAGGCAGCCTCTTCTATGTCTAAATCTTTTTTTATAATACCTTCCTCAATACCTCTATGAAAAAGGATGCTTATAAGATCAAAATAGTTTTCCAAAAAACTTACAACAGCTCTATTATCGTATATGTTTGACCTTGATATCTCAAAGCACAGAACTGGAATAGCACCTTTACTTTTCTCAAGCATGTCCATATGAGTATCCATTATTTTGTCTATTTTTTGCTGGATCGATAAATCTCTATCAAATACTATACTTCTTATAGCTGTTAAACACTCTCCTGTATACTTTTTGACTACCGCTTGCACTATATCGTTCATATCTTTAAAATGCTTAAATATAGCGGCGTCGGTTATATTGAGCCTTGTGGCTATATTTTTTGCCGTAAAGCCTCTTAAACCTTCCTGAGAAATTATCTCAGCCGCTATCTCTATTATTTTGTCTTTCGTGCTCTCTCTTTGAGGCGTCTTTTCTTCTACTGTCTTATGCACTTGCTTCTACCGGCTCTATGCTGACAAACTTCTTTTTACCTTTCTCTTCAAACTTTACTATACCGTCTTTGAGAGCAAAGATAGTATAGTCGGATCCAAGACCCACGTTTTTACCTGGGTGCACCTTGGTACCTCTTTGACGGATTATAATAGAACCAGCTTTTACAAACTGTCCACCAAAAGCCTTAACACCAAGGCGCTTTGAATTACTATCTCTACCGTTTCTTGTTGAACCACCACTTGCCTTTGATGCCATAGCTCACTCTCCTATAGATAGTATAGAGATTTTTGTATAAAACTGCCTGTGTCCTCTTAGTTTCTTAGAATGTTTCTTTGGAAGATGCTTGAAAATAAGCACCTTCTTATCTTTAGCAGTAGATAAAACTTTTGCTTTCACCTTACCGCCAAACTTAACAGCACCGTCTTTTACTATGCTTAAAGCTGGAAGTTCTATCTCCTCGTTTTCTCCAAAAGGAAGCTTTTCCACCTTTAAAACATCGCCCTCTTTAACTACGTACTGTTTTGAACCAGTTTCTATAACAGCATACATAAGCACTAACCTCTCTTCAATTTAAGATTGATAATTATAACAAGTAAAATACTAAAAATCTATGATGTTTAGCAGTATACTAAAAATCTATGATGTTTAGCAGTTAGTTGGGCATATGCCAGTACCAGACGTATCCCTTATGCCAACATAGGACACGCATATCATATAGTATTGGTTTATATAAGAATCATAAACGCACACATTTCCATTTTGAGCACTTACACCTCTTGCATCAAAAGATATATAACCCGGATTTCCTGTATAGCTAAGATAAGAAGTCTCGTAAGAGGGTAAAGTATAAGACTCTACAATATTACCGCCACAAGAGGAGTTTGGATAAAGCCCCAAATTATAAATAGTTAAAGAAGAACTTGTAGTACATAAAGAAGTATAAACCGAGTTTGATATTGCATAGTTTTTTGCTTCCATAACAAGAGAATGTAGCCTTTGACCTTCAGAATAGAGTTTATATTGATGATACCACCTCATACCAGGCCCCATAAATACATATGTAAAGATGGCAAGTATGGCTATCACCACAAGAAACTCTACCAAAGAAAAAGCTTTATTTGAGTTTTTGGCGCTTTTCATAAAATCACCATATAAATATTATATCGTGAAAAAATTAAAATATTTTAAAATCGGAATGCCGGGACTCGAACCCGGGACCCCTGGCCCCCCATGCCAGTGCGCTACCACCTGCGCCACATTCCGTTAGACTTTTTTCTTGTGGTTTACTTGCAATATAAAATTTTGACTTGGTTTGAAAGTGAGGCTATACCTTATAGGTATCTTATACAAGTCACCAGTTTTTGGATTTCTTCCTATGCGGGGTTTTCTTTCTTTTATATAAAAAGTCCCAAAACCAGAAAGCTGAATCTTATTTTCCTTTTTTGACACAATGGTATCTTCTAATATATCTAAAAACATATTTATGATACGGGCCACATCTCTTTTTTTTAGTTTAGTATCTTGTTTTTGCAACTTTATCATAACTTGATTTAACAAATCTTTCTTTCTCATAATATATATAAAAAGTATAACACAATTATGAAAATTATAAATATGATACCAATTCTAAGATTTATAGCTTTTGATATACTAAGAGAAAATATCAAAGTACTCAAAATACTAAGAAACCCACCCACCATAAGCATATTTGGTATACGCCAATCGGTAAACCACAGACCCAAGCTCACCGGCATACAAGATTGAAAAACCAAAGACCCCACGATGTTGCCTATAGAAGACTTTATCCTTCCTTTTCTAGCCCAGATAAAAGCGTTTGAAAGTTCTGGAAGTTCTGTGGCAAGGGGAGAAAACACTATAGCGCTTTTGTAAGCATCCCATCCAAGTGAATGAGCTATACCCTCTATACTTAGCACAAGCCCATCTATTACAAAAGGAAGCGTGAAAATCACCAACAAACCTTGAACTACGGCAAGTGTTTTGGTATAGTCTTTTATTCCAAGTTTAGAGAAAAAAATAGAGAAAAAAAGTTTTTCATTCTCTTCTTCGTCTTTAGTTTTACGGCTTTTAAACTGAATATATACAAAATACGCATAGATTATCAGAAACAACAACACAAGAGGTTTTTTAAAGGATAGAAAATTAGCCAATAAGGCTATATTAAAAGCAAACAAGAAAAATAGTATGTTTGTCAAGTCGTACAAGTCTTTAAATCTCTTATATTTGGCTTCTATCACCAAAAGCATAAAACCAAAACCAAACATACTAAGAAACATAGGCCCACCGAATATAGAACCAAGACCGATATGGGTGGTATCCACAGAACCCTTTAGAAAAGATATAAGTGGCACCAAAAACTCCGGCAACGTAGTCACCAAAGATGCTATCACAGAAGAGCTAATGCCCTCTGGAATTTTTAACTCGTGAGACAAAACATCTATAGCATTTACAATAATTTCCGCCAATACGTATATTAAAATCATGTAAACTACTATAAGGATAAAATCCATGTGAATATTATACTGTATAAGTTCACTACATCGTGAACATATAATTTCTTTAAAAGGCTATTGAGACGATCTCATAAAGTAGTAAGCTGTGAACTAAAATATTTAAATATTCAACATATACCCGTTTTCTCTTAGCCATCTATCTTTTTCTTCATAGTCTGGCATTAAAACTTTTACTTTACTCCAAAACTTCTTACTGTGATTTTTTTCTTCTAAGTGAACTAATTCATGAATTACTACATAATCTATTACAGACAAGGGAGCCATTATTAGCCTCCAGGTAAAGTTTAGATTTCCAAGGCTGCTACAAGAACCCCATCTTCTTTGTGCGTTTGTTATGTTTATTCTGCTATAAGTACAGCCTTTTATTTTGGCGTAAAATTCTACCCTTTCAGATATTTTTTCAAAAGCTCTTTCTTTATACCAATCTATGAATATTTCTCTTGCTTTATGCAAATGGCTTTCTGAAATATGAAAATATTTATCTTTTAGTATTAAAGGCTCTTCTTGGTTTTTGGTTATTTGTAAACGGTAATGTTTTCCTAAGTATAAAAATCCTTCTCCGTTTACAAATTCTTTTTCTTTGAATTTTGGGTCTCTTGATTGTACTTTTTTTATTTTTTCTTCAATCCAAGATTGATTTTTTAAAATTACTTTGCTTATTGTTTCATTGGTTGCTTGCTTCGGTGCTTTTATTATGATCGTTCTCCTGTCTGTAATTTGTATGGCAATACTTTTTCTGTCTGACCTTATTATCTTTTCTACTATTAAGTTAATTTCTTTTGCCATGTATGTTCCATGCAAGCTCTAATAGTTTTTGAGTAATTTCATTTCTCTTGTCATAAATATTAGGAAATATATTTTCTTTCTCAAGAAGAAAATCTCTTATGCGACCTTTCAAAATTTTTTGTTTATGTTCGGAATCCCAAAAATCTACTTTTTTTGTTTCTTTTTCTATCAATGATATTATATCCTTTGTTAGTTCTATTAAAGCGTCTATCTCTTTGTCTGAAAGCTCTGCAATGTTTTTCTTGCCGTAAAGCTCTTTTTTTATTAATCCCAAGAATGGCATCTCTTTTTTTGGGTCTAATCCGAACGTTTCTTCAGAGGCTCTACCTATTTTTAGCTGTTCTCTCAAAGATTCAAGTTCGTTTGCTAAATTTTCCCAGCTTTCTTTGTACTGCTCTAAGATATCTTTTAATCTTTCTGAAAATCTTTCATAGAATTCTGGGTCTTCTTGAAAGTGGTTTTCTATGTGTTCATAGATAGCATGTTCTAACTCTTTTGCTCTTTGTTTTGGCGTTTCTTCTTTTTTAAGCTTTTCTAAAAACTCATCGCTAAGTATAGGGGTTGGTGGGACTTTTGGGTCTATTCCTTTTGAGATTAAGTGTTCTTCTATAATGCTCCTAAGTTTGTTAGGAGCATCGCTTATGCTTAAATTGGGATCTCTGTATCTGTTTCTTGCTGTTTCTTTTATAAAGCTTAGTAGTTTTAGGTCTGGTAGATACTTTAAAGCTTCTTTATCTGGAAAGAGTTTATCTAATGCTCTGTTAAAACTTCTGAATAAGTTTATAAACTCATTTCTTTTCTCTTTATCTTCAAGTAGGTCTATACAATCATCTTTATTGTCTCTCCAATTTGGTATTTGGTTTTTATTGAAAAATTCATCTATCTTGTTTTGATAGTGTTTAGCTTCATCTTTGATTTTAGCTTTGTTTATGATTGTCCTGCTTATTTCTTCAATATCTTCATCGGCGTATATTGATAGAGAATCTTTTAGATTTTTTAATACTCCTACGTAATCTACGACGTATCCGCAATCTTTTTTTTCGTATGCTCTGTTTACTCTTGCGATTGCTTGCAAAAGGTTATGGTCTTTTATTACGTTATCAAGATACATTGCTTGTTCTATTGGTGCATCAAATCCTGTTAGTAGCATTTGATTTACTACAATTATGCCAACGTCTCCCGATATTCCGCTTTCATCTTTTTTGTTAAATGGTGTTTTAAAGCTTTTGATGTTTTTTTGATGTTCGTTTGGGTTTGTGTATTCGTCTTTAAAAATATTTGGGTCTTCGTTGTTTGAGCCTTTTGAGATCACAACGGCTACTTTTAGCCTTTTTAGAGTTTCTATATCTATCTTGGTTGGGTTATTTTCTTCAAGCTGTTTTATTTTTTCTTTTATTGCTTCTTCAAGGGCTTGTTTGTATCTTACCGCTGCAAGCCTTGAAACTGCTACTACCTGGGCTTTAAATCCGTTTGGAAATATGTTATTAACATAGTGCTCTATCATATCCTTTGCTTTTTCTTTTATTACCTCTTGGGCTTCTAAGTAGGATCTCCAAGTATACTTTCCAAGTATTTCTCGTTTTTCTTCGTTGTCTGCATATTTAAAAACTTCTTCAAATTTTACGTTTGCTTTTTCTTCGTCTATTAGTTCTGCTGAGTGGGTTCTTCCTTCGTAAATTATACCTACCGTCACGCCGTCTTCTATTGCTTGTCTTATTCCGTATTTGTCTATATACTGTCCGAATGTAAGCTCTGTTTTTTCTATCGGGGTTCCTGTAAATGCTATTTTTACTGAGTTTGGAAGTGCTGTTCTTAAATTTGCTCCAAGTAGTTTATACTGGGTTCTGTGAGCTTCATCTATCATAACAAGAATGTTTTCTGATGTATTTAACACTGGAAATCCTTTTTCAATGTCTTTTTCTCTGAATTTATGCACCATTCCCATTATTAGGTCTGGTGTGTTTGTTTTTAGAAGTTCTTTAAAGTGTTCTATATTTTTTGCTTGGTGGACTGTAAAGCCAACGCTTTTTGATGTATCAAGGAGTTGTTTTTCAAGCTGTTCTCTATCTGTAATGAACACTATTTTGAATTTGCTAAGTTCTGGGTCGTGATAAAAGGCTCTGACCGTTTGCATCATTGTAAGGGATTTGCCTGAGCCTTGTGTATGCCATACTATACCACCTTTTTCTTCTGGATTTTTTCCTTTTTTGATTTTTTCTATGATTTTGTTGACCGTTCTAAATTGTTGATATCTTGGGGCTACTTTTTTAATGCCCCCTTTGTCATCTTCAACAAATAATATAAAATTTCTTATAATGCTTAGTAGGTTATTTTTTGAAAGCATTCCTTGGACTAATATGTCTTGGCTTGTAGGGTTTTTGTTTGCAATGTTTGGTATGTCTGATAATGAGTAGGGGTATGGGTCTTTCCATTCATAAAAATGCTCTGGGCTTGATGTGATCGTGCCGTATTTTGCTCTTTGGTTGAATGTGGCTATCATAAAAGCGTTATAATAAAATAGTTTTTCGTTTCCTTCTTTTTCTCCTCGCCTATTTGAATATCTCATTAGCTGTTTGATTGCTTCGTTCATTGGGTCTGATATGACAGGGGATTTGCATTCTATTACAACAAGGGGCAATCCATTTACAAAAAGCACAATATCGGGAATTATGTGTTTTTCTGTGCCGGGTACGTTTAGTTTGAATTGAGATATTGCTATAAATGTATTGTTTTCTGGGTTTTTAAAATCTATAAATCTAACTGTTGGGCTTTTTTCTCCTGTTTGTCTATTTTCTTGGACTGATGTACTTTCTAATAGTAAGTCGTGTATTTCTTTGTTTGCTTCAAGTAGAGAGTTTGCTTGTGGTGTTGTAATTTTTCTGATTACTTCTTTTATTTGGTCTTCTTCTATCCATGGGTTTATTTTTTTAATTGATTGGGCTAATACGTTTTCAAGTATGACTTCTTTAAAGGTTTCTCTGAATTTTTGGCTTTCGCCGTAATTAGGCTCACCATTACTATTGAATGTTAAAATCTCTTTTACATTTTCGGGGTTATCTTTGCTTTGTCTGTAAATCTTCCATCCCAACTGTTGTAATTGGGCAAGGAAGGGATTTTCTACATAGTGTTCTTCATCAAGTTTGGAATACATGTTTACTCCTTTTCAAGAAGAAATTTTTACGTTTTTTAGACATATATAGCTTCCTCAATGATGAAAGGTTTTATGCGGGGATTTATAGCCGATTTAATCACAAGGTCAACCTTTTTACCAAAAAGTTCTTCAAGGTAGAATTTTAAATTCATGTAATTATCAAAAGTTTTCCAGCCTTCTTTAAAATCAACTATGAGATCTACATCACTATCCTTGCCTTGTTCACCTCTTGCATAGGAGCCAAAGATAGCAATTTCAATTACTCCAAACTTTTCTACTAAATAATTTTTACGTTCTTGTAAAATTGCTTGTATATCTCTGTTCATTTTTCTTCCTCCTCAACAAGGTGGTTAACTCTAACTTTTCCTGTTAATAGGTCTTGCATAAGTCCTTGTTTCGTTCTTTGTAGTTTTTCTTTGTATTGTTGTTCTTTTTCAATTGTTTGGTCTGTTTGTGAAAGTATTTCGGCTATGCGTTGCTGTTCGGGGAGTGGGGGGAGGGGTAGGGGGATTTTTGAAAATGCGGATTTGTTAACAATAGGTACAGCTTGCAATCCTGCCTCTATTTTTAGTGGAGATTGAATATGAAAATTTATAAAATAATATAATGCTTCAGGGTCATAAAGTTTTAAGTTTGGAATTATAGTATTAATTTGTTGATTTGTAGAACATTCATATTTTGTTATTGCTATTTTACCTATTGTAGATCCAATACACACAACACAAATAGACATTGGTGAAATTTTTCTTTGTATATTCATACCAAGTTTTGTTAATTTTTTAGTTGTATTTACAATGTACTTTTTATTTTGTATATCTTCAGGAGAAATGAAGAGATATTCGTCTCCATAATATTCAGAATTTTCGGTTGGGGGCGTACTACCAGTAATTATCTCTCCAATCTCCCCCAATCTCACAACTTCCCACTCTTCTGGTATCCTGCCAAGTGTGGAGTCTTTAAACTTGTGAGTTTTTTCATCTCTAATGTTGCCGTTTTCGTCTATGCCTTTGGTGAGTAAATCCTGCATCAAGCCCTGTTTTATGCGTTTGTATTTTTCTATAATCTTGTCTGTCTTTTCTATAGCATTGTCAATTGTTTCAAGAATTTCAGCTATTTTTTGCTGTTCTGGTAGCGGGGGGAGGGGGATATATTCATTAAAATATTCTTTCAATATAAAATTTATAATTCCTGTTGTCTTTTGCTGATATTTCTCAGTAAGATTATTTTTAAAGTTGTATAACAATCTGTAAAACAGATAATAGCTATTGCAAGCATTATTATTAGGTTTTAAAATTTGAATAAAATTAGAGCATGTTCCTTCAAAATCTTGTTTTAAAATTGCTACCTTCCCTGCTGGAATATCTGTACTACCGCCTGATTTTTCTATTAAAATCATACCTTTTCTTAGCTTTAATTTTTCAATTTTTTTCTTGTTTAGTTTTCTTGGAATTGCTTTTGTAAAGTCTATTCTACCATCATAATCAATAGCAAGAGTGCTAAATACTGGAAAAATATTTTTGCTATCAGTTGGATTATCGCCCCATTCACCTGGATAAGTCTTCTCAATAACCTCCTCCAACCTTACCCACTTCCACCCCTCTGGCAAATTTTCAAATTCTTTAAACTCTTTATCACCACTCATAATTAAATCACCTCTAAACAAAATAAACTGCGTGCAATCAAATCAAAAACACCACACACAAAAATTTTTGCGTGCATTACACCACACACAAAACAATCTTTAAGCATTTATAATATCCAATATTTTAGCAAATTCATAAACTGCTGGATTGTTGCCTTTTGAAGGAGTTCTTAAAATTATCAAATTAGAATACACCAATTTATTAAGAACCTCTATTCCCGACTTTTTTGGAGCTTTTATTAATTCTAAAAACGATTTAGTATCAATAACAGGTTGCTTAAAAAACGCATCAAGAGCAGGAATAGCATATTGAGATTTAGTCGCCTGTATAAATCTATCTTTCATCTCATTGTAAAGATTTAAAAGCTTTTGAGCTTTATCGATATTTATTTTAGCCTGCTGTATTACTGCCGTCAAAAAGAAATCTATCCAGCCAGACCAATCATTATCTTTTGTTATCATTAGCAACCTATCATAATACTCAGTTCTATTTTTTTCCAAATACTCACTCAAATAAAAACTTGGACTTGATATTAGGCTTTTCCAATACAAAAACAAAGGAATTATAAGACGCCCAACTCTACCGTTGCCATCTTCAAAAGGATGAAGAATTTCAAACTGAGCATGCAATAAACCAAGCTGGACTATTTTATCAGGATAATCATCAGATTTTAAAAACTTCTCCCAATATTCAAGATGCTCTGGCAAAATAATAGGGTCTGGTGGTATGTATCTTGCATTTTCAATTGGTGTTCCAGGTGTACCAATCCAATTTTGTGTTTTCCTAAACTCACCAAGCAGTCTATTTCTTCCTCTAACATTAGTTAATAAAATCTTTTGGAGTTCTTTAATTAAAGATAGTGATAAATCTCTATACTCAATTGCCTGTGAGCCATAGATTAAAGCCTTTTTATAGTTTAAAACCTCTTTTAAATCCTCTTTTAAAGATGGAGATATGTTTTTAGGAGTTATGCCAGCCTCTTCTTTTAAAACATCTTCAAAAGTGGTTTGAGTTCCTTCAATCTTGCTTGATAATACAGCTTCATTTGTGATTAACGGAGCAAGTAAGATATCTGGATTTGGTAATGCTCTTAATATTCCATCAAATAGAGCTACTCCCCTGTTTGCTTCTACTATCTTTTTTATAAATGGCTCTAAGGTTAAATCTTTTGGTGGAAACTCTATAGGTATGTATGGCTTTGATTTACTCATTAACATATCCCAACATTTCTAAAAACTCATCTAACTTTTTAACTTCTAAATCTCTCTCAGCTTCAAGCTCTTTTAAAGAAACCTTATACTTATCCCAAAGATTTTCAAAAATCTTTATTAGCTCTTTCTTTTGGGCATTTAAATACCTTTCAAGATGCTGTTTTATAGTTTGATAGATTTTGTCTAAAATTAACTCTTTAGCCTCTTCTTCGGATATGGAATTTCTTTTTTCTTTTACTGCTTTAATTAAATTATCATTTATCTGTTTTATTTGCTTGTTGATATCTTTCTGCTCTTTTTCTTTTTTCTCAATATCTTTAAGCAAAGCTTCCCATTTTTCAGCTTCTTTAATGGAGTCTTGATTATTTGTTTTTAAATCTTTAATAAGAGCTTTTAGGTATGGTTTTACTTTACTGACTGATTTTTCGCCTTGGTCTTCTTCGTCCCAGTCTTCAATCTCTTCTAAAAGCTCATTTAACTCTCCTTCAATTTCTGATTTTTTTGCTTCAATCTCTTCTAATGTTTCTAAATCTTCTTTAAAGAAAGCTTCTTTAATTTTTTGGTCATCTATGATTAAGCTACTCCATCCTGATGTTATAATTGTTTTAAAGTCATAGCTTAAATCTTCCCACCAATTAACAAAAATACCAGTTAATTTAAACTCATCTAAAACATTCAAAGGAATAAACTTATCCTTTAGGCTGTTTAAAGCTCTAATTCTAAACGCCCAAAGATTTTTACTGTTTGGAAAGCTTTCAATCTCGCCTTTTATTTCTTCCCACCACTGATTAAGCTTTTGATGATGCAGATAAAATACATCATTTACACTCTCATCAGAATCTATAATCTCTTTTATCTGGCTTTTATCTATCAAATCATGTTTAAAATCAAACGAGCTTTCATCTTTTTCTATAAAGATTTTAAATATATCAAAATTTAGTTTGTCAATTTGAGATTTATAAAGCTCTACTTCATTCTTAGGTACGCTTCCCATTATATGATGATGGACGTTTTCAATTTCTGGCTCTGGAGAATTGTCAACGTATCTTCTGATATTTAGGTTAAAGTCGTTTTCTTCAATCTCTTTAATATCTACCAATCTTGAATATTTAGGTATTTCTAATTTTTTCTCAAAGACTGTAACGATTTTTTCAATATCTTCATGTCTTAAATAATTTTGATTTCTTCCTTCTCCATATTCCTTATCTGCATTTATAAACAATATTTTGTTTTTAAGCTCTTTTGGTTTGTTCTTGTTAATAACTATGATGCAAGCTGGAATGCCTGTGTTGTAAAATAACTTTGGTGGTAGTCCGATGATTGCTTCAATCAAATCATCTTTAATAATACCTGTTCTAATTACCTTTTCTTGATTACCTCTAAACAGCACTCCATGAGGCATAACGGTTGCCAGTATTCCATTGTCTTTTAAGCTTGCTATCATATGCTGTAAAAACATTAAATCGGCTTTTTTGCCTGTCTCTGGAGCAAAGCCATACTTAAATCTCTCTTCAAACTTCATGTTTGTTCTTGAGTAATTTTGAGAAAATGGAGGATTTGCGAGGATTCTATCAAATCTTTTTATGTATCCGTTTTCTAAATGTTTTGGTTCTGTCAAAACATCTTCATTTTCTATGTGGGCATCAGGTATGCCGTGAAGTATCATGTTCATTTTACAAATTGACCAAGTAACACCATTGAATTCTTGTCCATAAAGTCCTAAGTTGGTAGGGTCTTGTCCTATCTCTTCTACATAGTTTCTCGCTTCAATGAGAAATCCACCAGAGCCAACCGTCGGGTCGTATATGGTCATTCCTTCTTGCGGCTTTACAAGTCTAACCATTAAAGTTTTTACACCTGCGGGAGTATAAAACTCTCCGCCTTTCTTGCCTGCCGAGTCGGCAAAATCTTTTAAAAGGTACTCATAAGCTGCACCGAGCAAGTCAGGAAATTCAAAATCTTCATTTCTCAATCTATACTTGTTAAAATGATGAATAAGGTCAATAAGTTGTTGGTCTTTTAGCTTTGTTCTGCCTTTTACAGCGTTAAAATCTATATGTCTAAGAACACCTTCAAGACTTGGATTGGCTTCTTCTAACGATGCAAGAGCTTTATTTAGTTGGTTTCCTATATCTTCTTTTAAGTTTAAAATATTTTGCCATCTTGCCCTTTCTGGAACAAAGAAAGTATCTTCATAAGAAATAGGATCTTCTATTAAACTTTGTATCTTTTCTTCTGAATAGCCTTTTTGTCTGTATTTTTCTATAAGCTCTTCCCTCTTTGCTTCAAACTCATCGGAAACACGCTTTAAAAAAAGCATTCCAAATATATACTCTTTATACTCCGAAGCATCCATCTGACCCCTTAATATATCAGCAGCTTTAAATAAATGCTCTTCAAGTTGCCTCAATGTAATTTTGTTTTCATTCATAGCTTATACTCCTTAACTATTTAATTGTTTAAGCACCCACAAAATAACCTTTTTCCAATAGTAGTTCTGAAGTTCCGTTATTCTTCTTCATATCTATTATAGCATTCTTGGTTTTCTTTTGTAAAAACAGGGTTGTGTGGAATCTTTTCTCTAAACATTCCAAAGTCAAGACCGCAGACTAAGTTATGCTATAATATATATATGCCCATAGATGAAGCTTATAAGACCAAAGACCTAAAAAAACTTTTAGACTTCAAAGCTTATATCGAGCCTATTATAAAAGAAGAAATTGAAAACATAGATGAAGACGATTTGGAGTTTGGATACTCTTTTGAAAAAGAGCTTGACAAAAACCTTTGGGATGAGGCCGTAGAACAAAACAACTACTACGATGTAAAAACAGAAATATTGGAACACCACGACGGAGTTTATCTAAAAAGCACATTTGTAAACTCAATAGAAAATATAACTGCACAAAGGTACGTAAATATAAGATCAAACGCAAAAATAGAAATCTCTTACAGATGCTTTATAGATGTAGACAACATCAAAGCTATAATAGAGAAAAAAGATAAGTTTAAAATCACTTTAAAAAGTGGATGATTTATTTTTATCGGTAGGGGATTTATCGGCTGCCAACTACGTAGTAAATATATTAAAACATTTAAAAGATAAGCATCTAAACATATCAGGTATAACAGACACACGCATGGAAGAGCTTGGAGTAAAACCTATAGCCAACATAAAAGATTTAAATTTGGTGGGCATAATAGAAGTCCTTCCAAAGGTTTTTAAAATAAAAAAAATAATAAATCTTGCCATAAAAAAAGCCAACAACTCAAGATGGGCGATGCTTTGCGATGCTCCGGGGTTTAACTTTCGCCTTATGAAAAACCTAAAACACAACCATATAATATATTTTATATCTCCTCAGGTATGGGCTTGGAAACCCCAAAGGATAAAAGAGATCGTAAAGTATGTAAGACATCTTATCGTTATACTTCCATTTGAGCTTGATATATATAAACCCTATGAAAACGAGCACTTTAACGTCCACTATTTTGGTCATCCCCTTCTTGATATGATAAAACCCTCAAGCGTACAAAAAGAAAATATAATAGCAATGCTCCCTGGTTCTAGAAACTCTGAATTCAAAAGGCATATTGGGCTTTTAGAAGAGTTATCTTATTATATATATAAAACTTTTCATATGAAAAGCCTAATACCAATAGCAAGCACGGTAGACTATCCAATATACAAAAAAGATTATATAGAAACCACAAAAGAAAGTTCTTTGGATGTGATGAGAAGGGCAAAGTTTGGCATCATAGCCTCTGGGACAGCTTCTTTAGAAGCATCACTTTTAGGACTTCCTCATATAATATTTTATAGATTAAATCCAATAACCCTTCAAATAGCAAAACGCCTTGTAAAATCAAAATATATAGGCCTTCCAAACATAATAATGGATAAAGAGATAATACCAGAGCTCATACAACCATCAAAAGAAGATATTATAAACGTTGTAAGCTCTTACTTAGAAAACCCTTCAAAGGTAAACTCTATGAGAGAAAACCTTTCTTTGTTAAGAGAAAAACTTGGCCCAGAAAATGCTACCGAAAGAATAGCAGATTTTATAGAAAATATTTTAAAATCGGGGTAGCAGGACTCGAACCTGCGACATTCGGCTCCCAAAGCCGACGCTCTACCACCTGAGCCACACCCCGTAGTATATACATTATAGCATAAATTTTAATTTTGTAAAGGGGTTTTTATAATTTTTTATAATATAGCACTCTATTAGCCAATACCAAGCTCTTTTAACTTTCTCCAAAGAGTGGTACGGTGTATACCAAGCATTTTTGCCGCCAAACTCTTGTTGTAATTTACCTTTTCTAAGACAGCCTTTATCCTTTCTTTTTCTTCTTGCTGTTTATGGTTGTTGCTTTGAAAATCTAGACTTATATCTTCAATATTTATTATGCTACTTCTACATGTTATTACAGCCTTTTCTATAATATGCTCTAATTCTCTGATGTTACCTGGAAAATCATAACCAAGGAGTATTTTTATAGCATCACCAGATATTGATTTTACCCTTTTTGAATAGAGTTTTGAATATTTTTCTATAAAATTATTTATTAAAAGCGGTATATCTTCTTTTCTTTCTCTAAGAGGGGGTAGATATATGTTCACAACACTTAACCTGTAATAAAGATCTTCTCTAAAACGCCCTTGTCTCATAAGCTCTTTTATGTCTTTGTTAGTGGAAGCTATAATCCTTATATTTGTCTTTCTGGGGGTGTTTGAGCCAAGTCTTTCAAATTCTTTTTCTTCTACAAGGTGGAGAATTTTTGCCTGTAAGCTCAGTGGCATATCCCCTATCTCATCCAAAAACAAAGTTCCGCCATCAGCTATCTCCGCTTTACCGGGTTTATCTTTTGTGGCCCCTGTAAAAGCTCCTTTTACATATCCAAAAAGCTCTGCCTCCAAGAGGTTCTCTGGTATAGCAGCACAGTTTACTTTAACAAAAGGAGCATCTCTTCTTGGGGACAAAAGATGTATGTATTTTGCCAAAAGGCTTTTGCCTGTGCCGGTTTCTCCTTCTATAAGCACGTTTACATTGTGCTCTGAACAAGATTTCACTAAATCTAGTACTTTTTGAAATGTTGGACTTTTGGTAAAAATGTAATCTAGTTTATCGCAAAAAGACATATTATCTTGCTGGATCACATAAAAAGATACCACATAACCAAAACCAAGATTCATAGGGGATACAAGCGTTGATGCTTTTTGCCTACCACACGGAGTTTCTATGTATACATCTGTTCTTTCTCCTTGTGGAGGAAACTCTTCTAAACTCAGATTCACAAGCTCTTTTATATGCCTTCCTATCAAAGATTCTTCACTGGTTCTACAAAGCATTTTTTTGGCTATATTGTTGTGCTCTACTATATAACCGTTTTCATCCAAAACAAGTATTGCCTCTACTATAGAGTTTAAAATTGTTTCTTTGTAGGTTTTTTGTCTTTGAGATTCTAATATACAAGAAACTACGTTGCTTACATCTTTAAAGACCTCCACTACCCCCTCGCATTTATCACCATTAAAAAGAGGGCTCATACTCCAACAAGCATGAACATCTGTGTTGGTTTTTATATCGTAAACCTGCACGCTTTCTCTATCTTCCAAAACAAGCTTTAAGGGACAAGAATTACATATACTAAAAAGTCCTTTACAAAAATCGTTTTCTTTTACGTCAAGAAGCTTTTTAGCAGAATCGTTGGCATAAACTATCTTATAGTCTAAGCCTATTACCAAAACCCCGTCAAGAAGCTCATCGAATATACTAAAATCCATAAAACATATTAAGCATTCCAATCCACAGGTACGCTACCCATCATCCTCAAACTCTCCTCAAAAGCTCCCATATATTTCATAGCTGTTATCATAGAACCCTTAAACTTTAACTTCTTTGTAAGCATGGCAGCTTTTGGTCCCATTTGCCCTGTAGCAAGCGATTTCCAGTCTTCCAATGTAGCCCACATTTCAAAATCGTAATCTTTACCGTCTGCCATTCCACAGCTTATAGCCTCTCCATTTTTTATTATAAGCTCTACCGCTTCATTCTCTTTAGAGATTATATAATATTTTAGCTTAGCAGAGAAGTTTTTAAGATCATTTTTAAGTTTCTCGTTTTTGTTCCATTGATCTTTGTAAGCTTTTATAAAATCATAAGATAAAAATTTATACATAAATTCCACTCCTAAACAAAAAATGTGGGGGCTCCCCACCCCCAGTAACACCATAAACCTTAGGAAGAAAGAGCTTTGAACACTTCGTTAAAAGAAACTTCGTCGTTGTTTACAAAAACGCCAACACCCTTTCCAATACAAACAGAGTACTTTGGACCAGTAAGGGCAAAGCCTGCAAGAGGAGTCCATTCTTTGCCAGACATGGCTGTATAACCTTGGGTTTGCATCTCAGCCATCATCATATTGGCAGCACACATCATAGCTGCCATAGCAGCTTCTTCTTCACTTATGTTGCCTTTGTAAGACAAGAGTTTACCATCCTGAGAAAACTCACCAGCTGCCCATACACCTTTTATGCTTAAAAGTTGATCAAGGTTTGCCATATTACACCTCCTTAAATATGTTTTGATAGTACTTCAAAGGTCTTGTCAAAATCAGCTTTTGAAAGTTCCAAAAACACACCTACGTTGCCGAAAATACAAGCTACATACTTACCACCAGCCACCGCAAAGCCCTCTACTGGATAAAAACCATCTTTGCCAGTGTAAGTACTCCAACCTTTAGCCTGCATATTACCCATAAGCTTGTTGGCAGCACACATCATAGCTGCAATTTCGGCAGATTTCTCATCTATATCCCCGTAGTAGGCTACCAACCTACCATCGTCTGTAAACTCGCCCGCTGCCACAGCACCCGGGAGAGTCATGAGCTCTTTTAGCTTGCTAACTGTAGCCATAAGCCACACCTCCTAACGTTTGATACTATTTATATGGCAAATATCGTGCCATCATAATGTAATAAACTTTTAATAATAAACCATTGACATTCTAATGACTTTAAAAAATGCTAATGTTTCATGTTGCATCAATGTTGCATCAACGTTGCAATAGATGTTATTTAAGTGTTATTCTTCTATTATAACTTTCGTTTTATCAAAAGCTACAAACTCATATAAGCCGTTTTCAAGCTTTTTAAAATAAGATGGAACAAGTGGAACTTTGCCCTTACCACCAGGTAAATCTATAGCGTAAGTAGGTATACCAAACCCGCTTAGTCTTCCTCTCATATAATCCATTATCTCTAAGCCCTTTTCTATAGAGGTCCTAAAATGAATTGTGCCTGTGATGGGGTCACAGTGGAAAAGGTACTGAGGTTTTACCTTTATACTTAAAAGCTTTCTCATTAGTTCAAGCATCGTTTCTTTGTCATCGTTTACACCTTTTAAAAGTACAGCTTGATTGTTTACTGGCACACCAGCCTTTAGCAGATTTCTTATAGCTAATTTGGCATCTTCTGTGATTTCGTTTGGATGGTTAAAGTGCGTATTTATCCAAAGCTTGTCGTATTTGGATAGTATATCAAGAAGCTCCTCATCGTAAAGGCGCTGGGGAAGTGTCACCGGTACCCTTGAACCTATCCTTATCACCTCAAGATGCTCTATAGAAGATAGGTTATCAAGGATGTATTTTAATCTCTCGTTGTCAAGAGTGAGAGGATCTCCTCCTGATATTAGTACGTCTTTTACATTTTTATGGCTTTTAATATAATCAAAATAAACATCTAAAAGCTCTTTGGGAGTGGCATAAGTGCCCTCTTTGAAAATGCGCTTTCTCATACAATGCCTACAATAAACACCGCAGTAAGAGGTTACGCTTATTAGAACTCTGTCTTCGTATCTATGAGTAAGACCTTTTATAAAAGTTTCTTCGTTTAGGGCGTTTGGATGTGAGTTTTCTTGGGCTTTTTCATCTATTTCAAGAGGGCTTGGGACTATTTGAAGCCTTATGGGATCTTTTTTATCTTTGGGATCTTTGATAAGAGACAAATAATAAGGGGTCACGGCAAAAGGATATTCTTCTGAAACAGCATCAAAAAACTCAATCTCTTCTTTAGTTAGCTCTATATATTTTGATAATTCTTCTAAAGTGGTTATACGGTTTTGAAGTTGCCAACGCCAATCGTTCCATTTTGACTTGTCAGTTGTTTTTATCATTGGGCTTTTAAAACGCTTAAGAAAGCCTCTTGAGGCAAAGATACCTTGCCAAACTGTTTCATGCGTTTTTTACCTTCTTTTTGCTTTTCTAAGAGCTTTCTTTTTCTTGATACATCACCACCATAACATTTGGCCGTGACATTGGCTCTCAGCGGGGGGATGCGCTCTGAAGCTATAATTTTACTGCCTATAGCCGCTTGGACGTTTATTTCAAAAAGCTGTCTTGGTATAGTCTCTTTTAGTTGTTCCACCAAAGCCCTTGCCTTTCTGTAAGCTTTATCTTTGTGCACCAAAAACGACAGAGCATCCACTGGTTCTTTGTTTATCATGATAGTTAGTTTTACCAAATCAGATTCTTTATATCCTAAAAACTCATAGTCAAAAGATGCATATCCTTTGGAAGCAGATTTTATCTTATCGTGAAAATCCACTATAATCTCTTGAAGGGGCATCTCATATTCAAGCAACGCTGTGTTTTGATCAAGGTAAGAAAATTTTACCTGTATACCCCTTTTATCTTGGCATATATTTATTATATTTCCTACATAGTCTTTGGGGGTAATGATGGTGGCAAGCACATACGGTTCTTCTATATACTCTATAAGGCCAAAGTTGTCTGGTACATCGTTTGAGCTTTTAACCTCAAAAACCTCTGGTTTATTTTTAAGCTTTAACCTATAGACAACGCTTGGAGCGGTGGTGATAACATCTATGTTGTACTCTCTTGAAAGTCTTTCTTGGACTATTTCCATGTGTAAAAGCCCCAAAAACCCACATCTAAAACCCATACCTATAGCAGGGGATGTTTCTGGTTCATAAGTGATAGCTGCGTCGTTTATAGAGTATTTTTCTAAAGCATCTCTTAGCTCTTCAAAGTCTGAATCCTCGGTGGGATAAAGCCCTGCAAAAACCATAGGCTTTGCAGTTTTAAAACCAGGGATTGCCTCTTTGGTGGGGTTTGATTTTAATGTGATAGTATCGCCAACTCTTATATCTCTTACATCTTTTATAGAAGCTGCTATATACCCAACGTCTCCGGCTTTTAGTATAGGAAGCTTTGTCATTTTTGGCGTCTGGGCACCAACCTCAGTAACTTCAAACTCCTTGCCGGTAGAAAATAGCTTTATCCTATCACCTACTTTCAAAGACCCATCAAATATTCTAACAAAAGCCACAGCACCTCTATAAGGATCATAATAAGAATCAAATATGAGGGCTTTTAAAGGTGCATTTTCATCTCCTTTGGGTGGTGGTATCCTTTTGGTGATAGCCTCTAAAATCTCTTCTATACCTATACCTTCTTTGGCAGAAGCAAGTATAGCCTCATCTGGGTCAAGGCCAAGTATATCTCTTATTTGAAGTTTTATACGATCTGGGTCCGCTGCTGGTAGGTCTATTTTGTTTATTACAGGTATTATAACTAGGTTTTGCTCGACGGCTTTCCAAAAGTTTGCCACAGTTTGGGCTTCTATACCCTGTGAGGCATCTATTAAGAGCAAAGCTCCTTCGCAAGCTGCTAAAGATCTTGATACTTCGTAAGAAAAATCTACGTGTCCTGGTGTATCTATAAGATGAAGTGTAAAATCTTTGTTTTGTATCTTGCTGTGATAGTTTATTTTCACAGCTTGGAGTTTTATCGTGATGCCTCTTTCTCTTTCTATATCAAGAGTATCAAGCATTTGATCTTTTTTTTCTCTATCCGTGATAGCTCCGCAAAACTCTATAAGTCTATCGGCCAATGTAGATTTGCCATGGTCTACGTGGGCTATTATCGAGAAGTTTCTTATGTTTTCCATCGGATTATACTAAATGCTCTCTTCCAAAATCCTTACTGAATTGGCAACTTTTTTAGCGTTTTGACGGGCTTTTTCTATGTTCTCTGCCAACGCCAAAGCTACTCCCATCCGTCTTTTTGGTCTTGTGATGGGCTTTCCAAAGATCCTTAGCTTTGTGTTTGGTATAGATAAAGCCTCTTCAAGATTATCGTAAGCTGGTATTATACCGTCTGTTTTTGCATGAAAACAATAAGAGGCTCCGGCTCCTAAAAGCTCAATATGTATAGGGAGTCCAAGTATCGCTCTTAGATGTATCTCAAACTCAGGCATATTTTGAGAGATCATCGTCACCATACCAGTATCGTGAGGCCTTGGAGATATTTCGTTAAATATAACCTCGTCTTTTCTTACAAAAAGCTCACATCCAAATATACCGTACCCACCAAGCCCTTCTACAACGGTTCTTGCTATGTCTTGGGCTTTTTGTAAAAGCTTATCATCCATTGGATGAGGTTGCCAACTTTCATAATAATCACCTTCTACTTGTATATGACCTATGGGAGGACAAAACAAGATCCCTTGATTTTTTGTCCTTACTGTGAGCATAGTAATTTCATAATCAAAATCTATAAACTCCTCTACGATAAGTTCTTTTGAATCCCCTCTTGCCTTTTCTTTTGCTATATAAAAAGCTTTTTCTAAATCTTGTTCTTTATAAACTATAGACTGACCCTTACCTGAAGAGCTCATCACCGGTTTTACCACCACCGGATAACCAAGTTCTTTGGCAGCTTGTTTTAACTCTTCAAACGTATTTACAAATTTATACTTAGATGTGGGAAGTCCAAGTTCTTCAGCGGCAAAACGCCTTATGGCTATACGGTTCATCGTATATTTTACAGCCCTAGCACAGGGGACTATATTAAAACCTTCTTGTTCTAACTCTATAAGGGCATCTGTATTTATAGCTTCTATCTCAGGGACTATAAAATCTGGAGCCTCCCTGTAAGCTAAGCTCTTTAAAAGCTCTTTGTTCTTCATGTCTATAACGTAATATCTTTGGGCTAATTGTTGGGCTGGAGCGTGCTGATATGAATCCACCGCCACGACCTCTATACCAAGCCTTATAGCTTCTATAGCAAACTCTTTACCAAGTTCACCTGAACCAAGAAGCAGTATTTTTGTAGTGTTGTAAGACAATGGAGTGCCTATCATAATTATATTTTATCACATCCTATGATTTGATAATTCTAGTAATTTGTTTTTACCAAACTCCACAGCCCTTAAAATATCCTCAAGATTCTCTTCTATATGAAAGTTCACCGAAGAAAGCACATTCTCTATCAAAACTGGTATATCAAGAAATCCAATTTTGCCTTCTAAAAAAAGTTCTACAGCTTTATCATCAGCTCCTAAAAGCACAGATACATAAGGATTACCCATAGAGGCTACCCATTCACAAACATCGATAGCCCTAAACAAATCCCTTTTAGGCTTTTCAAAACTAAGACAAGAAATATATGTTAAATCTAACCTATTGAAGGTATAATTTACCATCTCTGGATAAAAAATAGCGTTTTGAATAGGAAGCCTCATATCTGGAAGCGACATATTTGCTATAAAAGAGCCGTTTTCAAGTTCAACTATGGCATGCACTATACTTTGAGGATGTATCAATATCTTTATGCGTTCAAGTGGTATATTAAACAATACACTGGCTTCTATGAGTTCAAATCCTTTGTTCATAAGTGTTGCAGAGTCTATGGTTATCTTTGGACCCATCTTCCAATTTGGGTGTTTAAGAGCCTCTTCTTTGCTTACAGTTTTCAGCTGTTCTTTGGAATACTCTCTGAAAGGACCACCTGAGGCAGTTATATAAAGGTTTTTCACAGTTTTGTGGCTTTTAAGAAGCTCAAAAGCGGCATTGTGTTCGCTGTCTACTGGTATTACCAAATCAAGGTTTTCTCTTATCAGATTAGGCATACAAAGAATTGATTCCTTGTTGGAAGCAAGAAGTATTTTTTTAGCTTTTAGTATATTGTAAGTGGCTTTTATGCCAGAGGTCCCAGATATAGCGTTTAAAATCCTGTCGGAGTTTTCTATAATAGCCTGAAGCCCCTCCTCTTCGTCAAGGTACTTAGAATATTTTGAAACCTCATCAAGCCAATCTTTTGTAGGGGTTTCTACGCTAAAAACAAACTTAGGTCTAAACTCTTTAACCTCTTCCAAAAGCTCTTTGGATGCTCGGTATGCACCTATGCCTACAAGCTGGATTTTGTCCTTGTGCGCTCTTACAACATCTAGTGCATTTTTCCCAATAGTCCCCGTAGAACCTAGTATGCTAAGCCTTATCATAGCAAACTTAGT
Source organism: Hydrogenobaculum sp. 3684 (assembly GCF_000213785.1). Lineage (NCBI taxonomy): Bacteria > Pseudomonadati > Aquificota > Aquificia > Aquificales > Aquificaceae > Hydrogenobaculum > Hydrogenobaculum sp. 3684. The sequence goes on along the minus strand of NC_015557.1, from coordinate 83,972 downwards.
ATTATAAAAAAGCTATTTATCATTTGTATAAGATTTAATACCATACTAAAAGCGTGTAAACGAAGGAATGCATGATAATCTGTATGTTTTAAAAAAGAAGCCTCCGGCAATATAAAAACAAGAAAAGCTATAAAAATAACTATGTTTATAGTAAAGAAAAAAAATGTCTTTTTGAAAATAGGTTTTTCACTTAAAAAAAGCAGTAAAAAAGAAAATAAAAAGATAAAAAGCCCAATACCAAAATACATTGGAAATATTCTTGCCACCACTTCACCGGCCAATATGGTAGAAAGCGTATCAAAAAGCGTTGGAGCCACATCAAAGCTAAAAAACAAACTAACGCCAAACCATGTGCTTATCATAAAAAGTACAAGATTACTCATATCAAAGAAAGTATATCCTTATATATGTTGTTTATATTTTCCAAGTTTACAGGCTTTTCCAATAAAAAAATACTGTTTTGTATATCAAGGACATTTATCCTATCTAAATCGGAGTCTTTTATAAAAACCTTGGCCCCATCAAAAGAAGCAGTTTTCTCATAGGAAGGCTCATTTTTTATATAGGATATAAAGCATTTTATATTGTTTAAGTTTAAAAGCGTCCAAAGGTATATAAGCTCTCTTAACTTATGCTGTCCTACCATTACAAGATAAATCATTCAAGCACTATACCCTTTTTATAAACTTTCCATCTTGGAGGAGGTAGCGTTGTAGAACATCCCAATGAGCTCGTATCGTATATCTTAAAAGCCCTTGGTTCTTCTTTATCCGCCACAAATACAAAAATAGTATTGTTTGGCATAAGGGTAAGAGTTTGTTTCCAATTTTTTATCTCATTGGCAATGTCTAAAAGACGGTTTTTTATTTGATCTTTTGAAAGCTCTTCTTTTGTTTTTGATTTTGTATCTTCTATAATCCAATTATCACCAGAGATTTTTTGCACAATATTTAAAAAATCTTCATCTTTTAAAAGCCCATAAAACCTCAACTTATACCACCTCTGTAAATGTCTCTTTGTTTTCTACAGTAGGATCTGGTATTTTGCCAGTAAGCATATCTATAAGCTCACAAACAGATATAATACCTTGCTTTTTCAACTTGTACCCGTTGGCACCGCTTATAAAAATACCTTCTTCTACGTTGCCAAGACAAGCAGCTCCAAGTCTATCGGCTATACAAAAACCTACTTTTTTAGCCTCCTCTCCGTGCTTACAAGGGGCTACACAATCAGAGACACATCCTTTCCAGCCGTTATACCCGTTTAAAAGCCTTTCCACAAAAGGAGTTTTTATAACCCTCAAAGGATATCCCACTGGGGATTTTAGAAGTATTATATCCTTTTCTTCAGCGTTCAAAAGAAGCTCCTTATATACAAGCGGTGCATCGCTTTCTTTTGTAACTGCAAACCTGGTAGCCATCTGTACACCGGCTGCCCCTCTTTGAATGTATGTTTTTATATCGTTGTAATCCCAAACACCACCTGCCACTATAAGAGGTATATTACCCCATTCTTGAGCCTCTTTGTAAACCTCATCAAACAAATTTTCAAGCTGAAACTCCGGCTTAAAACAATCTTCATACTTAAAACCTTGATGACCACCAGACATGGGGCCTTCTAAAACGACAGCATCTGGTAACCTGTTGTAGCGCTTTTTCCATGTTTTGGCTATAAGGTTTAAAGCCCTAGCAGAAGATACTATAGGCACTAACGCAGTATCATAGCCTTCTGTATACTCTGGCAACTTCAAAGGAAGCCCTGCTCCAGATATGATTAAATCAGCTCCAAACTTGGCAGCTTCGTTTGCCACTCTACCGTAATCATTTATAGCAGATAGTATATTCACACCTATGGCACCTTTCCCACCAGCTATTTCTTTAGCTTTTTGAATAATAAGCCTTAAAGCTTCGCTGTTGTGAGCATTTTCAGTGCCTATTGGCCTTCCAAACTTATCTTTTTTAACAAGATCTAAAAATCTATAGCCTGTACCCACAGAGGAGACAACTCCAATTGCACCGCAGGAAGCAACAGCTCCTGCTAATTTTTCCCAAGAAATACCTACGCCCATACCCCCTTGTATAATAGGTATCTCCACCTCTATATGCCTTATTCTAAGCGGTGGTAATTTCATAAAAACCTCTCACGTTATTGGATATAAATAAAATATAAAAACAATTTTTAAATTTGCAAAGCTTCAATGTCTGAAATGCCTCATATGGGTAAATATCATAAACATGTTATGCTCGTTTACAGCCTCTATAACTTCTTTGTCTCTTATGGAACCGCCAGGTTGTATTGTACCAGATATTCCTTCTTGAGCAGCTATATCTATACTATCCCTAAATGGGAAAAAAGCATCTGAGGCCACTACTGCACCTTTTAAATCGTGCCCAAAGTTTTTTGCTTTTCTTATGGCACTCCTCAAAGAATCTACCCTCGATACTTGACCAGCACCTATCCCTATAGTTTGATTGTTTTTAGCTATCACTATAGCGTTTGATTTTGTCCATTTTGCCACTTTCCAAGCAAATATAGCATCCTCTAGCTCTTGCTCAGTGGGTCTTCTTAACGAAACTACCTCTATAGATTCATAAAGCTTATCATCTATGTCCTGTAATAAAAACCCACCGGATATACTCCTTACATCAACCCTCTGATTGTAGTTTTCATACCTTACCAGCCTTAAATTTTTCTTTTTAGAAAACTCCTCAACAGCTTCTTCGGTAAAATCTGGAGCTATGACTATCTCATAAAAATGCTCTACAATAGCTTTTGCAACATCTTTATCCACCACTCTGTTAAAAGCTACGATACCACCAAACGCAGCTTCAGGATCACAATGAAAAGCTTTTTTGTAAGCTTCTAGAATGTTGATATCTGTAGCTACACCGCTTGGATTGTTGTGTTTTACGATAGCACAGCAAGGATTGGAAAATTCTGATATAAGCTTTATCACAGAATCAGCGTCAAGATAGTTGTTGTAAGACATCTTTTTACCTTGAAGCACATCTGCTCTTGCAATACCATTTTCTTCCAATGGATTTTCGTATAGATAAGCTTGCTGATGTGGATTTTCACCGTATCTCAATTCATCTTTCAAAAACATAGGTATAGTATGATGCTTAAAATCTTTTTCCGAAAAGCCAAATACTTTAAAGAAATAATTAGCTATAACAGCATCGTAATAAGAAGAAAGCCGAAAAGCTTTTAGCGCAAGGTATCTTCTATCTTTTTGAGATATAGCATTCATCTTTAGCTTTTCTATAAACCATCCGTAATCTTCTACATCTGTAAGCACACTAACCCTTTTATGATTTTTAGCAGCGGCTCTTACAAGAGCAGGACCCCCTATGTCTATAAACTCTATAAGAGCATCTATGTCTTTTAGCTCTTTCATCTTCTTTTCAAAAGGATACAAGTTCACCACTACGATATCAATAGGTTCTATAGAGTTTTCTTTTATTTCTTCTAAATCTTTTTCTACGTCTTCTCTAAACAAAATACCACCGTGTATAACAGGGTGGAGGGTTTTTACCCTACCACCTAAAATCTCTCTAAAACCTGTTACCTCAGACACTTCTATTGCATCAATCCCAGCATTTTTTAGATAAGCATATGTCCCACCGCTGGATAGAATCTCATACCCTTGGTTCAAAAGCTCCTTAGCCAGTTCTAAAATACCAGTTTTATCGTATACAGATATAAGTGCTCTCATCAATCCTCTAAGGTAGATACATCACCTACATCAAGGCCGAGTTCCTTAGCCTTTAATATCCTTCTCATAATCTTTCCGCTTCTTGTTTTTGGTAGTTTATCCACAAACTCTATCTCCTCTGGATAGGCTATAGCCCCAAGCACATGTTTTACATGCTCTTGAATACTCTTTTTTAGCTCTTCAGAAGGTGTGTATCCTTGTTTTAGTATTACAAAAGCCTTTATATGTTCGCCCTTTATTGGGTCTGGTTTACCTATAACAGCAGCCTCAGCCACAGCTTCGTGATCTACTATGGCGCTTTCTACTTCCATAGTACCTATACGATGACCAGCCACAGAAAGTACATCGTCGGCTCTACCCACTATCATAATATAACCTTCTTCATCTATAGAGCCTAAGTCATCGGCGTTGTAAACATTGCCTGGTATCTCAGTCCAATATTTTTTATAGCGTTCAGGTTGTCCCCAGCAATCTCTCATCATAGATGGCCAAGGATTTTTTATAACTATATAACCTACTGTGTTAGGAGGTACGGGATTACCATTTTTATCCACTATAGCTACTTCAACACCTGGAAGTGGCTTACCGGCTTTACCTGGTTTCATAGGATTGCCTGGTAAAGTAGTTATCATGTGAGCTCCGGTCTCTGTTTGCCACCAAGTATCTACTATGGCGCAATTTTTATGTCCTATATGCTCGTAGTACCAGTGCCAAGCTTCAGGATTTATAGGTTCGCCCACAGAACCAAGGATTTTAAGAGAAGATAGATCATGAGCTTCTGGCCATTGCTCTCCGTATCTCATAAAAAGTCTAACAGCTGTTGGAGCAGTATAAAACTTGTTTACTCTATATTTTTCTACTATCTTCCACCAAGTGGATGGGTCTTTATAGTCTGGAGCTCCTTCAAATATAACGCTTGTAACACCCACAGACAACGGCCCATAGACTATGTAAGAATGCCCTGTTATCCAACCTATATCAGCAGTACACCAATATATATCGTTTGGCTTTAGGGCAAATACGTTTTTTGTGGTAAAATGCACATTTACCATGTATCCACCGGTGGTATGTATAACACCTTTAGGCTTACCGGTGGTACCAGAAGTATAGAGTATAAACAGTGGATCTTCAGAATCCATATGTTCTGGTTCACATTCTGGTTTTTGGCTTTTAACAATATCGTAAAAGCTGAGCACACCCTCTGGAAGGCCAGCGTTATCTCTATCCCAACATATTACATGTTTGATCGAATCAAGACCTTTTATAGCTTCTAAAGCGGTGGGCAAAAGCTCTACTTTTTTACCACGTCTTTTTGTGTATGTAGCGGTTATTATAGCGCTTGCTCCAGCATCTCCTACCCTTGTTCTTAAAGCACCTTCACTAAACCCAGCAAACACCACTTGATGTATGACTCCTATGCGAGCACAAGCCAGCATGCTTGCCACAGCTTCAACTGTGTTTGGCATGTATATAGAAACTCTATCGCCTTTTTTAAGGCCTAAGCTTTTCAATCCATTTGCAAGTCTATTTACAAGCTCAAGAAGCTCCCCATAGGTAATTTTATGCTCTTCTAAATCTTCGTTTACTCCTATATAAGCTACTTTGTTTCTATGCCCTTCTTCTATATGCCTATCAAGACAGTTGTAAGAAGCGTTTAATTTAGCATCTAAAAACCATTTGGCGTATGGGAAATTCCATTCTAAAACCTTTGAAAATGGTTTAAACCATGTAATGTCTTGTGCTACTTCTGTCCAAAAAGCATCTGGATTTTCTATTGATTTTTTGTAAATAGACTCGTAATCTTTTATATGAGCCTCCTCCAATATGTGGGCTGGTGGATTTATCTTCTCCTCCACTTTTAAAAGTACTTCGTTGTTCATAACACACCTCCAAGTTAGTTTTATATATTATAACATATTAACATGTTTTTTGTGGGAGGCTATAAAATAAAAATAAACCTCTTTTACAGCGTGCATCTTAAGGATTTTTGCTATTTGAGTAGCAGTAGCTCCTGTAGTTAATATATCATCAAAGACTAAAACTTTTTTACCTTCCAAATTAAATACAAACTCTTTTTTTATCTTAAAAGCCCCAGAAACAATATGTTCTCTTTGATTTTTGTCAATGCTAAGAGATAAAGGTTTAGCGTGTTTTATACGTTTAAAAATAGATATGTATTGAGCGTTTAAGGCTTTTAACAAGATATCATTCTGGTCATAACCCCTTTGCCAAAATCTAAAGAAAGAAACTGGCACATAGGTAACAATATCAGGGTTTATAGATTTTACAAAAGCAAAAAAATCATCTTTTACAATATCCCCTATTATTTTTGCAAACAAAGAGGCTTTCTTAAATTTTAAGGCGATTATCATTTCTTTTAAAGCTTTGTCGTAGCTACTAAAAATCCTATAGGAATCTATGTAAGGAAGAGTTTCTTTTTCAAAAAGCATAGGTTTTATAGATGCTATACAATCATCGCAAACATAACCCTGAAGCGTCGGCTTAAAATAGTTGTTACAGCTAAGACAAACGTTGTCTGGTATGTAAAGTTTGTCAAAAATCTTAGCTATTTGGCTCTTTATCCGTTGGTATTTTGATAAGTACATGCTCTATCTTTTTACCATCCATTTTATCTACTATAAACTTAAAACCTTTGTATTCAAACTCATCGCCTTCTTTTGGAATTTTACCCATGTTTGCCATTATAAAACCGCTCAACGTATCGTAATCGTAGTTCTCAGAGAGTTCAAAACCAACGGTAGCGGCGACTTCTTCTATGGAGGCAGAACCTTCCACTATATAAACATCTGAAGACATCTTGGTAAATTCATCCTCATCTTCCCACTCCTGAGGTAAATCTCCTGCCAACCATTCAAGCAAATCATGTTTCGTAATGAGTCCAGATATGGCACCGTGCTCATCTACCACCATCATTATTTGACTTGAAGATTTTTTCATCTCTTGAAGTAGATTTTTTATGTTCATAACCTCCGGTATAAATTCAATAGGTCTTAAAAAAGTCTCTAACTTATCATCTTTGTGTTGATAAACTGGCATAAGGTCTTTTATGTGTATATAACCAACCACGTTATCTTTTGTGCCTTTGTATATAGGTATCCTACTATGTTCATGCTCTAATATTTCGTTTATAACTTCCTTTACGGTTTGGGTTGCTTCTAACATAAATATATCAAGCCTTGGAGTCATTATTTCTCTTACTATAGTTTCTCTCATCTCGGATACTTTTTGTATCATCTGAGTTTCTTCTTCTGAAAATTCCTGAGCGTTTGCTGGACTTTGCATTATGTAAACTATATGCTCTAAAGAAAACTTCTTTTCCAAGCTTATATTTTCAACACCAAAAAGTTTTAATATCTTTTTTACAGGGGCTACAAAAATATAAGTAAAAGGCTTTGTGGCTACAAGATATGGATAAAATATGATTGCGTAAATCTTTAAAAGCCTGTCTTTCAAGAAAAGAGCAACATTTTTAGGTATAGTTTCACCAATTAAAAATATCAATATACTGACAAATATGCTAGATAAAAATACCCATCTTTTGCCTACCAGGTTTATTACAAAACCAGAACTCACTGAAGATATTAAAACATTTACAAATTCATTTCCAATGAGCATTGACACCAAAAGAGCTTGCGGGTCTTTAAATATTTTATCTATCAGTTTCTTATAAAACGCTTTATCCTTTTCTTCTGATATATTAGAAGCACCAAAAAACACCACTTCGGAAGACGCAAAAAAACCAGATAAAAATATGAGAAAAAGTATTAAAAGGCTGTAAAGCAAAATACTATCCATAGGAATACTGCTTGCAATCCAAAGAGTAGCTATTTAAAAGTGTTTTTGTAAACGCATGTTTTGGATTTTTAAAAATATCCTCGGCATCACCTACCTCAACTATATTCCCATTGTACATAACCCCAATTTTATCACAAATTTTCTGTGCAAATTTTATATCGTGTGTAATTAGAAAAAGTGTTTTGTTGCTTTTAACTTTCAAGAATAAAGAAGCTATGTTGTTTTTATGAATAGCATCCAAAGAAGAGGTGGGTTCATCGGCTATTACAAGCTTTGGGTTTGCTATGAAAGCTCTTGCTATTGCTACCCTTTGACGCTCTCCCCCCGATAAATCTCTTATCTTCTTATTAAAAAGCTCCTCTTTTAACCCAAGTGCCAAAATATCGTTTATTATATTTTTTATATTAAAAGCCAAAGACATTATACGAAGTGGTTCTAATATTGCGTCTAAAACCTTAAAACGAGGGTTTATAGAGGACATTGGGTCTTGAGGTACAAAAGATACATATCTTGGATAATCTTTTATAGTGTATATATCTTTCCCATTAAAATAAATTTTTCCAGAATCTGGCTTAATAAATCTCAGTATACATTTTCCTAAGGTTGATTTACCAGAGCCAGATGGCCCTATCAAACAAAAAGATTGGTTTTGCAATATTTCAAGATTTATATTGTTTAAGATATAACGACTTTTATCAAAGGATTTATTTAGAGCTTCTATCTTTAATAAATTCATAAATTAGAAAGGCACCGCAAAGATGCGGTGCAAAAAATCTTGGGAGGGGGAGGGAGGGAGTATTTAAACTCACCTTCGCTTTTTAACTTCATCTCATAACTTGAATATTAATATAATAATACAACTTTAACAAAATGTCAATATGAAATTAAGCACATAAATATATCACAAAAATTATGAAAAATAGATGAAGTTTTTAAAGATAGCATTATATAGATTAATAAGACTAGCCCACCTTAAGGCGAGCTAGTCTGAGAAATTATCTTTTTCCTTCGTAGGGTTTGAAGCCGTAGAATTCAAATACTTTTAGAGCTGCTGGTGTCTTTAAGAAGTGCAACCAATCTTTAGCTGCTTGTGGGTGTGGAGCACCTTTTACTTCAGCAGCAGCGTATATAGCTTCATAGTTGCATTTTGCTGGTATTGGCACACCTTCAAGAGGATTGTGGTATTGTTTCATTTGAGCTTCTACTTCAGAGTGCCATACAACACCGGCATCGGCTATATGCTCCATAATTGCAAGCGGGGTTTGTCTGTGGTGTATTTCTGTCAATATTGCCTTACCGTGTGGACCAAATATGGCATCTTTTAACTTCTTACCACCACATTTTTCAAGGGCAGCTTCTATTCTTCTTGCTATACCTTCAAACTTTGGATTTGGCATGATTACTTTCACATCTTTTCTTGCCAAATCTTGGAGGCTATGTATATGCTTTGGATTGCCTTTGTAGACTTCTATAGCAAGTGTGTTTGTAACATATGGGGTAAATGTAGAAGCTTCACAAAAACCATCTTTTATACATTTTTTCACACCAAAAGCACCGCCAGCATATATATCTGGTTTGGCGGTAAATGTCATATCGCCTATTGTAAACGTATCGTGGTAATGTTCTATTGCTTGTAAAAGCTTACCTGGAGGTATTGTTATTATAAATACCTTGCCTTTGTATTGAGGATATTCTTTTTCAAAAGCCTTTATAAGTCTTGTAACAGCAAAATAATAGTTACCGCCTACATACACTACCAAACCATCTTTGTTGGCAGCGTTTAAATCGCCGTGAAAGTCCACAACATTATCCACTGGGGGTATTGTAAAATCAAAACCCTTGTAAACAGCTGGATTATTGGCACTGTGAACATCTGGGCTAACAACTGGTTTTCTGCTCCATGGTGGTGTGTGCGGTGGCATTTCATAAGGGTTTAAATCTGTGGTTGCAAAAGCTGCGGCGCCTAACGCCATTACACTTAAAGCTAGTAAAGCTTTTTTCATGCTTCTAACCTCCTAAAATTTATTTTGGAAAATCTGCCGTGCTTATATAATGGAAACCTCTCATTTGAAGCTCTGGTATTGTAGCTACCACGCCTGGGGTTACTATAGCTTGTGGTATTATGTGGTTTGTAAGATCTGCAGAGAGTTCGTCGTGGGTAAGATGATGTGGATTTATACCAGCTTTTAAAAGTGCACCTGCCATTTCCCAGGTTTGATTGTGGCAAGCTAAAAATACAGCACCTCTTTCTATAAGAGCTTCTACGCTGTTATCAGCTGGTGAGAAAGCACCAGACTCATCTGTGGGGCTATCTTTTTCAAGCATACCTGGTTTCATTTTAAGCCACACATTTTTCTTTAACTTTCCTTTTGTTAAGGGTGTTATATACGTTTCCCATACATAATCATCGTATATAGCAAAGTGTGCATTACCATGGCATGCGCTTACACAAAGGAAATCTGGATTTTTATAAGACCATATTTGAGCATTCATAGCATTTCTCATAACGTTTAGCCAAGCGCTGTGTATATCGTAATTGTCCCATACTTGTTTTGGACCACCTCTGTAGTTGAACACTTCGTCCAAAGCTTCCCAGTCCCATTGATTTTTATCTGTTAAAACCATTGGTAGAGACTTAAAATTTCTTCTTCTTGGGGCTTTTGCAAGTCTTTCTGCCAGCTCTTTTAATGTCCTTGCACCTTTTGGTATCAAAGCGCCCACTTCCTCAGCCTTGGCAGCCGTTGGGTTTAAGGCTGAAGCTACCATTCCTGCTCCTAAGCCTAGTATGGCTCCTTTTAAAACATTTCTTCTGCTTTGATCCATAACGTTTCCTCCTTTTTAGAAAGTTATCTTATAGTTTAACCCTCATAGCAAATATTATATTATAGTTTTTTCTTAAGACTCAATAAGATATAGTTATATATTTATAAAGTTTTCAAGATTTTAAAAGCCAAAAAACAAAATATAAATAAAAAACGATATTATAAGAAAAACCAATATGCTAAGAAAAGCCATCACTGGACTTATAAAAGACATCACAAAAAACAAAATAGGACCAAACCCAGAAGAAAACCCATATATAAAGCTTATTCTAATACCTACGTTATCATCGTTGAATTTAAGAACGGTGATAGCTTTAAAAAATGTCCAAAAAACACCGGTAGCCATACCCCCAAAAACCGCAAGAATTACTCCGTAAAAAAATGGATAACCTATATGCACAAAAAACCTCCATATAGCAAGTAGATATACTATAAACCACAAAAATACCGTTATATAAAAGCCAGTATTTTCTTTTTTCCAAAAAACACCAAGCACAAAAGAAGAACCTATGGCAAATAAAAGCCCTATAAACATAAGGATATAAACCTCTTTGTCTGGCAACAAAAGATAGGTTTTAAGATACATGGTCATAGAGTTGTTGAAAAATTGAGGGGCTATACTTAAAAAAAGTAAAGAAATTGTATATTTTAAAAAAATATTATCCTTAAAAATACTTAGTTTTTGAGCTTTTAGAAAAACATTTTTATTAGAATATTTATAAAACAAAAAAGCACAGGTTATATAAACAAAGATACCAAACCCTATAAGCATCCTCTTGTCTTTTACAAAAAACATCGATACAACAGCCAAAAAATAACCCAAATATCCTAAAATGCTACTAAAAGAAGATGATATTTTTGGATCTTTTGTTTCTAATATCGATATCTGATAAAACAAAAGAGCTTGCATATGAACGATTGTAAATAGCATAAAAGATAGAGCAAACAGATATTCATTTTCTGTTAAAAGCCCAAAACCAACCAAAAACGTCAAACTAGAAAAAAGAAAGAGCTTATTTAGGACTCTTAGGGGTTTTCTTAATAAAAAAATATTTATTAAAACACCTATTAAATTTGAAACACCTATTATAAAAGAATAGTCATATATGTTTATACCAAACTGATAAAACAAAATAGGAAAAAGTACAAGCCCTAAACCGTTGGCAAGAAAAGATTCACCAAACTCGTATAGGGCAAAAAGTTTTGTATTATCCACCAAAATTTAGTTTATATAGCTTTTTACAAGCTCTAAAGCCTCATCTTCAAAAAACGGTCTTCCATTGTATTTATTTATATTTACATCAGGTCTTATACCGTACATATGAAGAAGTCTTTCAAACTGTTTTGTGGCAGAGCATTCTACAGCTATAAGCTTTTTACCAGATACCTCTTTTTTAACATCCTCTTCTGGAAAAGGTTCTAAGTATATAACATGCACAAATTTTATATTTAGGGCATTTGCCACTTCTTTTAACACATGCTTGTTAGAACCCCAAGAGATAAGGCATACATCCGAATCTTTGTTGCCAAAAACCTCATAAGTTTTTTTGGTATTTAAAATATCGTTTTTTAGCTTTTGATATTTTCTAAGTCTTTTATCTTGCATAAGCTTTGTGATGTGGGCATCTTCTGTAGTAATACCAGCTTCGTTGTGCTCATAGGAGTTTGCCTTTACCACAGCATCTTTTGTACCAGGGAATAAAAGAGGCGATATGCCATCTTCTACATTTTGATAGCGTTTGTAAAGCTTTGGATCTCCTTCATACATTTTGGGCGGTCTTATATCTTTTATTCTGCTACACATTTCGTTGCAAGAGGATATATAATAGTTTTCTGCAGCGTTTTTATCGCTTAATACTATAACAGGCACTTGATATTCCCAAGCTAAGTTTAAAGCTTCTTTGGTAAGAGAGTAAGAATCTTCTGCATCTGACACTCCAATCACAACCTTACCAAAATCCCCATGCCCTGCAAAAATAGCAAAAAGCAAATCTGACTGGGCACTGTAAGTGGGAAGTCCAGTGCTTGGGCCTGGTCTTTGAGCTTCATATATTACCACAGGAGTCTCTGTCATACCTGCAAGGCTTAAAGCCTCCACCATAAGGGCAAAACCACCCCCAGATGTACCTACCATAGACCTTTTACCTGCGTAAGCGGCTCCTATAGCCATGTTTATAACGGCTATCTCGTTTTCTGGGTGTATTACTTTTATACCAAGTTGATCTTTTTTAGCCGCTAACGTATGTAAAACCGAAGAAGAAGGAGTCATAGGATAGGCAAAGTATATATCAAGCCCACCATCCACTGCACCGTTGGCTATTGCATCGTTTCCAGATACAAGTTCGCCTTTTTTCTCACCGCTTGGTTTTACATCAAACTTTACCACACCAGCTTCATAGGCATCTTTGTAGATGGCTTCGTTTTTGTCTGGTTCTTTTAATTTTCTTACGAAAGGCAAGCCTACTTCGTAATCTATGTTTAAAAGCTTTAAAACACCACCAAATACCGATGTACTTTTAAAAAAGCTTGGTGCTACCTCTTTAAAAGGCATCACGATAATCTCTCTTGCCTTAGGTATCATATCTTTGTCAGTCACTTCATTTATTATCCAAAGGGTATCGTCTTTTGCATCCTCAAGGTGCTCTTTAACAGAACGCTTGTCTGTAGCTATTATGATGTCTGCTTTTTTATGAACGCTGTTTATAGGAAAATCTGCCAATCTTATACTGACGAAATTGTGTCCTCCCCTTATAAGAGATGGGTAATCCACATACATAAAAACATAATACCCAAGCTCTGCCAAAGCAGAACATATAAGCCTACCAGCTTCTTTTATACCAGCACCCGCTTTTCCTCCAACTATCATAGTCAAATCCATATTTACACCTCCACTTATATAATTATATCATACAAACTAAAACTTACATCTTATCATGAAAATACCAGCAAACACCGCAAGCTCTTCCCTTAATATGTTATCCCCCAAAGAATGAGTATTAAATCCCAAAGCTTTTAAAAACTCCACCTCCTCCTTGGAAAGTCCTCCTTCTGGACCAAAAACAAGGGTATACTTGTTGTCTTTTAATAAATCGTTTTTGGGCTTTTCAAAACTATCAAAAACAATACCGTATCCTTGTAATGTTATATCCTTTAAAGAAATAGGATAGTTTAATTTTGGCAAAAAAGACGGTCTACTTTGCTTTATAGCTTCTTTTAAAATTTTTTGAAGCCTTTGATACTTTTCCAAAAGCTTAGAGCTATCTTGAAAACTTCTTTTGCAAAAAACAGGGGTTATCTCAAAAACACCGCCTTGTACTGCATAATCTATTATTGTTTCTAGCGTTTGAAGCTTTATCGGTATACATACGTTTGCATATATTTTTACATCTGGGGGTTTTGTTTTTTCTTCTAAAAGCTCAAAATTTTGCCCTGTGAATTTAGCTTCGTATATTTTGTCTTCTATAACAAGCTCTAAAAGTTCGTTTTTTTCTATTCTAAGTACTTTAAAATGCTTTTTATCTTCATCAAAAAGCTCTATTGTGCCATTTTTTCTAAAAGCAAAAAACCTATGCATTTTTTACAAAATAAGCACCGTCTTTTGATATATAGCCTTCTATTTCAAGCATGGTAAGCTCCATTGTAAGTTTTTCCTCGTCATAGTTTGTTTTTACTAAAAGTTCATCAAAAGTGCATGGTTTATCAAGAAAAGAAAGTATGGAATTTTGTTGGTTTTCTGGCTTTTCAAAAGATAAATCTAGGTCTTTAAAAAGATGGGATTTATTTGTAAAAAGCTTAGCTACATTTTCTCTTACTAAGTTTACACAACCCTCAAATTCTTCCACCGGGTTTCCCACATATGCAAAAACTTTTTTGTTTAATTTAAAAGCCCAATACGCACTTATAAGAGCACCGCTTTTAGAAGAGGCTTGCATAACCAAAAGATATTCCCCTAAAGAGGCTATTATTCTGTTTCTCATTGGAAACGTATATTTTGAAGGTTTTTCAAGAGGTAAAAACTCCGTTAACAAAAGACCGTTTTTATCTAGAATCTCTCCAAAAAGACTTTGTTTTGCATACAAAAATCCAAAACCAAGAACAGCTATAGTGGGAATAGAGCTTTCCAAAGCACTTTGATGAGCTTTTGAGTCTATGCCATCAGCTCCTCCAGATACCACAGTTTGTCTTAGTTCTGATACAACAGATTTTGTCATATTTAAAGCGCTCAAAGCAGCTTTTCTTGAACCTACTATGCTAACAGATTTTTGACAAAGCAAAGATTTATTGCCTTTTAAAAATATCACAGGAGGAGGGTCTGGAAGGTTTAGTATGTTTTTAGGATATGTTTCATTTTCATAGGTTATAGCTTCGACGTTTAGCTGTTTTAATTTAACAATAGCGTTATTTACATAATCTCTGTCAAAATCTCTAGAAACTATATTTTTAGCCTTGGAGCCAAAGATTGGCTCCAAAGACGTTTTATCGGCTTTTAATATAGCTTCGGCACTACCAAAATGTCTAAAAGCCTTATACAATAACTTGTTGCCTATTCCTTTTACGGATTTTAGCAACAACCAGCTTTCGACATTATCCAAAGCACATCTTTTTCTTTTGAATCTTCTATGATACCTCTATCAAAGACTTTTTTGTCTACGTGAGTAGGGGATAAAGAGTTTATTATATAGTCCATAGCTCTATAAGCCTTTGATGGGTCTCCACAGGTAAATACATCCACGGTAGCCGTTTTATGCTCTGGCCAGGTGTGAATGGATATATGAGATTCGGCTAACAGGATAACTCCCGTAGCTCCGTGAGGGTTAAACTGGTAAAAATGAGAGGAGATTTTTGTAAGCTCTCCTGCTTTTACTGAATTTTCAAGAAGGTGTCTGATATCTTCTTCCCTGTCAATGAGATCAGGGTTAACTCCATAAAGGTCTGCTATAATATGGAGTCCGAGGGTTTTTGCCATTTCAATACCTCCCTTGGTATCAACACAACAGAAGATGTGGAGCAACTAACTTGCTCAAAATTACCAGCGCCACCCACACGCTTTCGGAATTTGCTATCCTGCTCACTCATAAAAATACCTCCAGAAAAAAGATAGATTAATCATTATAGCATATTTTTATTTTTGTCAAGGATTTTATATTTTAAAAGCAAAAACTTATGTATAATGGTTATAATGAAGATTTTAAGAAAAATAAATTGTTTGAATATATTTTTCATTTTATTGATTTTTATAGTATTTGGAATATCAAATGGAAAGGAAAATAACAAATACTTCAACAACATGGTGGTACTAAACTTCCAAAACCAAAGCATAGAAGATATAGCTCATTTTATGTCAAAGCTCACCGGTAAAACTATAGTGGTGGGGATAAATGGAAATCTTCCAAAAATCACCGTTAGCTCCAAAAAACCTGTAAGCGTAGAAGACGCTTGGCATCTTTTTTTAACAAGCTTAGCTTTAGATGGGTATACTGTTGTAAAATATAAAAACTTTTACAAGATACTACCTATAAAAGAAGCATCTTCTTTTAGCACAAATGTGACAAGGAAAGCATTTCCAAGCCCATCAATAGAAACCTACATATACTTTGCCCACACAAACGCCCAAATACTTTTAAACGCCGTAAGACCTTTTCTAAGTCAATATGGAAATGCCACCGTTTATATGCCCTCAAACGCCCTCATTATATCTGATATAGGAGTGTCTGTTGATAAAATCCAAAAACTTTTAAAGAGTATAGATATACCAAATTTAGCTTTTAGTCTAAAAATGTATCAAACAAAGGATACAAACGCTGTGGTAAAAGCTCTAAGCCCATTGGTAAACCCTGTAAGCCAAAAGTTTGGTATACCTATGGTGGTATCTTCTGTTCAGAAAAAACACTCCAAAAGCGGTTTTGTGCTTGTATATGCACCCAAGCTTATGCAGGCCTCTATAAAAGAAATTATACATAAAATAAACGAAAGCGCCTCTCACTTTAGAAGACATTATTATGTGATACCTCTTCAAAACGCTTCTGTAGGAGAGATGGCAGAAACACTAGCAAGCCTTTTTGGAAGCGCAAGCGCCATTTCTTCTACTACAAAAAGACCTACACCAAACCTAAACACTATGCAAAACCAACACCAAACAATTCAAAACAACACAGCTTCTAATCCTAATATAAACGTAACATCCTCCAACAAACCGATAGGCTCTATATATCTTTCTGATGGCACGAGAATAGGCTTTGACCGAGCCACAAACAGCGTCATACTTTATGCTACAAAATCCCAATACAAAAATCTAAAAAACCTCATAAAAAAACTAGACGAAAAACGCATTCAAGTGTTGATAGCGGCTTCTGTGGTAGAGGCAAACCTCACCAAACAGCTAACCACAGGTGTAAATTGGCAAGCTTTAGGCAAAAACGGCGGTATAGGATTTAACCCGGCATCTCTTCAAACCATATACCAAGGACTTTTATCTGGAAACTTCGTAGTAGGTGTAACAAGCTCAAGCAGTATAAGTGCAAACGTAGGTGGTAATACAATTATATTTCCTGATTTAGCGGTGTTTTTAAGCTTATTAGAGCAAGGAAATGGATTTAAAATCATATCAAACCCCAAAGTGCTAACCCTTGACAACGAAGAGGCTATTATAAAAGAAGCTCAAGTTTATCCTTATGTAACAGGTACCCAATACAACATAAACGGATATCCAATACTCACATACGACTACAAAGATATAGGTTTAGAGCTTGATGTTATACCTACAGTATCAAAAGACAACATAAGACTTGGCATAAATCTAAATCTTCAAGATATCACAGGCTTTACAAATACAAACGTGGCGGGTCAAACGGTGCCAATACCTATTACCACAGATAGGGTTTTAAATTCTGAAGTAGTCGTTAAAAGCGGTCAAACAGTGATATTAGGAGGGCTTGTGAGCAACAACACTATAAAAAACATAAGCGGTATACCAATTCTTCAAGATATCCCAGTTTTAGGAAATCTCTTCAAATATCAAAACAGAGAAAATAAAAAAAGCACACTTTTTATATTTATAACCCCTTACATTATAAAAAGCCCAGAACAACTTGCCAAAATTACGAAAGCAAACGAAGTAATAGCACACAGGATATACGAAAGTGTGAAAAAAGCAAAAGAATAATATATATCATATAAAGTTTAACACTTTAATGGTATCTTAAAATACCGATATGTATGCTATGAACGTAAAAAGGCTTCTTGGTTTGGGGCTTTTATCAATAATACTTAGCTCTTGCAGTGCAGAGATTACAAACGCATCTTTGTATGGAAACAGCTACGCTTACAAAAAGCCAAACTACGTAAGCTATGAAAGACCCCAAATAAGTTATCGTCCCACATATCAAAACAACCCTCAATTTCTAAATCTTGTATATACACAAGATGTTCAAAAATATATAAACTACTTTTTATACCAAGATAGAGGTTTTATAGAAAGGGGCATAGAAAAAGCCATTTATTACTCACCTATAATATTACCAATACTTAAAAAATATAACCTTCCATCGGATTTTATATATCTTCCCATCATAGAAAGTGGGTATAATCAATATTCTGTGTCAAGCGCCGAAGCAGCCGGTATATGGCAGTTAATGCCTCAAACAGCAAGAGATTACGGTCTTATAGTAAACAACCAAATAGACGAGAGATTTGACATAATAAAGTCCACAGAAGCAGCAGCTCATTACCTTAGCGATTTATATAACCAATTCGGAGATTGGAACAAGGTTTTAGCTGCTTACAACTGCGGTCCTTATTGTGTATCGTCGGTGTTTAAACAAGACCCAAGGGGAAGTTTTTGGGCTTTTAAAAATTCATTCCCACCAGAAACTCAGCAATATGTACCAAGATTTTTAGCGCTTTTAGATATCATAAAAAATGCAAAATATTTTGGTATAAAAGTAAAGAAGCAATACTTTAACTATACGCTTCATATATATAGAACAAATTCCCCGCAAGAGCTTAGAAATATAGCTCTAGCCTACAACGTAAACTACTATCTCTTAAAAAGATTAAACCCTCAAATAAGACAAGATTTAGTTCCAGCTGGAGGATACGTTTATATACCGTCCTTTGGAAAATCAATTTACAAAGAAGCTTCCGCAGATGGCTCTATAAAAGGATTAATAGCAGGTAAATGATACCATGGATGCTTTCATACTAGCGGGAGGCCAAAGCAAAAGGTTTAAAGAGGATAAAACGCTTTTTTTACTAAACGATAAGCCAATGATAGAACATGTGTTTGGAACATTGTACAGCTTTTCAAAAAATATATATATAGTTTCTAAAAACCCAGAAAAATACTTATTTATAAAAAATGCAAAATCAATAAAAGACATATTAGATATTCAAAACCCGCTAAGTGGTCTTTATACAGCGTGTTTTTATACAGAAAAACCATTTTTGTTAGTGGGAGCAGATATGCCTTTTATAAAAAAGGATCTTGTAGAGTATATGATAAGAAATCATAAAAAAGAAGCAACGATATTTAAGATAAATGGTTTTTTTGAACCACTTCTTGCCATTTACGATCCTTCAGTAAAAGATAAAATAAAACAATCTATAGAAAACCAAAGAGCATCTTTTCAAAAGCTTATAATTAATCTTGATGTAAACATATTAACCGAAGAGCAGGCAAGGAGTGTAGATAAAGATTTGATATCTTTTTCAAACATAAACACCAAAGAAGATGTAAAAAGATTTTATAATATTGGTCATTGACTAGTGCTCATAAAACTTTAGATTTTTCTAAAAGCCAAAAAAGGAGGTAAAAAACATGAAGTTAGAACCAAAGAATCATCTAAAACCATCAAACCTAAACGGTATATCCAACGAACAGATAGAGCCACACTTTGAAGCTCACTACAAAGGCTATGTGGCTAAGTTTAATGAAATCCAAGATAAACTGGCAGATTTAAACTTTTCAGACAGGTCAAAAGCCAATCAAAACTATTCAGAATATAGAGAGCTAAAAGTAGAAGAAACCTTCAACTATATGGGTACAGTCTTGCATGAGCTTTACTTTGGACATCTAACCCCAAAGGGTGCTCCATCAGAAGCTCTCAAGAAAAAAGTAGAAGAAGATTTTGGCTCTTGGGATAACTGCGTAACAGAGTTAAAAGCAGCAGGTATAGCTTTTAGAGGATGGGCTATTTTGGGTCTTGATATATTCTCAGGTAAGCTCATGGTAAACGGTCTTGACGCTCACAACGTTTACAACCTTACAGGGCTTATCCCACTTATAGTGTTGGATACCTATGAACACGCATACTATGTAGACCAAAAGAACAAACGCCCACCTTACATAGACGCTTTCTTAAATTCTCTAAATTGGGACGTAATAAACGAAAGATTCGAAAAAGCTATAAAAGCTTACGAAACACTAAAAGGTTTTTGTTAATAGGAGGTAAGCTTATGGCTTTGCCAACTGTAGAAGAGGTAGAAGAAGCTTTAGATGAAATAAGACCAGCTTTGAGATTTGATGGGGGCGATATAGAGCTTGTTAGCATAGAAGAAGATGGTACAGTATTAGTAAGGCTTATGGGTGCATGCTCTGGCTGTGGTATGTCCACTCTTACATTAAAAGCTGGAGTAGAAAGAGCCCTTAAGCAAAAGTTCCCGGATATAAAAGAAGTAAAGGATGTGAACGCAGATTTAGGTTTTAGTTTTGGCTTTTAAAAGCTTAAAACCACTAAAAACAAGGCCAGCAGGATGTTATGGCTGGCTTTAAACTTCGAATATTTGCACGAAAAGACGGAGCTGTAACCACCACCTATCATTTACAGTATATGGTAAAACTACTGGGATTATACGTTAGCTCTTCAGACCATGTTTTAAATGTGATTTGTAGTTTTCTATAGCCCATTTCAAAGATTCTTCGTAGGGGATTGGTTCTTTTCCTATCAATGGCCATGGATCTTGTCCTTGGCAAACGTTGTTTTTGTACATCATAAGTATTTGGTCTTTGCTAAAAGGAGGTGGTTCTAATATTTTCTCAACCAAAGCACCGCTTACATACATCAGAGGTTTTGGTAGTCTTAATACAAAAGCATGTCTTCCTAAAAGCTTAAAACTATCTTTTAAAAGTTTATCAAAAGAAACAGGCTTTTTACCGCAAAGCTCTATAATCTTATTCTTTAAATTTGGATCGTCTATAGCTTTTACAAATACAAAAGCAACATCTCTAACATCCACCGGTGCAAAATAATAGGGCAATATACCAGGATGAGCCATAATATGAAAGTATTTTCCAAAGAAATCAAGATCTTTAAAAAGTCTTTGCTCAGGTCCTATTATCAAAGAAGGTCTTACAATGGTGTAATCTATCCCCAAAGACATGAGAAATTTTTCTGCTAAAAGCTTGGTGTGATGATACATAGACGGGGTTTCTTCTGAGACCCCTAAAGCGCTCATATGTATGATGTGTTTTATACCGTATTCTTTGGCGACGGTATAAAGATTTTTTGGTATAAGGTAATGAATATTTTCAAAGGTTATACCTTTAGAAGGCTCTTCTACCAAAATGCCTATAAGATTTATCAATACATCTGGTTTTTCTTGTTCAAAAGCTTTTTTAAGGCTTTCTTCATCGAAAAAATCCACAACGACATGAGGCTTACTTACTTTTTTGCGCGTCAAAAGTGTGTAAGAATGAGTAGACTTCTCCAAAGCCTCTACAACATATTTGCCAACAAAACCTGTGCCCCCTGCCACTAAAACTTTCATAAGAAAAATATATATTTATTTTATCTTTTCAAAATGCGTTAAATCAGTATATTAAACGGCTTTTACCACCTTCCCGGCTTTTAGACACTTTGTACATACCATAACGCGCTTTGTGCTACCATCTGGCATCCTAATCTTTACACTCTGGAGGTTTGGTTTAAATACTCTTGAATTTCTTTCTGCTGAAAATGTAACGCTTTTCCCATAAACAGCCTTTTTATTGCAAACAAAACATGCCGCCATATCATAACTCCTTTACAAATGTTTTAAGCTAATATTATAGCATAAAACTAAAGCTCAAGAAATCTCTTTTAAATATTGATAGCAATAAGGCTTTATAATATTTAACGTAGTTTCATCAATTTTCTTAAGATGCTCTTTTAAAAGCAGCGTAAAATATTGAGGTTTATGGGGTTTAATATAAATTGGCATTATGATATTGTCTGATTTTTTAGCGTTGCAAGATTCACAAGCAGTAACAAGATTATCCCAAGTCCATTTACCACCTTTTGACACTGGGACTATATGGTCTACCGTAATCTCGCTATCATCACACACCTTGCCGCAATAACCGCAGGTAAAGTTATCTCTTACATAGACGTTGTATCTAGTGGGTATATTCTTATAAAAGGTTTTTGATAAAGCGTTTGTTTTTAGTACAATAGGTACTTTGTAAGTCCTGTAAGTAGATCTTATCACAGCTTCTGGGTGGTATTCCAGCACCGTAGCCCTTTGAGTATATTCTAACAAGAAAGATTTTCTATAATCAAGGAGTGTCAAGGGCTTATAAGTCCTATCCAACAAAAGGCTATATAACTTCATAAGCCAAGCACATCAAACATTGAATAAAAGCCTGCAGGTTTTCTATAAACCCATTTGGCAGCCTCCAAAGAGCCCTTCGCAAATATCCTTCTATCTGTTGCTCTATGGGTAAGCTCCAATCTCTCTCCCATACCAAACATATAGACAGTATGTTCACCCACCACATCTCCTCCTCTTATAGCAAAAACGCCTACTTCATTATCCTGCCTTGGTGCTAGCCCTTCTCTTCCAAAGGTTTCTTTTAAATTCGGAATCTCTTTTTTTACTATTTCCAACAGCCTTAAAGCGGTTCCAGAGGGTGCGTCCTTTTTAAAACGATGGTGAATTTCTGATATCTCTATGTCATACCCTTTGTCCTTTAAAGCTTTTGTAGCTATCTCTAAAAGCTTAAAAAGTACATTGACCCCAAGACTCATATTTGGGGAAAATACTATAGGTATTGATTTAGAGAGTTCTTTCATTTGGTCTAACTGATGCTGATCAAACCCAGTAGTGCCTATCACAATAGGTTTATTATGTTCTTTGCATATGTAAGTATTCTTTATGGCTGTATCCACACTACCTGTAAACTCTATGACGACATCTACATAGTCAACAACATCTTCTAATTTAGATGATACATATTCTAACGCAAAAGTTTTATCTTTAATAAGCTCTTTTTTGTCTACGCCTGCTTTTACAACTAGGTCTTGATAGCTTTTAGAAACTTCTATAATACTACTACCCATGCGGCCCAAAAAGCCGCATAAGGCAATAGAAACAAAAGAATCTTTTGTCATTCTTCTCCTTCGCCCATAATAAGATCTTCAAGCTCGTTTACCGCTTCTACAGCTTGATCTGGTGGCACTACTCCAGGATATAGAGCTACGTTAACTCCAGAGGTAAAAAGCATTTTAGCTACAATCTCTTGGAGTTTTTCAAGTTCTTCAGGGCTTATCTCCTCCCTAATGCTTTGCTCCACATCCTTGTTTGTAAGAAACAACCCCACTATGCTAAAAGGTACTGCGTAATAGTCTTCTTGATTTTCTTGCATTTTAAATACCTCCAAAAAAAATTATACCTTTATTATACCACTTCCCATTCGGTAATGAGATGGTATCCTCTTTTAAAATGCGCCCTAAGCCTTAGATGAAGTATATTGTTTAAAGTCTTGAAACCCTCTCCGCCTACCAACGTAGGAACATTTTCACCACCAACAATTACAGGAAGATGTATAATACGAACCTCATTTACAGCTTTTAACTTACAAAGTTCCCAATTTATAGAAGAACCACCTTCTACCATCAAGCTTTTTATATCTTTTTCTCTTAATTTTTTTAATAAAAGCTCAAAATCCACTAGGTAATCTCCTACCACAAGCACTTCTATACCCATTTCCGTAAGTTTTTTGATTTTTTCTTCTGGGGCTCTTTTGGTGGTGGCTATGATCGTATGAGCATCCTTTGATAAAACGTTTGCATCAAACGGTATGTTTGCCGTAGAGCAAGGGATAACCCTTATTGGGTTTTTACCTTTTACATATCTTACCGTAAGGCTCGGATTGTCTGTCCTTATTGTTTCACAGCCTACCATTATGGCGTCTACTTTTGCCCTTACCTCATGAAGGTATCTATAAGCCTCTTCATCCATAAGAGTCATAAGTTCTTTAGAAGATGCCCCTCTATAAAGCGTTAACTTACCATCCAATGTCGACTCAGAAACTATAATCACATAAGGTTTGTCTTGGTTATTCATAATCCTTCCCGTATTTTTTCAAAAGATACAATATTCTTATTAAAAGCGAACCAAACGTAAAGAGCACTATAAGTTTTATACCAAGATGCAATCCAAAAATAGGATTTATGCGCTCTAATATACTAAAAAATACTATACTTATATGAGTCTCAGGCCTTCCAAAAAACCCAATACCTTCCAATGGATCATCTATCTTGCCTTTTTGTCTTTCGGAAAAACCAATCTCAGCATACACCACTGGCTTTATAAAAGTATGAAGCATCGAAAATGTAATGGCGCTTATTGCTATAAAAGGAGAACCATAAGCAAAACCTATACTTCCAAGTATAAAACCATCTACAGTTTTATCTGCTATCCAGTCAAAAGCTGCCCCAAATTTTGAAGCTTTATCCTCAAGCCTTGCCACCACACCATCCATCAAATCTAAAAACCCTGATATTATTAAGAAAGATGCCCCAGTAAGTGGTTTATGTATATAAAAAAAGTAAGCGCTTGTAAGTCCAAAAGCCAAAGACAAAAGGGTTATAACGTTTGGGGACATGTGCATCTTTACAAACACATGCCCCATAGGAGCGTAAAACTTTTTTAGTTTATAACGTTTTTTGGTAAGATTCATTTTAACTCTTTACCAGATAACCACGGCATCATCTGCCTTAGCTCTTTACCTACTTTTTCCACCAAGTGTTCTTTATCTTTGTTTAAAAGAGCGTTGTAAACAGGTCTGTTGGCTTGATTTTCCAATATCCATTCTCTGGCAAACTCGCCATCTTGAATTTCTTTGAGCATCTGCTTCATAAGAGGTTTAACAGCTTCGTATATTCTAGCACCTCTCGTCACATCGCCATACTTTGCGGTATCCGATATAGAATATCTCATACCAGCTATGCCATGTTGGTATATAAGGTCGACTATTAGTTTCAACTCATGAAGACATTCAAAATAAGCCATCTCAGGTTGATAACCGGCCTCTACAAGCGTTTCAAAGCCAGCTTTTATAAGGGCTGTAGCACCACCGCAAAGCACCGCTTGTTCACCAAATAGGTCTGTTTCAGTCTCCTCTCTAAACGTGGTTTCTATAACCCCTGCCCTTGTGGCGCCTATGCCTTTTGCATAAGCTAAGGCTATATCTCTACAAGAACCTGTAGCATCTTGATGTATAGATACAAGAGCTGGTACTCCCTTACCCTCTTCATACATCCATCTTACCAAATGACCTGGTCCTTTTGGAGCCACCATAAATACATCTATATCTTTTGGTGGAACTATCTGACCAAAATGTATATTAAAACCATGGGCAAAGGCTATAGCTTTACCCGGTGTTAAATTAGGTTCTATACATTCTTTATATACAGCTGGCTGAACGGTGTCTGGAGTTAATATCATTATTACATCGGCCTCTTGAGTTGCTCTAGAGGTGGTATATACGCTAAAACCATCTTCCATAGCAGTTTTTCTATGAGGGCTTTTATCATCTAAAGCCACTATAACCCTAATACCACTGTCTCTTAGATTTAAAGCATGAGCGTGTCCTTGAGAACCATAACCCACTATGGCTACAGTCTTCATAGCCAAGATACCCAAGGATGCATCTTCATCGTAGTAAATTTTCGCCATCTATTTTACCTCCAAATAGCTAATATCTTTTATTTTAACCTATTGAGATTGTTTGTGCTATGAAAAATTGTTATTTTTCTATAAGCTTTGACTTATTTCAGTTTCTTGATAGTGTTGCCGATAGCCTCAACGCCATATCTACCAGCATACTACTTTTGGAAGCCAACTCTACGATTAGCATTTTAAATTCTTGGTTATTTTTACACTTAAGACACTCCTCAGCAGTTTCATGAAAACTCATATGAATATTGCCAATTCTTTCAAACATAGAAGCAGCAGCTTCTCCGTAAGTCTTTGAAATATAGCTTTTATCAATGCTGTAGTATATCTTGCCAAAATTGCATTGTGTATATTTTGGCGGTATCCAATCAATCTCACCGTTTAAGAACTTTTTAAAATTTAATATATACAATTCATGCATGCGTATGCCTTCTACAAGCTTATTTAATAAACTATCACTGTTAAGTTGTTCTTTAATACTATTCAGTTTGCTTAAGGTATCCTCACAATATCTAACCAATATATCAAGCCTATACAAAGCATCTCTATCTAGACTGGACATGGCAAACCTCCTAATTAATAACTATTATATCTTTTTTTTATTGATTTTTGATTAAGATATTGCAGTCCGTTGTTTATTATTATGGTGGAGGCGGCGGGAATCGAACCCGCGTCCGTCAGAACCGGGATAGATGACTTCTACAGGCTTACATAGGTTTTATGATGCTGGGTTTGGGGTAAAACCTATGAAAAACCACAAACCTCAGGCTGTCTTAAGTACTGGTTTGGCGCAAGACAGCAAATCACCAACCAGGACACCTTTCTCTGACGCCCTTTGCCGGTCAAGGTGTCAAAACCAGCAAGGACGCGCTGCTTTTAGTTAAGCAGCGAGAGAGAGTTCAGCTTCGGGAGCTGTTTGTTTTGGCTATCGCAGTCGCCACCTGGCCTGCTATCATCTACCCGGCGCTCCAACGTCGAAACCGTTCGCCCCCTCTTTACGAATATATTTAAGTTACTAAAATATACGTAAATTTGTATGATATATATCATTATTTTACAAAGATTATCTAAGTATTTGTAAAAGCATAGAAAATAAACATTGATTTTTAAGGTGTAAAGCCTTAAAATAAGTTTTTTAACATGAGTTGTATATTGGAAGAACTTATCAAAACCTTTGAAAAAGTAAGACAAAATTGTCCGTGGGACAAGAAACAAACCCATGAAAGCCTCACAAAATACGTCTTAGAAGAAGCTTACGAATTGGTGGACGCCATAGAATCCAAAGATAAAGATGCTATAAAAGAAGAACTGGCAGATTTACTCCTTCAAGTAGTATTTCACTCACAGATAGCAAAAGAAAATAATGAATTTGACATAAACGATGTTTTTGAGCTTTTAATAAAAAAACTTGTAGAAAGACATCCACACGTCTTCGGAAACGAAGATCCAAAAGCTGTTTTAGAAAATTGGGAACATAAGAAAGCGGAAAAAAGAGAACACTTTTTAGATGGTATACCAAAATCGATGTGTGCCCTTATGAGATGCCAAAAAATCCAAGACCGCATGGCTAAGGTAGGTTTTGATTTTGAAAATGTAAATCAAGTGAAAGAAAAGCTAAAAGAGGAACTTGAGGAACTAGAAGATGCTTTAGAAAATGGCAATTTCCAAGATATAGAACACGAGTTTGGTGATATACTTATAGCTATAGTAGAATACGGAAGGTTTTTAGGTATAAACGCTGAAAAAGCGCTACAAAAAGCAAACGATAGGATGGTAAAAAGGTTTAATTTTGTTGAAAAAAGCCTAAAAAACGAAGGAAAATCTCTAAAAGATGCTTCATTAGAAGAAATGGATACCTATTGGAAGGAAGCAAAAAAGTTTGACTATGAGTTTTAGAGCGATGAAATTGCATTTTACTTTGTGGATAGATAAAAGAACAGACACTGGTAGTGTAAGAAATGCTTTGCACACTAAATTTTATGATAAAATATCTCAACTGGAGGCAGATTTGGCATGGTAACAGAGTTTGAAGAGTTATTAAAAGCTCAAAAGGAGCAGTTTTCCACAGGAAGCGTAGTAAAGGGTTCTGTGGTAAAAATTACAGATTCAAACGTGTACTTGGATATAGGTTATAAAATAGAAGGCGTTATAAGGCGGTATGAAGTAGGTGATGTTGAGATAGGCCAAGAAATAGAGGCGGTTATTGTAAAGTTAAGAGGACTTGAAAATCCAATACTTTCCACGAAACCTTTAAAATCTTTTAAAGGATTTTCTATAGCCAAAAAAGCGTTAGAAGAAAAAACACCTATAGAGGTGACGGTAGAATCAAAAGGAAGACCAGGATTTTTTGTACAACTTGAAGATATTAGGGCTTTGATGCCTTTTGGTGAAGCTCCAAGGCATGTAAATATAGGAGACAAAATAAAGGTATTGGTAACAAAAGCCACCTATGAAAACGGAAAACCTATAGTAAACGTATCTTACAAAGAGTATGAGAACATTGAAAGGCATCAAAAACAACTTGAATTTATAAACTCGTTAGAAGTAGGCTCTACGATAGAAGGAAAAGTAATAAAAATAGACCCTGAAAAGGGTATTACAGTGCTTTTAAAAGAAGGGGTTAGAGGCTTCGTACCGCATTACGAAATACCAAAAGGTACAAATGTAAAAGAAAACGATACGCTAGAAGTTAGAGTTATAAAAAAAGCCAAAAAAGGCAATTTTATTATATTAAGCCTCAAAAAACCAAAGAAGAATATATTGGAAACGCTAGAGTTAAAAGAGGGAGACAAAACAGAGGGCAAAGTATCTTTCTACAAAAAAGGAAAAGGACTTTTCGTAGAATTAAAAGAAGGTATTATAGCCTTGGTACCAGAAGAAAGCATGAAAGACATTGGTAAGCCTCTAAAGAATGGCACAAAATTAAAGCTTGTTGTAACAAGAATAGACAAAGACAAAAAACAAATAGATGTAAACATAGTACCTTCTGAAGAAAACCCAGCAGCGGATTTTATAAAATCAAACCCACCAAATACGATAGTAAAAGGAAAAGTAAAAACCGTACATCCAAACATTGCGTTTATAGAGCTAGGGCCAAACGTAGAAGGCATAGTGAAAAAACAGGATATGTCTTGGCTTAAAAACGCACGTTCAGAGGAGCTACTTACCCCTGGTGAAGAAAAAGAGTTTATGGTACTAGGACTAGACGGCAAAAAAGTAAAGCTTGGGTTAAAACAGCTTACTCAAAATCCTTGGAGTGTAATACCAGAAAGGTACAAACCAGGACAACAAGTAGAGCTTACGGTAAAAGAAGTAAGACCTTTTGGTACCTTCTTAGGTTTGCCAGAAGGCGTAGATGGTCTATTGCCAATATCTGAAATACCTAAAAATACAAACTTAGAACCTGGTCAAAAAATAACGGTGAAGGTCTTAGAGGTAAATCCAAAAGAGGAAAAGATTACTTTCAGCATGATACAAGAAACCAAGAAACAGCAAAAAGAGCAAGGCGACCAAAAAGAGTTTATAAAAGTAAACGACTCTTCGTCTGGCTTTAAGCTTGGTGATATCCTTAAGACCAAGTTAAAGTGATGGAAATTTGTTTTTTTCATAAAAGCTGTATAGACGGCACAATGTCTGCCGCTATACTACAAGAACACATAAAGGACAAAGACAGCGTTATATTTATACCGTTGAATCACGGTACCAGTGTAAAAGAAGCCATAAACAAGTATTTGCCTCCAGAAGGACAAAATTTCAAAGAGATTTCAAAAATATGGTTTTTGGATATAGCTCCTAAATGGGATGATCTAATATACCTTCAAAGCCTAAGACAAGAAAAGCAAGGATACACGGAAGTGGTCATAATAGACCATCACAAGACCGCTGCCAATACGATATCAAAATTTATAGGAAAACCCATTGAAGAAGACAAACCCATTGCTTTGGAGTACGATTTTATCAATTTTATATACGATCCTACGGAAAGCGGTGCATCTCTTACTTACAAAACCCTTATAGACAAAAATTTACCGATGATAGTGGATATTGTAAAAGACAAAGATATATGGCTTTGGAGATATCAAAACACCGACGAAGTAAACGATTTCTTATACATGTATACAGACAAACCAGATTTGATGAGAGAGTTTTTGCATAAAGATATTGAAGAAATAGCTGCTAAAAGCAAGATACTATCAGAATACAAAAACTTTATGGTAAACAAGCTAAAAGAAACGTGGTCAAATTCACCTCTTTACATAAATATAAACGACATAAAGATACCAGCCATAAACACACCTATATATCAAAGCGAGATAGGAAGTCTCATTGCCAAAGAGCACAACATAGCCTGTATGTTTTATATAACTGGGGATTTCGTAAAACTTTCCTTTAGAAGTGTAGATGGTTCTGCAAGAAAGATAGCAGAATCTTTAGGTGGTGGTGGTCATGACAACGCAGCCGGGGCTATAATAGATAAAGAAATGTTTTTTAAAAGCCTAATTAACTGATTATAAACATTTTAAAATAAAACAGACTTTTTATATTTTATCAGATGAAAACACCAAATAGACTTATAAACGAAAAAAGTCCCTATCTTAGAATGCACGCTTATAATCCCGTTGACTGGTACCCTTGGTCAGAAGAGGCCTTTGATAAAG
Organism: Hydrogenobaculum sp. 3684; assembly: GCF_000213785.1. Taxonomy (NCBI): domain Bacteria; kingdom Pseudomonadati; phylum Aquificota; class Aquificia; order Aquificales; family Aquificaceae; genus Hydrogenobaculum; species Hydrogenobaculum sp. 3684. The sequence goes on along the minus strand of NC_015557.1, from coordinate 54,027 downwards.
CAATCAAAGAAAATAAACCTGTGTTTTTATCCATAGGTTATTCTTCTTGTCATTGGTGCCATGTGATGGAAAAAGAATCTTTTGAAGATGAAGAAGTGGCATCTTTTTTAAACAAATACTTTGTAAGTATAAAAGTAGACAAAGAAGAAAGACCAGATATAGATAGCCTTTACATGGAATACTGCGTACTTTTAAACAACTCCGGTGGTTGGCCACTTTCAGCATTTCTAACCCCCACCAAAGAACCATTTTTTGCAGGTACATATTTTCCAAAAGCCTCTTTTTTAAAGCTTTTACAACAAATAAAAGACCTATGGGACAAAGACAGCAAAAACATAATAGAAAAATCAAAAAGATTGGTAGAACAGCTAAAGCAATTCATGAATTCTTTTGAAAAAAGAGAGTTAAATGAAAGTTTTATAGATAAAGCGCTTTTTGGGCTTGCAAATCGCTACGATGAAGAGTTTGGCGGGTTTTCCGAAGCCCCAAAATTTCCAAGCCTTCACAATGTTTTACTTCTTCTTAAAAGTCAAAAACAACCTTTTCAAGACATGGCATTATCTACACTTTTAAACATGAGAAGAGGCGGTATATGGGATCATGTAGGAGGAGGATTTCATAGGTATTCCACAGATAGATATTGGCTTTTACCACACTTTGAAAAAATGTTATACGACCAGGCGATGGCTATATTGGCTTACTCTGAAGCTTACAGGCTTACGAAAAATGAGATTTTCAAAGATACAGTTTATAAAACAATAAATTTTGTAAAAGAAAACCTATACGAAAACGGATTTTTTTATACATCAATGGATGCCGATACGGAAGGAGAAGAAGGTGGTTTTTACCTTTGGACTTACCAAGAGATAAAAGATATACTAAAAGAAAAAGCAGATAAGTTTATAGAATTTTTCAATATAAAAAAAGAAGGTAATTTTCTTGACGAAGCTAAAAGAGTTTATACAGGTAAAAATGTATTATATGCAAAAGAACCAAGCCTTGCCTTTGAAGAGGAGCTAAAGATTTTAAAAGCTTTTAGAGAAAAAAGAAAAAAGCCCCTTATAGATGACAAGATACTCCTTGACCAAAACGCCATGATGGACTTTGCCCTTATAGAAGCCTACTTAGTTTTTGATGACAAAGATTTTCTTGATATGGCCACTAAAAACCTAAACAACATATCAAAACATCCATTACAGCACGCTTTAAACCACAACAAGCTTATAGAACCTATGCTTGATGACTACGCTTATCTTATAAAAGCCTATCTTTCTCTTTATAAAGCTACATTTTCAAAAGATGCTTTAGAAAAAGCTATTTCACTGACAGAAGAAACGATAGAAAAACTATGGGACAAAAACGCTGGTGGGTTTTATCTTAGTGTAGGGAAAGATGTACTGATACCTCAAAAAACACTTTACGACGGGGCTATACCTTCTGGAAACTCCGTTATGGGTTTAAACCTTGTGGAGTTATTTTTTATAACAAAAGAAGATACATATGAAAACCGCTATCAAATTTTATCTTCTATATACTCTGATATGCTCTCTAGAAATCCTACCGCTTGTAGCTTCTTTATGACAAGCTTTTTACTTTATAAAAAAGGTTACCAGATTTTGCTTTCTATGCCCATATCAAAAGCCCAAGAAAAAGTATTAGAACTTTACAAACATTACTTACCAAACATAGTTCCATACCATGAAGAATCATCTGAAGAAACGTTTATAGCTTGCAAAGATTACACTTGTCTAAGCCCTGTAAAAAGTGTAGATGAACTGATAAAAACCATATCACTTTAAAAGTTTTATGTGATATAATATTAAGCTACTTAGGATTAGCTTATTTAGGCGACGTGGCCGAGAGGCGAGGCGCGGGACTGCAAATCCCTTTTACAGCGGTTCAAATCCGCTCGTCGCCTTTTAATATATCAAAGGCCAAATCTTACAGCTTTACCTGTGGGGGTATCTTGAGGTGGTGTTTCATGCCAAAGCATGTTCATGGCAAAGTTTAGATTATCTTCAAGCCTTATAGCGTAATTGTCCCAAAACACGCAAGTACCAGCCAGTGTAAAATATCCACCGCTTACTGGTGCAATATGATCTGCTATCAAAAGAGGGTAGTTTTCCATATTTGATTTTGCAGTTTCTTCTCCAGCTACCACTATCTTTATATCTGGCATTATGGTTTTTATAGAGCATGTACAAGGAAGCACTACAGCGTTAACATTTACCTTGTTGTCTAAACCTTTGTTGTATCTTCTTACCTTTGTGCTTTTAACAAAATACTTATCTCCGTCGTAATTTGATACTTCATCTGTTATTTCATCTGGATTTAGCTCCATACCAAAGGCCCTAGCCAACGTATTGCATGTATCTGCTATGTGATCTTCGTTTTTGTAATAGCCTAAAAGTATCACCTTCTTGCCAAGCTCTTCCACCGCTTTTACAACATCTTGGACTTCTTTTTCAGTGAATGGAATCTCTGGATAGTTAAACACTATCGTATCGTATTCAAAAAGCTTATCCCATGAGTCCACTTCGTCAATCTGAAGCCCAAACTCTGGGGCTCTTTTCTCAATAATAGAAAAATAATAATAATCCGTCACCGTAAACTCTTGATGAGTTATGCTCCATGCTACTCTACATATCTTTTTCATGATTTTATTATAACACATATCAAAAGTTTTATATTTATATTTATAATATGAGATTTTTAATTTTTATACTTTTATTATGGGGCTTTTCTTATGGGGATAGCGTTGTGAAATATCAAACAAATTTTATAGGGTTTAGTGCAGGTACTATAACAGTTGATATTAAAAGCCCACAAAACATAGACTGCGAAGGTAAAACAAAAGGACTTTTTTCAATATTTTACAGCTATGAGTTTAAGTTTAAAAAAAATGGAGACAACTATTTTTTAGAAGAAATAACCAACGGCAAAAAACGTATATACAACGAGGAAAAGATAATGAAAGAAAAAGCATGGATACCGATTTTTATATCTATGCTTACCAATTCCCATTATGAGTTAGGAAATCCCATAAAAGTTGGTAATATCTTGATAATACCAGAAGAAAACGTGCAAAACGAAATATATTTCTTTAACGTAAAAAATAGCAACAATGTCAGAAAAGTAATTATATGGTACGATAGCTCAACGCATCAAAACGATTTTCCAAAGTTGATAAGAATAGTCACAAGAAGTGCCACCATAGACTTAAAAAGATTGTAACGTTAAAAGCCCGTAAGGACAAAGCATCTACAAATTTATCGTTTGAAGCTTTTAATAAAACACCGTAAGAGTTAGATGCCATAAAACAAAAAGCTAAGGCAAAAATAACCTTTTTCATACCAAAATCCTAAAACTTAAACTTAGAAACTTCTATTTTAAGCTATTGAGCTACATCAGCCAATGACTTTTGCTAAAGTTGGAAGCTCTTCTATAGCAGAACATGGACTGCGTTTAACGGTTGAATTTATACCTTTTGCTGCTTCTATAGCGGTATTTAAGGCCAAAAGATTTGTTTGCTCTACAACGCTTTCTGTTATGCTTTACAATAACTCTCTCAAAACGTCCAAAGACTTGTTAACATAATTTTTTAGCTTCAAAGTCTCATATTTCAAAAGACTTTAAAAAGTTTCTGTGTAAATATGTCTTATTGCTTTTATAAAAAGAAATCATTGACAAGAAATATTAAAAGTGTTAACATGATTAGTGAATACTTATTCAAGGGAGGCTTTTATGATAGACGGGAAAGAGACCTTTTGGGAAGCCCTCAAAAGACACGGGGTGAGTAGGAGGGAGTTCATGAAGTTCTCAGCTATCATCACTGGTCTTATGGGTTTACCACCTGCTTTTATACCAAAAGTAGTAGAGGCGATGGAAACCAAGCCAAGAGTACCAGTGATATGGGTGCATGGGCTTGAGTGTACATGTTGCTCTGAATCCTTCATAAGATCAGCTACACCTTTGGCCTCAGATGTGCTTCTTACTATGATATCTTTAGAATACGATGATACGCTATCAGCGGCAGCCGGAGAAGCTTTAGAAAAACACAAAGAGGACATAATGAAAAAATACCATGGAGAATACATATTGGCAGTGGAGGGAAATCCACCTCTTGGAGACGATGGAATGTATTGCGTTGTGGGAGGTAAACCTTTCTTAGAAGGCTTGAAAAAAGCAGCAGAAGGTGCAAAAGCTGTGATAGCCTGGGGTTCTTGTGCGTCTTGGGGTTGTGTGCAAGCTGCCAAGCCAAACCCTACAACGGCTGTACCTATTCATAAGGTAATAACGGATAAGCCTATCGTTAAAATACCAGGATGCCCACCAATACCAGAAGTAATGACTGGGACCATCATGTATACTGTGCTTTTTGGAAAATTACCCCCTCTCGACTCTCAAGGAAGACCAAAGATGTTTTACGGAAATCGTATACACGATACATGCTACAGAAGACCGTTTTTCAACGAAGGCATGTTTGTGGAGCAGTTTGACGACGAAGGCGCTAAAAAAGGATGGTGTCTTTACAAGATGGGATGCAGAGGACCAACCACCTACAACTCTTGCGGGAATTTAAGATGGTACAACGGACTTTCTTATCCTATACAATCTGGACATGGATGTATCGGATGCTCAGCGGATGGTTTTTGGGACAATGGGAACTTCTACAGCAGAGAGCAAAATATACCATCTATAGGTACAGAGTCAAATGCAAATAAAGTAGGTGCGGTGGCAGTAGGTGCTGCGGCAGCAGGAGCTATAGCTCACGGTGTAATAAGTAAAATACGCTCTGGTAAGAAGGAGGATTGATATATGAGTTCAAGAGTTGTTATAGACCCAGTATCTAGAATAGAAGGACATTTGAGGCTTGAGATAGAAGTAGATGAGTCATCTCATAAAGTAACAAACGCCGTATCAGCAGGGACGATGTGGCGGGGTATTGAGCTAATAGTAAAAAATAGAGACCCAAGGGAAGTATGGGCTTTTACACAACGTATATGTGGAGTTTGTACCACCATCCACGCTTTAGCTTCAGTAAGAAATATAGAAGATGCCCTTGATATAGAAATACCTAAAAACGCAAACTACATAAGAAACATAATGCTTGGGACTTTGTATGCCCATGATCATTTGGTACATTTTTATCATCTTCACGCTCTTGACTGGGTATCTCCTTTGGAGGCGATAAAGGCAGACCCTGTAGCTACAGCGGCTTTGCAAAATCAAATACTTCAAACTTACGGTGGTATCATATCTTTGTATACGGATTTTCTTGGCGGTAACGCTTATCCAAGGAAGTTTCCAAAAGCAACGCCAGGGTATTTTAAAACATTTCAAGATAAGATAAAAAACCTTGTGCAAAGTGGACAACTTGGTATATTCGCTGCCAACTGGTGGGATCATCCTGATTATAAAATGCTTCCTCCAGAAGTACACCTTATAGCTGTATCACATTATCTAAATATGCTGGATGTTCAAAGAGAGCTTGTTATACCTCACGTGGTGTTTGGTGGTAAAAACCCTCATCCTCACTACATAGTGGGTGGTATGAACTGTTCTATATCCATGAACGATATGAACGCTCCTATAAATATGGAACGCCTTGCGGTAGTAGAAGATGCTGTATACACTCAAGCAGAAGCTGCAAACTTGTTTTACCTGATAGATCTTTTGGCTATAGGTCAGATATATGTTCAAAAAGGCTGGACTTACGGCGGTGGTTTATCAAAAGAAAGAGTTTTAGGATACGGTGATTATCCAGATGAACCTTATAAAAGCATAAAAAACGGTGATTATCACCAAAAGATACTTTATCATTCAAACGGTGTTGTAGAAAACTTTGCCCAAGGCGTTGACAAAGCCAAGTATTATCCTCTTACAAACAAAGATCTCACAGATCCTGATGTAATCCAAGAATGGGTAACGCACTCTTGGTATCAATATCCAAACAACAACGAAGGTCTACACCCTTGGAACGGCATAACAGATCCTTATTATACAGGACCAAAAGAAGGCACAAAAACCCATTGGAAATATTTAAACGAAAACGGAAAATATTCTTGGATAAAATCACCAAGATGGAAAAACTTACCAGCAGAAGTAGGTCCTTTGGCAAGGTATATGATAGTTTATACGGCAGTAAAACAAGGGCATATAAAACCCTCTTGGATGGATGAAATGGTGGTAAATCAAATAGAGCTTGTTTCAAAGCTTTTAAACTTACCTCCTCATGTATGGATGCCAACAACCGTAGGAAGAACTGCAGCAAGAGCTTTGGAATGTCAATTGGGAGCAAATGCATCAAATTATTTCCTTAAAAAACTCTACGACAACATAAAAGCTGGGGACACTTCTGTGGCAAACATGGAAAAATGGGAACCATCCACATGGCCAAGCCAAGCAAAAGGTGTAGGTATATCTGAAGCACCAAGAGGAGCTTTGGGGCATTGGTGTATCATAAAAGATGGGAAAATTGAAAACTATCAAGCGGTAGTACCCACCACATGGAACGGCTCTCCAAGAGATGAGAAGGGTCAACAAGGTGCCTTTGAAAGATCCATGCAAGATACAATAGTGCTTATAGCAAAAGAACCTCTTGAGATATTAAGAAGTATTCACTCTTTTGATCCTTGTTTAGCATGCTCTACCCATGTTTACAACACACAAAAAGAAGAAGTGGTGAGCTTTAAAATAGGGGGTGCTTGTTATGAATAAGGATATTAAAAAGTATTATCTTTTTAGTCCATCCCTAAGGATAGCCCACTGGGTATGGGCTTTGGCTATAAGCGTTTTGTTTGTAACCGGTATATACATAGGAAACCCGTTTTTCATAGGAAACGTAGGGTACAGTGCCACTTTTGGAGACCTTCACGCTATAACCATGAACTGGATAAGGCTTTTGCATTTTAGCTTTGGTTATATCCTCCTTGCAGCCCTTATTTTGAGATTTAGTATAATACCTTTTAGAAAAGCCGATAGACTCATAATACCAAAAGTTTGGACAAAAGCTTATTGGGATAACGCTGTTGATACATTGAAAAACTATCTTTTTATCACCAAAAGCCATAAACCCTATATAAGAAATCCTCTGGCAAGAACCGCTTATTTTGGGATTTTTTTGCTTTTGATATTTGAAGTGATAACAGGCTTTGCAATGTTTGGAAGGTCAAACCCAGGTGGGTTTTGGGACAAGCTATTTGGATGGGTCATACCTATGCTTGGCGGTGAGTATCAAGTCCATAGATGGCATCATATAGTAGCTTGGATTATTGTGCTTTTTGTGGTGATACACGTTTATATGGTTATAAGAGAGGATATATTGGAAAAAGACGGAGAAGTATCTTCTATGGTAAATGGCAACAAGTTTTTTGATCATGTACCTGCCGATATATCTGACGTATGAGAACAATTTTGATGGGTATAGGAAACATACTTTTGCAAGATGAAGGTGTGGGCGTTCATGTTATAAAAGAGATAGAAAAAAGATACAGCTTCGAGCCTTCTATAGAGATAATAGATGCCGGCACGCTTGGTCTTGAGATTATGTATATGTTGCAAGACGGAGTAGATAACCTTCTGGTGGTGGATGCCGTTATGGGCGGAAAGCCACCAGGCAGCTTATACGTTTTTAGAAACGAAGAGGTAAAAAAGTACTATCTTAAAAACAAACTATCAGCCCACGAGGTGGGTTTTTCCGAAGTTTTAGCGCTTTTAGATCTAATAGGAAAACCTGTAAAAGAAAACCTTATACTTGTTGGCATAGAACCAGTTAGTTTTGATGTGTCTTTGGAGCTTCACGAGAAAACCGCTTCTAAGATGGAAGATTTGATAAAAACTGTATTGCAAGAGTTGCAAAATATAGGTATAAAAGCTTTGGAAAAAATACCTTCATCATCCTAAGGAGGTCTTATGTGTCTTGCCATACCTTCAAAGATTGTAGAAATATTAGACAACAACATAGCTATAGTAGATACAATGGGAGTTAGAAGAAAAGCTTCTTTGGAGCTTTTAAATCCAAAACCAAAGGTTGGGGATTATGTGCTTTTGCACGTTGGTTTTGCCATAGAGATACTTTCCGAAGAAGACGCCTTAGAAAGTCTAAAGCTTTTTGAAGAGGCACTACAATATGAAAATGAACTTGAACAATAAAGATATCGTTTTAAAAGCCAAAGACAAGCTTATAAAAAAAGTAGAAAAACTTGGAAAACCTATCAAGCTAATGGAGTTTTGCGGTGGACATACCCATGCCATAATGAGATACGCTATAGATAAGCTTCTTGATGGATATGTGGAGTTTATCCATGGACCTGGTTGTCCTGTATGTGTTGCTTCTATGGATAGGATAGATTTGGCTATAGAGCTTGCCAAGATGCCAAATGTTATATTTACCACCTACGGGGATCTTTTGAGAGTGCCAGGCTCTTACAGAAAATCGCTTTTAGACATAAGATCAGAAGGGCACGATGTAAGAAGTTTGTACTCTTGCCTTGATGCTATTGATATAGCTGTAAAAAACCAAGATAAGAATGTAATATTTTTTGCCATAGGCTTTGAAACCACCACACCACCAACGGCAGTGCTTCTTAAAAAAGCAAAAGAGATGAAGCTAAAAAATCTTTTTGTAGTATCAAATCACGTGATGACTCCCCCTGCTATTGGGTATATACTAAACGCCGGGATATCTCATATAGATGGTATTATAGGACCTGGGCATGTTAGCGTCATAACCGGTATGAAAATATACAAAGAGCTTGATATACCTATTGTTATATCTGGTTTTGAGGCTTTTGATATATTAAAAGCCGTAAACATGATATTGGATCAACACATAAAACATGAAAGAAAAGTTGAAAACGCCTACACAAGAGCTGTTACAGAAGAAGGCAACAAAGAAGCTCAGAAGCTTATAGAACAAACCCTTGACATAAGAGATACATTTAACTGGCGAGGGATAGGTCCTTTGCCAAAAAGCGCTTTAAAAATAAACAAAGATTACGAGATGTTTGATGCAGAAAAAGCCTTTGATGTAAAGTTGCCACCTTCAAAAGAGCATCCTCTTTGCATATGCCCAAAAGTCATTACAGGAAAAGCAAAGCCCACAGATTGCAAGCTATTTGGCAATCTTTGCACCCCAGAAAACCCTATAGGCTCTTGCATGGTATCCTCAGAAGGAGCTTGTGCTGCTTATTACAAATACCAAGAGGTAGAACTATGTATGTAAAGCTCTCTCATGGGGGCGGTGCCAAAGAAACAAGAGAACTAATAGAGAAAATATTTTTAAAACATTTAAAAAATGATCTTTTATCAAACGAAGATGCCACAATATTGCATCTTGATGGTAAGCTTGCCATAAGCACCGATAGTTTTACGGTAAACCCTATATTTTTCAAAGGTGGTGATATTGGAAAACTAAGTGTAGCTGGTGTAGTAAACGATCTGTCCGTAATGGGCGCAAAACCCCTTTACATGAGTATGGGCTTTATAATAGAAGAGGGCTTAGCTTTTGAAGAGCTTGAAAAAATAGTAATATCTATAAAAGAAGAGGCCCAAAAAACAGGTATAAAACTAATAACAGCAGATACAAAAGTGGTTCCAAAAGGACTTTGCGATAAGATCTACATAAACGCCACTGGCATAGGAAAGCTCATAAAAGAAGGTATATCTGCTTCTAACTTACAAGAAGGCGATGCCATCGTAGTGTCTGGCCCTATAGGAAACCACGGGGCTGTGATAATGGCTCATAGAAATGACTTTGATATAGACATAACCTCAGATTGTGCATCTTTATGGGAGGCTATAGAACCTCTTTTAAAAGAGAATATAGAAATCCATGCTATGAGAGATCTAACAAGGGGAGGTCTTGCAAGCGCTTTAAATGAGCTTTCTCAAAGCTCAAAAGTAGAAATACTAATAAAAGAAGAAGATATACCGATAGAGGATTCGGTAAAAGGTTTTTGTGAAATCCTTGGTATAGAACCCTTTTCTTTGGCCTGTGAAGGTACTTTTGTGATGAGCATACCCAAAAAAGATGTCCAAAAAGCCCTTGATATTCTTAAAAGCCAAAAACTAACCCAAAAAGCAAAAGTGATTGGAGAGGTTATCAAAAAAGGCAAACAAGGAGCATATATACAAACTCTTTATGGAAGCGTTAGATATTTAGAAGAAGCTCCCGGTGAGCTTTTGCCACGGATATGCTAATATGCACGAGTTTTCAGTGGTCCAAGCGCTTTTGATGCAAGTAGAAGACATTGCAAAAGAACACAATGCAAACTCTGTAGAAAAAATATATGTCGTTATAGGTGAAGTATCTGGAGTAGAGCCTCATCTTTTGAAAATGGCTTTTGATACGTTTAAAGAAAACACTATAGCTTCAAAGGCAGATCTTGTCATAGAATTTCAAAAGCCCCATATATACTGTATGGAATGCCAAAAAGAATTTTCTTTAGAAAGATACTCTATGCGTTGTCCTTCGTGCGGATCTTTTAAAGTGAAGCTTACAAAAGGCGATGAGCTTATTTTAAAAACCTTAGAGCTTGATACATGAATGTTGATAAAAAACGTTTTAGGCTTTTAATAAAAGGAACAGTCCAAGGAGTAGGTTTTAGACCTTTTGTTTACAATTTAGCAACATCTCTTGGCGCCAAAGGTTTCGTGTTAAACAACGCCGATGGTGTAACAATAGAAATAGAAAACGTAGATATAGAGAAATTTATTTATTTATTAAAAGCCAAAAAACCACCCCTTTCAGAAATTGAGGATATAACGATAAAAACCCTTGATTGGTTTGGTTTTGAGGATTTTAAAATAGAAGAGTCAACTATTTTTGGCGATAAAACCCCAAGCGTACCACCTGATATGGGTATCTGCGAGGATTGTTTAAAAGAGTTTAACAACCCAAGCGATAGAAGATACAAATACCCTTTTATAAACTGCACAAACTGTGGTCCAAGGTACAGCATCGTTTTGGACATACCATACGACAGAAAAAACACCACAATGAACGTGTTTGAGATGTGTGAGGATTGTAAAAAAGAATATGAAGATAAAACCAATAGAAGGTTTCATGCAGAGGCGATATCTTGTCCTAACTGCGGACCCATCTATTGGTATGAAAAAAATGGCAATATTTACAAAGAAAATATATTTGAGCTAATGGCAAAAGATTTAAAAGATTCAAAAATAATTGCATTAAAAGGTCTTGGTGGATTTCATCTTATATGCAATGCCCTCGATGAAAAGGCTGTTAGAACACTAAGAGAAAGAAAAAAAAGATCTTCAAAACCATTTGCAGTTATGTTTAAATCTTTAGAAGAAGCGTTAAAATATTTAGAGCCCACAGAAGATGAGATAAAACCACTAACATCTATTCAAAAACCCATAGTCCTTATAAAAAGAAAATCCCCATACTTTGAAGAAGCCTGCAAAGGGCTATCAAGCGTAGGAGCATTTTTGGCATATACAGGTATTCATCTTAGACTTTTTGATTTTATAGATTTTCCTATAATAGCCACCTCTGGAAACATCTCAGATACCCCTATTTGCAAAGACAACGACAAAGCAAAATCTAAACTAAAAGATATAGCCGACGGATTTTTTATGCACAACAGAGATATAAAAAGACCAGTAGATGATTCTGTAATAAAGCTAATAGATGATGATGTAAGCATCATAAGACTTGCTAGATCTTACGCTCCAAAACCAATATATATAAACACCCACGCAAAAGCTATATCTCTTGGTATGGGGGCTTTTCTTAAAAGCACAATAAGTATATTCAAAAACAACACCATCATCCTTAGCCCTCATATAGGAGATTTGGAAAGTATAGATACCATAGAGCATTATAAAAATACGTTAGAGGATTTTTTGAGATTTTACGATGTAAAACCAGATATTGTAGTGTGTGATATGCATCCAAACTTTTTTAGTAGTATTTACGCTAAGAGCATATTTTCAAACGTTATAAGCCTTCAACATCATAAAGCACATATACTTTCTGTAATAGCAGAAAACAATATTTCTCTAGACCAAGAGATACTTGGTATAGCATGGGACGGCACAGGATACGGAGAAGATGGGACTATATGGGGAGGTGAGTTTTTTATAGGAGATGCTTACAATCTTAAAAGAGCGTTTTATATAAAACCCTACAAACTCATTGGAAATGAAAAAGCCATAAAAGACCCAAGAAGGATAGTGCTAAGTTTTCTTTTTGAGCTTTTAAAAGAAAAAGCATATAAGCATCCTTTGATAGAAAAACTTCATTTTGAAGAAAAAGAATTAAAGACCCTTTATAAAATGTGGGAAAATGATACAAATACCACAAAGACATCTTCCATGGGAAGGCTTTTTGATATGGTGGCATATCTTATGGGACTAACGGATGTTATAGATTATGAAGCAAAAGGGGCTATGATGGTAGAAGATAGATATATAGATTCAAAAGAGTATTATGATTTTAACATATCAAACAACGAAATAATCATATCTTTTGAGGATATACTTGGCGAAAAAGAGATAGATAAAATGGCTTCTAAGTTTATAAACATGCTGTTTGAAATAATTGTATCTATTATCAAGCTTTTAAAAGCCAAAAACGTTGTGGTGTCTGGAGGTGTGTTTTACAATAGGCCTTTGATGAGAAAGCTAAAAGCCATTGATGGTATAAATTTGTTTTACAACAAAAAAATCCCTACCGGTGATGGTGGAATATCCGTTGGACAAGCATTTTATGGAGGTATACTATGCTGATGAACGCTGTACCAATACTTTATGAAATACAAAAAGCCCTTGAGGATTTTATAAAAACAGGACAAAACCACATTATTTATACAAACAAAATACCCCTTTCCGAAGAGGATAAAGAGTTTTTATTGGATGTTCTTGGAGAAGGCAGTATAAAAATAGAGTATAAAAGCAAAAGAGAGTATATAACTTTCAAAGAAACATCGCTCATAGGTGTATGGCTTGGAGTGGTTCACGATGTTGAGAGAAAACCAATCCTTGAGATTTTAGAGATAAACTCATTCCCTTTCATGCTCCAAGCCCCAAAAGAAGATATGGAAGATTCCATCAAAAGGTTAAAAGATATTTTAAAAGATTTTGAAAATAAAGGAGGCAAAGATTATGTGTAAAGACTGCGGATGTTCAATAACAGAGCACCATCACGAAGAACATCATCACCATCATCACCATGAGCATGAAAATGATAAAAAGGTGGTGGAGGTAATCCAAAATATACTTGATAAAAACGATAAACAAGCACATTCAAACAGAAAACATTTTGAAGAGCATGGGGTATTTTGCATAAACCTGATGAGCTCACCAGGTTCTGGTAAAACATCTTTGTTAGAATCTACTATAGAGGCTTTAAAAGATAAGATAAAAATAGGTGTCATAGAAGGAGATTTGGAGACCAACAACGATGCCATGAGGATAAAAGCAAAAGGGGCAAAAAGCTATCAGATCACCACAGGACAGGCTTGCCATTTGGATGCTTTTATGGTGCATGAGGGTATTCACAACCTTGGTATTGAAGATCTCGATCTTGTTTTTATAGAAAACGTAGGTAATTTGGTATGCCCTGCCGCTTACGACGTAGGCTCTCATATGAACGTTGTGCTTTTTTCCACCACCGAAGGAGAAGACAAGCCTGTAAAATACCCCGTCATGTTTAAAAGTGCCGATCTAGTTGTTATCACCAAAACAGACCTACTTCAGTATCTTGATTTTGATATACAAAAAGCCAAAAACTATGTAAAAGAGGTAAACCCAAGAGCGGATATAATAACCCTTTCAAGCAAGACCAAAGAAAATCTAGACAAGTGGCTTAAATACTTAGAGTTTAAATTGGAGATATTTAGAAACTCTCTTGCTTAACAATATAACCCAATATACATTATGTAAGTTATTATTTATAAAGATTTTTATAATGTGATTTTTATATTTTAAAGTTAGTAAATACAATTTCATAATACCAATGTGTAATTTATCATTGCTATTGATCATGTGTAATAATCTTGACAATTGAATTTATTTGCATATCTTTTTAACATCATCTCAAGGAGGTAGCCATATTATGGCAAAAATTATCACACCAGGTCCATCTGGTTACGTACCTACACCTGCAGTTTTCGAAGGTGTTCAAATAACTCCTCCAGGTAAAGCTCTATTATACGGTGAATGGGTAGACGAAGAAACGGCTATGAGAGAAGCAGCCTTGGCAATGCTCACAAGAAAAAATCCCACTATATTCCCTGGGCCATTGGTATTATGGGGATACAACGCTTCTGCCATAGAAAAAGCTCAAGCAGTATTAGAACTTGCCAAAGAAATACCAAATTGCCGTATAATACCAATGCCAGATTATAGACCAAAATACCCTAAGATAGACCCAGAAGCCGAGATAAATCCAAACCACCCAAATCTTACCATACTTCACAATAGAATAGAGGCTTGCATCTTTGTAGGAGTCCATTGTCATTATGCCAACCTATCCTTAAGAATGATAAGAGCTGGCACAAACTGTTTTACAATAGCCCTTTGTGCAGAGATGGGTCATGAAGATGCAATGGTATCTATTAGAGATGTACATGCTGAAAAAATATTAGAATTTAGAGATATGGTTATAAAAGTAAGAGAGGAGCTTGGTATAAAGTGGGAGCCAAAGCTACCACCAGAAAATCCATCTTTACCAAAAGAGAATTTTGAAACATTAAGCATAGCAGATTACGGAGATTATGCTTACTTATTACACCCAAGGAAGGGTGAAACCGTAGAAGAAACTGAATAATTTTTGGAGGTTTTTATGCCAGAACAAAAAGTTGTCGAAGCAGATTATCTTCTCTTGGAAGCTCCAAGGGAGAAGAAATTTATAACTGGCTCACAAGCCATGGCTGAAGCTGTCAAAAGAGCCAACGTAGATATAGCCATAGCTTATCCAATAACCCCACAATCAGAAACCATGCACTTGGTGGGTGATTTATGGGCTCAAGGTTATCTAAAAGATTACTACAGAGCCGAGGAAGAATACGGAGCCATGTCAGCTATAGCAGGTGCGGTAAGGGGCGGAGCTAGAGCTTTCACAGCAACATCTGGACCAGGTCTTTTAAGGGGTATAGAGGCGATAGCCTCATGGCCAGGACACAGAATACCAGCGGTCCTAGGTGTGCTCACAAGGGTTGTAAACGCTCCTCTTTCTATACAACCAGACAATGTAGAAATATCATATCTTCTGAACTGTGGAATGGTGGTATTACACGCTGAAAACCAGCAAGATGTTTTTGACTTCACGCTCGCATCTTTTGTTATATCAGAGATGGTAGACGTATATCTACCAATAGCCGTATGTACAGAAGGCTTCTTTGTAACCCATGCTAAAGGCTATGTAAATATGACACCAGAAGATATGAAGCTTCCGCCAAGAGATCCATACAAAGCCCCAGTCCCTCCAACAGATTGTGAAATACCACCCGCAAGAATACAAAGAGATGCTCCCGTTCAAAAATCTAACTTTATGAGCTACCTAATACACCAAGTATGGCAACAAGAAGTATGGTCTTCCAACATGAGAGCCATGAAATACATATACAAATATCTAAACGGTCCTATAGAAGTTATAAACCCAGAGGCTGAAGTATTTGTAGCAGCTTCAGGGTGCGCAGCAGCTCAAGCTAGAGAGGCTGTAAGATACGCTCAAATGGAAGGCTTAAACGTTGGGCTTTTAAAAATAAAATCTATAGTCCCATTCCCATCCAAAGAAGTAAGGGAAACTTTGAAAAATGCAAAAGCTGTCATAGTACCAGAGCACAACATAGTAGGATGGTTATCTAAAGAGATAAAAGCAAATATCCAAGATAGCGACAAAGTCATAGGAAGACCTAGAGTTTATGGAGGTATGACGCTTCCAGTAGAACTTATAATGGATGAAATATATGCCGCTCTTGGCATCAAAAAGGACAAGACGGTGCTTGTTTAATATTATGTTAAAAAACCTAAGGAGGTAAATTATGGGTTTAGAATACGTTAAAATATCACCTGGATTTGAAAGATATATGCCAAAGGACTATGTAGACCTTGTTAAATATGGTCAGTTTGGCAAACAAATTGATGTGCAACAGATAGATCAAATAAAAGAGTTGGTGGAAGAGCATCCAATGTGCGCAGGATGCTATATGGCCTACTTTGTGAGAATATTCTATGCAGCTTTACCAAAACCAGAAGACACTATAGTGCTTGGTACTGCTGGGTGTGCTAGATTGGCGCTTTCACAAGCGGCCGTACCCTTTATCTATGGAAACTACGGAGATACAAATGCTGTTGCATCCGGATTAAAACGCGCTCTTAAAATAAGATTCCCGGACAAGATAAAGGACGTTGTGGTTATAGCCGGTGATGGTGGTCTAATGGATATAGGTTTTGGCATGACTATGCACTCTTGGTTTAGAAGAGAAAACTTTACCACTATAATGGTTGATAACGAAGTTTACGGCAACACCGGTGGTCAAGAGAGCGGCATGTCACCTAAAGGAGTACAACTCAAAATGGCTCCAAAAGGTAAAAAATTTGATAAAATAAACGCAGTTGAATTAGCAAAAACCGCAGGCTGTGTTTATGTAGCAAAACTAGCACCTACAAATCCTAAGAGAATAGCCAAAACCATCAAAAGGGCAATACTAGCAGCTAGGGAAATAGGGCCTACTTTTATACACGTTTATACCTCATGCAACATAGAATACTCGATACCCACCGAAAGAGTGCTAGCAGATGCAAAAGAAAGAGAAAAGAGGGATTTTGGCTTTTACGAATGGATGACAGATGAAGCCAAAGAGTATATAGAAGAACAAGAAAAGAAAATGGCAGAGGTTAAAGCTTAAGGAGGATATATATGAAAAGGTACAACATGCGTATAGCTGGTGTTGGTGGTCAAGGGGTTGTGACCTCTGCTCACATTCTAGGTAACGCTATGTCGGCTGCCGGCAAATATGCTTCTTTAGTGCCGTTTTTTGGTTCTGAGAAACGTATGGCACCGGTGGAGGCTTACGTTAGAGCTTCCGATCAACCCATATACGAAGTAGGTGAAGTGGTTTACCCAAACGTAATAATGATTTACCATCCGCAAGTTATAACACACGGTAAGTCTTATACGATGCCCTTTTACTCTGGCCTAAAACCAGATGGACTTGTTATTATAAACACAGATGTAGATATAATACCAGAAGAAGACCGCGCCATATTGGAAAAGCTCAATACAAAAGTAATAAACTTTCCAGCCACAAAAATAGCCCTTGATATAGCAGGGACAGAACTTGCCACAAATATGGCTATGATTGGTTTATTCTTTGGAATAACGAGACTTGTAGACTTTGAATATATAGAACAAGCTGTAAAAGAAAGATTCTTGGGTAATACGTTTGTAGCTTCTGGTGGTACAGCTTCTTTGGACAGCGCCATAGAAAAGAAGTTCAAGAAAAAGGTAGAGCTCTTGGAAAAGAACATGCAAGTTATAAAAGAAGCTTTTAGAATGGCTGAAGAGAATGGATGGGTATTGGAAGAAATCACTGTTTAAGGAGGCATAAATGTACTACGTAGCTGATGTTAAAGAGTCTGAGTGCGCTAAATACAACTGTAAACAATGCGTACTATTTTGCCCAGAACCAAATACGCTTATGTATAACTCCGAAAAACACGTAGCATGGGTGAATTATAGCAGGTGTAAAGGATGCGCCATATGTGTTTATGTGTGCTCAGACCTTCTCAAGAGAAATTGCATAGAAATGGTAATGATGACAACGGGGGATTGATGTATGGATAAAAAAAGGATAGAAAACATAATATTTAAAGTATCAGAGATGCTTTCTGATCCATCTCTTGATATGGAAGTATGCGAGGAGGGAGCAAATCCCCCTTGTGTAAAAGTAACATATACCACCGAAAATGGATCAAAACACCAAAAAACGATAGACATAATGGAAGAGCTTTCAGATAAGTCAGACGATGAAATAGCAAAGTTTATAGTTTTTCAAACAGAGCAGTTCATGGAAGAAATCGATTCAGTAGAGTATAGCGGAGAATAAAATAATATATATAAAGGCTGTCCAACAAGGACAGCCGCAATGTCAAAATCTTTTATCTTTATACCACTTGATTTTTATCAAAAAATAACTATTATTTTCAATAAGGAGGTTTTTAAAATGGTAGAGGTTTACGTTAGCGGTATGGGAATAGATCCTATATCTCAAATGCCTATAGTGGTTTTGAAATCTAAAGAGGACGATAATCTAGCTTTACCCATATGGATAGGAGTTTTTGAAGCCAACAACATCGTAATGAATATGCAAGGTATGGATTCTCCAAGACCTATGACTTACGATCTTATAAAAAATATCTTGACAAGCACAGGATATATGGTAAAGATGGTAACAATAGATTCAGTGGAAAACAACACATACATAGCCACAATTCACTTGCAAAACTCAAAACTTCCTACGGAAGAACTAGCCATAGACTCAAGGCCAAGCGATGCTATAAACATAGCTCTTAGATTTGATGCACCAATCTATGTGAATAGAGATCTGTTTAGCAACAGTGCCGATATAGAAATTCAAGATGACTTAAACGTAACAGAGGAGGATTTAAGAAGCTGGATTGAAAATATAAAACCAGAGGATTTTGAAAAAAATATATAAATGGATACAATATACGTTCTAGATGGTTCTGCATTTTTATATAGAAGTTATTATGCTTTACCTTCTTTGAAAACAGAAGACGGCGTAGAAACTGGTGCTTTTTATGGATTTATAAGAGCCATATTTTCTATATTAAAAACTAAGAAACCAGAGTATTTTGCCATAGCTTTTGATTTACCTGCCCCGACAGTTAGAGATAAGATATACAAAGAGTATAAGGCCACTAGAAAAGAAACCCCAAACGAGCTTGTTTCGCAAATACCCCTTATAAAACGAGCGATAAATTTGCTTGGTATAAGACTTTTAGAAAAAGAAGGTTTGGAAGCAGACGATATAATAGCCTACATTGCTCATAAATCAAAAGAATGGAATAAAAATCTTACGATTTACACACCAGATAAAGATTTAATGCAGCTTGTAGAAGATAAAAAAATAATTGTAATAAACCCTATCACCAACAAGGTGTTTGACGAACAAGCGGTAATAGAAAAATTTGGCGTACCACCTTCAAGATTGGCAGATTATCTTGCTCTTATCGGAGATAGCGTAGACAATATAAAAGGTATAAAAGGTGTTGGTCCTAAAAAAGCTGTTGAGCTTTTAGAAAAATACGGTTCTATAGAAAACATATTAAATAACTGGGACGAAATACAAAAAACTTTTAAAGAAGCCTCAAAAGAGGATTTAGAGTTAGCTTACAAGCTTATTAAACTAAACACAGAAGAGATATTAAATATGATAGATATACATTTAGAAGACTTAAAGATATCTTACAATATAGACCTAAAAAAAGTAGAAGAGTTTTTTCTGGCTTTTAATATGAAAAGCTTAATAAAGGATTTAAATACAATATTTAAAGAAAAATCTTCAGGGAAGAGAACTCAAAAAACGCTTTTCTAAATTAAAACTGCTTATAATCATTGTAATAAAAGCTAAAAAACCTATTCTTTATAGGCGAAACCTAAGGAGGTAAAACATGCTCAAAACCAAATTAAAAGGAAACGATGTATCACTTTCAGGTGATATAAAAGTAGGAGATAAAGCTCCTGAAGTAGAAGTTGTGCTAACAGATCTATCCACCAAAAAGATAGGTGGAGCTAAAGACAAAGTACAGCTAATAATAGCTGTTCCATCTTTGGACACGCCAGTATGCGCTACGGAAACCCGTAAGTTTAACGAAGCTGTTGGCTCAATGCAAGACGTAGATACTACGGTTGTATCTATGGATTTACCTTTTGCATCAAAAAGATATTGCTCCACTGAAGGAGTGGAAAACATAGCTGTAGCTTCAGATTTTAGAAACAAAGATTTTGGCAAAGCTTACGGCATACTTATAACGGAAGGTCCATTGCAAGGGCTTTTGGCTAGAGCTATTTTCATAGTGGGTAAAGATGGCACTATAAAATATTTTCAACTAGTACCAGAGATCACATCAGAACCAGATTACAACGATGTACTCAAAGCTTTGGAGAGTCTAAAATAACAACATTTTTTTGTGATTTTGACGGCACTATAACGCTCCAAGATACTGTAGACGCGCTCTTGGAGCGCTTCGCATCTAAAGAATGGTTAGAAGCTGAGAAGCTCTGGAAAGAAGGTAAGATAAGCTCTAAAGAGTGTCTTGATATACAGATGTCCCTAGTAAACATAACAAACGATCAACTGGAAGATTTTCTATCCAACGTACATATAGATAAAAGCTTTATAAAATTTTTGGATTATGTAAAGTCAAATTTTAACGCCAAAGTATACATCTTAAGTGATGGTTTTAGGCTTTTCATAAGAAAAATATTAAAAGATCATTTAGAAAAAATTGATGGAATATATGCCAACAACCTTTATTTTATAAACAAAAAATTTAAAACGCTTTACAGATATTCGCAAAAAGATTGCCAGCTTGGGGTTTGCAAATGCCATCTTGTGCAAAAGCTAAAAGACGATAAGGCCATATATATAGGCGATGGTATGTCTGATTTTTGTGCCTCCAAAAACGCTGATTTTGTATTTGCCAAAGGTAAACTCTTAAACTTTCTAAAAGCTCAAAACGTTAGTCATTTCACTAGCTTTTCATATTTTGAAGATATAATAAATCAATTACCTTTTGTATTGGAGAATTTGCATGAAGAAAGAGGAAATACTATCGATAGAACAAGAAGTTTGCTCTTGGGGTGATACGGTACATTATCTAAACCCTCCAAAAATTTTCAAAGCTTCAGAAGGATCTTACCTTTACGATGAAGAAAACAAACCATATTTAGATTTACAAATGTGGTACAGCGCTTGTAATTTCGGATACAAAAACGAGCGCATAAACAACGCTATAAAAGATCAGATGGACAAAATGGGACAACTGGCCTCTCAATTTCTTTTTGAGGAAAAAGTAGTCTTATCAAAGAAAATAGTGGATGCTAATTTAAAAAGATTTAATCTAAAAGGAAGAGTGCATTTCAACGTAGGTGGTTCTCAGGCCATAGAAGATAGTTTAAAGCTTGTAAGAAATTACAAAAAGAAAAATTTAAACTTCGCTTTTATGGGAGGATATCACGGCAGAACACTAGGTGCAACCGCTATTACATCTAGCTATAGGTATAGAGAAAGGTTTGGGCATTTTGGCGACAGAGCGCTTTTTATCCCATTTCCTTATTGTTTCAGATGTCCTTACGGCAAAAACTTAGACAGTTGTGATTATTATTGTGTAAAAGAGTTTGAAAAGCTTTTCGAATCAGAATATTACTCTATATACAATCCAAAAACCAACGAATGTGAATATGCAGCCTTTTATATAGAGCCCATTCAAGGTACCGGCGGTTATGTAAAAGCTCCACCAGAATATTTTAAAAGGTTGAAAAAAATCTTAGATCAAGCCAACATACTTTTGGTAGATGATGAAATCCAAATGGGATTTTATAGAACTGGTAAACTGTGGAGCATAGAGCATTACGATGTTAAGCCAGATATCGTTGTATTTGGAAAATCTCTTACAAACGGCATGAACCCTCTTTCTGGTCTTTGGGCAAAAGAAGAGCTTATAAACCCTAAAATATGGCCAGCTGGCTCTACTCATTCCACGTTTTCTTCAAACCCTATAGGAGTAAGAGCTGGAGTAGAAGTCATGAATATACTAGAAGAAAAAGATTATGAAAGTATTGTAAAACAAAAAGGCGATAAGTTTTTAGAAGGTCTTAAAAGCCTAAAGAAAAAATATAAAAATATAGGGGACGTAGACGGTATAGGACTTGCTCTTAGAGTTGAAATATGTGAAAGCGATGGTTTTACACCCTCAAAAGCCCTAACGGATAAGATATTGGAAGAGGGACTAAAAGGAGATCTTGATTATAAAGGCAAAAAATATGGGTTAGTGTTGGACGTAGGTGGTTATTATAAAAACGTCTTTACACTTGCACCGTCTTTAGAGATTACCAACGAAGAAATAGATATGGCTATAGAGCTTTTAGACCAACTTTTTAAAAGGGTAATATAATATGGATCTTTCTATAAAAAGCAACAACGAAAGAGCAGTGTTGCTTCTTCACGGACTTACTGGTACACCTTTAGAGCTAAGATGGGTGGCCAGAGATTTTGCCAAGGCAAATTACGATGTATATTTTCCAATACTACCTGGTCATTGTTCTAGCCTTGAAGATCTTAAAAAAACCAAATGGGAGGAGCTTTACGAGTTTGCCAAAAATTTTTATCTTGATTTAAAAGCTAAATACAACCAAGTATTTGTGGCTGGGCTATGCGTAGGCGGTATGCTCTCTCTTATGCTTGGTATGGAGTTTCCTGATATAGACGGTGTTGGCTCTTGGGCACCAGCAATGGATATAGATGGATGGGCAATACCTTGGTATAGATTTTTACTACCACTTGGACTTTATACACCGTTAAAACATATTTACTATTGGAAAGAGAAAGAACCCTTTGGCATAAAAAATGAAGCCATGAGAAGAAAAATCATGCAGATGATGAAAGCTGAAA
Organism: Hydrogenobaculum sp. 3684; assembly: GCF_000213785.1. NCBI lineage: Bacteria > Pseudomonadati > Aquificota > Aquificia > Aquificales > Aquificaceae > Hydrogenobaculum > Hydrogenobaculum sp. 3684. Next base: position 31,357 of record NC_015557.1, on the reverse strand, counting down.
AAAATGAAGCCATGGCATACGATAAAATACCAGCTCCCACTATAGTAGAACTAAAACGAATGGCTAAATATATTAAAAAGCATGTAAATCTCTTAAAAGCACCGTTTATCTTAATTCATTCAAAAGAAGACGACTTATCTTCTATAAAAGGGGCAAAGTATATATACGAAAAAGCTCCAAGTCAGGTTAAAAAGTTTGTAGAACTTTCAAACAGCTATCACATCGTGACTATGGACAACGAAAAAGACATAGTTTCAGGTGAAACAATAAATTTTTTCAACTTTTTAACAGAAATAAAGCGTCAAAAGTTAGAAGTGTATCAGGTGTAAACAGATATATTAGAACCTTCTTTTTGTAACTCCATTTGAGCTTGCTCTAACATCATTTGAGCCTGGGCAGCTACAGCCCTATCTTGAGCAGATGGGTCTACTGGTGCTAGCGCTGCCTTTATAACTCTTTCCATCTTTTTTATTGTAGCTTGGGGAGTAGGACCTGGTGAAACATCTATACTCACATCACCACCCACAGCGTACTTTTTACCGTTTGGTCCTATTACATACTTATAGTTTATTGGACCAGTTAAATCTCCACCGGCTATCTTGTGAGCCATCTCATGAGCCCTAACATCTCGATCTATGGCTTTTAGTTGGTTTATTTCTTGCTGGGTTTGGATGCTTCTTTGGCTTGTAGGTTTATCGCTTTTAGATAAAATAGGAAAGCTAATAGCCCCTATCATAAAATCTATTATAAATAAAATTTATACTTAATCTACAATTAAAATCATAATATAACAAAGTCTTTACTGTTAAAATATTTTTATGAAGTTATATAAACTCTTAATTATAGCGACTTTTTTTGTTGGTATATCTTACGCCGATGCTGAGCAATGCATAAACTTGCTCCAATCTAAAGATTATCAAAAAGCCATAGACTTGGCAAATAAATCTCTTAGATGGAACAAATACGACTTTAACTACAACATGTGCGCAGCAATGTCTTACATTGCCTTAGGAGAGCCAAAGTATGCTATACCTTATTTGAAAAATGCCACAAAAAACGCAAACACTCGTTATCAAAAAGAAGCGCTTTACAACTACATGGGTGTTAGTTACGACATGATCGGCGACAAATCAAAAGCACTAGACAACTATACAAAAGCTTATAAATTAGCAAAGTCTCTTGGAGATAAGAACGGTATAATAGACAACCTCTCAAATATAGCTCATATATTTTATTCGGAGGGCTATTACGATTCCGCAATAAGGTTTTATAAAAAAGCCTTAAAACAAGGTTCTCAAAGTCCCACCATACTAAACAACATAGCCCTTTGTTATGCAGATTTAAACCACCCTCACAAGGCTCTTCTATATTATGCAAAATCCTCCCAAGCTTTCGATGAAAAAGGAGATAAAGTTCACGGAGGTGCCACTTACCTAAACATGGGCGTTCTGTATCTTAAGCTTTTAGATTTCAAAGATGCAAAAACGTATATACAAAAGGGTTTAAGCTTGGTAAACGGCAACAAATACTGGAAGGCAGTTGGCTATCAATATATGGGTTGGTATTACGATAACAAAAACGAAAAAGATAAGGCGGTCTTTTACTATCAAAAAGCCTTAAAACTTGCAAATCAAGTAGGAGCTAAAGGTTTAGCAAACTCTATACAACAAAATATATCATCAGAAGAGGTAGCTAGTGAGTATTAAAGCAAAACTTCGGATTATTAAAAAGTTTAAGGTGTAGGGTATGTCTAATATTTTAGTGCTTTTGTCTGGCGGAATGGATTCTGCTACGCTTTTATGGGAAGCAAAAACAAAGTTTAAAGATGTTTACGCTATATCCTTTGATTATGGTCAAAAACATATAGTAGAGTTAAAGTACGCAAAAGAACTTGCAAATATGGTAGGTATAAAGGAGCATTTTATTGTAAAAATACCACATTACAAAGAGATTAACTTCCACTCACCACTCTTAAGCGTCTCCAAAAAAGAAATACCAAAAGAAAGCTATCAAGAAGATGTACCTATAACCTATGTACCGATGAGAAATCTTACTTTTCTGGCTATAGCCTCAGGCATAGCAGACGAACTAGGTATAGAGAATATAGGTATAGCGGTGCACGCCGTAGATGCACCTTATCCGGATTGTAGACCAGAATTTATAACCTCTGCTGAAGCTGCCATCAACGCAGGTTCTTCTTTTGTAGTAAAAACTAAAAAAAGAATATACGTTTACGCTCCGTTTTTAGGCTTTTCTAAAAAAGATATAGCTAAGCTTGGCAAAACTCTTGGTGTACCATTTGATAAAACTTATAGCTGTTATGAAGGCACAGAACCTCCTTGCGGAGAATGCGCTACCTGTATTCAAAGAAAAGAAGCATTGGAAGGTATTTTATGATAGATATTTTTTCTTTACCGTTAAAAGCCCCAAAACTTTATGAAGAGTTTATAGACAAGATAAGAGGTTTTTACAAAAGATTAGGCTACACAGAAGTTTTTACACCATACATCCAAGATGAGCCAAATTTAGAGAAATATATAAAACCAGTGGAGATAGATATAACTTACTGCGGTAAAAAAGAAAAAGCGTATCTTCATACATCCCCAGAAAGATCTATGAAAGCCCTTTTGAAAACCTACAAATCAAATATATTCCAAATAGCAAAAGTCTTTAGAGACGAAGAATGCGGTAATTTAAACAGCATAGAGTTTACAATGTTAGAATGCTACAACGTTGAGAATGCAAATGCAATAAACGAGATATCTAAGCTTATTTTTGAGCTTTTCGGAGAAAATATAAAAGATATCTTGACCAAACCAAAGTTAACGCCTTTTGAAAAGGCATTCGAAGAATACCTTGGAGTCATTTTTTCTGAAGATGAAGATATACTTAAAAACAACCTCATATCTTTTGGATATGAGTTTGACGATAGCGATACATGGGAAGAGCTGATAGATAAAATGATGGTGCATATGCAACCTAAACTTGGTAAAAGCCAAATAGAGTTTTTAACAGATTTCCCGTGTAAACTAGGTGTATTGTCTACATGTAAAGATGGTGTATCAAAACGCTTTGAGCTTTTTATAGATGGGGTTGAAATAGCAAACGGTTGGGTAGAAGAAACAAACTATGAAAAAATAAAAGATATCGTAGAAAATGCATCTAATTACAAACCTATAAAAGATAAAGAAAAACTTGTTAAAGATTATCACAACGGCTTTTCTTATGCAGGATATTCAATAGGCATAGAAAGATTATTTTATTTTTATGCTACGAAGATGGGAGTTGTGGGTTAAAATATAGTTATGAAAGCGATAATACTTGCAGCTGGCTTAGGCACTAGATTTAAAAGCGAAAAACACAAAGTACTACATGAAATGCTTGGTAAACCTATCATTTGGTATGTGCTAAACTATATAAAACAATCTAACATAGTAGATATAGCTTTAGTTGTATCCCACAAAAAAGAAACTATATTAGAAGCTTTAAAGCATGAAAACGTATTGTTTTTTGAACAGGCAAATCCAAAAGGTGGCACTGCAGATGCCCTTTTATCGGCAAAAGCTTTTTATGAAGGTATGGACGATTACATATTGGTTACAAACGGCGATGCTCCTTTGGTAAAACCAGATACCATAAAAGGTATGCAAAGATTTTTACACATGGTAGAAGAGTATGAAAAGATAAAAGTGGGAGCTTTGGTATTGTCTTCTTTCTTACCAGACCCAACAGGTTATGGGAGAATAGTAAAAAATGGTAAAGGAGACGTAGTAAAAATAGTAGAAGAAAAAGAAGCCACCTATGAACAAAAACAAATAAACGAAGTAAATGGTGGTGTTTATATGTTTTACGTACCATATCTAAAAGAAGCTGTTAAACACTTAAAACCAAGCGAAAAAACCAACGAGCTTTATATCACAGATATAATAGAAATTATGACAAATCTTGGTTATACGTGCAGGAGCTTCATGGCTTCTGAGATTACAGAAATCTTTGGTGTAAACGACAGATGGGAGCTTAGTTTTGCAGAAAGCGTTATAAAAATGAGAATATTGGAAAACCTTGCAAGATCAGGTGTTACCATACACTCGCCAGAATCTGTTTACATAGAACCTGACGTACAAGTAGAATTAGATGCTGAAATATTTCCAAACGTTGTTTTAAAAGGCAATACCGTTATACACAAAAAAGCAAAGGTTATGAATGGAAGCTACCTTGAAAATGCTACTATAAAAGAAAAAGCCACTGTACTTCCTATGAGCTACATAAAAAACTCAACCGTAGAAGAAGAAGCTATTGTAGGTCCAATGTGCCATATAAGAGACAACTCTGTGGTAGGTAAAGGCTCTCACGTAGGTAGCTTTGTAGAACTAAAAAATGCAAAACTTCAAGAAGACGTGATGGCGAAGCACCTTTCTTATCTTGGAGATGTAAGCATAGGTAAAAAAGCCAACATAGGGGCTGGAACAGTGGTAGCAAACTTTGACGGCAAACAAAAGTATCAATCTTATATAGGACAAAAAGCTTTCATAGGTAGTAATTCCCTTATAATAGCTCCAAGAAACATAGGGGACTTTGCCTTTATAGCTGGTGGTTCTGTAATAACAAAAGATATACCACCAAAAGCTTTAGCTATAGAAAGGGCAGAGTTAAAAATACTAGAAGATAAGTCAAAAGTTAAAGATGAGTAAAGTTATCTTTGAAAAAACTAACATAAAAGACGAAGAAACGATAAAAGATATATTAAAACAACAAGGCTACGATGTTTATACATGGCAAGACTCTAAGGGCACGTACTATCCTTGGCATACTCATGAAGACGAAGAAGTAAGATGGGTGGTCTCTGGAGAAGTAGAAATAGGTGTTGAAGATAAAGTTTTTAAGCTTTTACCTGGAGACAAGGTCATACTTGCTCCCAACACACCTCATTGGGCCAAAACAGATAAAGGTGTAAGATACGTTTGCGGGAGTAAGTAGTGTGCTAACAGCATTTCTCTAAGCTACTGCAAGCCATTGTCTGTTTAAATGATAAACCACTCTAGGATTTTTTAGCAATTTTTATAATGCCTTTGTTTAAATTGTTCATAAGCACTATAGCTTTGTCAACGTCTTCAGAGTTTACATTCTCAGTTCTTATCTTTTTTATTATATCTATTAAAAGCTCAATACCTTTTTGCATCTCTTCCATCTGCCTTTTCAGGTTTAATATAACATCTATACCGGCTATGTTTACCCCCAGGTCTCTCGCCAGCATAAGGATAAACTCCAACTGCTCAAGGTCTTCTTCTGTATAAAGCCTTGTGTTGCCTTCGGTTCGAGAAGGTTTTAAAAGACCTTCTCTTTCGTAAAGTCTAAGAGTTTGAGGGTGAATTTTATACATTTTAGCTACAGTACCTATAGTAAACACCGCTTTGGCTCTTCTTTCAGCGCTCATAGTTCCTCACCACCCTTTCAGGTTTTGGTAAAAGTTTATCAAGCTCTTTCAACATTTTTTCAGCTTTTTTGCCATCACCCATAATCTTTGAAAGCGTATTAAACTTAGGTACATCTATATGAGGTATTACAACAAGGTTACCATAACCACTACCTTTTAATTTTGGCATACCTTTACCAGAAATAACTATTTCATCACCTTCTTTTGTACCAGGTGGTATTTCTACTCTTATATTGTCCCCTTTTAAATCTTTTATATCTATCGTAGTACCCATAACAGCCTCTGGATAAGTTATATTTACATCTATATACAAATCATCGCCTTTTCTTTTGAATATTTCATGGGGCAATACTCTGGTTATCACGTAGAGGTTGCCAGGCCTTCCACCAAATAGTCCCGCATGCCCCTTACCATCTACCACAAGCTTTGTACCATTATCAACACCTGGTGGAATGTTTACAGGGATAACTTCTTTTTTGAAGATATAAGACTGTCCTTTGCACTTTTTACAAGCTTCCCTTATGTAACCACTACCACCACATTGAGGACAGGTGGTAGATATAGAGAAAAACATAGCTCTTTGATTAACGCTCCCAGCACCTTTACAAGTAGGGCACACCTTTTCAGAGTTTTTATCGTATCCATAGCCTCCACATGCATCACAAGGTACACCTTTTTCTACCTCTAAATTTACCTTTTTGCCAGTGTAGGCTTCTTCTAATGTCATTTCTACGGTTTTTACAATGTCTTCTCCATTTATAGGCCTTTGTCTTGAAGAGCTTCTTGACTTTCTACCGCCAGTGAATATATCTTCAGAAAACAAATCTCCAAAACCACCACCAAACACATCTCTTAGCAAATCTTCTAAGTTTCCAAAACCAGCGTTTACTCTCGTCCACGCTTCTTGCCCGCCCTGTTGTCCCATACTAGCAGATAAGCCTTCTTCTCCAAATTGATCGTAAATTTTTCTTTTATTTTCATCAGAGAGTACCTGATAAGCCTGGTTTATCTCCTTAAATTTTTCTTCTGCCCCTGGTTCTTTGTTAAAATCTGGATGATACTTCCTAGCCAGTCTACGATAAGCTTTTTTAATCTCCTCTTGAGTAGCGTTTCTACTTACCCCTAAAATTTCATAGTAATCTTTCTTCATACTTAATATTATAAAATATTAGCTTATTATTGTCAAGTACTTTATATCGTTATTTATAAAAGATTTCAACATATTTTACTAAAAGCTATATCTTATGATAATATTTATATACTTGTTTGGCTTTTAAGATTATAATATATACTATGAGAAAGCTATTTTACATAGAAGGTATGACATGTATGCACTGCGTTAATACTGTAAACAAAGCAATCGGGGCTTTAGAAGGGGTTAAAAGCTTCGATACAAAGCTAGACAAAAAATACTCAGAGGTAGAGTACGACGAGACAAAACTCTCAGAAGCCGATATAAAATCCGCCATTGAAGAATGGGGGTACAAAGTAGTAGATATAAAGTAATATGGTAGAAATAGTAAGCAACTTTTCCGATATAAAAAAGCGATTTGAAGAATTGTCTTCTTCTATAGACGAAGAAAAGATAAGAAAAGAAATAGAAAAGTATGACCAAATGATGTCAGAACCAGATTTTTGGTCCGATCAAGAAAAAGCCAAAAGCATAAGTCAAAAAAGAAAAGCTCTTCAAGACAAATTAAATACTTACACATCTCTTAAAAGCCGTATAAAAGATTTAGATGAAATGGTAAGCGAACTGAAAGAAGAAGACTTAGATACAACGCTACTGATAAGCGAAGAGTTAGAAGCTGTAGAAAAAGATTTAAAGAAATTTGAGCTTGAAACTTACCTTTCTGATGAGATGGATATAAACAACGCCTATCTCACAATACAGGCTGGGGCAGGTGGAACGGAAGCTTGCGATTGGGCTAGTATGCTTCTTAGAATGTACACAAGGTGGGCAGAAAAACATGGCTATGAAGTACAGCTTACAGACATAAATCCAGACGATGTAGCCGGTATAAAAAGCGCCACCCTTTATATAAAAGGACCTTATGCTTACGGTTATTTAAAATCTGAAAACGGTGTTCATAGGCTTGTAAGGATATCGCCTTTTGATGCCAACGCCAGAAGACATACATCTTTTGCTTCTGTGCTTGTGGTACCAGAGGTTAACGAAGATGTAAATATAGAAATAAAAGAAGAGGACCTGAGGATAGATACTTATAGAGCCTCTGGAGCTGGTGGTCAGTATGTAAACAAAACGGATACAGCCGTTAGAATAACTCATATACCAACTGGTATAGTAGTAGCCTGTCAGCAAGAGCGCTCTCAAATACAAAATAGAAGAAAAGCTATGGAAATGCTTAAAGCAAGACTTTATCAGTTAGAACTTCAAAAGATAGAAGAAAAGAAAAAAAGCTTAGAAGGACCAAAAACAGATATAGGATGGGGCTATAAAATAAGATCATACATATTCCAACCATCCCAACTGGTAAAAGACTTAAGAACCGGTGAAGAATCCGGTAATATAGAGGCTGTAATGGATGGCGAAATAGACAACTTTATAGAAGCTTACCTAAGAAAGAAGGCTCTAAACCAACTTTCTTTTGACAATCAAGAAGATGACCAATAAATTAAATATAGAGCTTTTATTTAAAAAGAAAAAAAATAAACAAAAAATCACAATGGTCTCTCTAAATAACTACATATCAGCTAAAATTTGCGAAGAAGCTGGCATTGATACCATTTTAGTGGGGGATTCTCTTGGCATGGTATTTAAAGGAGAACCAAACACCCTTGGAGTATCTTTAGAAGAAATGATATATCACGCAAAAGCGGTAAGAAGGGGGGCTCCAAATACATTTGTGATAGTGGATATGCCTTTTATGAGCTATCAAAGCTCTATAGATGAAGCTGTTAAAAACTGCGGCAACGTTATAAAACAAACAAAAGCTGATGCTGTAAAAATTGAAGGTGGGAGCTATTTTGCGCCTCTTATCGAGAAACTTACAAAGATAGGCATCCCAGTATGCGCTCACATAGGCTTTACACCTCAATGGATAAACACTATAGGAAAGTTTAGATTTATGGGTAAAACCGAAGAGGAAAAAAACATCATAAAAGAGGACTTTAACAGTGTAGCTGAAGCTGGAGCTTTTATGGTGGTGCTTGAAAGCATACCAGATTCTCTGGCAAAAGAACTTCATTCTGAAAGCGTTATAACAATAGGGATAGGTGCCGGAGCCAGTACCGATGGACAGGTGCTTGTGTTTGAGGATATCGTTGGTCTTGTGGATTTTATGAAACCAAAGTTTGTAAAAAGATATACAAACGGTTATCAAATATTTTTAGAAGCTATAAAAAGCTATAAAAAAGAAGTTGAAGAAAATATATTTCCATCAGAAGAACATATTTACTGAATATTTCATGAGATAACCCATTGATAATGATATTAAGATTTAATATATTTAGCAGAAATTTTAGTGAGAGGTTTTGAAAATGATTGACAAAGAAAAGATCATACAAGGTATAAAGCTTTTCTTAGAAGGTATAGGAGAAGATATCACAAGAGAAGGCATAAAAGAAACCCCAGAAAGAGTCGCTAGGATGTGGGAGGAGTTTGAAAAAGAGAGATCCTTTGATTTTAAGCTTTTTGAAGAGTACAGCAACTATTCTGAAATGATTATCGTAAAAGATATACCTTTTTATAGTATGTGCGAGCATCATCTTTTACCATTTTTTGGAAAAGCTCATATAGCCTATATACCAAACAAAAAGATATGTGGGCTATCTAAACTTGTAAGAACTGTAAGGGCTATGGCTTTAAAACCACAAGTCCAAGAAAGACTTACAGAGGAAATAGCCGATATAGTCCAAAAAGAATTAGAACCAATGGGAGCTGGTGTCGTAATAGAGGCAGAGCATCTTTGTATGTCTATGAGAGGAGTAAGATCACCAGGACATTGCACCGTCACTTCCTCTTTAAGGGGAAGCTTTTTAAGCGATATTAGAACAAAGGAGGAGTTTTTCAAACTTATAAGACAATGAGGTTAAATAGATTTTTATCTTTGGCTGGAGTATGCTCTAGAAGAAAAGCAGATGAGTATATAGAAAAAGGCTACGTTAAGGTAAACAACAAGATAGTAAAAGAACTTGGTGTCACTATAAATCCAGATGAAGATATAGTAGAGTTTAGAGGTCGCATAGTAAAAGCTCAAAAACCAGTATATATAATGTTAAACAAACCATGTTGCTACCTTACATCTTTGGGAGAAAAAGAAGAAAAGCCCACCATAAGAGAACTAATAAAAGATGTGGGTGTTAGGGTATATCCAGCTGGAAGATTAGATTACAACGTAGAAGGGCTTTTGATACTCACCAACGACGGAGAGTTGGCAAACAGAATAATACATCCAAGATACAAGCTACCAAAAGTATATATAGCCACAGTAAAAGGTGAGATAGATGATGAAACATTGGAAAAGATGAAAAGGGGTGTAAAACTAGAGGATGGGTTTGTAAAACCAGATAGTTTGAAGCTTTTAAAAAGGTTTAAAAATGGTGCAAACATAGAGATAACTTTCCACGAAGGTAAAAATCATCTTGTAAAAAGGTTTTTCTTAGCTTTTAAAAAACCAGTAAAACATCTTATAAGAACAGCGATAGGTCCTATTTCTCTTGGTAATCTGCCAAAAGGTAAATGGAGACATTTAAAACCAAATGAAGTAAAACTTCTATTTGAAGCCCTACATTATAAAGCTTAAAGTTTCAAGTGGCGGATGGGGCGGGATTCGAACCCGCGGAAGGGCTCATCACCCTTCACACCGTTTCCAGCGGTGCGCCTTCGACCACTCGGCCACCCATCCTAAGAGCTTTATATTATATCATACGAATAAAGAACTTACAGAAGAGTTTTCGTATATGCGCTTTATAGCTTCTCCCACTATTGGAGCTATGCTCACTATGTTTATTTTGCTAGATTCTTTACCCTGCTGGCATATGGTGTTGGTTAATACTACCTCTTCTAATATAGAGTTGTTTATACGCTCTAACGCTGGTCCAGATAAAACACCATGAGTAGCTAGTGCTCTAACAGATCTTGCCCCTTTGTTTATAAGCATATTTGTAGCAGCCACCAAAGTACCTGCCGTATCTATAATATCATCTATTATAATGGCATCTTTACCCTCTACATTTCCTATTACATCAAACACTTCCGCTTTATTTGGTTCTGGTCTTCTTTTGTATATGATGGCGATGTTGCATCCAAGTTTATTGGCAAGCTGCCTTGCCCTTTCAGCACCACCAGCGTCTGGGGATACTACCACAGAACTAGAGGGATCTACTTTATACTTTATATAATCATACAACACCGGCAATGCCAACAAATTGTCCACTGGTATATTAAAAAATCCTTGAATTTGAGGAGAGTGTAAATCTACTATCACAGCCCTTTGGGCTCCTGCGTTGGTTATCATATCAGCTAACACTCTAGCGCTTATGGGAACACGTGGTTTATCTTTTCTATCTTGTCTTGCGTAGGCAAAATAAGGTATTACTGCAGTTATACGATAAGCAGACGCTCTTTTAATAGCATCTAATAGTAGTACAAGCTCCATAATGTGGTCGTTTATAGGAGCCGATAACGATTGAATAACAAATATATCTCCACCTCTCATAGATTCTTCTATTTGCACTCTTATCTCACCATCGCTAAATTTACTAAGAAGCGTTTTTGACAATGGTATATCGAGATATTCAGATATTTCTTGAGCTAACTTCATATTTGACGAACCAGCAATAAGCTTAATCGGTATACCCATTTTTAAACTCCTATAAAAGTTTTTAGGATTTTAGTATTATAAACCAAATAAATTTCCATGATTATGAGATAGGTTATTGTAAATAAACTTTTATATGAGTAGGTTATTATTATGGATACGTTAACTGTTGAAAAGCCAGTTTCAGTAGAGTTACCCAACGAGTATTATATAGAAAAAATTAAAGAGCTAAAAGCTAAAAAAAGTGTTGTGATACTTGCTCATTACTACCAAAGACCGGAAGTCCAAGATCTGGCTGATTTTGTAGGGGATTCTTTGGAACTTTCAAGAAAAGCCCAGCAAACGGATAAAGATATCATAGTGTTTTGCGGCGTAAGGTTTATGTGCGAAACTGCCAAAATCCTAAATCCCAATAAGAAAGTCCTACATCCAAATCCAGAATCTGGTTGCCCTATGGCAGACATGGCTACAGTCCAAGGGGTTTTAGAACTAAAAGAAAAATACCCAGATGCAGCGGTGGTGAGCTATGTAAATACATCCGCTGAGGTAAAAGCAGTATCGGATATATGCGTCACTTCTGCAAACGCAGTGAAGATAGTATCAAAATTAGAGCAAAAGCGTATAATCTTTGTGCCAGATATGGGGCTTGGAAACTGGGTAAAGAAAAATGTCCCAGACAAAGAGATTATCATATGGAAAGGTTTTTGTCCACCTCATTATGAGTTTGGCCTTTCAGATTTAAAAGCACTAAAAGAGCGCTATCCAAACGCTGTGGTAGCAGCTCATCCAGAGTGCAATCCAAAGGTTTTAGAGCATGCCGATTTTATAGGAAGTACAAGCCAGATTATAAACTTTGCCACCACAACCCCTCATAAAGATATCATCGTTATAACAGAAGTAGGTCTAAAATATGTACTTCAAAAGAAAGACCCCACTAAAAATTATATCTTCCCTGAGGCTATGCATTATTGCGGTTCGCCGGTTTATTGCTGTACTATGAAAGGCGTGACGCTTGCAAACCTTTACACCACCCTAAGAGATGAAATAAACGAAGTAACACTTCCAGAGGATGTTATATTAAAAGCTCAAAAACCCATAGAACGTATGCTAGAATTATCTAAATGAACAAAAACATATGGCTATTTAGCCTAACTAGCTTTCTCACAGATGCCTCTTCTGAAATAATATTTCCAATTTTACCGCTTTTACTTACTATACTTGGAGCATCTACGTTTGATATAGGTATTGTAGAAGGGCTTTCAGAGTTTTTATCAAACTTTTTAAGGATTTTTAGCGGAGACTTAGCGGACAAGCTAAAGGCAAAACCCCTAATAATAGGAGGATACCTCACTTCTGCCATATCAAAGAGTTTATACATATCAAGCATAATTTTAAACACATGGTTTTTTGTGCTTTTAGGAAGATCTTTAGATAGAGTAGGAAAAGCCATAAGAAGCCCCGGAAGAGATGCACTATTATCTTTATCTGTAAAAAAAGAAAAAACAGGGCTTGCTTTTGGTATACATAGATCCGCTGACACACTTGGGGCTCTTGTAGGAAGTCTTTTTGTACTTTGGTTTTTTTATAAGTTTGGTTCTAATGAGACAAGCATAAAACATCTTATCATCATAGCTCTTATACCGGCTTTTTTGGCCATTGTGCCACTTTTGTTTGTCTTTGAACCTCCAAGGGATTTAAAACTCACAAAAAAAGAAGAGGCTATACCAAAAGATTTTTACATATTTTCTCTTGTGATATTTTTGTGTCTTAGTACAAACTTTAGCTACGCTTTTTACATTCTCATAGGAAAAGCCTCAAACTTGTCTTTTTTTGATATATCCCTTGGATATGTGATATTTAACCTTATATATGCACTTTTTGGCATACCCATTGGAAAACTCTACGACAGCGTTAAGAACAAACATGCTTTATTTAGTATTACGCTTTTGATATTGGCTATAGCTCAGCTTGGTGCGAGTCTAAATTTTTACATAGGGTTTTTGGTGTTTGGTCTTTTTAACGCCTTTTATGAAATAGTAGGTAGAAGCTTGGTGAGTTTATACGGTGTAAAAAAACGCTCAAAAGCTTATGGGATATATGGATTTTCTGTGGCAAACGCCACACTTTTTGCAAACCTTATAATAGGTATTTTGTCTCATTTTGTAAATTTGTCTTTGGCTTTTAAGATAGAAGGCGTTTTAAGTATCATATTGTCTGTAATTTGGTATTTGTATAGTAAAAGGTTGCTTACAATAAAATCATAATAAAATAATTTTTTTGTGGTAAATTATTTTATTATGAGTAAATATGATGAATATGGGGTTTGCTACCACGGTTCGCAAGATAAAAATGGATTTACTATTATAGAGGCCATTGCTGTAATTGCGATAATACTTATAATATCTGCTGTGGCTATAATGAACTTCCAGTACTTCTACAACATATACAAGTTTCAAGAGTATGCTTACAGAATAGAGTATACCGTAAAACAGGCTAAAGCCCAAGCTATGGAAAATAGTTTTTATGTGGGCATATGCCAACAAGGAAATACTTTAATTGTAAACAATATAGGAAATAACTATCCATCAGATTTAACCGCTGCTTGCAGTGGTACACCATTAGAAACTATAAATATACAAAATGCAAACTATATATTAAGTGGAGCAAATACAATATTAGATCCAAGGGGTTTTGCTGTTTATGCACCAGGGTATTACTGCCTATACAACAAAACCACCAACAATTATTACGAAATATGTATAGGCCAATTCGGAGCACTGTTTGTACAAAAAGGAGGCGGACCATGTGCGTCATGTCCCGCAATGTAGATAAAGCTAAAATTTACAAAAGCAAGGGCTTCACCATTGTGGAGGCATTGGTAACCGTAGCTATAACCGCTTTAGCAATCTATATAATATATGGTATGATTACCTCATACGCTGCTATGACAAAAAATAATTATGTATATACTTGTCTAATACAAAGTGCTACTTCTGGCCTTGAAGCTAAGCTTATGAATCCAAGCGTCACTAGCTTATCTCTTACCTGCGGTGGCTTATTGGTAAATGTAAATGTAGTTGGTAACCCTCCAAACAATCCACCGCCATTCATAGGATCTGGACAAAGCGCATGCTCTACCGTAACATCAATAGCCACTTATCAAAGCTATAGCTTCTCTATACAAGACGATGCTTGTAATTTTGGCTCATAAACTAGTAATGGAGTGTCCTGATATGGAAAACAAAGGTTTAACAATTACAGAGCTTTTGGTGGCAATATTTATAAGCGCTATAATACTAAGCGCAATGGGATTTTTGTACGCTACAAGCAACAAAGTATTTGGCCAAACTGAAGGTATTCAAAATGCAAAAGATTATATAGATAACGGCATGACACAGTTACAATGGTTTTTTGATAGATGGGGAGCTGGTGTACCCTGCAACGATCCAACAGGTGCAAACAATTGCACAGTGGTAAGACCTTGTCAAGATTCAAACGGAAACTTTGATTTTCCGCCACCAAGCTCAATATGCATAACGTATCAACAAAATCAAACATATCCAAGCTGTGACGATGTTTATTTTTACGGAACTATGGGAGGTGAAGGTTTTGTATCAAAGGTTTCATCTTCTTCCACAGTAGCCGTAATGAGCTGTAGGCTAAGCGATGCTTCAAACAACAATTGTTACCTTATTAAAAGAGGCGGTATTTGGTTTAGGGATTATCAAAATCAAAATACCGTATTATTTTTCCAAATAAGTGGTTTATCTCAAAACAACTTAGATTGTATAAGTTCTAATGGTTTATCAAATGCAAATATGTCAAGAACAGTTAACGCTTTAAATGGAAAAGTTTATATACAAAATGGCCCTACCTCTACTCCACAGCTTCAAGATGGAGATCTCCTCATAAGAGCCCCGTCTTTAATACATCTATATTGCCAAACAAACCCTCAGGATGGTAAGCTGTGGCTTTATGCCCAAACCACAGATCAATCTCCATGTGGAAACAACAAAGGACCATATGCTCTCATGCCAGTAAACACATTTCAGGTTATAAACGATCCATATAATGATGGTTATGTAAAAGTTAGGATTAGCTTTCGCGGTAAGGACGGAAAACTTATAACCATGGATAGAATATTTGGGAGATAAGTTATGTTAGTAAATTTAAAACTTAAAAGCTCCAAAGGTTTTTCTTTGATTACAGTACTTGGGCTTACCCTTATAATATCTCTTATTGGTGCTACCGCTATGTATATAAGCCTAATAGACAACAAACTAACAGGTGCAAACGCTAAGTACGAATTGGCTGATAAAGCTGCTGAGTATGGACTTCTTCAGGCAGTAAATAGCATACAGGCAAATGGTTTTTGCTATAATACCACAAACAATGGTAGTGATGGATTAGCTACTTATTCTACACAGATACAAAGAAGTTCAAACGTATGCTTTGTAAAATCCACTGGACAGGTTGGAAACGCCAAAGTGGTAAAGACTGCCATTATTCAATATTATTATGGGATAGGCTTATACACTGTAAGAGGTGGGGTAAATGCAAGCTACAATGGAGGCAGGCTATCTGGGTGTGATAAAGCAAACTCTTGTTATGTACCTGCTTTTATAACCTCTGGTAGTATAAACCTAAATGGAGCTCAAACATACAGCTGTCAAGTAGACAATGGTAGCCAAAATATATTTGGAAACCCAGCTATTATAAACGGTGTTAAATTTATAGATCTAACGCCTTTGTTTTTCAACGTAAATTGCGAAAACTCACAAAGAGATTCAAATTGCAGCTATGGACTCAACAACGCTTTAGAAGATACGTTTGCCACTGATCCAAATACAAACATAAAAGATTTTTACATAGACCAATATAATCAAGTGGTGCTTACAAATACCGTTGAAAACAATCTTTATACACCACCCACACCAACTCCTTGTCATATAGACTACAATAATAATTTAAACCTTGGTAATTTAACAAGTAGTGGTTCTTGTTATATAAAGCGACGAGGAGTTGATATATACGGGACATTGCCATCTGGAGTTCAATATACAATATATATTATTAGAAGAAATAATGGAAATAATGCCAGTGGCACGATACTAGAAAATGTAAATGGAAACACTCCAACTAGCCAAAACAACTACAATATACCAAATTACAACCTAACCATATACACAAACCAACCAATTACAATAAGCGACGGGCTTTTTAATACAAGGCTAATCACTGATAACAACATAACATACTCTTATAATGGAAATGTACAATTAAACAATGGTGTACCATATACTACATACACAAATCAAAACGATGGTAATCCATACTGTTATTTACAAAACGATATAATAATACAAGGGTATGACAACTCAAGCGAAGGCAACAATAAACCGCAAATAGGTCTTGTTGGGGATAACGAAGCTCAAAATGGCTATTATACTGTAGATTTATATACATCAAATACAGATCTATTTGTAAGAGAGATTATTTTTAATGACTCTTCCAACAACTACTTTGCTAATAGCCTAGCATACATTTATTCTGACTCTTTTCCAGCGAATTTGCCTCCTACAAATAACTTGCAATCTATACAAGATTGCCAAAACAATATTTACCAATGCGGTTGGACTTACTATCCTGACTATCCTTACTATCAAGAGCAAACTTCTGAAAATGTATATTTTGGCAACGATATAAACAACAACTTAGCCCCTTCTTTACTGATAAACAACAATTCCGTAGTGCTAGGTTCTAGTGAAAGCTTTTCTGGTATATACTTTGGAGAAGATGTGAATTATATTTCTCGCTATTATGAGGCATCAGTGAATGGTTTTCTTGTAAGAAACTTCCCTCCTAATCTTTCTTTAAATATACAATTTGACAACAATACAAACTTTCAATTTAATAAAAGCGCCATAAATGCACTTAGTAACGAGTTTTGGTTTGTGCAACCTGTCCAATGTGTCCAGGACAACCCGCAACCTTACACGCAGATGATACAGACAGAGCTTACGGCGTACTGATTACAAACAAAGCCCCAGCACTTGAAGGAAGAGCTTTTATATCCCAGCCATGTTTTTGTATGATGGCTTTTACGATGCTAAGGCCAAGACCTGTGCCAGTAGGTTTACTAGAATAATAAGGCAAGAAGATTTTGGATATTTCTTTTATACCCTCCCCGTTGTCTTGATATAGGATCTCCTTTGGTTTTATCTCTATTTTTATCTTGGTGCTTTTAGATTCTATGCTGTTTTGGATGAGGTTCATAAACACGATCTTTATCTTTTCCTTGTCAAACTCTAAAATGTTGTCTCCTGTTATTTCAAAATCTACGCTGTAGGGTTTGTAAAGCTCTATTGCTTCTAAGATGGCATCTTTTATAGATTGAGTAGATTTATCAAGTATATCTATATTTGAAAAGTCTTTAAAATCTTGCAAGAGTTTTAGTATTTTGTCTATTTCTTTTAGGACTATATCTCCTACGGCGTTTATGGTATCTTGGAGTTTTTCAGGATGATTTTTTGATATTCTAAGAAGCCTTTCTATGTTTAGTTTTATGGGGGTAAGGGGGTTTTTTAGCTCGTGGGCTACTCTTTGGGCGGTTTCTTTCCAAACAGAAAGCCTTTGGGCGTTTACCATAGGGCTTACATCTTCAAAGATAAAGATTTTTTCGTTTTCTGAGAGTTCTATTATATCTTGTCTTATGTTTTTATCTTTAAAATCTAAATTTTTAATATCGGTGTTTCCAAACATATCCAAAAAGGCTTTGTTTACTCTTATTACATTGTAGTCTTTGTCTACGTAAGCTACGCCTATCGGTATATTGTCAAGGAGTTTGTTAAGTTGGTCTTTTTCTTTTATAAGGTCTTGATAGAGCTTTTTAAGATTTTCTTTCATATATTGAAAAGCTTGTATTAGTTCTGAGAGCTCGTCGTTGGTTCGTGGGGTTGGTAGTTTTGTATCAAGATCACCTTTTGCCAAAGTCTTAGCAGCTTCCGATAGTTCTTCAATGGGCTCTGATATATGACGGGCTAAAAATATCCCAAACCAAACGGTAAAAAGCACCACCATAAGAGCCAATATCACGATAAAAGCAACGTAGTTTCCATTTAGTATGTCTCTTGTTTTTACAAGCACAATAAACTCTTTTGCAAAGCGGTTTAAGGCTTTTGAAGATTTTTCAAGTTTTGCATCTTTGCCTACCACAAAAACGTAAGCTTTATCTCCTTTCATTATACATATGCTGTAAGATTTTTGATTTTCTACAATGGGATTGTCGCAATCAGATACTTCGTGTACAGCCCTTATATCAAAATGATTTACAAGAGAATAAGGGTCTTCATAGAAAATCAACCTACTCAAAAAATTTCTATAAAGGATAGCTTTTTCATATTGGCTTTGTTCAATCTCTTTGGAAAGTTTTATAGAAGTTCTTAAAACAAGCTTTGTTTTATCGCTTATAAAGGTTTTAACGCTTTCTACTATCACAAAGCTTGATGCAAACATCATAAGAGATATTGGTAAAAACATATAAAGGAGTATTATGGTGGTTATCTTGGTACGTAAGGTTTTTTTCTTGGTTTCGTAATATAGTTTTATAAATTTTCTAAAAATAATAACTGTAGCCAGTAAAAGGGCAAAAAGGTTTATATTGATGATAGCAAGAAAAGCGTATATATTTATGGAGGGGTTATGTTTTAAACTTAGTACAAAACCTATATTTGAAGCTAAGACTATTAATAATACTAAAAGCCCTAAAACTAAATTAACTTTTTTCTTGAATGTGTTTATGTTTAACCATCTCACCTTGCACCAGATATATAGCCATCTCCGCTACGTTTTCAGCATGGTCAGCTATCCTTTCAAAATGTCTTGCAACCATCTCCAAAGATATAGCCCTTTTTATATTGCGCTGATCTTCCATAACATATGTGATAAGCTCTCTTTCAAGCTGATGATAAAGCTCGTCTACCATATCGTCCCTTTGAATGACTTTCTTGGCTAACTCTATATCTTTTTGTAAAAAGCTTATAACACTATCGCTCACCATTTCTTTTGCTATATCAGACATCATAGTAAGGTTTATGTAAGGTTTTAAAGGTGGCTCTTGAGATAAAAGTATAGATCTTTGAGCTACATTTTCTGCTTCATCCGCCATACGCTCAAGATCCGATACAATTTTATACACCCCCATTACAAACCTAAGATCGCTAGCCTCTGGCTGATAAAGGGCTACCATCCTTATGCAATCTTGTTCTATTTTAACTTCCATAGCGTCTATATCGTCGTCTCCCTTTATCACTTCTTCGGCTAAATCTACGTTTTGATCAAGAAGCGACTTCATCGCCTTTTCTATGGCAGTTTGCACCATAGAAGCCATCTTTATAAGCTCTTTTTTTGTCTCTTCTAATTCTTCAAAAAACTTCATACATTAAATATTATAATATTTTTGTTAAGATTTCGTTAATTTTTTGTATTTAGCTTTTAACAAAACAAACATTCAAACATTAACCAAACAACATATAGTTGAATATATGTTTAGGTATAGTGTAAAATGTGTATAATAATAAGATAAAAAATTAAGTTTTAACAAAGACTTAAATAAATATTTGAAAGCTTGTGCTTGACAAAAGAAAACAAATTGTGCTAACCTTATACCCATGAATTAGCAATGAAAAATTTTATTTAGGAGGTAGTTATCATGAGAAACCGTTTGGGTATTCTCATGAGCTTACTCCCAAGAATGAGGAAACACATAGCGCTAGTGTTTAGCGCTTTCCTGATTCTTGGCGTAGGCTCAGAAGCAAAAGCTAATACAGTCCAAAGGGACTGCTATTCTAAATCTGTTTACGTGTCATGGTATGGGCACGCAAGACGCATTTACACCGCCAACGGTGGGGTCTATAACCACAATCTTTACTTTGCAGCTTCCAAAACTCTTCCTTTTGGTACGATGCTTTTTATAGAAAATCCAAGAAACCACAGATCTGTGGTAGTCAAAATAGTAGACAGAGGCCCATTTGTAAGAGGAAGAGCGTTAGATCTTTCTTACGGAGCAGCAAAAGCCCTAGGTATATTAGCTCAAGGGGTAGCAAGAGTAAGAGTGATGCCTCTTAGTTGCTCTTACGCTTACGATAAAAACGTAGATATAATAAAAGATATTATAAGGACATCCAGGAATTCGTAAGCTAATAGCTTCTAGTACGATCCCTCTATTTATTAGAGGGATTGAATTTGTTTGCATTACATACCATCTCAGAAAGCACATTAGATATGTTAAATGTATTAGCACAAAATAGCTTATAATTAATACGGTACGGGGTGTAGCTCAGGTGGTAGAGCACAGGCTTCGGGAGCCTGGGGCCGCAGGTTCAAGTCCTGTCACCCCGACTCTGTAGGGGATGTAGCTCAGGTGGGAGAGCGATGCCATCGCAAGGCATAGGCCGGGGGTTCAACTCCCCTCATCTCCATTTTTTAGGCTTTTGACATAGGAAAACTGAATCGTCAGTCATATATCATAGAAAAACATCAACTACTTGATATAATATCAGTATGAATATAAGGGGTCTTGGTACCATAGCTATAAAACTTTTAACCGGAGATGGCGGCAAGTTTTTCACACTCATACTTGGTGTTAGTTTTGCTGTGTTTTTGATGCTCCAAATGACATCCATTTTTTTTGGTGTTATAGCAAAATCTGGTTCCAGCATATACAATACAGATGCCGATATGTGGGTGATGGATAGAAGTGTAGATAATTCAAAAGAAAACATACCTCTTCCAGATTACGTGCTTGATTATGCAAGGAGCTTACCTGGGGTTCTTTACGCCGCTCCAATATACTTTGGAGCTGGCACCGTAAAACTACCAAACGGAAAATATCAAGCTGTGGATATAGTAGGTCTTGACGATGTTTCTTTAATGGGTAGACCAATCATGATTCAAGGGAATATAAACGATATATACTCAAGCTACGCTTTTATAGCTATAAAAGATCCAGATTTAAAAAAACTTGGAAACGTTCATATAGGTTCTACCTTTGAAATAAACGATCATAAAGGGGTAATAGTAGGTTTTGCCAAAACTGCTATGTCTGGGCTTTTTGGAAATCCAACCTTATATACCACCTATACAAGGGCTACAGAAGATTTACCCAACACAAGATTTACGATATCTTATGTTCTTATTAAGCTTAAAAGCCCCAAATACATACCACAGATTAAAAAAGAAATAGCTAAGCTTGGTTATAGAGCCCTAACATCAAAAGAGTTTACAAAAGTAAATGCAAATTTTTACATGTTTAAAACCGGTTTTGGTACAAACGTGCTTATAATGACACTAGTGAGCTTCATAGTAGGGCTTTCTATAGCAGGGCAGACATTTTATACGTTTGTTTTAGAAAATCTTGAAAAGTTTGGCGCCTTAAAAGCTATAGGAGCCACCAGAAAAGAGCTTGTGTTTATAATTATTCTTCAGGCTGTTTTAGTGGGCCTGATAGGGTACGGAGTTGGCGTACTTTTAGCATCATCGTTTATAGCCTTTGGGCACCTAAAATTGCCAAACTACGCAGCTATGATAAGCTATGGTAACATGCTAGGAGCTTTCATTATGGTCATTTTTATTGTGGCTTTTGCAAGCTTTTTAGGTATAAGAAAAGTACTAAAGATAGAAGCTTTTGATGTATTTAGAGGATAACTAATGCCAGAAAACAAAAATCCTAAAAGGTTGTCTATAAAAGTTGAAAACCTCACAAAGTGCTTTGGAACAGGAGAAGCAAAAACCTGTGCGGTAAAAAACGTTAGCTTAGAGATATATTACGGTGAGATGCTTTACATAGTAGGACCCACTGGTTCTGGTAAAACAACGTTTCTTAGTTTGATATCTGGAGTTTTAAGACCAGACTCCGGAAAAGTAATATACTATGGTTTATCTAAAGAAAACAAAGATAAAAGTATAGACATATTTTCACTTAGCACAGACGATTTGGCAAGATTTAGACTAGATCATATAGGATTTGTATTCCAAGATTACCATCTTTTCCCAAGGCTTACAGCTGTGGAAAACGCAGGGATACCGCTTGTCCTAAAAGGATACAGTTGGAACAAAGCCTTAGAAATAGCAAGAGAAAAGCTAAAGATGGCGCAACTTCCAGAGCAAAAGTACGAGCTTCCAGCCTATAAAATGTCTGGCGGTGAGCAACAGAGGGTAGCCATAGCAAGGGCTCTATCCACAGAACCAGCCATATTGGCTTTAGACGAGCCTACAGCCGCTTTGGACGGGGATACTGGTAAAAAGGTTATAAAGCTTATAAAAGAACGGATGTTAAATGAAAACAGAACCATAATAGTTATAACCCACGACAACAGGATATTTGAAGATGCTACAAGGATAGTGCACATGGAAGATGGCATGTTGAAGGAGATTTCTATAAATGAAATTTTTTAATGGTTTTTTAGAGGAGGTAGAATATGAAGGTTAAAATCCTCACAGCGTTAGCCATTCTTGGTATCATAGCAGGTATTATAAGCGCTCACATATACGGATCGGCTCCAAAACCACCACCACCTATAGCTATGACAAAAGACCCTTTTACAAATGGCGTTTATGCAAACGGTATAGTAGAACCAGTGCAAGATAGCGGGGAGAGCATAAATATATACCCTGAGGTATCTGGAAATGTAACAAAGGTTTTTGTAAAATACGGTGAGTTTGTGCAAAAAGGACAACCTCTTTTCCAAGTGGATGACAGCGTACAAGCCCAAACGGTCAAACAGCTTTACCATCAAATGCAAGCAGACTATACAAAATATCAAGAGCTTTTACACGAACCAAGACCCCAAGTTTTGGCAGTTTCAAAAGCTCAAGTAGATTATGCCAAAGCCCAGCTTGCTTATGCTCAGTCAAACTATGAAAAGCTTTTAAACTCTTATAAACTAAACCCAAAATCTGTATCAAAGCAAGATTTAGACAATGCAAAAAACGCTTTAAAAGAAGCAAAAGAAAATCTTAAAGTAGCTATTAAAAACTATGAACTAACAAAAGCAGGAGCTTGGAGTTACGATATAAAAACCCAGTATCAACTTTACAAAGCCGATAAACATGCTTACCAAAGTGCTTTAGAGCTTTTAAAAAGATATACGGTAAAAGCGCCGGTATCTGGAACTGTTTTAGAGCTAAACGTGGAAAAAGGGGACTATGTATCACCTTCTGGTGTTTATTATACTTATACACATGCTTACGTTACACCTGTAAGGCTTGGCCAAAGCTCCAATGGAGAGCTTCAAGTTAGAGCGTTTATAGATGAGATACTCCTTACAAAACTACCACCTATAAAAGATTTAAAGGCCGTTATGTTTATAAGAGGTACCAATGTATCTGTGCCACTTAAATTTGTAGCGGTAGAACCTTATGTAACACCTAAGATAGAACTATCGGATGAGCTACTAGAAAGAGTGGACGTAAGAGTTCTACCTGTAATATTTAGATTTAAAAAGCCTAAAAACGTAAACCTCTACCCTGGCCAATTGGTAGACATATATTTAGAGGGCAAATAATATGAGAAAGGCTATAGTTGTTATCGGTATAGGAGCTTTGATATTAAACTCTTGTGCTTTTTACGCAAAACCAACAAATGTATCTATAAAATATCCAAGCGCTTTTAAAGAAAAGCTACCAAACCAAGAACTAAATACCAATCTAAAAGATTGGTGGAAAACCTTCAACGATAAAACCCTTGATTACTATGTAGATTTGGCTCTAAAGAACAATCCAAATTACCTTATAGCTCTTAAAAATATAGAACTATCAAAAGCTTATGTGCTTGAAAACTCATCTGTGCTTTTTCCAAGTTTTAATCTAAACGCCTCTGGTACCAAACAACAACTATCCAGGCGCACACCTACTGGAAAATTTTTCAGTATAGCGCCCTATACCACCTATAACCTTTCCGTAAGCGCCTCTTATGAGATAGATCTTTTTGCAAAAGCTCTAAACGCCTATAGATACTATAAGGAAAATGTAAAAATAACAAAAGAAGAAGCCAAAGCCATCAAAAACGCCCTTATCATGAATACAGTAAACAACTACTATCAAATAGTAGAAAACGCCCATTATATAAAGCTTTTAGAAAAAGAAATAAATATAGCAAAGAAAAACTTAGAGTTAGCAAAAACAAATTACAAAGCAGGGCTTACATCTTATCAAAGTGTAGACCAAGCTAAAAGCTCATTGCTAAATTTAGAACAAACGTTAGAAACCTATAAAGCTCAAAGAAAAGTGTTGGTAAATGCCTTTGCTTATCTTTTGGGAGAATATCCAGAAGACTTTAAATTTTCTATATACGGTACGTTGCCAAAGGATTTTGCCATACCAAAAGCAATACCCTCCACAGTGCTCATTACAAGACCAGACGTCAAGGAGGCTATGTATAACGTAATATCAAGCGCTTATCAAAAGAAAGTGGCTTTAGCAAACTTCTTTCCATCTTTTGACCTCACTGGTAGCTACGGCTTTCAATCCCAGCAGCTAAATAACCTCGTGACCCAGCCAAGCATATCTTGGAATTTTGGCCTAAACATTATAGAACCTATACTAAACTGGAATCAAAACTTAGGTTTATACAAAGCGTCAAAAGTAGCTTTGGCTCAAAGCATATTAAACTATAGACAAACTGTTTTAAACGCTTTTAAGGAAGTGGACGATGCCATCGCCCAATACAAAACAGATGATATTAATTATAAAAGCCTAAAAAAGACATATCAAACAACGCTGGATCAATACCGCATAGCGCTCGCAAATTACAAAGCAGGACTTACTCCTTACAGCAATCTACTCAATTATAGAACAAATCTAATTGAATCTAAAAAAGCCCTTTTAGATCAGAAACTAAAACTTATACAAGATATATCGTCTTTATACAACGTATTGGGGTATTAAGAAATCAGCTTAACTCTTTTTCTAAGTACTCTTTTAACATGTCAGGGCTTTCCATCTTCGTTATCACACCGGCTTTTATAAAGGATATATCACCGGTTTCTTCTGATACCACCACCGCTAAAGCATCTGATTCTTCGGTGATACCAACCGCAGCCCTATGCCTTGTACCGTATTTTTTGGGAAGGTCTTTATTTTTAGACAATGGCAATACGCAAGAAGCGTACAATATTTTATCTTCTTTTATTACAACAGCACCATCATGCAAAGGTGTCATAGGATAAAATATCGTTATAAGAAGCTCTACTGATACAGTTGCATCTATATAAGAACAACCATCTATGATATCTTCTAAGCTTTGGCTTCTTTCTATGACAATGAGAGCCCCTATTTGTCTTTGGGATAAAAAAGAGCAAGCCATTGCTATACGTTCTATTACCTTTTGGGTGGCTTGAGAATTTTTTTGTATGCTGGTTCTCTCACCAAGTCTTGATAATGCTCTTCTTATCTCCGGTTGGAATATTATAACAAGTACCACTATGCCTAAGGTCCAAAGTTTTTCAAAGATAAAAGACATAGTCTTAAGACCCAAGGCTTCAGATAGCATCCAAATAAGAGCTATTACAATTACACCCTTTAGTATTTGACCTCCCCTTGATTTTGCCATGTAATATATGACTTCGTATACGAGAAAATATACCAAAGCTATATCTATAATATCTTTAAGGGTGATAAAATGCAGTATCTCAAGCATAGTGATAATTCCTTATTGCATCTAAAAGCGCTATAAACTCCTTAGTAGCGGCTACATCGTGCGTTCTTACAATATGGCAAGCGTTTTTTATAATACTTTGTGCTATAGACCCAAGACTTCCTACAAGCCTTTGCTCCGGGGCTGGTATAGACTCTTTTTGTAAAAACTCTTTTATCACTATACCTATAAAAGATTTTCTTGAAGTACCTATAAGAATTGGCCTATCAAGGCTTCTAAAAGCCTCTATCTGATTTAAAATCTCTAAGTTGTGCATAGGTTTTTTGGCAAAGCCTATACACGGGTCTATGATTATTCCGTTAAATAGATTATACCCAAGTTCTAAAAGCTTTGTCTCTTGGCTTTTAAAATGATTTATAATTTCAAGGGTTATATCCTCATACTCAAAATCTGTATGAGGCCACTGGTTTGGTTTGTACGAAGAGGAATGTCCTATGATGTAAGGGCAGTTATAAACAGCTATAGTTTTTAGCATATTATCGTCAAAAACTCCACCGCTTATGTCGTTTATAATATCTGCCCCTTCTTCAAGGCATACTCTAGCAGTATTGGAAAAATACGTATCTATGGATATCCAAACATTTTTAAACTCTTTTCTTATCTTTCTTAAGGGTTCTAAAAGCTTACGAACCTCTTCCTCAGAAGATATTTCCTCTGCTCCAGGTCTAGTAGATTGAGCTCCTATATCTATTATATTTGCACCCTCTTTTATAAA
The DNA here is from genome assembly GCF_000213785.1 of Hydrogenobaculum sp. 3684. Taxonomy (NCBI): domain Bacteria; kingdom Pseudomonadati; phylum Aquificota; class Aquificia; order Aquificales; family Aquificaceae; genus Hydrogenobaculum; species Hydrogenobaculum sp. 3684. The sequence goes on along the minus strand of NC_015557.1, from coordinate 4,712 downwards.
CTCTTCTACTCTAAAAAGTATATCTTTCTCATCTACTCTTGAAGGTGCATAAAAGGAATCTTTGGTTATATTTATAACTCCCATTACAAGTGGCCTTATGTCTGAAAGGTGCAAAACTTTTGTGTTGTAAGATATGTTGTAGCGGTGCTCTTTGTCAAAATTAGTGATATGCTTTATAAGTTCTTGAGCTATTTTTGGTTTTGTGGCTTTTAAAAGCTCAAAAATACCAAACTTATTTCCTATGATAAATGCATATTTCCCCTGATTGTGGCAAAATACACCAAAACGAGCAGCATTTTCTAGCACATTTTTCTCTAAAAAGCCCTCAAACTTTATAGCATAAGATGGCACTATTTTAGATAGTTCTTCGGTTTTAATACTGTAATGGACATTTCTTTTTATGTATACATGGACGTCTTTTGATGTGTTTAAAAATGTTATTTTCATCAGCGCATTTTTATAAGCTTTGCAGTTTTATAAATTTTTATATACTCTTGAACGCTTCTTCTCCAAGAAAAATCCTGAGACATGGCATTTGAGACAATGTTATACCACTCGTTGTACTCTGGAATGTATTTTTTCTGATAAACTGTCATAGCCCTTGCCATAGTATAAAGAAAATCTTTGTAGGTGTAATCTTCAAAAGAAAAACCAGTACCGTGCTCGTTATCTTCGTTATAATCTATAACGGTATCCGCTAAACCACCAGTTTTATGCACTATCGGTATAGCTCCGTATCTCATAGCAATCATCTGACCTATACCGCAAGGCTCGTATTCAGAGGGCATCAGAAAAATATCAGCTCCAGCGTAAAGTTTTCTAGATAAAATATCGTTATATTCTATCCTAGCTGCAACATAACCCATATTTCTTTTAACCATATCAAGCACTTTACCCTGATAATAATAATCTCCAGAGCCTAAAAATATAAAATCGTAACCTATTTTTACAGCATCGTCTATTGCTTTTTCTATCAAATCAAGCCCTTTTTGTTTTGCAAGCCTTGCTATAAATGCTGCCAAAGGTCTTGTATGAGGAGTTTCAAGCCCAAAAAGTTCTTTCACATATTTTTTATTTTTTTCTTTGCCCTCTTTAAAGGTATTAATATCGTAGTTTTGATACAAACTTTTATCTGTGGCGGGATTCCAAGATTCGGTATCTATTCCGTTTAAAATCCCAAAAACGTATCTTTTCTCCCTCAGCACACCCTCAATGCCAAACCCCATATTTGTTTGAATTTCTTTAGCGTGTGTTTTACTTACAGTGGTTATAACATCAGAATGCACTATACCGCCTTTTAAAAAATTAACCTGATTGTAAAATTCTAAATCTTCTGGATTAAAGAGCTCCCAAGGTATACCTATCTGAGACAAAATATGACCTGGGAATATACCCTGAAAAGCTATGTTATGTATAGTAAGCACCGCAGCAGTCTCATCAAGATGCTTAAAATATAAATCTTTATAAACAGCCACCAACGCTGTATGCCAATCGTGTATGTGTATTACATCTGGAATATGACAAATATGAGACAGTGTTTCCAAAGAGGCTAATGAGAAAAAGGCAAACCTAAGATAATTATCCTCGTAAGGGCCTTTTGGGGTACCATAAACATATTCTCTTCCAAAAAACGTCTTTTGGTCTATTAGAAATATATCTACATTGTCTAAATTAGTTTTATATATATGAAAATCGTAATACACACCGCCTAAATTTAACGTATGCTGTGTGATGAATTGAACATTTTGGGCTTTTATTGACTTATAAAATGGAAGTATCACTGAAACTTGATGTCCTAGGTTTACAAGCTCTTTTGCCAAGGACTGGACCACATCACCCAGCCCACCCACCTTCACCAGAGGTTCGCACTCAGAAGCCACAAAGCATATTTTCATATTTTAATTTTACCATATAAAAACACCTTTAAGAAACAAAAAATTATATAATATTTACATGGAAGACAAAATGATCACAAGCGAAGAACTAATCAGTATAGAAGATTTTTCAAAGGTAAAGCTTGCTTTAGCCAAAGTTTTAGATGTGGAAGAAGTGCCAAAATCCGATAAGCTTTTAAAATTGGAAGTAAAGATAGGAGACGAAAAAAGGACAATATTAGCAGGTATAAAACAGCATTACAACAAAGAGGAGCTTGTAGGTAAAAAAATCCTTGTGGTATATAATTTAAAACCGAGGAAAATGATGGGCTTTGAATCTCAGGGTATGGTATTAGCCCTGTCCGATGGAGAGAACTTCTCCTTGATAGTACCAGATAAAGATGTAAAAGACGGCACGTTTGCAAGATGATACATATTACTTTTATTCAATACGTACTTTCGGTTGTATCTGGTATATTTGTAGGGCTTATACTTTCTTTAATAGGAGGCGGTGGTTCTATACTGGCGGTACCGTTGCTACTTTACTTCGTAGGACTTGACAATCAAAATCTAAATCCTGAAGAAGATGACGCAGTAAAACATCTTGCTATAGGCAGTACGGCATTGGCAGTAGGTATAAACGCATTTATTAACTCTATATTTCATTTCAAACATGGAAACGTCAGCATAAAAGAAGGCTTTATATTTGCAATTCCTGGTATAATAGGCTCTTTTCTGGGGGCATTTGTAGGAGCGTCTTTAAAAGGTAAGGACCTACTAATAGCTTTTGGTTTTATGATGATAGCTATAGCTTTCTACGTAATGTTTACGAAAGAAAAGAAAGAGTTTCACAAAGAAGGTATTGCAGGAAATCCTTTTTTAATAGCTTTGTCCGGATTTTTTGTGGGTATTCTATCTGGTTTTTTTGGTATAGGCGGTGGTTTTTTGATAGTACCAGCACTTCTTTTTAGCACAAACTTAAGTACTATAAAAGCCATTGGCACCTCTTTGATATCGGTAGGTATGTTTGGTATAACAACCGCCATAGTATATGCTACAAAACACGAGGTAGATTTTCTCATAGCCATCTGTTATCTAGTGGGTGGTTTTTTAGGTGGGTTCTTAGGTGTGAAACTGGCAACTAGATTAAACGCAAAAAAACTAAAAACCTTTTACGCTATAGCGGTTATACTTGTAGGCTTATATATCATATACAGAAACATAAGATAATCAATCTAGTTTTCTTATAATCTCTCTTAAAGAGGATACAGAGTACTGAATCGTTTTGTCCTCTTTTATCTGTTTTTCTATCTTTTTGATAGAATGGTTAACGCTTGAATGGGACTTTATGTTAAAAGCCTTTGCTATCTCAGCAAGAGAAAAGCCTGTAAACTCCCTTGATAAAAAGATAGCTATATGTTTTGCTGTAGCGTATTTTTTGTTTTTATAGCTTTTATTAAAAATATCCATACTAACGTTAAAATAGTTTGCTACAGTTTTTTTAATCTTGTCTATACTTAATTCTTTTGGTGTGTTGGTAATCGTGGCAGACTTGTAAGCCGTGGCAGACTTGTAGTGCGTGGCAGAGTTGTTGGCCGTGGCAGACTTGTAGGCCTCTAATATAGAAACACCTTTTGCCTTTATCTGAAGCACAAGACCCTCAATCTCTCTAGCGTTGTTGGTGGTATTGTCTTTTATATAGGATATAAGTCTTTCGTCTATATTTAGTCCATAAATCTGGATTTTTTGCTTTATAATGGAAAGCTTTATTTGATCGTCTATGCTGGTTTCCACCAAAAGACCACCTTCAAACCTACTTACAAGCCTTTCGGAGATATCTTTTATGTCCCTTGGATGCTTATCGCTCGCAAATACTATATGCTTGTTGTATTGAAAAAGATAGTTAAATATGTTAAAAAGCTCCATCTGAGTACGTTCTTTACCAGACAAAAACTGTATATCATCTATGAGTAAGATATCTACACCTTTGTATTTCTCTCTAAAGCTTATTATATTGCCAGCTTTTAAATAATAAACCATCTCCTCTGTAAAATCGTTCATAGATGTATATATAACGCTTCTTCCAAGAGAGTAAGCTTTGTTGCCTATAGCCTGTAAAAGATGTGTTTTGCCACTTCCTACTTTCCCGTATATAAAAAGAGGATTATATATAGAATTTTCATCTGTAGCCACTTCTAAAGATGCCCTATAAGCCACTTCGTTTTGCTTACCTACTATAAAGTTATCAAACGTATACTTAGAAGATATACCTTCTTTAAAAGCACTTTTATTTTTTACATCAGAAAGGTTCAACTTGGTTTCAGCGTTAGGGTATGAAGGTGTAGATATGCTAAAAGACGCTTTATCTACGGCAGCTTGCCTATCAACACTATCTTTGTAAGTTGAATAACTTACGTCTATATTAGGATTGTCTTGCTCTTTTATCACAAGCTTTATGGAGAAGCCTTTCTTATAAGCTTCATCTCTTAGTATGTTGCCAAGGGTTTGATGTATCCAGTTTCTTGATTGCTCTGTGGGGCATTCCAATACGAGGCTTTCACCTTCAATAGCTACTGGTTTTAAGCTTTTAACAAGGGCCATTGTAGGTTTGTCAATTTTTTTGCTTATACCAACAAGTATATTGTCCCATATGCCTTTACAGTCTTCATTGGTATTTTTTTGATTTGAAAATCCTAAAACACCAAAAAATTCACTTTTCCTATTTACCTTTATTTTTTTAAATTGGTTCAGGTTCTTGTTCATATGTTTTAAGTATATAAACCTCATTAGTGCTAAAAATACGAAAAAATAGAAACTTATCAATACCTTTCATATTTT